>JASGJX010000001.1:0-308783 GCA_049840655.1 Chryseolinea sp.
GTATCGGTTAGTCGTTGACTGATTTCTGTATTGCCACCGACAACCGCGGGCCCTTCGCTATGCGTTTCGTCTTGTCCTAACGCCTTAGCTTTCATTTTGTGCGTGCCTGGAGTAGACGCGAGGACTTGTTTGCACCTTTCGAAAATTCAGGGCTGAGCATGCCGAATGGAATTATCAGCTTGACATGTTCAAACAATCCTTCATTTAATGGTATTGGCTCTCCTATCAGCAAGCGAAGCACGTACAAAACGACGCTGTTTACAATGGCTACCGTCGCATTGAGATTACCGGGATGCACTTTGCTGGTTCCGCTAAAGTCTATGCGTAGCGAACCCTTGCGTTTGGTGATCGATACTTTCAAAGTACTTCCATCATCCAGGTGTTCTGTTGCGTGGTAGCGCGGTCCAAGCAGGGATATCTTGTGTAGCATTAAAGCGTATGCGATCTGATTGCTCGCATGTAACGTACAACCTGTCGCGACGAGTGTTCACTGCAAAGAAGCTCCAGTCCGGAAGCGCCGAGCATCAAAGCTGCAAGTCCACCGTTCAGATCGGCCAGGTTTTCATCAGGCGAACGCGACGGGTACAAGGCGCCTTTGAAAAGCTTTTCTACGGTTGACCATTGAGGCTTGCCCTTGCGAACAACGTAGGTAGGATGAATGATCACGCCCTCTTCCTCCAGGGTCTGCGCGTCGGCGGGCATCGATCCAGGCTTCTTTCCTCCAACTTCAGCATGGTGCGCCCGGTTTACAACGTACCCTATAAGCGTACATAAACAGGTTTGATCAAGGTAATGTCGGAAGATGTGATCCGCCGAACGCAGGATGATTCGTAATTACCACGTCACCCGGCTCCAGAGGAATCACGCGTTTTACCTCGCGTACACATACACCAAGACTTCCCAAATGAACCGGTATGTGAGGCGCGTTAACAATGAGGTAGCCGTTTGCATCAAGCAGGGCGCAGGAGAAATCAAGACGCTCCTTGACGTTCACAGAAAATGAAGTTCGCTGAAGCGGTCCATGTCTTCAACGAGAAGTAAACCTGTTGGTGAATAATGTAAGGTTAGCAGCAGCTACCGTCGCGTCTTTCGAACATTCTTGTGCTTATTCCGAAACAGAGCTAGTATTCCGTTGTTGTTTGGATCAAGGTCGAATGCCCAATTCTGCTGAACATAAGTCGTGGAATTCTTACTGATGACAAGCGCTGGCCCCTGAATGTGAGCTCCTGGCGTGAGGGTCTCCCAGAGATAAACACGCTCGAGCGACGTTGCCCTTGCTCCGACCAATGAATTCGTTTCCGTGTTTACTGGCGTATAGCGGCGACGTTGCTTATGCGATCCGATTCCTGTATTTCTACCTTCCCTAACAAGTACGCGAATGGATTCCACTTCAATTTGCCGGTGCATCAGGTAGTGCCCGTATACTTGTTTGTAGCGTCTTTTGAACAGGTCGGTAATCTGTGACGAATCCGTCACAACTATTTCCAGAGAGGTTTCCTGCCCTGCCAGACGAAGAAAGACCATTCTTTGTATGTCGATTGAGTCGGATCGTAGTTCAGGCAAAGACTTGCTTTGCATCAGCGACGAGTGAGTTGAAATGGCCATCCAATTCTGATAGTATCTTATCAAGCGGTAAAAGGAAGAGCATCTCACGCATGCATTCACTTTTGGCCGTGCCAATCCCAAATGCGCTTAGCAGGCCGGCGTCATAAGGGACAATGATTTTCTTTATGTCAAGCAGTGATGCAAGCGCACAGGCATGTTGTCCTCCCGCTCCTCCGAAGCATAACAAACTGTATTCGGAGGGATCATGACCCTTTTGAACTGAGATCTTTCGAATTGCTTCCGCCATCTTTTCATTGGCGATGTCGATGAAGGAGAGCATCATCTCCTGCTTGCTGATGCGCATTCCTTGAGCAGTCAACTGCTCGTGCAATACGTCAATCGCATTCGTCGATGCAGCCACGCTGATGGGTATGGCGAAGTGATCCGCGGAAATTCTGCCTAGCACCAGATTGACATCGGTGATTGTCAAAGGACCACCTTTGCCATAGCATGCGGGACCAGGATCTGCACCTGCGCTATGAGGACCAACCAGCAGCTGGTATCCATCGAACGAACAGATCGATCCGCCGCCCGCAGCAATTGTCTCGATGGCAAGCGATGGGGATAATATCCGCTGGCCACCCACGACACATTCGAATTGATAATCTAATTTGTTCGCGCAGCGTGACACGTCGGTACTCGTACCACCCATGTCGAAGGTGATGATGTTGTTATCACCTGATAATCGCCCCTTTTCGAGGGCGCCAACGACTCCACCTGCTGGCCCACTAAGCAAACTGTCTTTGGGTTGGAAGTTGTCAAGATCAAGGAGACCACCCGCACTTGACATAACTTTAACCGAAATACTTCCCAGTTCTTTTCGAATTTGGGCTAGATAGCGGCGAACGACGGGATCCAGATAGGCGTTCACAACTGTTGTCTGAGCGCGCGGTAGAATCTTTAATTGACGCGACAAGCTATGTGATAGCGAAACAAAATTAAACCCCGCAGCTAACAGCGCTTCACCCAACAACTTTTCGTGTGTGGAATTTGAATAGCTGTTCAGCAACGCAACGGCTATTGACTCGATCCCATGACGACGAAGTATCTTAACAACCGATGTAATAGAATCAGTGGTAAGACTTTGCAGGATGTCACCGTTCGCGAGGATACGCTCATCCATCTCAACCACTAAATGATAAATGTTCGACGGCTTTTCGACCGACAGGCTAAACAGATCGGGCCGCTGTTGGTTGCCGATGACAAGAAGATCCTTGAATCCTTTCGTGACAAGCAATGCCGTACGCGCGCCCTTCTTTTCCAAGAGCGCATTTGTACCTCGTGTTGAGCCAAGCTTCATCTCCAGAAGAGGAAATGGAATCCCCAATGGAGTTTGAGTAAGCAGGCGCGTCGCGAATACCGGGACCTCTTCGCCGGTAAACAAATCCAGCGTAGTACAGTTTTGATCCTTTTGAAAGGGACGATCTAATATCAACAGCTCCCCGTCCGCATCGCTGGACATTACAGCGCGGGTCTGGTTTCCAGCGCGAACAGAGTATCCTGTCAGTGCATTCTTTTGAAGCGTGAGCGGCATTCGTACGCTGACAGCCGTTCCTTCAATGGAAACAACGGGTACTCGCAGTACACTACTGCTAAGAACTTTGAGACGGAAAACATTTTCGGATGGGTCGGTCGCAATACAGTCCGTGAAAGTGCCTCCAGTGTCGATCCAGATCTTCCAGGGCATTACGTTCATGACGCCGTCGCTTCTTTAAAGCGTTTATAATGCGCAACGGCCTCCCTAAGCGGCGTATAGTTTATACCGCGCTGCTCGTTCTGACGTGCAATTATGAATATGTTATGCCAATGCCGAAACAAGACGCCTATGGCTTTCCTCAAAGAATATCCGGGATGATAGATATGGGCAGGCTCAGCTCCACATCCGTTGAGTTCCATGATCTTTACACGCCCGGCGTACAGATCCGGAATGCTTTCACATCGAAGGTCAAACCTTCCAAAATAGAACTCAGGGATCTGCTGGCTGATGACATCAAAAGCCTGGTCCATTTCAGCATTAATCAGATGCGAGCCATCCAGGAACTTAGTTCCAAGGCAATGGTTTCCGATCGAGACGAGTTCGATGCGCTCTCCCTGTGGAACGATCGCATCGAGGCGGTCAGCGAAAACTTATGCTCAACGTGTCCCATTGAAGTTTCGCCCGATCAAGATTCAATATCAACTCCCGCAGCGTGCTGTTACCATCACCGGTGACAGAGAGCATTTCTTTTCTTACTATAGACGTGACGTGTCCCTTTCGCGAATTTGGGAAGCGCGTATAAAATACCCCAAATTCAAGAGGAAGATCAACGTACTCCTGAATGAGAAAATCAAACTGCTGACTGGCAAGGTATTTTGACACGTCATGCTCGTTCAGAATTTTTTTAACCTTGAATCCTCGCTCACCCATGTCGGGTTTTGCAATGACAGGAAACTTAAGATTGTTTTCGCGCATGGCGCTGAGCACGTCAGCTGCGCTGGCTGGTGATTTGATCAATACAGTTACGGGCACATATCCTGCAGCGGAACCTTGCGAATAACGTCATACTTGGATTCGCCAAACATACCGCCCATAGTGATGCCAGGGTTCGATGCCGAAAAGAAAACTATTGATCTTGCACGCAGCGATAACCACGCGAAATAGATAAAGAGCGGAAACTGCACGATTCCAAAGGGCCAGTACTCCCAACTTTTCAGCTTAATGAAAAAGTTGCTTCTGATGACCTGATCACGCAAAGCAGTGAGCATCGGGCATCAATGTGAAGATACAGACTCCTGGTAGCGAATGGTTGATGCAGCAATGCCAAAATCGGGCGGCAGTTCGACATAATTCGCGATTTCACGAACACCAATCTTGATGATCGCCATGTGATGTACCGCGTGTTCAATGTTGTAAACCAACTCCCGCATAGCCGTTGTCTCTACAGTGACAAAGTTGTCGTTTGCCATATCATATCCAACCTCCAGCAAAAGAGGCTTCTCGTACATCTGCTCCACAGTCCGACGGACGCGCTCAATGGTGGAGAGCGCGACAAGTTTATCGTTTTCGATCAGCTTGTCATGCATGCGCTTGTCGTAATTGATGGTGCCATCATCAAGTCCCTTTTCAAGGCAAAGAAAAAATTCAAGCGTGTGCCGCACATGCTGACCAACGGTTGAATTACTCAACGTCGATGCAGGCCGGACGAAATCCTCATGGCGGATCGCATTCAGCAAGTCAGACAGTTGCTTCAATATGTTTGTACAGGCCAGGGTAAGCTCCATGTCACAACAAAATTTTTCTAATTTAAATGAAAAGCAGCCACAAATAAAATTTGCAACTTCAAAACACTGTTGTCAGGCGTGCCTTTGCTCCGCATTCACCTCCCCTATATACGAGTGCCAAACGAATTTGGATTACTACAGTGCAAAGAATGTCTTCCTTGTCACATAATGTGTACCTTAGGAAACAAAGACTAATCATTTCACATTTATGAGGCTGTGGATACTATTGTTCATTACTGGAACTGCCTTTGCGCAGGAAAGTGATATGGCAAAGCGGACAGATCAATTAGTTCAACAGTTGACTCCTGAATTGAAGCAAAAGGCCCAATATGGATTCGATGACGCTGAACGGGTCAACTGGCACTTCGTACCGAGAGCCAGAAACGGTGTGGCACTGCGCGATCTCACCACTGAACAACGTGCGCAGGTATTTGAAATCCTGAAAATCTCCCTGAGTGAACAGGGTTATAAGAAGGCTAGCAGCATCGTTGCTCATGAAAACATACTTCGTGAAGTTGAAGGACGGAGTGCAGACGATCGTTACCGGGATCCGCTCAATTATTACGTAACGGTTTTTGGAAAGCCCGATTCGCGCGGTGTTTGGGCATGGAGATTTGAAGGCCATCATGTCGCGTTGAATTTTACTACGGTCAACAATCGGCTCGAATCTTCGACGCCATCGTTTTTCGGATCCAACCCTGGCATTGTGCGCAGCGGTCCTGAAAGTGGCAAACAAATTCTGATAGCGGAGACTCAAGGTGGATTTGAATTGGTTAATGCACTCACGCCGGATCAATTGAAAAAGGCGATGATAGCCGAAGAAGCACTTCCTGATATCGTGTCATTCAACTCAAGAAAGGCTGAACCGCTATCTCCAGTCGGCCTTTCCTACCGTGAATTGAGTGATGCCCAGCAGAAGATGTTAGTGTCTTTATTGAATGTATACGTAAATAATTATTCCCTGGGCTTTTCTAAAAAACTTATGGCAAAGATTCAGAAGGCGGGGATAGAGAACTTATCATTCGCCTGGGCAGGTAGTCTGAAAGAAGGAGCGGGGTACTATTATCGGATACAAGGTCCAATGCTTTTGATTGAGCTGGACAATACTCAAAATAATGCCAACCACGTCCACTCAGTAGTCCGCGATCTTACCAATGATTTTGCTGATGACATCCTTCGGGAGCATTATCAAAAGGACCATGCTTCTCCTAAATGATTGTGGATTTTATTACCCACATGACGTTCTTTTGACGATAACAACTATCTTGTCGCAAACAGCCCTTAGCAACCCAGCTTAAAGGATTTCCATTTCTGCTATGCATGTACCTAAACTTGCCGTCGCCAGCACAGTCGTGCTAATGACATTTGCTTTAACCCTTACCGCTCAGTCGAAGAAGGCCAACCCCAACAAGACTGCTGTCATCTCATCAATAGATAAACGATCTGCAGAACTCACGCGGATCAGTGATGAGGTCTGGGCAAATGCTGAGACTGCTCTTCGCGAAGTAAAATCTTCAAAAGCACTTGCTGACTATGCAGAATCCCAGGGCTTCAACGTTCGCCGCGGCGTGGCCGGAATGCCCACTGCTTTTATAGCAGAGTACGGAAGCGGGAAACCCATCATCGGTATCATGGGTGAGTACGATGCTCTTCCTGGAATTTCTCAAAAGGCCCAGCCAACGAAAGAGCCGCTGCAGGTTGGAGCTGCAGGTCATGGATGTGGCCACAATCTTTTTGGCGTTGGAAGTCTGGCAGCAGCCATTTCGGTAAAAGAACTAATTGCAGCTGGCAAGTTGAAAGGTACTTTAAGATTCTATGGCACTCCGGCAGAAGAAGCAGTAGGAGGAAAGATCTACATGGCGCGCGAGGGAATGTTCAATGACCTGGACGTGTGTTTGGACTGGCATCCAGCGGAGGAGATTGCTGCCAACACGCAGAGCTCTCAAGCCATGGTGGACTTTATCGTGGAGTTCAAAGGAAAAGCGGCGCACGCTGCAGCCGATCCCTGGAACGGACGCAGTGCCCTCGATGGAGTGGAATTATTTCTTGACGGCGTCAATATGTTAAGAGAGCATGTGCTCCCAAGCGTCAGAATGCACTATGTAATCCAGGATGGAGGTGATGTGCCTAACGTCGTACCTGAACACGCATCTATATGGATGTGGGTTCGTGATTCAAAACGATCAGGAGTTGAAGCGGTCTTCACGCGTGTAAAAGAGATTGCTAAAGGAGCCGGAATGATGGCTGGCGTAGAGAGCAACGTAAGGGTTCAGAGTGGGGATTATGAAATTTTGGTCAACCAGCGTGGTGCCCAGGCGTTGCAAAAGAACGTCGAAGCCCTTGGCCCCATTAACTATACACCGGAGGAGATAGCCTTCGCTAAAAAGATTCAGGAAGTAAGTCAGGTTGAACAAACCGGTTTAGATGGAGCGATTCATCCATTGCAAAAAACCAAAGATGATCCGGAAGGCGGATCAACTGATGTTGGTGACATCAGCTGGATTGTCCCCGAAATTACAATCAACGTTACCACTGCTCCGATTAAAGCTCCATGGCACTCGTGGGCAGTTGTTGCCTGTGGCGGTATGTCTATTGGACACAAGGGCATGCTCTTCGCCGCGAAGTCATTGGCCATGACGATGGTCGACCTCTATGAAAATGAGCAACTGCGAAAAGAAATTCGACAGGAGTTTCTGACTAAACGCGGTGATCATATCTACCAGCCTTACATTCCGGAAGGACCGCCGCCTGTTCCGGTTGCTGGTAACTAGCGATAGATTACAATTAGCTGTTTAGGTAAATGGTCACGATGCTGAGCCGTCATTGTGTTCAACTTGCCGATATCATGTGTTGGGCCTGCAGATATCATGTGTTCAACGTGCTAATATAATTTGTTCAGCTTGCTGATATATTGAAACGCCGCATTCAGCCAGCGCTTACTCCACATAAAGCACCAATCCTTTCAGATATTCACCTTCCGGATGGAATATCGATACGGGATGATCGGGTGCCTGGCTCAGCTGATGCAATACTTTGATCTGTCTTCCTGCATTGATAGAGGCCGAAACAATGGTATCGTAGAAGAGCTTCTTATCAACAACCTGCGAACATGAAAAGGTGAAGATTATACCACCGGGTCTGATGATGCGCATGGCATCCATGTTCAGACGTTGGTATCCTTTCACGGCCTGATGCCTGGCATCGCGGTGTTTAGCGAAGGCAGGTGGGTCAAGAACAATCACATCATATTCGTTTGCACGGTCTTTCATGAAATCGAAAGTGTCGGATGCAAAACATTTATGCAGATGTTCATCAAATTGATTCAGTGCGATGTTCTTGCGTGCGGCCTCAATGGCTCTCTCCGACGCGTCTACCGAATGCACAACGGTAGCGTTACCCGCAATTGCGTATATTGAAAATCCACCGGTATAACAAAACGTATTCAGTACATTCTTGCCTGCCACGTACTTTCCGAGCAACGCTCTATTGTCCCTTTGGTCCAGAAAGAATCCTGTCTTTTGTCCCTCTTCCCAATCCACAAAAAACTTGCAGGAATTTTCAAGTACGACGTGTGGTACGCCGATCATTCCTTTCAGATACCCTACCGACTCATCATCCGTAGCTCTTCCAGGAAGAGTTGAATGACTTTTATAATAGACAGCTTTCAGGTCGCGTCCGAAAACACCCTCCAACGCAGCACTTATGTTATGCCGGTCAAGGTGCATGCCGATCGAATGCGCCTGAATAACAGCAACACCATCATAAAAGTCGATTATCAAACCAGGCAAGCCATCTCCTTCGCCATGGATGAGTCTGTAGCAGTTAGTCTTTTCATCAATCAGACTGATGCTCAATCTCTGATGTAATGCCTTGGATATAGCCGTCTCCCAGAATGCTTCTGTCGGACGGGTCGGACCAAATGACAATATCCTGACGGCAATACTTCCATGCTGGTAATGACCTATGCCGAGGATGTCGCCCTTTTCGTCGCGCACCTCGACCCAGCTGCCATCCGCAATGGGACCCTGCATCCGCTGTATCGCACCAGAGAATACCCACGGATGTCGGCGAGCTATGGAAACAGATTTGCCCTTTTTCAGAAATACGCTACCGGCTATTTTCAAATTGATGCTTTTATTGGTTGCAAAAGTATCCAAAAAGCTATTCCGTTTTGCCGCTCACATTCGCCAAAACGTCGTTCAGATCATGTTTTCAATGCTAAATCTATATCCCCCAATCAGCGAGGAACCTAAATCCGAAATTTTTCGTATTAAGTCTACACGGCTGGAAGGCGCTGAACGTTAGATAGTAGCGAGCGTCAGGAACTCTGACAAAAAATCAGTTTCGTCGCCTCTGCCTGATTTTTGTATACTCATTTAGAAAACGACTTAAAACAATTGCGTCAAAATAGATTATGAGAAGATTCGGTTCACTTTTTCTTGCCGCTGTCCTGGGTAGTGTGTGCACAGTGGCCTCTTATCAATGGCTTTCAAAGGATGGCCATGAGACCAAACTTGATTATGTAAACTCCATCCCATTATCAAAGACATCCTATAAGGTGGGTGAAAATGGTGCTGTGGTTCCATTCGACTTTTCCGCCGCTGCCGAGCAGGTGATGCCTGGTGTAGTATTCATTAAGTCTACTCAATCCGGCAATGTCCCCAGCGGCAATGGTGAAGAGTCTTCTGAATTCGATCCGTTCAAGGACTTTTTCGGTCCCCGCAATCAACAGCGTGGTCCTGTTCAAAGCTCTGGCTCCGGTGTACTGGTAAACGAAGCAGGTTATATTGTCACCAACAATCACGTGGTGCAGGATGCAGATGTTGTGGAGGTAACGCTCTATGACAATCGAACTCTGAAGGCTGAAGTTATCGGTACTGACCCTGACACAGACCTCGCTCTGATCAAGGTTAATCAGACCGGACTTCCGCACCTGTCATTTGTTGACTCAGACAAAGCTAAGGTGGGAGAGTGGGTTCTAGCAGTTGGTAATCCCTATAACCTGACGTCGACTGTAACGGCCGGGATCATTAGCGCCAAGGGAAGAAACATTAACATTCTTCGGAGAAACAATGGCGAAGGGAGCACAGCGATTGAGTCATTCATTCAGACTGATGCGGCGATAAATCCAGGTAACAGTGGAGGCGCGCTTGTTGACCTGAACGGAGGTCTCCTAGGTATCAACACAGCTATCGCCAGCCCCACAGGATCATATTCCGGCTATGGATTTGCAGTTCCGTCGAATATTGTGAGTAAAATTGTCGAAGACCTTATTAAATTCGGAACCGTTCAACGCGGTTGGCTGGGTGTGACAGTCGCTAGTGTCGACAGCTACATCGCAAAGGAGAAGGACCTCCAGGTTAATGAAGGTGCTTTCGTCTCTGGGTTCGCTGACAAGAGTTCTGCCAAAGACGCGGGAATGAAAGAAGGTGACGTTGTTGTCAGAATTGATGAAACTCCGATCAAAACCAGCACTGGTCTGATCGAGTACATTGGAAGACACAGACCTGGTGACAAAGTTACCATGGTAGTAAATAGAAAGGGTAACGTAGTTAACATTCCGGTAGTGTTAAAGAACAGGGATGGAAACACGACAGTGGTAGCAAAAGAGGAAGTAGATGCCACCACAGCTCTTGGCATACAATTGGAGGACCTTGATTCGAAGGTTCTCAAGAAACTTGATCTTGACAATGGCGTTAAAATCAAGGAGCTTGGCAATGGCAAGGTTGCCCGTTATACGGAAATGAGGAAGGGATTCATCGTTACGAAGATTAATGATCAACCTGTTCACTCAAGCAAGGAATTCACGGAAGTGATGAACAAGAAGAAACCTGGCGATTTGGTGATTCTCTCAGGAACATATGAAGACTTCCCCAGAGAATTCAACTACGCCTTTAGAAAGTAATACAGTAAACAATATATGAGGAGACTGTTTAGAAAAGGTGAGCGAGTTCGCAGCAAGATTGATGGAAAAGTGATGGAAGTTTTAAAGTACATCAAAAACAATTTTGTAGAAGTGAAGTGGTTTGACCTGGAGTCAAAAGAGGTAAGAATAAACAAAGTCAAAGAGGATAACCTTTCGAAAGCAGCATAATGATAAAACGCCGGCGCACCTGATGCGTCCGGCGTTTTTTTGATTCGAAAGAGCTAACTTTGCGGTTGGTTCAATACTGACTTCTATCAAGAAATTTCAGATTCCTGCCTACTACCGGTCTGCAATAACCGGGAAGATTAAGGAAGCGCGTCGAAAGCGTGACTTTCGCAAACAGGACTTTGCTCCTACCATACTCAATTTTGGTCCTGTACAGTTCTACATTGCCCGTCACTTCGGATTCTGCTATGGCGTAGAAAACGCTATCGAAATCAGCTACCGGGCGCTTGAGGAAAATCCGGGTAAACAAGTGTATCTGCTGAGTCAAATGATCCACAACCAGGAGGTGAACAATGACCTGGTCAGTCGTGGAATCAAGTTTATAATGGATACCGATGGGACGCAGTTTGTTCAATGGGACGAACTGTTGCCAGACGACATCGTCATCATTCCTGCCTTTGGTACCACCGTAGAAATCGAGCATACGCTCTTAGAACGAGGCATAGCAGTTGAACGCTACAATACCACTTGTCCATTTGTCGAGAAGGTCTGGAATCGGTCTGAAAAATTGGCAGAGGCCGGATTCACGACCATCATCCATGGCAAGCCCCGTCACGAGGAGACACGGGCGACGTTTTCACACAGCGCGCAAGGGGGTCCGGCCGTGGTGGTAAGAGATATGAAAGAAGCGGAGTTGTTAGCAACGTATATCACCGAAGGAAAAAACAGTGAAGACTTCTACGTTGATTTTGCAGGAAAACACTCGGCGGGTTTTGATCCCTCGCTGCATCTGAGAAAGGTTGGTGTGGTGAACCAAACGACCATGCTGGCGACGGAGACTCAGGCGATTGCTGAATTTTTCAAGCGTACGATGCTGGCTAAATTTGGAGAAGGGGATATATCGAATCACTTCGCCGACACTCGTGACACGCTCTGTTACGCTACGAACGACAATCAGGATGCTACGTACAAGTTACTTGAGTCGGATGCCGACCTGGCTATCGTTGTAGGTGGATACAACAGCTCAAACACATCGCATATCGTAGAACTCTGCGAACGGAAATTTTCAACCTACTTCATTAATTCTCCAAACGAAATTCTCTCGAAGAATACAATCAGGCATTTTGATTATCATCAAAAGGCAATCAAAACGACTGAGAGATTTTTACCTGATACCTCACCTGTCAAAATCGTATTGACCAGCGGTGCCTCTTGCCCCGACACACTCGTTGATGCCGTCATGTTAAAGATCCTAAGCTACTACAGCGACGTAAAAACAGTAGACGAGGCGTTGGATGAAGTATTGACTGCTTAAAAGCAGCCGTCCCCTGAGTGCGTTTAAGCAAGTCCGCGCTTGAGTCAGAAGATTACATAAAGTTCCTACGATTTCATTTTGCGCGTTCGCTGAAACACAGCTGGATTACCACTGTAGATGGACCAGGCATCAAGGTCTTTGGTGGCAACAGAGTTTACGGTCAGGATAGCATGTGACTTACAGGTAACGCCGGGACAAACAACAGACTTTGCCCCAACCCATACACCATCCTCAATGGTAATGTCTCCGAGCCGATAAGGGAAGCTGCTGACAGTATAGTCGTGATTGCCCGTCAGGAGCATTGCGCCCTGCGAGATACTTACGTTGCTGCCGATCGTAACGTCAGCGAGATTGTCTATCCACACCGATTCTCCAATCCAGCAATTTTTTCCAATAACCAGTCGCCAGGGATTCTTGATTAGAACTCTCGTCTTTATGACCAGTCCCGTCCCAACCTTCGCACCGAATGCAATCAAGAGTCTTCTCTTCAGGCCATATGGCCAGGGGAATGAACTATTGAAGATATAGTAGTTAATAAAATACCAGACCAGAACTTTCCACTTCGGTCCTGCCCGATACTCGCCGACGTCAAATTTTGAAAGATCTGTTTCCATAAGTAGTAGGTCTTTATTGCTTTAAGACGGCCGCCATCTTTTTCGCAGCAGGTATAATAGAGAAATGTTTTTCGAAGGATGCTCGTGCTCCACGGCCCATCTCTGCGCGTTGGGCATCAGTCATCGTGTTCCAACGTTCAAAAGACTTTGCATATTCATCGGATGAATCGGCGCTTACGATACCGCCTCCGTTATCCTTTATCTCACGCCAGATGTTCACCTGATCGGATATAATTACGGGTAGGCTACACGCTAACCCTTCCACTACCGCGATACCAAAATTCTCCTGATGGCTGGGAAGACAAAATGCTACGCTTCCATAGAACGCTCCCCATTTAAGCGTGCCTTGAAGCATACCAGGAAAGAAGATCTCGTTCTCTAATCCCAACGCCCTTACTTCCTGCTCGATCTGTTGTCCGTATGGCGTTTCAAGACCGGGACCTGCAATTACCAGTTTTGGCGAATTGTTTTGTCGTGTGCGCGCATAAGCTTTGACCAGTATGTCGACACCTTTCTTTTCGTGAATGCGACTGATAAAAAGAAAGTATGACTGACCTTTTAACTGAGAGCAATGCGAGTGAAACTCATCGATCATAGCCTGCGATTTAACAGGGGGCTCTTCGATGCCTAGTCCAACATTGTATTCCTTTTTCGGATGATAGGGCTTGAATGGCTCACGGGCCAGCAGCAATTCCTGTTCGCAGGTAAAGAGGAGTCCATCGGCATCATTAATCACTTCTGCCTCAAAGAGCTTCCAATAAACCCAGTTCCTGATCGCCTTCAGTCTTCGGCTTGGATCGCGCTGAAAATAGGGATCGAGCATGCCATGAGGCATTACAAAGACTTTGGGAATACGACCTTTATTTTTTGAACGCAGGATCTTAATAGCCTTTATTGTAGCATGACTGCAGTAAGTCCACAGGCCATCAATGATAACAGCGTCGTAAGACGACAGGTTGTTTGTCAGCCAGGGCAACAGTGCTTTGGAATATTTCCATGGAGTGGATGCGGGACCTAATGCATGCACCTTGAATGAATCATTCTTAATGAAAGCTGCATCGGGTGCATCAAGCGTAAGCACCTCGCAGTCGGCATTTGCTTCACGCAGTCTTGATACAGTGGATCGTACGGCCTGCGCGACTCCTCCCTGCACGGGGTCAAGACTGAGTGTGATGCGTAATACTTTCATGAGAGCTTGTGAGCAATAATCTGCTTGTAAATTTCTTCTATCTCATCGAGCGCATGCTGGGTTTCGAAACGCTTTGAGTTTTCGATACCCTTCGCGACTACCTGCGCTGAACCTTCCGGCGAAAGACTGATAATCTTTTCTACCACGTCGGCGGCGGAGCTATTCCATTTGGCAATTGCATCTGCCTCTTTTGGCATTCGCGGGATAAGGAATCCAGCATTGCCCGCAACCTCCGTCATTGGCGCTTCATCAGTTGTAATAACTGGTGTTCCCGAGGCCATTGCTTCGGCAATAGGCCATCCAAAGCCTTCTCCTAAAGAGGGAAACATAAATATTGATGCTCCCGCGTAAGCCAGCCGTATCGCATCATCAGAAATCCCCGTGAACCAATGTATATCTTTTGAAAATGGCGAATTGCTGTGGCGTTGTTTCAATGATGCGTCAGGTTCTTCGCCGATCATGATTAACGGCAGGGCTTTGCTGCCCTTCTTTCGCCACGCGTCGTATATTTCAATAATACCTGGTCTGTTTTTGTACCAAAGGTTCCCTCCAATGTGAAGCAGGTATCCTGCCTTCAAACTTAATTTAAAGAGCTGCTCCAATTTTGTCCGGGCAAGGTCTTTATTAGTTGGCGAAAACTGTTGATGGAATCCATTGTAAACGACTTTAGCGTTTACAGACTTGTTTTCAACGAAGCGAAGTAGATCCTTGCGCGTGTTTTCGGAGACGCAAATGAAATTTAATCCCTTCTGCAGTCCGCGAAGTATTAGACGCTGATAAAGTTTGCCCGTCGACGATGTCTTGTTCTCTGGGATTTCGTTAAGCGCTGATCGCAGCGCGAGAAAATCGTGGCAATGAATGACATGATGACGATGAGCCAATGATGGCACCCACATGCCGAGTGCCTGATCTGTCAATACAAATAGCGTGTCGGACGATAGCTTCGCGATACGCCGTTTAATATGTCTTGGGAAAATCAGGTACTGATCCAGATAGCCCAGCCATTTCTGCGGCAAGGCGCTCCTCGTTAACTTATGAAAGTAAGGATCCGGGCTCCACGTTTCAACGGTATGGCCACGCGCGCGCATCCCGCTACTCAGCATCTTTGCAAACCTTGGCATGCTTTGATGTCCTTCGAATGTGGGATGACACAGAAAGATAATGTTCATTTAGACTTTCGGGACCTGTTTCTGACTACTGTATGCGAGCCAGAAAGATGGAAGACTTGGGTTCGTTAGTTGCAGAATAGTTGTTTAATACGACGTTAAGTATCTGACGACATACGTCCTCATGACCAACTTTCAACGATCGGACTTTCCTCATACCTGCGAGTCTGATCTGTTCTCTGCGTGCATCGTCACTGAGCAGATCGAGGCAAACGTCAGCACATTCCTTCGGGTTCGACCAAAAAACAGCCTCAGTGCCTTCATTGTAGAGCATCAAATGTTCCGACGTACGTTCACCGCAGAATACTGAACCGGCATATGGTATCTCCAATGACCTTTGCGTATGTAAATCCCGGTTGCCCTTCGACAACATACCAATACATATCTTACTTCCTTGCAGTGCCTTTACATAGTCACGACCATATAGTGCACCTCCACGCCAATGATCTTTGATCTGTTTGAACAATGGACTCTTGGGCCATCGATCACCCCAGATGGACACAGGAACATGACGACGAATTAACTCATAAAGAAACTCATCTCTGTTTTCATGTCTCATCCACGTTCCAATGAAGGCAACCTCTGAGTGAAAGTTTTCAGGAATTTCATCCAACGAAGCAAATGGGCGATGAACTTCTTCATCGTAGCTTCTGAAAACATGAATGACTTTCTTGGCCCCAAGAGCTTTGATCTCACCTGCAGTCTCTTCTCTCACCGTTACGATAAGATCGTAAAGTGGTATTGATTTAATGAAGGAATAGAATCTGTTGCCGTCTCGTTTACCCGTCGGATCATCGACGTTGTAATTCACCACCGGACAATTTAACGACTTCAATAATTTGATACAGCCTGGACCAAGCAGCTCACCCATGTCGACCCAAACAACGTCTGGTTTGAAGGGAATGTTTTTCAACGATTCCGACAACCACTTTTGAATCGCCCCCTGAAGGAAGACATACCCGGTTCTGAAATGTATCGCCCCTTTGAAGGATTTGACGTCTTTGCTGAACTGAGCATATGGATCCAGAACCACAACCTGGTGACCCATACGCTTTAGCGCAAGCGCACGTTGACCAGAAGTGGAGCCGGAAAATCCGTCTCCCAGATAGATTATATTAGTCATATTATTCAGTATTCTTTTTGAATAGTAAGCCTTAGTTGTAGGCTAATGTTTCTTTCCGTGGTTTCTTTCTGCTGGTAATAACCCAGCTTATTCCGCGGCTTAGTTGGAACATTATAAAGTACAGGAGGATCATCTGAAGCCATCCACGCACAATGTATGTGAGTATCTGTACAACAGATTCAACAAGATAAAATTGAAAGAAGTGTGTTACGAGCAAGATTCCGCAGAAGCTAACCTTAAGTTGTGAAAGCCTGACGCCGTCTTCACCGATCCTGGCTTTGTAGTTAATCAGTTTGTCGTTCAGATAAAAGACGGGCATGCTGATTAAACCCAGACACAACAAGTACCACCAACCAAATGTGGTCATACCTGATGCAGACAGGTTACCAACGCGATAACCGAAAGGAGTTCCATATCCGCCTGATAGAATGTACTGGAAATCACCGAACGACATCGCAAGGACTTCTTCCTTATCCACATCAAAGCCAAAGAACTTGATTACAGGATCGGGAAAGATGGATACGATTTGATCCAGCGAAAACTGCTGCATGTCCGGATCGTAGGTTCCAACCTTTTGCGCCGTTACCTGATTCATGTCATTGAACTTGATGTTTGCAAAGCGCGCAGCAAACAGGTTATTCAAATAGCGTTCGTCCCAATCGAAATCCATGGACGCATCGGCATCATCCTTCTTCCGTTGTTCAATGGCCTGTTTATCATCAAGGGCATCCAGTGTTTCACTAAGGAGTTCACCAGGTGCTAGGTCAGATCGTGAATTCCGAACGATAAGCATGGCTGTACCCAAGTCGGTAAATGGACCAAGCAAAAGCCACGCAAGCGCACCACCAATTGCAAAGTTCTTTAAGGTGAACACTTTGGTTTTAAATACTCCGAGGATAAGTCCAAGGAAATAAGCGAACACTGGTGTAGTAAGACCTACGATGAAGGCACCGCGACTATTTCGTGCGATGGAAACTGCAAAGAGCAGAATCGAATACCCGATGATCATTGGAATATATCCCCTGTGCGGCTTTTCGTTATTGCCATAGATCCTGGCGATCGCAATAAAGAACGGAGCATAAGAGAAAGGAACAAGACCTTGAATAAGTTTGTCTGAAGATGAACCTGTGATTTCACGGCCAACATCCGGAGCAGTGAAGTATACGTAGAACGAAGCGGCCATTCCAAGACCACCCATGATCCAAACCTGCAGATGAGTCGGCGGAGTGAAGAATCCTAATCGTTCCAGTATTGGTGACGACCGGTCGAAAGACAGACGGTTGAGGTAACGATAAATGGAATGCGCCAAGATGAGAACAAGAAGGCAAATGCTTGAATGCAGAAATACCTCTTCCGGTAACTCAAGGTTGTACGTGATTGCCTTTCCCTCCATCGACGTGAAAAGCAAAGCGAAATAGAATTGTGACGAAACAAAACCAAGCAGCATGAATGCGGAGAAGAGGAATCTCTTCTGCATTTCAAATTTCAACCAAATGATAGACGTGATGAGCCACGCGCCGGCAACTGCTATAACAGCTACTGAGTTGACAATCTCTGGAAAGAAAACAAACTGGTAAATGGCCGCAGCCAGTAAGGCAACCCAGGACGCACGAAGCATGGTTTTCAGGAAGACCCTGCCAGCGTCTGCGTCGATTTCAACCAAGTTTTCTTTCAGATCTTTCATAAGCGAAATAGCTTGTCAATTCGTCCGGGTCAAACCTGCGCCCGACCTCTTACAGGTTCTATTTGTACCTCTTCTGTCTTATAGCTCTTCAGAATTTTCTTTGCCAGGCTAATGCTTACTGCAAACCTCAGTCTTTCGGAAAGAGCGAACGGCAGGCATCCGATAAATTGGAAACCGGTCGGCCAGAAGATAGAAGACTTTAAAGATAAGAAACTCTTTAACGCTGTGAACTTGCCTTTGAGTGCCGATTTGATTGCATCGCGAAGGTGGTACGAACAAAGCTCCACATTATAGAAATTGATCAGATCCTGGCGATTCGCGAACCTCGACAGGTCATCGATTATCTTCTCATAAATTTCAACTGACTCCTCGTGATATTCGCCCTTCGTGATGGTGTATGTTGCGGCGACGCGATCGTGACGTCTGATATAAACGACATCGTTATTGTTCAGCTGAATTCCAGAGTGGTTAGCAATTCTCATCCAGAACTCATAGTCTGCTGAATATTTCACGTGATAGAGAAAGTGCTCGGGTGCTACCAAAGCAACCTTCCCTGACATTTCGGAAAAGTTTCCAGGGAAACATCCAAAGAGAAAGAATGCAAATCTCGCATCTAGTCCACGCAAATGACTTGGCAGAACTTCATAGCCAAATGCCTGCATGCGGTTATGCTTTATCTGGCGGCTTTTCCAATTGAAAGTCATGAGACCTACGTCAGGTCCCACCTTCTCCCATTCCTCCACAACCTTTCTCAGAGCACCAGGATAAAAGTAATCATCAGCACAAAGTCCTACGAATATTGGCGCATTAGCATGGTTGAATGCAAAGCGAATGTTTCTGTAAACTCCGCCGTTCTTTTCATGCCGGAACACTTTGATACGTGGATCAGTCAGGCTCTGTAGATACTCGCTGGTGCCATCTGTTGATGCATTGTCAGCGATAATCATTTCCCAGTCCTGAAAATCCTGGGACAATACAGAAGCAATGGTTTCCTTAATGTAAGGCAATCCATTCCAAACGGGAGTGAGGATCGAAATGGTGGGTACTTTTGACATACGCTACTAACTATTTATTTTAATCGTTCTACTATACTCTATTGTAAACTCTTTTTTGATGGCATCAGATGCTTGCTGGTTTTTACGTTTAATTATGCGAGAACCTGCTCTTCATCTGTCTTTTCAGTCCTATTATTCTATGAACAACAGTTCTTACCACAGGGAGTTTGTCTATAATATTCATGGCACTTGCAACAGCTACTTTCGGCAATTGCATAATATAGAGCAAGCCATTCCAGCCAAATAGCAAGAACGAGACGCCCATCGTATACCATTTGAATTGAGGAAACCAGATCATTGCAGTGATCGTCACTGCAGCGATAACCAGCGCAACGCAGGCGA
The DNA here is from genome assembly GCA_049840655.1 of Chryseolinea sp. Classification (GTDB taxonomy): domain Bacteria; phylum Bacteroidota; class Bacteroidia; order Cytophagales; family Cyclobacteriaceae; genus Chryseolinea. The sequence goes on from JASGJX010000001.1 coordinate 19,446, forward strand.
GGCTATAAGCCCGATCAGGCCATTTCAATCCATTCTCTTTTAACCACTTTATCGCATATTTTCGATAGCCAATCGCAGCTGTTATTTCTGCAGCCATCAGAGCTACGCCCGCGCCCGGTAAGCCGATCAGCGGTACCAATGTGCCCAGAAGTACAAACAACACGACGGCTGCCAGTGCTGCAAGAAGCAGCTGCTTTTGTGTCATGTTATTTCCAAGAACTACAGCCATTGCAGGTTGGATCACAGCGTAAACCAAAACACCCATAGACAGCAAAGCAAAGAGGGCCGGATCGAACTGAATCTTTCCTTTTGTCCAGAACACGAAAAAGGGTTCGAAAAGACCCTGAAGAATCACAACACCTGGTGCAAGGGCGGCAACGACAACGATCCAGATTGTTGCGAAGGCTGCCTCGCTCCGTTCCTGATCGCGTTCGTGCAGGAATCGCATCAAATCAGGCACCAGCGGGTTGATTATTGTATTCAGGCCCTGCAATACGACGTTTGCTCCTGTTCGCATGGTGCTGAATGCTGCCAGGCCGGTGGCACCTGCCAGCGGGGCCATAATTAACCTAACTCCCTGTTGACGAGCATTTTCAAGAATAGACTTGCCTAGCAACGGAAGCGACTTTCTGAAGTTTGCAAAGCCGAGACTAAATGACGGCTTCAAAATCCGAACCTTTTCACGTTGCAATAATTTGAACAATGCGAAGTAGAATAGTATCCCGTAAACCAGCGCTCCGGCAGCAAGCGAAAGGCTTGCAGCCTTCAAATTGCCGCCCATGATTACCGCAACAAGCGGTGCCACAGCAGACATTACTGCATAACTAAATGACCACCAGGCAAATCTGGGGAAATGCCCAAAAGCGGTGAGCACCCTGACTATCAGTCCTGGAATAGTCATGAGAGCTAGCCAAAGAAAACCCTGCACGACGAGAGCTACCGTTGCACCCTCAATCAATTCAGTATTTGCGGTTCCGGATTCCCCAATGAGAAAGGGCAACATTCCGGAAGTCACGATCACCAAAACGATAATCAATTGCACAAACGCAATGGCTATTCCAAACACGAGAGCGGACCAAAGCGATTTCGCCATTAGGGGGAGATCCTTCGGACCAATTCGAAGGAACTCGTATGCCATGTATGTCTGATAGCCCATGTCCAGCATTGACAACGCACTCATAATACCTTGTGCAGCCAGCCAGACACCATATGTTGTAACATCCCAATAAGTCAGATACAGCGGCACAAGCACAATCTGCGCTATCATGGTGACAGCTATTTGCGCCCAGCTTGCAACACTACCAGAAATTATTCGCGAAGCTGTCGACATTATTTAGCAGATCTGTTCACACCGGTTTGACGGCCTACCCCATTTATCATAGCACCAAATTACGGCGGCTGTGGATTTATCAACAATGACCATTATCTTCAATGACCCCGATATTCCTCACGCTCATTTTTGTGCAGAAGGAAAAGAAACGCATCAAACGTTAGCGCAAAAAATACCTGTTTGCTGTTATGTTAACTGTAGAAAAATTCAACAAAAATTCACTCTGTTTTCGTGGCGACGATTGCGGATTTCCCATTGATACTCAGTACCTTTTTGAGGAGGTAACCATGATTTGGAAGATTTATTCTTTATGAGAATGAACCACTTGATCTTTTTATGGAGAATATCGGTAATTCATCTTACAAATAAGTCATTGAAGGACCATTGGTTTTCTTTTAGCATCGAGAAGGCAATCTTTGAATTTCCCGGCTGCAGGAACACTCCTAATTCTTGGAGTTCTTGCTTGATCAATTTCGATCGGGCCGACTTAATTGATTCATTTACTTAAATAGTTTGGAGCATGATGAAGTGGTTGCTAGTCGTTTTTTGTCTTGGTGCTTTTAATCTTTCTTGGGCAGTTGATTACTATGTGGGTGGAGCAGGAGCTTCAGACAACAATCCTGGCACGGCAGCACAACCGTTTGCTACAATTCAGAAAGCTGCGAGTATTGCCAAAGCTGGTGATGCAGTTATCATTCGCGCAGGAATTTATCGTGAAACAATTACGCCCGCGAACTCAGGTTCGGGTGGTGCGCCTATTACATTTCGTCCCGACAACGGCGCTTCAGTCGTTATCAGTGGATTGAATGTTTTACCAGAAGGTGGATGGACTGTTCACAAAGGTGAGATATATAAGAAGACCTTTACGCTTCCTGTAAATGGTTATGCGCCGGGCGCTATCTCAACCAACAGCGACATTCTTGCAAATCAGATCTTCAAGGATGGCGATATGATGATCGAAGCACGTTGGCCTGACCTTCAATCAAAGGAAGACCTGTTTACGATCAACAACAAGACCCGCCGATATATGGGGGACTTCGGAACCGGCGTGTTCAGTCCAACGAACGTACAGGACAACGCACTCCTTCAGGGAAATGGATTTCCATTGCCGTCAGGTGGCTTGGTTGGTAAGACCATCGTTACTCAGGGTTGGTTCATCACAGATTCAAGAACGATTACTTCTCACTCTGGTAACAGCATCAGCTGGCCAAAAGGAATCTGGGATACTACACAATCAGGCAATCAGATGAGGAAGTACTACTACCTCACTGGTGCATTGGAGTTCCTCAATATTCAGACTGAATTTCATTATCAGGATGGAACACTTTATTTCTGGCAGCCAGGCGGCGGAACTCCTACTAATGTAGAATACAAGGCACGTAACTGGGGATTCGACCTTCGCGACCGTAACAACATTCAACTCATTGGTCTTACTTTCAAAGGTTGTGAGCCTGCTACCGGAAATGGTAACACTTCAAACAATGTTATTGATAACATTCGTGCGTCGTACATGAACCACCACGTTACGCATCCGATCTATGTATTCCAGGGACACGGTATGTCTCAGCATATGGGAACAAAGATCTGCGGACCCAACAACGTTGTTAAGAACAGTGAGTTCCAGTGGAGCGCATCTCAGGTGCTTTGGGTTGGTGCAAACAACCGCGTTGAGAACAACTTGTTCCACCACATCAGTTACAGTGGTATGTGGGGTGCACCAGTAACATTCTGGGGTAATGACAACATCAGCAACATCGTAATTACAAAGAATACTATGTACACTTTGGGTCGCGGTGGTATTGATAATGGAACGGCATTCGTCGAAGGACAGGTAAAAAATACTACCAACAATGATATCAGTTACAATGATATCTATGACTTCTGCCGACTGAATCAGGACGGTGGAGCATTCTATTCATGGGGTTATCAAAACCTTGCTGGTTGCCGCTTCCACCACAATTGGTTTCACGATTTGGTTTCATTCCGACCACCAGATGGTAAACTTACTGATGGTATCATGGCAGCTATTTATTTCGATATGGGTTCTGGTCCTGCTGTTGGCCAAACACCAAATACTGTTGATCACAACGTATTCTGGAACATTGGTAACGGTCCGGGCTGGCAAAATACTGAACTGTCAGACTTATATACACTCCCTGCTTTTACATATAGCACGAAAGGTCCTACCAGAATTTACAACAACACATTCGTCGGAAATCAGAAGAGCTATGTAACGTATCAGTCGGTTGTTGCTGACCAGATGAGAAACAACATCTTTTCGAAAGAAGTGAATAACAACTGGGGAGCGACACCTAAGGATATGTCTTATAACCTTCTTCAGGGAACGAACCCACAATTTGTTGGCGGTGATGTGAACACGCTAAAAGGTCTTGCCTTTCAAATTGGCGCTGGATCTCCTGCACGAAACACCGGGGTAGCACTTCCAGGATATACTGATGGTGCCGTAGGGGTTCCGGATATTGGAGCTTACGAGTATGGCGGTGCAGCGTGGGTTGCTGGGTATACACCAGTGCCACAGACAACCGTTCCCAATACGCCTCCTGCAGTGAAGGTTACTGCACCTGCAGACAAGTCGAGCTTTGCTCAGGGTACAGCTATCAATATTACAGCTACTGCAACAGACAATTCAGCAGTAACACGCGTGGAATTTTTCGCAGGTACTACCAAGATAGGAGAAGACCTTACTGCGCCTTATGCATTCTCATGGACAGGAGCAGCTGCCGGTAACTATGCCATCACTGCAAAAGGTACTGATGATCTCGGAGCAACAGCAACATCTGCAGCTGTGAACATTACGGTAACTGCGCCCACTGGCCCTACCGTTGCAATTACATCGCCGGCAAACAACGCAAGCGTGTCTTTAGGAACGTCTATAACAATTGATGCTACGGCCACAGCCCCTAACTCAACAGTTTCAAAGGTTGAATTCTTTGATGGCGCTGCTAAGTTAGGCGAAGACACTTCCAGTCCGTATTCATTTACCTGGACTGGTGCAGCTGCCGGCGCGCATGCGCTGACTGCTAAGGTCACCAGCGCAGCAGCAGCAACGGCAACTTCTGCTGTTGTCAATGTTACAGTAACCAGTCCGTCGAGCCCGACAGTTGCTATTACAGCACCTGCAAACAATGCTAGCGTTGTATCTGGAACAGCGATCACAATCACCGCGACGGCTACTGCACCGAATTCAACTGTTGCAAAGGTTGAGTTCTATGATGGTGCGACAAAGTTGGGAGAGGATGCTACAAGCCCTTATTCATTTACATGGAACGGTGCCGCAGTCGGAGCTCACACATTAACAGCCAAGGTGACGAACGCCGCCAGCGCTACCGCGACATCGGCCATCGTCAATGTAACCGTAACCGCTGCCTCATCTGGAATACCGACTGTAGCGATAACGTCGCCCGCAAATAACGCGACTATTAATTCAGGCACTGCAACGATTACTGCAAATGCATCAGATCCTGATGGCACGGTGAAAGTTGTTGAGTTCTTCTCCGGCACAACTAAGATCGGTGAAGACACATCAAGCCCTTACTCTCTTAACTGGACAACTGGCCCTGCAGGTACTTATAACCTCACCGCTAAAGTAACAGACGACAAGAATAACACTGCAACTTCAACAGTAGTGGTGGTTAAGGTTGTCGACCCCAATCCAGCTAACGCCCTTCCTACTGTATCGATCACAAGTCCTGCAAACGACTCACGTTTTGTGTCGGGCTCAAATGTTACCGTGGAAGTAAGTGCGAACGATGCGGATGGCACTATTCAGCTGGTTGAACTTTTCATTAACGGAGGAAAACTCGATGAGGATCGTTTGTCTCCTTATGCTTTTGACTGGACGAACGTGGGTGAAGGTGAATACACCATTACCGCAGTCGTAACGGACAACGCAGGAGCAATAGTTACTTCTCAACCTGTACGCGTTGTGATCAGCCCTGTAGGTCCTGACACTGAAGGAGACAACGTTGCATCCAGCATTCCACGTTACTTTACTCCGAACAACGATGGCGTTGGTGACACATGGGAGTGGGGAACCAGCGGTGCATTAGCAGGAGCTAACGTTGTTGTATTTAACCGCGCCGGCGCGAAAGTTTACGAGGCAAATAATTACAAGGGTAACTGGGATGGCCGTTCACGTGGTCAGCAATTGGAACAAGGTGACTATTACTATGTAGTGACTCTTGCTACCGGCACTGAGGTTCGTGGCGCCGTCCGAATAATCAGATAAGAATTAATCACTAGTGAGAATAAAAAAAACCTTGCCGAATGCCGGCAAGGTTTTTTTATTTAGGTCTCTTCGATGTTGAGTTAAGAAATCGTCAGGCTTTCGCGGCGATCCTTCTTCTTCTTCTTGGATCCGTAGTTGTATCCGTATCCATAACCATTTTTAGGATCATCTTTAACATCGTTAACAACGATCATCGTGTGTGCAAGCTTGTGGTTGCGATACAGGTCGTCGACGATATCGAGTTGAGTCTTGCGTGTATAATTTGAACGGACAATGTAAACTGTCGAGTCAACAACACCCGCGAGGCTCAATGCATCAGCAACTTTTCCAACTGGAGCAGTATCGATAATTACATAGTCGAAGCTGGCCTTCAAAGAATTGATGAAGTGTGCGAGGTTCGGCGATGACATCAACTCTGCTGGATTAGGAGGCAGTGATCCTGAGCTGGCTACATAAAGTCCAGGGACACCGTTGTGCGGTCTGATGATATCTTCCATCGTCAGCTTTTTATTGCCAACCAGGTAGTCAGATACACCGACGCCAGGAGCACGTCCTAACTGCTTTGAAAGGCTAGGCATGCGAAGATCCAGTTCAATAAGGGCTACGCGCTTGCCAATGAGTGTAAGACTCGCAGCCAGGTTAATGCTGAAGAATGTCTTGCCTTCTCCGCTCGCGCTGGATGTGACCATAACAACTTTGTTCTCCTTTCCTGCCGTTGCAAACTGAAGGTTCGATCTCACAAGACGGAACATTTCGGAGATTGAGCTTCCACCATCTTCGGTAACAATAAGGCTCTTGCCAGAGGCATTGTGAGAGATCTCGCCAAGGATAGGAGTTTCTGTAAGACGCTGAACGTCACGTTTGCTGTCAATCTTGTCGTTAAGACTATCCTTCAGGTAGATCGCCGAGAAGGGTATTCCAATACCCACGATAACTGCAAGCAAGTAAGCAAGAGTAGGCTTAGGACTTACAGGTGTATCAGACATGACAGCCGAATCAAGTGTACGCGTCCTGGGTACGTTTACCTCCAGCGCAAGCGCAGATTCCTCACGCTTCTGAAGCAGGTACAAATACAGGTCACCTTTGATGCCCTGTTGTCTGCTGATTTCAAGAAGGTTTCGCTCGATTGAAGGTACCTTTTGAATCTGTGAACGGTATCTTCCAGAGGTAGACTGGATTCTTTTCTTGGTGATCTCAAGACCATTCTTAATGTTGTGAAGGTTCTCGAGGATGTTCAATTGAAGACTGCCCAACTGTTCGTTCAGATCCTGAACTAACGGGTTATTCGGTAGAGCAGTTCTCAGCATGCGTTCACGCTCGAGCTGCAGTTCATTGAACTTGGTAACGAGTTGCGTAAGCGTGGGATCCTGAATACTGAGGTTACTGGGAACCATCTCGAACTTTCCGGGCGACTTATTGATGTAGTTTTCAATAGACTCCAACACGTCGATTTGAATCTCAAGTTCGGAGAGCTGGCGGCTATATTCAGATGCCTGTTCAACGTACTGTCCAGCGTTCGTCGCCACATCCGTTACTTCATTGGCCGCCTTAAAGGTTTCTACTCTTTTCTCAACATCTGTTATCTCAGATGTCAGAAATCTAAGGCGATCGTCAATGAAGCCGATCGTCGATTTGGCTGCAAGGTTTCGGTCTTCAAGAGCTTCGTTGTGATAAACCTCGAGCAACTTGGTGATGATATCCTTTCCTTTCTGAGGCACAGACTCAGTGAGCGAAATAGTAATAACGCTTGCCTTTTTGTTAACGGCTTCAATCTTAACTTTTTCATTGTAGTCGTTTGCCAGCTTTTTGATGTCATGAAAGAGAACATGAATAGGCTCGGATGTCCTGTTATCGGGCGCTGCAATTACAGTAAAGATGCCATAGGGCTTTGAGACCTCCTCGCCGTATTTGTGTGATGAAACATCACCATCATCATCCGACATTTCAAATGTGCCAGACGTCTTGCGTTGTATGGTGATCATTTTTCCAAAGGCAGATGGGTGCAGTTTAGTGATACTCAAACGTATCGGTAACTCTGAACCGTAGATCTCCTTCTTTTTGAATTTGCCGTCTACATAGTAGGTAGCATTAAGTCCAAGCTCTTCAAACACACGCTGCATGAGGCTGTTGGCACGCAAAACCTCAATCTCGTTGTCTATACGTTGCTTGCTCGACAAGAAGTTGAGTTCGCCCATTTCCTGGCGATTAGTCATACCGTTGCCTTCCGTATCGTCATTCTTTAACAAGATGGAACTAGTGATCTTGTAACGCGGCGTGGCAAGATAGAGGTAGGCATACGCCAGTCCTATGCACACAACGAGACTCAATACAAACACATACCAATACCGCGAATACTTCGACACGATCTGCTGCAAGCTGATCTCGTCTTCCTGCTCGTTTCGTAACGTTTCCCTCTGACTCATGACACTGTGTTTATAGGTTTTTAATTATAAATGCTGATGAATACGAAGCCTGCTGTTGTAATAAGTGCGCTCCAGATACCGATATATCGGTTGCTTGGTGCGGTATCTGCAACCTTGACCTTGTTGTCAGGCTCCACATAAACGACGTCGTTCTGCTGCAGATAGAAATATGGTGAGTTAAGTACTGCCTTGCTGTTTAAGTTCAATCGCGCTGTTACCCGGGTTCCATCTTTCTCGCGAATGATGAGCACGTTCTCGCGACGGCCATACGAAGTCATGTCGCCAGCTAAACCAAGCGCCTCCAGTACATTTATCTTTTCGGTTTCAACTGTGAACGTCGCTGGTTCTTTTACTTCGCCAATAACCGTTACTTTGAAGTTCCTGAACCTGATATTCACAATTGGATTCTTCACTTGAGTCTTAATCAGGTCCGTCATCTTTTGAACCGCCTCTTCCTTCGTCAGGCCGGCAAGCGCTATTTTGCCGATAACAGGAAAGTTGATGAAGCCATCTTTATCCACAAGGTAACCTTCATTGATCTTGTCCGCGATAGTATTCGTGCTACCAGTTGCAGGCAAAAGAACGTTATTAAAAACAACGTTTGACTCAGGACTCAGACTGCTCACTGTTATCGTGAGAATATCATCAGCCTGGATCTTTGGTGACGCAAAATTCTTTATTGGTGAACTGGGCTCATTGGTAGACATGTCACTGAAGTAGACGAGATTTCGCTTTGCACAGGAAGCGAACACGAAAACGATTAGGACATAGCTAACTTTAAGATTTACAAATTTGTTTAGCAGCCGCATTGGTCAAGGATTGTTTAGTTATAAGCGAAAGTTGTGGGTTGTCGACTTTGATTTACATTCATTGAATTTAAGGTAAAACTATCAACCCACTAACCACGATGTGCTTCAAACTGCAAGTCAAACGTGGGTATATATCGAATTTTTTTCCAGCGGCAATACACACCTTCTGAATGGAGTGGTATACACTGAAAAGTTAATCAAGTTATTCCCTGGTCAATTGACCGACCTGTGACCGCTCGGCCGGCAATGAAATTGGAAATATTATAAGTCAAATTACGGCTCCCGAACTCAACCCCTAAATGATAACAGTCTAAATCGGGTGTGATTAATATCATGAGGCCAACGATTATTCGAAACTAGTATAAAAATGGCGTTTTTAAACATAAAAGGGGCCAAATAAGGCCCCTTTTCCTGATAAAGTTGTGGTCAATTCAGGCCGCTTTCGTCTTGAATTTAACCAATTGCGCCCTCAATGCATCTGTTGCGAGGTCGGTGGCCTCTTCAAAAGTCCGGGCTTTTTCTGTGGCAAAAAGGTTATTCCCCGGCACCCTCAATTTTATTTCAACCGTCTTGTTTTCCTTTCCCTCGTTATTAAGTCGCAGGAACACTTCTCCGTCAACCATCCGGTCATAAAATGTGTCCAGTTTGTCAAGCTTCTTCTGAATGAATGTAATGAGCTTGACGTCAGCATCGAAGTGAATGGAATGAACTTGTACCTTCATAACCTTAAAATTATTTAGTGAAACAAAAAAAACGCGTAAGCGCAGCCTTGTCGATGCAATTCAGCACGACAAGGTTGAACTTGCTAATTATTAAGCCTTTGGGTGGGCGAGTTCGAAGACCCGCTTGATCTTTTCTATTGAATTATGGGTGTATACCTGAGTCGCAGCCAGGCTGCTGTGTCCGAGAAGGTCTTTGACTGCATTTAGTTCGGCACCTCGGTCCAACAAATGCGTAGCATAGGTGTGTCGCAATATATGTGGGCTTTTACGTTCAGCCGTTGTTGAATGCAACAGCCTTGATTTAACTATACGATAGATCAACATAGGATAACTCTTCTTCCCTTCATTAGTAACGAAGAAATAGCCCTCCGGGTGCTCCCCAATCTCCCGATTTCGAAGCGCAACGTAATTTCGGAGACTGTCGACCAGGCTTTTGTTATATGGAACAACCCGCTCCTTATTTCGCTTACCCAGAACCTTTACGGTCCGATCCGCGAAATTGAATGCCTGGTCCTTCAACCCTATTAATTCAGACAAACGAATACCTGTAGAGTAAAAAAGCTCGAGAACCAGGTGGTCCCTTATGCTTTCGAAATCGCCAGACGTTGGCTCAGGTAATACTTTCTCCATTTCGCTTTCCCGCACAAAGGAGGGCAGACGCTTTGAAGTCTTTAGAGTGGCGATTCGATCACAAGGATTAGTAGTTATCGTGCCCTGAGACAGTAGGAACTTATAAAAGGCCTTCAGAGAAGCAATCTTCCGGTTGATGGAAACAGCCTGTACTTTCTTTTCCGTCAAATCTATGATCCAGGATCGCACCATGGAATATGTCGCGTCGCTGAGCCCCTGCGTTTCGTAGACGCTTTTAACAAAGTCCTGGAACTGCTCAATGTCAGACTGATAAGCGACCAGCGTGTGTTTGCTGAGGCGCTTCTCGTATTGCAGGTACTTAAAAAATGAATCCGTCATACACGTCATCAATACCCGGGGTTCAAAAACCAATATAAATAAAAAGTCCCCTTCCGAAAAGTCAGAAGGGGACTTGTTGGTAAAATGACGGAAAATTGTTGACAACTCGTCGAGTTATCAACAATCCACTATGATTTGGTCTCTTTAGAATTAAGCCTTAGTCTCGTTCAGGCGCATCTGCTCACGATACGCAGCGCGAATGATCTCCGCCCTACGTGCCACAGATGGCTTAGTGAAAGACGTCCGCGAGCGCAACTCCTTCAACACACCAGTTTTTTCAAACTTCTTCTTAAAGCGCTTCAGAGCCTTATCAATAGACTCGTTTTCCTTAACGTTTACAATAAGCATATTTTGAACTTAGGGGTGCAAATATAGGAGAAAAACTGAGGCCCACCAATATCTACCGCAAAATTGACCTTGAAATTACCAACTTCTGAATCTCTGACGTGCCCTCTCCTATTGTACACAGCTTCGCATCACGGTAATATTTTTCCGCCGGAAAGTCCTTAGTGTAACCATATCCCCCGAAAATCTGGACACAGTCATTCGCAACCTCAACAGATGCCTCAGACGCAAAAAGCTTTGCCATGGCAGATTCGCGAGTTACTTCGCACCCCCGATCTTTCAAATCACCCGCACGATAAGTAAGGAGTCTGGCAGCTTCAATCTTAGTTGCCATATCCGCGAGCTTGAAGGAGATGCCCTGAAAATTGGAAATCGGTTGATTGAACTGGTGACGCTCCTTGGAGTACTTCAAGGCCGCTTCATATGCACCGATAGCAATGCCCAGAGCCAGTGACGCAATGGAAATGCGGCCCCCGTCGAGAACTTTCATAGCCTGCTTGAAGCCATCTCCTTCATGACCAAGTAATTGGGAAGCCGGTATCCGGCAATCACTAAAGATTATCTCCGCAGTCTCAGACGCCCTCATACCCAGTTTGTTCTCCTTCTTCCCGGCTGTGAAACCTGGTGTTCCACGCTCTACTATAAACGCGGAGATATTTCCTGAGACCCCCACTGGTCCGGTCCTCGCCAGGACCACAGCCACATCACCCGAACGACCATGGGTGATAAAGTTCTTGGAGCCATTTAAAACGTAGTGCGAGCCATCGCGTACAGCCGTCGTCCGCATATTACCCGAATCCGACCCCGTATTCGCCTCAGTCAGTCCCCAGGCCCCCAGCCACTCGCAGGTTGCCAGCTTCGGAAGGTACAATCGCTTCTGCTCGTCATTTCCAAAAAGCAGGATGTGATTGGTACACAATGAATTATGAGCCGCCATCGACAGCCCTATGGAGCCATCAACTTTTGAGATCTCTACTATAGCCGTGATATATTCAGCATAACCAAATCCAGAACCTCCAAACTCTTCCGGTACCAATACGCCCATCAGCCCCAGGGACCCTAGTTTTTTGAATACCTCGATCGGAAACTCCTGACTTTCATCCCATTTCATCATTTCCGGAGCAATTTCACGCTCGCAAAACTGACTTACCATGCTCCTGATAAGGGAAACATTTTCATTTTCCACTCTTCCAATATGACTTGCTACATTCTGCATAAGCCCCAAAGTTACCTTGCAATCCTGAACTAACAAACACATGTTAGGCACATATCGGCCAATGACTAAACTTTTGCGATTTCAGCATATTGATCATGTAGTTTGAATGGTAAGAGCTGTTATTTAGCGCATCGAAAAACGAGAAATATGAAAATAGCTGTAGTTGGAACTGGATATGTTGGCCTGGTCACGGGAACTTGTTTTGCCGAGACCGGAAACACTGTTACATGTATCGATATAGACCAGGAAAAGGTCAAAAAGCTTCAAAACGGGGTAATTACCATCTACGAACCCGGGCTGGAATTGCTGTTTGAAAGAAACATAAGACAGAATCGCCTTCATTTCACCACCGACCTGAAGGAGGGTATTAAAGATGCAAAGATCATCTTCCTTGCATTGCCCACGCCTCCCGGCGAAGATGGCTCCGCCGATCTAAAGTACATACTCAAAGTAGCAGACGACCTCGGTTCCCTGCTTACTGCATACACTGTTGTTATTGACAAAAGTACAGTGCCCGTTGGAACAGCAGATAAAGTAAAAGCCCGCATAGCCAAGAATGCAAAAGTCGACTTCGACGTCGTATCAAATCCGGAGTTCCTCAGAGAAGGTGTAGCTGTGGAAGATTTTATGAAGCCGGATCGTGTAGTATTAGGAACTACTTCCCCTAAGGCGAAGCAACTGATGGAGACACTTTATGGTCCATTCCTTCGTCAGGGCAATCCATTGATCTTTATGGATGAACGTTCGGCTGAGCTTACGAAGTACGCAGCTAACTCTTTTCTGGCAACTAAGATTTCGTTCATGAATGAGATCGCTAACTTGTGCGAGTTGGTTGGTGCCGATGTCGATGCTGTGAGAAAAGGTGTAGGCACTGATAGCCGAATCGGCAAGCGTTTTCTTTTCCCGGGAATTGGTTATGGAGGAAGCTGCTTCCCCAAAGATGTTCAGGCACTCGCTAAGTCATCGACCGATGTTAAGTATGATTTCAAAATTCTGAACGCCGTAATGGAAGTAAATCAGTCACAGAAACTTCGACTGCTTCCAAAAATCAAAGCGTTCTTCAACGGCGATCTTAAAGGAAAGACCATTGCCGTTTGGGGATTGTCTTTCAAGCCGCATACTGATGACATACGCGAGGCACCCGCCTTGTATAATATAGAAGAGCTGCTAAAGGAAGGTGTGACAATAAAGGCACACGACCCTGAAGCAATGACTAACGTCAAGAAAATTCTTAAGGATCAAATTGAATATCACGATAATCCTTACGACGCTGCCCAGGGCGCAGATGCTATTCTTATTGCAACCGAGTGGCCTGAGTTTAGAACTCCTGATTTCGAAAGATTGGCTGGCTTAGTGAAGGGAAAAGTTATTTTTGATGGAAGAAATCTATACGACCTTAATATTATGAAAGAACTTGGATTTGTGTATCACAGCATAGGAAGGGAGGCAATCAATGGCTAAGAAACGTGTTCTCATCACTGGCGGAGCAGGCTTCCTGGGATCCCACCTCTGCGATCGTTTCATAAAAGAAGGATTTCATGTAATCGCTATGGATAACCTGATAACAGGCGACCTGCGAAATATTGAACACCTCTTTAAACATCCTGACTTCGAATTCTATCATCAGGACGTATCAACCTATGTACACATCCCAGGTGAGTTGCATTATATCCTGCACTTTGCTTCACCTGCAAGTCCAATTGACTATCTCAAGATTCCTATTCAGACTCTTAAGGTAAGCTCTCTCGGTACGCATAACCTTTTAGGTCTTGCCAGAGCGAAGAAAGCCAGAATACTCGTTGCCTCAACTTCTGAAATTTACGGTGATCCACTCGTGCATCCGCAGGTTGAAGAGTATTATGGTAACGTAAATGCTGTCGGACCCCGCGGCGTGTACGATGAAGCAAAGCGTTTCCAGGAAGCAATAACAATGGCCTATCATACTTACCACGGCCTGGATACACGCATCATCCGAATATTTAATACCTATGGCCCGCGGATGCGATTGAATGATGGTCGCGTACTCCCTGCATTTATCGGTCAGGCGCTGCGTGGCGAAGATCTGACAATATTTGGCGACGGATCTCAAACACGATCTTTCTGCTATGTTGATGACGAGGTTGAAGGTATCTTCCGTTTGTTGATGTCAGACTACACGCTGCCTATGAACATCGGAAATCCGAATGAGATCACCATCAAAGACTTTGCAGAGGAGATCGTAAAACTCACAGGAACCAAACAAAAGGTAATTTATCAACCATTGCCAAAGGACGATCCGAAGCAACGCCAGCCAGACATCACTAAGGCACGCAATGTCCTTGGATGGGAGCCAAAGATAAGCCGCAGCGAAGGTTTGAAGAGGACCTATGAATACTTCAAATCACTGCCCACAGACTTGCTGTATCAGCGTGAGCATAAGGATTTTGAAAAATATAAGCGATAGATCGCGTGTAAGTCCGTAAGTTTGCGGCTTATCACACAACTATCATAATGTCGAGACGAAATCTGCTAATCACCGGCGGCGCCGGATTCATTGGATCGCATGTTGTCCGTTTGTTTGTCAACAAGTATCCGGATTACAATATTGTCAATCTCGACAAGCTTACTTATGCAGGCAACCTGGAGAACCTGAAAGACATCGAGTCAAAGGCAAACTATACCTTTGAGAAAGGCGATATTCTCGATGTTGAGTTCCTGGCTAAAACTTTTGAAAAGCATACGATCGACGGCGTAATTCACCTCGCGGCTGAGTCACACGTCGATCGTTCGTTACATAACCCCGCTGAGTTCGCTACCACCAATATCATTGGCACACTCCAGTTATTGAATGTCGCTCAAACATTCTGGAATAAGGACTACAAGGGAAAAGTCTTCTATCACATCTCGACGGACGAAGTTTATGGTTCAGCAGAGAACGGAACCTTCTTTACCGAGGAAACGCACATAGATCCACAGTCTCCTTATTCAGCATCAAAGGCAGGAAGTGATCACTTCGTTAAAGCATTCGGAAACAGTTTCCATATGCCGGTTCGCATCAGCAGGTGCTCCAACAACTATGGCCCTTTTCACTTCCCTGAAAAGTTGATTCCGTTGATGATCAATAACGTCCTGAACAATAAGCCGCTTCCGGTTTATGGAAAGGGGGAGAACATCCGCGACTGGCTATTTGTGGAGGATCATGCCAGGGCCATCGACGAAATATTTCACAAGGGCAAAGACGGAGAAGTGTACAACATCGGAGGCAACAATGAGTGGAAGAACATCGACCTGGTGAAATTCCTGTGCTACCTCATGGACAAGAAACTGAAGCGCGAGGATGGAACAAGTGCCAAACTGATAACTTACGTGAAAGACAGACCGGGACACGATCTCAGGTATGCCATCGATGCTTCAAAACTTACGGCCGAGACAGGATGGCGTCCGCAAGTACTCTTTGAAGAAGGTCTGGAGAAGACTGTAGATTGGTACCTCGCAAACCAAAGCTGGTTGACTCACGTAACCTCGGGTGAATATCTGAAGTACTATTCTTCGATGTACCAGAACCGCTAGCACCGGCGAACGCCCGGCCAGGCATGGGAGAGGTCCGCGGCCCGGCACGTGCCTACCGATATTTGAACAAACTTTCTTAATTTTCTGTTGCTGTTCCGCAGACCGTCCTAGCGGCGACGAGACCGTCCCTTCAAGATCAGACTGACCCTATTGCTTTGAAATAAAAAAGCTTTACTTTTGCGAAGTTTCTTGGAAATTTAAATAGAGGGGACAGTTCAGTCCCCTCTTTGTTTTAGCGTATTTCCGTATGGAAATCAGGGAGGAGATAACAAAAATCGCCGAAAACAAGCTGACGGATCCGGGCCACTTCGTGGTGGATGTGGTGGTTTCGTTACGCGGCAAACACAAAGTTCTCGTTTTTGTTGACGGAGACCAGGGAATCACGATAGACGACTGCGCGGATTTGAGCCGGGCAATGTCTGAAGAACTAGACAGGCTTCCAGGGCTGAATGACAGCTATGTACTGGAAGTCTCAACACCAGGGGTGGACTATCCGCTCAAGTTCAACAGGCAGTACCCCAAGCATGTGGGTAGAACGCTGAAGGTTGTACTCGACGGTCAATCGATTGAAGGAAAATTGGTCAATGTATCGGGCGATGGAATTACGCTGGAGCAAACATCAGGTACGGGCAAAAAGAAAGAAGTTAAAGTTATAGAGGTTAAGTTTTCAGATATCGAAAAATCATTTGTATTAGTAAGTTTCAAATAGAGTACCAATGGATGCACATGAACTAATTTCGTCGTTCGCTGAATTCGCGAAACAAAAGAACATCGATCGCCCGACGATGATCAGAATCCTTGAGGATGTATTTCGCAATATGATCAAGAAGAGGTTCGGTTCTGACGAGAAATTTGACATCATCGTTAATGCTGACAAAGGAGACCTTGAGATTTATCGCTTTAGGGAAATTGTCGATGACGACTCTGAAGACATTTGGGACTTCGACAAGATCAGCTTGTCTGATGCACACAAGATCGAACCAGACTTCGAGGTAGGTGAAGAAGTATCTGAGCAGATATTCATCGATGACTTTGGAAGACGTGCTGTCACAACAGCACGACAGACATTAATACAGAAAGTGAAAGACCTGGAGAAGGATATTCTCTTCCAGAAATATAAGGACCTCGTTGGTGAAATCATTGCAGGCGAGGTTTATCAGGTATTGAGCAGAGAAGTTTTGCTTACTGATGCAGAAGGCAACGAGGTGGCTATACCACGCAGCGAACAGATTCCCAAAGATCGTTATCGTAAAGGCGAGAACGTTTCGGGCGATCGTTCACAAAGTGGATATGGTTAACGGGAATCCGAAAATCATTTTGTCAAGAACTTCTCCTGTATTCCTCGAACGCTTGTTCGAACAGGAAGTACCTGAAGTTTACGATGGGTTGATCACAATTAAAAAGGTAGTTCGTGAACCAGGCGAGCGTGCAAAGGTGGCCGTTGAGTCATACGACGATCGCATTGATCCGGTAGGAGCCTGCGTAGGTATGAAAGGGTCACGTATCCATGCTATTGTTCGTGAACTTCAGAACGAGAACATCGACGTTATCAACTTCACTGAGAATCTTGAGCTTTTCATTCAACGTGCGTTGAGTCCTGCTAAGATCGTCTCTATCAAGATTGACAAAGACAACGGACGTGTTTCTGTATATCTGAAACCTGATCAGGTGTCATTGGCTATCGGTAAAGGTGGATTGAACATCAAACTGGCTAGCCGGTTAGTGGGTTATGAAATCGATGTGTTCCGCGAATTGGCTGAAGGTCAGTCCGAGGAAGATGTGGATCTGAACGAGTTTGGCGATGAAATTGAAGGATGGGTTATCGACGAGCTGAATCGCATCGGCCTTGACACA
The DNA here is from genome assembly GCA_049840655.1 of Chryseolinea sp. GTDB lineage: Bacteria > Bacteroidota > Bacteroidia > Cytophagales > Cyclobacteriaceae > Chryseolinea. The sequence goes on from JASGJX010000001.1 coordinate 36,912, forward strand.
GCTAAGAGTGTGTTGGCATTATCGAAAGAGGAATTGGTAAGACGGACGGATCTCGAAGAAGAGACTGTAGATGGAGTTCTTACAATTCTGAAGAAGGAATTTGAATAAAATGGACCTGTGTATTTGAGTCCTGAGTCCTGAATAGCGTAGTTAAGGTCTTGGGCTTTAAGAACTTGAGAGCAATCGTTCGCGGGTCAAATACTAAGGACCAGGGACTAAAGACTAACGACTATTGTTATATTTGAACATGGCAGAGGAAAAATTGATAAGGTTGAGTCAGGCAGCGAGGAAGTTGAACGTAGGTCACAATACGATTCTGGACTTCCTGTCAAAGAAGGGATTTGAGGTTGAGAACAACCCCAATGCTAAGCTTACGCCTGAGCAGGTCGCCTTATTGTCAAAAGAATTTGCCTCATCTGCCACTGAAAAACTTGAAGCTTCCGGTCTGTCGATTGGTGTGAAGCATATCGACACTACTCAGCTCGAAAAAGAGAAGGAGAGTGTTGTCAAGAAGAGGGTGGAAGAGGAAGAAAGCAGTATTATGATCAAGAACCTTGGATCGAAAGATCTAAAGGCGAAAGAAGAACCGAAACCTGAGAAAGTTGAACGCGAGAAGGCGAAGCTGGAAGGTATTAAGGTTCTGGGTAAAATTGAGCTGGAGAAGAAGCCGGTAGTCAAAGAAGAAGAAAAGGTTGCTGAGGTTAAGGCACCGGAGCCACCTCCTGTAGTAGTTCCTCAGCCACCGAAAGAAGAGAAAATAGAGAAAAAGCCTGAAGTAGTTGTACCTCCTCCAGTAGTCGTGGCAAAGCCCGAAGTCGTTGTCGAAGAGAAGCCAGAGCAGGAATTGATCAAAGGCAGAGCCGACAAGCTTCAGGGACTTAAAGTACTCGACAGAATTCAGCTTCCGGAAAAGAAAAAGGATGCACCAGTTGCATCGTCGGATACGCAGAAGGATGCTAAGGCAAAACGCCCCCGCAAACGTATCGCTCCCGAACCCGGGCAGGGTGGCCAGGCTCCTCCTCCAAACGATCCTCGTCGTCCACCCATGCATGGTGGCGGTCACGGTGGACACGGAGGTCAGCAGCGTGGTCGCGGACCACACGGCCCTCAGGCACCTCGGATTCAGAAAGCCGAGCCTACAGAAAAAGAAATCCAGGATCAGATCAAGGCAACACTGGCGAAACTCTCCGGAAGCGGTAACAAAAAAACCTCTGGAGCCAAGTATCGCCGCGAAAAGCGCCAGGCCAACTTCGATGCCCAGGAGCAGCAAATGCTGCAGGATCAGGAGGCATCAAAGACTCTGAAGGTCACTGAATTTATTTCAGCGAATGACCTTTCATCGATGATGAACGTGTCGGTCAACGACGTTATCTCGACGTGCTTAAGTCTCGGTATGTTCGTCTCGATCAACCAGCGTCTCGATGCAGAAGCGATAACGGTTATTGCCGACGAATTTGGCTACGCAGTTCAGTTCACTTCCGCTGAAGATGAACTCGAAATGGAAGAGGAAGTGGACGCAGAAGAAGATCTGCAACCACGTGCTCCAATCGTTACAATCATGGGTCACGTCGATCACGGTAAAACATCGTTGCTCGACTACATTCGAAATACAAAAGTTACCGCATCAGAAGCGGGTGGTATTACACAGCACATCGGTGCGTATGATGTAACCACCAAGAGCGGACATAAGATTGCATTCCTCGATACTCCAGGTCACGAAGCGTTTACTGCGATGCGTGCACGGGGTGCTAAACTCACCGACATCGCCATTATCGTGGTAGCTGCCGATGATGATGTGATGCCTCAAACGAAGGAAGCTATCAACCACGCTCAGGTGGCGGGCGTACCGATCGTTATCGCTATCAACAAGATCGATAAGCCCTCTGCGAATCCGGATAAGATTCGTGAGTCACTTTCAAAGAATAACATCCTCGTTGAAGAATGGGGTGGTAAATATCAAAGTTCGGAGATCTCCGCCAAGACCGGAAAAGGTATTGATGAGCTCCTCGAAAAAGTTCTGCTTGAAGCAGAATTGTTGAACCTTCGCGCGAATCCTAACCGTAACGCAGTGGGTTCAGTTATTGAAGCTTCACTCGACAAGGGTCGTGGATATGTTTCAACGATCATGGTACAAACGGGTACCCTGCACGTTGGAGATATCATGTTGGCAGGTGCCAACTACGGACGCGTGAAAGCAATGTTTGACGATACCGGTAAGCGCGTGTCTGATGCAGGGCCGTCTACCCCGGTCGTTGTGCTGGGTCTTGACGGTGCAGCACAAGCAGGTGAAAAAGTGATGGTGCTGGACACCGATCGCGAAGCGCGCGAAATCGCTACGAAACGTGGTCAGATCATGCGCGAGCAAAGCATCCGCACCAAGAAACACATCACACTGGATGAAATCGGTCGTCGTCTGGCGATTGGTAACTTTAAGCAACTCAACGTTATTGTTAAGGGTGACGTGGATGGCTCCGTTGAAGCCCTCACCGATTCACTCCTGAAACAGTCTACTCAGGAAATACAGGTGGCGATTATTCACAAAGGCGTTGGACAAATATCCGAGTCTGATGTGTTGCTCGCGTCTGCATCTGATGCAATCATCCTGGGCTTCCAGGTGCGGCCATCAGCTGCTGCCCGAAAAGTTGCAGAGAACGAAGAAATCGAAATCCGTCTCTACTCAATTATCTACGACGCCATCAACGACGTGCGTGCCGCTATGGAAGGTATGCTCGCGCCTGAAACGGAAGAAGTCATTGTTGGTAACGCCGAGGTTCGCGAAGTATTCAAAATCTCTAAGGTGGGAACAATCGCGGGCTGTATGGTTACAGACGGATCGGTCAAACGCAGCAATCCTATGCGATTGATTCGCGATGGTATCGTTGTTTACGCTGGAAAGCTTGGCTCACTGAAACGTCACAAGGACGATGCAAGCGAAGTGAAGAGCGGATTCGACTGCGGTATTGGTATCGACGGCTTCAACGACATGCAGGTTGGCGATGTGATCGAAAGCTACGAACAGCGCGAAGTGAAGCGTACGTTATAATATCGGGTTCCGATAGCGATACCTATATTATAGCCCGGGGGTTGCAAGATATTATTGGCGAAGGTTGCGCCTCAATCAAGTCCAAACTTTAATCCTTGTTTCATCGCGCGTTCATATTTGCGCTGATTGAATCTATAAAGATAGGGAGCCTTATGGGCTCCTCCTGTCTTTCTCTCGGCCAGTCTGTCCACCAGATCCATTGAAAGGATCTTCTTCTGAAAGTTTCTGCGATCAAGTGGCTTGCCTAATATCGTCTCATAAAGTCGCTGCAATTCAGGCATTGTAAACTTCTGCGGAAGCAGATCCTTTCCAACAGGATACTCATTCAGGTTGCTGCGAAGAGATTGCAGTGCTCTGGTCAGAATGGTATTGTGATCAAGAATGAGTTCAGGAACTTTATCAACATCCCACCAGGTACAATTGGAGGAGAATTCATCTGGCTTTGGTACTGCCTCTGAAAAGTCGACGAGTGCCCAGTAACCGATGGTGATGAAACGTTCCATAAACCAACTCTTTGTCTTCATCCATTTCGGTTGCTGAATTCCATGGTTGCCGCGATCACGTTGTGGATCACCGAATGTATGGAACTGATTCAGGTATATGTTTCGTAGCCCCGTCCTCGATCGAAGAATTCGTATGGCCGCATCTTCAACTGATTCATCATGCAATATGAACCCACCGGGCAGGCACCAACGACCGCTCTCTTTCCACTGCAGCAAAAGTACCTTTAGCTCATTGTCGTGAAATCCGAAGATCACATTATCTATCGACAGGTGTCGAAGATAATACAGGTGACCCTTCTCCATTAATTCGCGCTCGCTGAGCGAAACTGCCTTCTTTGCCATTTCGCAATATAGCAACTTAAGAATGCTTTGGGCCGGTGCATTCCACGTCACGAAATCTCTGAATGACTGATGGCACTAACTGCACGCTTCTCCTGATGAATTGACAACCTGCGACAAACTCATTAATGGGTGCGAAATGACTACTCATTATAAACAAAAAAGCCACGCGACATGCGTGGCCCCACTCGTGCAAGCAGAGAGCGGATTTTAGAATTTGACCTCAGGCGCCTTATCAGAACCTTCGGCTGCAGAGAATCCTTTTCTAACACTGAAATCTTCACCACCACCAAACCAGCTTAATGCCATGCGTGTGAAGAAGCCTCTGACAAATGTATTGTAGGTCCGAACAGATTCATTGTATCGGTCGCGCGCTACATTGATTCTGTTTTCAGTTCCTTCCAGCTGAGATTGCAGGTCTTGAAAATTTTCAGTTGATCTGATCTGAGGATAGGCCTCGAAAGCGAGGTTTATAGCAGTGTTAATCTCGCGCCCCGCCAACTCCAGGTCTTCTGGTGTCTTGGCATTTACAATGCCCGCACGTGCCTGCGTGACCTTAACGAGGATTTCCTTTTCATTTTCAGCGGCACCTTTTACAGTAGCTACCAGGTTTGGAACCAGGTCAGCCCTGCGCTGGTATGCTGCCTGAACTGCGCCCCATTGCTCATTCACCTTCTCCTGCTCCGCGACTGCATTATCGTATTTGCCGCTTCCCCAGGAAATAAATCCGAATACAAAAACTACAACAACGCCCAGAATGATTAGGCCGATGACAAGTCCTTTGCTCATAGTGTGTCTTTTGCTACTAATTTATAAATAAAACGCTGTGATTTTTTGAGATAACCTTAGTCCGTTGCATTCTCCATCATACGCTCTGCACTGTCGGCCAGTCGAAGCTGCTCAACGAAAGCGTCAAGGTCACCGTTCATGACGGCCGGAAGATTATGCTGCGTGAAACCTATGCGATGATCGGTTACCCTGCTTTGCGGATAATTGTAAGTTCTGATTTTCTCCGAACGATCGCCGGTTCTAACGATGGACTTTCGCGTAGCACCTATCTCGCTCTGCTGCTTCTCCAACTCAATTTCATATAGCTTGGTCTTCAGCATTTGAAGAGCGCGCTCGCGGTTCGCATGTTGCGACCGTTCGATCTGACACGTAATCACAATACCTGACGGCTTGTGGGTAAGCTGAACTTTAGTCTCAACCTTGTTAACGTTCTGGCCACCCGCACTGCTCGATCTCGCAGTTTGATATTCAAGGTCGGCCGGATTAATCTCAATCGAAACATCTTCCACTTCGGGCATAACCACTACTGATGCAGCTGATGTGTGCACACGTCCCATTTGCTCAGTCGCTGGTACGCGCTGAACCCTGTGGACTCCAGACTCAAACTTTAACAAACCGTAAACCGCTTCGCCAGTCACGCTGCAGATCACTTCCTTGTATCCTCCTGCAGTACCCTCAGTGACGTCGAGTACGGACATCTTCAAGCCGCGGCGTTCACAAAAGCGTTGGTACATGCGCCAGAGATCTCCTGCAAAAATGGCAGCCTCATCACCGCCAGTCCCTGCCCTAATCTCAAGCATAACGTTTTTGTCGTCGTTCGGATCCTTCGGAATAAGGAGCTCCTTGATTTCAGCTTCTACCTTCTCAATCTTCGGTCCCAGTTCATCGATCTCCAATTTCGCCAGCTCGCGAAGCTCTTCGTCCTTCTCCTTTTGAAGAACCTCCTTCGCCTGTTGCAGGTGGTTGGTGCTGTCCTTCAGTTCCTTGTATTTAATTACGATCTTCTCGAGATCCCTGTATTCCTTACTTAGTTGGGAGAACTTCTTCATGTCCCTCATAGTATCGGGCTGAGCCAGCAGCTGACCCACTTCTTCGAAGCGAAGTTTAAGTTCCTCTAGTTTTGCAAGCATATCCGTAGTTCAGGCGGCAAAGGTAACTAAAAAGATGCCAGACCGGATACCGGAAACTCTGTCGTGAAAATCCAGCATCGATCCCCTCAATTTTCGTTTGGAATTGGATGACGCACATCCCAATTTTGACTGATACTTCAGCATATGCCTTCAAACCAACCATCAGCCGCTCGACGCCATAGCTTCACACCATGTGCTTTCGTTGAGGGACATCGAATCGGGCGCATCACGGCCATCCTTCTGGCCTTTATCCTTTGGGCCTGTGGTGGGGGGACCCTGTCGGACGATCAACGCAAGAAGATGAAGGAAGGGATTCAGGATCAAAAAATCACGCAGGTATCAGATGCCGAAATTGTAGCGGCCGCTATGGACGAGGGCAGGCACATCTTCGAGGCCCTCGAAAAATCAAAGTTCGATGCCACACAAAGTCAACGCATAGCTCGCGAACAAAAAGTAAAAGTGCGCTACATCACGCCGGGCGCTGGCAATGCGCTCGAAGTGGAGAACCAGATCATTCAGGCATACGTCGTTGGGTCAGTAACGGGAGCCACACAGGATAACATTCAGAAACTCAGATCCGGCGCCGCGACCAGTCTGCAGGACTACGATACGCTCATGTATTCCCACCCCATCGTAACGTCACAGCCCGACGGCTCAATAAATGTGAACGGCGTTTGGAACGTATATCTCGCTAAACGGGAGATAGTGCGCAGTCTAAGCAAGAAATAGTGCCATCACGCCTTGGCTACACGCTTCTTACTGCCATTGACTTCATTATACCTCCAGCAATCCTTGAGGTGATCGTTTATCAACCCGCACGCCTGCATGTGAGCATATATAACTGTGCTTCCCACAAACTTGAAACCTCGCTTAATAAGGTCCTTGCTCAACGCATCAGACTCCGACGATGTCGGAGGAATTTTACCCATCTCCTTCCACGTGTTTACTTTCGGCTTCCCACCGACAAAACCCCAAATGTATTTATCGAATGATCCGAATTCCTTTTGAACTTCAAGGAACTTCTTTGCATTGTTCACGGCGGCATTTACTTTAAGCCGATTCCTGACAATGCCGGGATCCAACAAGAGTTTCTCGATGCGATCTTCTTTGAACTTCGCCACCTTCACCGGATCAAAGTTCGCAAACGCCTTTCGGTAACCTTCCCTTTTTTTCAGGATAGTCGACCAGCTCAAACCCGCCTGCGCACCCTCAAGAATTAGGAACTCGAAATGGACTTGATCATCATGAACCGGCACACCCCACTCGGTGTCGTGATACTCAATATATTCATCAAAACCCAAACACCAGGGACACCTGAATTTCTCCTTATCAATAACTTTGGTTGCCATATCGATGAACTCTTTGTTTATCTTGTTGTCTCAATCATTAATGTTGGTCTGATAAAACTATCGAATAAAAACTATTCGACTACCGACAAAAACGCACTTAATACCAGACAAGATTTTGATATGAATACCCAATCATCAAATCAAACGCCCCATTATAGCAGTCATGCTAAGTCATTCGACAGAATGTTTTACGTATCTGCGCTGTGCGTGTTGCTTTCATTCTCCTGTGCAGCACAAAAAGTAGATTATGATAAGAAACTCAAGGAGCTTGGTATTCAGCTTCCAACACCCTCGAAGCCAGTTGCGAACTATGTTAAGGCGGTACGCGTCGGCAATCTGCTCTTCCTGTCTGGCCACGGGCCGGATCACCCGGACGGAAGCAGGACGGTGGGTAAGGTAGGTGTTGACCTTACGATCGAACAAGGTTACGCAGCAGCGAAACTTACAGCAGAAGGGCTGCTGGCAACAATGAAAGCTGAGCTGGGTGACCTCAATCGCGTGAAGCGAATCGTCAAAGTGAACGGTTGGGTGAATTGTCCTCCCGACTTCGGCGATCAACCCAAAGTTATCAACGGCTGTTCTGATCTGATGGTCGCAATATTCGGAGAGAAGAAAGGCAAGCACGCACGCGCCGCCATGGGCGCAGGCTCGCTGCCATTTAATCAGTCAGTTGAAATTGAAATGGTGGTTGAGGTCGAGTAACAGTTCAGAACTACAGCACTTTCATTTTCTCGTACACCGTGTAGTGCGATCCGTCCATACCCATGGCCTCATAAACCTTCATTGCGCGCTCGTTGCTTTTGTCAACGTACAGGCGAAGGCCAATGATTCCGGGATTATGCTCAATAATGTTACTAACATGATCAAACATTTTTCGGAAAACGCCCGACTTTCTGGCTGATTCGTGCACGTACACCGATTGAAGCCACCACACCATACCGTTCCTCCAATCACTCCATTCATAAGTAATTAAAAAACAGCCCACGGCCTCCTTGCCATCAGTGGCTACATAATATTCTCCTTTGCCAGGATCGTCAAACAACGCGGACATTCCCTTGGTGACCGTGTCCGTGGGTAGATAGATATGCTCCGTTTCACTTGCCAGACGTTGCTGCATCTCGACAAGAACGTGCAGGTGCTCGTACGTCGCTTTCTGAATAAGTATAGACATGGGTTCTATTTTCAGTTGCTAATTCGCGACCGTAAAATAGTCGCCTCAACTGAGTTTCAAAAATCGATTTGCCCTGCATCGTCCCTCCCGTTACTCATTCGGTTTCAAAAAAATTGATAGATTACCGGAAACTTAAACCCCCTTCCCCAGTTATGGCAAACAAATTTGAACCAAATGCCGGTTCCGGCGTGTCTAAAGAAGACGCCCAGTCATGGATCGATAAATACGATCGTGAACACCGAAAAGATAAAGACAAAGACACCAAAGCAATCTTTTTTGGAAAAGATAACCTGTCAAAGATGCTCGTGGGTAAAAGCGCTGGCATCACCATCTTCCTTGGATTAAGGTATAGTGACATTGTTGAAAAAGAAGTGGTCAATCTGATCCTGGTGCCAACCACCGAAGATGGAACCCTGCTTTGGAACAAGACTACGGCAACGGAAGCCGCTGATGCAGATGCCGGTGCTTACGACATCGGTTACCCTTGTCCCCCTTATTGCGCAAAGTAGCCAACATACTATCGGCGCCTATATCAACCGTTGGAGATAATTCAATAGAGAAGTGACGATCGAATTGTTTGTTCTGATTAACCATATAGCGGCAACCTTAACCGCTATCGCACTGTTGCTGTGTATTTACAAATTTCCACAGCGACGACCTGAGGTCATAGTGCAGTCTCTCAACTTTCTGTGTTCAACGGCGGTCACTTTATACATCTTCATGAGTGGTATTCGCGGTCCAGCCATTAATATTTCTCAGAATCTGTACGCCCTTCCTATGATCCTGCTTACACTTCTGATGTACGATTTTGCATGGAAGGCTCGTTATCGTAAAGTGACGATAGCGAGCGTGATCCTGTTTTGTGTGTTTGCCGTCTGGAACTTTGTATATGGACAGGGAACAAACTTTAACAGCAACACAGTCCTGTTTGGTGGAGCATTCATCATAATCCATTCCGTGTTATTTTATTATTACCTGCTCGCGGACTTGCCCGTTCAACGGCTTGACAGGTTGCCCATGTTTTGGTTTAATGCCGGCTACCTTACCTACTTCGGCGGGTCACTGTTCATTTTCGCCGCTTACGTCGTCGATGTATTTCGAGACTCCCTTCTGTTATACTGGTCAATAGGAAACGTTTTGAGGATTGCACAGTTTATCCTTATCATCGTGGGATTATGTCAGGATCTCCGGAATATCAGGTCGCACTCCTCGTTGCCATTGGCACGGTAGGAATGGTATTTCTGACCGTGGCGATCATTTCTTTTATGGTGTTCTATCAGAAAAAGATGCTCCAGGAGCAGGTGAACAGGCAGCGTCTTGAACTCGATCATCAGACGAAAGTAATGCAGGCCGTCCTTGAATCGCAGGAACTTGAGCGCAAACGAGTTGCTGCAGACCTTCACGACAGCATCGGAGGAATGCTTTCAGCCATCAGAATGGGTATCACTACGATGAGCCGTCAACTGCCCGAACCCCAGGCCTTCGAACCACAAAAGAAGATGCTGGATGATACCATAAGTTCAGTGCGAGCCATCAGTCGCGAGCTGATGCCGTCCACGCTCGAACGATTTGGATTGGTACACGCCTTGCGTGAACTTTGCGACCAGGTACACACCACCTCACTACTTCCCGTGAACTTTCACGCACAGGGCGAGGTTGATAATATACCTGCCAATAAACAACTGATGATTTTCCGCATAGCCCAGGAGTTGGTAACCAACGCTGTTAAGCACGCCAGAGCTACTGTGATACATTTGCATTTGGACATTACTGATCAGCTGATTCTGAAAGTAGAAGACAATGGAGTCGGGTTTGATCCGGAAGCACTGAAGAATGCCAATACCCCAGGCCGCGGTCTGGGCTTATTTAATATCGAAAATCGCGTACACCTTTTAGGTGCAAAGATGGACTACACGCAATATGAAAGCCACGGAACGCGTATCACACTTACTGCGCCTTTATGAAGAGTGGCTACAAAGTATATATCGCCGATGATCACACACTTTTTCGAAAAGCAATGGTCACATTGCTTCAAACGTTCGATCGCGTTGCATTAGTAAAGGATGCTGAGAATGGCAGAGAACTGATAAACCTCGTAAAGTCCGAAGTACCCGATGTTGCTATCGTTGATCTTGAAATGCCTATCATGGACGGTTCAGCAACCTGCGAGCAACTCATTTCAAAGTACCCGGACGTAAAGTTGATTATCCTGACGATGCATGATAGCAGTAAATTCATTCTTCATATGATGGAGATGGGTGTGCACGCTTTCTTATTAAAGAACGTTGAACCGGAAGAACTTGAGAAAGCTCTTTACTCAGTTGTTGAGAAAGACTTCTATCACAATGATCTTGTTGCAAGCGTATTGAGGAAGAACGTAAAGGAAAAACAAAAGCTTCAACGCAATAAGCCAATGTTCCAGCAAGGTGAATTAACCGAGCGTGAGCGTGAGATATTGGTTCTCATCTGTCAGGAACTTACAATGAAGGAGATCGGTCAACGCCTGTTCCTAAGTGAAAACACGGTGAGAAATCATAGGGTTAACATCATGGACAAAGTCGGTGTTAACAACATCGTTGGTCTTGTAAAGTTCGCCTATGAAGTGGGTATTGTTTCGTAATCACAAAAATTCCGCATAGTATAATTGTACTATTTTTTCATAAGTGTCTAAAACGCCGTTCGCGCACACTGTGGGATTTTTCAACAAAAAGACAGCATTTGACCGTTGTAATAACAATAGTCCAATAAAAACCCGTCTCCAGAATCTCCCTTTTGTGCGATCTTAATGCCCGAAGACGATAAGCTATCGTCGTTCAAAACACCGCCATCGAAGAAGATGAAAATACTTGTGGCTCACAGGCGAAAACAAACCGTTGAGGCAATAAGGTCGGTGCTTAGCAGTGTCAACCCCGTTGTGCTTCATACTGAGTCTGGTTTGGATGGGCTCCTAACCTCGCGAATCGAACATTTCGATGTGATAATCTGCGGCACTGACCTGCCTGTGGTCACAGGCTTCGAGCTGGTAAGGTCCCTGCGGACCAATTCAATTAACCGGGAGACTCCGGTCGTTTTTCTAGCTGAAATTGTGAGCGAGCCAATGATGCACCTGGCAAGAGCCCTGGACGCATTAGCCTTACTCGACGAAAAGTCAATGTATTCGGATCTGGCTACGATTGTTGCGAACAATGTTGCCAGCAAGCCTGACCAGGCATGGGAGCCCCTGTCTGCCCCAATTCGCTCTCTCTATTACTGAGACTTGGATGAATGGATTCCGGTTCCGGAAATCCGATCAATCAATAGTTGGCTATTTAAAGCACCGCCCCGGCTAATCACCGCCGGCGGAGCTATTTCTTGTCGTCCACCAGTCCGCCGAAGATCCCATTGATCAGCGACAGAATCAGGCTAAACGCCAGCGCCCACCAAAACCCATCCACCCTGAATCCTGGAGTCAATGCGTCCACCAGCATAATCATCAGCGCGTTAATCACCAGCAGAAACAACCCTAACGTCAGAATCGTTATAGGTATGGTGAAGATCACAAGCAACGGCTTCACCAGCACGTTTACAATGGAAAGCACGATGGCGACAAGAAGCGCGTAGCCAAAATGCTCCACGTAAACACCAGGAAGAAGGTATCCGGTTAATAGTACGGCCAAACCCGATAAAAGAAATCGTAGAATCATATCCACAGAAATTTGAATCAATTTCTGTTTTTAGGATCAAATGTCAAACTCTAACTTACGGCCATGTACGCCATTGTGGACATTGAGACGACAGGAGGCTACGCCGAAAAGCATCGAATCACCGAGGTGGCAATCTATCATCACGACGGACTTCAGATAACCGACGTTTACCATACGCTCATAAATCCAGGGCGAAACATCCCGCAGTTCATTACGGGTCTTACGGGGATCACCACTGAAATGGTGTTTCATGCCCCTGCCTTTGAAGAGATTGCCGAGGAAATTTTGAAGCGGCTTCAGGGTAAAGTCTTTGTAGCACATAATGCGCATTTCGATTACGCCTTTCTAAAGAAGGAGTTCGAGCAGGTTGGCGTTAACCTGCAGGCGAAGAAGCTTTGCACGGTACGCCTTAGCCGGAAGATCATTCCAGGTCTGCGCTCATACAGCTTAGGCTCGCTCGCTGAAAGCCTCGGAATACAAATCACAAACAGACACCGCGCGGGAGGTGACGCAGCTGCTACCGCCAAAATATTTGATCAGCTTCTTCGAAGAGACCACGACGGCTATATACTCAAGTCGCTCAAACGTAACTCTGGCGAGACTGTCCTCCCACCCAATCTGGCGAAGGAAGAGTTTGATCGTTTGCCCGCTCTGCCTGGAGTTTATTACTTCCTGAATGAGCGAGGCAACGTGATCTACGTAGGTAAAGCCATCAATATCAAGAAGCGAATCGCAGGTCACTTCACCGGCGAAGCACGCGAATGGAGTCGCTCAAAAATCCGTAACGAAATTCACCACGTTACCTTCGAACTAACGGGCAACGAACTAATTGCCCTCATTCTCGAAGCACAGGAGATAAGACGCTTATGGCCCAAATACAACCAGGCTCAGAAGTTTCGCGTGGAGGAGTGGGGTATATTCGACTACGAAGATCGGAATGGCTATCTGAGATTCTCCGTTAACACTGTAGCGCGGGGATCAAAACCTTTAGTCCGGTTCAGCACTAAAGGAGAGGCGTGGAATTTCCTATGGGAAAAAGTGCGCGCATTCGAGTTGTGTCCAAAGCTGTGCGGACTTCAGATAGCAAAAGGTCTTTGCTTCGATTATCAATCCGGTGGTTGCCACGGTGGGTGTATGGGCGTCGAACATGCAGTGGACTACAATCGACGCATGGAACAGGCTATAGAAGCATTCCATGGCGACGGCGAAACAGTCGCACTGGTAGGCAAAGGCCGAAACATCGAAGAGCAGTCAGTTGTGCTTGTTGAACGAGGCGCTTATGTCGGCTATGGATTTTTTGATCGGGCAATGTCCATTTCAGATTTTGAATCCGCACGCGGCCTCGTAAAGCGCGGCTCCGAAAATCGAACGATACAAAACCTGGTGAACTCTTACATCACGAAACCCCGAGGCGTCTCGGTAGTTACATTCTGAGACCTAACTTCACAAGGACCATTACACATTGCATCAACATGAAACGCTCTGATCGAAGCTGCAACCTAAATTCTTAATTCTTAATTCTTAATTTATCGCTGTCCCCTCCCGTTAACACCCGGATAAAGTTTCGGCACTTCATCACTCAGAAAAATCTCCTTCGTCTCCACATTCATAATACTCAGCACGCCCGACCAACCCGCGCCGGTATCCATAAGCCATACGCCACCGCCAAGCACCGGACGCCCGAACGGAATGGGTGTATGACCGATGAATGTCTCATCAAAAGGAGTTAGGTTTCCTACTGCCCGGGTGTGATATGCCTCCAACGCACGTCGGGCAAGATTACGGTCCCACGATAACGTCTCTACATCCTGTGATGCCAGCGGACGATCAGGATCGAATCCGGCGTGTACGAAGCACCTGGCATTCAAGATATAATAGGGTAGTGCTCTCTCAAGAAAATCAATGTGGCTATCCGGAACACCACCTGCATATGATATCAATGTTGCTTCCCCACCCTGGTTCAACCATGACGATTGCATCTCACCTCGCTTCATCCATGGCAAAGACATCGTATCGTGATTCCCCAGCAAGCACGTGAGATGTTTTAACCGCAGGAGCTCGTCGATCGATTCCCGCGTCTCAGGCCATCCGTCACACACGTCCCCCAGAAAGATCAGATGGTCATTCTCATAATCAAACCCAGACCTTTCCAGGCATTGACGTAAGGCGCGGTATGCCCCATGAATATCTCCCAGAACGAACAGCTTGCCCATTTCGCTTAAGCTATGCCCTTTTTTCCACTATAAATTAAGGCCCTATTTGACAATAATTACACTATTTTTGGCGATCCTATTTATCCGCAAATGCATGGAAGCAGTAGCAGCAGAAAAGCACGAAGAACATAAGGCAAAGATCAAACAAGTCTATTCTGAAGTAGGCAAAGTTGTAGTCGGTCAGGAGTATATGGTAAACCGCCTGCTGATTGGGTTGTTTACTAATGGCCACATATTGTTGGAAGGTGTCCCCGGGCTCGCTAAGACTCTTACAGTAAGCACTCTTGCTCAGGTACTCCACCTGGACTTTCAACGCATACAGTTCACTCCTGACTTGTTGCCTTCCGACCTGGTTGGTACAATGATCTACAATCAGAAAGACGGACGCTTCGATGTAAAGAAGGGACCTATCTTCGCCAACATCATATTGGCTGATGAGATCAACAGATCCCCCGCTAAAGTTCAGTCAGCATTGCTGGAAGCAATGCAGGAAAAGCAGGTGACTATCGGTGAAACTACCTTTAAGCTGGATCGCCCTTTCCTCGTAATGGCGACTCAGAACCCGGTCGATCAGGAGGGAACATATCCACTCCCGGAAGCTCAGGTCGACCGCTTCATGATGAAAGTTTTCGTCGACTATCCAACAAAGGATCAGGAGATCGAAATCATGCGGCGTATATCAAACATGCGTTTTGACTTTACTGTGAACACCGTGTTGAGCAAGGAAGACATATTTGCCATACGCGATCAGGTAAATCGCGTGCGTATATCCGAGTCGTTGGAACGCTACATTATCGAACTTGTTTACGCTACACGTAATCCGAAGGAATACAAGCTGACAGAGCAGGCACAATACATTCAATTCGGCGCTTCACCGCGCGCAAGCATCAACCTGAACCTGTCGGCCAAGGCACTTGCATACATGGATGGACGTGACTACGTGCTACCCGAAGACATCAAGGAAGTGGCCAGAGATGTCATGGGACACCGCATCATTTTGAACTATGAGGCAGAAGCGGATAACGTCAAGACCCAGGACATTATAAAAACCATTCTGACCAAGATACCCATTAACAAATAGAATTTTGCAAAGCGCTGGATTAGGCACCGTGTGTTCTGCACCCGGGAGGAATCCTTGTTATCCGCGCGTTACACACGTTAACAGAATCTTTAAAAATTGTTAAGTCGTTCGTTCGTACCGCGCTGGCAATCAGCAAATTAATTAGATGTCGGGAATGTGTCCCAAGTCGGCACATAACCCATGCGTTATGGTCTTAACAATTTGGTAACAGCTGCGTACCTGTCAGGTAATATTGGAGCGAGACATTTGTCGACAAATAACACCATATGTCGCGCATTCTACTATTCCTGGCATTTGCTCTCACAGCAACCGTCGCATCAGCGCAGAACGGATCAATCTCAGGGACCGTCACAGACGAAAAAACGAAGGAGGCAATCATCGGCGCCAACGTTATCATTCAAGGTACGCAGGTAGGAAACGCAACTGACCTCGAAGGCAAGTTTCTCATCGCCAACCTGAAGCCTGGCACATATAATCTGGCCATTTCATTTATTACTTATAAGACTCACCTTATTCAGGACGTCGTAGTAGAGCCCGGAAAGGTAGTTAACATTCAGGCTGCGTTGATGGAAGATGCAGGAACTGAACTGGCCGAAGTCGTTATCAAAGGAACACGCGAGATCAACAACGATATGTCTCTCGTGAACGCAATAAAAGAAAGCAAACTGGTTGTTAGTGGTATCTCTGCAGAGCAGATCACAAAGCTTCCGGATCGCGACGCTGCTCAGGTAATGCAGCGTGTATCCGGCGTTACAATATCAGATAACCGATTTGTTCTCGTTCGTGGTATTCCTGAACGATACAATCAGGTTATGATCAACGGTATCATCGGCCCAAGCACCGAAATTGACCGCCGTTCTTTTTCATTCGATCTTATCCCCGCAGGTGCTATTGATCAGCTGCTCGTCTACAAGTCCGGTGCAGCTGAACTGCCCGGCGATTTCGCAGGTGGTGTTGTTAAAGTCGTAACTAAAAAACCAACGGACGAAAGATTTATTCAGGTTGGTGTTTCAGCGGGCTATAGAACAAATACAACAGGACAGGACTATCGCCAGTCTCAGGGTAGCAGTACTGACTGGCTCGGTTTCGACAATGGCTTCCGCGATCTTCCTGCCGGCTTCCCAACACCTCAGGCACTCGATGCATCCTCAAGAACTTCCACGCTCCGTGAGCGCGCTGGTAAGTCACTGACAAACAACTTTGACTACACTACACGCACAGCGCCAGTTGATATGGGCTTCAACATTGCGACATCTCAGCCTTTCAGTATTGGCAATCTGAACGTAAACAACCTTACTGTAATCGGGTACTCCAACACTTATCAACACCTGACAACAGACTTCAAACGCTACAACTCATTTGATGCTACCTCTGCTGTTGAACGCTTCTCTTATGTTGATGACTATACATCAAATGCAGTACGCGTTAACGCGCTTAGCAACTGGCTCTTCGACATCAGCGATCGCTTCAAGGTCGAATTCAAGAACCTGTTCGTGCAGCTTGGTGAAAATGAAACCACACTCCGATCCGGAACAGACTTCTACCAGCTTCCTAACTTTGATCGCCAGAACTATGCCATGCACTACCTGAGCCGAACGATCTACTCAGGTCAGTTGGAAGGTACTCACACATTTGCAGGTGAAACAGCAACGCTCAACTGGGTGTTTGGCTACAACGATCTTTCGCGTAACGAACCTGATTACCGTCGCTTCAGAACCATCCGTGATAAAGTATATCAGGAAACGCCTGAACCATATTCGATGCAACTTCCATCAGGTGGAAACATCTTTGAAACCGGGCGTTTCTGGTCAGAACTGCACGATCAGGGATATTCAAACGGACTGAATTTCGAAAAGAGGTTTGGGAACAAAGATGAAAAACGAGTACCCATTATTAGGGCAGGTTATTTTGCAGAATACAAGACGAGGACTTTCAAGGCCCGTACGATGAACTACCTGTATCCGGATGGACCAGCATTTGATCCGGCTATCGGTGAAGAACTTCGTAAGCTTCCTCTCAGCGACATCTTTGCTCCTGAGAACATCAAGAAGTCAAATGGCTTTGTAATTGAAGACGCAACTTCACCGGAGGATTCATACGAAGGAAACAACCTTCTCACAGCTGGTTATGTTGGTGCTTCAATCCCCGTGGGAAAATTTGATATTTCGCCTGGCTTCCGCGCAGAGTACAACGTGCAAAAGCTCACGGCAACCAGAACTAACGGAGAGGCGATTGATATCGATAACCCGGTATTCGCGCCACTCCCCTCTCTCAACATCGCCTATAACCTGACCGACAGGTCACTGGCGCGCATCGCTTATAGCCGTACCGTTAACAGACCTGAGTTCCGCGAACTCGCTCCATTCCTCTACTATCAATTTGAAATGGAAGCCAGCCTTTACGGTACTCCTACTTTGAAAACCGCGTTCGTCAACAACATCGACCTGCGCTGGGAAATGTATCCTAACGCTGGAGAGATGATTAGCATCGGTGGATTCTATAAGGATTTCAAAGACCCGATCGAAATGTATCTGCAGGTAACGTCTGACAACCCTCAATTGTACTATGGAAATGCGGAGAAGGCATATTCATACGGTGCAGAAGTGGAATTCAGAAAGAGCTTTGCAAGCCTCGGTGTATCGAAGTTCCTTCGTAACACTTCTGTGAACATCAACGCGTCATGGATTGAAAGCAACGTGAATGTTGGCTCATCCCAGACGAACCTCCAGAAGGAGCGTCCTCTTCAGGGTCAGTCACCCTACATCGTGAATGCCGGCCTTTACTATCAGGATGAAGAAAGTGGTTTCACTGCAAACGTAGCTTACAACGTCTTTGGTCCGCGTATCTTCTCTGTTGGTGACGTCAACTTCCCTACCTGGTGGGAGATGCCAAGACAATCACTCGATCTGCAGATCGGCAAGAAGTGGCTGGCAAACCGTTTCGAAACACGACTCAACATACAGAACCTGTTGAATGCTGCGTATCGTATCTATCAGGACAACGACCTGAACAATAAGATCGAAGAACAGGAGGCGCGCATTCGCCACTATCAGACGGGTACCTTGTTTACCGTCGGCCTCAGCTACAAACTCGACATGAATTAATCACAACATAGGGAACTTGTGGTGGGCTCTTCAAGGATGATTTCTTTGAAGAGCCCACTTGCATTTAGGTCCCTTCGGGATCTTCGATCTGCAGCAAATGAATGCTGATGGTCTTCAAGCGCGCGACGCACACGGTATTGAATGAATCGTATTTGCATCGCGCGTAAATGCACGCAATTTCCCGGACATTCTCGTGAACATATCGATACAAATTGACAGACTTTTTGAGCGTTACTGACATCCGCCATTTCCTCCGTTTCAGAGGGAAACTCCCTCAAATTTTTAATGCAATCCGTTTAGTTTGCGCGGTCATTCTTCATGTTAAGTTTTTATGAAATGCATAACACTCCGGTAAAGAATTCATAATGCGCCAGTAACCAGTTGCCGGTACCACGCCTATACCTTTGCTCGCGTTAACCAAATACTTCAAACATGGAAAGAATTAATAAGCTCCTGTTTTTCCTCGGAGCTATTGTTGCACCACTGGTGTTCCAGGCGTGCGATGACGAAGAGGCATTGAAACCGGCACCAACTGTAGACTTAAATGAAACCTCAGGTTCTCAAACACCTGGTGGTGAAGTTAAAGTTACAGCATCAGTTGCAGCACCAGCCGGTGGCGAATTACTGACAGTCTATGTCGGTGGAAGCGAAGCTGAAACTTACGACATGGCAGGCGCCACAACTTTCGAACAGGAGTTCTCCTACACAGTACCTGAAAATGCTGTGATCGGATCTACAATTGTTATCTCTTTCCAGGCTTCAGATACTAAAGGCTATCCTTCTTCAATCGCTAACTACACGCTCACGGTTGGCGACCCTGTTGTTACACTTACCGGTACTCTTGCAACCAGAACACTGGATGCCGGAACGGTTTATCTTATCAAAGGTCAGACTTTCGTACCTAGCGGCGCTGTATTAACAATCCCTGCAGGAACACTTCTCAAAGGTGATAAGACTACTAAAGGTACGCTCATCATTCAGCCAGGCGGTCAGCTGATCGCTAACGGCACTGAATCAAATCCTATCATCTTTACTTCTAACCTGCCCGTTGGTTCACGCGATCGTGGCGACTGGGGTGGTGTAATCCTCCTTGGCAACGCCTGGGTTAACCAAACTGCGCTTCCTGCAATCGAAGGTATCACTCCTTCACAGACGTACGGTAACATCACAAGCCCTACTACAAATGCAGACAACAATGCAGGTTCACTGAAATATGTTAGAATTGAATATGCAGGTATTGAGTTAACACCTAACAACGAAACGAACAGCCTTACCATGGGCGGCGTTGGAACAGGCACAACGATCGATCACATTCAGGTTTCTTTCGGCGGTGATGATGGATTCGAGTGGTTCGGTGGTACGGTGAATGCAAAGTATCTTATTTCTCTCTCTTCATGGGATGATGACTTCGACACTGACTTCGGTTTCGGCGGTAACGTACAGTTCGGTCTCGCAGTGAGAAACACATTCTTCGCAGATCAATCAGGTTCTAACGCTTTCGAAAGCGATAACCAGGGTAACGCTAACGACACTCCAGGTGGTCTCGCAGGTTACACTCGCGCGGTATTCAGCAACATTACTGTACTCGGCCCCCGCGACGTAACAACCGGAACTACAGCATCAGGAACTGCAGCTCGCGCTATCTCTGCTAACTACCAGAATGCATTGCACCTCCGCCGCAGAAGCGCGCTCTCGATCTTCAACTCATTCTTCTCTGGATTCCCTGTTGGTATCCGTTTGGATGATCAGCCTACACTCGACAACCTGAACAACGGCGATGCTAACTACGCTTATAACGTACTGGCTTCTCCTAACAACAGTGAATTGCCTGCTTCACCAAGCACATCTGCTTCAAACGTAGCTTTCGCTACAGGCTTAAACTCTGGTGATGCAACAGTAGTGAAGACTTACTTCGATGCGCACAACAACACGCTCGTGAAACCTACTGCGGCTGCTCCATGGTCGCCTATAGCCGGTACTCCTGCAGGTTCTGTTGAGCCATACACTGCGCTGGGTATTAATCCTAATCAATTCTGGGGTGGAAGCACATCATCGAACTATCCTTCGAACCCTGACTTCTCAGTGTCAGCCGGAACCCTTAGCTCTGGTGCTAACTTCACTCACGCAAAACTTACTGGCAACTCAGCTATCGACGCGACAGTAACTTACCGTGGTGCTTTCGGAGCAACAGACTGGACAAACGGATGGGCCGAATTCCAGCCATTGAACAAGGCTTACTAGTATACAGGATAACTTAAGTAGAAGGGCCTGCCGGTTTGTACACTGGCAGGCCTTTTCTAATTTTACATGGTCATGAAATTATATAATTCATTGCTGTTTGTAGCTGGTATTGTGTTGCTGACAAGCTGCGGCTCGGGGAGCTACGATCCGTCGGATTCACTTACGCCTCAGGAGAAGGATAAATTGATGATGACAATCATCCGTTATTCGATTAAGCCTCCCGAAAATGTCGCCGGCAACGAACGGTTCCGGAACGAATACGATGAATACTACCAGCAGAGAGCTGCTTCCTGTCGCCTGGAACGTTACCACCGCGACGGCGACGTAGAATATTTTCTCTTCTCTCAACCGGCAGCAAGCCTTACCGAAAAGCGCAACGCAACGGGGGGGCTGCTGGAAAGAAAAGACGGAGAACTGACCCGATACGAAGAAGTTTTCCGTACGTGGAAGCTTGTTCCCGATACCCTGAAAAGGCGCAGCTATCTGCTCTTCGGCAAAATGGTCGCCGGCGAGTCGCTCGAGAAATTCAGAACGAAATTCACAGCTCCCGAAGAATACATCGAGTTCCCGGACGACAACACCTGGTACGATGCCAATGCCAGGGAGTGGAAGGTGAAGTAACGATCTACCTTCCTGTGTGTCTCTTGTTCACGCAAACCAGTCAATCGTCACAGTAACTTATGAGGAACAGTAGCCTGTCAGTGATAACGATACTTGCTATGGCATGCGCTACTGTCATCCTTTACATAGTAATAAATGACATTCTTTTCATCGTATTCCCTTTGAAAAGACCCTCTATCGCAATGGGACTAAGCACAAGATTTGCCGCATACCTTTTTGCCATAGTCACGTTTCTTTCAATGTTTGCCTGGGTATTCAAATCACTGAAGGTAGTGGTGCCTCTTGTTATCGGCCTCCTGGCCATCTTTGCGTATTACTGGATCAGAATCATCCCCTATTATCCCTATCGCGCTACATGCCTCCTACTGGAAGGCGCATTGATCTATTCGGCAATGCACAGCTATTTGTATTATAAAAGACTGTTTAGGTAGGTCAACCAGGCAATTGCTGTTTAAACCTTGTTGGTGCCATTGTTGTTATTAGATTCAGGACAATCCGCATCATGGCAACAGTACTGATCACAGGTGGCACGGGAATGATTGGCTCCAGACTTACTAAAATGCTTCTGGAGCGACGACATTCAGTCGTTCACCTGGAACGTTCACTCAAAAATAGCAGCGTCAAAACGTACCTCTGGGACGTAGAAAAGGGCACGCTCGATAGCCAGGCGCTCACAGGCGTGGATGCCATCGTCCACCTCGCCGGTGCCAGTATCGGAGAGGGCAGATGGACCGCCCGGCGAAAGAAAGAAATCCTTGACAGTCGTATCAATTCCACCCGCTTGCTGTATCGCGAGCTGGGGAACAATCACCACCAGGTGAAGACATTTTTGTGCGCATCTGCCGTCGGTTATTACGGTAGTGATTGTGGCAGTGCAGTTAAAGGCGAGGGCGACCCGGCTGGCAACGACTTTCTTGCAGACGTGGCAAGCCAGTGGGAGGAGGCAGCCTCGGAAATCGCAAACCTCGGGATTCGTGTCGTCAGAATCAGGACGGGCGTAGTGTTGTCGCCCTCAGGTGGCGCGCTGGAGCCGATGGCAAAACAAACGCGGATGGGCTTTGCCGCACCACTAGGCACCGGCGAACAATACTTGAGCTGGGTTCATCTCGACGATCATTGTGCAGCCCTGATCTATGCCATAGAAAATGAAACGATTCATGGACCGTACAATAGCGTCACCCCACATCCCGTCACCAACAAAGAATTCACGCGCATACTTGCACGCGTGTTAAAGAAACCAATGTTCCTTCCGAACGCCCCGGCCTTTCTTTTAAGACTTGTACTGGGCGAAATGGCTATCCTGGTATTGGGAGGTTGTAAAGTGTCGTCTGAGAAATTGACATCGACAGGATTCCGATTCAAATATCCAGATCTCGAACCAGCGCTACGGGATGTTCTGAAGACGGCATGATGCATTTCGATCCGAGTGGATCTTTTGACTCGATTCTTATGCATTGCTGCATTTAGATCGCATCGGGATCTTCTCTCGTTAGCACACGTCGATCAATGAAAATCAGCGTGCGACGCACAAATCATTTAAACATTCTCTCACGCTTATCGCACGCAACGCACGCACTTTATTGATATCGTGCCCTTTCCACAGCGTTGAACACTCCAACTACAATCGCTCATCACCTACCGCTTCACAGCAACGGCTATCTTCGAATCAGCCGTTCCATAATACAAATGCCAGGCATTCTGAAAATACACCAACCCTTCCACAAAGCACACCTGATTCACCTGCCCTGAAATTTCATAAGGCTTATCGGGCCTTAAAAAATTAACTTCAAGTCTGTCCACAACCTTCGTCGGATCGTTCTTATCAAACAAAGCCTGCCCGCTGCAATATGCGCCTGGCGCAAGCGTTGTGTCACCCCCTTTATCGAGATTCATTCCGTTGTAAATAAGAACAACTCCATTGTCAGTTAACAGCGCATATGGCCCGCTTTCAACGAGCCTGCTGTCGAAAAATCCTGGCCTGGGTTTCAGCACACTCTTTAATCGACCGTCTTCTTCAACTGGCGCCCAGTGTATAAGATCATCTGAAGTTGCCATAAACAAATCAGTATCTCCGAAGTACATCCAATACTTCCCGTTAATACGCGTCGCCACAACTGTGCCGTTCTTTCTGGCCTCAGCGAGATCCTCTTTATGCTTTGGGATCGAGTCCTCAAATCCAGTCATTGGTTCGGGCACTCCTGACTTATACACGCTGGCTATAATGGCGCCGGACTTACTCCAGGTATTCTTATACTTTCCCTGCAACACAGTTCCATGTTTGGTCCAATTAACCAGGTCTTTCGACGACGCAACCAATAGACGAGCCGTTGTGCCATCATAACCTGTATAAGTCATAATGTATCTCCCGTCTTCACTCTTAACAATGCGCGGATCTTCAACGCCACCTTCCCACTCAAATCGCTTAAGACTATCGTTGTCCGGATAAAAGACGGGCGACGGCATTCGCTTGAAGTGGAGACCATCCTCACTAACAGCAACTCCAAGACGTGACGTGCCTGCATATTTTCCGATGTTGTCTTCCGCGCGGAAGATCATATACACCTTATCACCGTGCACAACGGCAGCAGGATTGAACACGTCTTTCTGATCCCACGCAACCGTCTTTTTCAATATTGGGCACCTAAAGGTGCTTGTCCCACTGCTCAGGATCGGGTTGAGACTATCAACTTTTTCGAAAGGCAGCAAGCTCCAACCCACTGAGTCCTTATGTAAAGTTTGTTCAGATGATTGAGTGTCTTCCTCTTTCCGCTGCGTGCAGGCTATGCCAACATACACGCAGAATAGCGTCGTCAGGATTTGTTTGAACAGTTTGCGCTTTAATTTCATCGATCGATGTACGTTATTTACCTTCGTTACCAACATTGTGCCAGCTGAGTGGCACGTTCAACCTGCGAGGTACCCATCGTCTGCTCAGTGAGTGTCACGCTGACCTGCAAGGTTGTCAATAAGATAAAAGAATAAAAAAATGAGATGTTCACCAGCAAAGATCAGATCAAGCATGATAACTACCATGGCATTCCACCGGTACTATCATACTGGCTGCTGAGTGGCAAGTTCCATCTACAATGGATATTAATTTGATAAGAGATTTAGACAGATGAAAGCGAACAGGAAGAAGAAAGTTGCTGAAGTTATCGTCAGTGAAGAGACGTTAGCCGAAGAGCAACTCATCAGGCAGGCATTTAAGGACAAGGATTGGGCCGAATTAAAAGGTGCCAACAGTTGGATGATCTTCAAGGTCATGTCCGAATTCGTGGAAGGCCTCGAGAAGCTTGCCAAGATCGGACCCTGCGTTACCATCTTCGGATCTGCACGCGTGAAGCCAAGCAATCCCTTTTATAAGATGGCCGACGAGATCGCATATCAATTGGTTCAGCACGGTTATGGAGTTATTACCGGTGGTGGACCTGGTATCATGGAAGCCGGTAACCGGGGTGCTCATCGCGCTAAGGGAAAGTCTGTTGGATTGAATATTTATCTCCCACATGAACAGAAGGGTAATATCTACATCGATCCTGACAAGCTTATTACGTTTGATTACTTCTTTGTTCGTAAGGTAATGTTCATGAAATATTCGCAGGGCTTTATCGTGATGCCCGGTGGGTTTGGAACGCTGGATGAACTGACCGAAGCCTTAACGCTTATTCAAACAAAGAAAATCGGACGCTTCCCTATAGTGCTCGTCGGAAAGAAGTTCTGGGGCGGGCTCATTGACTTTTTTAAGAAAGCATTGGTAAGGGACAAGATGATCCATCCGGATGACCTTTATCTTTTTAACCTCGTCGATACACCAGCTGACGCCGTAAAGGTGATTGATGAATTTTATTCCAAGTACCTGCTTTCACCTAACTTTTAAGCTTTGTCATTCGTTGGGTATCCGTGATATATTGCATACATGGAGACCAGACCAGGTGAACATTTACAGTTATTGTTATTTCTTTGCAGTCCATCATGAACGCCACTGTCGAAATAGTGACCAAGATATTGTACGAGGCCACACGTCGTAGGCGGATCTGCAGCCTGTCATTGGAAAATGAACCAGAGCCGCGGATCATACACCCGTACGGCCTCTGCCAAACGCAGCGTGACAAGATCATGATCATCTGCTGGCAGGAAGACGGCTACGCCGGCACATCACGTCTGCCCGGCTACCGTAACCTTTCGCTCATGAAATGCTCAACGGTAGAGCTATTGGATAGGTATTTCCTCGTTAGGGGTGATTTCAACCCCGCCGACACATCATACCAGGAATGGGTGTTCCATGTAGTGTAATACGTCGTTGTGATTAAACATTTACGCAGCGCACAGACCCAATGCCAGGTCTGTGAGATCACACGCCCTGTGCGACTCCTGCCAGCGCATGGCAACAACACATCCATCCGAACAACAAGGTTCGCATCAATTTCAATGATAGTACATTAAACAATGATAGTACGTTAGACGTTTAATCGCACTTAACCATCAGCGTCAGCAATAGAATTCGAATGGAGTGATTGCGCTATGAATTGAGCGCAGGTAAAATAAAATGGCAGTTAAGCAGCTCTTCAGGTAAAATGAAATGGCAGTTAATCAGCTCTCGAAGAATTGAGCGTTGTTATATCTTAATACGCTTCTCTCGGTAAACGTATCTGATCAGAGTAAAATTTCATCCGCGAATGACTTGGATCCAAGGGAACAATCTTCTCCACCAGCGAAAGCTTGTGGTTGACAAACACCTCCAGGTAATAGTTTCCTAACAGATACAAATTCACTTTATAACTATAATAGCGTATTGCCATTACGAACGTACCCTTCTCGTAAAGTAAACTGATCTTGTCATTCAACGTCAACTCCGCAAATTCTGTGCTCGTGATCATTTAATAAACATAGTGTAAAAATATCTCGAGCACAACGTTGACTGAAGTCAACTTTTTCCTTAAAGATTCGCTATGCCCTAACTAAAAATGTCACCACAAAAATTAACTCTGCTGCACTCGGCACATCTAAAAAATATTAATGTGTGCAAACGCGTTTAACAATTAACGACAAACAATGGAAAACGTTGTTCATGCTTCTTGCCCCAAGAACCGTGCCCGACGAAAATGCTTTTAATAACATAAAGCAAAAAACATTGATCCCGCAGTGCTCCCGATTTTAGAACACGCGAATCCGTTTTTGGTTCACCGGTAAATGATCAATGGATCGTTCGTAAATCGATTGCATGAAAAGAAACTCATGACACCGATGATGAGTTCAGAATGATATTATTTGATCGACTTGACACCTAACTAAAACCGAACATCAGGAATTGATGCAATCGCTGCTTCCTAAAGAATGTTGTTGCTCCACATCTTGCAAGACTGCACCCCAGGCCCAACCCTCCAAATGGAAAATCAACAAATCACCAGATCAACAATTACCTGCCAATAAAAAAATCAACAAGTCAACAAATAGACCAAATAAAAAGGGCTGCCTTTCGGACAGCCCTTGTGCTATTGTTTGGGTGAATGATGGGACTCGAACCCACGACCCTCAGAATCACAATCTGATGTTCTAACCAACTGAACTACATCCACCGTTTTAGAGGACTGCAAATTTAGACACCGCATTGGATTTTGCAAAGCCTAACTGCGGGTAAAACTCATTCGCAGGCCCTTTTTGGACTCGTCAAAACTGCCGTCCTGCCAAGCCAGATGCCCTGAAACCCACGTTTTTGCGATCTCGGACCGAAATGTGACGCCCTCAAATGGCGACCACCCACAGTGATAGAGAATATTATCCTTTTTAACGGCATAGCTGCCCTTAGGATTCACCAGCACCAGATCGGCATAGTATCCCTCCCGGATGAATCCCCGCTTTTCAATCTGGAACAACCTGGCGGGGTTATGACACATCTTTTGAACAATAAAAGGCAGACCCACCTTGCCCTGGTGATAAAACTCCAGCATCGCCAGCAGGCTGTGCTGAACCAGCGGCCCTCCGGAAGGTGCCTTGAAGTAAGTATTGTGTTTTTCATCCCAGGTGTGAGGCGCATGATCGGTTGCAATTACATCAATCCTGTCATCCACCAACGCCTGGAAAATGGCTGCCTGATCAGCGGCTGTCTTCACGGCGGGATTCCACTTGATTAGCGTACCCAATCGCTCATAGTCACTGTCATTGAACCACAAGTGATGAATGCACGCTTCTGCCGTAACCTTCTTCTGCTCCAAAGGAACATTGTTTTCAAACAGCGATGTCTCACGCGCTGTCGAAATGTGCAGCACATGAAAACGCGTTCCAAATTTTCTGGCAAGACCTACTGCGAACGACGACGAGAGCCAGCACGCCTCTGCACTTCGAATCAGCGGATGACAACTGATGGGCACAGTCTCACCATATTTTTCACGATACAATTCATTGTTGCGTCTGATGGTACCTTCATCCTCACAATGTGCTGCAATCAACGCAGGGAAGCTCGAGAAATAACGCTCGATCATCTTCGGATCATCGACCAGTAGGTTCCCCGTTGACGACCCCATGAATATCTTCAGACCACATACGGAACGAATGTCTGTCTTCATCACCTCCTCGAAGTTATCATTCGCCGCACCCATATAAAATGAGTAGTTGGCCAGCGAACTCGCCGCCGCTGTTGCATACTTCTGCTCCAGTAACTCTTGTGTGAACGTCGGAGGATTCGTGTTGGGCATTTCCATGAAGGACGTAACACCACCCGCTACTGCAGATCGTGGCCTCGGAATAAATATTACCCTTATGCGTCAGCCCGGGTTCGCGAAAGTGCACCTGGTCGTCGATTACCCCGGGAAGCAATAACTTTCCCTTCGCATCGATCACTTCATCAGCTTGTCTCGAACTCAGATCACCACCAATGGCCTCAATGAAGGTTCCATTGATCAGTACATCCCCTTCGAAGACCTCGCCCTCATTGACTATATTTGCATTGACAATTAGTTGCGTCTTCATCGCGGTAAAAATAAAGGTAAAGCATCAGTGAGCGAATCTTTCAGGAGTTTTAATCTGAACAAACAGCTGCTTGATGCTGTGGCCGACCAGAATTTCTCGACACCTACGGAAATTCAGCAAAGGGCTATTCCGGCCATCATCGCCGGCCAGGATATCATCGGAATCGCTCAAACAGGCACGGGAAAGACTGCTGCTTACCTCCTGCCCCTGCTGATGAAAATCAAGTATGCTCAAGGGATGGATCCCCGCGCTATGATACTGGCTCCCACCAAAGAACTTGTCGTGCAGATTGCGGCGCACGCCACCGAACTCGCCAAGTACACAGACCTCAGAATCGAACCACTCTACGGAGGAGTCGGCCCCAAGACTCAAATCGAAATGATCCGCAAAGGCGTCGACGTCATCGTGGCAACACCCGGCCGGTTCATGGAGATTTATCTGAAAAACGAATTGCCAACCGCTTCCCTTAAGGTGCTTGTCCTCGACGAAGCCGACCGGATGATGGAGATGGGATTCATGGGCCAGCTGCGAAAGGTGCTCGAAGTCATTCCACGCAAACGCCAGAACCTTCTCTTCTCAGCCACTTTCTCAGCCAAGGTTGAACAGCTTTCTGCAGAGTTCCTGGAATTCCCTCATAAGATCGAGATCACTCCGCCGGCTACTCCGGCACAACGGGTGGACCAGACGCTATATCACATCCCCAACATCGGCACAAAACTTAACTTCCTGGGATACCTCCTGCAAAACGAGCAGGAATTTAATCGCGTCATGATCTTCGCGCGAACAAAGGAAAGCGCCGATAACGTCTTCAACTATCTCGAAGCAAAAGGATTCGGTCCCACGCGGGTGATCCATTCCAACAAAGGACAAAACAGTCGCATCAATGCGGTGAACGAATTTAAGGAGGGAAAACTTCGTATCCTCGTTTCAACTGACGTTACAGCACGTGGCATCGATGTGGAAAGCGTATCACACGTAATCAATTTTGACGTGCCGGTCTTTCACGCTGACTATGTCCACCGTATCGGTCGCACAGGTCGCGCCTTCCGTGAAGGAACAGCGCTTACATTTTCAACACCCTCCGAGCAATATCACATCGACAAGATTGAAGACATCATCCGCGAAAGGATACCTGTAAAGAAGCTCCCTGCCGAAGTTACGGTCGTCAGTACACCCTATGAAGAAGCCCAAAGCATGGCTCGCGATATCGACTTCCAGAAGCGCAAAGACGACCCTGAATTTAAAGGCGCGTTCCACGAAAGGAAGAAAAAGCACTAGACCTCGCCACGTAACATCGGCCGCAGATTTCAACAGTCTGCTTGTTTACCATTTGTTATATTGACGAATCTATATCGATTTAGCACCCCTGCATGAACCGTTTTGCGCTGCTCTCGTTGTTCCTCATTGCGGCAATCTCCGCATATTCTCAAAATTCAGTAAAAATACGGACGGTACCCGACTGGGTGTTGTCAGAAGACTACCCCCAAAGTCCACGCGATACGGTCGGGGCCGGAGGCTTCTATTATCTCCTTTCGGAATGGCAGCAGCACGCCGATAAGCAAGAATCGTATTTCCGTATTGCTATAAAAGTTTTAACGCCACGAGGCCTTGCAAACGCCTCAACACTTTCGGTCAACTTCGACCCCTCCTATCAGTCGCTGACTTTCCATAAGCTCATCATTAAACGTGGAGGCCGCGAGATCAACGTCCTTCCTCACGCGAAGTTTGAAATGCTTCGGCGCGAAGAGAACAGCGATCGTCAGATCTACGACAAAAGCCTCGACGCAATGCTGAACATCGAAGATGTACAGGTAGGAGACATCATTGAGTATAGCTACTCCGTTGCAGGACTCAATCCTGTATTTGACGGCCATGTGATCAAGCACTTTAATCTCAACTTTGGTGTGCCACTGGGTAAGAGTGTTGACCGGCTTGTTTGTCGTGCCTCGCGAAAGATCTATTATAAGTTGTTCGGCAACGCCAAAGAGCCAGTCCATGAAGTGAAAGGCGACACGCAAAGCTTTTTATGGTCTTCGGAATTTGTTCCGGCAAAGCAGGTGGAAGACAATGTTCCGGATTGGTATCGCATCTACGACGGTGTTGAAGTTTCAGAGTTTGCTTCCTGGAGCGACGTCAACGACTGGGCATTGCCGCTTTACGTTCAAACGCCTGCCGACAAAAAAGCCATCGATTCAAAGATCGAAGAGATCAAATCTTCCAATCTTCTGCCCGAAAGAAGAATCCAGGCAGCGATTCGTTTCGTACAGGATGAAATTCGTTATCTCTCATTTGCCGGAGGCATTCAGGGCTATCGCCCGCACGACCCATCCGTTGTATTGAAACAGAGATTTGGCGATTGCAAGGACAAGTCGTTGCTGCTGACAACCATACTCCGTCAACTGGGCATCACCGCCAATCCGGCATTGGTAAATTCCACGGCGGGCAAGTCCCTCAATGAGTCGTTGCCTTCGCCTTACGGATTCGATCACTGCATCACACAATTTGTCTTCAACGATACAACATACTGGATCGACCCCACGATCTCGCTGGAACGCGGCTCATTTAAAACCAGCCGCACGGCAAACTATGAACACGCGCTGATCATCAAACCGGGCACGACGGATTTGTCAATAATGAAAATGCCCGAAGAACGCTCGACTGTAAAATTATACGAAACCTATTCTTTCAACGTCGTCGGCGGTCCTGCAGAGTTAACGGTGAAGACGATCTACACGGGATCTCATGCCAACTCCATTCGCAGTTACTTCAAGTCGGCCGACAAAGAGGATATCAAACAGAGCTACACAAACTTTTATGCGAACGAGTATCCTGAGGTAACGATGATCGGTTACGTGGAGTACACCGACAGCGAGAACGATAACATCATTGAGTCTACCGAGCGCTACAACATCGAGAACTTCTGGGAAAAGGATTCTGCTTCCGGCGTGCAGACAACGCAGTTCTATGCGCGATCCATCGCTCAGTATTTTGAACAGCCTTCTACAAAACTGAGGAAGATGCCGTTTGCAATCAGCCATCCGGTATCAGTGATCCAGAACATCACGATTGAGGTGCCCGAATATTGGCCCGTAAAGAAGGCAAACATGGAAGTGTCAGCCGCAGCTTTTCGCTTTACAAGCGAGAACGACTACATGAATAAAAAGATCTTCCTTCGATACACCTACGATTCCAGGAAAGATCACATCACGGCCAGCGAAGCCGTTAAGCATGTAAGAGACAGCGACAAGGCACTGAACAATCTGCAATTTCAGCTTACTTATACACCGGCCAATGTGAACGCTGAAACTCCTTTCAACATGCCTTATGTTGTCATAGGTGTAATTGCATTGGTATTGTTTACAATTGGGCTGAGGTGGTTATACACCTACGATCCACGCTCACGCGACTATGAAATCTCCTACGAAGGTTTTGGTGGTTGGTTGGTATTGCCCGTCATCGGAATATTCTTTACTCCCATAAGCACACTGGTCCAGGTCTTCACGAGTGAGTTCTTCAACTATGTGCAATGGGAGATTCTAGTAAATCCGTCAGCAGCGAATTACAATCCGGAATTAGGTGCACTTGTTTTATTTGAGTACCTGTTCTATCTCGCCTCATTGGCTTACAGCATATTCATTGTGATCATCATGGTGAAAAGAAGAACTAGCTTTCCGCTGTTTGTGACCATCATGTATGCATCTAACATTCTGTACACGATTCTCGATGCGATCTGGCTTCACGCACTGAACCTGCCCACAGCTTTCGATGGGAATAATCCAACAGCAGCCATCGCTCCAATAATTGGCGCCATGATCTGGATCCCCTACATTCTCTTGTCACAACGCGTGAAGGGAACATTCACAGAACGAATGGAAAGATAATATCCGAATCAACCTTA
This sequence comes from Chryseolinea sp., assembly GCA_049840655.1. Taxonomy (GTDB): domain Bacteria; phylum Bacteroidota; class Bacteroidia; order Cytophagales; family Cyclobacteriaceae; genus Chryseolinea. Next base: position 69,043 of record JASGJX010000001.1, read on the forward strand.
CTATAAGGATCGTAGTCGATAGCAATTCATTGCAATATCGTCCTTGATCGGATAGATTTTCCACCAAAACAAACACGACGCGATGAAATCGCGTCGTGCCCATAATTATCAATTATAAATTGTCAATTATCAATTTATAAGGACATCATATCCTTAAACTTCGCTGCCTGTCTCCTGCTGACTTCAACCTTATCTCCTCCGCGGAGCTTTACCATAAGTCCACCGTTGAACCATGGCTCAATGCCTTCGACCCAACTAAGATTTACAATATGCTTCCGGCTTGCACGGAAGAAAGCGCGCTCGTCCAGCTTCTCATCCAACGCATTCAACGACTTGTGAATCATCGGACGGTTATTGTCGAAGTAAACTTTGATGTAGTTACCGTCTGACTCGAATAGTCGCACGTTGGTAAGGCTTACGAACCAACAACGATCACCATCTTTAACGAATACCTGATCCTGGAGACCAAGCTTCTTCTCAGGTCCGCGTACCGCAGCATTCTTTGCACGCTCCTTATCGGCCAGTTTGGAAATCGCCTCAGAAAGACGTTCAGGCTGAATGGGTTTCAAAAGGTAATCGAGCGCGTTCACCTCGAAAGCCTTCAGCGCGAACTCGTCGTACGCTGTAGTGAAAATCACGAGCGGCACTGAATCCAGTTCCTCCAGAAGTTGGAAACCGGTCTTGCCTGGCATTTGGATGTCGAGGAAGAGGAGGTCCGGATTAAGATCATTTACCAGCTGTATCGCCTCGTCTGCATTCATTGCCTCGCCCACAACTTCGATGCTGGGATGGTCCTCCAACAACTTCATCAATTCTTTGCGCGCCAGGCGCTCGTCATCTACGATTAGTGCTCTCATGGCTTGTGTTTTGTGGAATAACTAGTTCTGTCAGTACAAAATTATCGTTTTCATTGGCAATCTTGAAAGAGGCATCATCACCATACAACAGTTTCAGCCTTTGAACGGTATTCTTGATGCCCAATCCGGATTTGCCTCGCTTAACCCCATTCACCATGTGGCCGCTGTTCCGGATCTGAATTCTGAGTTTGTCGCCTTCGACATGGGTTTTAACCTGTATCAATCCTCCCGGCGTAAGTCTCGAAATGCCATGCTTGATGCCGTTCTCAACCAGCGTTTGTATCATCAGTGGGGGGACGAGAAATCGCTGTGACTCGGGATGAATGTCGAATTCCGTCTTCAGACGTTCTTCGAAACGAATGCTTTCAAGGCCAAGATAGTCCTTTACAATCTTCATTTCATCATCGAAGTTAGTCAATCCCTGCTTATCCGATGCGAGCGATTTCCGGAGGATATTGCTCAATTGATTAATCGCCTGCTTCGACTTCCTCGGATTCTCATCCACCAGCGCTCGAATACTGTTCAACGCGTTAAAAATAAAATGCGGATTCAGCTGTGACTTCAGATTGGTTAACTCAATCTCGATCATCGACGCCTCATACTTCAACGACTTGTTATACTGATCGAAGTAATGATAGGTAAAGTAGATCACCGTCCACAGAAAGAAGAATATTGAATAAACGATCGACTGGGCAAATATCTGCTGTACATCAAAAGCTGTCTGGGGGTTGAAGAGCCTTCCAAGCAATACGTTTACGGGTATCTTGAGAAAATAGACCGCAAGCGCCATGGCAAACACAGCAATGAAAATGCTCGGCACTAACTTATGAATGGGAAGAGACAACCATTTCCAACGCCTGATCAGATTTCTGAAGATGTGTGTTACCGCCAGGCAAAGGAAGCCTTCGACAATGAAGAAAATTAAACGTCTCGTAGTTATGCTTCCCGTAGAATCATAGCTGTACACGATCTGAAACAACGAGTAGATCGACCAGCCACAAATCTGGAAAATAGCATATAGGCGCTCTCTGTTCACTGACTAAGGACTAACTGGTAAAAGTAGCTATTTCGACCCGACTGGCCGACCCTTTTATGTAAGTGGCGGGTGCTTAAATAAGGGTTGCGTGTTTGAACTGAAGCATCCACAGGAACAAGATACCCACGGCCACGATGAGCACCCAGGTAACGATAACCAGGGGCTTCTTGTAGGCTGCCAGCCTGGGAGAGGAGGCAAGGTTGTTGGACACAAAAGCGGCTGCCCCTACAAGGTACAGACTAGCCTCAAGCGCGTCGCCTTTGATCAACTGATAAATGCCTACTCCCAGAAAAATGATCGCAAAACCGTACTGGCGGACTGTTGCATTCATGAATAACGATTGGTTCAGTTGAGCTCGTGTTTGAGAAATGCCCCCGTGTAACTCGCAGGGTTTTTCGCTACTTCCTCCGGCGTTCCGGTAGCGATAATACGACCACCTTTCTCTCCACCTTCAGGTCCCAGGTCAACTATATAATCCGCCGATTTGATAACATCCATATTGTGCTCGATCACCAGCACCGTGTTTCCTTTGTCAACAAGCTTTTGGAGAACATCAAGCAAATGCGCGATGTCCTGGAAATGTAATCCCGTTGTTGGCTCGTCAAGTATGTAAAACGTCTTGCCGGTATCGCGCTTCGATAGTTCTGTAGCAAGCTTCACACGCTGCGCTTCTCCTCCTGACAGTGTCGTTGCATGCTGCCCCAAAGAAATATATCCAAGGCCGACTTCACTTAACGTCTGGATCTTGCGAAGTATCTTCGGTTGATTCTCAAAGAAACCCACCGCTTCTTCAACAGTCATATCCAATACATCACTAATGGATTTTCCTTTAAACCTCACTTCGAGAGTTTCGCGATTGTAGCGTTTGCCCTTACAGGTTTCACAAGGTACATATACATCAGGAAGGAATTCCATTTCGATCAACCGAAGTCCGGCACCTTCACACGTCTCGCAGCGTCCACCCTTCACGTTGAATGAAAATCTTCCGGTCTTATAACCGCGGATCTTCGATTCTGGCAACTGCGCAAACAGATCGCGTATGTCAGAGAACACGCCCGTATAGGTTGCAGGATTTGAACGCGGAGTTCTTCCAATGGGTGATTGGTCAACTTCAATCACCTTATCGACGTGCTGCAATCCTTCCACTTTCTTGTGCGGCATGGGAACCGCGCGCGAATTGTAGAAGTGAGTATTGAGAATCGGAAAGAGAGTATCGTGTATTAATGTCGACTTACCGCTCCCCGATACACCCGTGATACACGTCAGAGTGCCCAGCGGAATCTTCAGATCTACATTCTTAAGGTTGTTTCCATGGGCCTGGGTGACAACCATCTTTTCGCCGCTTCCCGTTCTTCTGACGCCCTGCGAAGGAATACCCAATTTTCCACTGAGGTACCGCGCTGTCGTGCTATCACCTTTCAGGAACGCCTTTGGATCTCCTTCAGACACCACGTGACCTCCATGACGACCAGCGCCAGGCCCGATGTCGATGATGTAGTCCGACTCAAGCATCATGTCCTTGTCGTGCTCAACAACAATAACTGAGTTACCCAGATCACGAAGATCCTTCAATGCCTTAATCAGCTTCACATTGTCACGCGCATGCAATCCAATGCTGGGCTCATCAAGAATATAGAGTACACCAACCAACTGAGTGCCTATCTGCGTGGCAAGCCTGATGCGTTGTGATTCACCACCACTCAATGTCCTGATCGGTCTGTTCAGGTTGAGATAGTCAAGACCGACGTCGAGGAGGAAACCAATCCGTTTACGAATCTCTTTCAGGATCTCAGTAGCGATTACCCGCTGCTTATCGTTTACGCGATCCTCAAGGCCCTCCATCCATTTCCTCAACGCCTGAATGTCGAGCACCGCCAACTCGGCAATGTTCTTGTTATCAATCTTGAAGTGCAGCGATTCCTTCTTCAGTCTTGCACCATGACATTCAGGACAAACCTTCGACACCGTGAAATCCTCGACCCATTTCTTGATCGCTTCCGATCCTTCTTCGCGCTGCTTCTCAAGGAAGCTGATGATACCTTCAAACTTCGTATTCCATTCTGTTCCCGGATACTTCACCGACGACACTGCCACTGGCACATCATCTCCATAGAGAAGTATTTGAATGACTTCTTTCGGAACATCCTTTATGGGTGTAGTGAGCGCGAGCTTATATCTTTTGAGTATCGCTTCAATCTTCTTGAAGATCCAGATATCGCGGTATTCTCCCAGCGGAAGTATACCGCCACGACTAATGCTAAGCGACTTATCAGGAATGACCGAAGCCTCGGTGATCTCGTTTATCTGACCCAATCCATTACAGGTTGGACAGGCGCCATAAGGAGAGTTAAATGAAAAGCTGTTTGGCGCCGGCTCGTCGTAAGACAATCCGGTCTTTGGATCCATGAGGAACTTTGAAAAGTGATGCACCTTTCCGTTCTCCTCCATGATCATCATCACACCCTTACCTTCCTTAAGTGACTTGTTGATCGACTGACCTATGCGCGCACGATCCTTGGGATCTGCCACGATCCGGTCAGTAACCACTTCGATGTCGTGGATCTTGTAGCGATCCACCTGCATCTTGGCCGTGATCTCGAGTAACTCTCCGTCTACACGCACCTTCGTATAACCAGATTTTCTTACCTGTTGGAACAACTCGCGGTAATGTCCCTTCCGTCCCTTCACTATCGGAGCCAGCAGCACAAGTTTCTTTCCCTTAAAATGCTGGAGCAGCGTGTCCAGGATCTGATCCTCAGATTGCCGCACCATCTTATCTCCATTTAAATAAGAGAACGCTTCGCCCGCTCTTGCATAGAGCAAACGCAGGAAATCGTAGATCTCGGTTACCGTTCCAACAGTAGAGCGGGGGTTGCGCGACGTTGTCTTCTGCTCAATGGAAATGACGGGACTAAGACCATTGATCTTATCTACATCCGGGCGCTCAAGGTTGCCCATAAAGCTTCGCGCATACGCGGAGAAACTTTCCATGTACCGACGCTGGCCCTCCGCATAAATGGTGTCGAAGGCAAGAGATGATTTTCCACTTCCACTGATCCCGGTAATAACAATGAGCTTGTTACGCGGAAACGTGACGTTGATATTCTTCAGGTTATGCTCCCTGGCGCCAACGATCTCAATGGTGTCGTGGTCGTATGTATGTTCAGCAGGCCGTGAGGCCGCACTTTTTGCCATAAACTAGGATAAGTAAAGGATAACCAAAAAATCAGGCTATTTGTTCCTTATGGAACCGGACTGCCTTTTCCCGCGCTCCACATATCATACCAGTCCTGCCGGTCCAACTGGATATTCACAGCCGCCGCTGCCTCGCTCAGACGGTCCGGCTTCGTGGTCCCAACAACCGGAACAATGTTCGAAGGATGATGCAACAGCCACGCCAGTAACAATTGTGACGGCGTAACCTGATACTTGCGCGCCTTTTCTTCCAGCATTTCCGATGGATGAGTAACCAGGCTGCCTCCACCCAAAGGTGACCACGCCGTTGGCGCTACACCTATCCTCATGAGATTGTCGACTGTTCCATCGAACAAATACTGCTGATGAGTAAGCGAGATTTCAAGTTGATTCGTCACGAGCGGAAAATCCAAACGGCTTTGCAGCAAATCAAACTGCGCTGTCGTAAAATTGGAGACACCGAAATGCAAAACCTTGCCCTGCTTCTTCAACGACGTAAAAGCTTCAGCAACTTCTTCAGCTCTCATCAACGGATCGGGCCGGTGAATCAATAACAGATCGAGGCGATCGGTGTAATGAACTTTCAACGAATGCTCAACCGACTTCGTGATATGTTGCTTCGATGTATTGTAATGCTTGAACTTGTTGTCAGGACGATTCTTTGAAACGAGCATGATCCCACACTTCGTTACGATCTCCATCTTATCGCGAAGTGATGGATTTCGTTCCAACGCCTTACCGAACAAAGTTTCGTTTTGATAATCACCGTAGATATCGGCATTGTCGAACGTGGTCATGCCAAGTTCCAATGCGCGATGGATCAGTCGCTCAATATCTTCTACAGAAATTGTCCATCGCCAGGCACCAGCAACGATGCGAGACACGGCAGGGCCTCCTTGGGTGAGGGTTATGCGTTTCATAGTCGGGCAAATTAAGAATTCGCCAGCCATTTGGTAAGCACGGATACAAACGCCTGCGGATTTTCCGCCTGCACCCAATGCCCCGTATCAATGGTTTCCAATGTTGCCGTGGGAAAATACTTTTGGATTGCCTGCATGTCTGCATCTTTAATGTACGCCGACTTCGCACCGCGAATAAACAATGTCGGTTTATCAAACGTATCATCGGTAAGCAAATCAACACCCACGTTCGCAAGCTTCTGCTGAATGATAGGAAGGTTCACCTTCCAGGAGAATCCTCCTTCAGCCGAACGTTGAAGGTTCTTCAGCAAGAACTGTCGCACATCAGGCTCTGCTACTTTTTCCGACAGCAAGGTGTCAGCGTCATTGCGTGACTTAAGCTGCTCCAACGGCAGCCCAACCATAGCATTCACCAACGCATAGTGCTCAAGATTATAGGCACGGGGCGAAATGTCAACCACCACCAGTTTACTCACTCTGTCAGGATGCTGCAGCGCGAAGTTCATCACCGTCTTTCCTCCCATCGAGTGACCCAGCAAAATTGGGTCGGTAAGATTTCGATCATCCAAAAACTCGACCAGATCATTCACCATCGACTGATAATCGAACGCATCATCATGAGGAGACTGACCATGATTACGCTGATCAATCGTATAGATCTTATAACTGGGTGATAAAAGTTTGGCCTGCGTAAGCCAGTTGTCACTCGAGCCAAGCAACCCATGCAGGATTACGATCGGTGCTCCTTCGCCATATTCTCTGAAGAATAACTTCATGCTTTAGTCAGTGTTTATCGCAGCGCAATATTCCAGGAAAATACTTTTCTCCTCATCGGCAGCGTTCAAAAATAGAATTAAGTAGTCAGAACTCAGAATTTTCATCACGACCGGTATATTTGGGACTTTTATTATTGACTGATGGAACTTACAGAAGGGATATATACAATTCAGGGTATTCCGGTGCTCGATATCGTTCAGCAATTCGGATCACCCCTATACGTTTACGATGGTGATAAGATCACGAGTCAGCTGAGAAGTCTTTCGGACCGCTTACTCAGGATCAGAGGTCCGCGTTAAATATGCCGCTAAGGCATTGACGAACCTTTCTATATTGAAACTTTTGCGAAAGCATGGGGCGGGCATCGAAGTGGTATCACTCCAGGAAGCGTACATCGCCAAAAAGGCGGGCTTCACTCCCAACGAAATTGTCTTCACACCAAGCGGCGTAGACTTCAGCGAGATCGTTGAAGGCGTAGAGCAGGGTCTGGCCATTAATATCGACAACCTACCTGCGCTCGAGAAGTTTGGTGAGAAGTATAAGAACACTTATCCGTGCGGCATCCGCATGAACCCACACATCCTCGCGGGTGGTAACTACAAAATATCTACAGGGCACAGCACTTCGAAGTTCGGCATCTCGATCTTCCAGCTGCCGCAGATCAGGGAGATTGTCGATCGTCATCAGATGAAGATTCACGGACTCCACATTCATACGGGGTCCGAAATAACTGAGACCGATATCTTCCTCAAGATGGCAGAGATCCTCTTTGGATTGGCTGTTGATTTCTCCGACCTGAAGTACATCGACTTCGGCAGTGGTTTCAAAGTTGCCTATAAAGAAGGAGATATGGTGACCAATGTGTATGACGTTGGCTTGAAACTCACCAAGAGCTTCAACGAATTCTGTATGCACTATGGTCGCAAGCTTGAATTGTGGATCGAACCGGGCAAGTACATTGTAAGCGAAGCGGGAACTCTCCTGGTGCAAGCCAACGTGGTGAAATCCACTCCGACCGTCACTTTCGTAGGTGTGAATAGTGGCCTTAACCACCTGGTCAGACCCATGATGTATGATTCCTATCATCACATCGTGAACGTGTCAAACACCAGGGGTGGACAAAAGGTCTACACCGTAGTAGGTTACATCTGTGAAACAGACACTTTTGGATCGGATAGAAAGATCCATGAGGTGCGTGAGAAAGACATCATCGGCATCAAGAACGCCGGAGCTTATGGCTTCGCGATGTCATCGAACTATAACTCACGTTTGAAACCTGCCGAAGTGCTGGTTATCAACAAGGAAGCGAAGCTGATCAGGGAGCGGGAAACCGTCGAAGACCTCCTCCGCCATCAGGTGGAAGTCGACGTCTGAGATCCTCAATAATTTCCGAACTACTTAGCGCCTTTCGAAACCTGTTGCGGGGATGGGTAACCATTCACGGAACAGTGACAACTTTTTCGTGGCGGAACGTGTTACCTTCATGTTCCAAAGCGTGCTACTTTGATGCTCCAAAGATCTGATCTCATGCGATTATCCGCCTTTATCGTCCTGATGTTTGCTACGGCTGCGCTGCACGCCCAGGTATTGAAGCCCGCCAAACTCACGGCCGAAACGCCCCAGCAACAGCTCAAGGTGGGTGACGAGGTAGACCTGGTCTTCAGAGCCACTATAGATAAAGACTGGTATGTATATACCGTCGACTTCGACACGGTATGCGGACCCCTCCCCACGAAAGTCAAATTGGAAAAGAATTCCAGCTTCGAGTTGGTCGGAACGCTTACGGCGGTGCACGACAAACCAAAGCACGACGAGATCTTCGACTGCGACGTACGCGTATTCGTTGGAACCGGTGAGTTCAGGCAAAAGATCAGGATCCTGTCACCGGATGTGAAACTGGCCGGCACCTACGACGGCCAGGTATGTTCCGCAGGAAGCTGCGTCCTCTTCGATGGTGACCTCTCGTTCGGAAAATTGAAAGTCACGGGAAAAGCAATTGCTCCCGATCCGAAAGCCAGCACGGAAAAAAAAACTGACAACGTTGCTGCTGCTTCTGTAGACGCCAACGCTCAATCTACCAAACCACAAGTCGCGACAAGTCCGCAGCTGCGCGATACCTCTTCGCGTACAGCCCAATCGTTAGACAAGAAGACGGTATACAGCGAAAGCAAGGGCCCAATCCTCGACCCGGCATTGATTCAGAGCGATCCGACCCAGCAATCCTTCTTAGGCTTTTCCTCCTCTCTTTCGTCGCCGGACTCGCTGCGTTGTTAACACCCTGCGTGTTTCCAATGATTCCGATGACCGTGAGCTACTTCACAGGGAATGGTGGTTCAAAATCAAAAGCTCTTATATATGGACTGTCAATCGTCGGCATCTATACTTTGATCGGCGCTGCATTAGCTCCTTTGATGGGCCCCGAAACCGCGAATCACCTGTCTACAGAATGGTTGCCTAACCTCATCTTCTTTACCGTCTTCGTCATCTTCGGCCTGTCTTTCCTCGGCTTGTTCGAGATCACGCTGCCGGGCACATTCATTAATAAGGTGGATCAACAAGCTGAGAAGGGCGGATACATCGGTATCTTCTTCATGGCATTTACCCTCGTGCTCGTTTCATTTTCTTGCACGGGTCCGCTCGTAGGAAGCATACTGGTTTCCTCAGCAGGCGGTGCATTTCTGAAACCGATCGTCGGCATGTTTGCCTTTTCGATGGCATTCGCGATTCCATTCACGCTGTTTGCCATCTTCCCGGGCTGGCTCAACTCATTGCCTAAGTCGGGGGGATGGTTGAACTCCGTAAAAGTTGTTTTGGGCTTTATTGAACTTGCACTTGCCTTCAAGTTCCTGAGCATCGCCGATCAGGCATTCCACTGGGGCATCCTCGATCGCGACATTAACATCGCAATATGGATCGTCATCGTTATGCTTATCGGATTATATCTGATGAAAGCGTTCCGCCTGCCGGGCGACACGGGCAAGGATGCTGAAGACAAACGCATCGGCGTTCCAAGACTCGTCATGGCCATCATCTCATTCACCTTTGTAGTCTATTTAATACCAGGTTTATGGGGAGCACCATTGAAAGCATTGGCCGGGTATCTCCCTCCTTTATACACTCACGACTTTAATTTGTTAGCATCGCAGGAAGGAGAAGGAGGAAATATTTGTGACGATCCGAAGTACGCCGAATTCCTCCATTTGCCGCACGGACTCAGAGGATACTTTGATTACGATCAGGCCCTCGCGTGTGCACGCCAACAAGGCAAACCACTCTTTATAGACTTCACCGGACATGGATGTACAAACTGCCGCGAAATGGAGAGTGTAGTGTGGTCCGATCCTGAAGTTTTAAAGCGGCTGAGAAACGATTTTGTAGTGGTGGCCCTGTACGTCGACGACAAGACAGAACTCCCCGAAAGTGACTGGTATACTTCGAGTTACGATAAGAAAGTCAAGAAGACGATAGGCAAGCAAAACGCCGATCTTCAGATCACCAATCTGAACAACAACGCCCAGCCATTCTACGTGTTACTGGGCACCGACGAACGCGTGTTAGTATCGCCGTATGGCTACGAAAAGAACGTGCCTTCGTTCGTCAAGTTCCTCGATACCGGCCTTCGGAAATTCAAGCAAATCAGCACGCGTTGATACCTGCAACCATCCAGGTATTCACATCGAATTTCTTACCCCGTTTTAAGTAAGATTTAATCAAATCGCAGGTTCCGACCTCATTTTGAACGTTTTGATAATTCAAATCAATCTCTATATTTGAATGTCGGGAGGATTCTTACATGGGCCTGGCCCATACTTTTTGAACGTAGTAAATTGCCTCTCATTTTTTAATTAACTGATCCCGCAGAGGCGGGGTTTAAAACTTTTAGAAGAATGCAGAAACGCTGGTTTGGATTCCTCGGAATCGCCCTCTTTATCGTCGCAGTTGTTACCGTCAACAGGTATTTCGTTGAACCTATGTTGACCGAAGCTACAAGTACCGACTCAACAAGTCAGACGGCGGTGATGGAACTGAAGGAACCCAAAGTGTTGTACGGCATGGTGGTCGATGACTACAACGTAGTTGAAGATAAAGTAAAGCGCAACGAAAGCCTCGGCAAGATTCTCGAAGAGTACCACGTACCTGCCAACATCATCCACCAGGTGTCTCAACTTTCACGCAGCATCTTCGACGTTCGCAAGATCGCGCCGGATAAGAAGTATACACTGCTCTGCGAGCAGGATTCAAACAAGACAGCAAAGGTTTTGGTTTATGAGCCGAACCCTATCGAATACATCGTCTTCCGTTTCGAAGACACGCTTTGGGTTGACGTCTGCAAGCGCGACGTAGTAATCCAGGAAAAATCAGTAACCGGCGAAATCAAATCAAATCTCTCTGAGACCATTGAAGAGCTTGGCATCTCTCACGAGTTGACCAACAAGTTTGTCGATATCTTCGGATGGCAGGTAGACTTCGCCCGCCTCCAAAAAGGCGACAAGTTTAAGCTCATCTACGAAGAAGCTACTGTTGAAGGCGTTTCAGTTGGTATCAAGCAGATCAACGCTATCTACTTCGAACATTCCTCAAGCCCTTACTATGCATTTCCTTACGATCAGGGCGAAGGAGTTGATTACTACGATGCCGAAGGCAAGAGCTTGCGCAAGGCACTGTTGAAGTATCCTATCGAATTTACGCGCATCAGTTCACGCTTTAACCTCAATCGCTTCCACCCTGTTCAGAAGCGCTACAAGCCACACCTGGGTACTGACTTTGCTGCTCCTACCGGTACGCCTATCCGTAGCGTTGGCGAAGGCATCGTTGTTGAAGCTCAGTACAAGTCGAATAACGGCAACTATGTTAAGATAAGACACAACGGTACCTATACTACACAGTATCTGCATATGTCGCGTATTGCACCTAACGTTCATGCGGGTGCTCGTGTACATCAGGGTCAAACCATCGGATTCGTGGGTAGCACCGGACTGGCAAGCGGTCCACACCTTTGCTATCGCTTCTGGAAGAATGGCGTTCAGGTTGACGCTTTGCGTGCTGATCTTCCTGCTTCAGAGCCTGTGAAGAAGCAGAACATTGATTCCTTCAATAAGATGAAGGACGAACTGACTCAGAAGCTTAATCAGATTCCGTTTACGACTGTAGAAGCTCCCATCGCTTCACTCTAAACTTTTCGGTAGTCGCTACGTTGTACATCTTGTGATCCGCCGTGGGTGGATCTTCGATCTGTAGAAGGATTTGCATTCAGATCCCGTAGGGATCTTCGATCGGTAGCACGATGTGTAATTGCATTCAGATCCCGTAGGGATCTTCGATCGGTAGCAATTCGATGTTGCATTCCAATTCGCCGCGCCGGATATTCGATCTGCATTTTGATCCGATTTTGCATTTCGATCCGCCACAGTGGATCTGCTGTCTGTAGCATTTGAATGCATCCCCGATCGATTGCACATTGAACAAGATCGTCGCGACTCATGAGGTTTCTCCTGATAATTCTGTTGTCTTCGTGCAGCCTCATTGCTGCTGGTCAGCGCGTCGGACTCGTCTTGAGTGGTGGAGCGGCGAAAGGCCTTGCGCACATCGGCGTACTGAAGGCTCTCGAAGAAAATGACATTCCAGTCGACTACATCGTTGGCACTTCAATAGGAGGAATCATCGGCGGTTGTTATGCCAGTGGCATGAGCCCTGAGGAAATAGAGCGTATGGTCCTTTCACCTGCATTCGTCGGTTGGATCAATGGCCTCCCCGAAACCGGAAACAACTACTATTACCATCGCTCGGATGAAACGCCCCAGTTCGTCAAAGTCAACATGGCCCTTGACTCCACGCTGAGCTTCCAATTCAATTCTACAATTGCCAGCGACGTCTCTTTAAACTTTGCCATCGCCGAGCGAACAGCGCAGGCATCCGTCATCTCACGCAATAACTTCGACAGCTTGTTCGTACCGTTGCGCGTTGTCACCGCCGACATCTTCACACAGCACGAGGTCGTACTTTCCAAAGGTTCACTAAGCGACGCTATGCGCGCAACCCAAACGGTGCCGTTCTTTTATAACCCGATTCGTGTCGACGGCAAATACCTGTTCGATGGCGGTGTCTATAATAACTTCCCTGTGGATGTCGCACAAAAAGACTTCAATCCGGACGTCGTTATCGGCGTAAACGTGTCAAGCAAGGTATTCGATGAGTATCCGTACGATACAGACGACAAACTCATCTCCCATTCATTGCTCTATCTGCTTCTTGATAAATCCGATCCTACTCGTATTCCAGACAACGGCGTTTACATTCAACCCAACCTTCGCGGATTCAATTCATATGAATTTGGACATGCCCGGGCACTCATCGATAGCGGCTATAGGCAAACGATTCGTCAGATTGATGAGATCAGGTCAAAGATCGGAAAGCGCGTAAGCTGTGACGAAATGGCCGATCGCCGCAATGAATTCCATAACAGACAGGTACCCTACCAGTTTGCTGAACTGGCTTTTCAAAAATTTAACTCCAGACAGCGCGGATACATACGGGCAATCTTCAGAAGCAAGTCAACGGGTGGGAACTTCACCTTCAGTGAGATCAAGAAGGGCTATTTCAAACTGGTTTCAGAAGAGTATTTCAGGAACGTTTATCCTCGAATGTTATACGACACCACCCGTAAGGTTTTCAGATTAGAGCTCACACGTCGCCCCCAACAAAACTTCCAGGTCGGCTTCGGAGGCGTCATCGCCACCCGCGACATCAGCAACGTCTTCCTGGGGATAAACTTTTATGAGTTCAACAGAATATTGACCCACGCTTCCGTAGGATTTCAAACCGGTAACTTCTACAAGTCAGCGTTGATGAAAGTCCGCATGGACTTTCCCTATCAGTTTTATGGTGAGCCGTATGTCTCATTCGACAGCTGGAATTATCTGAACAACGACGACTTGCTCAATGAAGTGTCATCGCCTTCTCAACCTACTATATTGAAGCGATGGAACAGAAAGTATGGATTCAACTTCGGTGTCCCTGTTCGGGATTCATTTAAAGGAGTCCTCGCGTTCGAGGCGATCAATACCACCGACAACTATATCAATGGCTCTGTATTTATAAGCACCGATAAGCTCGACGCATTAAACCTTCGCGGTTTCAAGACGGGGATTCATCTTTCCTCCAATACATTAAATAGAAGACAATATCCTTCACAGGGTGCTCTGTATTCGATTGCGGGAGATTTCTTCTCAGTGAAAGAAGAGTTTATTCCAGGCAGCACTTCAATACAGACAGAGATTGTTAACAAGCATCACCAATGGTTCAGGTTCAGAGCATCGGCTGAACAATACTTCGGATCGGGATGGTACCGGCCGGGGTACACGGCGGAGGCAGTTGCATCCAATCAACCGTATTTTCAAAACTATTTCGGCACTATCATCAATGCTCCTGCATTCATGCCGATACAGGATTCACATACTCTTATCCTTCAAAACTTCAGAGCTTTCAATTTCGCCGCAGCAGGTTTAAAGAACATTTTCGTGATCTATAACAAGTTCGAAGCACGCGTCGATGCCTTTCTGTTCAAACCTTTCCAGGCAATCGTTGAAGATGCCGAGCAGCACGCCGTTGAAAGCACGGATAAGAGTCAGATATTTTTTGCTGGTACAGCAGGGTTAGTATATCATTCACCGATAGGTCCGGTCAGCCTTAGCGCCAACTATTATGACGACGATGAGAACCAATTTGGTGTCTTGTTACACGTAGGTTTCCTATTGTTTAACAAACACTCACTTGAATAATACAACGGAAGAGTTGTAACTTGTCATCGCTTTCGAATTCAGACAATAGGGTATTATTTGAGCCGCCTCCGGTCTAATTCGATAATTTTTAGCTAAGTTTAATACAAAAATCAAACTTAAAGCCGCGCATGAGGCGTTTTTCACTTTCTCTCCTGTTGTTTGTCCTGGTTACCGGATACACAAGGGGTCAAGTCGTACAATGGGCGTCTAAGGTTATTGAGTTCTCGTCAGAGCTGACCCCCATTCAGTACTCGGCAAAACAAGCATTAGGAAAACCTAACGTTCTCCCTGCGGGTGGACAAAGTCCAAACGCATGGGCTCCCGATAAGCCTAAGCGAAAGGAGTTCTTAAAGTTGGGCTTCTCCAATCCGATCAGCATTCGCCAGATCGCCATTGCTGAATCATACAATCCAAGTGCAATCTATCGCGTACTCGCTTACGACGAGGCAGGCACGGAACACGTCATCAACTCGTTCAACCCCATGGCCGTGCCTTTGAAAGGCCGGATGTTGAATATCTTCGTCGAACCCACTCCTTATAAAGTAGCCGCTATTCGCATCGAGTTCGATGGTGCCGCGATCACAGACTACTTTAGTATCGACGCAGTCGCGATCTCCGATTCAAGCTATCCCATCATCGCCGACATTCCAACCATGCAGCTCCTCGCTTCCGGCATCCTCATCGAAGCTCTCGATAAGAACGTGAACAGCGAATACGATGAACTCAATCCACTGCTTTCTCCAGACGGAAAGACGCTATACTTCAGCAGAAGAAATCACCCCGAGAACGTTGGCGGTGTTAACGATAAAGAAGACATCTGGTATTCTGAACTCGACGCTTCCGGACAATGGCAGCTCGCTCGTAACATGGGCACGAAGTTCAATAACTCCGGACCTAACTTCGTGAACACGATTCAGTCTACAACACCCGATGGCAAGTCTGCTATCATGGTGCTCGGTAACAAGTATATGCCTAATGGTAAGATGTTGGCCGGTGTCAGCATTAGCACACGCGTTAACGGTGAATGGGGAACACCTAAGCCACTTAATATCGCCAACGACTACAACCTTGCTCAAAGAGCAAACTATTTTCTCGCCGACAATCGCCAGACATTGTTGATGTCTGTTGAAAGAGATGATTCATTTGGCGACCGCGATCTGTATGTTTCGTTCTTCAAATCCGACAGCACCTGGACAGAGCCATTAAACCTCGGTGATGTCGTGAACACAGCAGGTGAAGAGTCTGCTCCCTTCCTCGCATCAGATGACAAAACACTCTACTTCTCATCAAACGGATTCAGCGGTTATGGTGGAAGCGACATCTACGTAACGCGTCGACTGGATGACACATGGACAAACTGGTCAGATCCTGAAAACCTCGGACCAGAACTGAACTCGCCGCTTGAAGATCTCTTCTTTAATATTCCTGCTTCAAGCGAGTATGCTTACTACTCTCGCGGCGTAAGTGAAACAAACACCGACATCTTCCGCATCAAACTGCCAATCGTCAAGAGCCCCGAGCCATTCGTTACAGTGAAAGGTAAGATCATTGACAAGGCTACAAACAAACCACTGGGAGCAAAGATCGTTTACGAACGTCTGCCTGATGGAAAAGGACTCGGCATTTCGCAATCAAATCCTGAAACAGGTGAATACGAAATCCGCCTCCCTGCAGGTCAGATGTACGGCCTCAGAGCAGAGTCTGCCGGCAGCCTTTCAGAAAGTCAGAACCTTGATCTTCGTGATATCAAGTTTGATCAAACCATCGAACGCAATTTCGATCTCGATCCGATTGGCGTAGCGAAGGTGGAAGAGAACGCATCTATACTGTTGAACAACCTTTTCTTCGATCTCG
Source organism: Chryseolinea sp. (assembly GCA_049840655.1). Classification (GTDB taxonomy): domain Bacteria; phylum Bacteroidota; class Bacteroidia; order Cytophagales; family Cyclobacteriaceae; genus Chryseolinea. The sequence goes on from JASGJX010000001.1 coordinate 85,460, forward strand.
AAAAAGCAACGTTGAGACCCGAGTCATTCCCTGAATTGAATCGTATAGTGAACCTGATGAACGAGAAGCCAGCCATGCAGATCGAGATCTCTGGTCACACCGATACAACAGGATCTGATGAATACAATCTCGACCTTTCGAAAAAGCGCGCCAACGCAGTGGCATCGTATCTCGTAGGGAAAGGAGTGGACAAGTCGCGCATGAACGTTGAATACTTCGGTGAAAAGAAACCGATGGTATCTAACGATACCCGCGAGGGTAGAAAGAAAAATCGACGCGTGGAGTTCAAGATCCTGAAAGTCTAAACATCATATGAGAAGAGAATTTTTTAAACTCATTGCACCTCTTTTCCTCATTACCCCAGCGTTCAGTCAAACACCCGATAGCCTTATCTATGCAGAGGGAAACATCATCAGCGCTGAAACAAAAGAGCCTGTAAACGCCCGCATCACGTATCAAAGCGTGCCTTATGGAAACAAGGTCGGTGTGCTTAATAACAACACCTATTCGTTTCCAATGTTTGAAATGGAGAAGTACTCCATCATGGTGGAGGCACCAGGCTACCAGATGGCGAAGTACCTTCTCGATCCCGCAGAGGCTAAAGGTGACAAGAAGCTTGTCCGTAACATTGAGCTCACAAAAGGAAGTCACATCACGGGTCAGCGGGTTGCCGTAGGAAATGTAATACGTCTCGATAACCTGATCTTCCAGGTAGGGCGGACGAAGATCGGTCCTGAGTCTTATGAAGAACTCGACGTCGTAGCCAAGATGATGCAGGATAACAAAGACATGGTTATCCAGCTCGAGGGGCACACAGATTATCAGGGCGACGCCAAAGAAAACGCCAAGCTCTCACAGGGCCGCGTCGATGCCGTCAAGTCATACCTTGTTTCGAAAAACATCCAGAAGAACAGGATTAAGACCAAGGCATTCGGTGGCACGCAACCTCTCTCCCGCGAAGACACACCGGAGGCCCATCGGATGAATCGCCGCGTCGAACTCCGCATACTGGAGAACTAGTCCTGAGTCTTTAGTCTTTAGTCCTGAGTACTTGGTTACTGGTACTTAGAGTTTCTGGTAAGCTCGAGTCAATCGCGTTGCTACAATACTGAGCATACTATAGTCCCACTCACGACTTAAGACTCAATACCGGCCATTGCTATAGTACTATACATACTCACGACCCACTCACGACTCACGACTCGGGACTCAAGACTCCTTCCGCGTCAGTACAAAAGACTGAATCCAATTTTCGTTTCATTGCCCGGCAGATCCTTTGCCGATGCCCAGATCTGGGTTCCTCTTACGTTAGGAATATTCACGGTAGTCGTATATCTCCAAAGTCCTTTCTTTCCGCGGGCAATCGCTTCTCCTGTTTCAATAACTACATTGTTGATGTCTGTAATGGTAACAGTCACGGAAGTCACTTTGAAGTCATCAAAGGCACGTACACGAATAAGCTGACCTGGTTGACCGGTATAGTCCTTCACGTCAACGTCTTCAATAGTCGGGACATTAAGGAAATCCTGAATGGCAACATTGTAAGCACTGAGTATTAATTCTTGCTTGTTGATTCCTGTTTTGTAAAGAGCCTTAAATTCAGGAATGGCAGTTTTCATCTTCGCATAGTAGGTGGCCAAACTAAAGCGATTAACAACTATCTCTTGTTTGTCGGATAGTTTCTCACGCTTTGAAGGCTTGTTAGCCATCAAGGTCTGGCCATTCGGCAGTTGGCGGTAGCAAAAATTGTTACCGAGTTTACCGGATGCACCGCCTACAGCTGAGTTGTTTGTAATAATTGGCATAGCTCAAAATCTGTTTTGTTTTAATGGAACATGTTAGCCAACGGCACCTTGCCGATGGGAAGGGTAAAGAAGCAACAATCGAGCCACAAGCAACGATTAACATACACACATGGTCCACTTATTGTCCACTCATTGTCCACACTAAAACACAAAATATTGATAAATTGAGTCAGAAAATGGGTTTAGAGCATTAAAAAACCCGAAATTGAACTAAAAAACGGGTCATAAACCCGATACAAACGAACAGATGCAGTGCAGTGAGCCTTCGATTAACGCCAACGCCAACGGTAACATCAATATACGCATTCTAATGCCCGAATAGAAAACGAACTGGGAAATTAAGTTAACGCAGAACGTCGCAAATTGGCGAGCTTGCGATTCTCCTGCGCATTCAGATTTAACCGAATGAATGGTAATTTAGTTACTGCGCGCGCTAAGATCAGCCGCCGCAGAACGCAGGCGCTGAATCTCTCTAAGGTATTGACGCTTCACATCACTCTGAAGATTGCTACCAGCAACCGTCATCTGGAGAATAGATGCAAACTCCGAAGTACGCGCCGACTTATAGCGCTCTACTGATTTAGAAAGGAAGTCTATCGAACCCTGGAGATCATGTTGGTTGTATGCCACGATGGCTCTGTTGTAGTAGAGCAATCCTGTCAACTCATCAAGCGACACCTCTTTATATAGGTCGGTCTCGTATTGATAGTATGTTTTGGTGCGATCGAGCTTCAACGGAGGGTTTTGACGATATTCCTTAACACGATTGTCGATGTTGCTTTCACCCTGAACAAAACCGTTTTCTGCATCAGTAGCCTCAAGCAACACGCGACCGTTCTCCGTTTCAGCAATCAGGAAGATGTGGTAGTTGGTTTCAATTACGTGGTAGGGGATATTAAAATGGCTGAGCAACAGTGCGTAGCAGCGCTGTCCCGGTAAGGCAATTGTAGGTTCCGGCGTTTATTGTTTCTGTGAAAGTGGCGTAATCAGCAAAGTCCCGGAGGAACTGCTGCCGCGTCTTCGTAAAAAGATAATCGACAAAAGCGGCCTTATTTCCGGACTTAAGCTGTTTTTCGCTGAGCTTTCGGACAAGCTGTTGCAATTTTTCACTGTCTGTTGCCAGACCATCAACCGAAGAAAAGGTCGCCACATAGCTCTCGAACCCTTGTCCAGGGAAGGGAGCAGTGGCTGAAGCGGAGCCCAGCGACGCAAAAAGTAAAAACGCGGCCAGAAATCTCATGTTAACCCAATGTTAACGAATTGTTACACAATTTAATGTTTAGTTAATATACGACAAAACGTTTCTTTATGATTCGCTATTCCGGGAAAATGCCGATCGGCACGGCCTATGGTATTATTGAACGTCGGGCTGGGTGCAATTTTTGCTATGACTCGTTTTCAAGCTTGCCCCGCATTAGGCGGGGGCCTAGTGACCCTATAAGTCTGTGAGCGAACCTTACATCCTTTGCCAAGAGCGATGGGTAAGGCTCTTCTTAACTAACTTTGTCCCGATGGCGCTAAAACCAATTTTTTTAAACCTGACGTTATGAACAAAGTATTGAAATGGTCTCTCATCGTGCTGGGCAGCCTCATCGTATTGCTCGTCGCTGCGGCCGTTATCGTTCCCATCGTATTCAAAGACGACATCAAAAGGATCGCTCAGAAGGAAATCGACAAGTCCGTCAACGCGGAGGTCGTATTTGAGGGATTCGACCTGAGCCTGTTCCGAAATTTTCCAAACGTCACCGTCCAGGTTGGTAACCTGGGTGTCATGAACCGCGAACCTTTCGCCGGTGAAATGCTCTTCGCCACCGAACAACTCGAAGTTGAAGTCAACCTCAAAGATATCTTGTTTGGAGACCAGCTCCGTTTGAAGGGCATCTCACTGCAGAATCCTGTCATCAACGTTAAGGTTCTCAAAGACGGCCGGGCTAACTACGACATTGCTGTACCATCCGCCGACACGACTACAACAGAAGAATCAGGTGATTTCTCTTTCGGTATCGACCATTGGGAAATCGTAAACGGCGATATCACGTACGATGATGAATCCCTCCCTTTTAAGATGTCAATGATCGGCCTTAACCACGACGGTAGCGGCGACTTTAACCAGAACGAATTTGATCTCAAGACCCATACTGTAGTAGACAGCCTGGACGTCATCTATGACGGAACGGCCTATATGAGCGAAAAGAAATTGACACTCGATGCAATTATCTCTATCGCGGAGCAATACACGAAGTATACGTTCAAAGAAAACAGCGCGAAGATCAACGACTTTGCAATGAGCTTTGATGGATGGTTCAAGATGAATGAGAACGATTATCAGATGGACATCTCTTTCAAGAGCCCTGATAACTCTTTCAAGAGCCTGCTCTCTGTTATTCCGGGGATGTATACTCAGGATTTCAAAGACATTGAAACGAGCGGTGATCTTGCATTCACCGGTGCCGTAAAAGGCACTTATAGTGAAAAGCAGATGCCCGCATTCAATGTGAACCTTCTCGTGAAGGACGCCATGTTCAAGTATCCGCAGCTGCCTACTGCTATTAACAACATCAACATCGACCTCCTCGTCGATAACAAGGACGGCGTGATCGACAACACCGTAATCGATCTCAAGAAAATGCACCTCGACTTCGGAAAGAATCCAGTTGATGCGAAAGCGCTGATCACAAAAATGTATCCGACCAACGTGGATGCCGTTGTGAATGCAAAACTTAACCTCGCGGAGCTGACTTCTATGTTCCCGCTCGAAGGCCTCGAAATGAAAGGCGCTTATGCCCTTGATCTGAAAGCAAAAGGTGTTTACGATAGTTTGAAGAAGACAATACCAGCAATCGAGGCAGCGATGTCATTGAACAACGGTTACGTGAAGTCCAAAGAGTTTCCACTTCCTATGCAGGACCTCCACTTTACGTCGACTATAAAGAATGCAACAGGCCGCATGGCAGAGACTTTCATCAATGTTAACGATCTCTCAATGGTTGTTGACAATGAGAAGTTCGCTGCTGATCTCGCACTTCAAAATCTCGACGACTACACCTGGGATCTGAAAGCGAAGGGGGGAATTGATCTCGAAAAGATCACCAGGATCTTTCCCGTCGACGGTATGACACTCGCCGGCAAAGTAAACGCCGACATCGTAACGAAAGGAAAATACTCCGACCTGCAGGCCGAGCGTTATGACAAGCTCCCTACAAGCGGTAAGGCCACGTTAACGGCATTTAAGTACACAGCAAAGGATCTTCCCTACGAAGTGAATCTCAAAACTGCTTCGATGGTCTTCGATCCAAAGAAGATCACTCTTGAGCGTCTCGAAGGGGCAATTGGCCATAGCGACATTAATGTGAGTGGTTCGCTGATGAACTACCTCGGCTATGTTCTTGGTAAAGATGGTTCGATCAAGGGTAACGTGAACTTCGCTTCGAACTACCTCGACCTGAACCAGTTCATGACAAGCAGCAGCACTAGCACGACCGACACTGCTTCTTATGGCGTGATTGAGATACCCAAAAACATTGACTTCGTTCTTAACTCGAACATCAAGAAGACGCTACTGATGGATTATACCATCACCGACGCTACTGGAGACATTATTGTCCGCGATGGTATTGCTAACCTCAGCGGCCTGCACTTCAATATGTTGGGTGGTGCGTTCGTTGTAAACGGTGCCTACAATACTCAGGACATCAGACATCCAAAGTATGACTTCGGTTTGAAGATCGAGAAGTTGTCGATACGTGAGGCAGCAAGCAAATCTTCTCTCGTTGCATCGTATGCTCCAATCGCAGGATTGGTGTCAGGTAATTTCTCGACAGACTTTAAGATCAGCGGAGAGTTGTTGTCCAGCATGATGCCGAACCTGGCTACCGTCAACGGAGCAGGTAATGTAAAGATCGCTCAGGCCTCATTGAAGGACTCGAAAATCATCGCAGGTGTTACTTCTTTAACCAGCCTGAAAGATGCCGACCAGGTGACGATGAAGGATGTGATGATGGCGACATCGATCTCGAACGGCCGTCTCTCGGTTAAACCTTTTGATGTGAAGTTCGGTGACTATAAGACTTCAGTATCCGGAAGCACAGGCCTCGACAAATCTGTTGATTATAACTTAAAGATGGATGTACCTGCCGGTAAGCTGGGCACTGAGTACAATGCATTGATCGCTAAGTATACAGGTGGCAAGACTGATCCGAATAAAAACATTCCGCTAACGGTTAATATTGGCGGCAAGTACGATGCGCCAAAGATCAATGTCGACATGGCGGAACAAAAGGCACAGGCTCAGGAAGCATTAACGAATGCGGCTAAAGAAGAGGGACAAAAGCAACTTGAAAAGGCAGTGAAGGGTACCGAAGCTGAGAAGTACGTGAAAGACATTCTCGGCACGAGCAAGAAAGACAGTACAGTTGTAGCCGATACAACCAAAACGGCCGCTCCATCAGCCACCGACGAGGTTCAAAAGAAGTTGGAAGAAGACGCTAAGAAGAAAATTCAGAACCTCCTGAAGAAGAAAAACCAGTAAAAAAACTTCAACGATTTGCTGATATTGGGATTTAGAGATAAAGTATCAGCTGCAAAGGCGAGCTGACGGCGACCTACGCCGCAAGCGTGAGTCATTATCTCCAAATCCCAATATCAATAAATCTCTAAATTATCAGAGCATCATGATTACTTCATCGGCCATTCGGCGATTGTACTCAAATGACATCTTTTGGTAATTGATCAGGTCGATGATCGTTCCAACGAAGCATAGCCCAAGCCGTTAAAAGGTATACGATTCCCATCCCAATCTGGTCAACAACCATCCGCTGGATTCCGGCAAAACCAAGAAATCCAAGTAGCGTAAGGACAAGTATCATAGTTGGATCCTTTCTGCGCGCCCGATACACTGAGGCAAATGTTCTTGCCTTCTCATCATCGAACTCGAGGATAAGCTTTTGAACATAGACCATCTCTTCGCCGGTAAGTTCCGGCAGTACGGTGATTACTTTTGCCATAGACTAGTTATTTGTTGACTTGGTGATTTGTTCATTTGTTGATTGAGAAAGGCCGACGCTAATCGGCTTCGCCATTTATTCCCGATTTTACATGATTGTTGATGAGCTGAATGATTCGATGTATCAGTACCGCCAACGTCACGATACCCAGTGGATGTGCGCTCAACGACTTCGTCACTGAGCCATGGAACAGCCAGGCGATTGATCGTCCCAGTCCACACCCGGGACAAAAGTCAAATCCGAAATAAGCGATCGGGCAAATCGTTACATGAGATGTTTGCGAGGGATCTACAAATGCCAACGCAATGAGTCCCGACATCCAGATAACTGCCTCAAGCGGAAATTTCGTAACTAAACGCTTCACCTGTTCGATGATCATATATACGGAAATATTGATTCATTTGTTGACTTGTTGATTTTGTTGGTTGGAAATGCATCTAGATCCCATCGGGATCTTCAGTCCGTAGCCACGACGTATTTAATGCATTCAGATCCCATCGGGATCTTCGGTCTGTAGCCACGAATGAGGCATTCTTTTACGCGCACGACGCACATGTATTCTATGAAATAATCCCTTCCACCGTGCGCAATGCACGCTATCCATTAACAAATCATCAATTCGACAAATAGATTAATAATCCGTTTCAATTTCTTGACGAAATCTTCGCTTCTTCCTTCAACAGCGACAAGTACTGAACCAGGTTTACCAGCTCTTCTTCACTCATGCTCGACTGCAGATTGGAAGGCATAAGCGAACTGTCAAGCTTAGAGCGCGACGCAATATTCGACTTCTGCACAGTCTGTTGATTGGCCATGTATTGAAGATCAACCTTGTCACCCGTCTCTGAAACAATACGACCAACAGCCGTGCTTCCATCATTCAAAACAAGTTTATAACCTTCATACCCAAAGCTGATTCCCTGATCAGGAAATAGGATAGAAGTGTACAATGCTTCAGGGGATAACTTGTCTCCAATTCCACTCAGATCAGGACCGAAGTTTTGTTCCCTCTCCATTCACGCGATGACAATTGCTGCACAACGTCGTAAATACTTCTTTGCCTTTTGTCGCATCTCCTTTCTTGTCGAGCATAGCCGAAATGGGAGGGAGTGGTGTACCACTCTTACTTCCCGGCAGCGTCAGGTAAGCTGCCGCTTCATCGCGGAGCTTTGCACGCCACGCGCTTTGAAACACTCCGCCCGCCGCAGTATGCAATGCGGTCGGTATCTTTCCTTCTTTAGCAAGTTGCAACAGCCGGTCTTCAGCCTGCCATGGCCCACCGAAGTTCTTGACGGATACCTTTCTCAATTCAATGTCCCGGGTAGAGTCCATCATCACAGACTCAACCAAAGCAATAGCCTTGGGGTTGTACATGTGCGGACGAAGCGCCCTGATCGTCGCCTGTGGCTCACCCGCGTTCTTGCTGTTCAATGCCTGTTGGATCATGCTGGTCTTGTCCCAGGCAAGCAACGTGCGCATCGCCTCGCGGCCAGTAAGACTATCGGGATATTGCAACGCCATGCTGAGCAACTCACCTGATCGATCCTGTAGTTTGAATGAAGTTACCAGCTCAACAAATTCAATCTTGCCTTTCTCATCAACAAGCACTTTATCCAGCGCCGACTTCACTGCTGGCGTCATCTTTAGCTTTGATGGATCCATGTGCTTAAGGGCATACAATACCTTGTCGCCTTTGGTTTGTTGAACGAGCTGCGTGAGCACGATCTGTTTCGATGGATCAGTCTGGAAGTCGAGCGAACGATAGTAACGAAGCATATCCTTGTCGTCGGATTCTTTAATCAGCTCAGCAACCATGGGAATTGCAAACTTGCTGCGACTGCGCCAAACGATGTCACGGTTCGATGACTTCTTCCAGTCAGCTCCAACATGCGCCTTCCAGGTATTAAAGTACAGATCCCAGCTGCCTGTCGCAGAGATGCCCAGAGCCTCAAGATACCAGCGGTCTTTACCGTCGTACTGATCAGCTAAAGTTGTCCAGATAGAGGCGGCCTCGGGAGTGTTCTTGCCGCGTATTGCTATGGCAACTTCGCGACGCACCTGAGGCGACTCATCTTTTGCCATGCGTGCCGCCGTCGCCAGCACGTCTTTATTAAGCAAACGAACAATTCTTATCGCCGAGATGCGGATGTTGGGATCCTTATCTTTCAGCGCTTCATCTAAATATGCCCCTGCCGTTGGCAGTTTGGTTAGCAGCCAGAGCGCCTGCGCACGATGCCTCGGATTTTCACTTTGCCAAACTTTCTTAAGTGCCGCCTCTGCATCAGCACCTTGTTTTGCTAACGCTGTCCATCCCAGAAAACGCCACGCCTGATTCGGATTCAGCAATGCCTCAATCGCTCCATCGGCCGACGATAAATTGATCGGATCGAACTTATACGCCGAGTTCGGCGGAGCAATGCGATATATCCTTCCGCGATTCACGTCGCCGACCTGGTGCCCACCGACACCTGGATCATACCAGTCTGCCACGAACAGTGACCCATCCGGAGCAACGGCAACATCAATAGGTCTGAACCATTGATCCTTCTGTGCCTCGAGGATTTTTACAATCGACGCCTTGTACCCTGCACCGTCATTTTTCACAGGATAAGATCTGACTACGTTGTTTCCGGGTTCGGCATGAATCATTTGCCCGTAGAATTCTTTGGGCAGAAGCGTGCCCTCGTATACGGTAATCCCCGATGGCGATCCCGCTCCTGTCTGCAGTACGTTCGGCACCACACCCGGATCATTAAGATGCCAGTGACGTAATGGAATTTCCTTCTCCCAGTTCGTACGCCGTGAACTCCAGCTCGCACCAGTTACCTCATCCTTGAAGCCGTAGTTTCCATACTCCATCACAAAGTTGATACGCGTACCCTTGTTGCCATCGTCGTCATTATCCGACTGCCACATGGTTCCGTATGGATCAACCGCTACCTCGAAGTTGTTTCTGAAGTTTGAAGCAAGCACTTCAACATGGCTTCCATCAAGGTCGGCCTTCATCACCATTCCTTCGCGGAACGGCTTACCGTTCGAAATGACTTTCTTACCGTTTACATCCACAACGGTATCGCCAGCCGCACTCAACAATGACTTTCCTTCGTTGCCAAAGTTGAAATAGAGTTTTCCATCGGGTCCGAACACGAAGGTGTGCATTCCGTGATCATGCTGAAGACCCTGAATACCCTGGAAGAAGACCTCCTTCTTTTCAGGTACGTCGTCGTGATCTGCGTCAGTGAAGACAAACACGTTCGGGCTACAGGACACGATGACGCGATCGCCTACCAAAGAAATACCCAGCGCCGCGTTGACGTCCGTTCCCTGATAGAAAACTTTGCTTTTATCAGCCTGGCCATCGCCATCGGTATCTTCGAGAATCATGATGCGATCACCTTCAGCCTTAACTGGATTCTTAGGATTGTATTGATTTCTATAATTGTAGGCTTCACACACCCAAACGCGCCCCTTTTCGTCGATGGCAATATTGGTCGGGTTAGAGAATGTCGGCTCGGACGCGAACAACTTCACCTCCAGGCCGGGTGCTACTTTGAGATCGGCAAGTGACTGCTGTGGATCGTGCTCGTTACCGGCGGCTGTTTCTTCCGCTGGCTTCCTGGAGCAGCCGCTCATCAGTAAAACAAGTACGGTAAGGAGGGAGGAAAAATGGGCTATGCGCATAAGGTGTCGGTTGGTAACGATTGAAAGGTACGAGGCGGGGCAGAAAATTGGAAGTCGTCACCGGAATATTACAACCGTGTTGTTTTTAGATTAATAAGCACCTAATGGCTTGAAACTCAGTCCCTCAGTTTCCGTTATTTGTAGTATCAACAACCACTAACATGACAATGACTTATCACAGACTCCAGATACTGGAATCACTCAGTAATCTGGACTCCAATCAAGCGGAGAAAGTTCTTGAGTACATCAAGGACCTTTCCGTAAGAGCAAAAGATGAGGAGAAGTACAAGATGTTCAAGCATCAGGCCATGAATGAAATCAGAATGGCACTGACTAACGAACAACTGAAGGCGTCATTCTAAGTTCACCTTCAGGAAAGGCGTGTAGGCGATGCGTTATGCACTCGCCAGGGAACTCGTCTCCCTGAAAAATTCTAGTTGTATTTTACGTAGTTCTCCCAACGCGCCAGCGCTTCATTAAAGTCGTCTGGCAATGGGCATTCGAACTGCTTCCACTCCTTCGTTTTCGGATGGATAAAGCCGAGCGTCCTGGCATGTAGTGCCTGTCGTGGTAGTACTTTGAAACAGTTATCCACAAACTGTTTATACTTTGTGAATAGAGTTCCCTTTAATATCTGGTCACCGCCGTACATGGCATCATTGAACAACGGATGCCCCAGGTATTTCATGTGAGCACGTATCTGATGCGTGCGACCGGTCTCGAGTTTGCACTGCACCAGCGACACATAACGCAAGTCCTGTAGCATCTCATAATGAGTCACCGCCCTTCGGCCCATGTCGCCGTTTGGAAATACCGTTGTAACTCTCCTGTCCTTCAAACTGCGTCCTACATTTTTGTCAATCGTTCCCGATGGCGGATCAGGTACGCCCCATACAATAGCATTATATGTTCTTTCTATAGTGTGCTCGAAAAACTGCCGCGCCAATCCAGTCAATGTGTCTTCGTCCTTGGCAATTACCAGTAGCCCGGACGTGTCTTTATCAATGCGATGAACAAGTCCTGGTCTGCCTGTATTGCCCGGCATCTCCGGAAGGCTTTCAAAATGATAGGCCAGCGCATTCACTAACGTGCCTGTCCAGTTCTGATACGCGGGATGTACCACCATGCCCGCAGGCTTGTTGATGATCATCAGCCACTCATCTTCGTACACAATGTTCAACGGAATATTTTCAGGCTTCACATCCGTGTCGCGCGGCGGCTGTGGTAATGACACGGTTATGATGTCGGCTGGATGAACGCGATAGTTCGACTTCACGATCCTTTCGTTAACACGAATGAATCCTTCCTCAATGCCACCCTGAATTTTGGTACGCGTCACGTTAGGAAGCCGGTCCATGAGAAACTTGTCAAGCCTAACCAGGCTCTGCTTCGGATCGGTTACTATGCGATGGTGTTCAAATAACTCATCATCCTGTTCATCATCGTTAACCGGTTCCTCGCTCATTGATCTCTTTGTGGATTTAAATATGCCCGCAATTTAAAAAGTCCGAAGGACTTAAACGTGAATAACCTCCGGTGAAACCGGAGGCCACCGACAAACGCACAAATCAAACATACATCGAAAACATCGTCCCTTCCCCAACCACACTATTCACCTTAATCGATCCTCCATGCAACAGCACGATCTGTTTCGTGATAGCAAGCCCAATCCCTGAGCCATTCCTCTTGGTCGTAAAAAATGGAATAAAAATGCTCTCGATCTTATCCGCCTCAATTCCTTCACCGTTGTCGCTGATACTGATCACGGAGCGACCATCTCCGGATACTGTATGTGACAATTGAATGGCCGGCTCCCTTCTGCCAGCGAGCGCGTCAATTGCATTCCTGATCAGGTTGATCATCGCCTGCTCCAGCAAATCACTATCAACAAGGATCTCGTGATCCGACGCAACGATGGAAAGCTCAATACCCTTTGTTGAAAGCTCTTCATGAAAAAGCAACTGCATGCGCCGAAGCAAGGCCAGAACGTTTGTTGGTTTTATCACTGGTGTGGGCACGCGCGTGAGCTTTCGGTAAACCTCCGTGAAACTAAGCAAGCCTTCACTTCGCTTCCTGATCGCATCCAGTCCTTCGTCCAGGGTCCTGACCAACGACTGCGATGGCTCCTTATCAACCGATGCACTCACCAGGTTGTGTAAGGTACCGCTGAGCGAGGTGATCGGCGAAATAGAATTCATGATCTCATGTGTGAGTACACGAATCAACTTTTGCCATGCCTCCATCTCTCGCGCGTCGAGCTCGGACCGGATGTTTTGCATGCTCACAAGCTTGTAGAACTCTTCTTCCAGACGAAAGGCTGTCGCATGCACGGTAAGGTGTAGTGTATCCTGGCCTGCTCTCACTTTGACGAGACGAGTTTCGCCGGCCTTAATTTCTCTCAGAACCTGTTGCAACGCTGGGTCTACACCACGTAGCTTATCCATAGGCGTAGCTACCGGAAGCTGCAGCATATGCTTCAGGGCCTTGTTAATAAGATGAATCTCTTCATTGTCATTGAAGCTGATGATGCCGACCTGCACATGCTCTACCAGTAGTTCAAGGAACCGATGCTTGGCCTCACGCTCTGCACTAACTTTCTTGAAGGCAGATGAGATCTGATTCATGGCATCGTACAACGCGTTTAGGCGCTTACCTCTGCTTGTCTGCTCAAAGTGAATGGTAAAGTCGCGGTGCAGCAGGCTGATAAGGAAAGTTCTGAAGTCGCGCTGAAAGCGATCAAGGAACCAAAGCAATTCGACCAATGATACCAAACAGGCAACAATGGCATACACACTGCGCAGCCAGAGTTCATTCACAACGCACCACATAAGCGTGCCCAACAATATGGTGAGCAGCAGCACGCGAACAATTACCTGAATGGTGAAATGTTTAGATACCATAAGTCTCCATTCTTCGATAGAGTGCCCCTCGCGAAAGGCCAAGTTCCTCGGCCGCATGACTAATATTGCCTCCGTGCTTGGCGATCGCCTTTCGAATGGCCCACTCTTCAATCTTTTCGAGATTCAGTTTCTCGAAGGCAAATGCGCCACCTTGATTTTCTCGCCCAAGGCCGAAGTCCTGTTCAGAAAGCCTGTTCCCATCGCTCATGATAACGGCCCGCTCAATAGCGTGTTGAAGTTCCCGAACATTTCCCGGCCACGCATATTGCATCAGCGAAGACATCACAGCAACAGGAATTTCAATCTGTGGCTTGTGATATTTTTGTCCAAAGCGTGAAAGAAAGTGATTTGCCAGCAGGGGCAGATCGTCCATTCTTTCTAAAAGAGCAGGCAACGTAAGCTCTACGGTGTTTAATCGGTACAAGAGATCTTCGCGGAAAGTGCCTGCAGCAACCATGGCTCTCAGGTCCCGGTTTGTCGCGGTAAGGATGCGGACATCCAGGTCAATGGGAAGATTCGTTCCGAGCCTGACTACCTTCTTGTGCTGAAGCACGGTAAGCAACTTGGCCTGTAGCCCAAGAGATAGGTTGCCGATCTCATCCAGGAATATAGTCCCACCGCGGGCAGCCTCGAATCGGCCAACCCGATCTTCCCTCGCATCTGTAAAGGCTCCCTTCCGATGACCGAATAATTCGCTCTCAAATAATGTTTCACTCAGCGAGCCAACATCGACACTCATAAAGATTCCATCCGCCCGTTGACTGCGCGCATGAATTTCCCGGGCAACAACTTCTTTTCCCGTTCCATTCTGACCCAATATCAACACAGAAGCCTCTGTGGGAGCAACCTTGTCAATCGTGCGCAGAATAGAGCGTATAGCCTCTGAGTTACCAACCAGCGGCTCATGATGATTCATCACCGTGACCAGTGACTTCTGCTGTGACTTCAATTGCCGTACTTTCTTCTTCTCCTGGCTCACCACGTTTGCCGTCCTTACCGTCACGAGCAACTTTTCATTCTGCCAGGGCTTAACAACGAAATCAAGTGCTCCTTCCTTTATCGATTCTACAGCAACAGAGATGTCAGCGAAAGCTGTCATCAGAATGACCTGCGTATCGGGCGACAAGGCTACAACCTTCCTTAACCAGAACATTCCCTGGTTCCCGGTTGTATCTCCCTGTCTAAAGTTCATGTCCAGCACAACAACATCCGGCTGCTCCCGCTCCAGCAACGCTGGAATCCGTTCGGGCTGGTTGATCGCCTGAACATTTTGAAAATGCGGTTCCAGCAGGAGACGTATCGACAACAACACAAACTCATCGTCGTCAACTATTAATATACTTCCGTTCGATTTGGCCATGGTTCTTGTTTTAGCAGACGGCTAAATTCAACGTCTGTTAACATGCACACTTTGGAGTATCCGCGTTCCCCCGAAGGTTTGAATGAGCGATGACGCTAAAGTATCGAGGCTCTTTGTAAACTCCTGCATCGGGTGCCCACAAATGGACAGTGCTCATTCTACAAATGGTCAACGAGGTCGGGATTTCTATAAAAAAGGCCCTTTGGATGCTTGAAAACGCCATCTCATGAAATGGCACTACCTTAGCCTTACCGGGACAAATCGAATTTTATGTTCTCGCATAACCTTCTCATCATCATCAGGAACTTCAAGAGATCCAAAGGATCCTTCCTCATCAATTTGTTGGGATTGTCCACGGGCCTTGCCTGCGCCCTGCTCATATTTCTCTGGGTGCGCGACGAAGTGACTATGGACAAATACCATGCAGCCGGAGACCGCCTGTTTGAATTGATGGAGTATCAGAAGAATTCAGAGAGCAACATTCGCGTGACCAGTTCGACACCGGGACTGCTTGCTGAGAAAATCGCCAGCGATATACCGGAGGTTGAGTATTCGGCCACCGTCACTCCAAATTACTGGTTCGATCCATTTCAGTTTACTAACAAAGAGAAGCACATTGCAACTTCTGCGATATACGCCGGTAAGGACTTCTTTAAAATCTTTTCGTACGATCTCATTGAAGGGAGCAAAGACAACGTTCTGACGGATAAGCAATCTGTTGTTTTATCGGTATCAACTGCGCGTGCCCTTTTTGGAGATGTCAACGCGGCCGTGGGAAAGTCGGTCGATGTAGATCGCACGACCACTTTTATGGTGAGCGGCGTCTTCAAAGATATTCCAACGAACTCATCTGCAAGGTTCGACGCGGTTTTCTCTTTTGAAAAGTGGAAAGAGCTAACGCCTGGCACCCTGGACTGGCGTAACGCTGGTCCTATGACATTCGCCACATTGCGCCCCGGTGCTAACCTTGAACAATTTCAAACGAAGATCAAAGACATTATCTCTACACAGATCACCGAAAAGCATCGCTCACTGTTCGCAGTGCCATTTACAGATCTTTACCTGCATGGTAACTACGATGCGAAGGGAGTTCAATCGGGAGGCAGAATAGAATATGTCATCATGTTTTCGCTCATCGCGTGTTTTATACTCGCTATCGCGTGCGTGAACTTCATGAACCTGTCTACTGCACGTGCCGCACAACGGGTTAAAGAAGTTGGAATTAAGAAAGCAGTCGGCGCCGGCCGTTTCACACTCGTCTCTCAATTCATGATCGAGTCGATGTTCATGAGCTTCCTGTCATTACTGGTTGCCGTGCTCCTGGTTGACCTGCTGCTTCCTCAGTTCAATGTGATCACGGGTAAACAACTCGATCTTCAATTCACCGGAAGTCTTACCGCTACGCTGGCAGGCATTGCATTATTGACCGGATTAATATCCGGAAGTTATCCGGCATTGTACATGTCTGCTTTCAATCCTGCTGCCGTTTTAAAAGGCAAACTACATTCGACCTTTGGCGAGCTCATGGTTCGTAAGGGACTTGTGGTTTTTCAATTTTCATTATCAGTAGTGTTCATCGTAGCAGTGCTTGTCGTCTATAGTCAGATCCAGTATTTACAGCACAAAGACATTGGATATGACCGCGACAACCTGTTGTACTTTCAGATGAAGGGCAACACGCAGTCGAACCGCGAGGCCTTTATTCAGGAGGCAAGTCGTATACCGGGAGTTGTGGGAGTAAGCACGATCAGCGAAAGCCTTGTAGGTGGTGGTAATACAACGAGCCTCGACTGGGAAGGAAAGGATCCCAATGACCGTACTCCCTTTGCCGTGAGGCCTGTCAACTATGGAATGCTGGAGCTGCTCAACCTGCATGTGACAGAAGGAAGATTGTTTTCCCGCGAGCATCAGGATAGCATAAACATTGTCGTTAACGAAGCCGCTATCCGCGCTATGGGAATGAAGGATCCGGTAGGGAAGACGGTCACACTTGGCCCCTTCAAACCTATGATTGTTGGTGTCGTTCGCGACTTTCACTATGAATCACTTCATTCGTCGGTCGCACCTATGTTTTTCATTCTTGCTCCGATGTACACGCAGAAGGTCATGGCCAAGCTGGCGGCAGGAGATCCTCATCCGGCAATCGAGCGCCTTCAAAAACTTCATAAGGAATTTAATCCCGAGTTTCCGTTTGAATTTCGTTTTGTAGACGAGGACTATAATGCACAGTACAATGCGGAGCTGCGCGTCTCTATGTTGTCGCGATACTTCGCCGGCATTGCCATCATCATCTCGTGCCTGGGATTGTTTGGCCTGGCATCGCATACGGCCGAACGTCGCTTCAAAGAAATCGGAATCAGAAAAGCACTTGGTTCCAGCAACATCGGAATAATCTATCTCCTGTCGTCTGACTTTACTAAGGTGGTAGCTCTTGCTATTGTAATCGCTATCCCTGTGAGCTTCCTCGTGCTGAGAAAATGGCTCGATAGCTTCGTCTTCAAGATTGAGCTGGAGTGGTGGTACTTCATTGGTTCGGGAGTGCTCGCTCTCGTTATCGCATGGCTGACAGTAGCATCACAGGCTGCAAAGGCGTCGCGTATCAATCCTGTGAAGTGTCTTCGCAGTGAGTAGAGGTTGCAAGTGCCACATACCTCACATGACCGAATCAAACATATTGATGAATCGAGGCGACCTTTAGACATTCGGCTTGGGCATGTTTGTCAGGGATTCAACCAGGCACGAAGGCGTCATAAAACATTAACTGATCAGGAAAGTTCGATCACAAATATAATAAAGAAATGATCCGACACACACTCATTGTCATTTTCCGGAACTTCGGAAAATACAAAAGCACCTTCGTCATTAACCTGCTCGGTCTTTCGACAGGGCTCACCTGCGCAATACTGATCGCATTGTGGGTGACGGACGAATATCGGATGGATAAGTTTCATGAACTGGATAGCAGACTGTATCGGGTGTTGGTAAACAACAGGCTAGATGGTAAGCTGGAAACCTCGCCCACAACGCAGGCGATACTGGGCGATGCACTGCAGGCTGAGGTACCGGAGGTTGAAAAGGCAGTTACTGCACTGGGAGGCGGCTTCGATCTGACCGTTGCAAACGGAGAAAATCACCTGATGGGCAAGGGTTCGCTTGTTGACGCGAACTTTCTGCAGATCTTTTCCTATGAGCTTCTCGCCGGAAGGAGAGACGCACTTAATGATAAGAAGAATATAGTTCTTTCAGAATCATCAGCCAGGGCGTTGTTCGGTGAGGCAGAGAATGCCCTGGGCAAATCTGTTCAATGGGAGTTTCCATATGGAAAAGGTGAATCAATCGTAGCAGCCATCATGAAGGACATCTCTCCGCAGTCGTCCTTCAATGCTCAGTACCTGCTTTCGTTCGACATATTCAAAGACATTGTTGGTCCTCAGGATCTTCATTGGGGAAACTTTGGCTGTAACACTTATCTCTTGCTCAAGCCCACGGCAAATGCCGAAGCCGTCAGCAACAAGATCGCCGACTTTGTTAAACGCAAAGCTCCGGACTCGCGGATCACTTTGCAACTGGCTCGCTACTCGTCGTACTATCTTCACAATGAATATGTCGAGGGCCATGCTGCAGGCGGACGGATCGAATATGTTCGGCTATTCGCGCTGATCGGAATCGTGATCATAGCGCTGGCCTGTATCAACTTCATGAATCTTGCCACGGCCCGGGCAACGAGACGTCTGCGCGAAGTAGGCGTTAGAAAAGCAATAGGGGCCGGGCGCACATCGCTGACCATGCAATACTTAAGTGAGTCGATGCTCATGTCGGTTTTGTCGGTTATGGTCGCGGTGCTCATGGCCGACCTTTCGATGCCGTTATTTAATCAAATCACAGGAAAGAGTCTCTCGCTGAGTGCAAACCCCGCACTGCTTGGCTTCCTGGCCTGTATTACGATTGTAACGGGTTTGCTCTCGGGATTTTATCCGGCCTTATACTTGTCACGCTTTAGCCCTGCCGTTGTGCTTAAGGGAAAGCTTGCCGCCTCGGGCTCATTGCTTCACTCGGCCGCCGAGTTATTCGCCAGAAAGGGACTCATCGTCTTCCAGTTTATCATTTCCATCGTGTTTATAGTAGCCGTGTGGGTTATCTATAAACAGATCGATTTTGTTCAGCACAAGAATCTCGGATACGAAAAGGATCAATTGATCTACATCAAACCTGAAGGATACACACTGGGCCATATGGATGCGTTTCTCAACGAAGCGCGTCGCGTTGAAGGCGTGGCCGGGGTGTCATCTATTGCCCGTACTATTGTCGGATCGCGTTCGTCAACCGTCGGATACTTTAACTGGGAAGGCAAAGACCCCGATGCGCAAATACCATTTGAAATAGTGAATTGTAATTATGACCTGATCGAAACGCTGGGTGTCGGGATGGCCCAGGGCAGAACCTTTTCACGAGAGCACAGCATGGATAGTTCGGCGATCATTCTGAACGAGGCGGCCATCAAGGTGATGAATATGAAGGAGCCACTCGGTAAGATCTTCAACCTATGGGGGAAGGATCTAACGATCATAGGCGTTGCAAAAGACTTCCACTTTCAGTCGTTGCACGAGAAAGTTACTCCGCTTTTCTTCAGGCTCGCACCAACCGAAGTGGAACAGATTCTTGTGAGGTTGGAACGAGGCAAGGAAACAATAGCGATCGTGGGACTTCAACAACTCTACAAACAAACTAATCCAGGGTTCGCCTTCGTGTATACATTCCTGAGCAAGGACTATGAAGCTCAATACATAGCCGAGCAACGTGTCGGCATACTGTCTGGCTACTTTGCTACGCTCGCGATCATCATCTCATGTCTGGGTCTTTTCGGGCTCGCAGCATTTACTGCTGAACGCCGTCTCAAGGAAATCGGCATACGCAAAGTATTAGGCTCGGGCGAATGGCGAATCATTTATTTGCTCTCCGCCGACTTCTCTAAGATCGTCCTCCTTTCGAGCGCGATTGCGTTACCATTGGCATTCGTGATTACCAGAACATGGCTTTCGGGATTTGCCTATAAGATCGAGCTGAAGTGGTGGTATTTCCCTCTGGCGGGAGTAACCGCGCTCATGATTGCATTACTCACTGTCGGTGTACAGGCTGTGAAAGCATCGCGCGTCAATCCCGTGCAGTGTTTGAAAGAAGAATGACAGTCAGTTTAAAAAAGAGACATTATGATACTGCACTATATACGTATGATCACGCGAGGCTTCCGTCGCTTTCGCAGTGTGTTTGTCATTAATCTCCTGGGGTTGTCAACGGCGCTGACAAGTGTTCTGCTGATCTACCTTTGGGTAAACGATGAGTTGTCTGTTGATCAGTATAACAGAGACTCAGCAAGACTGTATCACATCAGGCAAAACATGGTAGAGGAAGATGGCATACGCACCGGGGCAAGCACACCCGGAATACTTGCCCAGGCGTTGGCCGATGAGATTCCAGAAGTTGAATACGCGACTGCTTATGTGCCCTGGGATGTATATGGTAGCCTTCCCGTTGTACGTTGGGAGAGTAAGCGATTCAAGACGAGGACGCAGTTTGCCAGCAAAGACTTCTTTAAGGTATTCTCGTTCCAGGTCCTCGAAGGCGATGGTGCCAAATGTCTCACCGACGAAAAGAGTGCGGTCTTAACGGCAGACTTTGCACGCAAGCTCTTTGGCACAACCGATGGCGTTGTAGGCAAGACAATCGAATGGAAAGAATACGGAAGCGAAATGCTTTTTACCATCGCGGCCGTCTGCGAAACGCCGCCTTCGAATGCCACCATGCAGTTTGATGTTTTGCTGAACTACGATCTGTTTCTCAAAAGTCACGATTGGCTGAAGACATGGGATAGCTCCGATCCATTCACGATGGTGCTGCTGAAGCCCGGCGCGGATCTCAATGCGTTTCGAAACAAGATCTCGAAGTTCATTGTTAACAAAGTCCCTAAGTCGAAGCAGCGTCTTATCGCGCATCCTTATGCTGATGGCTATCTGCATGGCACATTTGAAAACGGCGTCAATACAGGTGGACGAATTCAGTATGTGAAGCTGTATACGCTCATCGGTGTTTTTATACTCGTAATTGCCGCGATCAACTACATGAATCTTTCTACTGCGAAAGCTGCCCGAAGGATAAAGGAAATGGGTATACAGAAGGCAATAGGTGCACCGCGCAGGTGGCTAATCATTCAGCAATTAGGTGAATCATTTACGGTGGTCGGAATCGCCATGTTGCTCGCTCTGCTGTTTGCCGATCTGCTCCTGGGGCCGTTCAATACACTATCGGGAAAACATCTCACGTTTTCTTTCGATCCGTCGCTGTTAACAGTAGTAGTATCCATCATGGCGGTCACGAGTCTGCTGGCCGGTGCATACCCGGCTCTTTATCTGTCGAGGTTCAACCCTGCGGCTACACTCAGGGGAGTAGTTCACACCGGAAAGCGTGAGCTCGTTGCCCGCAGAGTATTGGTGGTGTTTCAATTTGTAATCTCTGTAGTGTTGATTTCGGCAGCCCTCGTCGTCTATCGTCAGCTTGATTTTATACACCATCGCAATCTTGGTTATGATAGAGAGCGCGTTATCCACTTCGATACTGAGAATGTCAGTGATGCGTTCATGAACGAGCTGAAGGCAGTGCCCGGCGTAATTAATGGGGGCCGTTTCTATCACGACCTTATGGGACGACATGGCCTGACAGGAGCAGTAGACTGGCCGGGACGCGCACCCGAAGAACATGTGAACTTTGGCAACCTGGAAATGGGATATGATCTCGTCGAGACCATGGACTTTGAAATTGTTGAGGGCAATTCCTTCCGGCGCGACTTCGGTTCGCTCAGTCAAATCATCTTCAATGAATCGGCCGTGAAAGCAATGGGGATGAAAGATCCGATCGGTACGCATATTAAACTTTGGGGCGACGACAAGGAGATCGTTGGCGTTGTAAAAGACTTCAACTTCGAATCGATGTACAGTAAGGTCGGACCGTGCTTCCTTCAACTGGTTCCCATGGTTGATGGTTACCCAAGCCGGATCATGGTAAAATTGAAACCGGAGGATCAGGCAGCAACGTTGGATCGCATCGAACAGTTCTTCAGAAAGTACAATGCCGGACTTGCCTTTGAGTATACTTTCTTAGATGATGATTATCAAAGGTTGTATCAGGCGGAACAACGCGTGGCAACCTTATCACGATACTTTTCCGGTATTACAGTCGTGATCGGTTGCCTTGGCCTGTTTGGGTTGGCTGCCTTTACAGCTGAACGTCGTTCAAAGGAGATCGGCATTCGCAAAGTGCTGGGATCTTCGAACGCCGGCATCGTCTCCCTTTTATCGAAGGAATTCTTGAGCATCGTCTTGATTGCGATTTTAATCGCCATACCCTTGAGTCATTTGATTCTTGCCAGCTGGCTAAATGGATTTCAATACCGTATAGACATACCGTTGTACTATTATGCTTTGGCTTCCGCAGGTGCTATTATGATTGCTCTGGTCACCGTTGGGTGGCAGGCGTACAGGGCGGCATCATCTGATCCGGCAAAGGTACTCCGAACAGATTGACGGGATCAAAGGCCCAGCTTCCTGAGTTGATCTTCAGCCTTTGTTTCTCCTAAAGCGGCCAGCATTCTCGATGCCTGATCGGCGAGGAAACGATCGAGCTCGTCCAGCGCTCTGTTATTTTCCCTCTGCCATTTGAGTTCAGACGCATGACAATCGAAAAGCATCGAGCATAACGCTGCCGCGCTATCGCGATCCCCCAATGATGCAAAGATTTCAGCGGCTTCCAGATTTGCATAGGTCGGCCGCAGATGTGTCTTATAGAGCTTATCTTTTGCAAATTGCATAACCGACAGTGCAGTGTCCTTATCGCCCGCGTCACGATACGCCTGTGCAAGCGCATTGAAGGATTGCCTCAATGGCGAAATCATCCTTAGCGTATAGTCTTCGTAGTTAAAGTTTACATTGCCGCTGGCGAGGTTAGTGTAGTCAGCTTTTTCGACAAGATTCTGATACATAGTCTTACGATCGATCACGATATCGCTTCCGGATGTTCTCGTTGGATCAAAACGATAAACTGCTCCTTCCTGCACAACGTGGTTATCAAGATCAAGTCCAGCAGTATTTAATGATGTATAGTTGAAGTACATCGGCCGCTTCCATTGGTTGGATAGCATCAGATCAACGATGGCAAGCGCGCTCTTCGTCGCATAATTTCCCTTTACCCCGAGCGAGAAGTAAGGATGCTGCACGGAGTCGCTTCCTGCTTTCGATGCCGTCAGCTTTGATTGAGGTTGCGAAAGGCTATCCACGGAACGTATCAGCAATTTTCTCGAAGGAAGTATGGTAAAGTAGTCGCCTGTCGACGACTGTGCGCGCAAGGCCGTGTTACTCTGACTTATCAATTCCACGTATTTCTTTGCGTCAATACCCTCCTTGATAGACTCCTGAAGATACAACACATCATTAGGTCCATATTGAAGGTAGTCGGCAGCGGTAAGTGTAAGAGAGAACGGTGGAGAATCGTAGTACGATTTACGTAGTTGGTTGATATACCAGTCGGTGTTGAGATAGCTAAGCACCATGACGCGTACATCAGTACGAAAGCCCTCAACTTCCTGTACATACCAGAGTGGGAACGTGTCGTTGTCTCCGCCAGTAAATAGGATTGCGTTCGGCGCACAGCTCGCCAGTTGATTGCGCGCGTTGTCAACCTGGAATGTGCGCCCGGAACGATCGTGATCGTCATAGTTCTGCAACAGTAGCAATAGGGGCAATCCAAATGATATTGCAGACATCACCGGAATGGATATCCTTTGATTCCTGATCGCGTGTGCAACGGCATTCGTGGACAGACCTATCCATATGCAGAAAGCAATGAAAGAGGCTACATAGATATAATCGCGTTCGCGGGGTTCTATCGGAGGCGAGTTCAGATATACGGCCAGTACCAGGCCTGTGATCAAAAACAACGACAAAACGGCAATGAAGCCTTTGCGATGATGGCGCCATTGAAAACACGCGCCGGCAATTCCGGCGATGAGCGGCAACATCCAGTATTGATTGCGCGCTTTACTTGCGTACAACGACTCACTCTTATCTGTCGTGTCCCACGGACGCATCCAGTCTGAACCCTGACGATCTCCCTCCCGCCCTGCGAAATTGAACATGAGATAACGGAGATACATATGACCGATTTGATACGTGAACAGGAACTTCAAATTGTCACCGAAGTCAGGCCGCTCCCCTGGTTTCAGATCCAACCAACGCTGATAGGCAGCGATGTGATCAGCGTCATTGCTGTAAACGCGGGGAAGGATCGTTTGCCGTTTGCTCTCATACCTGTACTCCGACATATTACCCGAAAGCTCATATCGACCTGTTTCCTCATGATAAACACGTCGGCCTGCTTCAACATCCTCAATCTGCGCGTCGAAGTATGGCCCATAGAGAAGCGGGCTCGATGGATATGATTCACGATTCATGTAGGCCTTGATCATGGGAAGATTCTCCGGATTAGTTTCATCGATCGGTGGATTGTGATTTGATCTTATGAACAACATGATGTAGGGAGCGAATCCGGCAATCAGAAATACAGTTGCCCATGAAACTCCTCTCCATTGAGGGCGCTTTCGAATGATGGCGACAAACGCTGCTGTCATTCCCAGCAACAGAACAACTGCCCCGCTGTAAAATGGTAGCCCGATGTTGTTAACGAAAAATTTGTCAACACCAAATGCGAATTGAAATACGCCAATAGCAACGATACGATTAATGAGGAATACGAGTATGAGTCCTGAACCCAGTAGCCATACCATTCGTGTGATCGTAACATGAGCAGTTCCGCTTAGCCAATAGTAGGGCAGCACGGCGAGGGCGAGGACACACATCGGATGGATGCAATAGCTGAGCCCGCAGAGATAGCCAATGAGAATCAATCGCCTTGCTCTTGATTCACCTTCAAGATTTCGACCGTGAATGATGAGCGTAAAAAGTACCAGCAGGAAGAAGCAGGCAATTCCATACGTTTCCGCTTCAACTGCGGAGAACCAGAACGTGTCGGAGAACACAAGGGTAAGACTTCCCAGCACGGCTGCCAGCAGCGAAGGAATATTTGTTGACGGTCTCTTTGTTGAATTGACTGACACATCAGGCGACATTTGATCGTCAGCAATATTCGTCTTGTCGTGTGCAGCGTCTATTGATCTCGTTCGGATATCGCTTTTGGTGGCAAAGTGATAGATGATATGAAATACGAGATAAGCACATAGCGCAGAAAAGAATGCGCTCGAAATATTCATCATCAGTGCCACGGATGTTTTGTCGGGTGACAGCATGGCGAACATGCGGCCCACAAGCAATGACAAAGGTGTACCCGGCGTGTGAGGAACCTGGAGCTTATAGGCAGCGGCTATGAATTCTGAGCAGTCCCACAAACTTGCCGTAGGCTCGACGGTCAACCCGTAGGTCACCATCGCGGTCGCCCAAATGACTAAACCTGTCGCGTCCTTTATCGTTCTTATACGAATGCGCATGCTGGCAACTTTGTCCACCCCGACTATCGCAATGAGTGGTAATGCGAAACCGACGAGTAAAAGAGGAGGCGCAATCCACAAGGTTAGAAACCCAAAACCATTTGGCTGAGGATCTATAGCCATGAGGATGAAAGCGATGGTGACAATCGCAATGGCGATGATAAAGAGGCGTTGATCTTTCCTGGTGAACATAAGCGGTGAAACTTTCAACAATGTTATAATTGATCGTCCGGCCGCCGGGTTAACGACTGTAAAGAAGTGTTAATGCAGTGTTAAAGTGAACGTGCAGAGTCTCTGACGCTGGAAAAAGAAGTAATTTAGTATATGCATAACAGACATCTCCGCAAGATCATAGCCCTGGGTACCGTTGTCCTTATTTCGTTATGCGGTCTTCAGGCCTATTGGTTTCAACGAGCGTTCGATGTGGCCGAACAGCAATTCGATCACAGCGTACAGATTGCTCTTCGCCGTGTGGCTGATTCTGTATCTACGACGGCCGAAGTTCGCAAGATCGCATCCAATTTCTTCCTCGTTGAAACACCCGAAAATCTTAACGGACAGGATATTGATCGGCTGCTGAAAAACGAGCTCCTTATCCGCAGCCTGAACCTGGACTATGAGCTGGGTGTGTACAATGCCGATGACGATACCCTCGTATATGGAAACTACGTTCGGGCTACGCAGCCTCGAATGACCATAGGCAACGGAGTGACTAGTGAGTCGATGACACATCCTCAAAATTTCGCGGTGTACTTTCCCGCTAAAGCCGGAGTTGTATTGGCTAGCCTCGACATCTGGATCGTTTCAACAATTGCGCTGATGCTGATGATGGGCTTTTTTGCTTACGCGATCTACTCTCTACTTCGCGAACGCAGATTTTCAACCTTGAAAAGCGACTTCGTCAATAACATGACGCATGAATTTAAGACTCCCGTAACGAACATCAGCATAGCAGGCGAGATCCTGAAGAATAAGCTGCCGGAGAATCACGAGCTGGGTGTATACGTTAATATTCTTCTCAAAGAGAACAACAAGCTTCGAAACAAGATTGACCAGGTATTGTTGGGTTCGTCTGCAGATCACGTTCGCGCGGAGTCGTTTGTTACTTTGGATATTCACAACCTGCTGGCTGAATGTGCTGCTTCGTTTGAGTTAAGAATGCAGGAAAGGAATGGTCTTATTACACTCGAGCTGAATGCAACCCATCACGCAATAGCGGGAGATCCTGAACTGCTTGCTCAGGCGATCGGTAATGTTGTCGATAATGCCGACAAGTATTCTAACCGAAGTCCCAGAATTACGGTACGCACACGAGACACAGGCAACGGCGTAGTTATTGAAATCGAAGACAATGGTATCGGAATACATCCCGACATGCGTTCAAGAGTATTCGAGAAATTTTTCCGCGTCCCTTCGGGCAACGTACACAACGTTAAGGGCTTCGGTCTCGGTCTTAGCTTCGTGAAGGATGTCATTCTTTCACATCGTGGGAAGATCAACCTCCAGGGGGAATTGAACAAAGGCACGACTGTGCAGATCTTTCTTCCAGTTGCATGAGCAGCCGAAATCTTCTCCTGGTTGAAGACGATGAAAGTCTTGCCTTCTTAATCAAAGATTCATTGGATTCGGCAGGATGGAATGTCTCCCGATTTCCAGATGGCGAAAAGGGACTGTCGGCTTTCCTGAGTCATTCATACGATGTCTGCGTGCTCGACGTGATGCTGCCTAGTCGCGATGGATTCGATTTGGCAACGGAGATACGAAAGTTTAATCAGAGCGTCCCCATCATTTTCCTTACAGCCCGAAGCCTTACCGAAGATCGCATCCGCGGCTTCCAGGTCGGAGCCGACGACTATGTATGCAAGCCTTTCAGCATTGAGGAATTTAAATACAGGCTGGAAGCTGTTGTCAGGAGAGGATCGACAGATAAACCTCTAACAGGCATTCTGCGTGTAGCCGACTCGGTACTCGACCTCAACAACCTTACCCTGACTTCAGCCGGCGTCGTGACGCGACTGACTCATAAAGAGGCACAACTTCTTCAGCTATTTTTCCGACATCCGAATAAGCTCATCGAAAGGGATGTATTTCTGAAGGTTGCGTGGGAGGACAGCGGCTTCTTCGTTGCCCGCAGTATGGACGTATTCGTATCCAGACTAAGAAAATACCTTCATCCCGACCCGCGTCTAAAGATCGAAAATATTCGGGCTATCGGCTACCAGATGAAACAGCTGGATGTACAGAAATGATCACCGCGAGTGTTCATTTGTGATAATGCCTGATCAGTCAATGTGCATTTGCAGCCAAATTTGACCTGCTGCTGATGTGGCCGTTTTTTTGCAATAGTGCACCCGACGAAATATCACGTCGCTTATGCGCACATTCATTGCTCTTATTCTTTGGTGCTTTCTGCTGGTATGTTGCTGGCCCATCGCTCTGCTTGTTCTTGTATTGTTTCCCATCGTTTGGTTGATCCTTCTGCCATTCAGAATAGCAGCGTTTACCATTGAAGCAGTCTTCAAACTAGTCGGTGCCATACTGCTCTTCCCATTCAAATTGGTCAAGGCTTTATAACTAGCCGTACATCGCTGCAGAGATAGCATTGAACTTTATCAGCTTCCGGAGCCATGATCTTCAGCGAGTCAACATCATCCTTTCAGCAAGCAAGAAAACTGGTTTAGACACGAGTTCATGGCACACTCCAGCATGAATAAGGTAATTGCCAAGAGATGATTTCTTGTTGCTGCTGACACATCAGTGGTATCTGACAATACTCGATTTTTGTCGTAAATTTTACGCCAAATCAGTAAAGCCATATCAAACGTTTCATTCTGATATCACTTCCAGCCTATGCGCTTATGCTCATACTGGTTTGGTTTGTCATCCCCGGATTCGATGGGTGCGCGCCTGGCAACCTCTGGTGTCTGACAATGTATGGAGTTACGCAGTCCGGCGGATGGATCGGATCGCTCATTATCGTCGTGTCAATCAGTGTAGCGTTTGCATTTGTTCCTCTGCATCCGCGCGCACGAATCGTGATGTTTTTTCGAACATTGCTGTCTTTAATAATGATACTGGCAGCGTTCGCAAAGCTGAATGAGAGTTATATCAAATCGACGTTCGCCGTTTCGCGACCTAGTCATAGGTTCATTCTTCGTGAATCGGGATCAAAGGCCAACCTGGATTCGATCTACTTGTTGGTGGTACCGGAGCGCCAGAAATTTTTCAGGAGCGTGGTCGATATGGATACGGTACACTTCCATAGTATTGATAAGGTTGTACTATCACATTGGATTGACGAAGCCGGCTATTCAATGCCTAGTGGACATACCTTCAATGCCTTTCTGCTTGCAAGCATGTTGTCGTTCTCACTGTTTGAATTGAACGAGCGACGAATAACTGTATGGCTTTACATGCCTATGCTCTGGGCGGCGCTTGTTGGACTGTCGAGAGTTGTACTTGGTGTACACACTCCGCTTGATGTTAGCATCGGAGCAGCACTGGGAATCATTGTGTCGCACGCTCTGCTGTCGATTCCGGCCATGAACAAACTCTTTATCCCCTCGAGGGCAAAATAAATATCAGTTTCTTCGGGGAAGCCAGGTAGTGGGCCGAACAGGTGCCTCTAAAAGTAGCTGGAGATTCCAAACTGAATACCTCCGATGTTGGACGAAGGATTACCCAGCAAATCCTGTTGCCATGCCCGTCTGTAGTTAAGACGAATCACTGTTTGAGACGTAGGTCTGAAACTGATCGCTGGAACGATTGCTGCATAGTCATCCGCGATATTGCCACCCGTCTCCTGAAAAGTGCCGACATTCCAATCCACATATTCGAGTCTGCATGCAACGTTCAGTGTCGCATTTTTAAAGCCTAAGATGCGACCCTTCACAACTGGCTGAACGATATCGACAAATCCACCTTGCTGACGATCACCATACTGATCACCAACAGTTTCTGCCACATTCACAAGCACCCATGCCCATTCGCCAACGATGTATGTATTCAGCGTTGGTAGCGTTGTGTTAAAATCTATCGCCATTACATCGAGGCGTCGCTTGTCGTCAATAATAATATTGTCGTCTTTGAACTTGTTGTAGATGCCACCCATATAGGACAGTCCGATCTCTCCAATCTTTGTTCTCCGCGCCGCGATCTTGGCAGTAAGCAACGGTTGTCCATTGCTGCTTTCCTCGAAACGTTCCGGTGAATCCTTCGTCGCAGGTAAATATGTCTTGTTAAGGGAATTGTTGACGATAGTCTCATCGAACCCGTTGGTGAGATAGAACTCGTATCCGAATGACCATGACTCCTTGAAGTGTTTGCCATAAAGTCCGAACCCAACATTGCTCCAGGTTGCCGGTAGCATTTGAGTCATTGCTACAGGACGATCAACAAACTCCCACTTGGGTCCGTCGTGATTCTGATTGAACGCCCCGATCGGATTCATCACCACCCCACCTCTGAAGTTGAGCAGGGGATGGAAGATGAAATCAAGTGAAGCAAACTCGATGTTGACTTCGCGGCCACCCTCTTCAAATTCAATCTCGGAAAGAAACCTTATTCTACGATGAATAGCAGAGGCCACGAACAAAGTGAGCCTGGGAATTCGAAATGAATGTCCTTCTGTGACACCATCGGTGCCAATGTAAGTGTAGTCAGCTTCGACATATCCGCCAATAGCTACCGGGACTTTCGAGACGGATAAGAAAGGCCGGTTGTACACAGCATCCATGTTCATTGCTTTGCGCGCGCTGGTATCGCGCGGTACTCTCCGAAGCAAGGTGGAGTCTATCTGCGCAAGGGCAGATGTGGAGACGGCAAGAAACAAAAACGCAACCTGTAGAGTTTTCATTTCAAACTGATCATGAGTTTATCGTTGGTGATCGTGACGGGAAACGTTCTTAGGGACATGTACGCAGGACCATTTTGCACGGCTCCCGTACGTGTGAATTCGCTACCATGTGCAGGGCACTGCAACATGTCGCCAAACACCTGCAATTCATTTCCCTGATGAGTGCACTGCATCCAAAGCGCTTTATACTCTTCAGCAGAAATGCGATAAACACAGATCGGGAACTGAAGCACTTCGTTTTCCAGCACCACATACGAACGGAATGCGCCGTTGCTTTTATCAGCAAATGCATCCAGGGGGACGACCATATCACTGTTTTCAATGGAGGCATTCAAATATTTTGTACCAGCGCAGCCTTGTATGAATGCCGGTGCAGCCAGAAGGCCCAGGCACCCCGTGCAGCGCTTGATAAATTCTTTTCTCTGCATGGCTAGAGGGACTTTAGAAACTTGATTAGTTTATCCTTTTCAGCGGCCGACAAGCTTTCGAATCTTTCTTTGCTCGATGCGCCTTCACCTCCGTGCATAAGAATGGCTTCCTCAATACCACGGGCGCGCCCATCATGCATCAGGTAGTACCCGCCACCTTGGGTGATCGGCGAAAGACCAAGTCCCCAAAGGGCAGGCGTTCGCCATTCGGCCGTTGTTGCTGATCCCTCTGTATATCCGTCATCGAGTTGTGGTCCCATGTCATGAAGGAGCAGATCTGTGTAGGGAGAGAATGTTTTATTGGAAAGCGCTGCAACGGTAGAGCTGGAGCTTCTAAGCGTCTCCCGATGACAGGAGCCGCACCCTATCTCCAGAAATACTTGTTTGCCAGCCACGACATCAGGATGTTCCGGTGTACGCTGTACTGGCGCCTTCAGAGTTTGCAGGTAGAATACAACGTGGTTAATCGTTGCCGTAGAGATCTCCGGATCTGTTTCTAGTCCTGAATAGATATCGTAGGGCTCGAATGCGGACGAGATCCCGATATCCTGCCGATAAGCACCCACTGTTTGTTGTAACAGGTTGTAGACGCTCGCCTTCTTTCCAAAGCGGCCAATATACCGCCCGTTGTTTTCCTCTGCATCAGCATGCGGCTTTACATAATGAGGGGTGGTTATCCAATTGGGTTTTCCCGAAATACCATCTCCATCGGCATCATTTGGATCGGACATTTCCAGTATGTCGGCATCGCTCACGAGTTCAATGAATCCAAGTCCCGTGTTCGCTGGAGGAGTAAACTTTGCATAGGGCACTCCCGCAGGTAAAGTCTCGGCGATAAATCCATGTAATGCCCGATGCTGTAGCTGTGGTCCACCACGATCCAGGTAGTGATTGCCAGTCTCATCCGTCTGACCAAATCTTGTAAGAGTAGAAAACGGATGTCCCTTACCATCACCTGCATGGCAGCTCCCGCAACTGGTCGCAACGAAGATTGGACCCAATCCCGATCCTGAAGAAAACACTTCATCATTGAAAGCCACATCGCCTGCCAGAAATAATCTCGATTGTTCATGGTTGAGACCCTCGACCGGACCATCCAGCAACGCGTCGTTTGCGGGGGCCTCAGGGATCAATTCACTACAGGACACGCAGATAATAGCCAGCGCAATTGAGGCTGGTAAAATTCTGTTCATGGGACAAATATAAAACAATTATTAGATATCCAAAATACGATATTTAGGTATACCTAATTCTTAGGAATTCTGCTATTTCTCTATACTTTTAGACCTAGTCCAATGCATACATTAACAGAAGAGAATTATCTGAAGGCTATCTACAGGATTTACGAATCCACAGGTGATAGTGTGTCTACTACGGCAATCGCAGAGAAATTGCAGATCAATGCTGCTTCTGTCACTGATATGTTTAAGAAGCTTGGCCAGCAAAAACTGGTGGTTTACGAGAAATCGAGAGGAGTTAAACCAACGGACAAAGGAAAGAAGGTAGCGTTGCAGATCCTTCGAAAGCACAGGTTATGGGAAACGTTCATGGTGGAGAAGCTTAAGTTCTCCTGGGATGAAGTGCATGACGTGGCTGAACAACTTGAGCACGTACATTCTGATATTTTGATTGAGCGATTGGATCAATTACTTGGATATCCGAAGTTCGATCCCCACGGCGATCCCATCCCCGACAAGAATGGTAAGTTGCCGGCGCAAGTGTCTATCTTGCTTTCACAAGGGAAGATCGGACATCCTTACCGCATATCGGGTGTTTCTGAAAACACCGACGCCTTTCTGAAGTATCTTAACAAGATTGGGCTCGCTCCGGGTTCTCAAATAAGTATCGTTGAGATTGAAGAGTTCGATGGTTCAATGAAACTCCTCATCGAAAACAAGAAGGAGATTATCCTTAGTCGTCAGGCAGCTGAGAATTTATCAGTAGTTAGTTAATCGGCTACCTTCAATGGTGCGGTCTGTAACCGTCTGATCCGAACCAATTTTTTTGCTTCGACGGATTGTCGGAATGTGCCACCAGCATTGTGCGGTAAAGTGGTGTTACCCGGAAGTTGTACTACGTCCAGGCTTTAAGCAATAACTCATGTCGTTCTTCCTCGTCGAGTTGGGCAGGATTGTTTTTGTTGTCACCCAATCGGGCAAACTCATGAAGATCGCTTTCGGTCACCCCATATTGTATAAGAGCCGGAATGTTCAGAGATATCGTCAGACTGCTGATCACATCCAGGAATGCGTCGATGTAATAGTCATCGCTATTAGAAGAACCACTTTTGAACATCCGTCCTGCCTTCGCGTACTTTAACAAGGCGGGACTCGTCTTAGACCTCCTGAGCTTTCGTACAGTGATGACGTTGGCAGGTCCCATCAGCCGGCTGCAGATTACCCCATGAGGAATGTCTTTTATTCCGCCGATCACACCTGCAAGACCATGCACTGTTCCAAGTCCTGCGTTGGCGAGCGTAACCCCAGACAGATAGGCCGCCAGTGCCATGTCAGATCTGGCCTCTAAGTTCGACCCATCCTGATAAGCAGTCGAGAGGGAGCGGTATACAAGTTCAAGTCCTTGCAAAGCAAGTGCGTCCGTAACTGGGTTTGCGGAAGTGGACAAGAACGACTCAAGCAGCTGAGAGAACGCATCCATCCCACTATACGCAGTCACTGATGCAGGACAACTCAATGTTAAGGCCGGATCGAGAATAGCGACATCAGGCACAAAATTCATGTGACGAAGAGAACGCTTGAAACCGTTTGGACCTATTTCCGACAATACGGCGTTCCGCGTCGCCTCGCTGCCGGTACCACTGGTGGTAGGTAAAGCTATAAACGGCAGTCGCTGACCAGGGTGGTTTTTATTACCCACGCCTTCAAGATAATTCTTCACTGGTTCGCGCAAGCGCATCATCGCAGCGATAGCCTTCGCAGCATCAATGACACTGCCACCTCCAAAGCCGACAACCATCTGGGGATCTTCTTCTGCAAAGTCCCTTACTGCAGTATCAATCAGGGAAGGGGAGGGCTCCCGGGGAATACGGTATTGACTCACTTTAATATTGAGCCTGGAGAATTCGTCAATCAAAAGATCGAACGCCTTTAACCCTTCGAACGATCGGGCACCTGTAACCAGTAGCACGCTGCTATTGGCGATCAGATTAGGACTGATCATTTTAATGGCGCCCTCACCATGATGCAATTGTGGCGTGCGTGAGATACTAAATGATTTCATGAAGACTCAGACTCAAATGTTAATTCAGGATTAAATATACGCGGCGCGAACCATTCTCATCAGTGATCAAAGACACCTGTCTTTGAGAAAATTTGTGCACGATTTTCCCGGCCTGTGGAACTCGTTCCGTGTGGAATTATGACGCAGCCGCTTCAAAGCGGAAAATTTCGGCGGTCGCGGTATGGTATGCAGTTTGAAAATGTTCCAGCGAAGTTAATCTCAGACAGTAACCATTAAAAAGATAAAGACATGAAAAATCAAAATAAGGATATCGTTGAGGTGCTCAACGATCTTATCAGAATCAATCGGGATAGAATTGCTGGATACGAAAAGGCTGTAGAAAATCTCGAGGAAGGTGATGCTGTTTTAAGAACGCTGTTTTATCAACTTTCAGACGAAAGCCAGAAAATGAAAGAAGAACTGTCAGGTGAAGTAAGATCACTCGGAGGTGAACCTGCTGAAGATTCAACTATGTCAGGAAAGATCTACCGTGCATGGATGGATGTTAAAGATGTATTTTCGGGCGATGACGCCAAATCTGCTCTTGAAGCATGCGAGTACGGTGAAGACGCAGCTCAGAAAGCGTACGCGCAAGCCCTTGAGGATAGTGCTCCATTTCCTGATCACATTCAGCGGCTGATCCGCGATCAAAAAGATCTTCTCCGCCTTTCTCATGATCTCATCCGAAACAAGCGCGATGAGTATAAGCAGACGAGAACACAGTTTCACTAAGCGTATATATCTGGCGTTGGCCCTTCCTTCGCCTCGAAGCCCTGATTCAGCTATGCTGAATCGGGGCTTTTCTTTTTACAGGCGTTCAGTAGTTGATTGCTGTGCTATTATTCGAAATCGCCTTGACTATTTGATTGTCTTTCGAAGATTGTGAATGAAGTTCATCTTCGTCACAACGGCAGGAGCCATGATAAATGGATAAAAGTCGGCGTGACCCATAGATCTGTTTAAACTATTAACAGCAAAGGTGATCGGCAGCCACAGGTTAAAGACATCGTTGAAATCTTTAATCGCATAGGGATCTCTGTCAATGTTGGCACTTATGTCAGTCGCACCCGCTGGTTTTACAGGATCAACAGTGATTCCAAAATAGTACGCGGTTTCAAGAGTGTCCAGCATGTGCAGATAATGTGACCAACTCTCTGCCCAATCTTCCCATGGATGAGCAGATGCATAAGGGCTGATGAAATTGTCCATCCAGTCTTTTGGAGCGCCATTTTCGTAATACAACTTAAGCGCATCCTGATAGCTTTGGCTCTCATCCCCAAATAGCTCTCTGAATGACGTTAGATCCGGACTGTCCTTTAGTCGAAGATCCCAGTAGTAATGACCAATTTCATGTCGGAAGTGACCGAGTAGTGTTCTGTATCTTTCACCAAGGTCCAGTTTGTGGCGCACGCGCTGCGCTTCGTCAGCCTCAACAATATTGAGTGTTATCAACCCCTCGTAATGGCCGGTCATGACTTTGTCTTCCGGAGTAAGTTGAGTGAGGAAGTCAAACGCAAGTCCGGGACCTTCGCCATTAACCTTAGGCACTACTGGCAAATGCAATCTTAACAAAGAATAGATCAGGCGATGCTTCGCCGTTTCAATTCTTCGCCAGAGCACCAGGTTCTCATCTGTAAGGGGTGGAATGGTCCGGTTGAGTACGCACGCCGTACACAATGGTTCTTCCTGATCTTCCGGCACCAGCCAATTGCAGGCGCTGTGTTCCATGTTGCTGCAATACTTGAATCGTTTCTTGCTATTTTTTTTGTCGCTGAAGATGCCATCTTTTACTTCTTCCAAAGTCACCAGTCGCAGGGTGTCGGAATCAAAGCCAAGCTTGTGTTTGCACTGCAGGCATATGGTGTTTTCGAAGTACAGGTAGTTAGCGCAGTTTGAGCAGGTATACAGTTTCATATAAGGTCATTGATGACAACGCATGTCAATTTTAGTACCAACTGCGGGGCGGAATCATGAGGTAACACAAGATAAAAAAAATACACCGGCTGCGGACCGGTGTATCGTGATAGAGTGAAACTTCTATTGTCGTAAAGAGCCCACTAAAAAGGGACTTTGTTCCAGACAGGAACAGGGACGACAGAGCTTAGTCTTTAATAAGTTCCAGGTTGGCGTTCAGCGTTACTTCGTCGCTTACTACCGCTGGAGGTGTTCCTTTGCCAACTGTAAAGTCAGAGCGTTTGATGACACCTGTTACCTTAAATCCGGCGATTGTTTTCTTGCTGTAAGGGTGTACTGTTGTTCCGTTGAGAGTAGCTTCAAGTGTTACCGGCTTGGTAACGCCGTGCATGGTGAGGTTTCCTACCACTGTATACTTCTTGTCAGAAGTTTTAGTGAATGAAGTGCTCTTGAAAGTGAGCGTGGGATACTTTTCTGTTTCGAAGAAGTCGGCGCTGCGAAGGTGTGCGTCGCGCTTATCGTTATCGGTATAGATTGAATTCGCGTCAGCAGTAAGTTCGATAACGGCGTCAGAGAATTCATCTTTGGAAGCAGATACTTTCACATCAAATGTTTTAAAGCTTCCTTCAACACTTGATACCATGAGGTGCGTTACTTCAAATCCCAGTTTTGCATGTGCTTTGTCGAGCGACCACGTTTGCGCAAAGGCGGAAACGGATGCGAACACGAGAGCAAAACCCATCAGACCCTTTTTCATACAGTATAAATTTTGGTAGTTAGTTACTTTTAATAACTCAAATATATTTGGTAACTTAGTACTTAACAATAAGTATACCATTTAGCCCTTAGTATCATGGAGGTAACTATTGCTGAACGTCAGCAACTTAGCAAGAGGAAAAAAATTGGAAAAATCCTTGAAGAGAAAGGAGGAGGGTTTTGCCCTATCCATGATTTCCTCATACACTTCGCAAACAAGTGGTCTATGCTGGTGATATTAAACCTGGGTTACAGCGGAAAGGCACGGTTCAACGCTTTGAAACAAAGCACATCAGGCATATCGCAACGAATGCTTACAGTTACCCTGCGTTCTCTCGAAGAAGACGGATTAATCTCACGGACAGTCTTTCCCGAAATTCCTCCCAGAGTTGAATATGAACTCACTCCTCTGGGCAAGAGTCTGCTGGATGTAATGACGATGATGGGTGAGTGGGCAACGCGTAACGAGACCGAGATTCAACGCGCTCGCAAAGCTTTTCGGAAGGCGCATTAGGGCTGTATTTTCCAGTGCGTGTTTGAAGACGCCTGAGTCACCGCTCTTCTCTGAACTCAGCTAACAGTTTGTCAAGCTCTGACAGAGGCGCGCGAAAGCTTTTTGCATTTTCCTTTCTGATGGCCGCATAGCAAGAGATCATCGTAATCACCATCGTAATCCATACGCCGTTGAGATTGTCCATAGGACCGCCCGGAACGTATAGCGTGAACACGAGGAACGTTCCAAACAGCGTACTTACAGGAATAAGAAAGAATTCGTACCGACGCTTGAACCGAAAGAAGCTCAGAAGTACATCTCGTTGTTTTTCGATGAATGCCTGAACAGGCGATGCGGTAGTATAGACAGGTTTAGCTACTGCGAGCTGTTTGAACTTGTCCAGAAGCATGAATGTGAATGGGATGTATATAAGGATTCCTGTTACCGATACCAGAACGGTAGCCGGATCATCAAAGTATCTCAAGATCACATGCGTGTAAAGAGCATATACGATGATCTGCAGTGTAAAAGAGGCCCAGAAGTATTTCATCGATTCGCGCGTATGCAGGCGCATGCGCTGACGAATGACATCAAAAAAATTAGACGACTTATACGATTGAGAATTGTCGTTCTTCTTCGACCACTTTTCTCTCATTTCATCCAGTGCATCCATAACTTATTGATTTTGACGATTTAAAATTTCTGCAAGTTCTTTCCTGATGCGAAACAATCGAACTCCTACGTTCTTTTGTGATAGACCGGTAACAGAACCAATTTCGTCGTGGCTCATGCCTTCCAGATAAAGCAGTACGATAGCGCGGTTAATTTTCGATAGCGAGCTGATGGCTGCGAGCATGGCATCCATATCGTCGCTTGAATTATCTGCCTCCGGAATGTTGTGATGATGATCCTCCAGTCGTTCGGACGGCATTTTCTTTGATTTCGCAAAATATGTCAACGCTGTATTAAGACATACGCGATACATCCAGGTGGAGAACTTTGATCGATTGTCAAACGAAGGATATGACCTCCAGAGCTGGAACATCATTTCCTGCACGACATCCTCGCGTGAGGGTGGGTCGTCAATATAAACCCGGGCAATCTTGTGTGCGATGCCCAGGTTTTCATTGATCAGTGTGAGAAATGTGCTGTCGATGTCGTTTGGCATCGGATCTCCATTTCTCTATAAGTAATAACGGTTAACAAAATACTACACGGAATGTGCAGTATTTTTTTTGAAGAGTACGTGAAATTAGTGCCGGTTAGGCGCTAAGTCTTCGCAAAGCTTCATCCAGCGAGTCAACGAATACGACGTTGTTTCCTCTGTTGCTCTCAATCATGAAGTCGTTAAGGCTTCTGCTTGCGAAGCGTGAATAGTCGCCCACGATTCCCAGTCTGCGGGAATAGTTCGATACCTTTTGAAGAATGTCGCCGGCGAGACCGGAGCGCAGATCAAAGAAAGAATCGTCAAAGTTTTCCTTGTAGAGTACGATCCTGTCGGAGGGCAGATTCATCATTAGGTCCAGAAAATCCTGAGCGTTGTTAATAACGACGCCTTCATCGCGCATAGCTACGATGTCTTTTCCATTGAAGGTGTGTTGAATGTGATCGGGTAACATGGCTGTAGTAGACGTTTAAGTTGTCAGTGCTGTTATATAATTGAGTTCAATTTCATTCCGAGTGTTATGCGGGATGCATTGCGGCGGTGTTATTGCAATCTATGTTGCAAATCGCCGGATGTAACCCACCAACCTTAATTCAGGTATGCCTCCCGTCTTCCGCGAGAGGAACGGAAGATGAGAAGCACGCCTTTGATTACGCATCCAGCCATCCCGTTACTACCTGTAACGGTTGTCGCACAATGCGACTGGCTGGACTTATATGTCTTTACAAGGCATGTTAATACCCGGCCGATATCTCCAGACAAACAGCATGCCTTAAAACGAAGAAGGCCCCGGATTCGTTAACCCGGGGCCTTCGCTATATATCTTTATAAGATAAATCAAACGTTAACTCCCAGGCATATCTCATCCTTCCAGCAATAGCGCTGCTTCTTACAAGATGAGATCGATGACATGCGATGGGATTTCATTTCCTTTTCTTGTTACAAATATAACGGAACTTCGATCTATTCAAGATACATGTTCCGAATTATTACGTGCAACGCAATAATCACGGACAGAGTTTCAAAATAGATCGCTAAAGTGAATATTTATTTGGATGGTTCGACGTGGATCATCACATCAGAGAATAACGGATGCTTGTCTTGAATGAGGTCTTTTACTTCGTGAGAAATGCGGTGACCTTCTTCAACTGTAAGATTCTTATCTACCCAGATATGCAGATCCGCAATCTTGAACGGACCCATTTTGCGTATTCTGCACCACTCCACATGGGCAACTTTATCAACACCAGCAGCAAGCTCTATTAACTCTTTATTAAGATTTGGATCCAGGTCCTCATCAAGCAACTCGCCCACTGCCGGACGCGCGATGCGTACTGCATTAATGACAATAATTAGAGAGGCGAACAAAGCCGCATAATCATCGGCCACTTCAAAACCGGGACCTCCGATCAAGCCAATGGCAATACCAATGAATGCCGCTGCAGACGTGATCGCGTCACTTCGATGATGAAAAGCATCAGCCTCTACAGCGCCACTATTTAATTCACGGCCCGTTTTGAGTACAAAACGATAAAGTATTTCCTTCACAGCAATCACAACCAACAGAATGATAAGCGTGTAGGGCGCGGGTACCTTATGCGGTGTGATAATGTTTTGCACACTCTTCACCGCGATGAGCACCGCTGCACAGGTCAATACGAATGCGATACCAAGGGTAATCAACGCTTCTCCTTTTCCATGACCGTAAGGATGGTCTTTATCAGCCGGCCGTTGAGACCAGCGCAGACCAAGCCACATCATGCCCGACGTGAAGATGTCAGCACTTGATTCAATGGCATCTGCGATCAGCGCATATGAGTTACCCATTACGCCACCTACGCCTTTGATCACGGCGAGGACGGCGCTAACAATAAGTCCAATGGCTGTGGTGCGGAGAGCTTTTCGTGCAGATAACTGATGGTGGGGTTGCTTCATAATGACGAAAAGCAAAAGTAAGCATAACAGACTCAAAAAAGCGCTGCCTTTCGCCGATGGAGGTTACATCAGAGAAAGGCAGCAGACGTGTGTTATCGAAAACGTCATTGGCAGATTTTCATCGTCGCGAAGATTTGCGCGCTGTTTTTCTCGTTGACCTTGAGTTGCCTCGTTTAGCAGCACTTCTCTTTGCCGCGGGCCGTCCAGTTTTTCTTGCCGACTTCTTTGCAGTCTTCTTTGCTGCCTTCTTAGGCACTTTGCCTCCTGCCTGTCGTGCTTCCGATAATCCAATCGCTACCGCCTGCTTACGACTTGTAACCTTCTTACCACTGCGACCGCTGCGCAGGGTGCCCTCTTTCATTTCGTGCATGGCGCGCTTCACTTTCGCCTGTGCCTTCTTTCCATACTTTGCCATAATGTTACATGTTTAGTTATCGATCTCTGATGATAGTTCTTGACCTACACCAAAAAAGTTGCCAGTGACGATTGTCTCTGGAGTATGTATTATGACACGGCGAGCAATGGAAACAAATCGTGAAACTTTTTATACACTGGTACCGACTATGCTTCTAAAGTGTATTTGATTTAATGAATCTGCTCAAACCTGATCAGGAGGTTACGGAGCATCGAGAGTATTGGGGTTCGCAGACGGACAAGAGTTTACCCTGGTGAGTGATGAAGGAAGTGATAAAACTTTATTGGGAAGTACTTGCCTTTTCTAACGTCAATCAGACACTACTGTAAGCTAAAAATACTTAAGACCAAACTCACGACTCAGGACTCACAACTCAGGACTCACGACTGAACCAATAGTTCCATCTGAATATTAGCTCTTTCATAAGGAGAAGGAACTCCAGCAACCTTCCTGAATCCTAACTTTTCATACAAACTGATAGCTGGTTTCAAAATGGTGTTGCTTTCCAGGTATAATCTTGCAGCACCCATTTGCTTTGCCTTCGCGATCGCGGCCTTTCCCAGTAATAGTCCTATGCCCTTTCCGTGCATAGCAGTTGCAACAGCCATCTTGGCAAGTTCGAAGCTCCTGCCATCGTGCATATTGATCAATGCACAGGTACCAACAGCTTCACCGTTGTGCAGAGCGACGAGTATGGCACCACCGCCATCAATGATATATGTCTGAGGATTATCCAGCGCTTTGTAATCTGCTGGTTCCATATGAAAGTATTGACTAATCCATGCTTCGTTCAGATCACGAAATGCAGATGCATAAGCTGCCGTGAAGTCAATGATCTCAATAGTTGCGCTTTCGCGTTTTCGTTTTTGATCTATAACACGACGCAACAGTGACTGTTGATTGAGCAGATATTCCCATTCGCCCATGGCTTGCCACAAATCATGTGTCGCCTGGTTGGAAATCTCTTCCACGGCACGCTGAACATCTGCATACTGATCTTTAATCTTTTCGCTGGCGGCTAAACCTTTCTCCGCGAGGCTTACCACGTTGCGTCTGCCATCCTGCGAATCAGAAGTTTCGCTTACATAGCCTGCATTGACCATCTCACGAACGAGTTTGCTCACGGCAACATGGGAGTATCCAACCTGCTTCGCGATCTCCGTAACAGACTGCGGCCCGAGCTCCGAAAGGACGTAAAATACAGGAAACCATTTGGGAGAAAGATCAATGTCATAAAGGCGATAGATCTCCGCGGCATCCGCTGTGATCGTCTCAGAAAGGAGTCTTAAACGGCTTCCAAGTGCCTTTTTACCAGCATGTTCAAAGAAATTCATGACCTTTTAGTGTTATTACGTAACTAGTTACGTAATTGTTCACAATAGATCAAGTAGCCGTGGTCGGATAAAGGTGCTAAACAAACGCTTTCCTTGCCTCGCGGTCCGGATCGTTCTTCATTACAGGCTCGTCGTCAAGAATGAGTGTCTCTCCATTCGATGCTTGATAAGGACTCCACGTCAGTCCCGCGCCTGAGGGATTGCCTGTCTTCATAAAACGCAATAACGCATCAGACATCTTCGCCGACAACTTCCGCGGTCTTGCGCCCCCACCTGTATGCGTATACATAAGATCAGTGTTGTAATACCAGAAGCAGATGTCGATGCAATGGAATGCTCTCATGCGGCCATCGAACATCGGGGGTTGCCATCCAAACCAGGCAACATATACGGGAGCCTTCTGTTTTGATTTGGAGTCTGCCATGGCAACAGCGTTCTGTCGGTTGCTTGCTACCATTGACCAAATCTCAATTGGTCTCTTTGTTGGAAACGCCTTTGCATAAGAAGTAACGATCGCGTCAGTCTTGTCTCCAAAGCGATCCTTGAGCTTTGCCTTAACACCTTCGAGATCTATCTGTTCGAGTTTTGCATCAGTACGGCTGGGCGACTGCTCGTTAAATGTGGAGCAGATGATCATGGGAACGTTGTCAGCTAACGGCGTGGCTACAGGATTGTAAGGATGCTGTGGCAGGTAATCGCCATCAACAGTCGGCGCGAAACCAGTTCCCATCGGAGGCAACTTCATCTCTTCGCGAAACTTCGTGAGTGCCCTTGTTGCAATTTCATAGTACTGCTTCCAGGGCATCTGTTGTAGTTTGTCTAACTCGTTCGACGATAATGCTGCTTCCTTCAATACATATTCGCCAAGCTTCTCAGACATATTTTTGTCGATGGCTTTCAACGACACACCGCTCAGTGCAACGGCCTTGTGAAAAAGTCCCTGAGCTGATGGCATCGCAGTTAGGACACAGACTTTAGCACCTCCACCGGATTGACCCATGATGGTAACATTTCCCGGATCACCTCCGAAACGCGAAATATTATCGCGTACCCATTCCAACGACGCCACGATATCCAACTGTCCAACGTTACCGGATGCAGCAAATCGTTTATCTATACCACCAAAGTTGGCATAGCCCATGGCTCCAAGCCGGTGATTGACTGAAACGAATACTGCGTCTCCGCGGCGGCTAAAGTTCTCTCCGTTATATCCATCCTGTTCAATAGCGTTTCCATTAGTATAACCTCCACCGTGCAACCAAACCATGACGGGTCTCTTTTTACCATCAAGAGCTGGCGTCCATACGTTAAGGCGCAGGCAGTCTTCGCTTACATCATCGTAATTCCAGTGATCAACGAAGGATGCGTACGCGTTGGCATAGCGACGATCCATATTTTGAGGAGCCGTGTTTCCCCACCACACAGCAGGATACACATCTGTCCATGGGTTAGGCTTTTGAGGAGGCATGAACCGATTGGCGCCAGAAGTATCAGCTCCATACGGTATGCCGAGAAATGTATTGATACCACGCAAAATAAAGCCTCGTACTTTACCATAGCTGGTCTCAGCAACGGCTATGTTCTCGCCGATCTGAAGTATCGGACCATCTGCCTTATCCTGAGCGCTTCTGCTTGAAGAGTGTTGGCCAGCCAGCGAGTGACTGCCTATACCCAGTGCGGCAGTACCAACACCGAGCTTTTGAATAAAATTTCTGCGATTGGATTTCATGGAAAGGTAGGGTTTAGGTGGTGCTTGATAGAGATAAAACGAAATGTGTATGCGTAACACAATGTATTGAAAAACGCATATGCGGGTGATTACATTATGATAGATGGCAAAAACCTCCTGTCTGTGCACGCCAACAGTCGCGAGAGAATTTTCCACAGTCGATTGGTCGTTGCCCTTTGTACAAGGCCCTGCAGGCGGTGGCATGGTATTTTCATATCCGCAGCATATGTCGATTCAACTACAACTTGTCTGGCTCTTTGTTCTGGCAATACCTATTGCCTGCATCGCCTGGACAGTCACACATGAGGAAGTGTTTCGCGAACCGCGCGAATTCTGTATTAAGTGCAGCAAGGAGGGCGGCTCCGTCCTTACGCGTAAGTTCTTTTATCTGTTCACCTGCGAATACTGTTTCAGTCATTATGTGACTATCCTGTTTGTCGCATCGACAGACTACAAGCTGCTTATGGATGACTGGCGAGGCTATATAATTGGAGGCTTTGCATTGGTTTGGATTGCCAATGCATACATGAGTCTGTTCGCCAGAGTTAGGATTGACCTTAAGCGCGAGCGCACTGAAGTTAGCGTGCTGGAGAAGCAGGAAAAGCAACAGGACCTGGCAACTGACAATGAGCCAACTAAACTTGCAGAAGGTTCTAAGC
This sequence comes from Chryseolinea sp., assembly GCA_049840655.1. Taxonomy (GTDB): domain Bacteria; phylum Bacteroidota; class Bacteroidia; order Cytophagales; family Cyclobacteriaceae; genus Chryseolinea. The sequence continues at coordinate 129,678 of JASGJX010000001.1, forward strand.
CCTATGCATTGTCACAAAATCGGGATGCAGGAAGAAGAATTAAGAGGAGATTTCGTTCGAAGCAAACACCGTCAACGGAAAACAAATCGTAGCAGACAGCGTTCACGACGCTAGCCTTCGACTGAAAAGAAATTGTAAATACACCGTTCCATACCGCAGTCTACATTCTACAGTTAGAATTGTGTCTTAAGCCTGTCACAGGCGACAAGCACAGAGTATCAAGAATCAAAGTAATGGGAAGAAATCAGTGAAAAATGCCGGGAGCCCACCTGGTGATAGCTTTCGGTGCGCCAGGCCAAAAGCCAGCGCACCGAACGGCTACCTATATAGGCTAATTGTTATTCCGCCGTATTTCTAAATACAACGAAGGATCTCATCAATTTGATTCAACGTGCCTGCGATAATTTTCTAAAATTGCCTGCCAGCCCGCGCGTTGCATGTCTACCGGATTCTGCGTTTCTGGATCAAACGTTTCTTTGATCCTTGTTTTACCTCCGTCAGCCACGAAGTCAACCCGAACCTTGCGACCATCAGGCATCACATATTCGAATGTCTTGTTTGGAACGACGTTGGTGTAAACGCCTTCAAAGTCAAAACTGAAACTTCCATCTTTAGCGGCCATCGTAGTTTTGAACTTGCCATCCTTCCGTAAGTCGTTATCAGCATACGGAGCATGCCATTCATCAGAGGCAAATGCCCACTTCGTAATGTGGTCGGGTTCGCTAAAATATCTCCAGGCTTTTTCTACAGGAGCGTCGACGAGGGTTTCAACTGTGATGCTTTGTGTTTCTGCCATATTCATAGTGGTAAATTTTGGTTGATGATAACGATACAAACATAAGATCTCCACCAGAAAATCGGATTGGTCAGATGCGACAATTGGAAGGGCGGGTCGCGACAATTTGTCGGGACAAACAAGAACGGCTATAAGCGGACGGGAGCGGCTAGGGGACTACGAGCAATGGAACGCGTATGTGTTCAATAAGTTCATCGAATGATTCGCGGCCACCATTGTGCAGATTCTTATTCGTTATCAAAACGTTAAGTGAATTCTTCTTCGCATAATCTTCAACCCGATCGGCGACGAAACCGATCTCGACCTTGAAATCGTACGACACACCTTTGCCTTCAAGGAGTTCCTTCTCGAGCAGCGAGAACTGATGAGTTGCCGACGCCTCAATGTCGCGCTTGAGTTGCAATGCTTCTCCCGGTCGATATTGGATCAGACGGTAAGTGTATAATATGGTAATATGGGCGTTCAACTGTTGGGCCAGCTGAACAGCCCATTGTACTGCCTCACGAGATGACTTCGAAAAGTCTATCGTGCAGAGAATACTGTTGGCTGGGTTTTGAATGGCATTCGTCACGGTACAAACGTACCTTTCCGGGAATCGCGAGGAAGAAACTTCCATCAACTGGCAGCCTGATTTTTGTCAGGTTTCACGTTCCTATTAATTTGCACCTTATGCCGGTGAATTCAACGAAATCGCTCGTTACCAATGACGCCTTTCGCGAAATCTTCCACAGCATGTCGGAAGGTATTGTGATGGTGAACGAACAAGGTGTTATCGTGGCCGCAAACCCGATGGCCGAGTCCACGTTCGGCTACGACAAGGATGAACTGGTTGGTTTGTCTTTGGAACAGCTGCTGCCCGAACGATACCGGGGTCGTCATATAGATTTTCGAAAAGGCTTCAATGCCCATCCGGAGCCCAGGCGAATGGGACTTGGTCGTGATCTTACGGCCATCAGACGTGACGGCCGTGAATTTCCTGTGGAGATCAGTCTAAGTTATACGCAGGTAGCCGGCAAATTGCTGGTGATGGCTTTTGTCAGCGATATATCCTCCCGGAAGAAATCAGAAGAGGCGCTAAAGCGAAGTGAAGAGCAACTTATTGTCTATGCGGCGGAGCTCGAAAAGAAAGTTCACACGCGCACGGAAGCCCTTCACAAAACTATTCGTGAGCTTGAAAATGAAGTGACCGAAAGAAAAAAGGCTGAGGAGGAAGTACGAAAGTCACTTGAACGCGAGCGGGAACTGAACGACCTGAAAACAAAGTTTGTGTCTGTTGCTTCTCACGAATTCAGAACACCACTAAGTGCTGTGCTGAGTTCTGCAGCATTAGTTAGCCAGTACAACGATAGGGGTGAGCGCGAGAAGGTCGATCGACACGTGCAAAGAATCAAATCCTCAGTAAATCATCTCACTGCAATTCTTAATGATTTCCTTTCTCTCGGAAAACTTGAAGAAGGCGTACTTGACACTACACTCGAAGTTGTTGGTGTGAAGGAATTTCTCGAAGGCGTTCGGGAAGAGCTTGCTCCAACATTGAAAGATGGGCAAAAGCTTAAAACGATTTATGAGAGCGATACCACGGAGGTATTATCTGATCCGCGAATCATTCGGAATATGTTATTCAATCTCGTGTCTAATGCGAGCAAGTATTCTCCTGCAGGAAAGAGCATAGAGATTAAGTTCTCATCTGACGAATCTACATTCACATTTAGCGTAGTTGATCAGGGCATAGGCATTCCCGCTGCCGATCAAAAGCATCTATTTGAGCGGTTCTTCAGAGCCAGTAACGCAGGCAACGAACAGGGTACGGGTCTGGGACTTAACATCGTGATGAGATACGCTGAATTGTTAAATGGCAACGTAAATTTCCATAGCACCTACCAGCACGGTAGCACGTTTGAAGTAACGCTTCCCCTACGATATGAGAAAGATTCTATTGATTGAAGACAACACCGAGATCCGCGAGAACACAGCTGAAATACTGGAGCTCGCGGGCTATTCCGTAGTAACGGCGCCTCATGGAAAGGCAGGCGTTGATCTTGCTTTGAAAGAGGTCCCCGACCTGATCATCTGCGACATTATGATGCCCGAGCTTGATGGCTATGGAGTACTTCACATTTTGTCGAGAAAGCCGGAGACGGCCGCTATTCCGTTTATTTTTCTCACAGCGAAGACCGAGAAATCCGACATACGCAAGGGCATGACGCTGGGGGCCGACGATTATCTCACTAAACCTTTTGACGATACTGAACTTTTGAACGCTGTAGAAGCGCGGCTGAAGAAACGCGATATGCAGGAAAAGCATTACGCAGCAACTGCCGAGGGACTTGATCATTTTCTCGACGATGCCCGACACGTCCTCAACATCCGTGACCTCGCCCGTGATAAGAAGACCAAAGCGTTTAAAAAGAAATCCATCGTTTACTCCGAGGGGGATACTCCGATGTACGTCTACTTCGTAAAGAGTGGAAACATAAAAGGCTTTAAGGGCCACCCGGATGGAAAGGAGCTGATCACTGCCCTATATGGCCCCAACGACTTCATCGGGTTCGAATCAATCCTGGAGAATGTTTCCTATGGCGATTCCGCCGTTGCCTTACAGGATGCTGAAGTGGTGATGATTCCGCGGACCGACTTCCTCACGCTCATTCAAAGTCATGCCGATGTGTCGACTAGTTTTATTCGCCTGCTGTGTAAGAAGGTGGCAGATCGCGAGAAGCAGCTGGTGACTCTGGCTTACAATTCTGTGCGTCAGCGTACAGCCGAAGCGTTGATCAAGTCGGGTGCACTGAAAGATGCGCGTTCTACTATTACAATTTCCAGAGAAGACCTGGCCAAGATGGTGGGCACTGCAGCGGAGTCAGTGATTCGTGTACTGGCGGACTTCAAAGACGAAGGTATTCTCGAAACAGAGGGAGGCAAGATCCGTATACTCAGCCCTGAGAAATTGGAGAAAGTGGTGCGTTGGAATGTCGCGCGGTGATCATTACATGTTAAGCTATTCGATACTGAATCCCTTCCGGGCTTTATCATACTGCTGAAGTTGTTCGCTCGAACAGCACATCGGTAGAAGATAGCCGGAAGTAGAGCGGGGAGAAGGCCGCCTATAGGCCAGCCAGAGGCCACCTACAGGCCGGAACAAGGCCGGAGAGCTTAAACAACGTGTCTGTAGATCTTACACAAACTGCAACGAACGTTAAATGAACTGCAAACCGGGTTTTGGAGGTATGGTATATTTGCATTGGCTGCGCTGATGATGGAACAAATTGTAATTGCGGAGCTTCTCTTGTCGGTTAACGACATAAAACAACATCAACCAACTCATGCTTGTGCGTGGGGATGGAGTGCGCCTCGTGCTGCACGAACCCTCGGCTAATCATGAGGCATCCTGAAACAAACAGCAGCACGGAAACCATCCGGGGAAGCGAGAAGTTAAACCGCTTGATCAGGTAATTTAATCCGGAAGTTAGCCCTACCATCACGGGCAGCGTACCGATGCCGAATACGATCATAAACAATGCACTTTGCCAGGTGCCGAACGTAAGCGCGACCATCAATGCAGCGAACGTCAGTCCACAGGGGAGGATACCGTTGAGAAAGCCTAATAGAAAGGTCGCCTTTGCAGAGCGCTCTTTCAATACTGATGCGAACACCTTTTTGAAGTAGACCAGCATGCGGGAAAGCAATTTCTGAGCAAACGGGATCTTCAGCGTGGCACCGGCAATGGCCAGTACAATCAGAACCAATCCAACAATGACGGTGAATCCGTTTCTGAATTGATCAAAGGGCAACCAGGATCCTGCGGTGCCCATCAAAGCACCGAGAGTACCATACATTAATATGCGGCCGCTGTTATAGATGAAACGATTGCGCATGGCCTTGCCGTTGCCAGTCGCCGCCAATACAAGCGGACTGCACATGCCTGCGCAGTGAAGACTTCCGGCTAAACCCATGATCAATGCTGTCCAGTACATTGTTACAAAGCTTATGTCAAAGATTGATCACCTCTTCCTGATAGAACTCCTTGTTATCCATTGTCCAGCGCAACTTAACACGGTACATGCCCTTATTCATTTCAGCAAGCTCCAGGATTTGACTCGTGTTACCTTCAGGTAGGCTGAATGTACGATCCATCTTTGCGTTGGAAGGACAAAACAAGCTAATAGTTGCCGACGTAACCGGACCGTTTTGATTCCATGCCAGCGTCAGTTCAGTGCCATGTAATTCTACCGATGGCCTCTTCTCAAGTTGCTGTGTGTTGCGTTCTCTCTCGATCTGACTTTGGAACTTAATTTCCTCATCATAATAACTTTTCGACACCAGACTAATATCCTGTCTCATGCACACCGTTACCAGAGCCGCCATAAAGGTGGCAAAGAGCATGAATGAAACGACTATCCACTTTCCGATATTCATATATTGAAGTGCTTTTAATGGAATTCACATTGGTATATTATCGATGTATCATTTCAGAGAACCCGACTTTTACATTTTACATTTAGAGTTTTACATTTTGCGGTTTAAAGCGTTACACATTTTCTTATTGTCAGACTTGATTTCCGTCAAACTTTGCGATTGGAATTCAACCCCGGAGTAGTAACCGCAAAATGTAAAACTCTAAATGTAAAATGTAAAACCACCGTCTCAATAGTCCTCACGACTAACCTTCTTCATCTTAACCGGCCCAATAAACCGAGCCGTTATCGTCTCCAGTTTTTTGTCGCCATGATAAATTCCAATCTTCACGGCTGCTCTTGACTCTGGAAGATCAGTTTCGGGTATCCGAATGAAGTACACTCCCTTGGTCAATCCTTCTGCAGGTATCGTCATCGTCTTGCCATCGGCACGCTCGATTTTCGCTGACGCGGGAGATTCGATACGCACGTCTACGTCAATTGGGTCAAATGTCTTGTTTACGAATTCAAGGTTGTACAGGTTAACAATATCATCGCCGTCTCGTGTGAAGAGTGTGCCGGGCACTTTGAACACGTTGGTCTCCACGTTTGAGCGCGTTGCCACTGCGATGGTGAGAATGGCGAGAAGGGCTATCAGTACAACACTGTATCCTATGAAGCGCGCATTTACAATCTTCGTTTCCTTCTTTTCGATTCCCTGATGTGAGGCGTAACGGATCAGGCCCTTCGGACGATTGATCTTCTCCATTACATGATCACATGCATCGATACAAGCTGTGCAGTTCACGCACTCAAGTTGAGTGCCGTTCCGGATGTCAATTCCCGTAGGGCAGACCTGAACGCAGAGATGGCAATCAATGCAATCGCCGGCGGGTGCTGTTGTCGGGGCGGTTTTCTTCAAGTGTGTCCGGGGTTCGCCTCTCAACCAGTCGTAGGCAACAACAATGGATTGTTTAGTCAGCAGTACGCTTTGCAATCTGCCGTAAGGACATACTGCGATGCAGGCTTGTTCACGGAACTTTGCGTATACGCCATAGAATGTACCGGTGAACAGCAACAATCCGATGAATCCCGCAGGATGCTCTGTTGGTGAGTGTGTAATGATCTTATAGGTCTCGTCTGTTCCGATCAGGTACGCCATCACGGTGTGCGCGATGAGGACTGACAAGGCGATAAACAAAATATGTTTAACGGTTTTCTTCCAGATCTTAGTTGCATCCCAGGGGGCGCTGTCCAGTCTCTTTTGCGCCGGACCGTCGCCTTCTATCCAGTATTCAATCTTTCTGAACAACATCTCCATGAACAACGTCTGCGGACACATCCATCCGCACCATACGCGTCCAAAGGCGACCGTAAAGAGGATTATAAACAGGAAGAATGTGATCAGAACAATTGCCAACAGGAAGAAGTCCTGAGGCCAGAATATCTGACCAAGAATAATGAACTTCCGTTCGAAAACGTTCAACAGTAAGGCGGGCTGGCCATTGATTCGCATGAATGGGCCTGCAAACAGCATGGCGAGGAGAAACAACGTCACGGCCACACGCCAATTATGAAATTTCCCTGACGGCTTTCTTGGATAAAGCCATATCCGCTTTCCGTTGGCGTCTACGGTTGCCAGCGACTCTCTGAAGTCGTCGTAGATGCTCCATGCATCCTGTTTCGTGTTTCGCTGTGCCGTTGTGCTCATAGTTGGTTTTTATAATGCCGCCTGTACGGTAGTACTGTCGCTGGCAACCTCAGGTTCTGCGGGAGCTGCATACTTTTCACCCTGAGGAGCTTTCGGATTTGCAGGGTTAGTACCCTGCAGGCTCATTACGAAGAACGCTACATTTCGAACATCACCAGGGCTAAGGCTTTTACCCCAAGCAGGCATTCCCTTATCAACGGCCCCGTTCTTAATGGTATTGAATACTTGCTTGATATCGCCACCGTGAATCCAGAATTCGTCGGTCAGGTTTGGTCCAATTGCATTACCGCCGCCATCAGGACGGTGGCACGATCCACAGTTCATTGTATTGAATACTTCTTTGCCTTTTCCGATGATCGCTGCATCAGCCGTGAACTTGAGTCCCGCTTCGTCGATCGCCTCTTGTGGCTGCGATGCTTTCAGCTTTCTGATCTGAGCTTCTGCATCACTAACTTCGTTGTCGTATTCCTGGATCATCAAAGGATAGTTGTCAGACACGTGATACACCACCATATAGATCACAGCCCATATCGCTGTTGCATAGAACAACCACTTCCACCACGGCGGCAGATGGTTGTCAAGTTCTTTGATGCCGTCGAAGTTGTGATCAAGCTCGATCTTGCTTTCGTCCTCCAGTGCAACAGAGTCATTCATCTGCATGGAGAATCTTGACCACCAGGTTGCCCGAGGCTTGTATGCGATACCGAGTTTTGTTGCGCGCTCACGCTCTGACTGTTCTGCCAGCATGTTCACAACGCGGATCATATATATCCCCGTCACCAGTATCAACAAGGTGACGATAACAATGAATAACCCAACTATATACAATGGAAACATCGGATCGTTCACTGGATCAGTCCAGAATGATTTTGCCGGTGTTGCCTGATCCTGCGAAAAAGCAGCAAACGTTGTTAACGACAGCAGAACGGCGATCGATACTCTCTTGATAATGTTATTCATGTGAAGAAAGATTAGCAGCGTTCTCTTTAGTACCGTTGTCTTCAACCGGAAGACTCTTCATCTTTTCAATGTAACTGCGATCTGCAGTGAAGACCCACCACAGCAGGCAAAGAAAAAACAAGAAGAAGATGACAAACGAGATCACAGGCCAAACCTGAATGTTCTCGATGCTTTGTAATACATTCTTATACATGGTCGTGGTGATTATTGATTGTTGGCTACTTTCTCTGTCTTGATATCGGTTCCGAGTCGTTGCAGGTAGGCGATGAGTGCAATGATCTCCGCATCGTCTGCAGCTTCAATGCCATCTGCTTTAAGAGATTTGGTGATCTCCGCTGCCTGGCGCTGAAGGTCTTCGTTGGCGGTATCTTCGTATCCGGCTTCGTAAGGCACACCTACCTTACGCATGCCGTTGATCTTACCCTTAGTTGCTGACAGATCTATCTGTTGCTCGATCAACCAGGGATAGGCAGGCATGATCGAACCTGTTGAGACATCCTTCGGCGAATACATGTGATTGTAGTGCCAGCTGTGTGAATACTTTCCACCGATGCGATGAAGATCTGGCCCCGTGCGCTTGGATCCCCACAGGAACGGGTGATCGTATACAAACTCTCCGGCTTTCGAGTATTCACCATATCGCTCAGTCTCGGAACGGAAGGGGCGAATCATTTGTGTATGACAGTTCACACAACCTTCTCTGATATAGATATCACGGCCGTGTAATTCAAGTGGTGTGTATGGCTTGACGCTGGCAATGCTGGGTACGTTTGATTTGATCAGGAACGTAGGAACCATTTCAATCGCGCCACCAATCAGAATTGCCACAAGAGTGAGAACTGTGAACAATACCGGCTTGTGTTCCAGCAGGCGATGATGCCATCCGCCGCTCTTAGCTGTATAAATCCTGGCGAGAGGAGCACCTTCAGCATCTTCATTGGCGATAAATGACCCGGACTTAGCTGTCTTGATCAGGTTGTACGTCATGATAATCGCACCAGAGAGGTACAACGCACCACCTATTGCCCGGAGTCCATGCAAGGGCAGGATCTGTACGGTAGTCTCGAGGAAGTTTTTGTATACGAGGAAACCCTCGGGATTAAATTCTTTCCACATTAAACTCTGTACGACGCCCGACACATACATCGGAAGCGCGTAGAAGATGATACCAAGCGTTCCTACCCAGAAGTGAATGTTAGCAAGTTTGGTCGAGTAGAGTTTTGTGCTCCACATACGAGGCACCAGCCAATAGAGCATGGCGAAGGTGAGGAATCCATTCCAGCCGAGACCGCCAACGTGAACGTGCGCTACGATCCAGTCGGTAAAGTGTGCAATGGCATTTACGTTCTTCAAAGAAAGGAGTGGTCCTTCGAGCGTTGCCATACCGTAAGCAGTGATAGCCACGACCATGAATTTCAAAACGGGATCTTCACGAACTCTGTCCCAGGCACCGCGCAATGTCAACAGACCATTCAGCATGCCACCCCATGATGGAGCGATGAGCATGATCGAGAAGACAGTTCCCAATGATTGCGCCCAGTCAGGCAATGATGTATAGAGGAGGTGGTGAGGTCCGGCCCAGATATAGATGAATATGAGTGACCAGAAGTGAATGATTGAAAGTTTGTATGAATAGACCGGGCGGTTAGCAGCCTTAGGAAGGAAGTAGTACATCAAACCAAGGAAGGGAGTAGTGAGGAAGAATGCCACCGCATTGTGGCCATACCACCATTGCACCAATGCATCCTGTACGCCTGCGTACCATGAATAACTTTTGAAAGCAGATATTGGCATCTCAAAGGAGTTGACCACGTGGAGCACAGCAACGGTAACGAATGTTGCAATGTAGAACCAGATCGCAACGTACATGTGTCGCTCGCGACGTTTGATGATCGTTCCAATCATGTTCCAACCGAAGACTACCCATATCACTGTAATAGCAATGTCGATCGGCCACTCGAGTTCTGCATATTCCTTTGAAGTTGTAAATCCGAGTGGAAGCGTTATCGCTGCAGCGAGGATGATGAGCTGCCATCCCCAGAAATGAATCCAGCTGAGGCGATCGCTGAACATGCGCGTCTTCAGAAGGCGCTGCATGGAATAATAGATCCCCGCGAACATCGCGTTGCCCACAAATGCGAAGATGATCGCATTGGTATGCAGGGGACGAATTCTTCCAAACGACGAGTATTGTAACTCAAAGTTGAAAACAGGAAATACCAGCTGCAGCGCAGCTGTAAGGCCTACCAGCATGCCGACGAGGCCGAAAACCACGGTAGCGATCATAAACGCTTTTACGATCGTGTTGTCGTAGCTGAATTTTTCGAGCGCCAGGGCTGTCGGAATTTGATCTGAATGTGCTTTCATCACGGGGAAGTCTAATGAGTGGTGTTTCTTTGCGGCATTAAAGGTATCGGCATGTCACTGCCCGCTGCTTGATAGTCGTTAGCCGAAAAACTGATTTTCATCAGGTTCTTCAGATTGCCTTGCTGAATGTGGCCAGGCTCTGGTCCTGGGCCTGATAGTACGGATCGAATACACTACAAATATTTCGAATGAAGGGATGCCCTGCATGAGTTATCGTTATCCCATGATCATGGCGATACAACAACCCTTCTGCCTCCATGGCGTGGAGGGCGACGCTGACCTCAGGAGTCTCCAGTTGCTGTAGCATTTCAAGGCTCAGTTCGCCACGACACGCGAGCTGAAGGATACTCTTTCGAATGAGACCGTCTTTTCCGTTCAGAATGTGTCCCTTTTTTACAGCGCTGGAATCCTTAGCTACCGCCTTATGATAGTGCTCCACAGTTTTTTCATTCTGAGCGTACGCGTAACGCGAATCGCTGATTGCTGATGTGCCAAGACCGATCAATAGGTCGGTTGATGTAGTCGTGTATCCCATAAAATTCCGATGAAGCTTCCCGGCAATATGGGCCTTGAAGAGTTCGTCGGAAGGGAGGGCAAAGTGGTCCATGCCAATGTCAGCGTATCCATTGTGGCAAAGCTTGTGTTTGCCGATCTCATAGAAGTGACGCTTTAAATATGGAGAAGGCAGATCAGTGTTTTCATATCCGCGCTGACCTGGTTTGAGCCAGGGCACATGAGCATAGCTATAAAATGCTACTCTGTCAGGACGCATTGCCAGCACCTGGTCCATCGTGTCTGAAACGCTGAACGGGGTTTGGTGAGGAAGGCCATAGATAAGGTCAATCCCAACACTCTTATAACCGGTATTGCGGGCGTTTTCAATCGCCCGCTTTACATTTTCGAGTGGCTGAACGCGATGGATTGCCTGTTGTACGCGTGGATCAAGATCCTGTACACCGAAGCTCACGCGATCGAAACCAAGTTCATGGAGTACCTGCAGATGTTCAATCGTGGTGTTATTTGGATGTCCTTCAAAACTGAAATGACGATCGGGATGAACATCTGCTTCTTCCAGCAGCGTGTGAATCAGCCATTGGAGATTCGCAGGTGTAAAGAATGTTGGCGTCCCACCGCCCAGGTGAAGTTCACGGATCACGGGGCGCGAACCAAAGATGTCGCAGTAGTGACGCCATTCTTTCAACAGCGAAAGTATGTAGGGCCGCTCAACGGTATGGTTACGCGTGATTCGCGTGTTGCAGGCACAGTACGTACAAAGACTTTCACAAAACGGAAGGTGCAGATACAAACTGATTCCTTTCGTGGTGTTAGTTTCGTCGAAGCAATGCCTTACCGATTGTTCCCACAGTTCACGAGAGAATTCATCAGTATTCCAATGGGGTACTGTTGGGAAACTGGTATAACGCGGCGTCGGGACGTCGTATTTTTTGAGCAGAGCTTCAGGTGATGGTTGCTTAATCATGCCGCCAATCACGCTAAAACGCATGGCACGTCGCTTGCGAATGGTCAGGCCTTAGACTGATTTTTGTCAGGAGATGAAGTAGTTGCCTTTGATGGTGGTTCGTCAGTCTTCTTGCTGCGTGATTTGGATTCGTCAAATATCATACGCATTGCAGGCGTCGTGGTATCATCAAACTGGCCGCTCTTCAGACTCCATATAAAAACGCCGAGGAAGACAATTGCAATGGTTATACTTATTGATATAAGCAGCGTGATGATTCCCATGTTAATTGAGTTTTAGTTTTCGCGCCATGAATTTAACAGCAAGCGTGCTGAAGCCAACTACGCTTACACTGCTGATCGGCATAATGATCGCAGCAATTAGCGGAGTTAAATGGCCTGTGGCTGCCACAGACAGAGCAATAGCGTTATACAGGAATGAGATGGAGAAACCGATTTTGAGAATGATAGATGAGTACCGGGTGAACTGAAGCATGCGATCGATATACCGCAGCTGGTCTCCGGAAATAATTCCGTCACACGCTGGACTGAATATACCCTTGTTGTCACTCACAGCTATGCCCACGTCAGCCTGCTGGAGTGCGCCGGCATCATTGAGTCCATCGCCGATCATCATCACCTTCTTTCCGGCTTGTTGAAGCTGTTGAATGTACTTCATCTTATCCTGAGGTGACTGATTAAACAACAATCGGGTATGCTCTGGAAAAATGTCTTTCATTCGTTCTCGATCTGAATCGCCATCACCAGACAACATTGAATGACAGATGCCTTGTAAACGCCGCAGCAGACCTTTAATGCTTTTGCGTGGACGTGTTTCGATGGAAAAATAGCCGGCACATTCTCCATCGTGCGTTACATAAACACGCTTATCGGTGCCTTCATTGTTTAGGTGCAAAGCATTGAATGTTGCTGATCCAACCTTGAGAAGTTTGCCGTCGATGATGCCCTCAATGCCCAACCCTGGCCGCTCCTCGAATTGCGTGATAGCTGCCTGTGTTGATTTATCAATGGAGTTACTTATCTGAACACTGAGAGGATGCGTTGAGTAGCTGCACAACTTTCTGATTTTGCCCAGCAACTTTTCGTCACCGATGAATTTGACTTCGGCATCGCCGGTAGTAATAGTTCCGGTCTTGTCGAACACGATGGTGTCGATGGTTCCCATGCGTTCGATCACTTCGGCATTCTTTAGATAGAGCTCCTTCCCTCCAAGTACACGCACCATTGCACCGAGTGTAAACGGTGTTGCCAATGCAAGCGCACACGGACAAGCGACCATCAGAACAGAGGTGATTACCAGCCACATCGATGCTGGTTGATAGAAGTACCAGAAAATGGCTGTACCCGATGCGAGCACGAGGACGATCCAGGTAAATCGTCGCGCAGCGCGATCCATGATCTGCTGAAATCTTCCTGTTCCGGTTTTATTGAAGTTTTGATTGTTCCATAATGATGTGAGTTGACTTTGCGATGTGTGTTTCAGGACAGTCAATTCTGTTGGTGCACCGATGATTCGACCCCCCGCATAGGTCATGGCCCCACGCTTTACTTCGACAGGTTTGGATTCACCTGTAACGAAGCTGTAGTCGACCAGTGTTTGATCTGTTTCTAATGTGCTATCGGCTGGAATGATCTCCATGTTTTTGATCCGAATCCGATCACCTGGTTGAAGTGTATTCAACAACACCGGTATCCAGTCGTTCGCCTGCCATCTGTGTACAGCAAGCGGAAAGTAGCTTTTGTAGTCGCGATCGAATGCCAGCGCTTCATATGTTTTACTTTGAAACCAGCGGCCGATCAACAAGAAGAAAATCAGACCTGTAAGAGAGTCGAGGTAGCCAGGACCAGTGTGGGAGATGATGTCGTAAGCGCTTCTGAAGAAGAGTGCGATCAACCCCACGGCTATTGGCACATCGATATTCACCTGGCGCAATCTAAAGGACCGGAATGCCTGCAGAAGGTAATCGCTTGCACTAAAGGCGAAGACGGGAATCGCGATTGCGAGATTCAGCCAGCTAAAGATACGCATCAGATGCTCTTCGCTTTTGTTGATCCCCAGATACTCTGGAAAGCTGAACAGCATAATGTTTGCAAAGCCAAAGCCGGCAATTGCCAGCTTGAAGATGAGTGCGCGGTTAGCCTTCGAAGCCTTTGCTTTTCCCTCGAGCGTTATGTTCGGCGTATAACCCAAAGACGATAACAGGGCCGCAACCTTCGACAAAGAGCTCTTTGCCGGATTGAAGGTGACATTGATGACTTTTTGCGTGAAGACCACTTCCGCGTGGACAATTCCGGAATCTAATGACTGAAGTTTTTCGAGTAGCCAGACACAGGATATGCAATGAATTGCCGGTACAGTGAACGTTACACGCGATATCTCACCGGAATCAAAAGAAAGAAGTTTTGACTTTACGGATGGTTCATCGAGATAGGCAAAGTTTGCGGCTGAGCGTCGCCGCATGGAAACCCCGTGACTATTTTCTAACTGGTAATAATCGCAGAGATTGTTTTCGTTGAGGATCTCATAAACTGTTTTGCATCCGATGCAACAAAACACCTTATCGCCTTTGTGAAACGTATCGACACAATTCTCGCCGCAATGGTAGCATTTGAGCTGCTCGCAGGTTTCAACGTTCATAACGGCTGGATTTGTTTCTGACAACAAATCTATTCCTGAGTCCGCGCGGCTTGCTTGAGGATGATCAATTCAAATACTGACTTTTGTCAGGAATTGGACCCCGATGGCTAATCGCCGGGTTTTTCGTAACGACCGGTCAGATCTTCTACCTTAATTCTCCAGGTTACCGGTTTGATTCTTTTCTCGACGATGCGTGGCCGCTCGTCGAAGTCGCGGTTCGGACTTACGGTCTCACCCAGTGCATAAGCAGTGAGTTGCTCGCTGAAGAGCTTCTCCATGTACTTTTGTTCAGCGGCCGTTGTCAGTTCGTCATACTTACCCCAGGCAAGCACGCTGTACCAGCTTCGCAGCGAAACGATGTGATCAATTTGAAAGCAAACGGATGAATTTCTACGCATCACCCTGATTTTGCTGCCCTCATAAGAGCGGCAATAAATGGCCTTACCGTCGAACACATAGGTTGTTGGAATGATCGCTGGCTTATTCTTGAATGAAAATCCAACCCGACCAATGTGCTGAGTGGTGAGGAGGTGGCGGCATTGCTCAGGTGTGAGTGATCCAAGCATGGTGTGAACAGGTTTGGCGTATTGGGCGTGATATCAAAACAACTGACGGAGAGGTCTGTTGTTGTTACACAAGTTACTAAAAACCCAGGTTGTTGTCCAATGACTTATGTCAGGTATCGGTGGCGAACGCTGTACCAAAAAGGGCGAATGACTTAAATGGCGGACATGACTACTTTACCTTCTCAAAGGAGTCATCCCACGTAAACTTTTTGCCGTCGTCGAATTTGCTGATACCTGTAGAGCGTACCTTATTACCGGTGAGCTTTTGCGTTACCTCTGTCTCTCCCCAGAAGTTCTTTGGAAAGGATGCAACGTCAAGATCCAGGGCGTATTTGTCACCTTTCATCGTGTAAGGCCCACCCATAGCACGTTCAAATTTATTAGCGCGGCTGCTGACGTACATCCAGTGCGTTGGCGTCAGGAGTTGATAACACGTAACGGTATCATCGGTATCAGTGCGTTGTTTTCCATCAGTTCCAACGTATGATGAACTCAAAAGTCTCCACGTTCCGTTAGTTGCATTCTTAGGATACGAATGAGCAGACTTTACGCGTTGAAAAACCAATTCCTCAAGGACAACCTTTTTGCCGTCCGGGCGAATGATCGTACCCGACTGAATAAACTTATCGCCAATTACCTTCCATTTGAAGTCCGTCTTGACATTAGTGAATATTGTATTCGATGAAAGGATCGGCATTTCATTATAGTTATCACCATCAATCTTTATGGTTCCGAAATAGCAGCGGTTAAAGACAAGCGAATCGTTCTCAACATCTTCAGCAATGAGCATGTAGTGCGTTGGTGTGATAACTTTAAGTTCGCGAATAGTGGATGTATCGGCAGCGAACTTTTCGCCCTCAGCACTGATGCCTTTGATCGAGATCATTTTCCAGGTTCCATAAAGAGGATGCTGCGCGAATGAACAAAGACAGACAGACAGAGAAAGGAAGAGGACAGAAATGATCTTTTTCATAGAAATACAGGCTCCGAATAATTAAGTACCGGAATTATTCTTTTAAAATCAATTGGGTGGCGCTATATAATAAGAGCCTTAAACGGAGAAGACCGTGAATTGGATTCAAGGTCTGCACTTTCCTCCGACAGAATGCCTTTTGAAGTAGCTAGAGTGGAAATGAGACTTTTCCCATGCTTACTGAGGGTATTTTCGAACGTCTTCCGAAGTCGGTTACGCCTCCAGCCACCGTCTCATTAGCAAGCACTGCGAAAAGAATTGCCTCTTTGGCGTCGCCGGGGACTCCAATGACCTCGGTGGTTTTCAGTTCACTGACGTTCAGCAACTCGCGAAGCCATTGCGTGAGCAACGGATTATGCGCACCACCGCCACTGAGATAAATGTTGAACTTCTTTTTGCCCGTTGCCTGCCTGATGGCAGCAGCGATTGTCTCGGCACTGAATCTCGTTAAAGTCGCCAGCACATCTTCAGGCGCCAGATCAATGGTGTCTGAAGTTTCCTGCGCGGTCTGAACGTAGCCCATACTGAACACTTCGGGACCTGTGGTTTTGGGGAAGGGCAACTCAAAGAAGCGGTCAGCTTTCAATGCTTTTAATAGACTTGCATTTACTGTTCCCCTGCGCGCGCGCGCGGCGTCTTTATCGTAGTACTCGCCCGGGAACAATCGTCGGGTGACGTGATCTATCAATGTATTGCCTGGACCCGTATCTGTAACAAATACCTGATTAGGCTTATAGCCCGAAGGAAGATAAGTGAAGTTGGCGATGCCACCAATGTTCAGCAATATCCTGTTGTCCGTCTTATGGGACAGCAGGAGGTAGTCGCCATACACAGCAAGGGGCGCACCCTCTCCACCCTTTGCGATATGTTTTTGACGGAAATCGCTTATGGTAGTTATACCTGTGCGAACAGCGATCTGGTCGCCGTCGCCTATCTGAAGCGTTGCGTTGATGTCCACCTCGGGATGCTGCGATGCCGGTGAGTGATAAACCGTTTGACCATGCGACGCAATGAGGTCAATCTTCTCAGGTGATATCTTCCACTTCTTCAAACATTTCATTACGAGGTCGGCGTGCAGTTGCCCTACCCATGGATTCAGTATGCAGAGTAATTCAAAATCAATTGTTGATTTTGCGAATACTTCACCAATGCGCGCTTTTACTTCCGGATCAAACGGAACCGTTTCAAATGCACGAAGCTTGAGTTTTGTTTTCAAACCTGAGCCGGAGATATCGCACAGCGCCACGTCAAGACCATCCATGGATGTGCCTGACATCAGTCCGATGATGGTCCTGCTTTTTTTAGAGGCTATTCTGGCCAGTCGAGCAATGTTCTTATTCATACTATGTACCTATGATCCTGACTTAATACGCTAAGACAATCGAAAAATTGCTCAGGCAGTATTTGCTTATCACGGTTAGCGTTCCGGCACAAAAAGTACCGCATCAGCTACCACCACACCGTCTGCTCCGGTCGTCGTTACACTTGCATAAGATGTTTTACCTGCAGGAAGTGTAAATGTTCCGAGACCAATCCACTCGCCGCTGGTTTGTCCTTCAACCTTCACATCATTTGGGCTGATGACAACCTCTTTCGCGGTCTTACCATTAAACACAGTGACAGTCATCTTTGAGGTACCCTTTTGCGTGCGTGGACAATATATGTAAGCACGGTAGGCACCAGCCTTGACAATTGCAGGAGTAAACTTTACAGACGACTTTGGTTGTTTGAACGTGGCCGTGTCTGCAAGCACCGACGGTCCATAGGCTCCGGGCGCTTTTGCAATCTTGGCCCACGTACCAGTTGTAACAACACCAGTAGGGTCATCGTTGTCAACCAGGATCTCCGCAGTACTCTTATCGCTAAGAGGATCGGCCTTCAAACGCTGTTGAAGTTGGGCAATATTTACATCCTGAACAGCAGTCTTCTTATCGATTGCCATACAGGCTGCTATGGCTGATGACTGCGCCAGCACCATAAAGACTGGTTCCATTCGAATAGAACCATAAGCGATATGAGTGGCAGACAAACAAATCGGAACGAACAGATTGGTGCATTCAGTCCGTTTTGGAATCAACGAGCGATAAGAGATCGGATAAGGAGGAAATCCTCCTACTTCAACGTTGCCTTCATTCTTTACCATGCCGTTAATAACGAGCCGCTGCGTGTTATGCGAGTCCATGGTGTAAGCTGCCATACCGACACCATCTTTAACGACTTCCTTGCTTTCACAATTCGCCTGAGTCATTACGTACTCACCAACCATTCTCCTGGCTTCGCGAATGTAAGGCTGAGGCGACCAGTTACCATTGTCTTTGTATTCATCTTTTGGATAACCCCACTTGCGCATTTCACTTCCTAAATGTGAAGGAAGGCGTTTGCTCGTGGCTATGAAATAGAGAAGGCCTTTAGTATAATCTTCATGTGTTTTAATGATCTGCGCGCGTTGTTCATAGGTCGCTTCCGGATAGTCATAGTTAACGCCAATCATATCCGTCGAGATCGGACCATTATTGTTGATGTCGGTTTTACCGTTAGGCATGAGATCAGGTTTCAGAATGCGATTGAATGGACGAGTGGGTTCCTTTTCCATTAGTCTGACCAGCAGCTCGTAGCGTGTAGAGTCATAGTTATCAGGACGTGTGATAGGTATCATGTTAGCAGGATCGTTGGACAGGCAAATGCGGAAGTTGTAGGCCTGTACCATCTTGTCTCCGGAGCCTGCCGTCCTTGGTGACGCGGGGCTGATGCCCCAAAGCAGGCCGCTTTCCGGCTTGCCTTTGATCCTGTACGGGTCGATGCCATCCGGGAACTGATGACCATGCATGACCTGATATCCGTTATAAGTTTCGTGATAATCGCTGTTTGATTCGCGGCCCACGATATATGATACCTTAGCTTTCGCCATCAAATCTCCTTCGTAGGTGCAATCAATAAAGATCTTCGCTTTCACGACCTGATGAGCGCCGGCACCTGAAGATGATTCGATTTCAATAGAGTTGATCACCCCTTTAGCTGAGGTGACATTGGCCAGCCGATGCTCATACAACACTTCTACAGAAGCACGTTTGATATATTCCTTAAAAAGATCTTCAGCAACGTGTGGTTCGAATATCCATTGCTCAAACTTTCCATAATGCGCACCGATACGCCTGTAGTAGTCACGGGCAATCCCACTCACGGCATATTTGTTTCCGATGTCAGTAAAGCCGAGGCCACCGGAAGTCAGACCGCCAAGATGCTTTCCTGGTTCAATCAATAAAACAGTTTTGCCGTTCATCTTTGCGGTATAGGCGGCGATCACACCCGCAGACGACCCGCCGTAAACACACACATCGACGGTGCGCTCCTGCGCAATGGCCTGTAATGACAAAAAGATTAAAACAATTGCTCCTGTTATGTTCCTCATGGCGGGCGTTAAGTCGTTTGCGACAAGTTTAAAAATATTCGCAGCACTGACAAGGTATATTTCCGCAACACCATCGGTGTGTGCCAAAGGATGGAGGGGAATTTATGCCCCATGTGCGCAACCCTAAGTACAATGCAAGCGCGCCTTAGCGCGATTGTGCGATAATTTACGGGCAATGTTTAAGTATCATAATTGTCGTGTGGGTGTGAAGGATCATTGACCTTCAATGGAAGTCTTTTCATGGGTCAACGTTCTGCAACTAAAACGTCATAGCAATGAACACTTTTGAGAAAGAAAACAAAACAGGCGAGAATGTAACGGGTGGAAGACCCAATACACCGTTAAGGGTGCTTACAGCATCTTCGTTGATCGGCGATAAAGTTCTGAATGCCTCACGTGAAGATCTGGGCAAAGTAAAAGACATCATGCTTAACCTGGAGACTAACCGAATTGAGTATCTCGTTATTGAATTCGGCGGATTCCTCGGCCTCGGCGAGAAGCTCTTTGCATTTCCGATGGAGTCCTTCACCATCGACACGAAAGAATACGCACTCATCCTCAACAAAACTAAAGAGGAACTCGAGCGCGAGCCGGGCTTTGATAAGGATCATTGGCCGGAAACAAATGCGCATTTCAGTGAAGCAGGATGGGGCAGCTTTATGGGCACCAACACCGGATCGGAATGGTGATGTCTAGGCTGAGATCTCGTTAGGACTTGACTCGCGACGACTGAAATAATCAAGGTTAGCAATCGTCGTCTCGGCAATGTTGGTCAGCGCGGTCTCGGTTAGAAATGCCTGGTGGGCGGTTATCAACACGTTCTTGAAAGTCATGAGGCGTGATATGGTATCGTCCTCCAGGATGTCAGCATCAGAGTGGTCGTAGAAAAACAATCCTTCTTCCTCCTCATATACATCGATACCGAGCGAACCAATGTGTCGTGATTTTAAGCCATCGATCACATCTTTGGTTTTGATCAATGCACCACGGCTTGTATTGACGAGCATTACGCCGGGCTTCATCGTTGCAATGGTCTTAGCGTTAATCATATAACGAGTGCCATCGTTCAAGGGAACATGTAATGAAATAATGTCCGACTGTTTACAAAGAAACTCAAAGGTTGTGTACAAGACCCCTGGCATTTGTTCGACGACTGGATTTTTAAATTCATCGTAGGCAAGCACATTGCATCCGAAGCCGCGGAGGATCTGAATGAAGACTGTGCCGATCTTTCCGGTACCGATCACGCCGACTGTTTTTCCATTCATATCGAATCCCACAAGTCCATCAAGCGAGAAGTTAAGATCCATCACGCGCTGATGTGCGCGCATGAGTTTACGGTTCAGCGCCAGTATGAGCGCTATGGTGTGTTCGGCAATCGCGTAAGGTGAATAAGCGGGCACGCGGGCTACTTTGATGTTGAGCTCTTTTGCTTTCTTCAGGTCCACCTGATTATAGCCCGCAGCACGGATAGCGACATAATTGACATCCATCAGTGAAAGTTCAGCCAGTACAGCAGCCCGGGCGTTGTCAGCGGTAAAGATTGAAATGGCATCGCATCCTTTCGCCAATGCTACGGTGGATTCAGAGAGTGGCGTCGGGATGAGAATCAATTCATGACGTCCGGCATTTGATCTTAGCAGATAGTCCTTTTCAAAATTGTGGGTGCTGAATACGGCTACTTTCATAGGGACATTTCAAATCCGAATATAGGTATTCCGCTCGAGTTGCCTCTATCTTCAGTATTAAGTTCAAGTGACGTGCATCGTACGCACATCAGATGTCATCCATTGATGATCGACATCTCTCTGCATTCTTCCGCACAAGTACGGCATGATTGCGCGCATTCCTGACAGTGACCCATCGGATGCTTTTCACACTCGGAGGCACATGCAGCGCAGATCTCGGCGCATACGTGACAAAGCGCTGCGGCATTTACGCCTCCTATATTCATCAATCTTGCGGTTGCGTAGCAGACTTCCGCGCATTCCCGGTTTAACTGAACGCACTCTACCAGTTTGGAAACGTCTTCCTCGTGCAAACAGAGCGTAGAGCAATTTTCGCATGCCGTGGCACAGTCGAGGCATGCATCGATGCATGAAAGAAGCTTTTCGTGATCCATATGTTGCTTAGTTTGGGTTGCTGGCGCTTTTCAAATGCAAATACCAAAAACGCCTATACACCTGGCCAATCATCATGCCACTATCCGCAACACCACCGACAGCGCAATCCTTACCGATCAACCCAAAATAACCGCATTAACTAACTTCGTTTTTTATATTGTGTGCCCTTCACACATTCTAAACCCCTAGGGACATTTAATAAGCAATCCATGGCCAACTTACCAAAATCACTCAGACGGGTTCTGTTCTCTTTGCTCATTGTTTTTATAGCGCTTTCATGCAAGCAATCTGAAGAAGTTGCCGACACAACGCCGCCGGAGGAAAACAGATTTACCACTACGATCATCACACAACCTGGACAGCTGGATGAGCCAATGGAGTTCTCTTTCCTCAATAAGGACAAGATGATATTTGCTGAACGCAAGGGAGGAGTAAAGACTGTTGACGTAAACACGCGGGAAGTAAAGTTGATTGCTACGATCCCCGTAAACACCAAGTACACCAGCAAGGAAGGTGCGGTCAGGGAAGCTGAAGAAGGCCTCATGGGTGTTATCGCCGATCCAAACTATGCGAAGAACCATTGGATCTATATGTACTATGCGGATCCGGACGAGAAGAAGCACGTGCTTGCACGCTGGGAACTCCACGACGATTCACTTTATGCTGCCACCAGGAAGATTATACTTGAAATTCCTACACAACGGGAGGTGTGCTGTCACACTGGCGGAGGTATGGTCTTTGATAAGGCTGGGAATCTTTATCTGACAACAGGTAATAATACTGGTAATCCAACGCAGGGTACATCCGCACTTGATGAGCGTCCCGAGCGCTCCAGCTGGGATGATCAGCGTACGGCCGGCAATACGAATGACTTGCGCGGAAAGATTTTGCGCATCCATCCGGAAGAAGATGGCACATACACCATTCCAAAAGAGAACCTCTTTCCTGAAGGAACTGAAAAAACGAGACCCGAGATCTACACGATGGGACATCGTAATCCATGGAGAGTTTCCGTCGACAGCAAGACAAAGTACATCTATTGGGGTGAAGTCGGACCAGATGCATCAAAGGATTCAACCATTGGTCCTCGCGGTTATGATGAGTTCAACCAGGCGAAGAAAGCTGGCTTCTTTGGATGGCCGTATTTTATTGGCAATAACAAGCCTTATCCCGACTACGACTACGCGACGAACGCAATCGGCAATTACTTCGACTCAACACATGTAGTCAATAATTCTCCTAACAATACTGGTCTTTCAGAATTACCTGCTCCACAGAAAGCCTTTATCTGGTATCCTTATGCCAACTCGGAAGAGTTTCCACTCGTGGGTAGCTCGGGTCGCAGCGCAACGGGTGGTCCGGTGTTCAGATTAGCAGATTTTGAAAAGTCTGATAAGAGATTCCCGGGATATTACGAAGGCAAATTGCTGATCGTCGAGTTCATGCGCGGATGGATTATGTCTATAACTATGGATGGTGATGGCAACTATCAGTCAATGGAGCGATTCTTACCGGGTGAAAACTTTAGCAGCGCTATAGATATGAAGTTTAGTCCCGATGGCGATCTCTATGTATTAGAATATGGCTCTGCCTGGTTCCGCGGAAACGAGAACGCGCAGATTAAGAAGATCGAATTCAATGGTGGAAACCGCAAACCGATCGTACATGCAGTTGCCGACCGCGTAGCCGGGGCGTTGCCGATGGACATTAAACTTTCTTCTGATGGCACCGTCGATTATGACAAGGACGAGTTGAAGTACAACTGGGAGGTTAAGTCCGACAACGGATTCAATCAGACCTATAAGGAAGCTAATCCACAGGTGAAGATTGACAAAGAAGGGATCTACCATGTGAACCTTACGGTAACGGATAGCAAAGGCGCATACAATTCACAGTCTTTCGACGTGAGTGCGGGTAACGAACCTCCTGTAGCGCAGATCGATATCACCAAAGGCAATAAGTCATTCTTTTTCCCTGGTAAATCAATTGATTACCAGATCGACGTTAGCGACAAGGAGGATGGCACTCTGAAGGCGGGGACTATAAAGACCAATGAAGTGGCTGTCAATTTTGACTACGCACCAGAAGGCTTTGATCTGATTGAGATTGCTCAGAATCACCGGAGTACAGATGAGTGGACTACTTTTTCAAAGGGACAGAACCTGATTGCCAGGAGTGACTGCAAGTCGTGCCACATGCTTGATAAGAAGTCTGTCGGTCCTGCTTATATCGATGTGGCTAAGCGCTACGACGGTAATGCGAAGGAACAGGAACGGATAGCGAAGAAGATCATTACAGGCGGTGCAGGAGTATGGGGTGATCACGCGATGAGTGCCCATCCGCAGATATCGGATGCGGATGCAACATTGATGGTTAAGTATATTATCAGCCTTGCTGGCTCTAAGTCGGGGGCGAAGTCTATTGCAACGAAGGGCACTTTCAAAGAGGACGTTCCTGCTGGCGACAATGGACGCGGAGGTTACCTGTTGCGGGTAGCTTACAAAGACAAAGGATCTTCAGGCGTGGGTGCTCTCACAACGGAGAAGATCATCGCGTTACGAAATCCAACAGTGGATCCTGAAAAGGCCGACGTTTCAAAAGGCACGCAGTTAATGACGACGCCTAGCAGATCATTCAATATCATAGCTGACAACAGCTACATCGGATACAAGCAACTGGACCTTACAGGAATACAATCAATTGATTTCATGATACAGGCGCCGCCGCGCATTGGTGCGGTAGGTGGTGTAATTGAAGTTCACCTGGATTCACCTGATGGCAAATTGATTGGTCAGACCGACGTGATTGTTCCGACCCATATCGACCGCCAGGCAGTAATGGCCAAGATTGCTGCTCAGAATTCCAATGGGAAGAAGTCCAATGAGCCTCCAACAGCGGCGAGCATTGATTTCAATTTGATGTGCAAGCTGATGTCTATTAACAAAAGCGCGAAGCTTGAGCCCACGACAGGACAACACGACGTGTACTTTGTCTTCAGGAATCCAAAGGCCGAATCAGGACAGATCCTGGTGCAGGTAGTTCAGTCGACTTTTAATGCTAATTGACGGGACGGCGGTTTATACCGCCACTCCTGATCTGCTGCGTTTGAAAACCCAGAAAATGCTGATCGTAGTCAGCAGGGGCGGAAGCATCCAAAGAATGGCCGGGAAGCATGGTGCCTGTTTCAAAGGCCGTTCGCGACATACGTTGACATGCATAGTCGATCACGGGAAACAGCGTCGTGATGATCTGCGCTGTCCGTAACGGCAGATTTTTGCGCCAATACTCCAGCGCACCAACCGATTCCCGATCAGGACCGTTTCGCATGCTTATTACGTTGGCCAGCAAAATGGCCGGATACAGGATGATCCCTAATCCGCTAATGATCCAAACAATATTGATGACGATTGATTCCACAACTTCAGATTCTTAGGCCCGCCTCCTGGAATTATGTTGCGCTGGAAAAAATGCTCTGACTGACCAGCGATGCAACTGTAACAAAGTAAACGCACAGTAGTTCAAAGGTATATTACGAATCGATGAGTTGACGTAGCTAATCGCTGAATTGAATTCACCTCTAAATAATTCATTATCCATACCGTCCATCACCGGCGGTAGGTCTTTGTATAGGACTTAATAGTGGAAAGCAGCTTCGCCTGATTTTTTGCATATTGAACCGGACATATGCAAAAGAGACTGTTGCTTGTTGAAGATGACGCGGAGGTTGGATCCTTTATCAATAAGGGTCTTTCCGAGGCTGGGTTTGATGTAACCATTGCCTTTGACGGAGTATCAGGGTTAAAACTGGCCACATCAGCAACTTATGACCTGATCATTCTTGATGTGATGTTACCTGGAATGAATGGACTCGATGTTTGCAAAGCTATCCGCCGTGAAAATCGTCAGGTTCCTGTCTTGCTGCTTACTGCTTTAGGGGCTTCCGAAAACATCGTCATGGGTTTGGACGCTGAAGCAGACGATTACATCGTCAAGCCCTTTAAGTTTAACGAGTTGTTGGCGCGCATAAGGTCTTTGTTGCGCCGTGCGGAAATAGGCGCACCCCAGCCATCGCCTCCAGATAATTCATATCAGATCGGGGACCTCATTGTAAATGACGTTGCCAAGACTGTTAAAAGAGGCGACACGTCACTTACCCTTACTTCAACCGAGTACCGTCTGCTACTGATGTTCATTCGCAATCAGCGCAGGGTGCTTTCACGCACTGAGTTGCTGGATGAAGTTTGGGGCGTAAACTTTGACATGGGAACAAATGTGGTCGATGTTTACGTCAATTACCTCCGTAAGAAGATCGACAAGAACTGGCCCATAAAGCTGATTCATACGGTTATTGGAATGGGGTATGTAATGAAGCTTGGCGATGAAGACACACACTAAAATAGCACTCATCATCTTCTGCGTTGTGTCCGCCGCACTCATACTTCTAAGTGCGGGTGTATACTTCCTTACAGATCGCTATTCACTTCGCGACTTCTACAAGCGTCTGGAGATTCGCGCTGTTGTGATGGCAAGAACTACACTCGACCACGAGCAAGCCAGTGTGCAGGTCCTCCAGGAGGTTCGGGAGATGCACCTTGAGAAACTTCCGGAAGAACGCGAGTACTACTTCCATATCAAAAGCAACGAGACGTTTGATTCCGCCTCAAATCAGCTAGAATTGCCCCGCACATTCTTTACCAGCCTTGTTGCTAACGGGGAGGCTACTCACAGGATCGGCAATACCTGTTATGCCGGAGTGAAGTATGATTCCAAAAATGGCACCTATGCAGTGGTCGTATCTGCCGACAACTACAACAACATAACACTGCTCAAGCACCTGCGGAATTTTCTGTTGATTGGAATTTCAGTCACGTCTGTTCTGACACTGATGATCTCGCTGACGTACGCCAACAAGATCTTTACTCCCGTGAAAAAGATTACGCGACAGGTTAAAGAAATCAGTTCGCGCAGCCTTCATCTTCGTCTCGATGAAGCTCAGACGGATGAAATCGGAGAGTTGCAAAGAACCTTTAACAACATGCTCGACAGGCTGGAAGCTTCTTTCGCCACGCAGAATAACTTTGTGAGCAATGCATCGCATGAACTGAACACTCCGCTCACGGCGATAATTGGCCAGGCAGAAGTTACATTGGCCAAGGAGCGCGCCCCTGGGGAATACGTTGAATCATTAAAGGTGATACTCTCAAGGGCTGAGCGGCTCCATGAAATAACAAGGTCATTGCTTTATCTGGCCCAAACCGGATTCACAGGAAAGCTAGAGGCTGATGAATCCCTGAGAGCTGACGAATTACTGTGGGAAGTAAAAGAGATGATCGACCGCATGCTTCCGGGCAACAAGGTACAGATCAACCTTAGCATGATGCCTGAGAATCCAGAACGCCTTAGAATAATAGGAAATCATCGGCTTCTTCAAATTGCACTCAGCAACGTTGTTAACAACGCGATCAAGTATTCGAATAACCAGGTGGTAGTTGTTTCAATCGGCACGTCAGAAACTGAAGTTATCATCGCTGTGAAGGACCTGGGCATTGGCATCCCCGAATCTGAAATCGGTTTTATCTATGATCCATTTTTCAGAGCGGCGAATACTGCGCCATATGAAGGATATGGTATTGGTTTGCCACTCACAAGAAATATCCTTCGTTTGCATCAGGGGATCATTCGGGTCACGTCTAAAGTAAACGTTGGAACCGTTGTAGAACTCAGTATTCCTATTGCGCAATAGGGTGATTCACCAAAAATAAGTTCTAATCACTTTCTAATACCATTCTTATATCAGCCTAATGCCGGCGCCTTAGCCTTGTAACGTGAAAAGGCAAAGGTTATGATGCAGCATGTATTGATTCCAACGGATTTTACGATTGAGTCGCTCAATTTATTGAAGGCAGCCGCCACAATGAATACCCGTCCAAAGCGAATCATTCTTTTTCATGCCGTTGAACTCACAGACTCGATTACAGAGTTACTTTTCTTTTCCAAGTCTGCATTTATCGAATCGATATCGAACAAGGATTTTGTCACGGCTTCGAAGATCATTCACAACCGTTATGCATCGACTATTACAAGCGTGGAGATCGATCTGTTCATAGGCAGAGGTCATCGTGCTTTCGAAAATTTTGTTGCCGGCAATGGAGTAGATCTCATCGTCATTCCTGAAGCCTACACCTTTCGCATGCCCAGCAATAGATCCGTCGATCCGCTTCGGTTCATCCACAGAACAGGTAAACGTATCCGCATGATCTCGTGGAAACGAAGGGACGATGTAGCCGAGGATTCCCTGTCAGGGATCTTTCAGTTTGATCCGGAACTAAAAGCAACACCAACAATGCAGGAACCATATGAACCACTCAACGGATCCAGCCCAGAACATAGCCGGAAGGCTTAAGCTCTTCTTCACAGTCTTCGACAGCAGATTTGAAGATCTCACCAGGACTAACTGGAGAACTACACTTTACCGTGACTTCAGTGCAGGATTGATCGTTGCCATGACCGCTATCCCTATGGCTATGGGTTTTGCTATGGCCATGGGTCTGCGTCCCGAGCAGGGCATAATTGCCGGCGCGCTTGCCTGCATCATCGGCCGAACGTTTGGAGGATCGAAGTATCAGGTGTATGGACCCACGGCAGCATTCATCCCGCTTATTGCTGCGTTGATGCATAAGTACGGAGAGCAGAATGGTGGTTCTTTCGTTCAGGCGCACGGATTCCTGGTGTTGGTTTCAATACTTGCGGGAGTTGTACTGATCATTCTCGCACTATCCGGCATGGGCAAATATGCCAAGCTGGTTCCCAACTCGATTGTTGTTGGATTTACAGTAGGTATTGCCGTTGCCATTGCATTAACCAACTTCGAAGATATTCTCGGCATTGAGACGGTAGCCGATACGTTGGGACAGGACGAAGAAATTAAAGGCGGATTCTTGCACAATGTGGTTACCGCGTTTTCGAATCTTCAATACATTAATATCTGGTCCCTTGCTATTGGTCTTGGCACGCTTATCCTTACGCGGTCACTTTTAAAGATCTCTATATTTATTCCCGCGCCATTGATTGCTATCGGTGTCGCTACACTTTCCACGTCAACATTGTTAAAGGACAAGGGGATCATCCTCGTGCGCGATATCTACGGAAGCATCCCCAACAATTTCTTTGTATTTACGGGACCAAGCTTACCCGATGTGACGGCAACCGTCGTTCTTGATATCCTGTATTTTGTAATAGCGATTGTATTTGTTTCCGGCGTTGAAAGTCTTCTGTGTTCGTCAATGGCAGACAGACTTGCAAACAACAAAGGAACACCCTTTAATCCCGATAAAGAGTTTTGGGGCCAGGGTCTCGTACAGATCTTCACTCCACTTGTTAATGGATTTCCTTGTACGGGCGCACTGGCGCGTACAGCAACCAGTATTAAGGCCGGAGCTGTGACACCATTGGCCGGTTACTTTAAAGGTGTTTTAAAGCTGATACTTGCATTCTATGTCGCTCCGTTTTTGGAAAGCGTACCTATGGCCTGCATAGGGGGAATATTGTTGTGGGTCGCCTCGAACATGATCAAAGTGGGTGAAATAAAATCAGTAAAGAAGACGGGATCGTTTGAGTTTACCATGTTGGTATACACGGCAGTGATGGTTCCGCTTACTGATTTCCTCACCGGAGTTCTGTCAGCTCTCATAATCTATTATATAATGAGGAGAATTTTCCCCAAGTGGGCGATTGCGAACGCGTCGACCGACGGTCATGAACAGCCAAGTCAGTTACGACAGCGCGCACGCACCCCAGTGGACGCAGTTTGAATAACACCCGAATGTTTATTGGGTTCGGAGTAGGGGGTAAGGGGCCGTCTCAAGTCGAGCGGCCCTTTCTATTTTGAATAATTTCAAATTGCGTCACTCATCAAGCTAATGATATGTCTGAAAGCATTTCTTTCATTGACGTTGTTTCTGTCGCTGTGCTTTGTTTTTCGTTTGGGCCGACGTTCGTATATTAAGTGGCATCATACGATGGAGGCGTATCTCGCGTGAAATCAGGGCCGATTGTACTTGTAGATGACGATCCCGATGACCGACAACTTATGGAATCGGTATGTAGTTCCTTGAACTACAAGAACAGGATCATTCAGTTTGAGAACGGAATTCTTTTACTCGAATTTCTTCGTATTACTGCCGAAAAGCCATTCCTGATTTTGTGCGACATTAACATGCCATTCATCAACGGCCTGGAAGTACGCCGGAAGATTGATGAAGACGAATTTCTCAGAAAGAAATCTATCCCGTTCGTTTTCTTTTCCACCAATGCTGTTCAACATGAAGTCGAAAAGGCTTACGAACTTACTGTACAGGGATTTTTCGAAAAGGGAAACAACCTGAAGGAGATGACAGACCGACTGCGCCTGGTGCTCGAATATTGGTCGATCTGTAAACATCCTAACTCCTGAGAGTCCTAATGAATTCGGAGCCGCATTATTTTCTTAGTCTGTCAGCATTGCAGCAATAATTCCCCAATTCAACTACGTCCAAATCCGGACGATAATGTTCGTTTTCAAACCTAAAAATTGCGAATAAAGGCCCATTTTGCGCCTATCGCCCGATTGAAGGCGTGGCATTGATTTGGCCTTGGAGTTGACTCTTTAAATATGAACTCATGTTTACTAACTATTTGAAAGTAGCGTTGCGCAACATCTTCCGCACAAAAGTGTACACCGCGATCAATGTGCTCGGGTTGTCATTGGGTGTAACAAGCTGTCTGTTGCTGGCTCTATATATACAGGATGAGTTAAGTTATGATCGCCATCAGGACCGGTTGGATGATTTGTATCGACTCACCACACATTTCCAATCAGGAAGAGGCCTTGATGCATTCGCTGCAGTTTCGCCGCCTATCACGATGACGATTCGCGAAGAGGTGCCTGAAGTGGAGGACGCTGCAAGAATACTCGCTATACCCGGCGTTACACAAAGCCTGATTAAGTATGAAGACAAAGTGTTTTATGAAACCGATGGACTGATCGCTGACTCAACGGTGTTTAACGTTCTAACCTTCAAATTCATTGAGGGTACTCCTCATAAAGCTCTTACGGATCCAAACACAGTTGTGATCACTGATAAGTTATCACGAAAGCTTTTTGGTGATGCACCAGCACTCGATAAGATGATCAACATCAACCAGGGTGGAACGGGTGTTAACTATAAGATCACAGGGGTGATCAGGGATAATCTCAAGACCCATCTCCATGTAAATTTCCTAACCTCCATGATGAGCGAGGGGATGGGTGCTTATTTGCGTTCAGCCGAGGCAAACCAACAGTGGGCAGGGAATAATTTTGTTCCCGGATACATTAAACTCGTTCCAGGTGCTGACAGGGAAGCTGTGAAGAAGAAGATCAACGATGTGCTCTTACGACATGGAGCAAAGTCGATGGAGGCGCTTGGTTTGAAGAAGACATTGAGCATATATCCTGTGAAAGACATGCACTTGCGCGCATTCAATGCGCCCAATCCACGCATTACCTACTTGTATGTGATCTCTTCTATTGCAGTGTTCGTACTGGTAATTGCCTGCATCAACTTCATGAATCTTTCAACAGCACGTGCGACTAAGCGCGCTGGCGAAATTGGTGTACGCAAGGTAATGGGTGCATTCAGAAGTGCGCTGGTAAGTCAGATCATGGGAGAAGCACTTTTGATTGTGACTGTATCTATGCTCGTGAGTATAATCCTGGTGCAGATTGCACTTCCGCTGTTCAATGAACTCACCATGAAAGAGATCACGTTCGGAGCGGATAATATTCTCTATTTCGCCGGTGCGCTGGTGATATTTACTATCGCTACAGGTCTTCTCGCAGGAAGCTATCCAGCCTTCTATCTCTCGTCATTCAACCCTGCTGAAGTATTGAAAGGAAAGTTCAGCATGAGTAATGCGTCCGGATTACTGCGCAAGAGCCTCGTGGTTGTTCAATTCATGATCGCCATTACACTCATATGCGGAATGATCGTCATATCGCAGCAGCTGAACTTCATGAGAAACAAAAATCTTGGCTTCGATCCGAATGCCAAGCTCTATCTGCCGCTGCGCAGTGATGCAGCAAAGCAGCAATACCCGGCGCTTCAGACTGAAATGGAAAAGGAAGGAATTCTCAAGAATGTTTCTGCAACGGATTATCTGCCCGGCTCTAACATTTTCCACGACATGTCCTTTTACGCTGATGGTGGTGACATGAATTCTGCCCTGAACATGAAGATCAATTCGGTTGATCATAACTACATGGATCTTATGGGTATTAAACTTATTGCTGGTCGTGGATTCACGACGAACTATGAGATGGAAAAGGATAAACTTATCCTGAATGAGAAGGCGGTGAAGAATTACGGGGAAACACCGGAAAGCATCATCGGTAAGAGGCTGCATTTTGATTGGCAGGATACCGCGTACCACTTTCAGGTGATTGGCGTGATGGAGAACTATCATCAGAAATCTCTCAAAGAGGAGATCGATGCCATGTGCTTTGAGACGAACAGTGACAACAAACATTTTGAATTTCTCATAGGCACGATCGATACGCAACAAATGCCCGAACAGGTAGCGAAGATGGAAAATGTATGGAACCGTCTCGTGCCTGATTCACCTTTCGATTATTCGCTGCTGGATGATACACTTCAAAAGCAGTATGATGAAGATAGAAGGATATCGCGCATCATTACATACTTCACCGTTCTGGCTATGTTGATTTCCTGCCTCGGGCTCTATGGACTCTCAACATATATGGCCGAACGCAGATTTAAAGAGATTGGTGTACGAAAAGTATTGGGTGCCAATGTGAACTCTATCGTTGCGCTTATGTCGAAGGAATTTATCAAGCTAGTAGTCATTGCATTTGCTATATCCGTACCGTTGGCATGGTATGCGATGGACCGCTGGCTGGAAAGTTTTGCTTACGCCGTGGGTATAAACTTTATGATTTTCGTGTATGCAGGAGTTGGGGCGCTTGCCGTGGCGCTGATTACTGTGAGTTTTGAATCACTGAAAGCGGCATCGCAGAACCCCGTGAATTCGTTAAGAAGTGAATAATTTGCTATATTCACTCCAGACCGAAAGGTCATAACCAAACCAATCACCACTTAAAGCCCTTTAACCGGGGCTTTTTGCCTTTTTATATGGTCATGAAAACGAAACTGATCCTGGCTGTCGTCTTTGCACTTTCCACGAGCGCGGTCGCTCAGAAGAAGGTATCTATTACTATTGACGACGTTCCCAATTCCAGGCTCTATAAGAGCGAAGGATTCCGTAGCAGACTGTTGCACATGATTGATTCGATGAAGCTACCTGTTGCCATCTTCATCAATGAAGTCAGGATCTTCGACGTGGACGAAGCAGACAAAAGCCTCAACCTGTTCGATGAATGGCTCGCCAGTCCAAACGTGATCCCTGGAAACCACGGCTATCAGCACAGAATGTATTCGAATGAAGGGATTGATTCATTTCAGATCGACGTACTTCAGGGTGAAGCAATCACGACACCACTGGCCAAACGCTATGGCAAGAACGAGAACTATTACAGGTTTCCGTATAATGATCTGGGAAAGGACGCAGCGCAACATAAACAAGCAGCGGATTTTCTGAAGACGCGCAATTACATAATAACGCCGTATACAGTTCACAGTGACGATTGGCTGGTGACACAACTCTATGAGTATTACAAGTCACACGGTCGCACGAAGGATGCGGAGCGTATAGGGCAGGCGTTCGTCGACTTTACATTAAAGAATTTCGACTATATCGAAAGCATCACAGATAAGAAGCTCGGTCGCAACGTATCGCAGATCTATCTGATGCACGATAATTTGCTAAATGCTGATTACCTCGACGATTTGCTTTCGGCCCTTGTTAAAAGAGGCTATACGTTCATCACGTTGGATGAAGCCTTGAAAGATCCTGTTTATAAGCAACAGGATTACTATGAACAACGCTACGGTATTTCCTGGGTATACCGCTGGATTAAGGATGAAAAGCAACGAATGCAGCTGATGAAGGCTGCGCCCGATTCAGATGCGTTTGAGAAGGAGTTGTCGCAGGTGAAGAAGTAGTACCGGGATTTTACGAGCTTGCAAATGGCGGCCCTGCGATCAATCGTTCATTTCTCTCCAGAACCTGACAGTGGAATCATTTCCGCACGCAAATCGGGATCGGCCATGTCGTGATCAAACGGAAACATCGGCCGTTCTATCCTTTTAAAAGTGAGACGCTCGAGATCCTGATCAACACCGCCTGGCGTCAGAGCCATAATCCAATCAGCTCGCATGTCATAGAGTTCAGGTACGAGGTACCCCAATTTTACAACAACGATATCAGTCTTTCTGGGATTCAGACCAAGCTGCGTAAAGTCTGCTTCGTAATGATACGGTTTGCGCTTTTTAGTAACGATGACATTAATACTGCCCACCTGAATGACCACTTCGGTTTCGGCATTAGGGTCGCCTTGTCGAATGAATTTTACGACGCCTTTGAGGCGAACAGGAGGTGCAAACCGGTTGTCGACTGCGGCGCCTGCTGTTCCGTCCACTTTGCTTCCTACACCCGCGGCAACGGCTTTGTCGACCAATTCGGGTCCGGGAATAGATGCATAGATCACGCCTGGTCCGCTCTCTTTCTGAAATTCTTTGCGCTTCAGAAGTTCTGCAAGTGTCCACGTCACGTCACCGGCGCCACCAGCCGTTGGGTTGTCGCCCATGTCACTGATCATAAAAGGGTGTTTGTCGCTGGCGATGGCTGTATCCAGTGCTTCTTTGAGCGGTGCTGTAGGCGCAATGAATTTAAATTGTTTGCGTACAGCCCAAAAGTTGCTGGCAAGATCTTCGGCGGTTGAGCGTGCGGCAAGTTCATCGTCGCCGGTCACCATTACAACGGCATGGTTACGCGGCTCGTCCGCCCACGCGTAGCCAATCCATATGGCTGCATCTACAATTCCCTGCTTGGATGCAGCAGGAGCCACGCGCGCATAGAGACTTTTCCCGGGATCAACGCGAGTGCTCGTCTTTTCTCCGGGAAGCAGAATGGGCACTTTTACATAAGCCTTGAATGCAGGTTTGCCTTTACCTCGCTCGAGCCGCAGAAGCAGGTTATCAACTGTTCTTTTCCTCGACTGCATGGCATCCTCGTGAGGAGCCATGCGATAACAGGTAATGAGATCACTCTCCTCTGCGAGACGATGAGAAACATTTCCGTGAAGGTCCATGGATGTAGAGACCAGTGTTGTGTAGCCAATTACCTCGCGTATGCGCTTAATCATATCCCCCTCAGGATCGTCGAGCCCTTGCACGCTCATGGCACCATGAATATCAAAGAAGACTCCGTCGTAAGGAAGATTGCCTTTTAGTTGCGCGAGCATTTTTCCCATCATCGATTCATAGGCCTCCAGCGTTACAATGCCACCCGGTATGGAGCGACCGATCAGTGCGGGAAACCATTGAGCTCGTTTGAAGTCAGGTGAATCAACAGCCAGAAAGCTATACGACGTAAGGATTGTATCACCGGTGCGCACGTGAAACGCAGCTTCATTTGTGGTAGCGGGAGAAAACGTGGATGATTCAATGGCGAGTCCTGCAATGGCGATACGAGGCAATGTGCCGGAAGGTGTCTCGGCAGGCTTTTCAGATCTACTGCACGAAAGGATAATGAAGATCAGGGAACAAAAGGCGAGCAGGCGAAACATTCCAACTTAGGTTTATAAAACTAAGATACCGAAATTAGACAATGTTGCACGGTGAACAATCGACGTATTACAAGGAATTGCACGGCTGGGCGAACCGTTGAGGATCGTAACTGGGCCGGTTTTTGCGTATCTTTAGTCTACTGAAAATGCGTATGAACGATCACCTGGAGCACCAACTCGAACGGCGAAAGATCAAGCCAACAGCTATGCGGTTACTGGTATTGGATTTTTTTCGGCACAACGATCATGCGATCAGCTTAAAGGACCTGGAAAATGGACTAGAATCGACGGATCGTGTCACGCTGTTCAGGACCTTGAAGACATTTGAGGAACATAAGATTATCCATAGCATTGACGACGGTTCTGGAGCCGTGAAATATGCCATCTGCGGTGATACTTGTGAGTGCGATTATCCCAGAGATGCCCATGTCCATTTTCATTGCCGCATCTGCAATGAAACACAATGCCTGCCCAAAGTGAAAGTTCCCGCTATCGCGTTGCCTGCCAACTATTTACCTGAAGAGGCAAACGTAGTTGTGAAGGGCGTTTGCGCCAAGTGCAAAGCGTAAGAATGCAATTTACTTGCACCCGACATCCCGGTACCTTTGATTGACCAAAGACGACAAGTCTTGTTGTCGTTGTTAACAATAGGGTATTGATGGAGAGGCGTGAAAACATTACACCTGCAGGTGACTTAACAAGGTTGAAATCCGGTACCGACAAGTCTGGATTGGAACAATCTATTGGAGCCCACCAACACGGTGATGATGGATGTTGTCAGGACGAACATCAGCATATTGACAGCAAAGAGAAATCCGTTTCAAAAGGAAAGCAATCTGATCATAACCATGACGATCATGACCACGACCACGGCCATGACCTCGGCAACAACGCAGAGGCTAGCGGTTTACTGGCAACTCTGACTTCTCCGTGGGTATCTGCGTCGATTAGTTTTTTTATGCTTATGGTGGGACTTGTGCTTGATCAGTTGATTAAGCCTTCCTGGTTTGTAAACATGAGCAGACTCGCCTGGTATGCAGTCGCCTATCTGCCTGTTGGATTGCCAATATTGATTCGCGGAATAAAGCTTGCTTTTCGGGGTGAGCTGTTCACTGAATTCTTGTTGATGAGTCTCGCGACCATCGGAGCATTCTATTTACGGGAGTATCCTGAGGGCGTCGCAGTCATGGTATTTTACGCCATTGGCGAACTGTTTCAGGATGCGGCCGTGAGCCGTGCAAAGCGAAGCATTAAGGCGCTGCTGGATGTCAGGCCCGACGTCGCTACGGTACTGAGGGGCAATGAATATGTAACAGTCGATCCAGCAACGGTTGCAGTAGGCGAAACGATAAGAATTCGGCCAGGCGACCGTGTACCGCTCGATGGCGTCATGCTGAGTGAAGCAAGCTCATTTAATACGGCGGCGCTTACGGGTGAAAGCAAACCGAGCACTATTGAGAAGGATGGAACAGTGCTGGCAGGAATGATAAACGAAGATCGGCTGGCCGATGTCCGCGTAACGAAGAAGTTTGAAGACAGTTCACTGGCGCGGATCCTTACTCTGGTACAAAATGCCCAGGGCCGTAAAGCAAAGACTGAACTTTTCATTCGAAGGTTTGCGCGCGTCTATACGCCAATCGTCGTGCTCCTCGCAGCAGCGCTTACCTTACTGCCTTACTTCTTTGTCGCAGAATACGATTTTCAGGATTGGTTATATCGCGCCTTGATTTTCCTGGTGATTTCGTGTCCCTGTGCTCTCGTTGTAGCCATTCCACTCGGATACTTTGGTGGAATTGGTGCCGGGTCACGTAATGGCATTCTGATCAAAGGCTCAAGTTACCTGGATAAGCTGACAAGTATTGGAACCGTTGTAATGGATAAGACGGGTACGTTGACGAAAGGTGTATTTAAAGTTCAAAGTGTCGCTGGAGCTGGTAACGACCAGACCTGGTTACAACTGGCCGCTGCGATTGAAGCCCACTCAACTCACCCTGCTGCCAGGGCGGTTGTCGATTACGTAAAGACGACAACAACTCCATTGTCAACTTTATCAATTGTGAGCGACCTCACTGAAATACGCGGTCGTGGATTGAGTGGCGTTGTCGATGGCCGAAGCGTTTTGGTTGGAAACTCCACTCTGATGAAGGAATTTAATGTCCCTGTCAGCGACCAGATTGCTTCGGTTGCCGACACGGTAGTTATTGTTGCCGTTGACAATCAATATGCAGGACACTTCATTATTGCGGACGAAATCAAGCCCGACGCGTCAAAAGCAATTTCACAATTGCATGATATGGGCATCACAACGGTAATGCTAAGCGGCGACAAGCAGACCGTTGTCGATAAAGTGGCCAGGGAGCTGGGAATTTCTAAAGCTCATGGCGACCTGCTGCCTGAAGGCAAGGTAAGTCAGGTTGAAAGGCTGATGCAAGGATCGGACAAGGCGTTGGCTTTCGTGGGAGATGGCATTAACGACGCACCGGTACTTGCGTTAAGTGATGTAGGCATGGCTATGGGAGGACTTGGCAGCGAAGCGGCAATTGAAACCGCCGACGTAGTAATTCAAACCGATCAGCCATCGAAGATCGCTATGGCTATACGCATCGGCAAAGCAACGAACAAGATAGTCTGGCAAAATATCGCTCTTGCGTTCGGCGTAAAGGTGGTGGTGATGGCGTTCGGAGCATGGGGCATTGCATCGATGTGGGAAGCTGTATTTGCCGATGTGGGTGTTGCTCTTTTGGCCATCGTTAACGCTGTGCGCATTCAGCGGATGAAGTTTGAACCCTAACTTTTTCTACCTTGCGACGTGCGTCTGGACATCAATGACTTTTTGAATCTTCGTCATCAACTGCCGGTTGTCGACGTTCGTTCTGAGGGTGAATATCGTCAGGGTCACATACCGGAAGTTCACAATATTCCAGTCTTGAATGACAACGAACGACATCAGGTTGGAATCGACTACAAGCAGAAGGGGCAGGGCGAAGCAATAAGGACCGGTTTCAGACTTGTCGGTCCCAGACTGGCGACTATCATTGATGAATCGGCAACACTGGGAAACGAGATCATCGTCCATTGCTGGCGCGGCGGAATGCGCTCCTCTAACTTCTGTGGTTTCGTGGAGATGGCCAGACAGAAGACCCATCAGCTTACAGGTGGCTACAAGTCGTATCGGAACAAAGTTCACGAGTCGTTTAAGGAGCCATTGAAGATGATTGTTGTTGGCGGCTGCACAGGAAGCGGCAAGAGTGACATCCTTCGAAAGCTTGCTGAACATGGTGAGCAGGTAATTGATCTCGAGCACCTGGCCAATCACAAAGGGTCTGTGTTCGGTGGATTGTTGATGCCACCTCAACCTACAACTGAACAGTTCGAAAACAATTTGTTTGAAGTATTGTTGGGATTCGATCGGTCCAGGCGAATCTGGGTAGAAGACGAATCGCATGGTGTTGGGAAGATATTCTTACCGGATTCCTTCTGGCATCAAATGAACGATCAGCCAGTGGTTGAAGTTATCTTAAGCAAAGATGAACGGATCAGGAGATTGGTTGACGAATACGGTCCGGCCGATCGCGATGCCTTCCTTGAAGCGATGACCCGCATTACGAAGAAGCTTGGGGGTCAGCACTTCAACTCGGCAAAGGAGAAACTCATGTCGGGCGACATGGCAGGAACTATTGACATCCTGCTAAACTATTATGATAAGGCGTACCTTGCTGGTCTCGAAAAGAAGAAGGCACGATTAGCGAGCCAGGTCACCTGGGATGGAAAGAATACAGATGACGTCGCGCGTATGCTCATACAAACTGAGAATAACAGATAAATAAAATCGCTCTTATGACGCTGGACGTTCAAAACACCGAGCCCATACGATTGACACAATATAGCCACGGTGCAGGATGTGGTTGCAAGATCGCTCCATCGGTACTCGAGAAGATGTTGCATAGCGACACACCGAAGCCGCTGTTTTCCAATCTGCTGGTTGGCAACGAGTCGAAGGACGATGCAGCAGTATTTGACCTTGGCGACGGCACCTGTATTGTCAGCACCACAGACTTTTTCATGCCCATCGTCGATGACGCACAGACTTTTGGTGCCATTGCATCAGTGAACGCCATCAGCGACGTATATGCCATGGGTGGTGAACCATTAATGGCGATCGCTATACTGGGGTGGCCGATAAACAAGATCCCCGCAGAGGTAGCCCGCGAAGTGCTTGAAGGAAGCCGTAAAGTTTGTGAACAAGCAGGCATACCGTTGGCAGGTGGGCACAGCATTGATTGCCCCGAACCGGTCTTTGGTTTGGCAGTCACTGGCAAACTCAGAAGGGATCATTTAAAACAAAACAACACCGCCCAACCAGGGGATCTTCTTTATCTCACCAAGCCGCTTGGAATTGGCATCGTAACAACTGCGCAGAAGAAAGGCATCGTTCAACAGGAACATTATGACCTTGCCGTAAAGACGATGCTTACGCTCAATGCTTTGGGCTCACGATTAGGCAGCTTATCCTATGTACATGCCCTTACTGATGTGACTGGATTCGGCTTGCTGGGTCACTTATCCGAGGTCTGCGAGGGAAGCAATGTCCATGCGCAATTGTCCTTTGAAAAGATTCCACGATTCCCTTTTCTTGAAGACTACATAGGTAAGAAAAGCGTGCCTGGAGGCACAACGAGAAACTGGGATAGCTATGGTCATAAGGTCAACAAACTCGGTGACTTCGAACGATCTGTTCTGTCTGATCCGCAGACAAGTGGTGGCCTTCTGATCACCATCGATCCTGCCTTTCAAAAAGATTTTGAAGCTGAGATGTCACTGTTGGGCTATACACTCAGACCATTTGGTTCGTTGCAGTCTGCAGGCAAGACACTCATCGAAGTCCATCCTTAAGGAAGAAGTCAACTCTGTCAAAAAAAGAAAATGAAGTGATCGGGGGGATGGTCACTTTGTTTTCTTCTTTTCTGTGACAACAAGATTTGAAAAACTCGCGTTGCTTCCATTTCCTGTCCACAAGGCAATTTTTCCTGTTGAGGCATCCGTGAGACGCGTGACCTGCAAACTTGGAGTTGATGAGTTGTTCACATAGACACTCACATTCTTTCCTTCAACTACAACTTTTGCATGAAACCAGTCATCAGCATTGGGTACAGGTGATACTTTGTTTTCGTACTTGCCAGGATGTTGCTCACGCAGTTTGTCCCAGGGATAGTTGGGATGCGAAATGTATTGTACCGCCCGACGCCTTCTGGCAGTGTCAGCGTTCATGAAATTGAATGGTCTGAAATAAACCGCATCGTAAGTGTTTCTATCCTGAAGGAGGAAGGCGATACCAACAAAGCTTGCCTGCATCACATTCCTTCCTTTCACGTCGAATTCAATTGTACCGTTGTCAAACTGAAGGTCATTGAAAATTGCCAGGCCATCGCCCTCGGCTTCACTTAACTTAATCACCTGGCGTCCGTTTTCGGCCACTGTTTCGGCCCTTCTATTTTCGACCGTAACGCGCGAAAGATTTTGGAAGTCTACCTTACTTTGGCCCCATGCGCTGCATGCAACGAGGATGGAGAACAACGTGAATTTGATTTTCATAGTTATTAATCTCTGAAATTGAATTGATTATGATACGATTCAGCTCACGGAACAAGTTAACGTTCGATCAAATGCATTTGAGCACTCCTCAGCCGTTCTGCTTTTTTGCGATGAGCCTCATCAAAGGACGTAAAAACGCTATGAAAAAGTTTACTTTAGGTGATTCAAATCCGCGCCAAAACCGTTCAAGAAATTATCGAAGGCGTTTATGACCAAACCTGATGATGAGCTGCACCTCCTTGAATGTCTCAACTTAATTGAGACTAAGCTGAATCGCGGTCCGCGCGATGGCTGGTCGAATTATGACTTTGACCGCCTGATTGAAGACATTCAGTCGGTGACCGGTGTGCGGCTTAGCCTGACGACATTGAAACGTGTCTCTGGCCGAATCAAGTATGAAAGCTTCCCCACACACACCACATTAAATGCTCTCGCCCGCTATGTGGGCCACGACGATTGGCGTGAGTTTGTTCGTGAACAGGAACGAAAGAAGACTAACACTGCGGAATTAGACGAGCTGACTGACGATCAAAAGTCCAACAAGGAGTTTTCTGCGACTGCAGACATTGTAAGTCCAATGGATCAAAGCGATGCCCCCGTTACGGACAAGGGTCGCAGGTCCGTTCCTGGATACAGACGACTTATGTGGTTTGCCGCCGCTATTCCGCTGCTGCTTTCTGTGTATCTTCTAATCGCTTCACGCAAAAAAAACCATCTCGACAGCAGCCAGTTTTCGTTCAGCGCTGATAAAATGTATAGCATTGGCGTACCCAACTCGGTAGTCTTTCACTACGATGCGAGTCGGGTACCCAGCGACTCGGTTTTTATAGTTCAAACCTGGGATATCACGCGCAAGACTCTTGTCGCGGGAGACAAACACGAGCATTCCGCGATCTATTATTACCCTGGTTACTTTCGAGCGAAATTGATTGTGGATGGAGAGATTGTAAAAACTCATGATCTGCAGATCGCCACAGATGGCTGGTTGTGCGTGGTGGAGCAGGAACCGCGACCATTGTATTTTGCCAGGGAGGAGGTTGAGCATGGTGACAGTATAACGGTAGGGCTGGAGACACTCAAGAAGTACAATCTTGAAGTTCACCCCACGCCGCCGCTTGTCAGGATGTTTAATCAGCGGGATATGGGCTCTATCAGAAACGACAATTTTGTATTTGAAACGGAATTAAAAAACGCTTTCAATGAGGGAGGCAATCCTTGTCAGTTCGTACAGGTCCTGATTCAATGCAAAGATGATGTTATGATCATTCCTCTCTCGGCCAGGGCATGTATCGGCGATCTCTTCCTGTATGCGTATGGCTGGGGCGTTGATGCCAAACACGGAGATCTCTCTGGCTTTGGTTGCGATCTGCGCGATTGGGTAAAACTTCGCGTTGAATCGAAGAACAAACACATCACATTCTCTGTGAATGGCAAGACGGCTTATCAGCTGGACTTTCCTAATGATCCGACAGGAGTAGTGGGCGTACAATTCCGTTTCGGGGGGCCAGCTTCGGTTCGAAACACACGGTTCGAGTCGACAGACTCTACTTATGTGCTGTTACCTGCTGCTTCTCGGGCCGCGTTACAATAAGCTACTGCTTTGACTTTGAATCGACCTTAACTTTTTCAGAGGTCAACCGATGTACGAGAATTGCCACACGCGTTTCGATTTCATCTAAAGAATTCAAACTAATGAATTCTTCCGGCGCATGAGCTCCGCCACCCATTGCACCCAGTCCGTCGAGGCAATCAAGATACTGCGCGACAAAAGAGATGTCGCCTGCACCCCGTTTCCCCGGGTCCCATGGCATCACTTCTCCTTGTCCAAGGTCAAGGCTGACCTGACTTAGCTTTTTTAACACTTCCATGTTGCCATCGGTTGGAGGCATTGAAGGATAGCCATCACTAAATGTTATCTCTGACGTGGTTTGAGGTAGACTTTTAGCAACGATTGCCTTCATCTTTTCGCGTGCCTTAGCCTTCTGCTCCTCGGAGATGAAACGAAGATCGCCATTCACGACTACCGTATTGGCTACGATATTCGTTTTGCCCGATACGTTGCCCTCTGTACCAGTAGTGTCAGCGTTGACAATCGTTCCACCCATGAAGATTCCTGGATTATAAGTAAGGTACTGTTCCTGCAACTC
This sequence comes from Chryseolinea sp., assembly GCA_049840655.1. Classification (GTDB taxonomy): domain Bacteria; phylum Bacteroidota; class Bacteroidia; order Cytophagales; family Cyclobacteriaceae; genus Chryseolinea. Next base: position 172,556 of record JASGJX010000001.1, read on the forward strand.
GCTGTAGAAGCGATTGAGGATGCGAGATGCTTCATAGATCGCGCCTGATCCCGTTCCTTCCGTAAAGATTCCGGATGAATGCGCCTGACGGCCCTTTACCTTAAGCTGCCATCCACTGCTTCCGCGACGCGCCACAGTTGCATAGTTAAAACCGGTGCCCGTCTCAAAACAAAGTGCTATGTCACTTCGTTTCGCTGCCTCTATTATATCACGTCGACTGATATCCAGGGGACGACCCGCAGCTTCCTCATCACCGTGCAAGATCACAATGACCTGACGATCTTTCAGTAGGCCTGCGTTGTGGAGGGCTTTGAGAGCGTACAACATGACCATGTTGCCACCTTTCATATCATTAGCACCAGGACCATGAGCTATTGAATCCTTTTGCTCCCATTTCTGAAACGGACTCTCAGGTTCAAACACCGTGTCGATGTGCCCAATAAGCAGAATGCGTTTTCCTTTCTTGCCCTTGATCTCTCCAATGAGATGGCCAGCACGTTGCATGTCGGCAGGCATATCAACCCACTTTGTGGTAAAACCTATTTCATCGAGAAATTTTTGATAGATCGCTCCCACTGTGCGTATGCCCGCTACGTTGTATGTGCCACTGTTGATGTTTACAGTCTGCTCAAGGAACTTAATGGATTCGGCCTGATACCCTTGAATGAGTTTAACAAGTTGACGTTCGTCTTTGCTTAAGGTCTGAGCTGATAGAGTAAGCGTTACAAGACAAATCCACGCAGTTAGCAGAGTAGTTTTCATTCGACTGAAGGAACAGGTTCAGTCCAATATATCGCTTTTCAGCGCATCATCGAAGATCAAAACAAACGTTCAATCACATTTGTGACCACTTCAACGCAGATGTTCGTTGACTGATGTGTTATCTGTTTTGCAACTATCGAGGCACTCGGCATGAGCGATGGGATGGTTTGTCCACTGGCTTCCTGCGTGAGGAAAATGGATACAATGATGGCTACAACAATTCCACCGAGGACGAGTCCTGTGCGAAAACGCTCGCGGCTGCTGGTTGCGTTTTGTGCTGGGTTTGTGAGTTGTGCTTTCATTTTCGTTTCGATTATGATGTAAATAACGGGGCTTTCATAAGCTGCGGCCAGGGCAAAAAGGCAGCTCCTGCCCACCGGTAGGCGAATGCTGCCTCCGGGTCGGTGAACACTCCCGCCGATGTTCCTCCCTTCCAAGGAAACGCTAACCCAATAGGGTATTGTGGCTACTCAGAATGGGAAAACTACCTACACAAGGTTGCTCCCTAGGGTCGAATTCCGGGCAAAATCGATCATTATCAGATGCCGATTCTGGTGGCATAGGCTTTGTTTCCAACGATTGCATAACCTCCTTTCCTATGGACAGTTCATACATCGACGACAAGGGTTTCGCACGGTATTGCAGCTCCGGAGAATTGATTCACCTCTTGGTAGCCCAGCGAAAGCTCGGACGAAAACTGAAGCCGTGGGAAATTGTGCATCATAGAAATCGAAACAAGCTTGACAACCGGCCCATTAACATCTACGTCTGCCGGAACGTGGGAGGGCAACTGATTATCAGAAGCGATGTCGACACGCCGGGTAGCGGATACGTGCTGGGAGTGTAAGACGGTCATATGAATTTCAGAATTGATGCGGTTGGTTGTGGAGGCACGACCCTGGAGACGACGCAAGTTGATAGCTGTATCAGTTACTGAAAATTTCTTGTCGCGAGCACACAACGCACACATCGCGAAGCACATGAAAACATCGTTCTATCAATACCGACGATCCGGTAATGAGACCATGAATCCGAATATGCATCGAATCGTTGGGTATGTCGCTCACGTGTATGTAGTTTTAGTGATTAACTAATCACATCCATATACACCCACCTATGCATTATAAAAAACTTCTATTGCAGATCACGCCGTTTTGCTTTGCTGCTATGCTTGCAGGCTGCAAGACTGGTGATCAGAAAACAGAATCATTACAGCCCGACACCGTCAAGACTTCAACGGTAATTATTCCTGCGAAGACTTTTACTTCTGGTGTCGAAGGTCCTGCAGTGGATGCAAAAGGTGTACTGTATGCGGTGAACTTTGGAAGCGAGGGAACCATCGGTATGCTTGATGCTCAGGAGAAGCCATCACTGTATGTAACGCTACCAGAAGGCAGTGTTGGAAACGGCATTCGTTTTAGCTCCAAGGGTGAAATGTTTATTGCCGACTATCCGAAACACAATATTCTAAAGGTCGATATGGCAACACGCGCTATCTCAGTGTTTGCTCATGAAGACAAAATGAATCAGCCAAATGATATTGCCATAGACGATAAGGATCGGATCTATGCAAGTGACCCGAACTGGAAGGAGAACACCGGAAACTTGTGGCGCATTGATACGGATGGCAAAGTGACATTACTTGAAGACAGCATGGGTACGTCCAATGGCGTCGAAGTTAGTCCCGATAACAAAACACTTTATGTTAATGAGTCCGCGCAACGGAACGTCTGGGCGTACGACCTTGCTCCGGATGGAAGTATCTCCAACAAGCGTATCCTCATTACATTCCCTGACTTCGGTATGGATGGTATGCGATGTGATGAAGCCGGGAACTTATACATCGCGAGATATGGCAAAGGAGCGGTAGCTGTAGTTTCCCCTCAGGGAAAAGTTCTCTATGAAGTAGCGCTCACTGGTAAGAGCCCAACTAACGTTGCTTTCGGCGGTCCGGATGGAAAGACGGTCTATGTAACACTTCAGGATCAGGGCAACATTGAGAAGTTCCAGGCATTGGTACCTGGTCGTCAATGGAAATAAAGCTTACTCAGGATAGCGTTAAATACGAAGTTTCGTGCTGGGCGATAGCAGTTACATTTTGTATCGGGTGGTATTTACCAACGGGATGTTTTTTACGAAATTGGGGTCATTTCGGATGACTTCCAATCAGCCCCTACAGCGACCTTACCCTGACCTTACCCTGACCTTACCGTGACTTTAGTGACTTTTGAGTGGTGTCTAAGCGGTATCTAAGTGGCCTTGAAGCGGCCTCGGCCGTTTGCTGGCTTTGTGGCTACCCACTGTCCGCCAATATCACATCAAGCATCTTCCTCATCAATTTTTCCAATTGAGCCTGAACGTTGAATGACCAGCGTTCAGGCTTTTTGTTTTAGTAAAATCTGGTTTACTCTTTACGCTTCGCTCTGAACGTACCGTTCGGTTGTACAAAAACTGCCTCGCTATATTTTCCAGCCGTTTTGACAAACTCTACTCTGAAACCTTCCAGGTTCTTTAGTTTAAACTTGTCGCTGCCAAGAAAGATCAGGTCGTATTCGGGTTGCCCCGGAACGGTAAGCGCAAGGGCCTTACCTTTCACATAGAAGCGCGCAACCATACCTCCCAACTCGTACGATCCAACGTACTGGCTAAGCATTGTTTCATCAATAGGCGCTGCAGTACTTGCGCGGGTAAATACAAACGCATCAAGGGTGGCTTCAAGCTTCATCGATACACTGGAGATTTCTCCCATTTCATTGGTGTTGAAGTTCAGCTTAGTATCGAGCATGTTTGCAGTGTCAGCCTTCCCATCCTTCACAGGGAAAGCATCAAATACATCGTAGTGCCGGTGTCTCAACCAGGCTCGCTGCAATTTGAACACAGCGTACAGTGAATCATTTTTCAGAACAAGATCGAAAGGACCATATCCCTTGAATTCAAAGCGGCCAGTATAGTCGGTCATCGGATGTGAAGGATGAGTTCCCTTCACTGCATTATCTTCTTTGGCCTTAGAGGCTTCTTTACCTTCTTTCTCATCCTTATCCCTTCGGTCCTTGAACTCCTTATTCCAGCCGGTGCGTGTAGCTTTGAGCATGCGATCGGAGAGAATGTTTCTCACGATCGTGGGCACAATAGATCCATTCTGATTCGCGAGTACAACAATGCCAATGCTGTCTGAGGGGAAGAACGCTGTAGTTGCTGAAAATCCATCGATGTTTCCTCCGTGCTCGACACGATAATGACCTTTGTAAGAGGCAAGCATCCAACCGTATCCATATGTCGCTCCATGCACGTCCGGGTGCTCGGGCGAAGGAAGACCATCGTTGATGATTGCCTGCGAGGAGATTGCTTCGCGTGTATAAGATGCAGGTAGAATCTGCTGACCGTCGAGTTTTCCACCATGGATCCAGGTACGCAGCCAGATCGACATTTCGTTTACACTACTGTTGATGCTGCCTGCAGGTGACATGGCGGCAATGTCATAGTATTTCATCTTTTCAACGTGATCATTTCTCACCTCATAGCCAAGTGAAGGTTCGGCTGCCTTTTCAAGTTCGGGGATTGACACGTTTGATGTTGTCATCTTCAATGGAGCGAAAAAGTGTTCGCGAATATTGTCTTCCCACGATTTTCCGGTGAGCTTTTCCGCGATAACGCCCTGCAAAAGGAACATGAAGTTGTTGTAGTACCACTTCTGCCGGACGCCAGTAAACGGCTCCTGATACTGGATACGATCGACAAGGCTATCGCGATCGTGTGTTGGAAACAAATACCAGGAATAATCGTGACGGGGAAGTCCGGTTCGATGTGACATAAGATCTTTGACGATGACGTTGTCATTCAACGCATCGTTATAAAATTTGAATCCCGGAAGATACTTGCGTGGCGACTCATCAAAATCAATCTTTGATTGTTCTCGAAGAATGCCAAGCAATCCCGAAGTGAATGCCTTGCTGCAGGAACCAATGGCAAAGAGCGTGTTTGGAGTAACCGGCAATTTCTTTTCATAATCCCGGTAGCCAAATCCCTTTGCGTATACGACCTTATTCTTTTCAACAACGGCCACTGCGAAACCGGCAGCTTTCCAGGTGTCCAGCACAGATTGCAATTCTTTGTCGACATCCTGAAGTCGCGTGTCGGCTGATTTCTTTTGGGCGATTGCTGTTGTTAACAAAAGCATCGCGATGCTAACGGAGAAGAGTGTTTTCATTTGTTATCGGGGAGGATTGAGTTAATATCCACAATTTAAGAGAGGACTTTTAATTCCAGATGTCCCGCAGGAGATTTGTATTAAAATCTACTAACTTCCGCTGCTTTCAGAATGTAACCCTTGAATATGGAATACGTATGCGAAGGGCAAGAACTGATTTGCCGAGTTCACTGATATGACCAAAAACATCTTTTCGACCGAAACCACTAACGAGCTCATTGCTCGCATCAACAATCTTACTCCTGCAACAAAGCCTCAATGGGGTAAAATGAACGTTGGTCAGATGCTGGCGCATCTTTGTGTAATGTACGAAATGGTGTACGAGGATAAACATAAGCGTCCCAATGCATTCATGCGTTTTCTGATTACAATGGTAGCGAAAAGTACCGTTGTTGGCGACAAACCATATCCGCGCAATGTGCGCACAGCTCCTGCATTCGTTATTACGGACCAACGCGATTTTGAAAAGGAGAAACGTAGATTGATTAATTACATTACGCGCACTGAAAAAGACGGTGAGGCGTTTTACGACGGGCGCGAGTCTCATTCATTCGGCAAGCTTACGCTGCCGGAATGGAACAATTATTTTTATAAGCATCTGAATCATCATCTTACTCAATTCGGAGTTTAGCTGAATTGAAGACACGGCCTCAAAGCTTATATATTTCCCGGCCTTACATGCGGAGTTCGAACTCGCTGAATCACCTTTACAATTTCATACCACACTACACTGATAAACCCCGCTATCATGGCAACAACAGTGTGAGTCCAATCAGGTCGCTCGAACTGAAAAAAATCTATTAGTGTAGGGACTGTAAGCAATGCAGTCACCATCAGTATAGTAACAACAATTACAACAGGCATCAATGGATTCTTGTACCGCAGGGTTTCGATAAACGAATAATAAAACGACCTGTTCACCAGTGAAAGCCAGACATTGGCACTTATCAGCGTTATAAACACCAGCGTTCTCACGAGCGATTCGCTTAGATCCAGATGAACGGCGAACTGATAAATAGACAGAGTTGCTATGGTGATCGCTAAACCTTGCACAATGCTCACAGCGAGTTCTTTCCCACTCAGAAAGGTTGACGTATACCGTCTCGGTGGTTGCTGCATGGCGTTGCTTTCCATCGGTTCGTTTTCATAAACGATCGAGCAGGTCGGGCCCATGACAAGCTCGAGAAATATCACGTGGACCGGTGTAAAGATGTTTGGATAAAGCCAGCCCAGGACCAACGGTATGAATACTGTGAGGATGATTGGAATGTGAATCGAAATGATGTATCGAATAGCCTTCTTCAGGTTCGAATAGATCTTTCTTCCCATCGCTATAGCATCAACCATGCGGGAAAGGTTGTCGTCCGTAAGCACGAGTGACGACACCTCCTTCGCCAGAGCGGAGCCGCGTTTGCCCATAGCAATACTAATGTGTGATGCCTTGAGCGCTGGTGCGTCATTCACACCGTCACCTGTCATGGCAACAATATGACCCAGCTCTTTTAATGCAGTGATGATTCTTAGTTTGCCCTCCGGAAACATGCGCGCGAACACACCCACTTTTTCCACAGACAATCTGAGTTCATCATCGTTCAGATTTTTGATCTGTTCGCCAGACATACTCATAGTTGAATTTTTCAATCCGGCCTCCTTTGAAATTGTTCGCGCCGTCATGGCATTGTCACCCGTGATAATCTTTATATCAATACCAGCTTTGTAGAATGCATTAAACACGGATTGTATTCCCCTCTTCACCGGGTCCTGAAATGCAACAAGTCCTTTGAATGTGAACACCAATTCCTGTTGTGTTGCAGGGAACATATTCCCCTCAAGTTTGCTCTCACCGACACCCAATACTCGATAGCCCATCTCGGTAAGCGCAGTGATTTGTTTTACTATTCTTTCGCGATGTTGATTGTCAATGCTTGAAACTGATAGCAACGCCTCCGGTGCGCCCTTCGCAGCGATAATGGTTCTTTCTCCGTCGGAGAACGCGTGGGTCATCATCGGAGGTGTTCCCCCCAATGGAAATTCGTGAATAAGGCGAAACGCCGGGCGCAGATCTTTTGTCGTACTGCTTTTATAACTGTTGTGCAGCGCGATCTCCATCGGATCAAACGGCATGGGTTCGCTTGCCCACATCGCAGTCTCAATGACTTCTTCGGATCCCGTATCACCAGCTGCATACAGCGTATCCGTTGTATCACTGTAAACTTTTGCCAGTGCCATTTGATTTTCCGTTATCGTTCCAGTCTTATCCAGACAGATTACAGATGCGCTGCCCAATGTTTCGACGGTGGAAATCCGTTTCACAATGACACCCTGGCCCATCAATCGCCAGGCACCCAGGGCCATGAAGGTTGTAAATGCAACCGGGATTTCTTCCGGAAGAATGCTCATGGCCAATGTAAGCGCTCTCAGAAGACTTGCCATCACATCGCGTGTCTCTATGTAGTTAAGCACCCAAACCGCGATAAAGATCACTGCGCCTGCCCATGCCATCTTTTTAACGAATCCTTCGATCTGTTGCTGAAGCGGCGTTTGTTCTCGCTTGACTTCCTTCGTCTGGCTGCCGATGCGACCCAATGATGTTTGAGCTCCGACGGCTGCTACCCTTGCAATTGCAAGCCCGCTGGTGACAAGCGTTCCCTGAAAGATTTGATTGTCGCTCCCAACCTGTTTAACGACCGGAACAAATTCCCCGGTCAATATTGATTCGTCAACAGTGAAGTCGTTGGCGCGTATGAGCTCGGCATCGGCGCCGATTGCAGTACCTTCCTCGACCACGATATAATCGCCAACAACAATGTCATCACGATCGATCGAGATTTGTTTTCCGTTTCTGATCACCTTGTTCAGAGGTTGTGTCATTGCAGCCAGCGCTTTGATTGCGTTGCGACTTCTCGACTCCTGGAACAACGAGATGCCGATGACCGCAGCAATCGCTGAAAGCATGAATATGCCGTCTCCATTATGTCCAGTAATAAAATAGATCGACGCAGCTACGACCAGCAGCAAGGGCATGGGCTCACGGGCAACCTCCCAGATCGCATGAAGCAATCCCCGCTGCTCTACTTTTATTGCATTGCTGCCATGCCTCTCTCTTGAGGAGGCAACTTCTGCATCGGACAGTCCTTGTAATGAATCGGTATTGCTGGCAAATGGATCGCTTGACACGGCCTTGTGGTTATCTTCTCAAGATACCGCAATTCCATTAAGACTGTGAAACTGAATGAGTAGTCGCGACTCATCTAATTTGTCAGCACGCGTAACCAAACGATTGTTATCCTCGTATTAGCCACTATTCCAGGCATGATCAACGAGAAAGAAGCATACGAACGCGTATGGAGTCACTACAACGCCATGACTCCGTTTTCCAGGGAGGATTTCGACCAGGTCGTCTCCTGCTCGACGTACTCATTGATCAGGAAGAACGAATTCGTATTCAAGCAGGGATCGATCCCCACATTTGGCGGATACGTTTTTAAGGGCAGCCTACGACAATTCATTGCTGACAAGAACGCCCGTGAAGAAACGGTAGTCGGTTTCAATTTTGAAGACTCGTGTTTTGGCGATGTCCGCGGCATATTCTACAATGAGCCATCTCGCACGTCATTACAGGCAATGGAGGATACCGTTGTAGGTCGTCTCGGCAAGGAACACTACCTCTACCTGTTTGATAACTGTAAGTCGTTTGCCCGCCTCATGATGGTGGCGCAGGAAAAACGAAACACCGAGTTGGTGCAAGAGAGTTTCGAAAGTAAGAATGTCGAAGCCGAACTCCGTTATCTGAAAATGCTCACAGCTTATCCACACATATTGCTTCGTGCATCTCAGCGCGACATTGCTTCTTATCTCGGCATAAAGCCACAATCTTTAAGCCGCATTCGCAAGAACATCTCTCAGATGTCCATCAACCGCGCTGCGTAGTTTTTTTCTATCTATCCGCACCTTCTTCTTTCACAACATTTTTCTTCTGCTAAGAAACGTTGGTGTTTTACTCATCGTTCATTCTCAACGTGGAATGATAAATGTATTTGTATTTGTTAACATACGTGAACGCCCATTGCTTCCAGCAAACGTTTATAGGTTAAAGATCACAATTACATTATTATGCAACCCCTCAAGATACTGCTGGCCTGCATTCCGGCCGACGGTCATTTCAACCCGCTAACAGGTGTAGCTTCATATTTGAAAGAACAAGGACACGATGTTCGTTTCTACACCCAGGATTACTATGCAGACAAGCTCGCGCGAATGGGCGTTAAGCATTATCCGTTTAAGCACGCTGTTCAATACAACCAGGAGAACATGGATCAGGTGTTCTCCGAACGACTACGATACACAAACCAGATCAAGCGTTTAAACTTCGATCTCGAACATTCGTTCCTTCGCAGGGCGCCTGAGTTCTTTGCAGACATAACCGATATCAATGCGTCATTTCCGTTCGACGTATTAATAGCTGACGTCATGTTCACCGCCATTCCTCTTGTGAGTGAGATCCTTAAGAAACCCGTCATCTCGATCGGCGTGATGCCTTTGACTGAAACCTCTAAAGATCTCGGACCTGCTGGTCTTGGAATGACACCCTCAACGACGAAGCTTGGCCGATGGAAACAGGATTACTTCAGATGGCTAACCGACAACGTTCTATTCGGTAAGGCGCACAAACTCTTCCGGGAGGTCCTTGGCGGTTACGGCATTGTTGTGAAGGGTAACACTATGGACTATCTGATCCGCAGCTCTACATTCATGTTACAAAGCGGCACACCAGGTTTCGAGTATAAACGTAGCGATCTTGGAAAGAACATACGTTTTATCGGGCCATTGCTTCCACTGGCAAAAGGTCGGTTGCCACAATCGGAGCTCCGGGAGAAGTCTAAGATGTATAACAGGACAATTCTCGTTACTCAGGGGACAATTGAAAAGGACCCCGAGAAACTTATTGTTCCGGTTATCGAAGCGTACAAGGGAACGCGCACGCTTGTCATTGTTACCACTGGTGGATCGAAGACCAGAGAACTGCGCGATCGCTTCCCTTATACCAACGTCGTTATTGAAGACTACATTCCATTCGAGCACGTGTTACCGTACACAAATGTATTTATCACTAACGGTGGATATGGCGGCGTGATGCTTGGCATCAAGCATGGAACACCGATGGTCGTTGGTGGCGTACATGAAGGAAAGCTCGAGATCACGGCTCGTGTAGGTTACTTCAAACTTGGAATCGACCTGAAGACCGAAACTCCTGATTCAATTCAAGTCAAAGCAGCCGTAGAGATGGTTGCTAAGAATCCGACCTACAAACTTAACGTCATGAAGCTTGCAGCTGAGTTTAGTAAGTATGACACGCTCCGCCTCGTGGCCGGATATGTTTATGATGCTACAGATTATGTTCCTGAAAAGAACATGGTGCCTTCAAAGATGTTTAGTTAACGATTGCGTTGATTTAGCGAATACGTATTTTCCCTGATGAGTCTTTCGAGCCCCGGTCAACGGGGCTCCCTGTTTTCAGGGGGTTGTATAATTACATCATTCTTCATTTCTTGTAAGTATCGATGTGAAAATATGTTACTCTTAAAAAATTATTACTTAGGTGTCGTCTCCACTACTTTGAATCAGCCATCACCGTTAGTTGCATGTAAGTTTGACGCTGAACCCACAATCGTTGTATCTCCTTGAGTGATTGGGGAGAAAAAACTACAAACTCGTGCCTCTGGCATTAATTGTTAGCGAGAAAAAATAATGGCGAAAGCTTCGATTTTTATTGTGGAGGATTCTGCGTTGGCGGCCTTTTCTTTAAAGCAGACTCTGGAATACGATGGGTTCACAGTTGTTGGATCCTGCGATTCAGGTGAGAAAGCCATAGCCTTTGTTGAATCAACGCGCCCGGATCTGGTGCTCATGGATATTGTCATCAACGGGCAACTCGATGGCATTCAGGTAGCGTCAATCCTGAAGAAAAGATATAACGTACCATCCGTATTCCTCACAGGACTCACTGACCGGCAAACCATTGACCGCGCAAAAGTGAGCGAAGCCTATGGATATCTTACAAAGCCTTTCGAAGCACGCGAGGTGATCGCTGTGATCGAGATGGCTCTCTACAAGCACGACATAGAATTACAACTGCGCAGAAGCGAGGAGAAATATTTCTCTACCGTTAGTTCAATCAGCGATGCTGTTGTGACCGTCGATCGCGATTGCAGGATCACCTTCATGAATCCTGCAGCATTGCGCATGACCGGATGGACGGCATCAGAAGTGATTGGCAGTCCCGTTGCCGAGATTTTGAATTGCAGGGACACAGCAACCAGGCACTCAAACATCAATCCAATTCAGTGTTCATTGGGAATGGGTAATCTGAGCAGAATGCCCGATGACCTGCTGCTCGTTTGCAAGATTGGCAACGTATTGCCCATCGGTGAAAGCAGCCTTAGCCCATTGCTCGACTCATATGGAAATTTCACGGGGCTGATCATTGTCTTCAAGAACGTTGCCGACAAAGTTCAACAGGATAATCTCCGCAGAGTAGCAGAGCTCAATCGGAAGGCTGCTGTTATCGAAGGCCAGGAACAGGAGCGCGGAAGAATTGCTATGGACCTTCACGATGGACTGGGCCAAATGTTGAACGCGATCAAAATGAATACGCGCGTGATCGTGAACGATCCGGTTGCAGCTCAAACTTTGTTACAGCTGCTCGATGAGGCTATCCTGGAATCAGTTCGGATATCTGAAAATCTCCTTCCCTCAAAGCTCCGTGATTTTGATTTGGCAACCTGTCTGAGAACACTGTGCACGACAGTGATGCATTCGTCAAATGTTCGCATCGATTTTCAGGCACATGGCGTCGCCATCCCGATGACGCAATCCAATAAAGTAAACTTCTTCCGGATTACGCAGGAGGCGCTCAACAACTCATTGAAGCACGCCAGGGCAAAAAGTGTCAGCGTGCAGTTGAATGTATCGCGTGAGGTAATCAGGCTAACAGTAGAGGATGATGGCAAAGGAATGAAAGGCTTCTCGCAGGACTCTTCCAACGGAGGCAACGGACTGAATAACATGCGCGACCGTGCAGAGATAATGGGCGGTCAGTTTAATATTGAAAGCGATCAGCATCGCGGAACACTGGTGACGGTTGAAGTACCCAATTCTAAGGCGGCGGTTTATGTGTAAGGTGGAGATATTGATAGCTGATGATCACGCGATGATCAGACAGGGTGTAAGGTCGCTCTTGTCAAGGAATGATGAATGGAACGTTGTTGGTGAATCTGTTAATGGCCGGGAGGCAATTCAGCATTTTCATGAACTGCGCCCTGACCTGATGATCCTCGACATTTCAATGCCAGAAGTCAACGGTATGGAAGTGGCGAAACATATCCTTACCGGAAACCGAGACGCAAAGATTATCATTCTCTCCATGTATAACGATGACGATTACATCAGTAAATGTCTGGAGCACGGCGTACGGGGCTATGTGGTGAAGAGTGAAACAGGCGATCAACTGGAAGAAGCTGTTCAAACAGTTCTTCGTGGGGATTGTTATTTCAGCAGTGAAGTGCAGAAATCCATTCTCAAGCACTACTCCAATAATTCCAAAAAGAAGGCATTGGATAGTGAAATCCGTCTGACAACGCGGGAGATAGAAATCGTTAGGTTAATTAGCGAAGGATTGACGAATCAGGAAATGGCTGATCGCTTGTTTATCAGCGCCCGAACAGTTGAAACGCATCGCGCGAATCTTATGAAGAAAGTTGGTGTGAAGAACGCCATCGAGCTCGTCAACAAAGTGGATCAACTCGGTCTGATCTGATCTAAAGTTTTAGTTTTTTTATCCGATGTTGATCAACCCCGAGGCAGGGCAACATTATCTTTTTGTCGTCGCTGCAATAAGAAGTAGTCGAATAGCAAGGGAGAATAACCATTCAATACATGGTCATCAATGCATTTCCGTTCAAGCGACATTCAATAGCTGGATTCGCCATAACCGGTCGACGACTGAGAGTATGCTCTGGTAGCGGTAGGTATTACTACGGAGTGCCTATCCGTAGTCACGAGTAGATCAAAATACAGTCGTCATGGTATGGTGCATGTATGCGCCCCTATGTAGTTTTACATACTCCCTCGCGCCCTGCGCGTGTATTTTTTTAAACACCGTTAACCCGGTTATTCTTTAGACAACAAATGAACGAACATCAACCGGCACATTCAGCTCTCGCTCAGGAGTTGGCAGCATCTGACAATACAACCGGCACATCAATCCAACGCAAAAAAGTTAAGAAAATGAACAGAAACTTGTACCAGGACAAGGGAAATGGCTCACAGAACGGAGGGTCGTCCAATGGAAAGAGCAAGAACGAGGACGAGCAGTTAATGCTCGTTGATTATCGTGGACAGATCGAAGCGATCAGCAAATCGCAGGCAGTGATCGAGTTCAATATGGACGGAACGATTATTCGCGCGAATGAGAACTTCCTTCGGACAATGAACTACACGCTTGCCGAGATCCAGGGACAACACCACAGCATGTTTGTGGATCCTGAGTACGGGAGAAGCTTCAGCTATCGCGAATTCTGGAGCAGACTTAATCGCGGAGAGTATCTCTCTGACGAGTTCAAGCGTTTGGGTAAAGGCGGAAAAGAGGTCTATATACAGGCATCATACAATCCGATCATGGATCTCAGCGGCAAGCCGTTCAAAGTTGTTAAGTATGCCACCGACGTGACAGAACAAAAACTTAAGAATATCGACTTCCAGGGTCAGCTTGAGGCAATCGGTCGCTCCAATGCAGTGATCGAGTTCAATATGGACGGAACCATCATTACAGCTAATGACAACTTCTTAAAAACGCTTGGTTACTCACTTGCTGAAATTAAAGGCAAGCATCACCGGATGTTTGTACAGGAAGATTATGCTCGCGGGATCGAATACAAGAATTTCTGGGATACACTTAATCGCGGCGAATTCTTCGTGGGCACTTATACGCGTATCAATAAACGCGGGCAGGAGATATACATTCAGGCGTCATACAACCCTATCACAGACAATGAAGGACGACCGTACAAAGTAGTAAAGTATGCACTCGATATGACCGAAGTAATTCGGGTGATCAAGGGTATGGCAAAAGGTGATTTGAGCCAACGCTGCGACACGTTCGTCGACAACAATGGTTTGACTGCGGAGGTCAACAAGACGCTTGATAACCTCAATGGGGTATTGATGAATATCAGCCAGGGATCTTCTGTTGTTGCCAAGTCGTCAGACTTACTTCAAAAGAAGGCAGATGATATGAAGCGCAACACCAATGAAGTTGCATCGGCAATTTCACAAATGGCAAAGGGTGCGCAGGATCAGGCTTCAAAGACAGATGAGTCGTCGAAGCTGATCAATCACGTGATGTCGTCATCGAACGACATGGAGAAGAAAGCAAACTTTATTAATAAGACTGCTGAGCGTGGACGCGATAGTTCAAACCAGGGTATGAAGACCGTAAAGGTGCTGGTGAACAACATGACCGGTATTAAGGAATCTGCGGGACAAACGGCGCAGTCTATACAGGTGCTCACTCGTCGTACAGAGGAGATTGGACGGACACTGAACGTGATCACAGACATCGCGAGTCAAACCAACCTGCTTGCACTGAATGCGGCCATTGAAGCAGCACGCGCGGGCGACGCAGGACGTGGCTTTGCTGTCGTAGCTGAAGAGATTCGAAAACTTGCGGAAGATTCACGCAGATCAGCGGTTGAGATTGAAAAAATCATCAGCGATGTACAGCGTGATACTCAGGCGGCTGGTAAGGCAATCGAAGGCATGGAGGTTAGCGTGAAGGAAGGAAACAAGTCCAGCGTAGAAGCTGAGTTGATCTTCCAGGAGATTGCCAAGTCGAGCGAAGAGACATTTACTGCGTCGCAGGAAATACAAACGGCAACCCTTACGCAAAAGGATAGCATCGGCATCGTCGTGAAGAATTTTGAACAGATCGTTGTAGTGTCGGAGGAAACAGCTGCGGGTACCCAGGAAGTTGCGAGCTCAAGTCAGCAGATGAGCAATGGTATGCTGGAAATCGCAAAGGCGGGCGATGAGTTGTCAGCTGTTGCTGCGCAGCTGCAGGCTGGCCTTCAACAATTCAAACTCAGAAGGAACTAAAACGCGATCACTTCAATGGCTAAAGAAGAAAAAACTGAAACGATCAAAACGGGGAAGCCCATGCAGATCGTGGTTTTCAAACTGGGCAACGAAGAATACGGTATGCAGATCGATCACATCAAAGAAGTGGTCATCACCCCAAATATCACCCGCATGCCTCAGTCGTCCGCGTATATACGTGGCGTGGCAAACGTCCGCGGAAATGTGATTGCCATTCTGGATCTCGAGGAACGGTTTAATCTGGAGAGAGTGATCCTGGAAAAGGGTGGACGCTACACGTTAGTAGTTGAAAGCGAGGAGATGCGCATGGGTCTTCTGGTTTCAGACGTTCCCAATACGATCACTGTGAATTCAGCAGAGGTAGATACAAACGTAGGAATTGTTAGCGATGCTAATTCGGATGGTAGCTACATAAAAGGAATCGTGAAGTCTGGAAACAGGTTGATCATCCTCGTGGATATTTTCAAGGTAGTGGATCAGGATGCACTGACATCTATGAGGAAGACGCATATCGCTGCATAGTACATGAAAGTATACACCGTCAACATCGGTCAGGTAGTTACACACCAGGGGCGTGCTCAATACAATTGCTTTGGATTGGGTTCTTGCATTGGATTGTTTCTTCACGATCGTCAATTGGGATTGACAGGTGCAGCGCATATTCTGCTTCCGGATGCTGAACGTGGTCCGGATACGCATGGTTGGTATTGCGCCGACGACGCGATCGCGGAACTCGTACGAAGATTTCAGCAACACGGCAGCAGCCTGGCGGGGTTATCTGCGAAGATGGTTGGCGGCGCCAATACGTTGGGAACAACAGAGACCGGAGCCAAAAATGTCCAGTCGGTGATGCATCACCTGCGCAAGCGAAACATCTTCATTGCAGCTACCGACGTTGGCGGCACACTCAGTCGTACAGCACAGTTTGAAACTACGACGGGTACGCTCACGGTAAGACGTGCCGGAAACAGAACTGGAATGATTTTTTGAAACAAAAACAAATAGAGCAAACATGGCAAAGAGCGTACTGATTGTTGATGATTCGCTGTATATGCGAACCCTCATTAAGGATGCCCTCGAAGGCGGCGGTTATAACGTCGTCGGTCAGGCAGCCAACGGTGAAGAGGCAATCGACCTTGCGTTTGAACTACAACCGGATCTTATCACGCTGGACAACATATTGCCCGACATGATTGGAACGGATATCCTCAAAGTTTATCAGGACGAAGGATTGAAATCAAAAGTTGTAATGATCAGCGCCGTTGGGCAAGAGTCCGTGGTGAATGAAGGACTGCGATTAGGTGCGAAGGCATACATCGTAAAGCCCTTCACAAATGATCAACTGGTAGAAGCTATCAACAAAGCTTGATCGCGACAATGCCTGGCCGTATCAGAACCGTTTTGATCGACGACTCTGCCTTCATGCGAAAGCTGATTGGCGATGTGATCCGTCGTGACGACGAAATTGAACTGGTAGGCATTGCCAAGAACGGTCGTGAAGGAGAAGAGCTCGTAATGAGCCTGCGACCCGACGTGGTTGTTACCGACGTGGTGATGTCCGACTATGACGGCGTTTACGTTGTTAATGCCCTTATGTCTAAGCAGCCAGTGCCCATCATACTTCTGAGTTCATTAGAGAAAACGGATACCCGTGTCTTCGATGCGTTAAAGGGTGGTGCATTCGAATTTGTTGATAAGCCAGCGGATTACAGGACCGACCAACTGCAAGGCTACCGGCTGACTAATCTCATCAAGGAAGCCTCTCGTGCGGACATCAGTCATCTGAAGTCGCGTGTAAGCAAGCACGCTAATAATCACCAGCATAGTTTTGAGTCGATCAACTATGACATCATTGTGATTGGCGCATCAACCGGAGGTCCTGCTGCGATTGAACACATCGTAACCAACCTTCCACGCAATCTCCACGTACCGGTCGTAGTGGTTCAGCACATGCCTACGAGATTCATTGAATCGTTTAGCGCTCGTTTGAACGAGACTAACACTATACCCGTAAGACTTGCCAGCAAAGGTGAGTCGCTTAGAGGTGGTATTGTATATGTGGCGCCCGGTGACACAAACATCACGATTGACAGGAACATTGCAACCGGATCGCCGATGATATCTTTCACACAGCGGAAGTACAAAGAATTCAATTACCCTTCGATCGACAGCGTATTTGAATCGGCGGCGGATACATTTGGTAAAAGAGCAATTGGCGTACTTCTTACCGGCATGGGTAAGGATGGTGCCGTCGGGCTTAAGAAGATCAGAGAATCAGGAGGCTATACCATTGCTCAGGATGAACATTCATCTGTTGTCTATGGAATGCCACGCGTCGCCAACGAAATGGGCGCCGTTAGACAGGTAGTTAGTCTTAATGAGATACCAGGATTTATAGTAAGCTGTTTGTAGCCCTTCAACGGAATTAAACATGGCAAACCGAGACGACGAATATAAGGAGATATTCCTGGCAGAGGCCCTCGACAATTTCGAAGAGGTGAACAGACTGATCACTCATCTTGAGAAGCATGTTGGTGACAAGGAAACTATTCATGCGCTATTCCGGATCACACATACATTGAAAGGCAACGCGTCCGGTATGGGTTATGCCGGTATCGCAGAGATGTCGCATGTGCTGGAGGATCTGTTTGGCGAGATGCGTGAAGGGCGCATACTCATGGACGAATCGCTCTTCGCGATGTTGTTCAAAGCTGTGGATGTTCTCGGAAATTTAATTCAGGCGATCAAAGACAACAGCGAAGTAAAGTATAAAGGCATTAAGACGAAGCTGGAGGTCTATTTGAAAAGATCGAAAGCTCAGCCTGCAGTGCATGGTTCGAACCAAAAGGAGGTTGAGAAGCAGATCTTACCTGAAGCTGTTTCCGATGTTGCGTCGGCGGTTGAGGGAAAGAGCGTCGATGAACGGGAGCAGAATGAAAAGCTCACCTTCTCTGATCTTGTGCAAGTTCCCGTGCGGAAGCTCGACAACCTCCTCACACTTGTAGGCGAACTGATGATCGAAAAGGATCGAATCCTTTCAATGAATTCAGCCAGTGGTCGCCAGGCCACAAATGAATTTGCACGCTTGAGTCGCATCAGCGCTGACCTTCAATACTCAGTAATGGATGTGCGCCTCGTGCAGGTTGGTTTTCTGTTCAACAAGTTTCATCGCGTTGTTCGTGATGCAGCTTCACTGGAAGGAAAAGATGTCGTGCTTAAGCTTGAGGGAACAGATACTGAGATTGACAGAAACGTCCTTCAGGTAATTGGGGATTCACTCATTCACCTGATCCGAAATTGTGTCGGACATGGAATAGAAACTCCGGAAGAGAGGAAGGCAGCTGGTAAGCCACGCGAAGGGACGATTACTTTAAGCGCCCGCGGAGAGACAGATTCGGTCGTCATTGAAATCAGCGATGATGGACGCGGGCTGAACTATCAGAAGATAAAGGAGAAGGCCATTGCAAAAGGATTGTTGACGCCGTCGGAAGCGGATTTGCTTTCCAAGGATGAGTTGGGTATGGTCATCTTCGAGCCTGGATTTTCCACCATGGAACGCGTAACGGCCATCGCCGGACGCGGCGTCGGAATGGACGTTGTGAAGAAGACGCTGGATTCCATCGGCGGACTTGTCAAGTTGGTCAGCACAGACGGAGTTGGGATGGTGATACAACTCACACTTCCTGCGTCGATGGCAGTGAAGTCTTCCCTTCTGTTTGAACTCGGTGAGTCGGTGTATGCCATCCCACTGGCCTATACCCAGTCCGTTATATCGCTTACGAAGTCGGACATTCACCGTGCAGGCGGTGGTCTTATCGCAAATCATTTAGGGAAGAATATTGCCATTGCCTTTCTTTCAGACATTCTGGAACTCAATACACGCATCGACGGAACGAGCATGGCGATTTCATCTCTTGACAGAGTTGATGATTCAGCCCGTTTAGATATAGTCGTTGTTTCATTCAATAGCCGGACGGTTGGATTTGTAGTGGATAAGCTTCTGCAACAAAAGGAGATCGTTGAAAAATCATTGACGAAGCCAGTTGACCGTGTGAAATATATCAGCGGTTACACTATTCTCGGAAGCGGCAATGTGTGTCTGGTGCTGAACGTGCCTTTTGTATTAGGAATAATTTTTAACAACGCCGCGCAGCAGCGCGCTGCGAAAGCATTTCATCTGAATTAATAATATGGCCACGCTGAACAGGGAAGAAAGGTTGATGCAAATAATGGGTGCGGGATTTGAGCGGGCCGCTCGTTCGTTCTCAACGCTGGTAAATAAGAATGTAAAAATTACTAAATGCAACTCGGTTAAGATCCAACCCGGAGCCGGGTGGTCAGCATTTGCAGAAGAGTCGGGACATCTATATGTGCTGGTGACACAGATCATCGGAGACGTATCCGGAAAAAGCTTTTTGATATTTAATGAAGACGAAAGCCAGGAAATATTTAAGGCTGTAAACCTACGCCGCTCGAATGATGCATTGAATGAGGCGTTCCTTATGGAAATAGACAATATCATTTCGGCCTCTGTCATCGCAGAAATGGCGAACGCACTTTCTCTTGAGATATATGGTGATGTTCCCTCGTTGGTGAGGATGCCGGCGAGTGATCTCAGATCCTTCGTTTCAAAAGAACTGGGAAATGACTCCAGCACCAGCGTGATATTTTGTAACACGTCGTTCAGGTTCGATGAGCGCGATACAATTCACCCGCAATTCGTTTGGAGTTTGAGTAATAGAATTTTTGACGCAATTCCCGCATAGGGTTAATCCCTACGTGTATGAGCAAACCGTTATCGTTACTTAGTTATTTGTTCCTCCTAGTCGTTTTGTCGTCTATCGCGGCAGTTGCGCTAGACATCGGACGACCATTTGTGCTCACAGGCGTGATTACGACCGGAGCTATTGGCTCTATTTTGATGATACTTTGGTTGCGTGTGCTCAGGAGACTGACTCTTGAGTCACAAAGGATTCTTCACGGCTCACAAAAGGCTATCAAGGTTGATGGAACGGGCCTTACCATTCTCGAGTCGAATCACACTGCAATTTCTAAGAAGTTTGAGCGCTCGGCAGAGCTGATCGCGAGCCTCGCTGATCCGGAGAAGTTGTCATCATTCAATGATCTCAATGCTGACGACGCGATTGATGGAGCCATCCTTTCTATTCACACGGAGCTTCAACGCGTGAAGGAGGAAGAGCAGAGGAGAAACTGGGTAACACAAGGGCTTGCGAAGTTTGCCGAGGTGCTCAGAACGAAGGAAGAAATCAAGCAATACGGTAGCCATATCATCAGTGAACTGGTAAGGCACCTGGACATCAATCAGGGTGGTATTTACATTGAAGCCAGGAATGAAGCCGGCGATCGTTGTCTTGATCTTCTTGCGTGCTACGCGTATAGTAAAAAGAGAATAGCAGAGTCACGCATTTCATTGGGCGCTGGCTTGTTGGGACAGTGCATGCTGGAGCACGAAGTCATGTTCCTTACCGATATTCCCAGGGATTATACTACGATCACGTCAGGGCTAGGCGAGTCAACTCCAAGAAATGTTGTCATCGTACCCCTGATGTTTGACACAGCGTTTTACGGCGCCATCGAGCTTGTTGCTTTCGAGCCGCTCCAACCGCACCAGGTGGAATTTGTTCGTGAGGTCAGCAAAAGCATCGCGGCAGAGGTTGCGTCACTTCAAAACGTGGTGCACACGGAACAGCTACTTGCAGAATCAAACGTCCTGGCCGAAAGACTGCAGAGTCGCGAGAACGAGTTACAGCATCACCTCGAGACGATCAGCGCGACGCAGCTTGAAATGTCGCGTAAGCAGGCCGAGCTGTCAGGAACAATCAATGCGATTGACGGTACGCTCGCAACAGCGAACTTTACTATGGATGGCAAGCTGATCAACGCTAACGAGATCTTTTTGAAGATACTTGGCTACGATGAACGTGCAGTGCATGGCAAATCAATTCATGCGTTCACGGGCGACGATCCATCGATTAACCTCATGTGGGAGAACTTAATGTTGGGCAAAGTTTTCTCAGGGGAATTCAAGATGCGCGACCATGCTGGAAAGGAGATGTGGTTGTCGGGAACATTTAATCCTATTATTGTAGAAGGAGATGTGCCGCAGCGTATCCTGATGCTGGCACAATTTACTACGCAGGAAAAGGAAAAGCTGAATGAACTGGGTGGGATGGTCTCAGCGCTTAAGGCGACTTTTCCGGTGATAGAGTTCAATGCTGACTTCCGCTGCAAAACAGCAAACGAAAAAGCCATGAAGCTCTTTGGTGTGAGCAGGATCCAATTGAAGTCGAAGGGCATTGCAGATTTTCTGGCACCCGTCGGCCAGCAGCAATGGCCCATGCATCAGGATGAAATTTTCCGCTCTGACTCCATTCAGCTTAGCCTTCCTCTCGCGTTGCATGATCAGATTGCGCTGTTTGAAGTGAGCTTTTCAGTTAGTCGGGGCCTTGACGGTGCAATCAATAAGATCATATTGATTCTTATCAGACAAACAAAAGATCAGATTTCACTGGTCGCATAGATTCATACTGGTTCAAGAATAGGAGAGAAGATGGAGAACCTGGAGCTGACAAATGAGGAGATGAATTCACTCTCTCAAAGTATCCTGAAACGGTACGGAATTGACTTCACCTGCTATGAGCCTAAATCATTACGACGGAGGATCATCCGTGTGATGAGTATATACAACCTGCCCAATGCGCACGCGTTGTGGGTCAAACTCCTGCACGAACCCGACTTTGTTAAACCTTTCATGAGTGAAGTGAGCGTGGGAATGACCTCGATGTTCCGCGATCCGGAATTGTGGGTAGCGCTGAAGAAGCGGCTTACAGTTGAATTCCGAAATCGTTCCTCCATGAGAGTATGGCATGCGGGCTGTTCTACGGGAGAGGAGGTATACAGTATGGGCATATTGCTGCATGAAATCAGACTGCAGCAGATAGCCAACGGGTTGGCCACCGACTTCAATGAGGTCGCCGTCCGCGAGGCAAGGAGCGGTGTGTATCACAAGATCAAGAACATTGAGAATGCTGCGGCTTATAAGCAGGTGACGAGTTACAGAGACTTTTCGACCTATTATTCAGAGGTCGATGGCACGCAGGTGCAGATGAATCCGGATCTTGTAAAGCACGTGGAGTTCAAGTATCACAATTTGATCACCGATCCATTCCCTGGAGGATTTGACATCATCTTTTGCCGCAATGTGATGATCTACTTCGACGTCGCGGCTAAGCGTCGGTTACTCGACAAGTTTTATGAGGCGCTTAATCCAGGCGGGTTGTTCATTATCGGATTTTACGATGCCGTAATGAACATTGTAAACGATCAGAAGCTTGAGCTCGTGGATTCTGAGGTAAAGATCTTCAGAAAGCGGGCACCGGAAACAGGAACCTCCGAAGTCCAAGAGTATCTCAGCACCTCCGTCAAAGATGGATTTTTCGCGGCGAGAACATAAGGTACAAACTGTCTTACGGCCCCTCTCACCACGGCCGATCGCCTGGCTCAAAACCCCGGCAACAGAAGCAAAAAAGGTCGTTCTTCCGATCACTTTTTTAAGGCAAATCCTCACATTTTTTGATTTTAGTATTTCCTGCTGACATAGGGCTGACACAGGTCGGCCGTTAATTAGTGTATCAAACGCTAACAGCCATGCAACTTCAACTTTTCATGTCGGCAAATCCCACAATAAAGGGGAAAAAGAAAGCCAGCCAGATTCAGTCCCAGGCGTGGGATCTGTGGAATCAGCCTTCTGAGCCTGAGCAGGAGATGGCGCTGATGTTCCTGGACATCCGGAATTTCACTCCGCTCGCAGGCCAGTTCCGCCCTGCCGATGTGCTACACCTGGTAGGGAAGCTGCTTTCCACGTTCCAGCGACTGGTTCGTAACAATCACGGTAGAATCATCGAGACGACTGGGGATGGATTTTATGCTGCCTTCGGTTTCGATGGCGATGTTAGCACGGCCGTCGACGACGCGGTAAGGGCGGGGTCTGCGATCATGAGGCAGCTTTCAGTTTTGAATGTATCTACTGAAGCTCAACTCGGAAGAAAGTTAGAAGTTGGTATTGGCATTCATGTCGGCAAGGTCGCAACGGGTAAGATCCATCTGAACGGTTACGATCATCTTCTGGTGATGGGTCATGCTGTGAATATTGCTGCGAGGCTTCAGGGTGCGACCAAACTGCTTAATAATAATTTCGTTATTTCATCGACGGCTTTTGAATTACTTACGCAGCAGCCCGCTGACGTTGAGTCGGCCAACGTCAATCTTAAAGGTGTAACGGATTCACTTGAAGTTCGTATGATCGGAGAGAAGTATGCAGCGTGATGGATGCTTCGCACAATCTATACTCGCGCGATTAACTCCTGACAATCCTCAAAGGATTATCATAGGCAACGATGACTTGCCCATGGAATAGCGTCTCCACTGCATTTAATAAATGTAACTGCTGTTCAGTTAGCGACGCAAAACGAAGGACACGACACAAGTGAGTTCCGTTGCTCACTGCGTCCTTCCGGTATATCACGATGTTCGTGTTGAGATCGCGCTCCAGCTTGCATAATATCTCTTCTTCTCTTTCAGTGGGTATGTATAGAACTGAAAGATCAATCGTTCGAAGTAATTGATCCGGGATCTCCACCAGGAAGGGGTAAGTCTCCAGTGGCGTCATCTTCTGGCTACTGTGCGGATAGGAAGTTCTCAATTATTGGCAATGCCACTGGAGTGCTTTCGTCGCCTGGCTTCAGCGTTGTGAGTTCACCCATGTAATCGCCATGCCCTCCCGGAAATACTGCAAGATTCGCCTGTTTCATTGTGCGAAACATTTCTGTTGCATGTTCAACGGTAACCACATCCTGATTTCCGCAGATCACTAATGCAGGAACGGCAATTGATTGTATGTCCTGCTGTGTCAGCTCCGTAAAGTTTTGCATGCGCGTGACGTCGCGCTTGTACATGGCGTATAAGGCTTCCTTATCGGGATTGATGTTCAGGAATGCATCCTTGTAAGGTTGTGGCATCCCTTCGAAAGTCGCCTGCTTCATCATGTCCCAGAAGCCAGTGAATGCTCCCGCTCTGTTATACATGGTTGAAGCCACTATGATTCTGTTAACGAACTGAGGGTGACGTATCGCCAGGTATAATGTTGTACTTGCGCCATTGCTGAAGCCGAAGATGTTGGCCTTCGTAATGTTGAGCTGCTTCAGCAGTTCCGCGATATCGTCGGCATCCTGTTCGAACGTCATGTCACGGTTGATGTCTGCGGTATGTCCGTGCGCCTGCATCTCGACAGCTATTACCTTGTTGGTTTTTGCCAACGCTGGGAGTATACGTCCAAACGTGGTCTCCAGAGTTGAGCCTCCACCGTGGATGAGCACCAACGGATAACCAGTGCCATGTATTTCATAGTACATGTTAAGGCCATTGACCTTTGTATATTTTCCAGTTGTCTGTGCGCTGATAGAGGTGGATACCGTCGTCATAACGAAAATGATAAAGATGAAGTGAATTTGCCGCATTGCAATCCTTGAAAATGTCCCGATAGTGTGTTTTCTGATTTCCCGCTAACACAAATTTATACTGAATGGAGAAACCTGTGGCAGGTCGCGTGCGACAATTAGGAACCGAAAAACGACAAACTAGTTGTTTCAGAACTGTACGTCATTGCGTTTCGAAGTGAAGCGACAGCAGGATTCTTGTTTGTCCATCTTGGAACAAGCGAAAAGCCCCGCGTATAAACCCTGCCGATTCACTTAGCTGCAAGTAATTATCGTTTCATTCCGGTGTATTTCTTACGCTACTTTCCGACCGTCATTACACTGGCACTGGACAATGACGTCCTCGGGGGTTAGGTTGTAGCTGAGAACGGCGGACATGCCCTCCCCACATGCAGGCAAGCCCCATCGATCTCCTTCGACGTCACCAGAACTTACTTTTTAAGATCCTCAAGTAAACTGAAGAAACGATGAAAAACGGCCTTCTTATTACATCTGTACTCGCACTTCTGATTTTTTGCTCCACTACGAGCCGTGCCCAGTCGACCGTCGGTCATATGCCTTCGTCGAAAGCAGGAGAGATGGCAAAGTGTGTGGGTTCGTCTGACTGCACAGCCTGCAAGAATTGTTCATCATGTGCCCATTGCAAGGAAGAGGGTGGCAAGTGCGGGGTATGCAAGAAGATTGCATCTCATCAAGCATCTGCAAAGGAAGAAGAAGACTATACCAAAGTTGAATGGTCTGCCAAATCACTCAAGCCTGCAGCCACTACGTTGCAAAGTCTCGACGTGCACAGCGGACCCGGCGAGTCTTTTAAGGTGGTCGGAAAAGTTTCTAATCACGATCCTTTGATCATCATCGGTGAACGCGAGGGCTGGTACAAGATTGTTGTAAGCCATGCCGACCTGGTTGGATTCGTTGAAGTATCTCACGTGTCTATAGTTCAGTAGACGTTATAGGGACAACGTCTCTCCGGATCCCAACATCGCTAAGCACGGATATTGTCCCCACTGCATCTGCAGCCTACGCTATACTTTATTATCTAAGAGATTGCGCGTATAGGTGAATAGCGGTGAGTTCATCTTCGGTGAACGAGAGCGTCATTTTCCAGGGCATATCGTCAGCAAGCTTCGCACCGTTTGGTCTGATACCCGTACGCAACGTCTTTATAAAATCACCGTGCGACCATTTCCCCGGACTGCCGGTAGAAGTCAGATCGGGTATCGGCGATCCACCCGGAATCATCGGTCCGCGACCCTTCAATTGTGGCCCGTGACAGTTCGTGCACACAACAGCGAGATACTTTCCATATTCAGGTGTTGCTGCAGGTGTTATGCTCTGAGGAAAAGGTAGTGCGTGGTCAGTCTTTTCAGCAGGAATTACGGGGATCACGTCAAACATACCGAGTACATAAGCAAGCGGTCCCACTTTGACGGATGGATTCTCGCGATCAACATTCGGAACGGTCGACATATAAGCAATGATTGCCGCGATGTCACCTTCACTCATTTGGGCAAATTCATTAGCCGGCATGTAGAGCAGGGGTTGTTTATGCTGATCCAATCCATGTTTAATGGCGAGCACCCAATCGCTTTCGTTAAAGCTGTCTGTTAAACCTCCTTTGCCGCGGGTAATGTTGCGTGATGCGATCCTGCCGATCATTCCATCTTCAAAGATCACACGTCCCCCGAAGTCGGCTCCATGACAATCATTACAGGCGCGCGTACCAACGAGGCGAGCTCCCAAGGCTATCGATGCAGAGTCGTATGTTACGTGAATTTGTTCCGCAGTTATTTCATAAGTCTTGTCTATTCGCATGCTCATATTGACATAGATGACGAGATATGCGACAGCTGCAAGAGCAAGTATGCCCGCTATAACAATACCGGTGATTTTTAAGATTTTTTTAAACATGTTGTAGTGTTTGGGAGGGCTTAACGGAGAGTGTCGGAACCAGGTACTACGCCAAAAGAACTACTGCCTACGCCAAAAGCATTACCTTCTGGAACCCGTGAATTCTTGAAATTCTGAAGCCTATTTTGGTGATAGACCGAGGCTAAAAACTGAAATTTCTATTCAATGGCAACTCGAACCATCGCTTATCCGTATCGGAGGAACATGAGCGTTTCCCTCAAACTTGAACTCGACAAGGTTACTGTGGTCGGTTCACCGTTTACAAGAGGTGGCATGCCCCGCCAGAGAGTCGATTTCAACATCGATCCGGAACTAGGAGTGTTTGGCATGGACACGATCATCCACAAGCATTTTGCCGTTGGACAAACTTATGCCTGCCTGAACCATGATGTCACGTTGGCTCCGCCACCAGGTCAGCCTACACATTATGGCATCGCCGTGATGCACAGCAAAGTGGCGACAGCCAAGTTCATGGACAGGGATTGGGTTAATGTGGTGAAGGGCGAATACTATATGACTCACAATACGGGCGTAGAAGAAGCACACCGATTCAAGGCCGGCAATGTGATGAATTCGCACTTCATTGAAATTCAACCCAACTATCTGAATGAGGTGTTGATGAGCTTTTCCCCTTCGAGAAATACGCCGTTGTGGGATTTTAAAGAGAGCGTGATCAAAGGGGAATTTGCAGGCAGTGGCGGTACTGTATCTCTTCCTGAATATTACCGAGTCATACAGGATATGTTCGATTGTCCTCTCGATGGATCGTTCGGTCAGCTGATGCTCGAAGGAAGTCTTCAGCAGTTGATGGCCCTGCAGTTTTCAATGATGGGAGCGCAGCATGAGACAAACTCAATCTGTCAGCGCGATCAGGAGAAGTTCTATGGTATCAAAGATTATCTCCGCGCAACATTCCTGGAGGACCACTCCCTGTTAGCGCTATCGCGCCGATTCGGCATCAATCAAAACAAGCTGAAAACAGGCTTCCGCGAATTGTTTGGAACACCCGTCATCTCGTACTTATACGACCTTCGAATGGATTATGCCCGCATGCTTCTGCTGGATAAAGCCATGAACATTAACGAGGTCGCACCTGTAGTAGGTTACAGAAATGCCAACCACTTCTCTACTGCATTCAAGCGAAAGTTCGGCATCAATCCGTCGCGATTGAAGCAGTAGGGACCAAATCCATTCATCCTCCTGCCCATTAATGGACAGCTTAATTTCTATAACTGGTCACTGAGGCTTATTGATAGGCTTAATTCCTGCAATTTTGGACTTCTGACAGGCTCTCCGCAATTGGCACTAATGTGGCCTTTCAGAATCCGAAAACATTGCGTGTATGCTTCGTCACAACCTTCTCATCATATTCAGAAACGCCAAACGATCGGCTGGCGTGTTTGCCATCAATTTGATCGGTCTCGCGTCCGGGTTAACCTGCGCCCTTCTGATTTATCTTTGGGTTAAAGACGAAGTGTCTATTGACTCCTTCTATAAGAATGGCGACAGACTATACTTTGCATGGGAGCATCGCAAGAAGGCAGATGGAATCTGGACGTCTTCACGAACAAATGGCCCGCTTGCCCACGCCTTGAAAGATGATGTGCCCGAAGTTGAGCTATCCTGTACGACAACCCGTTCTGACAATTTCTCGCTCCAGGTTAAGGACACCGAGCTCAAAGTTGATGGTCGATACGCAGGCGTGGAATTTTTTGAACTGTTTTCTCTACCAATGGTAGAGGGTCAGGCGGGGCAGGTACTCAAGGACATCAAGTCAATCGTTATTTCAAGGAACGTCGCTAAACTCCTTTTTGGCGATCCTGGATCTGCCCTCAATCAGATGATTGAAGTCGATCATGGTGATCAGTTCATGGTATCGGGTGTATTTGAAGACCTGCCTCAACAATCAAGTGAGCGATTTGACTTTGTACTGCCATTCTCATTCTTCGAGTCCAAAGAACCATGGGCAAAAGAATGGGGAAGTACATCATTCGCTACCTACGTTCTGTTGAGAGAAGGAGCCGATATTAATAAAGTGAATGCCAAGATTGCCGATTTTGTAAGCATCAAGACTGATGACCCGAGCAAGTACAAGACGCTCTTCTTAAAGCCATTTAAGGAAGTTTATCTCTATTCCGAATACAAGAATGGCGTACAAGTGGGCGGGCGCATTGTGTATGTCCGCCTGTTCAGCATTATCGCGTTGTTCATCCTGACAATAGCGTGCATTAACTTTATGAATCTTTCCACTGCCAAGTCATCACAACGAATTAAAGAGGTTGGAATCAAAAAGGCAATGGGAGCCGGACGCTGGACACTACTGGCGCAGCACATAGGGGAGTCGTTGGTGACAAGCTATCTTTCACTCGCGCTGGCACTGCTTGCAACTGATCTTTGTATGCACCCCTTCAATAACATAACAGGTAAATCTCTTTCGTTGCATTTCGATGGTCAAATGATTCTTGTGCTCATTGCCATTGGGTTTGTCACGGGAATATTAGCGGGAACCTACCCGGCGTTTTACGTTTCTGCGTTCCGCCCGGCGGCAACGCTAAAAGGTAAACTGCATTCAACACTTGGCGAAGTATTGATCCGTAAAGGGCTTGTTGTTTTTCAGTTTGCGCTCTCCGTTATTCTGATTGTGTCATTGCTCGTTGTTCAGAGTCAGATCGCATTTGTGCGACAAGCTAACCTGGGATACGATCGCAGCAATGTGCTGATGATGCCTCGCCAGGGCGACATGTGGGACGTGAAACGATTGGAAACATTCATGGCGGAAGCAGATAAAATTCCTGGAGTTGTTGGCTCAACGGTCATTGGTCATAACATGACGGGTCACAACAGCGGTACGTGGGGTTTGGTTTGGAATGGTAAGGATCCCAATGATCGCACGGAGTTTGAGAGCATCGGTGTGGGAAGTAACGTTGAAAAGGTTTTTGGATTTGAGATCATTCAGGGTCGGGGAATTGAAGGAAACAATCCCGGCGATTCCAATAAGCTTGTCATCAACGAAACCGGCGCGAAATTCATGGGGCTGAAAAATCCCATTGGCGAAAAGGTAAAGTTATGGGGCAAAGATTCCGAGATCGTTGGTATTGTTAAAGACTTTTCGTACGAGTCACTTCATCAACCAAACAAGCCGCTGTTTTTCCGACTGAATAACAATGCATGGCTGATGGCCGTCAAAATAGAAAGGGGTAAGGAGCAGTCCGTAATTGCAGCGTTGCAAGAACTTCATCAGAAGATCAATCCAAAGTTCACGTTTGTATACAACTTTCTCGATGAACAATATCAGCGACAATACTCAGCGGAACAACGCGTCAGCAAGCTGTCGCGTTACTTTGCGGGACTCGCGATATTGATTTCATGCCTTGGCCTTTTAGGACTTGCTGCGTTTACTGCTGAGAGACGAACAAAGGAGATTGGAATACGCAAGGTGCTCGGATCCTCAGAGATGGGCATTGTCTATCTGCTTACGTCTGAATTTACAAAGATTGTGCTTTTGTCTGTGTTGATCTCTTTGCCGGTCAGCTACTTTGCGTCGCAGGCGTGGCTGGACACATTTGCCTTCAGAACAACCTTGAACGGATGGTACTTTCTAATCGCCGGTGTGCTCGCGTTAATGATCGCATGGCTTACAGTCTCTGTTCAGGCATTCCGCGCAGCCCGTGTTAATCCGGTGTCATGTCTGAAGGATCAGTAAGCATACGATGCTGATGCGATCTGCACTATATTTCGTAGGGTAAGTTCACGCTAGTCATACCGAAGTTTATCCACCGGATTTAAAGTTGCCGCACGCATCGATTTTCCAAGAATGACGAGCAGAGCTACTCCAAGTACGATGATGCCCGGAATCACGAAGTAGTACCAGTTCAAACTGACGTGATTGGTGAAGTTCGACAACCAGTCGTTCACGAAATAGAACGATACAGGAACTGCCAGCGCGAACGACAGAACAATAAGTAATAGATACTCACGCGTAAAGAGTGTGAGGATATTGGTAATACTTGCGCCAAGCACTTTTCGAATCGCTACTTCTTTTCCTTTTCTGTTGACTACGAAGGTAATCAGGCCATAAAGTCCGAGGCTGCCGATGGTGAGTAATACAATCGAGAAAAGTTGGAATAGTTTAGCATAGCGATCTTCCTGAACGTAGTACGCCGCAATGTTCTCATCCAGAAACACGTAAGAGAACATAAATTCCGGGAAAGTTTCACTCCAGATCTTATCGACAACCGTTATTGCGTTTTGAAGCGCTATTTTGCTTGGAGGTGTCCCGATCTTGATACTGACGATCGAATAGTTCTCAGGCTGCATCACCATAGCAATGTTTCCGGGAGCTTCTTTCATCGAGTTTGAATAGTAGTCACTTACAACTCCCACGACAGTGACCGACGTTTGATCACCCATCTTCAGTTGTTGTCCTATGACTTCAGTTGGACTTGCAAAGGCAAGGCTCTTCAGAAGTGTTTCATTGATGAGTATGTTTCTGGCCGTGTCTGCAATCACGAGGTTTCGGCCCGCGAGCAATTTGATATTATAGAGACTAAGGAAGTTCTCATCAATAGACACGTATTCATAGACCTGAAAGTCGTGCATGGATGATGCCCCCGACCTGCCAATGTCGGCGTAGTGGCCGTTCCTTCGTACCCCACCTGGTAACGTATAACTAAAACTAACATCGTTGACAAAGGCCTGCGACCTGAGTTTATCTTCCATTCCCTTCAATACAACCGGATCTCTCACGGGAATGCGTGCAGCGATCACGTTGTCCTTGTCAAAGCCCATGTCTGTGTTTCCGAAGTACCGCATTTGCATAACGATGATGAACGTGCCCACAACCATAATCTGCGTCAGCGTGAATTGTGCTACAACGAGTACTTTTCTGAAGCTGAAACCACCGACGCGATCGGTTGCAAATTTGCTTTTTAATGTGGCAACAGGATTGAGCCGCGATAGCACAAGAGAGGGATAAAACCCGGCGAACAAAGTGATGATAACAACAATGGACAGAACAACGAGTATCGTGTCCATAGCTGGAAGTGAAATGGTACTCGAGGGCATATTGAGCAAACCCTGGAGATAGAAGATCAGGAGCTGGCAGATCCCGAGTGCCACAAAAGCAGCCATCATTACAACAATGAAGGTCTCAACCAGGTATTGAACCATAACCTGACCCCGAATGCTTCCCATCACTTTCCGAAGGCCGATCTCTTTCGCTCTGAGCGATGATTGAGCTGTGGATAAGTTGATATAGTTGATGCTGGCTGTGAGCAGCAGGAATATGGCCACAGCCGTAAGGCCCATCAGCGTTTCTTTGCTGATTGTGCGTCGCGTATACGTTCCGAATTTTGCATTGAAATGTACGTCCGACAATTTTTGCAACAGATAGTGTCGCGAATCAGATAGTTCCTTCCATGTATGGGCAGCGTGAGTCTTCGCTATCTTTTTCTCCACGTCTGCAGTTGATGTGCCTGGCGCAACCGTTATGTAAGTATGATGGCTGTCACTGACTGATACCCAATCGTTCATCCGTTGTTCGCCGTTGAGCTGAGGTAGTGTAGCATACGATAACAATACCGTAAATGGAAAGTCCGTATTGCTTGGAAAATCTTCTATTACACCGGCGACTGTGAAGTCCCATTTACGTTGGAGTTTGATGACTTGCCCGACGGGATTGTTGTCGCCAAAATATTTCTGGGCCATCGTTTTAGTGAGCACCATCGTGTTTGGCTTGTCGAGCAATGACGCCGTTCCCGAAATCCATTTAAGATCGGTGCCCCGGTAGTCGAATACGTTGAAGAAGTTGGCCTGTACGAAAGTAAATCCCGCTTCTTCGCGATATCTGTCCACGGTTGTTCCTGAGGCGTTTAGTATTTCCACGTTAGCGCCACCGAAGTATTCCATCGAAGTTACTTCCACCAGTTCCGGTACTTCAGCCTTAATAGCAGGAGGCACGGGTAGCGATATACCCGTGCGAAATTCGGACATGTCACTGCCGCTTACTCTGACGAGCCGGTAAGTATTGGCGGCCTGAGTATGAAATTTGTCAAAGCTCTTTTCAAATCTTGTAACCGTGAAAATCACCAGCGCCGTAGCGATGCCGATTACGAGCCCGAGGATATTGATGGAGGTGGTTGTTTTGTAAGCCATCAGGCTTCTCCTGGCCATCTTGAAGTAGCTGCCGATCATCATGGTATATTGAGGTTGTCGTTTTTGAGTCCAGAAAAATGATTTGAATAAAAATCCCAATCCGTTTAAAGTATATCGGCGTCTGGCGTATCCGTTGCCGCGCTTGAGATCGGCTGCAAACATTTCATCAAGATCCCCAAGGATATCTTCCTGAAAAGCCCGAGGTGCCAATTGTTCTATGAGACGAACGATGCGCCGGGGTGGTTGTGGATTCATGACGCTGAAGGATTGCCAATAATGTCCCAAATGGCGTTTCTCGTGTCACGCAACTGCTCGATGACCTGCTGACCATACGCGGTCATTCTGAAGAGTCTTTTTCGGCGACCACCTCTTTCCGGCGATGACCCACCCATGCGCGACTCTACAAATCCTTTTTCCTCCAGGCGATGAAGCACTGCGTGAACGGCGCTGATCGAAATCTCCCGACCCGCCTGTTTTTGTAGTTCCGCCACCACCGTTACGCCATACGCTTCCTCCCGCAGCATGGCAACAATGAGCAGCACAAGTTCTTCCAGTTCTCCCAGGTAAAATCTGGCCATGTTTATTAGTTCAACACTTGTAGGATAAATTCATGCCAGAGGGATGTTCTTTGTTTTTTACGTGGTTTCCCACCTGCGCCACTTCCGATTGTACACTTCTGAACAGTACCAGCCGGAAATCGTACAACACCCGCAGAACCTCTGCCCAGCAATTGCAGACTTTATTTTAGAAGCGATTGATCGAATTGCGTCATTTGCGCATCGGTGAAGGCGTTGCGATAGCCCTTTATAATATGGACCTTAGAAGCCCGCGAAAGTTGCTGGTGAATCGTATGGAAATTAGGGCCACTTTGCATCCTATTTCCAAACACACTCTTTTTATGCGTTATTATCTCACAGTAGTATTTGCAGCTATCGGGGCACTACAGTCGTTTGCTCAATTATCAGAGAAGAAGATTCCATCCGACTGGGCTAAGGACTTTGTAATTGAGTTTTCCTACACGGGTAGCATGGATGGAAGTCACACGAAGGGAAGAATTACTTACGACTCCTGCGTTGTCGTTCACCAGGGCGGGCATAAAACACCTGTACGTGGTACCTATCTGATGAAAGCGAACGATCGGTCAACGATCCTTCGAAAGTTGCAGGAACTTAAGGCAGACCAGATTGAAAGCGAGGCAAGTGTACATGTCGTGAACGATGGGTACAGCCAATTGATTCGAATTGGTGACATCTATCTTTCAGCTGGTCCTGCGTATGAGTTGACAGAAGATAGCCGGCAAAGGTTCGGACAGGTGTATCGTTACCTGGAAGAGTTCGCTTTCAGGAAGACCAATCCGAAGTAATTTCGATTGATGCACGCGGTATCAACTGACTGGTATCCTAGATTAATCTAATTGAGAGTGCCTACTTTTCGAACACCACAGCGTCTGCCCTGGTTCCGAGCCGAACAAGAGTGTCATTGATCACTGCAATCATGGGATCAGGACCACAAACATAAAAGTGTCGATTGAAGTCTTTTACTTCCGCTTTGAGAAACGACTCGTCTATACGACGTGAGTCGTTCTTTGTATCTTTTTGTTGCGTGACGAGGAAATGTGCGCGGTCACCCAATATTGATCTGAGTTCACTTCCAAGGATAATATCTTCGTCGCGTTTATTGGAAAAGAACAGGACGTTATCGTCAACCTGATTATTCGCCTTGAGCATTCTCAATATCGCGAGGAACGGCGTGATACCCGCTCCACCTGCAATGAAATACCCAGAACCTTTGTATTCAATAGCTCCCCATACGTCGCGAATGATCAACTCATCCCCTGGACGCAGGTTACTCAGCTGATCGGTTACCCCATGACGCTCAGGGTAAATTTTGATCGTGAATTCCAGGTACGGTTTGTCCGTAAGGGCAGTGAACGTAAAAGGACTTCTGCGATCCGTCCAACCAGGAAGGTTTACGGATACTTCAGTTGCCTGCCCCGGCACAAAGGTGTAATCGTTCGGACGCTCAACACGGAATTGCTTGACGTTGTGCGTTACATATTCGGCTGAGATAATTTTAACCGGCAGTTCCATGCATTAAAGAGAGATGACTTTTGAAAGTTCACCAATTAAGAGGAGTAATGCAATGAAAATTGCCCGTATTGAATCCATGACATTATTCGAATGCGATAGCCTCGCGAATAGTAATTGAATTTGCTCTAATGCAGGGAGCTATGCTGGCAGTGATACCGACTACTAACAGCAGGCCTGTCCATTCCAGGATACCCGAATTGGAAATACTGAGTGACAACGGTGTTCGAAACGAGAGCGCACCGACGAGCTGACTCAGATACGATGAAAGACCAAGAGATAACGGAAAGGCAACGATCAAACTAAGCACACTGATACATGCTACTTCGTAGACAATCAATCGAATTACGCGCGATGGCGTAGCGCCGATGGTTCTAAGAACGCCAAACTCCCGGGTTCGTTCAAGAACGCTGATGCTCATGCTGGATATCAATGTCAGCGTTCCGACCACAGCCATAAGCAGAGACAAAGTCACCAGGGTATCTACCAGGATCTTCATATGTGCCGCTACTGCGTTTCTTAATACCCACACTGGCAACGCAAAGGCTACCGGAGAGGAGACTGATTGAAGAATCTTTTCAACAGCTTCGTTATTGGCGATGACATTTGCGCGTGAGCGATCTGCATATGCTATTCGCAAGGTGTTCATAGGAGCGTGCCGCTGTGCCTGAAGTGCGTCGAGCAAAACATAAGCTGTTGCCGGTGTCCCAACGTCCTCTGTTATGCCGATGATCTGCCACCGGGTTGCAACTCCATCGGCCATCAGCGTGATTTCCTTTCCAATGGTTGCGTCACTTATTTGTGCTTCCGCAAGTTGATTGAGTACGACACCTCGTGCGTGTTTTCTGTCCAGCCATTGTCCCTGTTTTACAGTAGGGTTCAGCAACATTGAATTATGCGGCAGGCCGGCTATGCTGAAACTCCCGTGACCTTTGTCAGGATAGGTTCGCGTTATTGATACGTCATTCTTGCTTTCAACGGATGCAGACAGCAAAGACCAAAACTCAAACCTACTGATGCCCGGCACACGCTTCAACTCGCTGACTAGCGATACGGTGTCTGCCTCCGGAGTAAATCTGACATCCAGGTCAAACTTTTTTTGAATGTATACTCGTTCGAGATTTACGTCCCAGGCTTTCGATACATTCCTGGCCGTCATGTAAACAGAGCCTGCAATGGCCAGCAGCAATACTGTCATGGTGAGGCGACGCTGCTGACGAAATACATTTCTGATAGCGATTTGGAAGAGCTGAGAAACAGCAAAGCGCTCAATGACCTTGGCAAGCGTGACTACAACGCCCGTGGTACGCTGTGATGAACCAAAGTTTGTAAGCGCCTTCTTAACGCTGATCCGACTACCACGAAGAACAGGCAATGATGCTGCAGCAAGGGGAATAAGTGTTCCCGAAAGTAAGAGCAGCATGGTTGTCCACAATGGAATGCTGTTGTCGTGGATCGATATATTAAGCAGCCCGGCGAGCATCCGATAAAATGCTGATGCGCCTAACCTGGCCGTTGGAATCGCCAGCAGGCACGCCACGACTGAAAGTGTTATGATGGACAGCGAGTACAATCCGAAGATCTGACCCGTTTGACCACCTACAGTTTTCATCACGCCGATCTGGCGGATTTCTTTGATCATCACCGTCTCCATTACGGTCGAAACCAGTATTGATGCCAGGATCAGAATCAAAAAGCTGAACAACACGAATATGGACATCACTGTCGTCAGTTGACTTTCGTGTGGATGCTTCCCGGGTGAAGGGATTTGGATTTCATGCACTTTTACCCCCAATGTGCTCAGATGCTCTGAAAGCGCGCGCGCTACATTGGTAATGTGTTCCCTCGATCCGGAATCTTCCGATACGACTATTCTCAGCTGATCGAATTTTGCATCCGGAGCCAATAGCCTAAGCGTGCGCATGGAAATGTATCCGTAACCAGTCTGTTCCTGCCATGCTGGTGCAAGACTTGGATCATGCACCGTGCCGCTGAGCGCGACCTTTAATTCCGTGTTTTCCAGTTTCACCAACAGAGTATCCCGTTCGTGTGACTGCATTACTCCGTACGCAGTCTGTTCTACAAGCATGCTCCCGGTTGTTGGATTTGTTTCTCCGGAGACCGGAGTGAACTTATTGGTGCGTAATTCGCTGAAGTCATCAACTACAAACAATAGCATCGGGTACCAGCGGTTGTCAGCTTTCATACGCGCAATTATGGTAGCACGTCTGTCTGCCAGTTTTATTCCCTTAAAGTTGCTGGCCGCAGCGAGAGCATCCACGGAAATGCTGTCAGCTACTTCGAGTGTGGCTGATGCCGGAACAGTAGCCATGTAGTTGACCTTCATTTCTCTTTTCAATACTGCATAAGCACCGAGAATTACACCAACTGCTGATGCGCCAATAAAAATGGCGGTTACCAGCATCATCGATCTGCCATATTCAAGGCTAAGATCACGGGCGACTTTGCGTAATCGGATTGTCATAAGGACACCTTCAGTTTGGTTGTTGAGCTCTGAGCAATCGCGCCGTCTTTCATTTCAAAAACAACATCAAACTCTTCTGCAAGTTCACGTTCGTGCGTTACCACGATCACCGTTTTGCCGGCCCTGGAAAGGTTAATGAACAGTTGAAATATTGTCTGCGCAGTCGATGAGTCAAGATTGCCTGTTGGTTCATCTGCTATGAGAATTGGAGGATCATTCGCCAGCGCGCGCGCAATAGCTGCCCGTTGTTGTTGCCCTCCCGACAATGACGATGGAAGTTTGTCAGCCTGTTCAGCCACGTCAACCATCTCGAGAAGCTGAAGTGCTCGTTTTCTGCGGGCGGACCGATGGAAAGTGTTGCAGAAGTCCATCGGCAACATCACGTTCTCCGCAATGGTTAACGTCGGTAACAATTGAAAGAACTGAAACACGACTCCAATGTTAGAACCGCGCCATGGCGCAAGTTGTCGCTCGCTCATACGATCGATCTGAGATCCGTTCACCATAACGCGTCCAGCGGTAGATCGGTCAATGCCGGCTAAGATATTCAACAGTGTGGTCTTGCCGCTTCCGGACTTTCCCGTAATCGCAACGAGCTGGCCGCTTTCGATCTTCAGGTTAATGTTTTGCAGGGCCCGGAATATACCGCCCGAAGAAAGCGTATACGATTTGCCGACCTCGGATAGTTCGATTAGCAGCGAATTGGATGTTGTGTTCATGGCAACCATTTTTGGCTGCAATGAGCAATTTCAGCTTAAAACAATCGTCCATTTGAATCCAGTTGGACGTCTGATGGACTTTATTGGACCAGATTTATTTGTTGATCTCGTGTTTTGTTGATCTGTTGATTTGTCGAACCGATCGGTTGATAAACCATAATTCGATTCGATGCTTTTATGGAGAGGAAATGATATGGGTAGCTCACGGCCAGGTCACATGTTTGGCCCAATTGAAACTAGATCTTCTTTTGAATGAGCCACTGATGACCGAACGGATCGGCGATTGTTGCCTGGCGATATCCGTAATCATAGTCTTGCATTGGACTGACGATCGCGGCACCCGCCGTTATGGCCATTTTATAGAGTTTGTCAGGATCGGGGACGAATACTCCAATAAGAACGCTGGTTGAGGATACAGATTCAGGGCTCAATTGATGGTTGCGCGGCGTTTCCTCATGAAGGTGAAAGATGAGCCCCTGAAACAACATCTCAGCAACATGAATGCTCCCATCTTCATTGTCAAAGGTGCGAACTGTCTGCGCTCCCAGCGCTTTCACATAAAACTCAACGGCAGGGCGAAGCACTTTAATGGCAAGATGTGGTGCAAACTGGATCTCGTTCGTTTTCATGATTATGTTGTTCGTTTTAAAATAGTACCCGAAGTGAATATTCGCTCTGGCGTCCCGATCGGCTCCAGTAAAAATGAATCGATCCTTATGCGAGGATTGTGATCAGTATTAACGCTAAATCCTATTCTGGAGATGATTGATCCGACAGATTCTTTCGGAATTCTGTTGGAGTCAGTCCTGTAAATCTTTTGAAGATCAGATTGAATGTTGATTTTGATTTGAATCCGGCGTCAAGAGCAAGTCCCAGGAGATTAAAATTCTTTTTTGTAGGATCGGTCATCAGTCGTTTCACCTCTTCCACCCGGTATCTGTTTACGAAATCATAGAAGTTGCTGCCGGCTCCTTCATTAATTAATGATGATAATTGTCCCCTTGTCATTTTTAACTGAGCCGCAAGACTCGTCAAGGTTAGCTCGGCTTCAAGGTAAGGCTTGTGTTGCTCCATGAACGACGTCAGCTGATGCAGCCGTTGTTCGTCGTTGCCCGATCGGATCATGACAGGTTTCGATTCGTCGGGTACAGGCATGTTGCCCTGAGAAAAGATCTCCCGTTGCAGAATTCCTTTGTATCCCAGAGCAAAAATTGACACTGAGAAAAGTACTGCCGTGATGCGGATTAGCCACGAACGATCATCCAAATGAAGTGCAACCAGCAGGCTGATGAACAAAACGGCATTGATGCTGAGAAATATGATCATATAAAAACGTACCCACCCAATACTCACGTGTTCAATATTGGAAACCTCCTGCTCAACCATTACCCTGAAGTAATTCCATTTGTTTCGGGCCGCTATGAGATAAATAGTAAACTGAATGATCAGGAGCACCCAGAACACAAGGATGATTGCTCCATGCATCCGACTGAGAAAGTTAATGGCTTCCGGCGAGTGGATCGAACGAAGTGAGAGGGAGAGCGCAATGATTAACAGAAAGGGAATGAAATGAACGAGCGTGTTCCAGTTCATAGAGATGTTTTCTCCGCAAAGCGCTCTAATGTAGAACCATAGAAGTGGTGCGATGAGGAAGAACGTAGGATCGCCCACGGAATAGACTCTGGCTGACAAATGCGAAACAACTGCACCTGCGAATAGTATGTGCGCAACACTAAAAGCAAGGGCGGCAAGGAGCACTGAAAGAAATAGATTGGCTCTGCCCTTTTTAACATCACGCGAATTCAAAAGCAATACAATGAAGACACTGAGGATAATGCCTCCATAACAAAGCATAAGAAAGAACTGATGAAGGACGGATGTCACGATGTTGTGCTTGATTGCTAAGGTAGCTTAAATCAGCAAACAAAATCCAACACCTATCTGCGTAAGCGCACGCAATCAGCGAATTATCAGAATTAATAATTGAATGTTTGACGTTCAACATGAGATTCATGCTGTACAACAAAAAAGCGGCACCATTGAATCGGTGCCGCTTTCGATTTTGAAGAATTGTTCTGTTTTGACCCAGAGATGTCGTTGTGTGAGTAAAGTATTAAAGGCCTGCGAGCTCTTCTTCGTCGCCGCTCAGCTGAAATACCTGGACTGTTCCGTCGCCTTCGCAGCTAGTAACAAGCAATGACTTCTTGTTGGGACTTTGTTTAGCAGGAATGAACAGCAGACCTTCAGGTGCATCGCCAGTATGAAGGACCTGAAGATAGATTGGTGCACCAGGGCTCGTTACATCGACAACTACAACCGCGTCTGCGCGCT
Organism: Chryseolinea sp.; assembly: GCA_049840655.1. Taxonomy (GTDB): domain Bacteria; phylum Bacteroidota; class Bacteroidia; order Cytophagales; family Cyclobacteriaceae; genus Chryseolinea. The sequence continues at coordinate 212,878 of JASGJX010000001.1, forward strand.
CAAGGCCAATGAAGGCAATAGTTCTTGGACCAATCTTGCCGATCTCAACTGATTCTGGTTCGGCGCCCTTGTCGTCGCTGCGTGAATCATCATACAGAGAACCATCCTGCTCGATGAGAAATTTCTCCAGCGCGCTGCCTGCTTCGAATACAATGTTGCCAGACGCTCCGTTTCTGATTGTAAATGAACGCGCTCCAAAGCTGTACAATTCATCGTAGTCACCATCGCCATCGGTGTCGCCTTGTCTGTTGGTAATCTTCAAGCGACCGAAGTTCGCGTTGTTCTGAAGTGCCTTGTAATTAGGGAACTTAATGGTATCAAGTTTTACACCACCTATGCGGGCCTCCTCGTTAAATAGGGCACCTTCTTTAAGCGGAGGAAGTGCGTCATCACTGGTCGGACGAATGCGGCTATCCCCCTCGTTGGCGGTAATGATGTAATCAAGGCCGTTTCCAAAGGTGGCTATTCCATCAGGAAGATACATTCCCAGCACAGGACCGGTAACAAATTGAACAGGACCGGCACCTCGGTCAGTTGGATCAAGTTCAGATCCTGGCTTCGAATGATCTTTGTACCCGAGAGGAAGTATGGCTTCAATTCTTGCGCTATTCAGATCGATGCGCGCGACAGCGTTGTTTTCCTGAAGCGTCACCCAGGCTTTATCACCTTGTTTAGAAATGGCTACGTACTCAGGTTCCACATCCTGTGCGAATGTTATCCCTGTGCGGCCAGGTGTTCTGAAGCCTTTCTTCTTCAATGCTTCTGCAGAACCGGCCCAACTGCCGAAGTCGATAGTGCTTACTCTATAGCCAGGGATGCGAATGATGGATACCGATCCAACAGGATCAACAGTGTAGTCTTCATTGGGCTCACCTTCGTTTGCTGACACGATGTACCGGCCGTTCTCGCTGAAAGCGACCATGTCAGGCAGTGACCCAACTTGTACCACGGAAACAACTGAAAGATTGGAGGTATTCCATACCACTACTTTGCCAGGAGCGGTTTTGTCAACGGCCTCGACAGCTGCCGCGAGCAACCCGTTATTCACGGCTACGCTGTTTACGCCGCCACCATAGGCAGTGATGGAGATTTCCTGTTCATAAACAAGATTGAAAGGATCTGACATATCGATTACGTCGATGGCGCCCTTCACCGCGTTAACGGTGAAAAGTCTGTTTGTCTTTGAATCGAATGCAGAGATTTCTGCAGCAGTTTCACCGCCAGCAAGTTCGATCTCGTCAACACGAACAAACTGCGTGTATTTTTCGTGATTACCAGGACGGTCTTCGAAGTACTGACAGGAAGAAAGACAGAGCAATGTAGATAATGCTAGAGGTAGCGATCGTCTCATAAATCGTGGGATTAGGGTTGATTAATCCCGCGAAAGTACAGGCAGTGATTGACCTTCAGATGATGCAGAAGTTAACTTACTGTTAACGTCCATAACCGGCAACACGAGCTCAATCGAGCCAATTTGACCCATCTCGCAGCCAGTTTAATCGGATGTGTACCGACCAGGGTTCGTCATTGCTCCATAATATATAGAGGTAGATTACTTAGATTTAACAGAAGATTAACCACGCCCGATGCAGCAATTCGATCAGGCATCAGATTAATCGGTACCCAAAATATTCAGAAAAGCAGTATGCTCCGCAGGCATAAAACAGACACGGCGCCATTGCTGGCAAGCGTTAACAAACACATCAGCCTGAGCGAGGAAGAAGAGGCATTTTTTCTTTTACAGCTTGAAGCGAAGAATGTTGCAAGAAGAACACTGCTGGCAAAAGAGGGTGAAGTTTGCAGGCATTCCATATTTGTTGTTAATGGCGCATTGAAAAGCTTCACCGTAGATAGTGAGAGCAACGAGCATGTGATCAGCTTTGCGCTTAGCGGATGGTGGATAGCCGACATGTATAGTTTGATTCATCAAAAACCCGGCGTACTGCGCATTGAATCTCTGGCCGACTCCAGTTTGTTGCTGCTACCCAAACAAAAGCAGGAAGAACTCTATGTGAAGATTCCAAAGTTCGAGCGCTTCTTCAGGATCATCACAGAGAACGCGTTGGTTGCCAGTCAGCAGCGCATTATCAACAACCTTACGCTGACCGCCGAGGAACGATACATCAACTTCACTGAAAAATATCCATTTGTAATGGAGTGCGCACCACTGCACAACATCGCTTCATATCTGGGCATGACTCCGGAGTTTCTCAGCAAGATCAGGCGAAGAATTTCGGCCCGAAAGTAATGTGGTGATTGTTTCAGTGATACAGGCCCTTAAACTGCCCTTATTTCTTAACCTAGTTCAAGATAATCACTGATCTTTGAGGAGTAAACTTGCGTTATACCAGTGAACCAAACAAAGGACAAATGAAAAACTCAATATTAGGCCTCCACCACGTGACTGCCATCGCAGGAAACGCAAAAAGGAACTTCGACTTTTACACCCATGTGCTCGGACTTCGGCTTGTCAAGAAGACTGTAAACTTCGATGATCCTGGAACGTATCACTTCTATTTTGGTGATGAAGTAGGATCTCCCGGCTCTATACTGACTTTCTTTCCATGGGAAGGAATTTCATCGGGTACTCCGGGCGCAGGTCAGGCAACGGAAGTGGTATACGCCGTACCAAACGGCAGTCTTGATTTTTGGAAGAAACGCCTGGAAACACATCAGGTGAAATTTGAGGCTGGAAAAAGATTCGGTGATGATTATCTGTCATTCAGAGATCCTGATGGACTGCCATTGACGCTGCTTGTTCCTGGTAAAGATGATGCTCGTACCGGTTGGCAGACAAGTGAGGTTTCGAGTGAGGTTGCTATCAAAGGTTTTCACAGCGTAACCCTCACGTTGAACCGTAAAGATGCTACTCAAAAGGTACTCGAGTTATTGGGCTATTCACTGGTAGACGAAGAGAACGGTCGCTCCAGATTTGTCACGGATACAATTGACACGGCAAACGTTATTGATATACTTGAAGTGAGCAGTCCTCGAGGTGTGAACGCAGCGGGAACGATTCATCATATCGCATTCCGCGTAAAAGATGAAACAGTGCAGGCAGCTATTCGCGAACAGATAGTTAAAGCGGGTTATCAAATTACCCCTAAGATTGACCGGAACTATTTCTTTTCATTGTATTTCCGTGAACCCGGTGGCGTGTTGTTTGAGATTGCCACAGACAATCCTGGATTTGCAACTGATGAAACTGTCGCCGAGCTGGGAAGTCACCTGATGCTTCCACCGCAATATGAGGGAAGCCGCGCGAAGATCGAGAAGGTACTTCCGGTTTTGAACTAAGGCTGTCTGGTTCATTTAGTATTAACGGTTTTATTTAATAGGATATTTTCCAGCAGATTTAAAACAGAAGAAATAGTATGAACGCGATAGAACTTAAGATCAACGATCAGAACCGCGGCGCCTTCCTGATCGAAGAAAACGGTGAGCGTCTTGCAGAGATGGTGATAGCCATCATCGGCGAGCGTCTGGTAGTGTATCATACTGAGGTTTCCGAAAAACTTCGGGGTCAGGGCGTCGCTGCAAAACTGCTGGAGCAAATGGTTAGTCACGCCCGCACCAATCATCTGAAGGTTGTGCCTCTGTGTCCTTATGTGCTCGCTCAGTTCAAGCGGCATCCGGAACTTTACAAGGACATCTGGGATCAGAACTGGAAGAATGGATAGCGTGCCCATTGGCAAACTTTCAAAAAGGAGGAAATCCTATGCATCAAAAGAATATAGTTACAGCAGGGCAACCGTTGGACAAGGCAACTAAAGCACTCATTATGTTGCACGGTCGCGGTGGCACTTCAGGAGATATTTTGGGATTAGCCAGAGAATTTAGAGTTGCTGACTTTGCTCTCGTTGCACCCCAGGCCACAAATTTTACATGGTATCCCTATTCATTCATAGCGCCTGTTAAACAAAACGAGCCGTGGATTACGTCTGGCAGTACAACTTGTGGACGAAGCAGTGGAGAATATCAGTAAGGCAGGCATTAAGAAGGAGAACATTTACTTCATGGGATTTTCCCAGGGAGCGTGTTTGTCTTTAGAGTACGTTACAAGAAATGCGAAGCGTTGGGGAGGTGTTGCAGCGTTTACCGGTGGACTCATAGGCGATAAGATCTATAGCGAGAACTACAAGGGTGACTTCGCAGGAACGCCGGTATTTATCGGAACCAGCGATCCAGATCCGCATGTACCAGTCGAACGCGTGCATGCCTCAACAGCAATCATTCGAGACATGAATGGGAGTGTAACTGAAAAAGTTTATCCGGGTATGGGGCACACGATCAGTCGCGATGAGATTCAAATCGTGAACAAGCTGTTGTTTGGTTAATTGGAAGCTAATATGCGGGCTTTGAATGGAAGGAATTTTGCTTGTGACGAAACTATTCTACGATCAAACCCCTTCATTAGACTCTTATTATACTGACTATATGCACTCATCAGGCAAAAAAAGCCCTATGCGAGTGAAACCGAAAGAATGGCAGCCTTGGCATACGATTTTCTGTACACCAGTCAAAGAACACTTGAAGATTAGGAGTGACTTTTGAATTAGATAGAGCACGGCTCTAAAATAAGTCTGAGATCATATCCTCATAACTTGACCTGGCTGAATGCCAGCGAAAGGAATATTTTCAAGGGTTCGACAGAAGGGCCGTCTCTTAAAACAGACGGCCCTTCTCTTTTATATCCCCTTTGAGTGCACCTGATATCCTGCATAAATTCCTTTGAGTTGTATCAGATGTCGCAAAGAACCCCTTCTTTGTCGTGTTGCCTCTCCATCGATCTTGTTGACTCGTGATAACTTTGGTATAACAAATCGACGAAGTCATGAGCGCGAGAACAAAACACAAATTTCAGCAATTACTAGTTTTACTGGGAGCATGGATAGCCTTTGCAATAGTCATGACGTTATATGATCACCTGATCATCAATTCCATGAATGCCAATGGAGCATCTTCATTCTATTCGATTCAATATGCATTAGTGTCAAATTGTATCTCCGCTCTGATCGGTGGTTTAACGGGAGGAAGTTTCCTGATCTTCGTGATTGATTCCAAATTCGACAATAAGCCGATTTTGTCAACGGTGTTAACAGCGACAGTTGTTTATCTTGGTGTGATCGCGGTCATAGTCATGGTTATCACCGGCATTGCCTGCTTGCACGGTATGGCGACATCAACGGGGGCACCAAAATCCTGGGACGTTGTAAAGCGATTCCTCACCGACGACACACGCATCAAGAATGTATTTACATGGTATTGTGTGGTTGCTATCACGCAGGTGATTCTTCAGATAAACAAGCGATTCGGGGAAGGAAACCTTCTTCGCATTCTAAAGGGACAATACAACGTAGCCCACCACGAAGAAAAGATCTTTATGTTTCTGGATCTGAACGATTCGACAACTCTTGCTGAACGACTTGGCGACGAAAAGTATCACAGCCTGCTGCGCGACTTCTTCGCAGATATCTCCGATGACATCGTAAATAACGGAGGTAAGATCTATCAATATGTTGGTGACGAAGTTGTCGTCCAGTGGGACTATCAGGATAACGGTTTCGAACGATCGATGCGTGAAGACCTTTTTCGATATCAAACAGAAGATGTCTTCCGAGCAACGGAAATACATGAGACAGTATGGCTTCGTGCCGTCGTTCAAAGCCGGCCTGCATTACGGTCGGGTCGTCGCAGGCGAAGTCGGAACAATTAAGCGCGAGATCACTTATTCTGGTGATGTATTGAATACTACGGCGCGCATCATGAGCATGTGCAGTCGCCTGAATACAGACCTCCTGGTATCATCCGAGCTCGCTTCCGTTCTGGGAAGCCGATATGAGTTTCATACCCATGGGGCCTTTGCGCTAAAAGGAAAGGAAAAAGAAGTTACGCTGGCAGTCATACCTGCCGTTAGGCGTGGCGCTTGGTGCTGTAGCATAAGCAATGTTAAAGATCACGTCGGGGATGCCAGCAATGAATCAAAAAATATAGGCATGTGGCTACAGCTATTGATGTGATTTCGTTAGTTTTCGCGGAACCGCCTTCATGATGAACCGTTACCTTACAATCGTTACAGTATTTTTTTCGCCGCTACTCTTTGCTCAAAATGAGAACCCGGATTTGGACAAGTTGGTTGCCATTGGTGAACTCTATTCACCCAATTCTGAGATCACAGGGTTTAATTCCTCAGTCGAAAAGTTAAGATCGCCTAATCTCAATCACATTATTGATGCCCTGATTGCTGCAAATGATGAGGATGATAAGCTTCTTACAAAGCGGTTTCTTACAAAACCGGGTCAGCAGGAGTTACGTTACTGGTACGTGATACGCGAGATCCATTATAATCGGAACGCCACGGATAAGGCACCGAGACCAAACCGCGAAGTGGCGATGGACGTGCTTCAGCAAGATATTGACGAGCGATGGTTGCTGGACAACTATTATTATAGAATTCTAAATGGCATTGCCATGCTCTTCAACAAAACTGATCTCAGTTCAGGCAATATTGATCTAAATGTATTGAGCCTGAAAGACGACACTGAAAAAGCAATCCTTTTCTTCGCATTATGTGACGCGCTCATCACTCGTTTTCAGGTTTTGCAAATGGTAAAAAATAATGACAAGCTTTTGGAGTTTGCAAGCAGGCTCCCTTCTATAAACGGACTACCTTATTATCAATACACAGCGTTTAGCTTTGAGGAATTTGACTGGATTGGCTACGACAAGAGCAAACCATTCAAGCAAACGAAGTTAAGTCATCTCTATTCTTGTCTTTCCGCTCATTTTGGTGCACTGATAGCGAAGGGTGAAAATGAAAAAGCACGGGACCTCTATGTTAAATCAATTCTCTCAAGACCGGAGTATTTCAAATATGCCGGCACCCTGGAACCCACTCTCAAAGAGCTTTATAACAAAACGAGGAATTGACAGGCGAATACCTATCGTGGAGATCTGGGAAGGCAATTCCAACGTCAAGGCTGTGGCCTGAAATTATTAAATCTCTGTTTGTATTTTGCCAGCATGTATACACGTGAGGCGGCATCGCGAACAAGGCAGGAATTCTGGACGACTTTCGGCAAGTATCTAACTCCTATCCCCTCGTCAGAAGGGATGAGAATCAATTGGATCAACTATCACACACGCGTGAAAGATGTGTACTTCAGAATGCACGTTGGAAGCAAGTCAGCATCGATTGCCATATCCATAGAGCAGCACGATGCTGCCATTCGCGATCTTTACTTCGAGCAGTTTCTTGAATTAAAGTTGATGCTCCATCACGAACTTAACGAAGAATGGACCTGGCAACGCGCGACCACCGATGAGAGTGGCAGACCGGTGGCGCGCATTGAAAAGGAGCTTTCAGCGGTTTCAGTATTTAACAGAGATGACTGGCCGGAGTTAATCTCATTCTTCAAACCAAGAATCATTGCTCTCGATGCATTCTGGGAAAATGCGCGGGATAGCTTCGAGGCGCTCAGATAACATTTCGTGCCATGGTTAGCTATAAATGCTCGCTCCACTCCACCTCATTTATTACTACACTTGTGCTCGTTGTTTTCTGCTGAAATGTCGGGATATAAATAGAGCTGTCGCAATCAGAATTAAAAGAGGCCAGAGATAGAGAACACCCGTTATAACCGTGATGAGGCCATTCCATCCTGAGGCGAGTGCCTCCTTCATATTGTCCAGCGTCGAAACGTCGTTGCTGGCAATTGTTTGTTGCACTCTCTGATAGATCTCAAGGTTAATGGTGCTGTATCGCACTTCATCTTTGAGGTAGTTGATGCGACTAATCGTTGCCTCAATCTCTTCGTGCAGGTTACCAATCTGCTCTTCAGCTTTCAATAGTTCTTCTATGGTGCCTGCCTTCTTGCGAAGAATCTCCATATAGCGTTGCTCAACTTCACGCTTTGATCTAAGCCTTGATTCGAGATCAACGAATTGCTTCGATACATCTTCAGTTTTGATATCACGAAAGTTTACAAATTTGGCCTGGAGGTCTATCTCCCTCAAAAGATCGTTGAATTGTTCGTTGGGGACACGGATAGTGATTTTGCTTTCCAGCATGGGATTATCCAGACGGAGGTCGGAAGAAGAAAGAAAAGCGTTATGCCGGCGTATAGCCACCTCGATAGCATCGGCGGTTTTATGAACATTTTCCACTTCAAAGCGGTAGTTGGCGGTCTTGATCAATTTCGTGAAGCCATCAGAATAGAGGTCTGGAACAGGAGAAGTTTGTGCTACGGGACTGACCTGAGCGGGTTCTTCGGCGACCGTGTCAGGCGATGACGACTCCATTTTGCTGCTGCAAGCGGCAACACCCAGCAGCGTGGTGATTAAAGCGAACTTCAGACAAGTTTTCATTGGAATGATAGTTTTGTTTTACATGTAAGACAAAGCGATAGCCTTTCGAAAATGTTGGTTTTCGGATGTAAAGGCAAAGCAGATCCATGCCGGTACTAGCCGGCGAGGCAATAAATCAATACAGTGAACAGAAAATGATGTCGGGTGAAGACCCGAGGCGATTGCTTATGCAGACAACGGTGAGGATAGGGATAAAGTGTCAGGGTGGGAGGCTCGCACACCCCCCACACCATTCACCTTAGTTTACGGGGTATTTTTTTCGGACGATTAGTGCACTGCAGTTGAATCAACCGCAGCAGAGTCCGCAGGAACTTCGTCAGCCGGAGCTACCGTTTCTACAGAATCCTGAGCTGTTTCAGTCTCAGATTGTGCAGAATTGTCAGTTTTAGGACCGCAAGCGACAACGAGTGCGGCGATAACCATCAAAGAAGCGATAGATTTTACGATTGTTTTCATAGGTTTTAAGAAATTTGGCCTTCATACCGACTTTTTAAAAAGGTCACCCACGAAAAAAGCAGAATTTTTGTTGGGTTACCTTTAGGACGTTCAAGTATAAAACCGACTTCGAAAACCTGTGTACTATTTCGACGAGCTGATCATTGCTGAAATCAGAAAGAAGAATGAAGTAGCGCTCCAGGAGCTTTATAAGACACACTACCCCATGATAGTCCATCTTATTTGCTCGAACAATGGAACAGAGCAAGAGGCTAAGGACATTTATCAGGACGCTATGATTGCCTTCTACGAAAGAGTGCATCAGCCTGATTTCGTGCTAACCTGTAAGATCAAGACCTATATCTATGCAGTCAGCTGGCGTCTTTGGCTCAAAAGGCTCACGCAAAAGAAACGATACCAAGGCAGCTTCGAAGTAGCCGAGTCATTTCTTGGTATTGAAGAAGAGATGCAAGGCATTGAGCAAATGGAGCTCGATTATGATAGAATGAATGAAGCCATGAATGGCCTCGGCGAACCATGCCAGAGCATCATTCGTGACTTCTATATGAAAGGAAACTCAATGGAGGAAATCAGCGCGAAGTATAATTATACAAACGCCGACAATGCCAAGAACCAGAAATACAAATGTCTGCAACGGTTGAAGAAACTTTTCTTCGACGGAAGGCAGGACGATTAATATGAAACTCTCAGTTGAAGAAATCGACCAACTGGATCGCTACGAGTCCCGTACGCTGAGCCAGACGGAGTTGACGGCAATCGAGGATCGGATGAAATCCGATGCTTCCTTCCGCCAGCTAGCGCAGGATCACCTCAAGCTTATCCGCGAGGTGAAGCGTCAGGGTGAGCGCGCCCATGTTTTGGATCTGCTCGAGTCTGCTCATCGTGATATGAGTGCTGAGACATCATCTCGTGTTGTTACGAGTAAGGCACCTATGGTTGCCAGTGCGAAAGACTCAACGGCAATCAAACAACCTGTTCAGAAACAAGCACGCAAGTTCGAGGTCGGATACTGGAAGCTTTCTGGAATAGCCGCATCAGTTGCGTTGATTAGTGTGGTGGCAACCTTCATTATTACCCGTTCACTTAAGAATGAACAATCGGCCAATTATAAAGAACTTCGTAGAAATGTCGAGCAGATCAAGCGCTCTCAGAAGCTTTTGATGGACGACATCGCGGAACAAAAAGTCGTTCCGACTCCTGCCCCAGCGAACTACGCCGGTACTTCATTCCTGATATCCGCGAATGGATACCTGACCACCAGCTATCACGTTGTAAGGGAATCTGATTCCATCTTCGTCGAAAACGAAGCCTTCGGAAACCTTAAAGCCAAAGTTGTTTACCAGGATCGCGAGAATGACATCGCGTTGCTGAAAATCCCTGGGTTCGTACTGGAAAAGAGCAGCCTTCCTTACGCGATATCTAAAAAGGAAAGCAACCTGGCGGAAGACGTTTTCACGCTCGGATATCCAAAAGAAGATGTGGTATTTGGAGCCGGCTCTATCAGCGCAATGACAGGATACAAAGGAAATCCAATCGCCTATCAGATCTCAGTGCCGGTGAACCCGGGTAATAGCGGCGGCCCGCTCTTTAATAATAAAGGAGATCTCGTTGGTATCATCAGCGGTCAGCAAACACAAAGCTCAGGAACAGCCTTCGCTATAAAGTCGACAGTGCTGCTGGCGTCAATCGATCAGGCACCCGACTCAGTAAAGGGACTCATCCGTGCTCCAAGAATGACCTCGCAAAGAATCCCTTCACGGGTGGATCAGGTTAATGAATGGCGCAAGTACGTTTTCATGGTGAGGGTTTATAAGGAGCAATAGACTTAAGATTCCGACGAACGGCGTTGTTCTATAAATCACATTTTGACGTCGGTGCAGTGGACATAAAAAAATGAGGGACACTTTTGGTGCCCCTCATTCATTTGCATTGTACTGTACTTAACCTAATTTATCTTCTTCAGTCCTTTTGACTTATCATCTTTGGACTTATCTGCCTTGTCGGATTTGATTGACTTGGAAGACTTGTCTTTGACCTCTTTGTCCTTATCCTTATCCTTATCCTTGTCTTTGTCGGTTGAAAAGTGCGCGTCCTCATTCCAGTCGCGATCAAAGTCATGGGCAATTTCATCATGATCGATATCGAAGTCCATATCCATATCGATTTCAGGAATGTCTATATCAATTTCAGGGACCTCGATGTCGATATCCGGGATCTCAATATTGATCTCGGGGATCTCGATATCAATATCAGGAACTTCAACATCAATGTCCATTTCATCCATGTCGATGTCCATTCGATCCATATTTAAATCCATATTATCCAGATGAATATCTATAGCGGGAATATGAATCTCCAGGTTGCTCATCACCGACTCGACAGTCTGCATGGCTTGTTCAACTGCAGATTCAATGCTGGCTTCAAGTTCGTCTTCGTCAATATCTACATCAATGTCATAACGACCAGAACCACTGGCGATCTTGCGCAACCCATCAGGGCGTGACTCTTCAGTTTGTTTGTCTTTGTTCGAATTCTTGTTGGTATTCTGGGCGAATGCCGGAGTTGTCAGGAGGGCAGCAATCAAGCCGGCCGACAATGTTATTTTTAAACGGTTCATACGCGTTGGTTAAGGGATTCTCTTACAAGTACCCTACAGCATGGGAAAAGTTACAGCCGCCGGGTTCTTTTTTTCGGGATGCAAAATTCCGACCACTCACCCTGGCTGGAATCAAATACGCTTCCACGGGGTAAAAACGCAGAATTTTGCTTCTGAGAGGCAGTTAACATACTGATCATCTGGGCGCTTCCGGACACTTTTCTGTTCAGTTCTGACCAGACGGACAACTATAATCTCCCTTTAAACATCAAATAATCATATTAAAAGAATGGCAGCGTTATTGAAACTAAGGCCGAATCGTCGACAATAAAACCCCGAAACTTAAATCAACCAGGTACCTATGCTAAGAACTCATCTGAAGTTTGCTACCCGCGTCTTTCTCAAAGACAAGTTCTTTTCCGTTCTAAACATCCTTGGATTGGCTCTTGGCATTGCCGTGAGCATCGTTTTGCTTCTCATCTTACAGAATGACCTCACTTACGATCAGTATCACGTGAATCATGCACGCATCTATCGACTCGGGGGACATCTCGAGGCTACCGGAGTAGATGCACGGTCAGCACGCTCAGCCCGGGAGTTGGGGAACATTCTCAAAGCCGAGTTTCCGGAAGTTCAGAATTTTGTACGCGCAAATAACTGGGACCATACGTTAATCAAGTACGATGATGGAAAGGGTAATGTGCGCGAGTATTATGAGGAGGATATCGTACGCACGGACTCAAGCTATTTCCAGATATTCACTCATAAGTTTGTTTCAGGGGATCCCAGGACATGCCTCACGGCTCTCAATACTGTCGTTGTTACCGAATCCACTGCGAAACGTTACTTCGGTGATGAAGATCCTATCAATAAGTCACTTACCATAGGCAATGAGTTGTGGAAGGTTACTGCAGATAATTGAAGATCTTCCTGAAAACACACACCTCAAGTTCGATTTCCTTTTGTCGCGCCTGATTGATCGTGAATGGGTCATGGATAAAGGGCAGCTTAAGTCAGAAGCATTCTGGAATCCGGATGTGTACACCTACCTGCTTTTTCCTGAAGGGTACGACACTAAAGATTTCTATGCAAAGTTTCCAGCTATCTACACCAAGTACTTCAAGCAGTTTGGCGATCAGGTCGGAGGTAAGTATACACCAATTCTTGAAAACCTTGCCGACATTCATTTTTATTCCGATCTCAGCGGCGACGAGCCTCAGGGTAACCTTTCTTATCTCTTTGCATTCACGGGTATAGGTTTGTTCATCATCCTCCTGGCGTGTATTAACTACATGAACCTGTCGACTGCGAAGGCAGTGAATCGCGCATCAGAGATTGCAATGAAAAAGACTTTGGGTTCAGGCAAGGGAGCCCTGCGACTTGCATTTCTCAGCGAATCAATATTTCTCGCTTTCATGTCACTTATCCTTGCTATAGGTCTCGTGATATTTGTTCTGAAGGGAACGTCCTTTAATGAGTTGATCGGAAAGAACCTGTCACCGAACTTCACCGGCAATCCGGTTCTTCTGCTCGGATCAATAGGCATCACGTTGATGATCGGTATTATTTCGGGATTGTATCCTGCTTTCTATTTGCCGAGCGTGCCAACCATTCAGGCATTAAAGGGTGCATTCAAGAACAGGAAGTCCAGTCACCAATTGCGCAGGGTATTGATCACACTGCAATTCGCTATCTCAATATTTGTCGTTGCCTGCACATTGCTGATGAAGCAGCAAATCAACTACGTGCGAAACATGGAGCTGGGATTCAGTGGTGAGAACACTCTAGTCCTTCCCATACAGGATACGTTGGTCGAGCGCCAGATCTCCGGCATCAAGAGCGAGTTTCTTCAACACTCGGGTATTACGGCAGCTACTACGAGCTACAGCGTTCCAGGCCATAACGTCAATGGTGGACCAGTAATGTGGGCGGAGGGCGCCTCAGGCATGCAACAGCAGCAGTTTACCATGATGGCGGTTGGCGAGGATTTCCTCAGCACCATGGGCATTGAGATTCTGCATGGGCGCGATTTCCAGAAGGGCCCGAAGACAGATACGGATCAGATCTTCATCGTGAACGAAGCGGCTGCAAAACTTATGGGATGGAAAGACGATGCCGTCGGGAAAAAAGTGAAGTGGTTCCACAGCGAAAAAGACGGACAGGTTATCGCTGTCGTAAAGGATTTTAATTTCAATTCGCTGCACAACGCGATTGAACCGTTGTTGATCATCAAGGCTGATAACCCTGGTGGCTACTTATTTCTGAAAGTAAAGGGAGAAAATCTTACCGAGACGATGGACTATGTGAAGACACAATGGGCGAAGTACGATCCAAATCACCCTTACGAATATTTCTTTCTCGACGACCGGTTCAATGAACAATACAAGGAGGACGAGACACAAAACACATTGTTGAGTAACCTGTCATATGTCTGTATCTTCATTTCTTTGTTAGGTCTCCTTGGTCTGTCGGCATTCACGGCATCGCAGCGCACGAAGGAAATTGGTGTTCGCAAAGTACACGGCGCTACCATTCCTCAGATCATCATGTTGCTCTACCGCGATGTGATGGTACTGATACTCGTCGCGTCAGTGTTGATTGTACCGCTGTCATACTGGCTAATGTCAAAATGGATGGGCAATTTCGCCTATAAGACCGACATTAACTTCCTGTTGTTCGCAGTAGTTGCTTTGTTCGCGCTATTGTTCTCGTTCCTGACTGTTGCATTCCATTCTCTTAATGCCGCGCGGACAAATCCGGCTGACGCATTGAAATACGAATGATCGAATTGATATAAAGTGAAACGGCGCGTCGAGAGTAGTCGATGCGCCGTTTTTTTTACTACTTCTTCTTAGATGAGATTCTTGACAATGTAAACAAAGTCACACTCACTGCCAGTGACTCAAACACCGCTGTAAGTTCGCTTGGGTTAGGGTCGGCTATGCCGCGAGGAATATGCAATACCAGGAACCATGCGAATACCATATAGCCACCGAGTTGTGCGATAGTTTTTATTCTGACATCGATCAGCAAACTCAGTCCCGTCCCAATAAGCGCTACACCGGCGAAGTACGTCCAAAATACATTAAAGGGAATCCAGGAGGGGACGAGGAATTTTACAAAGTCGGCAAATATGAAGTGCTGAATGCCGCCAATGACAAGAAACAAGCCCAGGCATATCCGGCTAAGTGTGAAGGGCCATGACTTGTCGTCAGTTGTGGGCAAATAGGCATACAACAGCAACGCGGACCCAAGTGTAATTGATTTTCCGAATGAGGTAAGCACCCCACCGTAGTCAGCTTGAGAAACGACAACGAATAAATTTGATAGCCCACTATAAGCGAACACGAAGATGCTTGTCGCGATGAGTAGTTGTTTTCCGACTTCTCTCCAGAGCTGAACGGCGCAGGCAATCAATACCATTGCACTGATGAGAGCGATTACGGTGACAGCGTTAGGATTGGTTACCAGTGCAGCCGGACGTCCGATCAATACCTGCCGAAAGATGAGTTGCAGAATTCCAATGCCAGTGATTGCGGATGCGAAAAGGCGAGTGTAAGTGGATAGCGTGGGCATAGACTGTCTGGGAGAGACATCAATTTAGCAACGCTCAGGGACTGCCCTTCAAAGCTCTGTTTAGGTAGCGTTAAACGACTAACGAATTGGCTGCTTCGCCATGCGAGGTGATTATTGACCCCACCGATACTGTCGATATAGAGGGGTGTAGGATTGCTTTCAGAGAATAAAAATAGACCAGTTCAGGCGTGACTTTTGCGTCGTCTGGGTATTAATTATTGGGTTGCTTGATGCCCCACAACCGCTCCGCAATTCGCTTCTCCGCAATTCCGCAACAAGCCCATCCAACACTCATCCTACACTCATCCGACACTCATTGTACACTCTTGGGTTCATTTCGGCGTCATCGCTGGTTCCTTTTTGCTTCAGTACCAGGCCGAAGTCGAAAGTCATGGGATTTCTGTAAGGATCCCGGAACTTTCAGTACTAATCGGAAAACAGAATCAAAAGTCAACCGCGTGGGCGAAGAGGACAGGAAACGCATCTTTCACAGCTGGCTTGAACACCATCGCGGGCTGATCTTTAAGATTGTCCGCACGTATGCAGATACGGCGATGGATCGTGAAGATCTCTTCCAGGAGATTTCCGTTCAGCTGTGGAAGTCCATATCATCATTCAAAGGCGAGTCTAAAGAGACTACATGGATTTATCGCGTTGCGATCAATACAGCCATTCGATGGTTGCATGTTGAAAAGAGACGTAACACAGTTGACATACGAGATGCCGATATGGTACTACGCGAAACAGAATCGGCGGCGGATCAGCAACTCGCCTGGTTATACGACGAAATTGCAAAACTCGACGACGTTGACCGTTCACTCGCGCTGATGTTGCTCGAGGACTTTTCCTACAAAGAAATGTCTGTGATAGTAGGTATCAGCGAGTCGAATGTTGGCGTACGCATACATCGAATCAAGAAGCATCTGATTTCAAAGTCAAGCAAAGTGGATTGTTATGAAGTTTGAAGAGATCAAAACCATTTGGGAATCACAAAATACAAAGCCTATGTACACCATGAATGAATCGCTATTGTATCAACAGGTCATCGATCGCCAACGTAGCGTGAGTCATTTCATGCGCATAAGTGAGCTCTTGCTTATTCTTGTAAATCTCGGGTCGGCAATATTTATTTTTAGTGTCACGCTCGGTTCATCAAATAACATATCGTTGCTGATACTCGGTACGTGGGCGTTGATGAGTGCCTCCTGGATACTTTACCAGCGCTATCGTCGACTGAAGGGAGATCATAACTTCGATCGATCATTGCAGGGAGAAATTGGTTACGCGCTGTCTATTGCAAACTACCTGGTACGTCTTGCGCATTTAGGAAGATGGAACGCCATACCAATAGGAGCACTGACTTTATCAGCGTTATGGGAATCGGGCAAGAGCAGTTGGTGGTTAATGGCCATCGTGTTGCTGTTTGTTCTTTCATATATCGCTGCGGGGTGGGAGACAAACATTTATATCGGAAAGAAGAATGAACTCGAGTCGTTGAAGAGGAAGATTGATGAAAATCTCCAATGACTTTTGGCATGATTTTCTGATCAACTGACTCTCTAGATGGAGGCGCGAAACTAGCTCAAAATCACCGGGAACCGCTCCCGAATCGAGAAGCCTATCCCCGATTGACAAGGAACACGGGAAAATCTTGAAAAATCTTTCCCCCGGGGAGAAAATCATCGCGATTCTTCTCCCTTGCTCATTGCTGTTCGTCGATTTTATTTGCAGGTTAGCGATTATAGTCACGGCTTAATCCCTACCTGACATGAAAACCACCACAGCTATCCTGCTGCTTATAGTCGCCAGCACTATAAGCTACGGCCAGGGCGATCTCGCCCAGACCATGCTTCCGGAGCTCCAATGGAACACGGGCAATATCGTATTGAATGACGGTACTCAACTGAAGGGTAAACTGAAGTACAACGATCGAGTTGGACTTCTTGCGTTTGAAGATGGAGCAGGCGATAGTCGTTCATTCACGGCGCGCACGATATCAACATTTGAATACTTCGATGAGAAAGTGAATCGTCGCCGCGTGTTTTACAGCATCGAGTATGGAGATCCCGAGCGTCCGGGGAACAAGCGTGCATTTCTATTTGAACTATTAAAGGAGTTTGATGACTACGCGTTGTTGTCACGTTTCGATCCTATGGATGTACGTCAGGTAGTGGCACCGGTAAGTTTTAATTCTATGCCGGCAACCAGTTCTCCAAGAACAATCATCGATCTCGCTGAAACAGTTTACATTCTTACCCCACAGGGCGACATGCAACCGATCTTCCGTTTGAGTGAGTTCATCACTGATGGAGGCGTGTTTGATTCAGAAAGAAAAAAGCGTCGTACTATTGATAAGTTGCTGATGCCTTACTTCAACGACGATGGTTACATTAAGATGATGGACTTTGTTGACGAGAAGGAACTCGACATTTGGGAAAAAGAGGACTTTATCACCGCATTGGGTTATTATAAAGAAACCCTAAAGAAGATGGATGCTGAAGCAGTTGCGTCCGATAACTAGTCTGAAAGTTCTGCGGCTAGCCGGGTGTTCTCCTGGCAACGCGTTGTCCTGCTACCGGCGTTGAAGCAAATCTTGCTCCGTCACCACGGTATTGTCAACGCTCTGGCCGAATCAGGCTTTGAAGGCTTAATCAAAATCCAGACGAAGGCTATCAAGCACGCGAGCACGAGTGCGCTGCAAAGATGAAACACCGGGAATGATGCACTAACCGGAGCATTCTCCAAATTCAGGCTTTGACCCCACACGATGAACGCGTCGACAATAGGAAGAAATCCCAGTAAGTGATAGCGATGCGAATCATTTTCTATCGGCAGAGCGAATGCTTCGATCAAGGCTGATAATCTTCCCGCATTAACGTCACCATACATTGCCAGCGTGGCGCTTCCTACGATTGTCGACGCAGCGCCGTATCCCAGCACAACAGGACCGGAATCAACATCGCCGAATCCAATCTGCCCACGCATGTATTCGCGAATGCCGGTTAGCCCTAACGTTGTATCGACAAAGTGAGTCTTGAATATTTCGTATTGCTCAAGTGCAAAGTCTTTGTCTATTTCTTTCAGGAAGATCAGCATCAGACTTTGTGATGAACCACGGGAAGACTCCACCGACTTTCCGCTCCCGGGCATCACCTTGTGGGGAATGAGGCCGGTGCTGTCAACGCGTTCTTTTACCTGCGTAATCCATTCCCGGATGATGGATTGATATTTCTGTTCAAACAATTTGTCGTGCTTTGCAAGTGAAGCCATACATACTACCACATCCGCTGGCCATGCTCCACCTCCATAGCTCAAAGGAAATGTCTTCATACTCACAGCCTTCGCTATTGAGTCGCAGGTGGCCTCGTACGATGCTATCTCAATCGGATTCCGCTTCTCTTTCGGTTCTATTTCCAGTTTTTGACCAAGCAGGTAGTTGCTCCAACCGCTGTAGAAAGCGCCGTATTCAGGGAAGAGATATTTGTTAAAATGACTGTGGGCACTGGGGGACTGAACGCGCTCAAGTGCCGAACTAATCTCCGAATGTGCTTCCTCATATCCCGTATCATCGGTCTTTGAAAACCTCAGATAGTTGCACCAGGCGAGGCCATACAAAGTATTTAGAAACACATAACCCTCGGGATACAGCCGTTGCATCTTTACGTCGGCTCCGTTTTCAATATCAGACTTCAGACTTCGCAACTGTTTCAAGAGCCGATCCTCAGGTGGAGATGACGGAGGACCAAGAAACAGTCGCACATTAATCGTCGCTATTATAATGATCAATGCTATGAAGGGAAGCGCAAAAAGGATTTTCAACAACGTTCGCATGTATAAGGGGTGTCCCCTCTATTCGTAATAAAGAAAAAGCTCTTCACCGGCTTTGATGTCACGCAACGCTTCAAAGTAGTCTCCTCCGTTGATCGACTTTACATTAGCGGTATCGCTGTGATTGAGAAACAGGCAAAGGTCAAGTTTCTTAAAGCCACTGTCAGGCACGTAGTAATGCTCTTCGTCAAAAAGGCAATAGTTCCAAATGAGGAACCTGGCATGTTCCGGCAGCTGCTCGACTTCCGCCAGGGGAATCTTTACCCAGTTGTCGTTTGGGCTTGGTTTGCTGAACATGTCGCGACAGCCCTTCGGTATATCGCGTAGTGCGAAAACACCAACACCTGCAACAGGCGAAGGTCGGAGTACGACGTAATGATTGTTGATGATATCGTTGAGAAGATCGAGTTTGTTGATCATAGAAGAAGTTCGATGCAAATATATGTAAGGCGAAGCATCTTCCTAAGAATGAAGTGTGAAGGCATCGACACTTGTGGCAACCACACCAAGTTCAATAAATTTGCTATTCGATATTTTGAACGGTAGTTGTTCTAAATACGAAAGGCGTTGCCATCTGACAACGCCTTGATGAGATTGTTTAATCTCAGGTTCCCCTATTTAATTATTGAGCTTGAATTTGATCGGTATAACAAACGAAGTTCTCACAACGTTACCATCCTTCTTGCCTGGTGTCCATTTAGGAAATGACTCTACTACACGAGTCGCTTCGGTATCAAGCTCCGGAGTGAGTGCCTTTACGGGCTCTGCCGAGGTTATAGAGCCATCCTTTTCCACGATGAACGTGACAAATACAGTTCCCTCAAGACCTTTCATGCGGGCGTCGTCTGGATACTGGACATTCTCACTGAGAAATTTGACCAGCGCCTCCATACCACCCGGAAATTCGGCGTGTTCTTCTACGGCTGTATATACTAAGTCCTCTGACTTAGCTTTCTCAAGGATATCACCAACAGCATCAGTATACTCCAGGATTGCATACCAGTGTCTGTCGTCCTGGTTGCCGGAAACCTGCAATCCGCCGGCCTTAACGACCATTGTGTTTGTGTAGTTGGCCCGTTCCACGGTTCCATCCGGCTGAAAGATCTCCAAAGATTTAGGTCTGCCGTAGCTGGATTCGAGAGCCTGTAATCTGCTCATGGCTTCACTGTTCAAATCAAGTAACAATACTTTTCCATTCGGGTTTGCTTTCTTGATCTCATCGTATCGTGCCTGAACATTTGCAGGTACAAGCACGGCATTGTTCGAGTTCTTAGCTATTTCCGTCATCTCTGTCGCCACCTGTTCCTGACAGGCAACAACAAAGAAGAAGGAGGGAAGCACGGCCGGCAACGCGACATACTTCCATCGTTTTATTTTTGCTTTAATTGTTCTCATCATTTCGATGCGTTTAACCGTTAATGAATTACTAAAATGGTTGGCTAGTTTGATGTCGGCCGACAATAAAGCAACCTTCGCCAACAGGCTGCAGTAATTGTCCACATCCCGCGGACTGACGGAGCGCGCATCCGCCTCGAACTCGTGAAGCTGAACAAATATCTTCTTGTAGATGGCGATTACTGGATTCAACCAGAAGAACACACCTACGGCGTTAATCAATAAGATGTCGAATGAATGCAATCGCCTGCTATGAATTTGCTCATGATGAATGATCATGGCTTTTTCATCCACAGATAGAAGACTAGCCTGGCCGATATAGATGCATCGGAAAAACGAGAATGAGCTGTTGTTATCATCAGATTCAAAGACAACATACTTACCCAGACGGTAAGAGCGATGAGGCAACAGGGTGCGGCCGATCATAAAGATCTGTAACATGAAAATCAGGAGCGCACTGCCAGCACCCACTATATAGATAGTCTGTAAAAGCAGCCACCAGTCAAAGTCGTTTGTCGTTTTGGGCAGGGGGCTGCCGTTGGCTGTAATGATAACCTCAGGTAGCCATGTCGTTGGCATGACGTCCATCAGCGTCGGGAGATAGGCGTATTGAACTCCTTCAATTTGCACCAGCGGGAACAGCAACGAAGCTCCGATTGAAATCAGCAGGAACATGCGTTTCACTCCAAAGTCTGTCTCGCGCTGGAGAAACAATACGTACATGAGCAGCATGAGGCACAAGCCGAGGTTGGCCTCTACGAAGTAGTTCAGAAACGCATTCATAGCCTTATTTCTTTTTGTTCTTCGAATCTTTTGTTTTCACCTCTTTGGAAGACTCTTCTTCACTGGCAACTTCATTAAGCAGCTTTTCAATGTCTGCTGCATCGAGCTTGTTGTCACGGGCGAAGAAGGACACCAGATTCTGGAATGAGCCGTTGAAATATCCGCGGATCATATTATTGAGATAGAATCGCGTATACTTCTCTTTGGATACGATCGGATAATACTCGTGCGTCTTGCCGTAAGCCTTGTGATCCACGAAACCCTTGGTTTCCAGTATGCGGACGATCGTTGATACTGTATTATAGGCAGGTTTGGGCTCAGGCATCTTATCCATAATGTCCCGAACCACGCCGCGGCCGATCGACCAAAGTATTTGCATGACCTGGTCTTCCGCCCGGGTAAGTTCTTTAAGCTCGCTCATGTACTATGTATTTAGGTTTAAAACTAAAAGAATAGTTGATAGAAAGCAAGAGTTAGGTCAACAAGTTTTTCAGCGTACGCCTCAACAATTCAGCCCTACGCATCAACCAATTCAGCCCTACGCCTCAAACCCATTCAATCCGGAACATCCGGAACATGCAACCAGCACGTGTTTCCGCCAGGCTTAACAGCGAGCCGACGCATTCTCCCCCCTTCTTTGACTGAAACGCGCCCCGTCACTGTCCTTTCGCTGAATGATATTTGTTAAAAGAAAAAGTAATCATGGTAACAGCAACACATAAAAGAGAACTCCGCTCAGCACTGACCAAGGCATTCAATGACTTCAGTTCTGCCTTGTCGTCGTTCGATGACGCGAACGTAAATGAAATTCCATTCGCCGGCAGCTGGACTCCCGCGCAAGTTTCAGTTCACATCATCATGGCAACGGATGGGGTACCCGATGGAAATACTTCTCCCGCTCACCGTCCTTATGATGCGAACCTGCCAAGAATAAAGCCCTGGTGGGAAGATCTGAATCAAAAGTTCACATCGCCGGAGCCATTGCGCCCGGATGATCAACCGAGGTCAAAGAAGATATTACTGGAGGAATTGCAGCGTGTGCACACTAAAGACCTGATCATTATTGATAAGACAGATCTTAGCGCGGTTTGTCTGGATTTCGAACTGCCTTCAATAGGCTACCTTACGCGCTTTGAATGGCTTTGGTTTATGGAGATGCATCTGAAGCGCCATCACTTTCAGCTGTCGAACATGCTAAAGACCTTTGCGGATCAACAAGCCCGTCTATCTGCGAAGTAACACGCAAGGGCTGTCTGCTGCCGTTTACTTATTACAGCCGTTATTTGTTTTGTTGAGCCGCGAAATTCGAGCACAGCACAATTTCGCAAAAGCGCGCTTAATGTTTCCTGTGAGGAAACTTCTATGATGCCATTTGTAAGGCATTCGCCTCGCGCTGCTGTCGCATAAGTTGCTCCTGAGTTGCCTGGAGTTCTTCCATGTTCTGACGCAGTTCTTCTTCGCGCTGGCGCATCTGCTCTTCATTCTGTGACGCCGATTCCAGAAGTTCGCGCATACGCACGGTATTCTGCGAACTTACAATCGCAGAAGCGAGATGCTCACCGGCGCGCTCAAGGAATTGCAGCTGATGCTCCTCCAAATCGGAGAAAGAAGAGATTTCAATAATGGCGGGAATTTTTCGATCGTATTTGAACGGAACGATAGCAAGAAATTTCGGCGTCGCTTCGCCCAGGCCAGACGTGATGTGCGTATAGCCCTGAGGTACCTTTTTGAGTCTGACGGTGTCGCCCTCCAGATATGTTTGGCCAACGAGACCTTCACCAATATTGATCCGCTTCTCTATGTACTTTTTACGGTTAAAGGCATAGCAGGAGGCTAACGTCAGGTAGCGATCTTCACCCTCTTCATGCATAACAAATAGTCCAGCCTGTTGAGCGTTTAGATACCGGACCATGTAGTTGATGCTTTGTTCACAAAGCATTTCCATGTTCGTTTGATGAGAGCGAACAATTTCTGAAAAGGCAGCTAGCCCTTCATTTATCCAGTTGCGTCGCTCGTCCTCGACTTTAACTCGTTTCAGTTTGTCTCGGAGCCCGAGGAGGTTGCCCGCCAGCGTCGACTCATTCAATTTTTTGTTTCTGTCGGTTAATCCGTCCCACTCCACCTGATAGTTGCCTTCCGTCAGGCTTGAAATGAAGTTGGAAGCCTTTTTTACGTTGTGAATTGAAGTTTCATTTATTTCCGTGGAAGTGTCTTTGACATCTTCTCCCGAATTGAAGACATACTGTCTGTCGTTATCGTCCACCTTCTTCAATAGCGACGAGCGACGGTCGCGTTCCCTTCTCATCTTTACGATGAAGAGGTACAGCAACGGCATGGTCAGCAGCAGAATGGATACCTGAAGGATCAGATTGTTTCGCATCGCCGCGCGATAGGTTGTGATCGCCTGCTTGTTCAGTTCATCTTCGCGGGCAAACAAAGGAGTGGAGAAGGCGCTGTATTTCTTCCACACGTCGTAGCCCTTATCCTGGCGAAGCATGTCGGTGAATTGTCGCATGCTATCGCGCTGAGCCATGCCAATCATTTCCTGGCTGCTTTTGATATACTTCCTTACTTCTTCATCCACGGCTGTAAGCTCGCTTCGATTTTCATACTCCTGTTTTTGAAGAAGTGAGTCGAGCCGACGAAATATCGCAGGCGTAGTCTGAATCGCCTCCTCATAGGGTCTCAGCATATTGTTGTCTTTGGTGAGCGCGTAACCGCGAACTCCAAGATCCAACCCATGCATGGTGGTAGATAGTATGTTTTGTGTGAGTGACCGGATGCGCTGAGTTTGCTGCTGCAGGGCGTGATTCTCTTCAATCACATAATTGTTTCGTATGGCAAGTGACATGCTCGCCACCAGGGAGACACCGATCACCAATATGATCCAGTTCTCCAGAAAAAATCGCTTCATTAAATCTAACGATGAAAAAATACTTTCTAAAGCTACCCTTTTAAGTGCACGCCGGAAAGAAGTGTTGGTCCATGTGCGTCGAACGATCGCTGTAATTGAAAAACAGCTGGTTGATTTGCATGTCACATTTTATCGGTGGTGTAACACGTATGGTGACTAACAATTTATCAGGCGCGGCGGGCCACTCAGTTGATTCATTGAGTTGTCAACTTAAACGTAAGAGTTGTCAACAAAACTTTATCATATCGTTAATGGCTACGACTTCAAAGTCCTTGCTGGCCCATGTCCGCTATGTACGCAAGTTGTCCAATGATCAGCCATCTGAAGTTAAGGACGTCTATGGAAGAAGCTATTCATTTGATCTTAAAGTCAACCCCCGATTTCAGGGGTGTCATCATGATGTTCAGCCTCTCTATAATATATATGGTGAACAAGTGACTACATATGGTGAATAAGTTCAGTCGATCCATTGCAATAGGCACACCGTTATTTCAATGCATCAGGTAACCGTTTCATTGGGCATTTATTTTTTTCGACGGAATAGCTCATTCATCTTACGTCAGTATTAAGTATGCCGATATATATACTGCGTTGAGAATGAGCTTTATCCTATGCGCACGAAACACGGTTTGAATACTAACTTACATATCGAGGTTGTATTGTCTGCTTCATGATATTTTGGCGGCCATTATTTTTTAGCATGAATAGACTCTTTACCGTTACCCTCCTTCTTACCATATGTTCAATCGCCTACTCTCAAACAGGCGGCTCGTGGAGCAAGAAGGCCGATGTGTCAACCTTAAATCGTGAAAGTGCAGTTGGATTCTCCGTTAATTCCAAGGGTTACATAGGACTTGGTATTGTAGGTGGATCACCTAACGGAGCGGTGTGGGAATTCGACCCGACTACAAATGCATGGACTCAAAAAGCAAACATGACCGGAGGCGGTCGGGTGAACCCCGTGGCTTTCGTTGTTAGCGGAAGAGTGTTCGTGGGCACGGGTGAGGATATCACTTTTACGCGCGACAAGAAAATCTATGAATTCAATCCGTTGGCCAACGTTTGGACGACGCGCACCGACTTCGGAGGTACAGCGCGTACCGAAGCCGTTGCCTTCGCCATTGGTTCAAAGGGTTATATAGGGACTGGTTACGACGGTACGCGTCGTAAGGACTTTTGGGAGTACGATCCCACTACGAACGCCTGGACTCAAAAGGCAGACTTTGCAGGAACAGCACGTCAGCGGGCAGTCGGTTTCTCCATTGGTACAAAGGGATACATCGGAACCGGTAATGACGGTACCCTTAGAAAAGATTTTTGGGAATACGATCAGGCCACTAACACATGGACTCAAAAGGCCGACATGGCCGGTGGTGCCCGTGAAAGCGCTGTGGGCTTCGCGCTCCTGAGCAAAGGATATGTGGCTACAGGCGATGGCGGTACTGGCAAAAACGATATTTGGGAATACAATCCCACTCAGAACGAATGGGTACAGCGTTCATCCTTCATCGGAGATCGCCGCTACGTTGCAGCGGGCTTCGCTACATCAAGCAAAGGTTATATAGGAACTGGTTTCACCGATGCTCCGGCAGTCGGCGTTAGCACGAAAGACTTCTACGAGTTTACGCCTCCGCAGCCGCCACTTCCTCCTACGAATGCTATGGTCACTGCTTATTCAGAGAATTCGATTCGTATACATTGGTTCGACAATTCTAATGATGAGACTGGTTTCATAGTAGAACGATCACTGAACGGAACTACGTTTACATCGATCGCTACATTGGCAGCCAACACCTTCACCTATACCGACAACGGCCTGTCTGGTGGTCAGACGTATTACTATCGCGTTCGCGCGGACAAATCTACCGACGGTCCTTCTGCGGCAACAAGCATCGTGTCACAGGCAACTGGTGTTAGCAACAACGGGGTTTGGAATACGATAGCCGAAGGAAGCAACACAGGCAATCCTTATATAATAGATGGGGCAACAGCCTTCACCGTAAATGACGTGATCTATACTACCGGCAGCGCAGATGCCTCCGGTGTTATTAACCCTGCAGCAAAGCAATTATGGTCGTTTGATCCTGCAACTGGCGTCTACACTCAGAAGGCAGAGTTCCCCGGCGAGGCAAGAAATCGTGCTGTAAGTTTTGTTATCAATGGTAAGGCCTACGTTGGAACAGGATCAAAGGGCTCCGGACCTGCGAACATTCTCAAAGACATGTGGCAATACGACCCGGCTGCAAACCAGTGGACGCAAAAGGCAGATATAGGTACCGTTGGAAGGACAATGGCCTTCTCATTCGTGGCCGGAACCAAGGCCTACGTCGGAGGTGGTGCTTTGTCTACTACCGGCTCAAGCGCTAAAGACTTTTATGAATACGATCCGGCCACGGACATATGGACGCAAAAGGCCGACTATCCAATGAATACGCTCGACATATCAGCGCTTGGATACAACAATAAAGGGTATGTGCTTCAAACCGGTTCGCCAGCCGTTATCAACGTGTATGATCCCACACTCAATACGTGGACAGCAGGTATAAACTTTCCTATTAAGTCTTACGGCATCAATACCCTGGTCGCTATGGGCAACAGACTGTTTGCTCATACCTATGCGAACAATCCTATGGCCAGCACTTTCTGGGAACTAGAACTGGCCAATGGACGATGGATCGAACGGGCGATGCATTATGAGAATTCACAATTCTCCGGGGCCATTCTTGCCGCCTCAAGCAACAAGGTCTTTATGTTCACCGCGAATTCATCCTATTTCTGGTCACCGGATTTCGGAGTGAAGACACCAACAAATGTTGTCGCCGAAGTGATCGATCCAATGCAGATCAGGTTGACATGGCAGGCATACGCCGATGCAGCAACGGTTCAAATCTATCGCGCCGAGAGCGAAGCAGGTCCATATACATTAATCGCTCAGGTCTCCGGTGATAAGAAAATGTATCTCGATAATTTCGATGGAGCCAACAAGACTGCCTATTATAAGCTGAGGGCTATTAATGGCTCAAAGGAATCTGATTATTCCAGGGTCGCTGTCTCAACCAAAAGAGGTGCCTGGAAAAAACTGGGTACGGTAGCCAATGCATCATCTGATATGTTTGGCGACGCCGCGGCGGAGACTTCAACACGCGCATACATGGGTATCAACACCTGGAGCAAAACGTGGTGGGAGTATAACCCAGACAACAATGCATGGACACAAAAGGCGGATTTCCCAGGTGATGCCCGTTCAGGTCCGGAAACATTTTCTATCAATGAAAAGATCTACGTCGGATTTGGAACTGTTTACGATTACACCCAGCAGAAGACTATCGTCTACAAGGATTTCTATGAGTACGATCCAGTGACAAATACCTGGACAAAGAAGGGAGATTTTCCCGGTGCGGCTCGTTATTCTGCTGGTGCTACCGATGATGGATCAAAGGGCTACCTCGTGGGTGGTGATGAAGGCAACAATAGCCCCGATTTTTTAAAAGACGTCTGGCAATACGATCCTTCATCAGATACGTGGACTGCACTGGGTGATGCGCCAGTGGGATTCGCGAATGTTGCAGCCTTTGTCAAGGACAACCAGCTTACGGTAACGAACGGATATCGTAAGTTTTCTGCAGGCAGCTGGGGCAGCACGCTTCAGTCGTATACACTGGATCTCGCGTCTGGTATATGGAATAAGAATACTAATCCAGGTGGTGAAGCGACGGGAACGGTTCATCAAATTAACAATGTTGCTTACTTCAGTGAGCGCGGGATGGGCAGCTACAACTTTACCACTAAACAATGGGCTCTTAAGCCTGTGTTGCCTGCATCAGGTTATTATTCAAGTCATTCGTACAACCTGAATAACAAGATCTATGTCGTTACCAGTAACTTCGAGATGTGGGTATACAATCCAGAGTCGTTGGTTGCGCCACCAGAGAGTCTCGACAGTAAGTTTCTCGGTGATCGCGTTCTGCTCACATGGAGCCAGACATCTTCAGTTAACGTGAAGACGAAGATTCTATACCAGACCGGAACAAACAGCTACCGCGATCTTACAACGGTAGCGGCAGGCGTCTCGGAATTTGCAGTCACTAACCTATTGGTGAACACAAACTACAGATTCCAGGTCGTTGCCGTGAATGAAAACGGAGATGAGTCGGTGGGCTCAAATATCACGTTTGAAAATTCTGGTCCCGCCTGGACTGAAGTTGGCGATGTCCCTTCCATCCAGCGTCAGCAACCTGTTTCATTCTTTGCTGATGGAAAGTTGTACTACGGTACCGGCAAGAACAATGATGTTTATCTGAAGGATATTTGGGAATACAACCCTGCCACAGGTGTATGGACACAGAAAGCTGACTTCCCCGGGGAAGAGCGCGCTGAAGCAACGACCTTCACTATTGGAAGTGACACCTACGTCGGTTTCGGTACCGGAAAGAATGGATCCCTCAAAGATCTTTATAAGTATGCATCAGCAACGAATACGTGGACAGCATCTGTAAATTATCCTAACAGTAATTCCATAGTTGGCCCCGGCGTATTTGTAGATAATGGCAGCGCCTATTTCATCGGCGGTTATCGCAGTAATACCGCGACGACGAATGAGTTATGGCGATTCGATGGTATTACATGGACTCAACTCACGTCACTGCCTGGAGAAACACGCAAGAATCCATTTGTGTTCGCAATCAATGGCAAGGCTTATGTTGGCGGTGGTACCAAAATTAATAGTGGTTCAACGACAAGCGGCGGCCGTGACTTCTGGGAATACGACATTGCCACAAACAACTGGACACAGCTCACAGATTTGCCTAGCGATGCGACAACTGACGCGCGTTCTTTCTCGATCTCAGGTGCTAATTCAGCTTTGGTATTTTATGCACCGAACTGGTCATCAGGAACTGATGGTTATGGTATTAAGACTTATAGCTATACGCCCTCAACTGGTAAGTGGTCATTTGTTGACAAGCCCTTGTATATCGATTGGCTGGCCAGCGTATTCACGATGACGCAGGATCCAACAACCGGCTTTGGCTATGCGCTTTTCTCTACAGGAGGCTATGGTCACAAGTTATGGAGATACAACATGCTGCTAAACGGCCCGAACCTCGTAGAGGCAAAAGTGACTACGCAAGGTACGGCTACGTTGAAGTGGAGAAGGATGATCCCTCAACCTGACAGTGTTGTAATCTTCCGCAGTCAGCTCCCTAACGCTATCGGTACACGTCAGAGCGTGGTGAAGACTGCTGATACCACCGCCATCAACAGCGTTATTAGTGGAACAACCTATTACTATAAGATCAGAGCTTACAGCAACAACGGTCAGTTTAGGACCTCATCCGAACTGGCGCTGGTTGTCGATGCTATCCCTACAGCTCCTATTCAGTTAACAGGTGAATTAATTGGTGGTAGTGTTGTGCTGACCTGGCTTCCAGGCGCCGGGGCAACTCCTACATCATACATTGTAGAGCGGGCACTGATGAACAGTTCAAACTTCCAGCAGATCGCTACCACAACAGCGGCTGAATATACTTCGACGGATATCATAGCTGCGACGATGAGCTATCGCGTCAAAGCGATAAATAGTGGCGGAGTATCACCCTATAGTAACATCGCGGAAGTATTGGTGACCGGCGTGGAGGAAGAGTCGAAAGTCGGAGTGTATCCTAACCCTGCAACAGACTTCATTACTATTGAAGTTGCTCCCCAGGATGGAGCGGTAAATATGCAATTGCTGGACTACAACGGACGAAAGGTATTTGCCCAGACGCTGACATCGACAACGCGTGTCGACATGTCATCATATCCTGTAGGCATTTATTTCGTAAATTTGGTCAGCACAAAGCGTGCTACGAATAAATACGTTAAAATCATTAAGAAGTGAGATCGATCCACATCGTACTCCTTGCAGCACTGATGTTTGGCTGCGGTAAACAAGAGAAAGAAACCGCAGCCGAACAATCGGCTCCCATTCCATCAAGTGCAGATAGTGCTGCCGTTACTACAGCACCGGCGAATTTTCGCTACCAGATCATCGAAGCACCCGAGAAAACTTTTGGATACGATGTGTACCGCGATGAGGCATTGTTCATTCATCAGCCACACATACCTGGCATGGCGGGAGTGAAAGGATTTGAAAGTGAAGATCAGGCAAAGAAGGCCGCCGAACTGATGATTGAAAAGATGAAGAACGGCGAGGTACCACCGACACTCAGCGAGGAGGAAATTGCTGATATCTTAAAGAAGTAGTGGCTGAACCAGGCTGGGGAGAGATCTGGTTGATTGAGAATATATACTGAGTTCCGGAGATATATTCCCGAAAGAGGGTTCATTCCTGATGGCTCTGTTTTAAAGTACTTTCGGTCTGGGCTATTAAAGGCTTCTTTTTTCCCAAAGTAAAAGATGGCCATTGTCACTCGTTTCAATCAGGGTATAGCTTTCCGGAACCATTGAACGAGAGGTATAATACGTTGCCAGACGAGTTCGTTCCGGCATAATATCCAATTGATTTTTTGTGTACGCTGAGTAGCTCGCAAATAGCGAAGGACTTACCAACACAGCGTTATCCATTCGCTGACCGCTCCGTACATTCTCGTAGAACGGATTGAAGAGATAAAACGCATCGAAGTCCCCGAAGTCAATACCCATAACATTCGTATGGATGAATCGCACGTTGTTAATGTTATGCTCAGTGGCCAGGGCGTTGGATAAGGTGACAAGGTCTTCACGTTGCTCAATGCCAACAAAGTTTCCTGTGGTCGAAGATGCTCCTGCGAAACAGAACTTGCCAGCACCTGATCCGATATCAAGAACGCGTGTGCCAGCTCCCCGAACGAGGAATGCGGCGGCCTTCTTTGCGATCTCCAGTGGCGTGAAATGTTGATCTGATAACCGCTGGATGTTCCTTGGATAGATTCGATCAAACTCCTTATCGGTGCCATCTATCCGCATTTGGACTTGTGAAGGATTTGATTTGAAGATCGACTGAAACATAATTGAATCGCACCGGAGCTCTTATACTTTTTCGTTGTAATCAGATTACAACGTTTACCATGCAAGATAAGGCATCACCGCCGAACCTTAACTCCATCTCCATCGAGAAGTGTCAGCCCATTCTGAATGAGCTGCGTGAGTGCCTTGTCTTCTGTTGCCTTTTGTTGAAGATACGCTCTTATCTCCTGTGCAGTTTCCCATGCTATGCCACGCGTTTCCAGCAGTTCAAGGATTTCCAGTGAGAGGAGCCAGTCGCTTTTGAATTCCTGCTGCAACGTTTGA
This sequence comes from Chryseolinea sp., assembly GCA_049840655.1. Classification (GTDB taxonomy): domain Bacteria; phylum Bacteroidota; class Bacteroidia; order Cytophagales; family Cyclobacteriaceae; genus Chryseolinea. The sequence continues at coordinate 244,062 of JASGJX010000001.1, forward strand.
TAGATCCTGGTCAGTCGACTTGCGTCAGGAGTGGTTTCCCTCATAGTGCGCACTTCACCATATAACTTTTGCAGTCGTAATGCAGCGTCCGTGTGAACGATCTTATGCATTTTCTCCCGCGGCACCGAAGCGAGAGGCTCAAATGCATCAACGTCGGCGGCACCGGCAAAGGCAGAAATAATAGATGCTCCAACCGCCATGAAATATGCAGATCTTTCAACGAGGATCTTACCCTGATGTTCAACCTTCGCATGGGCAAACACGATCACCATCAATTTACCCTCCTTGTTCCTTACGAAATTTTGTACCAGTCCCTTTACAACAATACCACTCTGGAAACGAATCGTTGCGTTGGCGTTTATTTTGATGCCATGTTCGCTGAGCTCCTTGTCGTCAAGCGTTTCGAGTTCAAGCAAGTCCTGTTCATTTGCTGATCTCCCTGGACTATTGCATTTGATCTTTCCGATGGGCACGGCAAAACCGTCAGGCAGTTGCTCTTTATTGAAACCTGGAAGCTCTTCATCATTATAGGAAAATGCGGCGGCACCTTCGCTTCTGACAAAGATTGGCTCATTCCCTTCGACCTCTGCGTCGCTTAGGGTTCCCGTTGCCTGTAGTCCCGAACTGAAAGCCAACGTACTGGTTTGCTGCGATTCAATCGCTCTGCTGATCCCTGCAAGGCCACCAAGCTTCCAGGCCATCTGTTGCTTGAATTCTTCCAGCACGTTCATCAGATGTTTGAAATCCGGTGTTACGAATAGTTGAGGCTGTGGCTTCGTGATGTCATAGTTGCAGTTCATGGCATCAAGCGTATAGGGTAGCTTCTTCACGTCATCTTTCAGACAACTGATTGCTTCGCCAATAGAAGATAACAAGCCAGCGCCGTAAAGTTTGAAGTCTGTTAATGTACCAATCAGACCATACTCTACTGTCCACCAATGCAAATTACGGATCTGTGCCATTTCCGAGGGAGCACCCATATTTTGCTGAATGCGTTCGATATCGCTTTCTGCTGCGGCAACTTCGTCATCCTTCGTGGCAGGATCCTCCTTTATTATCGAGAGATGTCTGATCGCTTCATACAGCTCAACATCCTTTCGCGATGAGAACGCCTTTGCACCGGCCTCGCCGATCGCGCAGAGGTATGCCGCGAACTCAGGAACAGCGAGAATAGGCGCATGACCGGCGGATTCATGAATGATATCGGGAGCCGGTGTATACTCTATATGTTCGATCGTGCGGATATCGGCCGCAATAACCAATACGTTGTATTGAGTAAACTCCATAAACGCACCGGGCGGTATAAATCCATCGACGGCCACTGCTGCCCAGCCAATTTCTTTAAGAATGCGATTCATGCCGTACATGGTTGGAATTCGGTCGATCTCTACTCCCGTCACTTCCAGTCCATGCAAATAGGATGCGTGCGCGATCTTTCGCAGATGCTTGCAATTTCGTCTCATCACATAACGCCACACCGCCTGATCGATTGGCGTGTATGCGTTGTATGGCTGATCGACAACAAACTGAAGCAGATGTTTCGGCAGCCTGCTGGTAACTTCATTTAGTTCCATACCTTCTTATTTGACTCCTTCACACTATCTCCGTCACATTACTTACAATAATTTCTGGTACACAATCTGCGCCGACCAGGTGCGGAAATTCTATTTAGGTCGTTGCTGAGCCTGCACGCTGCCCTTAGATTTACTTTGATTTTCCGCATCTACGATTTTCATTCTTAATGAGCAGCCTGAACAGTGCCCTTCACTTCTCCAAACCCGACTCGAATACCATTCTTTTGCGCGTGTCCCTTCATGATCACTGTGTCTCCATCAAGGAGAAACGTACGAACAGAACCATCGCACAATCGAATCGGCTCCTGTCCGTTGCGCGTTAATTCCATCAGGCAGCCTCTCGCATTTTCCTCAGGGCCGCTGATTGTCCCGGACGCCATAAGGTCACCGACTTTTACATTGCATCCGGTTACTGTATGGTGGGCGAGTTGCTGGGCCGTATTCCAATACATATGCCGAAAGTTGCTTGTGGAGATCTTCTGCGACAACCCGGACTCAGTAAGCAACTCAACGTCAAGTTCAATATCATAGTTTAATTCACCTTCATGCTGAAGGTAGGGCAGGAGTTGTACTTCCGCTATGGGTCCACGAACCCGGAAAGGCGCCAATGCTTCCGTGGTTACAATCCACGGCGACACCGATGAGAGGAAATTTTTCGACAGAAAGGGTCCAAGTGGTGCATACTCCCAACTTTGAATATCCCGCGCAGACCAATCGTTGAAGAGTAAAAATCCGAAAATGTATTCTTCGGCTTTATCGGCAGTAATTCGTTCACCTATGCTCGAATCCTTTCCAATGACAAATGCAAGTTCCAGCTCGTAGTCCAGCCGTTCCGTTGGACCAAATATGGGTGCCGCGTCACCTGGGTTCTTTTTAAATTGTCCCAGAGGTCTTACCACCGGCGTCCCCGAAATTGAAATAGACGATGCGCGCCCGTGATAAGCCACGGGCAGGTGTTTCCAATTAGGTAATAAGGGATTATTCGGATCGCGCAGCATTGACCCTATGTTGCTTGCATGCTCCTTGCTGGAATAGAAGTCAGTATAGCCTCCAACGGTTAACGGCATTTGCATGGTTACGGTATCCATAGGGATCAATGCCCTGGACACAATCTCCTTCCTGGATTGCAACTCCATATTATCTTTTGTCAATAACCCTACGACGCGCTCGCGCACGGCATTGGTCATGGGTTTTCCCAGGCCAATGAAACTGTTCAAAGTTTCCTTGTTGAATACACCGGCGGGAAGAGTCAGTCCCTTGAAAAAACCATTGTGTGAGAGGACGGAGAGATCAACAATAAAATTGCCGATGGCACTGCAACACTTCACTGCGCCATCATTTGTTCGACAGACGCCAAACGGAATATTGAAAATGGTAAAGTCACAGTTATCCGGAACATCGACCCATGATGCACGGCGGGCAATTGAATTGATATCTGCTGAATTATTAATACTCAAACTATAGGTTCCTTTTCCCGATGCGCTTTACAACGTGCCCCGTATCTCCTGCTCGCGTTCAATCGCCTCGAACAGTGCTTTGAAATTCCCCTTACCGAAAGACTTTGCCCCTTTGCGTTGAATGATCTCGAAGAACAGCGTGGGCCGATCTTCGACAGGCTTCGTGAAGATCTGAAGGAGATAACCTTCTTCATCCCGGTCAACCAGAATGTTGAGGTCCTTCAGCGGCTTCAGGTCTTCATCAATTTTGCCTACGCGCTCCATCAGCGATTCGTAATAATTAGCAGGAATGGTAAGGAACTCGACGCCACGTGATCTGAGCTCGGACACCGTCTGTATGATATTGTGAGTGGCGATGGCAATGTGCTGAACGCCCGCGCCCTGATAGAAATCAAGGTATTCATCCACCTGTGATCGTTTCTTACCCTGTGCAGGTTCGTTGATGGGAAACTTAATGTACTCGTTCTTGTTGGAGACCACTTTCGACATCAGAGCAGTATACTCTGTAGATATGTCGGTATCGTCGAAGGTGATCAGCAACTTAAATCCCATCACATCTTCGTAGAACTTCACCCACTTGTTCATATCACCAAGCTCCACGTTGCCCACACAATGGTCAACGTATTGAAGACCGATGGGACTGGTCTTGAATGTACTTGATGAAGCTACATATCCGGGAAGGAATGGACCTTTGTAGTTGGTTCTCTCCACGAAGGTATGAACGGTGTCGCCATACGTCCTGATAGATGCCGTAACGACTTCTCCGTATTCATCTTTCGTGTGTTTCGGTTTGGCAGCAGAGATAGCGCCGCGTTTGATCGTCTCATCATAAGCTTTCGTTGCGTCGTCGACCCATAGCGCCAGCACCTTCACTCCGTCGCCGTGACGTTGTACATGCGCGGCAATATCGCCGTCGGGATTCATCGCGGTAGTTAAAACGAGACGAACTTTTCCTTGTTGCAATACATAAGAGGCGAACTCACGATTGCCGGTTTCTGGTCCTGAGTACGCTACGCGCTCGAAGCCAAAGGCATGCTGATAATAGTGTGCCGATTGCTTCGCATTCCCCACATACAATTCTATGTAGTCCGTTCCTTTCAATGGCAGGAAATCATCAGCTGCATCCTTGTGCACCTCCTGCAATGTTGACATGTCTCTTGTCATAACGTATTGGATTAATTGATTCCCGGCAGCCCGGGACTAGTTCATTGTGATAACCACGACTTGTAGTACTTTCCATCATCGACACGCAACGCATCCTGGGTCACCATCAAAGGATGAAATGTGTCGATCATTACGGCCAGCTCTTTTGTCTCCTTCTTTCCTAAACTTCGTTCCATGGCACCAGGATGTGGACCGTGCGGGATACCTCCAGGATGTAATGTGATTTGTCCGGGTCCAATGTCGTTGCGGCTCATGAAATCACCGTCTACATAGTAGATGATTTCATCGGAGTCTATGTTGCTGTGATTATACGGAGCGGGAATTGAACGCGGGTGATAGTCGTACAGCCGCGGACAGAAAGAGCAGACCACAAAGTTGTGCCCCTCGAATGTCTGATGTACCGGAGGTGGCTGGTGTACCCGTCCCGTAATCGGCTCGAAGTTGTGGATCGAAAATCCAAAGGGATAATTATAGCCATCCCATCCGATTACGTCAAACGGATGTGTTGCGTAAACGTAATGATAAAGGTTGTTCTGCTTCTTGATCTTCATCACAAACTCACCACGTTCGTCATGCGTCTCGAGATCGCGTGGCAGGATCAGATCGCGCTCACAATACGGTGCATGTTCAAGCAGCTGTCCAAACTCATTGCGATAGCGCTTGGGCGTGTAGATTGGACTGAAAGATTCAGCGTAGAGAATGCGATTATCCTCTCCGTTGAATTCGATCTGATAGATCATGCCGCGCGGGATAATGAGATAATCGCCGTACCCGAATGGAATAGTGCCCAGGAACGTCCTGAGCTTACCCGACCCGCGATGAATGAACAACAATTCATCGGCGCTTGCATTCTTATAGAAATAGGCAGTCATCGATTTTCTCGGAGCAGCTACGCCGATATGGATATCGTTGTTGACGAGTAGCGGCGTGCGCGATTTCAAAAAGTCGTCCTGAGGCCCAATGTCGAAGGCGAGAAGTTTTCGACTAAACAGACTCTTTTGCTCAGCGATCTGCGGCGATAAGTCTACCACTTCGTTGATCTGCTTCACCTCCGTTGGCCGATGAGTATGATAAAGCAACGATGACATTCCATGAAAGCCCTCGGTGCCGAACAGCTGCTCATAGTAATATCCGCCGCCGGGCTTCTCGAATATCGTGTGCCGCTTCGACGGCTTTTGACCTAAAGAGTGATACACTGGCATACCTCAAAGATAGCAATGCAATCGTTTTCAATGAAGCTATTTTGGGTTTTTGTCACCCATCAGCGGGCCGTTGCAACGCACCAATAAAGTTCTCTTTTAAACGCTCAATGCATAACTTCATATGTCATTTCGCCGTTGCCGGGATTATCAGATCGGCGGCATAGACCAAAGTCAAGACATCAAAAGCTAACGCAGTAGACAGCCAACGCCGTCCATAACTGCCATCACCGCCATAATAGTTAACAATGCCTATCCTCCCAACCATGACAGCTAAAGATTTCGTCGAAACTTTGTCTCTCTACAAGACCGAAAAGGAGTTGGATAAAGTAGCGCGCTTTTACCAGGGATCAGATCGTTCAGTGAAAGCACTGGGAGTGAAGTTTAGAGACGTGTTTGCGACAGCGAAGGAATTCACTCCGCTGCCCCTGAGTGAAGTTGCCAAGCTCATGAAGAGTAAGTTCTACGAGGTTCGCATGGGCGCCATGAGCATACTCGATTTCCAGGCACGTAAAAAAAAGATAACAGATGCAGAAAAGAAATCGCTGTTCGAATTCTACATCGACCACCATGACGAGATCGACAACTGGGATTATGTTGATCGCGCGGCACCTCATGTTATCGGCGAATACCTGCTTGATAAAAACAGAGCCATCCTCTATAAACTGGCAAAGTCGAAGGATCCGTGGAGAAGACGCACGTCGATCGTTAGTACGCATGCGTTTATCAAACGGGGCGAGGTGAGTGACACTTTTAAAATAGCGGAGCTGCTTGTTGAGGATAGCGACGACTATGTAAATAAGGCTGTTGGCAGCTGGGTGCGTGAGGCTGGCAAGAAGGCCCCTCAGGAACTACTTTCGTTCCTGGACAAATATGCTGCGCGTATGCCAGCCGTTACGCTGCGCTATGCGGTAGAGAAATTGGATGCCGGTCGTCGAAAACACTATCTCGGACTGAGACGGGAAAAGTAGTCAACACGTTTGCTGTTAATCCAACACCGTGATCTTTTTGATTATTGAAAACTGCCGGTACTCTGAAAGTTTAGGGTCAAAAAATTCCTGCGATTCATAGTTGATGCGAAGAGACTTGCCGAGTATGCTGGAGTAAGAGCTTGTCAGGTCATCCTGTGACTCGACAAAGGATAGCCAGTGAAACCTGGATATCTTACCTGTTTCGTCTTTCAGAGAAAAGATGACGAATATGTCATTTTCGATTTTGGGTGACCGTTCCCGTGACTTCCTTGATCTCATTAACCGAACCCTTTGTTTTCTGGGTCACCTTAACCAGGGCGTCCGGACAAACAGTGGCCATTTTGAGACCAATCAACCTGCCTAAATTCTGCCCTTCAGTCTCAATGTTATCCAGATCGATGTTGTGATTCTTCTTAATCTGCTTTTTGTAAGGCATAGAGGCTTCGATTATGCATATGCCCAGTTTCATATTGTACTCCTCATTGTTGAGAGTTTCTGGAACATCCTCGAGGCAGGAGCATGACTTTTTGGTAATCACTTCAAGATAATCCTGTGAGAATGCCTTGCCAAACGTCAAGGCTAAAAGGGTAATCAGCAAAAGGTGTTTCATGAGTATCTAAGACGTCTGTTGCGGCTAAACGACCAGTTTATACCATCTGGCATAGATAGGTAAACGCTGCGGCAAAGTACGCAGGAAATGCTATTGCTCCCGTATCGTGTCGACCGGATTTGTGCGTGCAGCTTTCAATGATTGCGAGCCGATCGCCAGAAGTCCAAGCGTCAGGAGAATGAAGACGGACATGGCAATGATCTCCCATCCAAATGGGGCTCTTGTGGGAAAGATCTGAAGCCAAAGGTTGTTAATGAAGTAGCTTAACGGACTGCCTATGCAGACTGCGATGCCCAGGATCCACAGGAACTCCCTGGATAACAAAACGACCAGCGATCTTTGCCCTGCACCCAGTACCCGACGAACACCAACTTCTTTGCGTCGCTTTTCTACCGTATAGGTAGCCATGCCCAACATTCCAAGACACGCGATGGTAATGGCGATGAGCGCAAGAAATCTTACGATGGAAACAACATCATAGATACCCGCGTGTGTTGAATCCAGTTCGTCTTCGTAATACTGATACTTAAAGGGATGCAATGGATCGAGTTGCTTCCAGGTTCGCTCGAGAATTGCCAACACGTCTTTTTGTTTTCCCGATTCAATACGGACGTTCGCGTAACTAAATTCATAAGGAAGATTTTGAATGAACAGAGGATCTAATGGATCACCTCCGATCGGAAGCTTCACCCAAAAGTCCTGTACGATGCCAACCACTTCGAAAGATTGGTGATCCCACGATTGTACCACGGTAGATCCAACTGCATCAGGGGGATGATTATATCCAAGTCTTCGTGCGCCAGTTTCGTTCAGGAGAATGTAGCGACTGATGGAATCAGTTGACGGTGGGATATTTGAACCGGCTATCAATTTCAAACCGAGGTTTTCAATCAAGCCTTCATTAGCGGCCAGATGACGGAATCCAATGGGATCGCCACCTTTCGGATCTTCCAGTTCCATACCGCTGGTGCGACCTGTTGCCGGTACATATTGAGTGCCCGACACCGCGCTTACCCCTGCCGTTGCAAGGAACGCCTGAGAGATGCGATCGTAGGAGTTGCCCTGGAGTTCGACATTAACAATACCCTCCGGGCGAAATCCATATCTGAAGTTCATGAAGAACTTATACTGCGCATACACAAGGAGCGAAGTAACGATGAAGAACAACGACACCACGAATTGGGTAGCATTAAGGAACTTCCGCAGGGCCAGCTTTCCACCTGACGCCGTGAGCATGTTCTTGAGCGCTTTCGCGGGCTGAACCCGCGACAGGTATATTGCAGGCGAAACTCCACAGGCTACTCCTATAAGGAAAGCGAATCCGGAGAAGTATGCGATTACCGCGACGTTTAAATCCGGATCGAGCTCCAGATAACGATTGAGCCATAAGCTCGTAAACGCAGGTTTTATAAAAAACAGGATCGCACAGGCGATAAACAGCGCGATGAATGTTGTGAGCATGGACTCAGTAAGGAACTGCATGATAAGATCTTTGCGGGCGGCTCCTGATACCTTTCTTACTCCGATCTCCTTCATGCGCGTCAACGCTCTGGCTACAGAAAGATTGGCGTAGTTAAGACACGCGGAGATCATGATGATCAGGGCGACGAATCCCAACGTATAAAAAGCGATAGAGGGAAGCTGAAAGCTTGTAGGTTGATTGACCATAATGCCAGGCGTGATCTCGCTCAGCGGTTGTGCGTACATGCTAAATCCCTTCAGGTTCTCGTTTGATCCAAAACGCTTTTGGAACAAGTTCGCAAGGGCCGCATCTATATTTTCTTTTGTCTGTCCTGTGGCTGCCAACACATAGGTGAATGCGTTATCCCAGCCGTCGCTGTCATTCGACTTCCCGTCGGCAACGAGTAGCCGCCGCGTTGATTGCGACATGAGCACGTCGAAGCGTAAGTGTGATTTGGAAGTCTTCGGATCTAATACTCCAGTGATAGTAAAGGAACCCCACGCGACAGGTTTGGAATCTTTGCCCTGTTTCAGGTAATGTAAATGCCGATCGTAGAAGTTAACCACTTTTCCAACGGCATCGTTGTTTCCAAACAACGCCTGCGCTACATGCTGGGAGACAACAATGCTGTGAGGTTGCGTCAGTGCGGTTCGGTAATCGCCGGTTATTAACCTGAACCCAAATACCTTGAAGAAGTTTTCATCGGCGAAGAATCCACGCATTTCAACTGCCTTGTCATTGATAACGGCATCTCCACCAACCCCGATCACGAGGTTGGCGCTGGCTTCGACTGTAGCATAGCCCGTTCTCAGTGATGCCGCCAATGACGGAGGCGTTGCTGCATTCGGCATACTCGTTTGAGGCCGCGACGATAAGACCCTGTATGTGCGCTTCTGCTCCGGATGAAAATCATCGTAGGCGAATTGGTCGAAGAGGAGCATGATCACCAGCAGGCAAACAGACATCGCGATCGCCAGTCCAAGCACGTTGATCATAGAAAACATTCTATGACGGAGGAGATTGCGCAAGCCAACTTTCAGGTAGTTTTTCAGCATTACAGGTTAGTTTGATTCCGGTTATTGTTAGAGGTAAAAAGGGGGTTGAAGGTTTCACTATTTGATCAATATTTTTCACGTCAGATTTCCGGGCTATTCTTCGTCTGGTTTTCTTGTTCACGAAAGGACAAATTTTCGGCTTCACTTTCTGACCTTGCACCATGCAGGAACTGATCAACTATTTTCAGCAATACAAGGAATGGAATCCGTCTGCGACAGAGACCATATTCAAGTATGCCCATGAGGTCAGCATAAAACGCCATGAAATCCTTTTTGAACAGGGGCAGGTTCCGGATGAAATGGCGTACGTGTCGGTCGGGGCGATGAGCGCCACACGGTCCGTTGCTAACGGCCAGGAACGGATATTTTACTTTGTCGTTGCCGGCGACTTTGCCACGGATCTCGATGATTTCGTTAATCAACGTCCCGTTCGTTTGATGACTCAGGCGGTCGTTGATTCAAGGGTTATACTTTTAAGAAGGGAGGCGTTTCATCATCTGTCCAAATCAATTCCGCTTTGGGATGAGCTGTGGAGTAAAATCGCCAGTCGTGGACTGATAGAAACGATCAGGCGGAGGGCGCCTGTTGTCGGACCTGATCCGCGAACGAGATGTGTTAATTTTGAAGAGCGCTATCCCGGTTTAATCGATAAGATTCCTAACAAGATCGTGGCATCATACTTGGATATTAATGCAGCTACGTTAAGCCGTATGCGGGGCAGGGGAGCCCTTTAACTCGTAACGCAGTGCATGCGCGTTTAAGACTGCCGTTCGGTATATTTGTACACATCCGGCTTTCCATGGAGAACGACCTTGCACCATTGTCAGACAAAAATGAAAGGGACTTCATCTTTCGCTCCAGGCTTCAGGAGGAGCGCTTTCAGCAACTAATAGCCGAGGTGGAAGACTACGCGATCATCCTGCTCGAGAAGGATGGTACAATCGCGTCCTGGAACAAGGGAGCGGAAAAGATCAAAGGCTACCAGGCCGATGAGGTGATAGGGCGCAATTTTACGATGTTCTATACCAGGGAGGATCGGGAGCAGGGTATGCCGGCGCGATTGCTAAAACAAGCTTCAGATAACAATCGAATTTCATACGAAGGATGGCGCGTGCGTAAAGATGGCACACGCTTTTGGGGATCAGTCACCATCACTGCCCTTCATGATGCCTCGGGTGAAGTTAATGGTTACCTCAAACTCACGCGCGACCTCACCGAACGTAAGATTGCCGAAGACAATCATAGCAACTACGTCGAGGACCTCAGGCTTAAGAATGAAGCCCTCCGGCAAAGTGAAGAACGATACCATAAAATGGTCTCGGAAGTCACGGACTATGTGATTATCATGCTCGATCGCGAGGGCACAATTCTCGATTGGAACAAGGGAGCGGAGACGATAAAGGGATACAAAGCGAGTGAGATAGTCGGCAAGAGCTTTCGGTTGTTTTATTCGAAAGAAGACAAGGAAGCCCACCTGCCAGACAGACTTTTGCAGGAGGCAGCCGACAGAGGATCGGTTACGCATGAAGGCTGGCGCATCAAGAAGGACGGCTCTCGATTCTGGGGTAGCGTAGTGATCACTGCGCTTCACGACGACCACGGAGGGATCATCGGCTTTTCAAAGGTAACGCGTGACCTTACCGATAGAAAGCTTGCAGAGGATAAGCTTGCAAACTATGCCGACGAATTGAAGTTCAAGAATGATGAACTTCGGCGAAGCGAAGAGCGATATCATCGCATGATTGCCGAAGTTCAGGATTATGCGATCATTCTCCTGGATGAACAAGGCATCATTCAGAACTGGAACGCTGGTGCAGAAAAGATCAAAGGCTATCGCGCTCCGGAAATAGTTGGAAAGTCGTTTGAGCTATTTTATACGCAGGATGATCGGATCTCAAAACTTCCTCAACGGTTGTTGCAGGAGGCGATGAACAACGGGCGTGCCATGCACGAGGGATGGCGTGTTCGGAAGGATGGTTCACGCTTCTGGGGTAATACAGTTATCACAGCGCTGCATAGTGACAAGGGCAATATTATAGGATTCTCTAAAGTTACGCGAGATCTTACGCTCAAGAAGGAAGCCGATGATCGGTTACGTCAAAACGCTATTGATCTCGAGGATAAGAACAAGAGTCTTCAGCGATTAAACGAGGAGATTTCATCGTTCGCCTATGTGGCCAGCCATGACCTCAAGGAACCGCTGCGCAAGATTCAGACATTTGCGAACAGAATCCTCGATGGTGACAATGTCAATGAGACACAACATTTTGTTGAGAAGATCCTGACCAGTGCTACGCGGATGAGACAACTGATGGATGATCTGTTGTCGTACTCGCGACTTTCGAAGAGTGAGTCTCTTAGCAAAGAGATTGACCTCAATGTTTTGGTGAAGCTGGTGCTCTCGGATCTTGAATTGAAAATTGCCGAGAAGCAGGCTGTGATTAATGTGAGTACACTGCCGGTAATTAAGGGCATTGAGTTTCAGCTTCATCAGCTTTTCACCAATCTGCTGACGAACGCGTTGAAATTCTCGAGACCAGGTGTGCGTCCTGAAATCACTGTTTCATTTACGCGTGTGAAAGGCAAGGACATTCCGCTTGGTCTCGTGAACGGACTTAATAGTTATTACAAGATCACGGTATCAGATAACGGCATCGGATTCAATCAGGCTGATGCTGCACGGATATTCGAGGTGTTTCAACGACTTCATCAAAGCAAGGAAGTAAGCGGAACTGGGATAGGATTGGCCATAGTAAAACGCATCATGGAAAATCATGGGGGGGCTGTGCATGCCACTGCAAGCCCTGGTGAAGGAGCCTCCTTTGATTTGTATTTCCACGTCTGAGTTTCCATCTCGTAATGAAACGCTGTTGTTACGATTGCTCATCGCGGCCGGCGCCTGATGGTTTGTCTGCCCTGTACTTGCTGACGCTCTGATTTCAACTGCTAGTTTGCGTACTTCTTTCGATATCCCAGCGGCGACAGATCTGTGAACCGCTTGAATACCTTTCGGAATGCATCGACGTCGTTGTAGCCTGTTGCGTAGGTGACTTCGTTGATGGTCTTGCTCCCACTTTCCAGCAGCTTTTTCGCATACTCGACCTTCACCCGCTGAACGTATTCAACGATTGAGTTTCCAGTGCCCTTCTTAAACCTTCTTTCAAAGGTCCGGCGGCCAATACCCAGTTCGTTGCAAACTTCGTCGACAAGAAATGAAGACGTGGGATTTTTTTCGATCAACTCCTGGGCACGTAGCACAACGTCATCGCCATGCGCCTTTTGGCCGATGAAGATGGTGAAGGGATTCTGCGTCTTCCGATCAAGGTCGATCTCAAACATCTTGGAGGCGAGTACGGCGATGTCTCTGCCCAGATGTTTTTCAAGGACATATAACAACAGGTTTAGATACGAGTACCCGCCGCCGCAAGTGTACATTCCATTCTCATCGGTAATGATGTTGTCATCGACGATTCGGACGTGTGGGAACCGTATTTGAAATTCGTTACGTGCTGCCCAATGGACGGCGCATCGTTTGTTATTCAGCAGCCCGGTGGATGCAAGGAAGAATGATCCAACACACAGGCATACGACCTCGGCGCGTTGTTCGTATTGAGACAGCAGCCATTCATGATATCCACGGTTTCGCTCGATGGCAGCGCCAAAGTCGCCACAAAGCAAGGGGAGTACTACTACATCTGTCTTTGGTATATCAACGACAGTTTTATCTGCGTGAATGTTGTATCGGCCGCCGCCGAGTTTCATGTCCGGATGCAATCCTACAAGTTCGACTTCATAAAACGAGGGTCGCCCCTGGTATCTCATGAAATCGTTTACCCTCGTGAATATTTGGTGACTGCTATCGATGCTTGTTAATGTCGCATCGTACAACGTCAGGATAGATACGTGCTTCATATAACCAAAGGAACGCAAACATCCTGTCGCGATCAACCGGTAATATTGTCGGAATCGACAAGGGCAGTTGATGATGATCCGACACTACCTTTGAAACATCGCATCGGACGACTATGTATAAAATATGTGATTCACATAACCAGGAATTTGAAAAATGAAATCAATTGAGATAGTCATGTTGCCGGTCAAGGATCAGCAGCGGGCAAAGGACTTTTACCTGAAACTGGGGTATCGCGTAATTGTTGAACAGCCCATGGGTCAGGGGGAGACGTGGCTTCAAATGGGGCTGCCGGACGACAAGACAACAATCTCCTTGGGTTCTTCCCCTGCATTGATCTGTGAGACTGATGATATACAGCAATCCATATCACAACTGAAGGCAAAGGGAATCGAAGTAGGAAGTGTTGATGATACACCCTGGGGCAAGTTTGCCTGGCTGAAAGATCCGGATGGAAACAGTACTTGTCTTCGTCAGGCAAAGTAGCACCGCGATTTCGTTTAAGTTGGCCCAATCAGGCCGTTGACGCTCATTTGGTGACAGCCGCCGCCCAACAATTGGGCGTCAATCAACGTATGGGGCAACATGAGTGCCGTTATGTCCTTTGATTCCCGCGAAAGATTCAGATCATCTTTCGATACGATCTCCCTGCTTACCGGCGAGGAGTTCTTCGAGCGCCTGGTCATGCAGATCAGTGGATTGCTTGGTGTTGATACTGTCTGGATGGCCGAATATCATCCCGAACAGAATTCCATGTCGACCCTGGCCTTTTTGCATAAGGGCAGATATATGAATAACATGAGCTATCTGATCGATGGCACCCCCTGCGAACAGATTGTTTTGTCACACGAAACCGTGCATTACCCGAGGGCGATCCGCGAACTGTTTCCTATTGAACACAGCATGATGGCCAAATTCTCGAGCGAGAGTTATGTAGGCGCATCATTGTGCGACAATGGGGGATCGGTGATCGGAAGCGTGGCAATCCTGCACAGCCAACCTCTTCTTCTCGACGAGGCGATCCACTACATGCTGAGTACGATTAAGTCGCGCTCGGAGTCTGAGTTAGTTCGCTTCAGAAGAGAACGCGAAATCAGAATTCGTGAGAATCAACTGTTGGGCCTCATCAATGGTGTACAGGATCTGCTGATCAATCTCAATCAACGGGGTCAGATCGTTATGGCAAATGCAACAGCGGAGTCGTATCTGCAGGTTGATTCTTCATCGATGGTGGGAATGTCCATCGCGTCCTTCCTTACAGATGCCAGCAAAAGCAATGTCCTGAGTACTATCGAAGAACTTCAAAGAACAGGTCGCCGCTATGGATGGCTTGAAGGTGATTTGAAGATGTTACCTCGCGCGGGAGATTCATTCGATGCAGAAGGAACGCTCAGTCGCTACGAACTCGGTTCGCAAGTTTATTACACGCTGGTGCTTCGAAGGAAGGCCGGCAATCACGGAAGCGATAAGTCGAAGGATTTGATACATCAGACTGAACATCTTGGTGAAGAGCTGGATGAACTTCAGCAGGCTTGCCAGCTGATAGGTGAGAGTCAGGTGATGAAGAGGCTACTTCAAAGTATTTATACCGTTGCCAACACCGATGCGACCGTTTTGATCAATGGCGAGACGGGAACAGGAAAAGAATTAGTAGCTCAACACATTCATCAATCCAGCCATCGAAAGAATAAACCGATGATTGCTGTGAACTGCGGAGCGATTCCGGCGAACCTGATTGAAAGCGAATTCTTCGGACATGCTAAAGGCGCATTCACTGGTGCAACTTCAGAACGCAAAGGCCGGTTCCAACTGGCGCACGGCGGCACGATCTTCCTCGATGAGATTGGTGAATTGCCGACTGAACTTCAGGTGAAGTTATTACGGGTGATTCAGGAGGGAGAGTTCGAACCCGTTGGCAGTTCAAAGACCATCAAGGTTGACGTGCGCATCATCGCAGCAACGCATCGAAATCTCTTTCAACTTTGCGGTGAGAACCTCTTTCGTGAAGACTTGTATTATCGATTAAATGTATTTCCAATAGAAGTACCCCCGCTGCGTGAACGGCTCGATGATATCTCACTGATCGCTCAAAAGTTTATTGATAAACATGCGAAGCGCCTTAACAAATCATTCGAAAGGCTGAACGAAGCACAACGGAACATACTCAAGAGTTACCGATGGCCTGGAAATGTTCGCGAGCTACAGAATGTTATTGAGCGCGCGGCTATTATGTCGAAGAGCGGACAGATTGATCTGTCGGCCATTCATCGTCAGGTGAAGCCTCAGACGGAGGTACAGTCAGGGCAACCGATCCTCACACGCAAGGAGTTCCTTGAGTTTGAAAAGCAAAACATCATTCGTGCGCTTGAGGCGACGAACTGGAAGGTGTCGGGTAAAGATGGCGCGGCAGCATTGCTTGATATGGTGCCGTCGACTCTGAGCTCGCGAATCAATGCGTTGGGTATCTCCCTTACGCGCAGACCTTCGTTTGGCCTGGAGTAGAGTATGTAGTTGAAGCCAACAGCTGGCCAAGATCTGATTTTTAATCAACCAACAGCGATTCGTAGCTGCAAGCGGAGTAAAGTTGATAATCAGAATATGTTGCCTCCTGAACAGACCTTCCCGACGGCTCCTCTGCCACATCTTTTTTCACGCCGCATCACTGACTTTGCAACGCTTATCATCTCTTAACCTATTTGGAGTTGTTTGCCCGAAAGAGCAAACTGGAAGGCTGTCCCAAAAGGACAGCCTTCCAGTTTGGAGATGGGCTCCAGGAGTGCTGAACCTGTGAGTGCAGCACGTTCGAAGGTTGGCGACCGATTGCGCGTTCAACGGCAAGCCTCAAGCGCTTTTGATCATGATGTAGGGAGCATCACTACGACGCTGAAGCGAGTGTTGAGGGTGTACCGGATATGTCACGAATGGTAAGAATTACGGACTCCAACCATTCCGGTGTTTGTTTCCACGAAAGTAACGGTATCCTTACACGCATCTGGCCGCGCCAGTAAACGAGCCCCACTTCATGTGCACCTGCCCTGATCAGTGCTTCGCTCGCCATTCTTGTAAGTTCGTCGCGCTCGTAGGATATCAATACGTGACACGCATGACCGCCCCCGAGTACCTCGATGGGGCTATCGATGAGTTTCTGTGCTATGTAATCTGAATACACTGTAGTACGAACGATCCGCGATTGCAATCCCGATTGACCCAATGACCGCAGCGATGCCCACAAGGTTGTCATGGCACTGTCGCGATTGTGTAACGACGGATTAATGGCGTGGCGTTTTGGCGTGCGCCGGCAGGCAAGAATTCCCAATTCCTCCGGGCATTCGAACCATAAGTTTGTATCCGTTACCCAGGAATCTGCCTGATTATATCCGGATAACAAGCCCCTCTTATTGGATGATAAATTCATCCATAGTGTTACTGGCGCATCAACGTGCACCCATGCTCCCCTGGCCTTTGCATACTGAATAACATCATCGTTTTCAATGGCGCCAGTGACTGGATGCATCGCCTGCAGGTAGAAGATGGTGCGTTCATGGATTGCAGGAAGTCTGTTCATATCCAGAGTGCCATCTTCATTAGTAGGTGCATATGTGATGTTGTTTCTTCCGAATCCGGCGAGTGACAATGCAGCCTTAGCTTGTTCGCTGAGAGCAGAACTTGCGACTATAGAAATGGATGGAGCGTTGAACATTCCGCGGATGCTCGTCTCCCAATTCATCTGCTGCAATAATTCATCGCGCGCAATTACAAGAGCGCGAAAATTAGCAGTGAGTTGATCGGGAAGGAAGTAGAACGATGATTCGGGATCAACAGGCAACAATTGTCTCAGCCATCGTTCGGTTGCCGATTTAATATTGCCGAGTACATCCTGGTTAGTGAACATTTGTGTTCGCAGGCGGAGGTTCCACGAGGAGATCAACCAGTTTGTGGCTAATGCGGGAGTAACCGTTTCTGCCATACATAAGGCAAATTCTCCGAGGCTTTCGTGCGTGTAGCCCGCGTGTTGATGAAGGAGATCCAGCGTTTGCATGGGATCGGCGCCAGCGACAGATAAAGTTTCGCCTTCAAAGTTGAATGGCGAAAGCAGTGCCCTGTTTTGAGAGGATGCGCTTCCCAGAAAATCTATTGCCTTAACGGCGCTGGAGAGAAGGAGTTGTTTTTCGATGTAGTTCATGGTGATGAGTATGAATAATGTTTTTTAAATCTGTTTAATAAAGCAGCACCTGGCGCTGCTGTTACCTCATGGAGATTGTCGCTATCATTTGCTGAATGGAAATGTCGTCGGTCATCAGGATGAACATGAGAATGATCAACCCAACAATTACTCCCGACACCAAAAGCGCCGATCGATGATCTCCCAGGGAACTTTGATTTGCCTGATTTTTCATCTGTTTAATTTTAATCCGGTTAATGTTTGTTTACATCATGTACCATTCACAGGTACGATGATCGTCCGCTGGAATGTTGACGAAGGGATATTTGTTTGATCCGCTTCTGGTTATTGCAAACATTTCAGAAGAACGTCTTTTGGCGGTCCTGTTGCATGGGAAATGCCAAAAGATAAGTTTCTGATAAACAGGATGTTGAACGATCTGTTGCTTTACGAGATTTCGTAAATTCTGATTATTCGTAAGGAGTGATTTCCGGAATTTCGTAACGACCCTAACATAAATGCCGAGTGAACGTTGGATGTATTACGAAATGCGATGTAAGACACAGGTAAGAACGACCAACCGCGTATGACCTGGAAAAGGATTTATTGTTAAACCTGCATAGCTATTTTAGGACTAGACAATAGCTACTTCAGAACTAGACAAGCCTAAGCGAAGCTTAATGAAAGCCTAAGCAAAGCCTAATGAAATCCTAAGCGAAGCCTAATGAAAACCTAAGCGAAGCCTACGGCAAGCGGCCGCCAATCAGCCGGCTAGCCTAAGCGAAGCAGCCAGAAAGTCTAACCAGCGTAGCCACAGAGTCTAACCAGCACCGAAGCAATCTCCTGAAACGTTCTCCTTATTGATCCAACATGGCCGTGGCATCCAATGAACGCGCTTAAGTACAATACAATGCAATTGAGTACAATTAACTGCAGTTGACTACAATTAACGGAATCCGTCGTTTCGAATTGTTGCATGTTTGTGCCCTGGTGACAGGATATCAAGCCTTTTGATGAACTCAAAAAAATATTTGCAACTGGAGAGCACTTTTTTTGAGAACAATGCAAAGGCTCGTTCATCATGTCGTATTGTCAAAAACAAGTATGGAACAATTCATTCGTAGCAAAGTTGAAACATCTCTGAAGTGCAAGGGAACAAATGCACCCCGCAATGGGTTGAATAATGCAGGTTGCAGTTTGTATCTTCATAGGCTAAACAGGTTGATGTTATGAAAAAAGTAGTAGTGCTGGTACCCAATTGCAGCGTCAATCTCAATAGCGTTGCCGGAGCTTACGAAATACTGAGTCGCGCGAATGATTTCTGGAAACGTGCGGGTAATGATTCACGTCTGTCAGTTCAAATTGCTGGCAATGTAGATGAGATCAGAATGGAAGATGGATATTTTACAATTCATCCAACACCGCTCAATAAGATCGACGGCTCAGATCTCGTCATCATTCCATCGATCTTTGCTGATTACGGCAAGGCCATTGAGAAGAACAGAGACATGGTCAATTGGATCTTGAAGCAATACAACCGTGGTGCTGAAGTCGCGAGCATGTGCTCGGGCGCGTTTCTGCTCGCTGCTACGGGACTGCTGGACGGACGCACCTGTTCAACGCACTGGAATGCTGTTGACGAATTCAAGCGGATGTTCCCCAATGTGAAGGTCGCTGAAGACAAGATCATCACAGCGGAATCAGGTATCTATACCAATGGTGGAGGATATTCATTCCTCAATCTGATGCTGTATCTTGTTGAGCATCTTTTCGACAGACCGACGGCTATCTTTTGCTCGAAGATCTTTCAGATTGACATTGAACGAACGACACAGTCGCAGTTCAGCATTTTCCATATTCAAAAAGGTCATGGTGACGATCTGATCACGAGAGCGCAGACTTACATTGAAAGCAACATTCACGCGAAGATTTCGTTCGAGGAACTTGCGTCATCTCTCGCGATCAGCAGACGAAACTTCGACCGCCGCTTTGTTAAGGCGACAGGTAATACTCCCGTTGAATATCTTCAACGCGTAAAGGTAGAGGCCGCCAAGAAGGAGCTTGAGAAGGGCCGTAAGGCTATCTTCGAAATCATGACTGATGTTGGATATGCTGATGACAAGGCATTTCGTGAGGTGTTCAGAAAAGTTACAGGATTGTCACCGCTTGATTATCGTAACAAGTACAATCGGAACAGCGTTGTGCTGAACTAGCATTAAATGTACGGTTCAGCTCCAAGGAGATCATCCACGCAACATCTTACAACTACGCAACATCTTTAAACTTTCCAGCATCTTTACAACTACCGTTGAGGGTGCAGTAGTAGTGATGCTTGTGTGAGGAGAGACCGTAATTATCGACTTGAGCGCGAGGAGAACCGATCGATCTGTAAAGGTGTATTAGCAACCGGCATTGCATGAAAAAAGCCGCGCGAGGGCGCGGCTCATTCGACTTCAACTGAGGATTAGTCAGGGCTCTGAAATGCGAATTGTATTTTTTTAAAGTTGACGACAATGCCGTTGTTTGCCAGTGACGACATTGATACCTGCGACGACATAGTTGGCTACCACTACACTATTAGCCCGCACGACATCGTTGAATGCGACGATGTTGTTTAGTTAATCGTCCTGTTGTTTATCTACTTAAAGAACGGATAGCCCGGTGTTGCGTACTTCTTCATCCCCTCCTCATTGATATCCACACCAATTCCTGGTTTTTCAGAGAGGGGAATGAATCCATTCTCCACCCATGGGCCATCGTATTTGATGATCTCTTTGAACATCGGGTCAGTGTGGAAGTAACTTTGCCACTCCAGGATCATGAAGTTGGGAACAGCAGCACATACGTGGCATGACGCCATAGCACCCAGGAATGAAGCTACCATGTGCGGAGCAAAGGGAACGTAATAAAGGTTGGCCAGATTGGCAATGCGCTGTCCCTCTCCAAGTCCGCCGGCCTTTTGCAAATCGGGCATGATAATGTCCACCGCTCCAATCTCGAGCATTCGCCTGAAGCCATAGGCGAGATAATGATTTTCACCTGCGCATATCGGGGTGGTTGTTGAATCAGCTATGATCTTGTACGCTTCTACGTTTTCTGCCGGAATTGGCTCTTCCAGCCACATGAGATTTAGTGGCTCGAGACGCTTTGCTATCTGTTGACCTGTTGGGGCATCGTAACGTCCATGCATGTCGCAGCAGATATCGATGTTGGGGCCTACAGCTTCCCTGGCCGCCGTTACCTGATCAACCATACGTTTTAACTCGCCGGGACTAGCTGTCCAGTTGTACAGATCGTATTTCGCGGGATCGTTGCGTTGATCGAGATCAAACTTGATTGCATTGAAGCCCATGTTCTTTGCCGTTGTCGCGGCCTTAGCAAAGTCGGCAGGAGTGGGGAGGTTCTGTTGATACAATGCAGTATCACAATAAACACGGATCTTGTCACGGAATTTTCCACCCAGCAATTGATAGACAGGAACGTTCAGTGCTTTGCCTGCAATGTCCCACAATGCTGCTTCAATGGCGGAGAGAACGCCGATGTACATTCCTGCCTGCGCGCCTTCGAAGATGCCGGCCTTGCGCAGATCGTCAAACAGGCGATGGACATTCAGGGGGTTCTTTCCTTTCAGGCGATTCTCCAGCAACTTCACAAAATGATAGGTGCCCGCTACGGAATCGGCTCCTTCGCCAACACCATAGATATCCTGGTTTGTTTTTATGCGAATGAAGAGTCCGTGACCGAATCGTATGTATGCGCATTGCACTTCGGTGATCTGAAGATCCGCGGGTTTTGAATACATAGATGTTCTTTCAGCAGCTTGTTTCATGCCGTCACCGAAAGTTGCCAGTGGTGCCAATGCAGCTCCGGCCGTGATCGCCTTCTTAAAGAAGTTTCGTCTGTTATTATTCTTTGACATGCTTGTTATCAGTTTGATTGATATGTTAAAAGTGCGCCTACCAGGTACGTTGCTTCAGCAACTCCTGAATCTGTTCTTTGGGAACCGGCAGTTTATCGATGTTGGCGTTCAGCCATTGCGAGAAGTCCTTTTCAATCTCATCAGACCATTTTGAGTCGATCTGTCCCGGCGTATACTTTTGTTCACGCAGTCGCTGATGTCCGAACATATCGCGCAGTCGAACGATCTCCGATGTTTTCACGACCTTCTCGGCCAGGTGAGGAGGGATGAAGATCACACCGCCATCTCTGCCCAGAACAACATCACCAGGCATTACCGTTGCTCCTCCGATGCGTGTAGGAGTATTGATGCCCACCAGCGTCGTGTTCAGCTGGCCCTTTGGGTCGTTCAGATGATGCGAAGGATGGTACGTGCGAAAAAATGAAGTGAATGATCCGATCTCCTTTAATCCATTGATGTCGCGTACAGCTCCATTGTAAACAATTCCATTTCCCGTTTTTGTGTAGATGGAGTTACCGAGGTTGTCACCGATAGTCGGTCCATCCTCATGTGCGCCGAATTGATCTACGACATAAACATCGCGTTTTGTTAGCATGTCGATGGGCCAGGAGTTCTGCGACTTTACGCGCTTGTCACGGTTATGTCCGCGATCGTCAATAACCTGATGAATGTCGGGGCGACCGGGCATAAACGTAGCTGTTACGGCCCGACCCACCAGAACGCTGTCGGGATTGATCATCTCCCATCCGTCTTCATATTCATGTTTGTAATTCTCGTTTCGAAGAACAGCCCACGCTTCTTCGAGCGTTACGAGCTTCATGCGATTGAGTATGGCATCGGGAACTTTAGGCCGGCCGTCGGGGAATCGTTCACCCTTCCATTCCGGTGTGAGAAAGAGGAGCTCCTCCTTTGAGATCTGCTGTGCGAAGGAATTGAATCCTGCGGCAAGGATCAGGGCACTGAGTAATGTCCTTTTTAAATGGTTCATATCACAAGACTGTTATTTGATTCAAATTGTATCGTTTACTTTAAGGCATCCACTAGTGGCGCCGATTCAGAGCTGCTTCCGACTCGTCGATGATCTGACCTTTGATCGGACGGGCGCGCCACCACAAAGCGAGCGAAGATCCGGTGATGTTCATAACCGGGGCAAAGATTGCTGGCGCTAGTCCAACAGTAGAAAGCTTGCCCATAGCCAGGGCAAGTCCGGAACCGAGTCCTGCGTTTTGCAACCCTACCTCTATAGCAATTGTTCGACAATCACGTTCGTCCAAACCAAGCATGCGTGCTGACCAGTACCCCAGGAAATAACCGCTCATGTTGTGCAGCAGAACTGCGGCTACTAAAGAAACGCCAACTACCAGTAGTGCATCTCGTCCTGCGGAAGTGATCACCACGATGATCAATCCTATCCCCACCATGGAAAGTATGGGCATGATCTCGTCGAGGATCTTGAACTTGCCATGAAGGAAATAATTGAACACCAGCCCGGCCGTTACGGGTATGATCACGATCTTGGTGATGTCCCACACCATCGCCCAGAAATCAATCTGCACGTACTGACCTGCGAGCAGCTGCATGAACAAGGGTGTTACGAAGGGAGCGATGAATGTTGAGATTGCGGTAAGCGTAACTGACAATGCGAGATTCGCCCTGGCGAGATAAGTCATTACGTTTGAAGCAAGTCCGTTCGGACAGCTACCGATAAGCACAATGCCCGCGGCAACTTCGTCGGGAAAGGAGAAGATTTTCGTAATGGTAAAAGCAACGAGTGGCATGATGATGTAATGGCAGAGTACACCGGCGATTACGCCTTTGGGCATTTTCACGACTGCAGCAAAGTCTTTGAGACTAAGTCCGGTGCCCATGCCAAACATGATGAGCTGCATCAAGGGAACGATGAGTTTGGAGAGTTTAAAATCGCCGATGCTGATGAAGTAGTGCGGATAATACATCGAGAGGCTTACCGCCGCGAAAATCATCACGGTAAAAGAATAGCCTTTCAAAAGCTCGTACTGACGGAAACCCAGCGCGATCATAAGGAAGAAGAACATCAACAACCAGCCGGCGTATTCGTGCTCGCCTCTTAAGGTTACAATAGTATAGCCGATCAATGCGAGTCCGGCAACGAGAAAGAGAATATGGCGCTTTGACATCCGTAGTGAAATCGATTTTAAACTGAATTACTTTTCATGCCGCTGCCTTACCACTGCGACTAAATGTTGAGATTGTTAATGACAGGAAATAAAAAAACCTGGAGCAATCGCTCCAGGTTTTAGTAATGCACGTCTTATTGTGCCCAGAATAGTTTGACTCCGAGCTCGTCTTTGCCGCCCATGGCTGAAACGGCTGCGTTGTAATTTTCAGTGTTAACAAGACTTTCCGATGGCGGATAAGTGATGCGATTGATCCAGTCAACTACTTTACCAGAATACGGATTCGAGAAGAACAATTGTGCGGCAGCTGCAGGGTTAGGTGTTCTGTAGCTTCTTTGCTCCATGCCTACGCGACGGAAGTTCGCCCAGCATTCGTTTCCATTCAGGAAGCTTGCAATCCAATACTCGTAATTGATTTCGTTAACGCGTGAATCAGCCAGGGCCGCACCGGCCGGTGCTGCATTGAATGTTGCTGCTCTGGCATTGACGTAAGCAGCAATGTCTGCAGGCTTGATAGTAGGGTTCGGAGTAACTGACGTTATCGCGTAACTCGACATTTGAGCCATATGAGCAGTTATGCCCGCTTTAAAGTAATTTTCCGATGTTCCTGTAACGCCTGCAATGTTCCGCTCAACTGCTTCAGACAGTAATAAGTTGGACATTGCGGCAGTAACCAAAAACATGGGTGTCGCCCGGCTAGCCACAACGTTGCGGTTGGCTTGTGAGAATGCGTATCGGTTTCCACCACCTGGTAACGCTGCTCCGGCCGCGTCGGCAGTCGCATCGGTACTTCCCATTGGCATTCCATATTGGTTGGCAGAATTAAATTTAGCATTAGCGCTACCACCGGTGTATACCTGAGCAGGACCTGAGTTTGCACCCACATAACGGACGGCAATTGCAGAGTCAAGACGAGGGTCGTTGTTTGCCTTAAGAGCGTCAACAAACGTTTTGGTGAGATAAAAGTTTGCGGCTTCAGTACCATTAAGTGTATTACCCACGCCGTTCATGAAGTTTGCGTCGTGACGGATTACAGCGTTATCAGCATTGTCAAGAATGACGCCTGCCGAGAAAGCAGCCGCTACAGTCGCTGCAGCCTTTGATGGATTGGCATTAACCAATCGCATGCCGGCACGCAACAAAAGAGAGTTAGCAAACTTTTTCCATTTAGCGATTTCGCCCTTATACAGCACATCAGATGTTTCAACTTTTCCGGCGGGATCGAGTGCCGCAGATGCAGCAGTCAATTCGCTGATAATTCCATCATAGATAGACTCCGGTGTGTCGTATACAGGCAGAAATATTCCTTCGGTATAACCTTTTCCTGCCTCAGAGTACGGAATGGCTCCATAGGTATCAGTTAACACCATGAAGGCATACTGTTGAACGATCCGCGCCATGTTGTAGAGATTGGCACGCGTAGGATCTTCCTTTGTATTAGCCATCGCATCAGAGCAGTACTTGATCGTGTTCTGAAATGAATTAGTCCAGTTAGCAGGAGTTGAACCGATGTTTACCTGGTTGTAGTTGGCACCCACGTTCACACCCGAGTTCGATGTAATGATCTGCTGCACGGCGCCCAGTTCATACACGAGTGTTCCTGCAGGGGGCGAGCAAAAGATCACGGCGTTGTTAAAGGCGGTGATCGGGTCAACCGCTGTTGCACCGGTCTTGCTTTTGTTCAATTCATCGAAGCCGTCATCACAAGATGATACGATCAGAAGCGAGAGGCTGAGCAGAGTAATTTGATATATCCTTTTCATAACTCAGTCTGAATTAGAATTTAACATTGAGATTGAAACCCATGCTTCTTGTAGTTGGAACGCCAGGCGACTCCAGACCTACAACGTTGTCGGATGTGTAACCGAAAGATTCGGGATCAATGTTATCGACCCACTTCTTCAGCATAGCGACGTTGTTCGAGAACACGCTAAGTTTCACTCCTTTTATAGGAAGGCTCGCAGGCAGGAATTTTGTGAAGTCATATCCAATAGTGATCTGACGAAGCTTCCAGAAGCCAGCATTGTAGATGACAGGTTCAACAAGTCCTGAACCGCGTACAACAGAATAGTAGTCTTCTACTTTTGCTGCTTTGGCGTTCGTGTTTCCGTTTGCGTCTACCCCATCCGTATTGAGCACCCATCCTCCCGGATCAGCAACTCCCAGGTCGCTGGTAGGGTTGTCGCGACCAACAAGCGTGGCCTTATGCAATCCATGACGCATGGCATTAAAGTTCGTACCAGACAGCATCTTGCCACCAAGTTTGAAGTCGATGAGGAACGAAAGGCTGATGCCCTTGTACGTGAAGCTGTTTGTAAAGCCCCCCGTCCATTTGGGCAACGCACTTCCGAATGGAATCGGCCGTGTAGTGGCGAGCGGGATACCGTTCGAACCAATGATAATCTTGCCAATGTTATCCGGGTTAGCAACAGTTTCGGGATCCAATGGTTTATTGGTTGCAGGATCGTAGCCATAGCGACGATAACCGTAACCCACGATTTGTCCCATCTGTTCGCCGACAATCTGCTGTACCCATCCATTAAATACGTGCGTACCAACTGTGATGTTTGACCCAGGAGTGTCGTTGAGGAGACTCAGCACTTTAGTAACGTTGTAGGCTCCGGCAAAAGTGAAGTCCCATACAAAGTCATTGGTCTCAATAGGTATCAGGTTCACCATCGCCTCAATACCCTTGTTCTCGCTCTTACCACTGTTGATCAGCGTATTCACAAAACCCGATGCATCGGAGATCTGGGCCTGAACGATCTGATCTGTTGTTTCCTTGCGATAAGCGGCGAGGTCGACGTTTACACGATTGTTGAACATCTTCAATTCAACGCCGATTTCGGTTTCTGCTGCGCGCATGGGCTTGAGGTTAGGATTCGGCACGCTCGTTGGGGTTGAACTTACAGCCTGTCCCTGGAACTGGTTGGCATTCACGGAGTAGATCAGCTGCTGTGAGTAAGGAGGAACGTCTGTATCGCTACCCACTTCCGCGTATGCAGCACGAAGTCTTCCGGAATTCAACCATCTGGGTTTCGTGCCGAATGATTCAGAGAATACATAGCTGGCAGACACAGAAGGATAAAGAATGCTTCTGTTTGCGGGTGCCAGTGTAGAGAACCAGTCGTTACGTGCAGTGACGTTTAAGTATAACCACTCTCTGAAGTTCACTTCGGCTGCCGCATAGAGTGAGTTTACCTGGCGCTCGCTTAATGAATATGTAGGATCTTTAGCGCGGCCATAACCCACGTTGTACAGGTTGCGAACGGAGAAGTCTGTCACCTGAACGCTGCTGGCGTCAATGAATCGTTTCATCTGGTTGCCACCGGCATTGATGTTGATACCAAAGTCACCAAAGTCTTTGATCGCGGTGAGCAGGAAGTCAGAGTTTGTTTCGCGGAATGTTCTGAAGTCCTGTGTATAAAGTCCGTTGTAGAAGGCGGGTGCCGATGATGAATAGATGGATCCGCCGTTGATAGATGCTTTACCGGTTGGCAGGTTCCTGTAATCAGATGATCTCGAAATAGTAGTCCTGCCCGATGCGACCCTGTATCGACAACCAGTCGGTGATGTCATATTTAAGAGCCACATTTCCAAAGAGCCTGTCCCGGCGGATATTGCTCTTTACCTCAGCAAGGCCCCAATACGGATTTGTTCTGTTCGTAAAGCGAGAGTAGAGGTATTCACCACCGCCCGCATTGTACTTGTTCTCGTCGAGAACGTACAGCGGCATCGTGTTTGCCATAGCCAGGAGAGCAGTAGGCATGGAGTTGTCCTGATCCGCAATAATCGGAGGGTTAGTGTTTTTCTCTTTCGCGTAATTGATGTTCGTCTTGATGTTCAGCTTGGGAGAGAGATTGTAGGTAAGACCAAGGTTGATAGTTTGCCGGTTGAAGGAGTTGTTCGGCGTGATACCATTGCTTCTTGCATCGGCTACTGACAAATTAAATCCTCCCTTATCGCTGTTACCCGAAACCGATACGGTATTTGTGAGGTTCTGACCATTACGATAAAAGTCTTTAATGATGTGCTTTTGCGCCTCATAAGGAACGGTCAGGTTGTTGAACAGGATTTGAGTCATGCCTGGCTGAATCTTTTCACCGAATGACCATTGTCCTGACTGAGGATTTGGAGTAGTTGGACGGATACCGTATTCACCTTGTCCATAGTCATACTGATAGTCGGTGAAATCAAGAGGCGTGTCGTTGGAGTAGTTGATATTATAGCTAACACCAATGCCCTGACCTGTACCGCGGGACTTTGTTGTGATCATGATAACACCATCTTTTGCACGTGAGCCGTACAGTGCCGATGCAGTTGCGCCTTTCAATACGGTCATGCTTTCGATATCATCGGGGTTGAAGCTCGAGAATGAATCTCCGCCGTCAAATGACGCACCACCACCGCGGTTACCAACAGAGGTATCCGAGCCGTTGTTACCCTGGTTGGTTCCATAGTTGGTGTTATCGATGGGAATACCATTGACAACAATCAGAGGAGAGTTTTGACCAGAGATGGATGATTGTCCACGGATACGAATCTTGGATGTACCGGCCGGACCAGTTCCAAGCGAAGAAATGTTCACGCCTGCGATCTTACCCGTCAGCGCGTTCATCGGGTTAGGGGTACGGTTGATGGATATTGCATCTCCATTAACCTTGGAGGTAGAGTATCCCAAACTCTTCGACGACTTCTCAATACCCAGCGCCGTTACTACTACTTCATCAAGTGAAGTAATATCAGCCACCATGGTTACATCAACAGTCGACTGCCCTGATACGTTGACTTCCTGGTCAGCGTAACCGATGAAAGTAAAGACGAGCACAGCATTTCCATCGGGCACGTTAACCGAATATCCTCCGTCGCTATCGGTAATTGTACCGCCGGTGGTGCCCTTCACCACGACGTTCACACCTGGAAGGGGATTATTGGTATCGTCCTTGACTACACCTTTTACGGTTAGGGCCTGACCAATAGCAATGTTCGATTGGCAGCATACCAGTATCAGTATGCCATACAGCAAGTAATGTTTCAGCATAGAATATTGGGGTTAGTGAATAAGACATTAATGTTTGATTGGCCTCCAAAACCGGAAGGCGTGGTCAACTCTTTTAATAAGTGAAAAGTCCGTGATCTGCCGGCTGCCTGGGGTTCCTGGCTCCGGGGCCAGACATCGACTTTTAAGTGCATACGTTTGATAAAGATTTCAAACGATTGAAAAATGTGCTTCCAATAACCACCACCGTTGAATTTTAGACAGAAGCTGAACGCTAAAGAATGGGGCGATCCCTGAAATCGAGTTGATCGGATTTTTAAGCCACTAGTAATCAGATAGATATAAAGAGCTATTTAAGCGTTATAACACGCGATCGATTGTGCAATCGATGTTGTTTTTTTGGCCCTGCTGGATTATAATTGTATTCGACACACTTAAAGCGCGACCAGCGTCCCTGTCTTCGGATTTTTTGGTGAAGAGTTTAGGAGGCAAACTCCTTTCTATCTGATTGGCGAGCATGAACCAGTTCACTCTATTACAAGGGCCGTCGCGCGAGCTGGAATCATTTCCACACATCAGAGAATTTGCGCTGACCAAGAACACCACCATCCAGCTTGATTCCTTTATCCCTGCAGAAGCACATCAGCTTTTGATATACTGTGTTGTCGATGGAAAGTTTGAATGGTTCGTCAACGGCCGTGAATACATTCTTTATCCCGGCGACATCGCATTTGTTCTTCCCGGTCAGAAGATCGGCGGAGCAAAAGGATTTCTGGAGATTGGAACACTCTTCCGCCTGCATCTCGATCTGCAGAATTCAGGACCGGAGCTTTCACTAGGGCAATGGAGTAGTTTGTCGTCGTGTGAGAGCCTTTCGATCGAGAAAATGTTGCTGGTGAATAACCTCTCGGTATTGTTGAAGGTGAAAGAAGGGATAGAGATCCTTCATCAGATTCATAATGAATTGATCAATCCGGAGATTGGTCATGTAACGCGTGTCAATCATTTTATAGATTCGCTGTTGATTATCATTGCACGACAATCGACGCGACAGGCAGACCCCCGGCGCGATTTTCCAAGAACGTTTATGAAGCTTGAACAAGCCTTGCGCCGTAACCTGTCGCATCAGTGGACGGTCGAAGAAATGGCCGCGCTCTTTGGTCTGGGCACAACAGCATTCACGGAGAAGGTGAAGCATCACACCGGCTTTTCACCCCTGAACTATCTGATTAACATTCGAATTTCTGAGGCGATCAAGTTACTGAAGCGTCCCGATGTGAACTTTACGAACATTGCGCTGGATACGGGATTCTATTCCTCGCAACATTTCTCCACCACGTTCAAAAAACTTACAGGCTATACGCCGGGACAATTCAGAAAACGAAGTCTGCTCAACGACAACACCTAGGCCCCCATATATATGGAATGTATTATTACAATCGACCTTGGAACAAACGCCGTTCGGGTCATGGCATTCGACATGAAGGGAAGTGTCATTGCCTCGACGAAAGGAACATATCCCACGTTCCATCTGGAAGCAGATTATAGCGAGCAGGATCCCGAGCAGATATTCATCACGATGTTGTATGTGCTGAAGAACTTTCTCACGGAAAAGATACATCCTAAGGGCTACACGGTGATGTCTATTTGCTTTAGTGCATCGATGCACAGCCTTTTGATGGTTGACAAAAGCGGAATTCCCATGGGGAATGCCATTACCTGGGCGGACAATCGCGGCAAGAAGGAAGCGCAGGAATTGAAGAACTCATCTCTTGGAAAGCAGTTGTACGAGTCGACCGGTACACCGATCCATCCTATGTCGCCGCTGGTAAAAGTAACCTGGCTGGGAAGACACGACCGCGAACGCTTTTCGAAGACGAGTAAATTCCTCTCTATAAAGAGTTATGTACTTCAGCAGCTCACCAGTGGCTATGTGCTCGACTATAGTCTTGCATCGGCTACCGGTTTTTTTAACAATCAGAAATTACAATGGGAACAGGAAGCGCTGGATTACGCAGGCATAGAAGCCGAGCGACTGCCTGACCTTGTTCCTGTATTTCACTCTCCTGGTAAACTGCGAAAGGAATTTCAAACGTCACTCGGGCTTCGCGATAGCGTGAAGATCATGGTAGGTTCCAGCGATGGCTGCCTGGCTACATTAGGTGGAGGTGTTTGGGACGAGGGCAAAGCAATCATTACCGTTGAAGACAGTGGAGCCGTTCGCACGATTGGAAAGCATGTTATTCGTGATGCAAATCAGAGGCTGTTTAATTATGTGCTAACACGGGACTGCTATGTGTCGGGAGGTCCTACCAACAATGGCGGCGTGATCTTTGAATGGTATGCGAAACAATTCGGTGATTTTCGCAATCCATTTGATATTGAACATGCGATTCAACATCTGATTCACGAAGCATCGGAAGTTCCGGTAGGTTCTCTTGGCTTGTTGTTCCTTCCTTATTTGCTTGGAGAGCGCGCCCCGATATGGAACGCCAATGCGCGAGGGACATTCTTTGGCATTAATATCAAACACGAGAAGCAGCACTTTGTCAGGGCTGTGATCGAGGGCATTCTGTACGAGATGTACAGCATCGGCAAAACGTTACAGGAACATCGTACTATCAACAGCCTTACTGTAAATGGAAGTTTTGCATCTATACCTCTATGCGCAAAGATCTTAGCCGACCTGTTCAAAATGCCTGTAAGTATTGGCCGCAACCCTGACAGTATTGCCCAGGGTGCCTATCTCCTGAGCGCAACCGACATGGGCATCTATAATTCTTTGGATGAGGCAGCCCGTACTGTAGTGCTGTCGACAACTTACGCGCCCAATGCGAATCATCACCGGTCTTATCAGAGATACTTTTCAGTATTCGAGAAGCTAAGTACACGCCTCAGTGCCGAATTTGAAGAGCTGGCAGACCTTCAGCACGAGCAGCCGTGATTGCCACGTGATTGTCGCTCAGATGCAGGAGTGACTTGTTTTACGCATGATCAGTCAGTAAAAAGAAAAGGCCATTGTTTCCAATGACCTCTTCATAACCTAATCCTTAAATTAACCCTTCTTCAAACTTCAGATCGCTCTATTTCTTTTCCTTTAATATTTTTCCGTTCTCATCAACAGCAAGTACCCGTTTATCGGTGCCCTTTTCGATAGACACTTTATAATGGATGAGTTTGTTTTTTCCCTGCTTCACTGTTTCCTGATCCTTCAGTATGCTATAGCCTGGATACTTCGCCAGGACTGCATTGGTCACGGAACGAGGCAACAAAGTATTGTTGATATGCTCTTTGAGATACACGAGATCTCCGGAGGCATTATAAAGTGCTTCACCGGATACAGAAGGACCTTTCATGATCACCGTATAGGATCGGGGTTGCTCACCGTTGAGATGATTGTAACTGGATACCATGTACTTGTCACCCACCAGCTCCGAGGGTACTACGATCCAATCGGCAGACGTTGTACTCTTAAAATCCTGTTTGAAAGATTGAACCACATTGAGCGGGATGTCTGACTCTTTGGCCTTGATTGTTAATTGCGCCGTCTGCGCAAAGGCACCGACTAATGTCATGGTCAGTGCGAGAGAACAAATAAACTTTTTCATATAGACTGATTTAATAGTATTGAGTCTTTAGTCGTGAGTCCTGAGTTTGGTCCTGAGCATCTATAGTACTTGAGTTACTCTATACTTAGTCATTACGAAGGACTCAGGACTAAGTACTACTTCTGATGCGATGTTAGCATTGAGCGAGAAGAGAACTCATGATTCCATTTGTCGATCTCGCGATT
Source organism: Chryseolinea sp. (assembly GCA_049840655.1). GTDB lineage: Bacteria > Bacteroidota > Bacteroidia > Cytophagales > Cyclobacteriaceae > Chryseolinea. Next base: position 276,493 of record JASGJX010000001.1, read on the forward strand.
CACTTGTTGCAGGGATGCTTTCAAATCGTCTTCATCAACATTGGTCCCCTGCTCCATTTGCTGAGCGAGCGTCATAGCATCGCTGAGTACTTGCTTTTCTTCAGAATTCAATGCCCGATGATGCAGCGTAACAGACTTCTCCAGATTTCGAATGGTGCGAGCCAGCAGGTCTCCTGTGTCGCCTTCCGAATGCTTGAAAAATTCATCTTCAGTTACTGAGAGTCTGTATTGAGCGAGGGCCCTTCCAGCTTTGCCAAGTACTGCGTTTATCGAATTGATGTCGTTAACTTTTCCCTCGGAAATTCGCGCGGCAAGAATATCCATGTCACCCGCAGAATTCAGAATTTCCGTTTTGTCCCTTACCTGATTTGAGGCAGCAATGGTGCGCATCGCCGTAGCAGCTTCACGAATATCAGTCGCACATTCATTGTTTTCACCCTTCGCAAATGCTTCCATTGCGTGAAACAGCTGGCTATCGGGTTCGAGTTCTTTAATAGTTACTTCTGATTTCTCAGCAGACGGTTTTGGATCGTGAGCCACAGGTTCCGGTTTGCGGTTGCATGCGGCAAGCAGTGTCGACATAACCAATGCCGACATGAGGAGTCTTTTGTTCATTTTCATAACATGTCCTTTTGGTTGTCCTTATGATGCACGACATCCACAAGTGTCACAGAATTCGACCGACAAGAGATCAAATATTCGGCGTATGTCTACAATGTCTCGACGGCCAGTGACTTTTTGACTACGCTATGATCTAATTAGTAGAATTAGGAATGCGGCAACCGATACCCGATGAGACAGCCGAAAACTCCAGGGGCGTTCAACCAGAAGTCGATGAATCGCCGCATTAAGAATCAATGAAGAATCAAACATTGTTAACATGAAAACGAAAGTAACAAAGATCTTCTGCGTGGCCTGTGCGATCATCTTGTTTACAGGCCGTCTTGTCATTGCGCAGGAACTTATGGATAGCGTTACGCTTGATGAAAGCAAGATCGTTGCGGCTATCGCTCCATACTCTCAGGAAATGCGCACCGCGATTCTGACGGTTGCCGGCTATCCGCAAGTATTGGTAAAGCTTTCCAGAATGCAGGCGCGTTCAAGTCAGTCATTCAGGGACATGGTTGAAAGCTACCCCAGAGATGTGCAGGAGAAATTCTATCAGGTGACCCGGTTTCCTGACCTTAACAAGAGGTTGGTGAACCTGGGTAGCGGCCAAAGCACAGCAGCTGAAGCTATCATCGATGAAGCTCCCGAAGGTGTGAGGGCGAATATGCGGGATGTGTATAGCGCTCATTTTGATCAGCTTGTGAAGTTCGATAAACTGTACAAATCGTCGCAGTCGACATTCGATCGGATCACGTCGCGTTATCCGGGGGATGTTAAAGACGCGTTCTCAAAAGTCGTCGCGAATCCTGATGTCATGAACCTGCTCGCCGATAACATAGACCTCACCGTCAGTCTTGGCGATGCTTATAAATCGGATCCTAGAGGAGTGACTGCGAGTCTGGATTCACTTAACAAGCAACTGGACGTGCAAAATGCCACCGACCTGGCAGATTATAAGCAGGCGGTTGAGAAGGATCCGAAGCTACGTGATGAGATGGAACAGGCAGCATCTGAGTTTGCTCAGCAATATGATGAAACGTCAGGTACCCCAGCTGTGGCAAATAACAATTACTATGGAACATCGCCCTATCCCTATTGGTTTGGATATCCCTATTGGTACAATATGGCGATGTGGTATCCAATGCCGTACTATTACAACACCGGATTCTATTTTGGCTTGAATGGGTCTATGGTCGTGTTCGGTATGCCATCATATGCTTATGCAAATTGGTTTTTTGGGTATGGTTATCATCACTACCCCAACTTGTACCGCTACTATAATTCATATTATAATGTCCACCGCGCCAATGTGTTAAATAGTAATGTATATCGTGGCTTCAATACTGTAGCAAGAGAACACTTTAACAATTTGGACCCGGTTCATACGCGGTCATTGCCTGGAAATTATCGGGCTGCTACAGGATTGACAGGAAGAAGCAATAGCGCAGCCACAGTAAGGCAACCGGTATCGGGCAGTCAATTCAGTGGAGGTCACTTCAATCATTTTAATGCAAACACTTATCATAACATGAGCTGGCAACGTGTGCCCTCTGGCGGCTTTCATGGAAGTCCTGGTATGAATGGAGGATTTCATGGAGGGATGTCCGTCGGGATGCATGGTCATCGATAACAAGAGGCCACACTTGCTGAAGTAACTATAGGGCTAGTGGCAGGGCATGCATCAGGTGATGAGCCTGATGCATGTTCATTGTTTTATTTCACCGTCCTGTTCGAAGTCGATTTTCGTGCTGTGCAAAACACACGCGCGCACGGATTGACTTGTTTGTGTCAACATGGTAAGGTGAGAGCGTGCTGAGCGTTAAGGATTCGTGTCGTAGTCATATAGAAGGCGTTACAACTTGTACATATCTGTTATTTTATTCCAATGGATGGAATGTGGTTGACTTACTTTTTTATATTACTAAAAAAACACCCACATGCCTAAATCTAAAACAATCGTGTTGGTACACGGAATGTTCGTGAACAACACCAGCTGGAATGAATGGAAAAAGTATTACGAGCAAAAAGGTTATACTGTTTACGCTCCTGCAAATCCTGGTCATGAAGGATCGCCCTCTGCGCTACGGAAGAACATCCATCCCGATTTAGTCAAGACCGGCTTCATTGATGTTGTCATGAACATTGCAAAACTAATTGACACATTACCTGAAAAGCCGTTGGTGATCGGACACTCCATGGCAGGACTTGCTGTTCAAAAGCTGGTTGACCTTGGCAAGGCCGATGCTGCAGTAAGCATTGATGGTGCTCCACCTAAGAACGTTTTTCCGCCCTTCTCCACCGTAAAAATTGTATGGCCTGCTCTTAACCTGTTTGCGTCTGAAGGGTACTTCATGGGATCACGCGACTGGTACAATCGGGCTTTCTTCAATACGTTGAATGCCACAGATCAGCAGAAAGCATTTGATGCCATTGCTGTTCCGGAAAGTCGGAAGATTGGGCGTGAGACTTTGTTAAAGTCATTTTCAGCAGCGGAATTTGGTAAGCCACATTGCCCGATATTGTTTATCGGAGGAGGCAATGATGCAATTTTTCCTCCTGAATTAACCAGGAAGATCGCCGGAAAATACACGGACAAGAGTAGTCGCGTTGATGTGAAGGTCTTTGATGGAAAAAGCCACTTCCTGTGTGGCGAGAAGGGATGGGAGGAGATTGCCGATTATGCCCTAAACTGGTATACAAGCCTTTGATCTTGAATGAAATTGCTGAGTTACTTGTGTGCGGCTTTACGCTGACATAAGTAACTTTGCTGTTCAATCGTTTTTGGTTATCATTTGGAGACTGCAACCTAGCGCATGCGTTGGCGCCGCTTCGCATTCAGCCGTTATTTTTGTCCGTTTCGCACCCCGCTCATCAGTCTCAGAGTTTGTACTTTTACGAATGCCCAAAAAGCAGGAATGCTTGTCAGGGTTGAGTCAGCCAGTAAAGTTCATACGCGCAGGAATTTCCCATGTCTCAGCAACAAGCCTATAATCGCACAATCGTTATTCTCGTATTGGGTGCGCTCGATACAATTACGCCACTGACGATCGACATGTACCTTCCGGCATTTTCAGAAATGGCCGCCGACTTTGGAACCTCAACAGCCCGCGTTTCACTTTCTTTAACGAGTTATTTCATTGGCCTCGGGGTTGGACAAATAATCTACGGTCCGTTCCTGGATCGTTACGGAAGACACAACCCAGTCTATCTGGGTATGCTGGTGTATATCCTTGCCTGCTTTGGATGTGCTATATCAAATACTGTGGAGATGCTCATCGTGTGCCGTTTCTTTCAGGCGCTGGGAGGTGCGGTATCAGCCGTAGCGGTTCGGGCGATGGTACGTGACTATTTCACTATTGAGGAAAGTCCCAAGATATTCTCAATGCTCATGCTTGTGCTTTCGGTGTCGCCTCTGTTTGCACCTTCAATCGGGGGCATCATCATGCAATGGCTCGCCTGGCAATGGGTGTTTGTCATACTTGCTATCGTCGTCGTGATCGTTTTGATTTTGATGAAACGGTACCTGCCTCTGAGGCATCCGGCCGATCCAACGGTATCGCTGGCACCCGGCCCGATGATCAATACCTTTATGACGATTTTGCGCAATCGTCAATTTCTCACGTTTACGCTGGCAAGTTCGTTCGCCCTTGGAGGTTTGTTTATTTATCTCGCAGGATCAACCGTTATCCTTCAGGAGCGCTTTCAGGTGTCGCCGCGCTTTTACGCGATACTGTTCGCGCTGCAGTCGATCGGATTGATTGTCGGCAATCAGATTAATATATTCCTGCTTAAGCGCTTTAGCAGTCCTAGATTGTTTGCGGCTGCCGTTACGATACAGCTGCTGAGTTCATTATTGTTCTTTACAGGATCTATCTTTGATTGGTACGGAGTTTACTCGACCATCGCTTTCTTTTTTGTGCTGCTGCTTTGTCTCGGTATGACCTTTCCCAACGGATCGGCATCGGCGATGGCTCCGTTCAATAATAATCTCGGAAGCGCTTCATCGCTTATGGGTTTTATACAGACGTGTCTCGGAGGTCTGATGTCGGCGGCAGTCGGCTTATTCGACGCCCATGGAAGCTTGCCTGTTGCACTGATGATGTTTGTTTGCTCCTTTGGGGCGTGGATTATCACGATTATCGGAGCGCGTACGCCAAAATCTGCGACCCCTGAGTACGCGGGAAGCTGATCCGATGTATGATTACGAAGATGTCGATCCTGAGTTCATCTATTGCTGACCTGCTATCACGAGCACACTTCGGGCAACAAGAGCCTCAGACGGTTGATTCGTTATTTATACCGGGAGCAGGGTTCCATTTAATGCACGTTAGTGATCAGGTGTTGTAATTGTAGCGACACGTCGATATCTTCATTGTACAACTCACCGCATCCGTTATGGCATTCTACAACCTGCGCCTTGCATTGCGTCACATGTGGCGTCGTCGCGTGTACTCAATGATCATCGTGCTTAGCCTGGCCGTTGGATTTGCCTGTACCACGCTATTGCTTACATTTTTAATTGGAGAACGCAATGTGGACTCCTTTCACAGGAAAGCGTCTACGACATTTCAAATGTTCGGATCTGATCCTTTTGAAAATAAAGGTGATATTCCATATGTGCTGCGTTCCACTGCCCTGTACCTGCAGGACAACTATCCTGAAGCAGAAGCCGTCGCGCAGGTGGGTACAATTCCACTGCGCGGCCTTACGGCAGACGATGTTACGCTGAATGAGGTGAACCTCCTTTCGGTCGACAGTACATTCTTATCCATCTTCGACTTTCCTTTATTGGCAGGGACTGCAAGCAATGCTCTTACCCGTGAGACAATTGTTATCTCCCGTGACAAAGCAAAGGCACTTTTTGGACACGATCATCCAATCGGAGAGATGATCACCTTACAAACGCCGGACACATCCCGATCATTGATCGTCTCTGCTATCCTTGATGAGTTTCCGGAAAAAAGTCATCTGCAATTTGATGCACTTGTTTCTCACAGCGTGGTGAATGCTTTTTTTGGCGGAGCGACGTATGTGTTAATGAATGGGAATTCATCCGTTCAGGCCTTGCTGGATAAAATGAATAAAGACACAAAAATGCCTGGGCTGAAAGGAGAGGGAAGCCAGTCCTATAAGCTCGAACCTGTGAGGAAATCTTATTTCAATAGCATCAACAAACTCACCTTCGTTCAGACGCGCAGCTTGCCCTTTCTCCGGGCGGCCGGTTTGGTATGCGGACTGATCCTGTTCATGGCGGCATTCAACTTCTGCAGTTTATATCTATTGTCACTGCAGGAGCGGAAGAAGGAAGCGGGCATCAAAAAGACTCTTGGAGTAAGCTTGTGGCGCCTGATGAAAGCGCAGACTTCAGAGGTTTTACTTTATATGTGCATCGCGATGTTCATTGCGTTTGGGTTAATCATCACTGCCCTGCCGTACTTTAACGGGATCCTCAATACTTCATTGACCATAAAGTATTTTTCCCGCTGGGATCTGATGGCTATGACGGCCATTTTGATATTCACCGTTGGTATGGTTGTCGTTGGATTTTCTCTCATCCAGCAACGTCGGGTGTTGCCGGTAAGTTTGATGAAGACCACGGCATCAAAGGTTGTATTCAGCAGAACGCTCTTCACCGTTCAATTCGTGATCTCCATCACGCTGGCGGTATGCGCGGTGACTATCATCCGGCAGATGCGTTATCTGGAAACGGCGCCACTTGGATTTAATCGCAACATTGCCGTTGTCGTTGCTGATCGGAAGCAAAGTAAACAACTTCCGGCATTGAAGGTATTGTTGCTTCAAATGCCCGGTGTAAAGAATGCCGCTGTTTCAAACGGCGGTCCGATATTCGGCCACTGGATAGCCGTCTACGAGCTAGACGATGGCTCAACTTATTCTCCCAGGTTGTTCAGCGGCGACGAAGATTTTATGAAGACGTTAGATCTCCAGCTTATCGAGGGCACGATGCCTGCGGCCAATAAACCAGGACGACTCGTGAATGAAACGCTTGTGAAGTTGTTCGACATGAAGAATCCAGTCGGACAATTAATACCGGGAACCAAAGATGTCATCATTGGTGTGGTAAAAGATTTCACGGCTACGTCATTCAAAGATGCGATACAGCCAGCGATCATTTCATATACGGAAGAGAATAGCAAACTGCTGATCGACTACAGAGGAAGTGCATTTGCCGATCTTAAGCCTTCCATTGAAGCAGCGTGGAATAAGATCTATCCGGGTGAATTCTTTTCCTGTCACCTGATTCAGGATGAACTCATGAGTAAGTACAAGGATGACCGGTTCCTTTACAAGACCGTTGTTTCTTATTCAATAGTGAGCATGATCATTTCATGCTTTGGATTGTTTGCTTTTTCGTGGGCGGTGGCACAGAACCGGATGAAGGAGATGGGTATTCGTAAAGTGCTGGGAGCAACTGCAGGGGATATAGGCAAATTACTCACGAAGAGCTTCCTGAAACGTATTGTTGTGGCATTTCTGATAGCGGCTCCGATCAGCTATTACCTCATGAATCAATGGCTTCAAAGTTTTGTCAGAAAGATTCCGATGGATGTGGTCACGGTGGTGTCGGCTGCCGTGGCTGTGACTGTTGTGGCGCTGTTAACCATGAGTGTTCAAACTATTCGGGCGGCCGTGAGTAGTCCGATCAATGAGTTGAAGAACGATTGAGATAGTCCGGATGGGCCGGGAAAGTTTTTTTATCGGTAGCGTAGTGCGTTTCTAAAACTCTACTAAACCGAACAAAGCTATGAGAATGAAGCCATCTATTTCGACAGCGATGGTGAGGTCTTAATATAATATTATCGGAACCGGCCCGTGATCATCGAATCCCGACACGACTTCTCCATCCTATTGTACAGTTACCATTTTAGGCGTTGTCTGTTATCATACTTCCGAATAAAGTTCGCGCACTGATACAATTATTAGCGCCTCCCTGTCGTTATCGGAAAGCAATTGCCATGATCGCCTGGTAATTCGAGCCTGCCTCAAGCGATCGGTTGAATATTACTTGAAGCCACATGATCCCTAAGCCTACACGTCCATTCGCTGTGTGCGCGCTGCTGGCTGTGCTAGCCGCTGTTTTCGCTCATCAGGCTCACGCTACCCATCTTCGCGCCGGAGAAATTACTGTACAGCGCGATAATTGTAATAGCCTCGTTTTTACGATCACTGTCACACTCTATACCAACACCAAAAGCGACGTGCGCATGGGTGGAGAGGGCGAGCTTCTCTACTTTGGCGATAACGACAAGGTAGAGGTGCCCCTGATTGAGAACGTCAAGAGACTTGATCTGAATCCTGACGGCAGTGTGGCAACCGCTACATTTGTTATCAGGCACACCTATCCAGGACCCGGCCGGTATACCATACGTTATCAGGAGCCAAACCGGAATCGCGACGTTCTTAATATGGATGCTTCTGTCAATACTCCATTCTATCTCGAGACCGTGTTTGTCGTTGATTCGTTTCTTGGATGCAGCAATTCGCCCAGGCTTCTCGTTGCGCCTATCGACATGGCATGCACAGGCGTTGCCTTTACTCACAACCCGGGAGCTTATGACATTGATGGCGATAGCCTGTCGTACAGCCTTGAAGTTCCATTCATGGCGCCGAACACTCCCGTGGCGAATTACAAGTCACCGGCTGACTCTAAGTTCTATACTAATTATGAGACAGGAAACGAGGCAGGTAAAGGCAGACCAACGTTCACTATCAATCCGCTCGATGGAACGATCACCTGGGATGCACCTGGCGCCATTGGTGAGTATAACATTGCTTTTCACATTACGGAATGGAGGCGCAAGAATGGTGTTCTCTATCAGATGGGTTATGTGCGTCGAGATATGCAGATTATTGTCGATGACTGCGCGAACAAGCGGCCTGATTTGATAATGCCAGCCGATACTTGCGTGGTGGCAGGCACTGTGTTGAATACGACCATCCTCGGCGCCGATCCGGATAACGATGACGTAAAGATCGAGGCGTTCTCCGAGATCTTTAACTATCCATCTACTTTGTCGCCGGCAACCTACAGTCCCGTTCCCAGGGTGGATGACTTCCGTCGTTCTCCTGCTACTACAAATTTCCGCTGGCAAACGGACTGTGCGCATGTACGCGAACAATCTTATCAGGTTGTGTTCAAGATTACAGACAAACCCAAGAATGGTCCACATCTCGTAACCTTTAAAACATGGTTTATCACCGTGGTCGCACCAGCGCCGGACTGGAAGGATGCATCGCTGAACTTGTCGCAGAGGCAGGCAACGGTTAAATGGGATAACTACTGGTGTACCCAGGCGGAAACAATGCAGGTGTGGCGGAGGATTGACGGCACCTCTTTCGAACCCGACAACTGTCAGACTGGAATGCCGGCCCTGGGATATGATCTCATCGGAACCATTATTCTGCATCCAACGGGACCACTATCTGTTCCTGTCACAGAGTTTGTCGACGACAATAATGGCCGGGGTCTCGCGCCGGGAGCGAAGTACTGTTATCGTCTCGTTGCCGTATTTCCTTCGCCACGCGGAGGTGAGAGTTATGTTTCGAAGGATACCTGTGTAGGTCCAATCCTTGCTGACGTACCCGTGATCACAAACGTATCTGTAGACCGTACTGATCTTTCCAACGGCCGCATCAAAATCAAGTGGCGACGGCCATTCGACGCGGATGTAGTTCAGTTCCCTCCTCCTTATCATTATAAAATCTATCGCTCCATCGGATTCGAACGAGGCAATGACGCTGTGGATATATCACCCCCGGGGATGTTTTCAGATACTACGTTCACCGATGACCATCTGAATACTTCTGAGCTGGTGTACAATTACAGCATTGACGCCTTTGCATCCGATGGTACTCTCCTGGGAACATCGGCAACAGCATCATCGGTACGTGCAGACGCCGCGGCAACGTATCAAAAGATTTCTGTAACGTGGAATGCTGTTGTGCCCTGGTCTAACAAACTCGCCACAACACCCAACAAGCACTTTATTTATCGGGGTCCTGAAGGTGCCACCGAAGCGGACCTGGTACTCATTGACAGCGTAAACGTGAGCGCCTCCGGGTTCATATACCTGGATCAGGGTCAGTGGAACAAGACACCCTTGGTTGAGAACGAAACCTACTGCTACCGCATTATGACACGGGGTGGCTATGGTAATCCAAAGATCATCCAACCACTCGACAATTACTCTCAGATCATTTGTGCTCAGCCAGGTGATACTATTCCACCCTGTAAGCCATTGCCGCCAATTCGAAACACACTTGATTTTGTTGACTGCCAGGATTACTACACCAAGTATTGTGATCGTGAATCATTCAGCAATGTCATCATGTGGAATGCACCAGGTGATATGTCATGCCGGCGCGACATTCGGGGATATCAGGTATATGCATCATCAATAAAGGGAGGTGAATTCACACTCATCGCAGAAAATGTACGGGACACGTTTTACATAGATAATAACCTGCTGTCGTTCGCACGATGTTATAAGATCGCTGCGGTAGATGTATCCGGAAATGTTGGTGAGCTCAGCGATGAGTTGTGTATCGACAACTGTCCTTACTATGAGTTGCCCAATGTATTTACTCCCAATAACGACAACGTCAATGATGAGTTCAGTGCTTACAGCATTCGTGGTTTCGATTGTGGAGAGGGTGATTGTATTCCAGCAGAGCTTCGATTGAAGTGCGCGCGCTTTGTGGAGTCGGTAAACTTCACCGTTTACAATCGCTGGGGTCAGGAAGTATACAGTCAGTTCTCACGCATTGGCAACGATTCACAGTCGATATATATAGACTGGAATGGGAAGGATGCTAATCGTCAGGACCTGACGTCGGGAGTATATTACTATGTTGCCGAAGTCACATTTGATACGGTTGATCCAGCGAACAGTACACAGATGCTGAAGGGCTGGGTGCATCTGATCAGGTAATTTTGCGTGTCGCAACGGTATGGCTTGTGGTCGGAAGGCTGTTTTTGAGCTTTACACTAAAATTCTGCATCGAAGGCTTGCATATCTGAAATAGCTTGCTGTCCTTTGCATTGTCGTTCTTTAGAATCTTATCACGAAAGACGGAGGGATATGGCCCTATGATGTCTTGGCAACCGCTTCTCAGAAGAATGGTGCCAATTCCAGCCCTGGCAACAGGGGAAGATAAGTTATGAATAAGCGCTTGATCAGATAAAAATATCATCAAAGCTCTTCTGACTTGTCGGAAGAGCTTTTTTATTGCTCCTCCGGCTCCTTCATGATAAGGTTTTAGGTAGCGCATAAACGCAAAACTTAACCAACAATCAACATGAAAGAGCAAACACAAATTCTCCAAAGCATTCCCGTAGATCAACTCACTGGCGCAGTTTCCGTACCGATCTATCAAACAACGACGTTTGTCCACGACCTCCCCGGTCAGCACAAAGGTTTCGATTATACGCGTTCAGGCAACCCCACGCGACAAGTACTCGAAGATGTAATTGCCAGGGCGGAGCATGGATCTACAGGCGCAGCTTTTGCCAGCGGAATGGCTGCTATCGATGCAGTGCTTCGCCTGTTAAGTGCCGGCGATCATGTCATAGCCGGTAACGATATCTATGGAGGAACTTACAGACTGCTAACAACACTCGCTAAACGCGCAGGCATCACTACAACATTTGTTGATCTCCATGATACTGTCGCAGTCCGGAAAGCAATTACCAGCAACACTAAATTGCTTTGGGCCGAAACACCAACCAATCCATTGCTTCGTGTGATTAACATCGCTGCATTGGCAAGAGTAACAAAGGAGCACAACATACTTCTTGCAATCGACAACACATTCGCATCACCTGTTTCGCAGAAGCCATTGGTACTTGGGGCTGACATTGTAGTTCACAGTGCAACGAAGTATATCGGTGGTCACAGCGATGTGATCTCCGGACTTGTGGTAACGAAGGATGAACAGATCGGCAAGGAGATCCTGTTCATACAAAACGCGTCGGGCGGCGTGCTTAGTCCATTCGAAAGCTGGCTGCTCATCCGCGGACTTGAAACACTCGATCTCCGCGTGAAACAACATTCAGCAAACGCGCTTGCAATCGCCAGATGGTTAGCATCATGTCCCGACGTGGCTGATGTTTATTATCCAGGATTGCCAACTCATGAGCATTACGAATTGGCGAAAACACAACAACGTTACTTTGGAGGTGTCGTTTCTTTCCGCCTGAAGCAAGACAACATTGAGGATGCGAGTCGTGTTGTGTCGTCGACCAGGCTGTTCAAACTTGCTGAGAGCCTCGGCGGGATCAAGAGCCTGATCGCACATCCCGCAACTATGACTCACGCTTCCATTCCAGCGGCCCGTCACGCCGACTTTGGAATTTCGGGCGGACTCATTCGTCTATCAGTAGGACTTGAGGATGCGGAAGATTTGATTGATGATCTGTCATTCGCATTGCACAAGCAAAGAGTACTGAGTCTTGAGTCGTGAGTCCTGAGTTCGGTCTTGAGTGGGTGAAGTTCTTAGTTAAACCAATCAATCCAGAAGGCAAGATTAGTAGTTCAGAGGTTATCGGGGTTGTTCGTTGGTTCAGGAACAAGCGGGCAGGGAACACTTAGTAGTTTTTCAACTCCCAACAGCACGGCAGTCAAGAGTCCGACAATTCATTTTCGTACGTGACCGTCATCGATGTAACGGTGATGAATTTGAACTGAAACGTTTGCAGTCTGTTGATGGACGAGCGTGCCGGTTTAGATTCCAGTCCGTGAGGGATCATTTTATGCCTGATGCGAAGCATGCGTTTTTTTCAAAAAGATAAAATTTTGCGAGCGCCAAATCAGAATGGATTGAATAGCATGTTACGGCAGGACACCATAAAAATTCGATTTAGACCGTCTTTAGGCCGAAGTGGTACCTGCCTAACCAGGTTATGTAAGCACTTGAAAGAAAAATTTACGAAGTAAGGTCCAACATGTTTCTACCTTAATAAAACCTTAAAATTTTGGTTGGTTGCACGTCGAAAAACCCCTGGCGTCGATGTGTAGCTGAAAGAATCGGATATGCGTTGCCGCAACCGATTGTATGATTCGTTGTATACTTGTCGATGACGAGGCAAAAAATCTGGAGAACCTCAAGATCCTTCTCCAGGACTTTTGTCAAAACGTGGAAGTGCTGGCGCTCTGCCAGACTGTAGATGAGGCTCTGGTAGCCATTCGCTCTCAAAAACCTGATGTCGTATTTCTGGATATTCAAATGCAGCGGGAGACAGGTTTTGACCTCCTTGCGCGCGTCGAAAACGTCGACTTTGATGTTGTCTTCATTACGGCATACTCCGAGTACGCGATCAAAGCTTTCAAGTTCTCTGCCATCGACTACCTGTTGAAGCCAATAGACATCGAAGAGTTGAAGCGCGCGCTGGCAAAGGTTGAGAAGAAGTCCAACAACGACATGGCTGGACGTCTTGAACAACTGTTTCAGAACCTGAAACCCAAGAATGGAAACGCGCACAAGATAGCCATACCTATAGCGGATGGACTTGTGTTTGTTAACATAGAGACCATTCTTTATTGTGAAGCCTCGAGCAACTATACACAGATCTTTCTTAACGACGGAAAGAAGTATGTGGTTAGCCGCACGTTGAAAGAATACGAAGAACTTCTGTCGGAGCACGACTTCTTCCGCATTCATAATTCTTTTGTTATCAATCTCAACGCAATTAAGAAATACGTTCGGGGTGATGGCGGCTACGTTGTGATGAACAATGACGCTACACTTGATGTTTCAAAACGTAGAAAAGAAGCTTTCCTGGAAAGATTCGGACATTGATTTGTCCCACCTAATCAAATTAACCACCCGGTTAATCAGTTGCGATTCCTTACCGCCCATGCTCTGGGCAACTTTGGATAAGGAAAAATCGCAATATGAAAACACTGATACTCGCATTGACTACAGCGGTAGTCACCCTCAGCGCATCAGCACAGGAAGCCGACACTATTCCAAAAAGAGGAAGCTATCTGTATTATGGGCAGCCCTCAATTGAAGATAACTCGATGTTCATTGAGGAGGCATTCAACCAGGAGGCTGGAATCATTCAGCACATCTCGAACTTCGTGTTCAACGATGGAAACTTTGCATACAACTACACTCAGGAGATTCCGATCAAAAACGAGAGGCATCAATTGAGCTTCGGCGTATCGTACGCATCACTGAAGAAGCCAACCAACATCACCGACATTACGCATTCGTATATCACGAATGGACTTGGTGATATATTTATCAACTATCGTCCGCTGTTGTTTGGCAAGAATGACTGGGCGCTGGTTATTCCACGCTTCAGCCTCATTGTGCCTACTGGCAATTCACGCTATGGACTTGGTAGCGGCAGCTGGGGTGGTCAGTTCAACCTGGCGGTAACCAAACGTCTCGGATCGAAAATTACAACGCACTATAACGCCGGATACACCCTGATGACAAAGGCGGATCATTACGCGATTAACAGCGACGGCAGCCCGGTGTTGTTGTATGAAAAGAATGTTTCGACTGCAAACGTTGGTATGAGTGCTATCTGGCTCGTTGCGAAGAAGTTCAACCTGATGGTTGAATACATCAGCGCCTTTGGTAAGGAAATGGAGGATGACGGATTGCTTACGCCACTCAATACTTCAATCGTTAATCCTGGCTTTCGCATGGCGATAGACATCGGTAATGTCCAGATTGTTCCGGGTGTTGGGGTGCCATTCAACTTTGCCAACGGCAAGTACGAATCCACCGGTGGCTTCATTTATCTGTCCATCGAGCCGGCATATTAACCCACTTGCTCAAAGAAACCCCCCTGTACTCATTTGCGCTATTTAGGTCGCAAAGGTTTGAACAATTTTATAAAGAAAAAGACGCAGTTGTATTATGAAGAAGACTATCCTGGTCGTGGACGATTTCGCCAGCATTCGCCAATTCGTTTGCGAAACGCTTGAGCGAAAAGGATACGGCACTCTCGGCGCGAATAACGGCACCGAGGCTTACACGCTACTCTCTCAAAACCTCTCGCAAGTGAACCTGGTATTGACGGACTATAACATGCCCGACTGTACCGGTTTCGAATTATTAAAGAAAATCAAAGGCAATCCGGAAACGTCCAACGTTCCCGTGGTGTTCCTGACGACTGAGTCAAACCCCGACAAGATGCGCAGTGCAAAAGAGGCAGGGTTGGCGGCATGGATCAAGAAGCCATATCGTGCAGAATCATTTTTCGCGCAGATAGAGAATGCCATAGCCAATGGATAATCATCAGCAGCGTTTTGTTGAAGATGCGCTTGACCTGCTGAATGAGCTGGACGATGGATTGATGCAGCTGGAGGCCAACCCTCAGGCTACGGCTCCCCTCGAACAGGTCTTCCGCACCATGCATACCATCAAAGGCGGCGCCAATATGTTTGGCTTCGACCTGATCGGTGAGCTGACGCATCAACTCGAAACACTGTATGACCTGGTGCGCCAGGGAAAGACCCAGATCAGCGATGGTCTTATCAGCATAACCCTTCACGCATTCGACAAGGTTCGCGACGTGCTGAAGGAAAAGGAGGTTGAAAAGATCAACAACTCCGAAGATCTCAGGGAACATCTCAAGGTAGCAGCAAGCTTTTTAAAGAACGTAGAAGCAAACTCGGCAGTTGATGCACTGACGCCGGCGACTGGAAAGATCCAGAAGGACGAGGTTGCTACATTTTTTGTTCGGGTTGTACCGACCATAAGCATTACCGCCGAAGGAACGCATCCGCTGATCTTCATTATCAAAGATCTTGAAGCGCTCGGGACTGCCAGAACATTTTTTTACAGGAAGGACAATGGTGACGTTGCTCAATGGGACATTCTTTTATCCACCACTTCCGCGCAGTCTGAACTCGAAAGCTACTTCATATTCGTAGAAGGCGAATGCCAGGTAACCTATAAGAGACTGTCATCCGGCAACCTTTTCGAATCAGAAGACTTCAGGACATTTATTGAGGTGTTTGCTGATGTGCCCTGCGATCTTTCATCGCTGGACGAATTTGTCAGCAAGTTCTCAGCTGCTCTTGTAAGCAGCGATACAACAGAATACGACGAGGAGCCCATATCTAAAAAGAAGGCGTTCAATGACACTTACATCAAAGTGAGCAAGCGGAAGATTGATGACCTGCTGAACTGGATCAGCGAGCTCATCATTCTTCAGGCCCAACTGGTGAACGCTACCTCTCACATAAACTCCGCCGCGATCACAGACGTGGCGGAGCAGTTGGAGATGATCACGAACCGTTTGCGTGATACTTCGCTTGAGATCGGTTTGGTACCTATTGAAACACTCGTAACAAAATTCAAACGACTGGTACGCGATCTTTCGAAGACGCTGAACAAGAAGGTGAACTTTCTTTCAGAGGGTTCGGAAACCGAGCTAGACAAGGACGTGATCGAACTTATGGCGGAGCCTATGATTCACATCATTCGCAATTGCATCGATCATGGAATCGAAACTCCCGAGCAACGCAAGGCTGCAGGTAAGTCGGAATTTGGAACCGTAAAGTTAAAGGCATTCAACACCAGCTCATATGTCAATATCGTCATTTCGGATGATGGTAAAGGAATTGACAAGGCAATAGTATTAAAGAAGGCAATTGAAAAGGGAATAGTACAAGCAGAGAGTGTGCTTTCGGATGAAGAGATCATGAATCTCATATTTCACTCCGGGCTTTCGACGGCGTCAAAGCTGTCTGAGGTTTCAGGTCGCGGCGTCGGGATGGATGTGGTGAAGCAAAAGATAAATGAGCTTCGTGGCTACGTCGCGATCGAAAGCACTCCTGGCAGAGGTACTTCTATACACATTAAGCTTCCGCTTTCAAGATCAATCGTTGAGGGTTTGCTGGTGAAGGTTGACGAAACACGATACGTGGTTCCTTTGAATGTTATCGATCGCATCGATCGATTGTCATACGATGTGCTTAGCCGCGACCACCAGCTGAACAAGTCGGTAGTGGTGAATGAAGAGTTGCTGCAGGTGTTCTCGATGCGTCAGAAGTTTCACGAAGGCACCAAAGCGCCAAAGACAACCGATATCATTTCGGTAACTATAAATGGAGTAAAGCGGGGTATTGCCGTTGATCGCATCGAAGGCAAGATGCAAACGGTGATGAAGCCGTTGGGCGACGCCTACAAGCAGCAGGACTTTATTGCCGGCAGCACCATACTTGGTGATGGAACACTGGCACTCGTGCTGGATCCATCAAGACTTTTTCAACTACACTGGAATTAATGCGATGAAGAACGTAACCAACACATACCTCACATTCTCACTTGGCAACGAGAAGTTTGCCATACCTGTTGATCACGTGCAGGAAGTTGTAGAATTCGGGCATGTCACGAAGGTGCCAAATTCGCCCGAGTACATGTTGGGTATCATTAACCTCAGAGGAAAAATATTGCCCCTGCTTGATACAAAACTAAAGCTGGGTTTACCTGCGACTGCCAGGTCGCAGAAGTGTCGAATCATGGTGCTTGATCTGTTGTTGGAAGATGATAAGGGTTTGCAGATCGGCGCTATGGTCGACCATGCCCGCGAGGTTATCGAACTTCACAACACGGAGATCCAGGATGCGCCGGAGTTCGAAGATCTCAAATCAACCGCGCCAATAAAGGGTATCGTGAATCGTCAGGGCGACATTACGATGATCATGGATATAGCACGAGTTTTCTCAACCGCCGAAGTGGTGGAGTTGAATAAATCATTGAATTAAAAAGACCAACACTTAACTACAATGTTCAGCACAATTACAATCAGGAAGAAGCTGGTCATGGCCTTTACAACACTAATCGTGTTGATGGTCGTGATCTTTGCTATCGCGTTCCTTCGTTTCCGCGAAATCAATGTTCGAGTGAACGAAATTACAGATGTTACAGCCCACAAGGTATTGCTCATCGGACAAATCAAGCACGATATCACGGCTATTTCGCGCGACCAGAAGAACATGATCGCTACGGTCGATGATGAGAAGATGGCCAACATCGGTCGTGGCATCGAGAAGACGATCAAGTCGATTAATGAGAACATGGAAAAGCTCGAAGGACTTAGCAGCGGCGAAACGCTGTCATTGGTTCGGGAGTTGAAGGATATTCTTGATGAGTATTATAAAATACAGGACAACATCCAGCGGGTTGCTACTCAAAATACTGAAATCAAAGCTGAAGAGATTGCTGACAATGAATCGCGCAATGCGTTCCTGAAGTCGCTTGCGACACTCGACCAGATTGCTTCTGAAGTTAATTCAAAGGAGCTTGTACGCACTGTGATCGAGTTGAAGCAGGCCATATCTCAAATCAACTCAATAGAGCGTGACATGATCATCGCCAAGACGGACGATGATATGAACAAACATGTTGGTCAGGCTGCCGACGCGGAGAAGGTGATTGAGCAAGCCATGGGCCAATTGGGCCTTAAGCTAACCGGTGATGCGAAGTCGATCTTCGACAAGTTTGAAACACAGTATACGTCATACTATAACTATCACATGCAGGTGCGTAACCTGGCGAAGACAAACTCTGGCGGAAAAGCCGAAGAAATCTCGGTGAATGAAGGAGAACGCGTGGATGATCAGGCGGATGAAGTGATTGGGAAGATCTACGAGATCATCAACCTTCAGTTGGAGAAGGACCAGACAGACATGGATGAAATGTACGACAGCGTAGTTGTAACTATGATTGTGGTGATCCTGGTAGCGATTGTGCTTGGAGTATTGATCGCGACATGGCTGCTGAGAGATGTGACAAGCTCGTTGACAATTGCGACAGATGCGATCAAGAAGGTTGCTGCCGGTGACTTCTCCGCTGACGTGAAGCAAGATAAGAAGGACGAAATCGGGCTCATGTTGTTTGAGCTTCAAAACATGATCGAGAAGCTGCGCGCCAGCGTTGGTGTAGCGAAATTAGTATCGAAGGGTGACCTTACAATGGACTTTGGGTTGATGAAGAATAAGGGTGGAGATCTGGATGAAGCGCTGGAGGAGATGGTAAACAATCTAAGGGAGATTGCTACGACCATCTTCAACGGTGCAGAGAATGTGTCGGGCGCTTCTTTCCAGGTTGCCTCTGCATCACAACAGATGTCCCAGGGAGCACAGGAGCAGGCAAGTGCATCAGAAGAAGTTTCTTCGTCGATGGAACAAATGGTCGCGAACATTCAGCAGAATACGGACAACTCACGTGAGACTGAGAAGATCGCGAACAAGGCAGCTAAAGATATTCAGGTGAGCAGCAGTGCCGTGTCTGATACGGTTGAGGCAATCAAGACGATTGTTGAGCGTATCGCCATCATTGAAGAGATCGCGTCTAAAACAGATCTTCTTGCGCTTAACGCAGCCGTTGAAGCGGCCCGCGCCGGCGAGCACGGTAAAGGCTTCGCAGTTGTTGCTGCTGAAGTTCGTAAGCTGGCTGAGAGAAGTCAGAAGGCAGCTGCGGAAATTACTGAGATATCATCTAAGACCGTTAAGTCTGCAGAAGAGTCGAAGCAGTTGCTTATCGACACGCTGCCCGATATTAAGAAGACAGCTGAGCTCGTTCAGGAAATTGCTGCCGCTTCTGTTGAACAGAATACAGGTGCAGATCAGGTGAATGGCGCGATCCAGCAACTTTCAACTGTAACGCAAGGCAATGCTTCTGCGGCTGAGCAAATGTCATCAAACGCTGAGGAGCTGAGCAGCCAGGCTGAGGAATTGAAAGCAGCTGTAAGCTATTTCAAACTTGACAATCGTGCACGTACGACAAAGAAGACGCAACGTCCCGCTGGCATCAAGCGCCCACACGCGAAAGCTCAGCTCGTTGATGCGCAGGAAGGAAAGAACGGACATGTTAACGGATTTGATCTGAAACTTGCCGACGGTCCTTCGGACAGCGACTTCTCGGAATTCTAGAAAAAAAATTAAGGATCCATTAAGCGCTTCCGCGTTGCTGATTGAGGGGTCAACTCAGTGGTGCATCGAAGTCGCTTAATGGATTCAGTGTATCTAATAATTGTGCAGCTTGAGCGTTGACAGTGTGATGATGAGTGCGCCTTTGCGCATGGATGACGAAAGCTTTACCCGCCTCAGTACATATGTTACGCGTGAGTTTGGTATTAAGCTTCCACCGGCGAAGAAGTCAATGCTGGAAAGCAGACTGAACAAGAAGGTGAGGAGCCTGGGTCTCGAATCGTACAAAGAGTTTCTGGACCTTATTTTTTCTGAGGAGAAAGGCAGAGCGGAACTGCTTCAGGTGATTGATATGATCACCACCAACAAGACTGATTTTTTCAGGGAGCCAGCACACTTTCAGTTTCTTTCGGGACAATTCCTTCCAGGCTATATCAGCGAATTAAATCGCAGGTCGTTGAAGATTTGGTCAGCCGGTTGCTCTACAGGAGAGGAGCCATATACCATCATTATGACGATGGAGGAACTCAAAAAGAAACATCCGGAATTTACCTATAGCGTACTGGCCAGTGATTTATCCACGCGTGTGATTCAGGTGGCGCATCAGGGTATCTATGAGATCGACAAGACCGCGCCGATACCACTCGATATCAAGCGTCAGTATTTTTTGAAGAGCAATGCAAATCCTAATCTGGTTCGCATCAAGCCTGAGTATCGCAAGAAGGTACAGTTCAGGAGGATCAATTTTATGGATGATGAATTCGGATTGCTGAAATCGGATCTCGACATCATCTTTTGCAGAAACGTGTTGATCTATTTCGACAAGGCAACTCAGGAAAACGTCATCAAAAAATTCTGCAGCCACCTGCGGCCCGGAGGACTTCTTTTCCTCGGTCATAGCGAGTCGATCATTGGTATGAATCTCCCATTGATACAGTTGAGGCCAACTGTATATAAAGTTATGGAGTGAGTGCCAGAAGACACACTGTATTTCCAGGGCAGTTCTTTATTACAACGGTGCCTACGCTGATCTCGACAGTACTGGGATCATGCGTTTCTGTTTGTCTGTGGGACAGGCGGACGAAAGTGTCAGCCATGAATCACTACCTGTTACCAGGCTCACCTGACGAACACACCGGCGATGCTAACCGCGGATATAGCTCGATCAATCTGATGGTTAGATCACTGAGGAATCGCACGGTGAGTTTGCGCGATGTGGAGGCGAAGGTATTCGGCGGGTCAAACTCGCTGTATAAGAAGAACGACATATATAAAATAGGAGAGCGTAATGTGCTCATGGCATTCGAACTCCTGAGACAATGTGGCATTACTGTTGTGGCTCATCACGTGGGTGGTGAACACGGCCGTAAGATTGTTTTCAACACGGCAACTGGCAAAGTGCGCATGAGATTACTAAGAAAATCGACGTTTGAGGTAAATGCAGAAATCGATAAAGGTTTTGGTTATTGATGACTCCGCGTTGGTACGACAGACACTGACGGACATCATTAACTCTGACGAGCAACTTGAGGTAGTCGGTACTGCCGGTGATCCATATTTTGCTGCGCAGAAGATCCGGTCCTTTATTCCCGACGTCATAACGCTGGATGTCGAGATGCCGCGCATGGATGGGCTAACGTTTCTCAAGACGCTCATGGCCCAGTACCCTATTCCGGTGGTGATTATTTCCAGCCTTACTCAAAATGGAAGTCAGCTGGCACTGCGTGCTTTCGATCTCGGCGCGGTAGAGATCGTAGCCAAGTCGGAGATCAGAAATACGAAGGAGCATCTGGAAGAGTCGCGAATCAGAATAACCGATGCAATCAAGGCGGCCCACATGGTGCCGATGAAACGAAAGCCCATTACAACGGAACGGCTGGAGACCCAGAGGACTTCCACCAAAGAGCCCAGGGCGTTGGATCCGCCGCTTGATCAAACAACTGACAAGATCATAGCCATTGGTGCTTCAACGGGAGGGACAGAGGCCCTGCGTTATTTCCTCAAACAAATTCCTGCCAACCTTCCCGGTATATTGATCACACAGCACATGCCTCCGGGATTTACAAAGTCTTTTGCGGACCAGTTGAATACGATCTGTGAGGTTACCGTAAAAGAAGCGGCGGATGGGGAGCGCGTTATGCGCGGTCATGCGTATATCGCGCCCGGTGGGAGACACATGGAGCTGTATCGAAGTGGTGCAAAATATTTCATCAGGATCAGAGACGGAGAGCTGGTTAACAGGCACAAACCATCCGTCGAAGTTTTATTCAATTCAGTTGCGCATCACGCAGGAAAGAACGCCGTTGGAATTATCATGACAGGGATGGGCCGTGATGGTGCTGAAGGATTGCTGAACATGAAGGAGGCTGGCGCTAAAACAATTGCCCAGGATGAAGCCAGCTGCGTGGTATTTGGTATGCCAAAAGAAGCCATCAAACTGGGAGCTGCCAACCAGATACTTTCACTCGAAGAAATCACCAGAAGAGTCGCCGGCTTTTTTTAATAACTTCCCTGCGCTCCTTACCGATTTTTGGAGATCTTCGCCCGATGTCTTTTCTGAGAAACATTGTCACTAGCGGCGTGTCATACACGACCACGATCCATGACAAGCGTAACGTCATCATGACAAACAATTTGTCGCTCTCCCTGAGTGCGATGCTTGGCGTACTCATGATCGCCCGCTTTGTGTTACTTGCCGCAGAACCGATATTGATCACTCGGCTGATCGTTGGAATGGTGTTATGTCTGCTGCCAATTGCACTCAATTATTTCGGATATATTTGGGCCAGCCGTTTTATGCTGAGCTGGCTCCCGCCAATACTCATTATGGCTCTCTTTCTACTTGCCGTGCGACAAGGACTTGAAAATGAAGTGTCGGCATACATTGGATTGCGCTTCTTTCTGCTGGCGTTCAGTTATTATCCGTTTCTGGTGTTTAGTCTTCGAAACGTAAAGCAACTGATCGCCGGTCTTACCGTTCCGTTCTTCACCATTCTGTTCTTCGATCCTATTCTCGATTTCTTCGGTGTCGGGTACACGGAGCAAACGTTGAATAGTTTCCCCTACATGTACAACACTGTGCGCGCGATCGTGTCGTTTGGCATCATCGGATCGGGATGTTATTTCCTGAAGCGTGCCTTTGAAAACAGCGAAACGGTAAACAATAAGTTGTTAAAGGAGCTCGAAAACATGAATCAGGTGGTGCAGCAGCAGGCAAAAAGTGAAGTGAATCAACTCAATCAGCAGCTCTACGCAAACCTTCAGCAACTGAGCGAACGGGAGTTTATCCTGAGTCAGTCACAACGTATTGCCCGCATAGGAAGCTGGGAGTACCAGGTCGCAGAAGATTTTGTTTTCTGGTCGGATGAGATGTACGCCATCTTCGGTTTGGACAAGGGAAGCTTCGAAGTAAAAGTGTCCAATTTGAATGAGGCACTTGGGCCCGAAGGATCGGCACACGTGTCGCAGGCAACCGGGGAACTGCTTAAGACCGGTAGCCCCTTCGATATTACGATCAGGACCAGGACTCCCATCGGCTATAAAAAATGGTTTCGCGTAAACGCGTTTCCCATTGTGGAGCAGGACAAGATTGTTGGAGCACGTGGAATTTGCTATGACATAACCTTTTTCAAAGAAGCGGAAGAGAAGCTACGTTCCAGCGAGGCCAAGTTTGCCAAGGTATTTGAATCGTATCCCGATATGATCTTCGTTGTGCGGGAACGTGATCAAATTATTTTCGATGTGAATCAAAGGATTGTCGAGGTATTGGGATACTATGAAAATGAAGTGGTAGGGCTTCCGTTGCATTCGTTGAAAGCGTTCATGACAGAAGATGTCCGACAATTTTTTATACAGGCAAACGATGCAGTTGGCTATGCCGAAAAGGAGTGCGAGCTCAGAAGAAAGGACGGCGTGATTATCACGGTAAAAGTGACAGGAACAAGGATTTCGATTGAAGATCAGTTCTATCGCATGTCGATTGTCCAGGATATTACAGAGCAGAAACGAACAGAACAGGAGAAAGAACTTGCCCGTGATTCGTTTCTGGCAGCCCAGGCGAACTTAAGAGCCACTATCAACAATACAGAGCTTTTGATCTGGTCGGTGGATCGTAACTTCAATCTGATCACGTTCAACATTCCCTTTGCGAAGTACATGTCGCATCACTATGGAATTGAGCTGGTGCTGGGAGAGGCGGCTCTTGAGCGCACGCTGGCAGCAGAAGGACCTGAAGTTGCGCAGATGTGGAATGTTCACTATTCGCGGGCACTGGCCGGTGAAATAGTTACACTATATGATACGCGTCACGGTCAGGACATTCAGTACTCGCTGAGCCCAATCATTGAAGATAACCAGGTGATTGGCGTCAGTGTTTTTGGAGATAATGTTACCGAGAGCAGGACAAAAGATCGCCAGCTTGCTGAAGCAAATAAGAAGATAGGCGAGTTGAAGTTGATGGCGCTACGGTCGGCCATGAGTCCACACTTCATTTTCAATGTGCTGAACTCGATTCAGTATTTCATTGCGAAGAATGATCGCCTCAATGCCATAACGTACCTGACGACTTTTTCAAAACTGATCCGCAGCATTTTGACGCACTCTGTTGATAACCGGATTAAACTTTCGGATGAGATTGAATTGCTGAAAAACTATGTGCAGCTGGAGATGGTTCGTTTTGAAAATAAGTTCAGCTTCGAATGCACTGTTGACCCTCAGCTGGAGACTGAAGCGATCTACATTCCTTCGTTGCTGATTCAGCCGTATCTTGAGAATGCAATCCTTCACGGGTTGTACAACAAAATTGGACGCGGCAGCCTGAAGCTTTCAATTTATGAGAAGGGAGATGCTGTTGTTTTTGAGATCGAAGATGACGGCATCGGCAGAGCGGCAGCGACGGCGTTGCGTCAGCAAAATTTTCCTACGCACAAGTCAATGGGTATTAAGCTGACTGAGGAAAGATTGCAATTGATCAATCAGAAGAATAATGTCGGCTTTGAAGTAGAGGACTTGTTTGACAACGGCGTTCCCGCGGGCACGAGAGTCAGGATACAAGTGATTTCGTGATGGATATAGCAGAATAGCAGCGGCAGGTTTGTTAAATTTATGAACAATATGGACTGCCGGACAGTACGGAGATCAGCGTGAGCCACATGGATCAGTTCGAAAAAATATATCTCTACAAGCGCATTGTTCGGGCCAAGCTCTTCATTGACGAGCACTACGCAGAATCTATCGACCTCGATAACATTGCCGATCAGGCTAGCTTTTCCAAGTTTCATTTCATCAGGTTGTTCAAGTCGGTCTACGGGTATACTCCGCACAACTACTTGATTAAAGTCAGAGTAGAGAAGGCAAAACTGCTGCTGTCTCAGGACAACTCCGTTCTCAGTACAAGCCAGATGGTTGGTTTTGATAGTGCCACGTCCTTTACAGCGCTATTCAGGAAACACGTAGGCAAGGCGCCGTCCGAGTTTCAGCGGCAGCAGGCGACAAAGAGGAATGCCATCTCAAACAATCCGCTGGTCGCGATTCCTAATTGTTTTGCCGAAACCCACGGTTGGATAAAATAGCAATTTTGAAGAGGGCCTTTCTCCGGGGCCCGCGCATCTTTGTTAAAACTAAAAGCTATGATCACCAGGGCAACACACATGTGCATTTATGTGCTCAATCAGGAAAGCGCATACGACTTTTATGTCAACAAACTCGGATTCAAAGTACACACTGATGCGCCCATGGGCGAAGGAGCAAGGTGGCTAACCGTGACACCTCCCGATCAGCCAGAGTTGGAGATCACTCTGTTTCTTGTGGCCGAAGGTCCGATGTTCGATAAGGACACGGTGCAGGCCATGACGAAGTTGATTAGCAAGGGGACGTTTGGATCAGCAGTGTTCTCCTGCAATGATCTCATGGCTACCTATGAAGAACTTAGCTCTAAAGGCGTAGTGTTCAAAAAGCCTCCAACGAAGGAGTTCTATGGATATGAAGCATTGTTCGTTG
Organism: Chryseolinea sp.; assembly: GCA_049840655.1. Classification (GTDB taxonomy): domain Bacteria; phylum Bacteroidota; class Bacteroidia; order Cytophagales; family Cyclobacteriaceae; genus Chryseolinea. The sequence goes on from JASGJX010000001.1 coordinate 302,019, forward strand.
ACGATTCCGGAAACTGGTTCTCGCTTGGTCAAATGAATGCCTGATTGTCGTGTTCAGGAATAAGTAATGACGGGAGCAGTGACAGTTGATCCAGGATTAATCATCATATCCACGACAGTGTCTTTACTGTCTTTTCGCTTTCCACGGTACCGGTATGCAAAGTTTCTTTTGGTTCGAAGAGCAGGTTGAATACAATATCACCATTCGTATGAGGACGATGTTCAACGCCGCGGGGAACTATCAGGATCTCGCCTTCTTTCACCTCAACGGTCCTGCCATCGCGAAAGTCCATAAGGAGCGTCCCTTTGAACACCATGAACAACTCGTCTTCATTCTCGTGACTATGCCAGACAAAGTCGTCCTTCAACTTGCATAACTTCACGTACTGACCATTGAGCTCTCCGATGATGTGTGGAGTCCACAATGACTCGAACAGGGAGAACTTCTGAGCGATACTGATAGCGTTGATTTCCTTCATGCTTAGCGGAGTTTAATCGTGCAACTGGTGGCTCAATATAGTTGATCGCGAGATTAACTCCAGAGGGCAATGTTTTGCAATCCATTTACCAGAGTCAGTACCCTTGTTGTTTGCGATCGGTATGCCGAACTGTAAGGCTTGAGCGAGCAATATTGACGGGCGCTGCGCAAGCACTATTTGAGACGGTACAGTATTCCGATGCCAAAGCCTGCCCGACTTTGCTTAACGCTGATGGCGCCATTCATCAGTTCATCGGATAACAGCGATCTTGAAAAAACCGGCTGAACAAACACGCTCAATCGTTCATTCACACCATACTCTGCCCTATAGAAGATCCGGAAGTTCAGGAAATTTCTGGATGATTGATAGTTCTCGTCTGCTGATCGGTTTATCATTCCGTATTCATACTGCAGCGCGCCACCGAGTTGATGCATGATCTTTCCCGCGCTGATCACATACGAGGCGCCAGTAGCCAACCCGATATTTTGCATCCGGTAATTGATCGTGGTCGTGGTTGTATTAGGCTGAAAATTGAAATCCAGCGAACCATTAACCGAAATGGAGCTGCCGGGCATAATTTGTTCGAGCGACAGATCCATAGATTGTTGATAGTAAGACAAACCGGCGAATGCGTTAAGGCGTTTTGCTATCGGGAACTGTACTCCGCCTTCGAACGAGAACGACAATCGTTCGCTGGACAGCACCCCAGGGCTGTTAAGTTTGTCGACGATCGGATCGTCACTCGTAGACGGACTTATATGATGGAATGTTAAGGATGGCGTTGCAATACCATATATTCGCCAACGGCTCTGACGCTTTTGTGCCTTTGCCGTTACGACAACTTCCTCCTGAATGATACTATCCTGTTTTACGACAGCTACCATCGTGATGATGGAATCGGGACGTTGTGCAATATAGTGAGATGAATCAGAGTACGGTTCAATGTTTTTCGCAGTCGTCGGTGAATGTTGAGTATCCGAATTGTTTGCCAACGGCATAGCAGACTTTGTTATCGACGTTCGACGATCATGTTGTGATAGCGACTGATTCGCCTGGTTGGCGGCGACCGTCGAACTTGTTTCGTGGGGCGCATTGGATGAGGAAAGTTCACTTGAGCGAACTGATGCAGATGGCTCCCCGGGCACATTCAATGTTGCAGCACCGGAGATGTTTGGTGGAGGAGAAACACCTGCAGTCGGGGACAAAGAAGAAGTTGGTGATGTAACCGCGGGAGACGAATCTGAATCACCAGACTGCAACAGGTATGCTCTGCCCAGGCCCATCAGCATCAATACAAGGATCAGTACAAACCTGTTTGAATTTGCAGTCGAATCCGGTCTTACCGTCGTTTCTATCGCAGTCCATACATCGTCGCCCGGATCTTCTTCAAAGTTCTGCAGCCGGGCTTTGAGTTTATCGAATAGCTCTTCGTCAGGCAAATTTTTCATAGTACTGTGTCACATCGTGACATTTGAGTTTGTTTTTCAGCACAGCCTTAGCATAGTTTAACTGCGAACGCGAGGTGCCTTCCGTGATGTCAAGCATCGTGGAAATCTCCGCGTGACTATAACCCTCGACTACATAGAGGTTGAACACCAGCCGGCATCCGTCTGGCAGTTGGTTGACCATTGTCACCAGAATGTCGTCGCTTACCTGGGCTTCGGTATTGGCCGCCACCTCCTCCGTAACCAGGTCGTCGATCGGTTTCATCCTGAGTACATTCTTCTTTCTGAAATGATCAATCGCTGTGTTAACAACAATCGACTTCATCCACGATTCAAGTTTTTCCGGCTCCATGACCTGCCGGACCTTTCGAAAGATCTTGATGAATGATTCCTGCAAAACATCCTTAGCCTCTTCACGGTTATTGGTGTATCTTCGGCAAAGTCCCATCAGGCGCGCCTTAAAAAGGTCATAGAGGACGCGCTGTGAGTGCGCATCCTCTTTATGACATCCTGCCAACAGGTCTTTGTATTGATGCATTATTGAGGGTCCCTGATCGTGAAGTCGTTGATGACTTTTTATTCCTGTTGTTTGATATAGACTGTTGCTCTGCTACATACGTTACCATTGCAGATCTCATATTGGAGCGAATCGGTCTTCAGCACCACTCGTTCATACCTGATTCGTTTTGTGCCATTATCGATGGAGGCGGTTCCGTATTTGGGTTGTCGTGTTATGGAGAACGTCTTCAATGAGTCACAGAGTTGATCATTCTTCAGCACGTCGATGTTGACGATATTGGTGCTGAGCATACTAACATCGAGTGAATCAGACATCGCCTGAAAGAAGCATGGTCCACCGGCGCCTTCGAGATGTATTACCGCCCTGGCTGTTTCCTGAATACCGCCCTTACTTACGGCATAGGTGAATTCATCCGTAACGGTGTTTCGCTGGGCATTGAGCTTGTAGGTAAACCCTCTTCCGCTGCGTGTCACAGTTCCATTCCAGGGGGCCGTTACGACACTGATGCTATAATCATTTAAGGAATCGCAGAGCAGGTCGTTGGCAAATACATCGAGGACGTACGTTGCCGGTCTCTGTAGCGTGTCGAGGCGATAGATATCATCCGCAAGTCTGAAGCCGCACACTGAATCGCGATTTATATATACGAATCCATAAGCGAACGATGCGGGATTCTGAGTATTGGTCAGTTTGTAGATCACCGTGTCTTTGCCGGTAAATGATGCACCCGGCCTGTAGACCACCGTTGTGCCACTTACTTCTGCAGTGCCGTGATGAGGAAGAAATCCAGAGACAGGTTGATAGACTGAAAGATTAACAGACTTGCCGCATAAGATGTCGTTTCTGAGAACAGATATACTGGCGCTTTCACCATCAAATTGGTTCACGTAGTCGGCAACAGGATAAATGCTGCAAGGAAGTTTCGTTGAGTCCGTTTCAACGTTGATGTAAATGGTGTCTTTCGTAACAATGTTGTTGTCATTGAATACGGTGAACTCGAAACTATCACGCGAGCGCTTCACCCCCTTATGTGGCGCATACCGCAACAGACCCTCAGCCACGGACTGAAGTGTGCCATGTTGAGGTAACTCAGTTACAGATAATCTGCCTGAGAAATTTGATGACACCAGGGACTTGAGATCGATCACCGTTTCTCCGTCGGCGAGCACAAACAGTTCTTCCTCCGAAACCTTCACTTCAGGATTGGCAACTTCGGAATCAAACGTGTCGCATCCGGCAAACACCAGCGCGAACAGCAGAGCAGTAAGTATAGATGTCCTGAGGCGAGGACTAACTGTAAGACGGTTAAGTTTCATACGTGTGGCTTTTCATGGGGTTAGACGGAGCCCCATGACCAAACGTTGGAAACCACTTGAGATATTTGTGCCGACTTACTAAGACTGGTGACTCAGAATTAGTGTGGAAGGGATATCTGAAAGCCAGCGGCTCTTCGCGTCAACCACCATTTTCCAGCTATCAAGACTTAACACCATCAGATCGCAGCCTTCAAACAGCGACTTATCAATGGTCTTTTCCTGCAATACGGCAATGTGATTGGGTGCCTTTTGTTCGATAGAGTGGATCAATTCCTTCATATCGGTACTTGCTCTGACTTTTCCGGCGGCGTCAAGCACGATAATTTGAGCTTCAGCGTTATGTATGAATTTCTGAGCGTACTGGATCAGGAATGCGTCGTTGGCACTGAACAACGGCATGAATATCCGCTCCACCTTCTGCACCTTTTTGTCAATGAGGATGCCGACGGAGATCTTCGTGCGGGTGAGGATCTGAACGGTACGCTCGTCAAAAGGAAGACTGTTATAGATCTTTCCTTTTCGGGTTACAGTTTGAATCAGCTTTCCGGGATTAATAAATCTTGTAGTGAATCCGAGTACCTTTCCAAGCAAGCTTCCTTCAAAGATGGACTGCCCCAGTCCAATAAGCAACAGATCAAAGTTGCCCGTGTTGGCTGCCTCAGCGATTTCGCTTTCAATGTCGTTTGTTGCCTTAAACAACGTTACCACGGGTTGATTCAACCTCTGCGATTCCTTTTCAACAGGAAGGAAAGTTTCGCGTTCATACTCTTCCATGTTGTAGTAGTGAAGCTCGTCGACCGCTGAAAGGTGCATGGCCGTGACTGATGAATTGTCTTTCACCTTATGCATAAGACTGTTTGCCAGACGCAGCAACGTTCTTCCGGTCTCCGGATTAGCAAAGGAGATCAGGATCTTGTATTGACTGATCTCTCTGATCTTGTTTGGCACAACTTCGGGAGTTGATTTGAAAGACCAGTTGATGATATCGAGTGCTGGTCCGGTCATGATAGTCGTCACCAGTGCCATAATCACCATCATGGCAAATATTTCCGGCCCTAATACACCCAGATCATATCCGATATTGAGGACGACGAGTTCCATCAATCCACGCGTGTTCATCAGGGCACCAATGGTCAGGCTGTCTTTCCAGTTTTGTCCTACGAACTTTGCCGCGATAGCGCTTCCTACGAATTTGCCTGCTACTGCTGTGAGAATGATGAAGCCTGTCACCTTCCACAATGCAGGGTCGTCGAGAAGACCAATTTGAGTGCGCAAGCCTGTGAATACAAAAAATAGAGGTAATAAGAGTACGACGGCGACGTCCTCTACTTTTTGAATAAATAGACTTCTGAACTTGGGGCTTTCAGGCATGATCGCGCCCATCATGAATGCGCCGAAGAGTGCATGAATACCGATTATTTCAGCAGCGTATGACGACAGGATAAGCGTAACAATGAAGATACCGACTACTGACTTGCTGAGATTTTCGTTTGATGAGTGCAGATCGCCGATTCGTTTCAGGAACGGTCTGACGAGGTTGATCATGACAAACACATACACGAGTGCCAGAAGCACAACGTAGATCGAGCTCTGAAATGATCCCGCCTTAACAATCGCGATCACTGTAGCCAGGATACACCATGCCGTGATATCATCGGCGGCCGCGCAGGTGATAGCAATTGCACCGAGCCGAGTCTTATGAATCCCTCGCTCCTGAACGATACGAGCAAGCACGGAAACGCTGTGATGCTTGTCGCGATACCCATGAACAAACTAAAAGAAAGGAAGTTGATGTTTTGAGGTGCCAGCGAATCATAAATAAAATACGACAGGCCCATACCCAGGGCAAATGGAATGATGATGCTGGCGTGACTGATCACTACAGCTTCATGTGCCCGGGTCTTTAGTACATTCAAATCCAGTTCAATGCCGACAATAAACATGAACAGGATCAAACCTACCTGACTAAGGAATTGTAGGTTGCCGAGTGATTGCGCAGGAAATAGTGCTGCTGAAAATTCCGGCCAGTACAAGCCAACTAATGATGGGCCGAGAACGATACCTGCAACGATTTCGCCTACAACCGACGGTTGGCCTATGCGCTGGCAAATCCATCCAAACAAACGAGCCACCAAAATGATGGAAACAATCTGGGCGAGCAGTATAGCAAGCGGATGCTTTAGATTGTGAAGAAATCCTGTGGCGAATTCCTGGAATGAATCTCCTGCCTCAGGTTTTACAATGTTGCGCCCCACTTCCATCGCCGTCCCCTGATTTGCGATCCAGTAAATCAACGCACCAAACGCGCCGATTACCAGCACATAAAAGATCAGGGTACGTGACATAGAGATCTTCATAAGAATTCGTTTGGCGCAAAAATTTGCCTTTAAATCCTATCAGAAAAGTCCGTTCCTAAAAAGGGGGGCTTTCTTGTAACCAGTCGGGTAAAAAATGTAATGACTAGTCGGGCTGAACGCGTCGCAAAAATTCTTTGCGATAGCTCTCGCTCAAAGGCAATTTAAGAAGGGAACCAGTGGGAGAGGGTAGCGTTGTGGTGATTTCGTCGTATGCAAAGGTTTGAACGGCACGCACAGCTATCAAATCCTTCTTGTTTACACGAGCAAATTGCCCTTTAGGCAGCAAATCAATGAGCCGCTCGAAAGATATGTTCTTGAGTGCGAGCTGCGTACCGTCAGACAGATAGGCCATCTTGTCACGGCTGTCAGTAGGAGAAACTGTGCAATACAACAGGTGCCTGATATAGATCACAGATTGTCCCTTGTCCGTGTTCAGCTGAATGTAGTCCCGCTCGCCGTAGATTGCCCACGTGCTTCTCGCCCTTAAGCATCGACCAGCCGTTCACGCTGAACGGGTTTTCGAACATAATCCACCGCATTCAGATCAAAGGCCTCGGCCGCATACTCATTGTAAGAGGTGCTGTTCGGATTCTATCGTGTTTCCCTATTAACCTTAGACATGCAACTGAACTCAATAAATACTACATAA
>JASGJX010000002.1:0-36352 GCA_049840655.1 Chryseolinea sp.
AAGACTGGACGAAGGCAGTATCTCAGCTTAAAAAAGGTTTTACCCTTCTCACAGATGCGTCTGAAATGAAGACGCACCCGGCTTCAGTGCGACCGTTGCACGAGGAAGCTCAGGGTATTCTGCTGAAAGCCGGTGTCAGTAAAGTGGCAGAAGTCATCAAAGATGATGTGGCTGAAATGCAGCTTGATGCTGTTGCCAAGACCACGCAGTTTCCTAAGAAGACATTCAAGTCTCAGGCCGATGCCGAGATATGGCTTGATGCTGTTTGAATCAGGCAATAAGTGAAGCCGCTCCGATCACTGAAATATTTTCATTGGTTGATTGAAGTATACGAACCTGTCGGATGGATTGGGGAATTCGAATCCATGCAGAAGCGCATCACGCATGGGCTTTTCGAATAAGCTAAACGCCTTTGCGAGTGATCCGCCAATGGAAATTGCTTCCGGATCATAAGCGTACATGACAGTCTTAATGGCCTCCGCCATATGACGTCCAAATACTGCCCAGGCTTCTAGCATGTGAGTGTCACCCGCCGATGCGCGTCTGTTTGCCTCTTCAGCAGTCGTATTGTACTTCACTTTGAATAGGTTTCCGCTGGCGTAATACTCGATGTTCTTGTCGAGGTAGTGCATAAGTCCTATTTCGCCGGCACCAGACCGTGCGCCAGTCAGTAGCCTTCCATTGGTGATAATGCCGGAACCAAGACCAGTCCCGCATGACATTCCAACAACGTGATTAAATCCGGCGAGCACACCAAAATGGTATTCTCCAAGGGCAAAACAATTGACATCGTTGTTCACTGCCACCTGAATTTGAAATGCGTCGAGTAGCTTATCGGCCAGCGGCACAACTGTCCACGACGGAATGTTAGTAACATTATATACAATACCCTTAATAGGATCGACTACGGAGGGTACACCAATACCTATTCCACGAACTTCAGGGGTAATCAATGGTCGAATGAATGTGACCAGTTGCATCAAGGTTTCTTCCAATGACGCGTTGTTGTGAAAGCGTTCCTTTCGATGCTTGTATAAGTTTCCCTTGTCGTCAACGAGACTCGCCCTTACGTTGGTCCCTCCGAGATCTACGCCAATTCTCATACTGAAATATTTTGGCGCAATTTGGATGAAGTTTCAGAAACCAACAATCGTTTCTGTCACCAGGAAGGCAACGATAACCTTAAATTAAAGTGGCACTATTCGTCCCTAAGCGCATGTATAGGATTTGCCGAGATGGCCGTTAGTGTTTTGAACGTCACGGCCAGTAGTGACGTTCCGAACATGGCGATTGTGGCCAGGGCAATGGTGCTGACTCCCGAGGGCTGATAATATTCCCAAATGATATTCATGACTACGTTGGATGCGATGGTGCCAAGAATTCCACCGACGATAGTGGCTGCAATCAGGATGAAAAAGAATTCGATGTTGATCAGCCTGGCAATAGCGCCTGGCTGGGCGCCCATCACTTTTCTTATGCCTATTTCTTTTGTGCGGCGGGTAATGTTAAGTGAGAGAATCGCATACAGACCGGTCGTTGATAATGCAAGCGCTATTGCTCCCAGGAAACCAAAGATGAAAACTGTGTTATTGTTAATCATCAATGCAGTGGCAATATTGCCGTCAGTGAATTTACCTGCATATAAGCTATTCGGTGATACAACCTTCCATGTTTCACGCATGGCATCGTTTACACTTGATACCTTGTCTGGTGACGTGCGTACAACAAGCTGCCGATACTGGTTTTCTTCCGAATAGCGAATCATTACGGGTGCCACAGGCTTCCAGTATCCCTCAGTGTGGATGTCTTTGACAACGCCAATCACGTCCAATGGTATGGTGTCGTGCCAATTGATTCTCTTGCCGATCACTTCGTCTTTCCACCCAAACTGCCTTACGAATTCCTCAGATACCAGTACAGATGCCTTTTCATTAATCGAAGAATTCACTTGAAAATTCCTTCCTTGTATTATTTCAATACCCATGGCATCGACATATCTTTCACCTGCTTCTACGATTTCTACCTGGTGCTCATCTGATTCAAATCTTATGGTGCCCTTCTCGTACCGGTCGGATACGTGATTCTTTGACCCTGCAATAGCTTCGATATCATTGTTGGCCAGAAGCAAATTTCGAAACCGCTGGAATTGGTTCTGGTCTGAGACTGGGACGACAATGATTCCATCTTTCGAGTATCCAATATCAAAATCGCGCTGGAAGGCAGCATTGCTCAAAAATGCAACAGAAGCCACCATGCAAAGCAGGGCAATTGCAAATTGAAAAGTAAGGAATATGCGGGTGAACCAATTCGTGCCGCTAAGTTTTGCTTTTCCCTTCAAAATAGCCCCCGGACGAAAAGAAGTGACGTACAATGCAGGGTAGCCTCCTGCAACAAGTGCAGTGAGCAATAACAGAAATATGAAGAAACCCAGAAACAGCACGTCGGTAGATGCAGTCATTGATAGTTTGATGCCGGGCCACAGCGCGTTGTAAGCTGGAACAAGCACGACGGCTACACATATGCCTACTATGCAGGCGAGTGTGCACAATAGAATACTTTCACTCATGAACTGTGCGATCAATTGTGAGCGAAGGCTGCCAATTGCTTTTCGGATGCCGATTTCCTTCAGTCGTTTTGCCGACATGGCGAGCGATGTGTTCGCGAAGTTGAAACAAGAAAGAAGCAGAAGGAATGCCGCCATTACAGCCGGACCAATGACCGACGAAGGAGGTACACCCCAACGAAGTTGTTCACCCTGGAGCCACGTTTCACCATGGAAACTTGCAGCCAGTGTATTGAATGGTTGAAGGTAAAAGCTGGTCAATTTGAAATCGTCGCGGGCATCGTGCTGTTGGGACAAATAGCGCTAGCTGAATTGAAGTCCGGGTAACATCGCTTTCACTTTCAATGAGCAGGAACAGCGTGGTCATGTCCGTCCAACTTTGGTCTATATCTGTCATCCCCGTTGTTTCTGCATAATTTTCCCAGGGGATGATGGCCTCAAAACCGAAGCTTGAATTGAGAGACTGATCTTCAAAGACACCACCGATAATGTATTCTTTAGTCTTGCCATCAAACAATTGGGTGATCTGTCGGCCAGAAACAGATACTTCATCAAAATATTTTTTTGCCAGTGAGGCACTTATGAATATGCTGCTCTTTCCCTTGAACGCGGCTGCATTACCATCGATCATATTGAACGAAAAGAAATCAAAGAATGGTTTGTCTGCGAATGCAATGGCGCTGTTAAATACTTCGTCTTGTATTCTGAAGTCACCTTTCGAGGCCGTGTATCGAACTACACTTTGGACATCGCTGAGATTTTCGCGTACTACTTCACCCAGCGCAGTGGGAACTACAGCATATCGTTCATTAACATCGCTGGTGACGTGAGTTGCTTGTACACGATAAATTTCTTTTCCACGTATATGCATCCGGTCGAACGTGGCAGCAAAATTCCAATTGAGATAAGCGACGATACAGCATCCAACAGCGATGCCGAGACCAGAGAGGTTGATGATCATCGAGACCTTGTTGCGCGCAAGGTTTCTATAAGCGATTAGAATGTAATTTCTAAGCATAGCGTATTTGGTTGGCCAATGCTTAGACTATACCGAACCTCAGCAGGTTACAACATGATGGAGCTCAGATTTGGAAGAAACCTCGATGAAACGTACAACCAAAGGGCGATTTCTACTGAGCTAGAGGTCAGATTAGTTTATTCTCGATCCTGTACATAAACTCGAAACCGAGCCCGGTAGTAAACATGCGTTCCTTTTTGTTTTGCAGGAGAGCCTGTGTCCAATTGACAAATCCGCCGTCGCCGATTTCCCAGGTTCTTCCATGGACGTCGATGTCTACCTTATATTGAATTCCCTGATAATAGGCGTTTTCGTTTTTCGGGCTTTCGATAACTTCTGCTTTTACCCCGTGCAGTTTACTAACAAGATGCTCCTTAGCTTTTGAAGCAAGAGCTAGTCGGTCCGGATATCCTTCCCGACAAAGCAACCTGAAACGAAGATCAGACACGCTATGATAGTTTTTATAAAGCTGGGAAACGGCTTTTACGTGATCGCAGAGAGCTTCACGCTCGAACGTAAAGTTACCCGTATCATATCCTACAGTGACGAGCGCGGCGATTTTGAAATGTGGCGTGAAGCCTGCATTGGCAACGGACGGCGTACGGAGGTGCCGTTGTATAACGATAAAATGACGACGGTCATCAGGTGATGGCTTCCAGGCCCCCTGCTTTTTTAGATGACAGACATGTAAAGCCAGAGCGTTTGTTGCGTCAGCAAGAACCTCGGTGTTGCGTAGTGCGCTCAGGATTTTATCCTGGCTGGTTGTACCGACTACCGAACAGGATCCAAGTGCGCTAACAGGTGACAATTCGATGGGTTCGAACCCGCAGCTCTCAAACAGCTTAAGATATCCAAGCTCCATTTCGCGCAAAGGAATTACAGGAAGATCTGCAGGCTTCACGAATCGATTGTTCTCATAGTTCTTTAGCAACTCACCCGCCGACATGGAATTCACTCTCTGCGCTATTACTTCAAGCAAAATGGTGTTAAGCTCTGTACCGGAGAACTCGTGGATAAGTGTATCCGCAAGTTCGGGTTGGCCGATGCGTTTGAGGATGCTGGCTAATATAGGAGTCGTCTTTCGTGATGACATAGTCAGAATTCAGCGTGAAACTGCATTTTTACAAAGTAAATCCTTCTTTTGAAACGAATTCTCATTTCTGTACGAAGTGAGTGTTCAGACAGTTACAGCAGCCAATGCGTTGCGTTTTATTGACTGGAGCTAATTAGCGGTGTCGATAATTTTGCAGAGCCTCTGTAAATGACTGATAATCTAATTCTTAGTGCATTGATAGCAGCCATAAAAGTCGCAGAGTTTCAGCTATTATCCGGCGAGTTGGGTTTTGATATCAAAAAGATTTAAATTACTTAAAGCAATAAAGCCGCCTCTCCTTCATTATTCATAATAGTATCCGACGTTTGTTCCTATGATAGCTCGCGTATTAATCGGATTGCTTGTGGTGTGTTCGGCCTGTCACAATGGGTTGATTCCTTGCCCAAGGGTTAAAACGGCCAAGTTGCATAAGACGTATAGACCGCCATCGTCGTCTTTGTTGTCTGCGCGTGCGGACAAGATTGAAGAAGAGCCTGCCAATCAGAATTCCAGGCCGGACTCAGAGCGTTATATCAAGAATGTCTCGATGGAAGAGTGGGATTGTCCACGACCAGGTGCAAAAAAGTATATGCCAAAGTCAGTAAAGGACAACATCAAAAAGAACAAGAAGAAATTCGAGCAAGACGTTCGCCAGACGCAGTCCGACTCTTTATCCACACGCTAATTATTAATCACCACGGGTTTGTGATCCTGCTTGAAAGACAGCGGGAAGATGATGCCGAGCACCAATGAATAGGCGGCAAACGAAAGCCAAATGCTTTGCCAATCACGAATTCCATTTGTTGTAAAATAATCGACAACCCAGCCGCTAAGCGTTCCACCAACGAATGCTCCAATTCCGTTTGTCATAAGCATGAAGAGTCCCTGTGCACTGGACAGAATGGAGTTATCAGTCTCGCTTTTCACGAATAAAGATCCTGAGATATTGAAGAAGTCGAAGGCTATTCCATAGATTATCATCGACATGATTAGCAGGATCAAGCCGCTGCCTGGATTACCAAATGCAAACAGGCCGAACCTTAACACCCAGGCGAAAATGCTCATCATCATCACTGTCTTGATTCCGAATCTTTTCAGGAAGAAGGGGATCGTTAGAATGAACAAAGTCTCTGATATCTGCGAGACAGACATGAGGAGGCTTGGATGTTGCACTGCAAAAGAATCTGGATAGCTGCCAGTGAAGTCGTGAATGAACGCCTCACCAAATGTATTGGTGATTTGCAGCGCAGCGCCGAGCATCATGGCGAAAAGAAAGAACACTGCCATACGAGCGCGCTTGAATAGTACAATGGCGTCAAACCCCAGGGACGAGAGGAAAGATCCAGATGAACGCCCATGCCCCGGAGGGCAAGCGGGCAGAGTGAATGCGTAGGCACCCAGTAGTAGGCCGGCAGTTGCAGACACATATAGTTGTATCGGCAGAAGTGTCCATTTACCAAAATCAATAACCCACATGGCTGCTACGAATCCTACGGTTCCCCAAACACGAATAGGTGGGAAGTACTGAACGATGTCAATCCCACGCCTTTGAAGAACTGCATAAGAAACCGCGTTGTTCAAAGCGAGCGTTGGCATATAAAACATTGAATTCAGCAGCATGATTATGTACATGGGCTTATATTCAGTTTGCTGAGCAGCCCATAACAAGAGCACCGCACCAAGGATGTGACATGCGCCAAGAACACGTTCGGCATTTATCCAACGATCGGCAATAATGCCCATTATAGAGGGTGTAAAAACTGAAGCCACACCCATTGTTGCGTAGATGCTTCCCACCTGTGAGCCTGTAAACTTCAACGTGATGATCATGTAACCACCGAGAGAAATTAGCCAGGAGCCCCAGACGAAGAATTCCAGGAAGTTCATGATGATCAGACGCAGCTTAATACTCATGCCTTTAAATCAAATTTTTGCGAAATACTTTCTGGCTTCTTCCATTACGCGTGGAGCCAACACAAATGCAGAGAGCATTGTCGGGATTGCCATCAGGGCAAAGGCGATGTCAATTAGATTAATAACAAAATCCATGGGCACAATGGCACCAAGGACAATTGTAGAGAGGTAGAAATAGTCGTACCAAACGCTGCGACGTTCACCTACCATGTAGGACAGGGCTTTTCTTCCGTAGTAACTGTAGGCGAACAAAGCACTGATCGCAAACACGACTGTGCAAAGCAATAGTATGTAGTCTCCCCCCACAGGCATGGCAGCGCGGTAGGCAAGTGAAGTTAACGTAATTCCATTTGCGCCTTTTGTCATCCACACATCAGTTACAAGAATGGAGAGTGCGGTGAGGGAGCAGGAGATGATCGTATCGATTACAGGGGACAACATCGATATCAGACCTTCGCGAATAGGTTCTGTGCTTTTGGATGCGCCCATGGCCATTGGTGCAGTTCCAATTCCTGCTTCATTAGAAAACGTAGCACGGCGCACGCCAAGCATGATCAAACCTCCGACAATACCTCCGAGGAAAGGTTGTCCGTGATAGTTTGAGGCTGTGAATGCGTCGGTGACAATAAGTTTCAGATAATGTGGGATCCGATCGGCGAAGACAACCAGTATGATGACCACCGATACGAAGTGAAGAACGATCATCGCTGGTACGAGCCGACCGGCCCAATCACCGATGCGGCGTATGCCCCCAACGATAACAGTTGCGCACAGGGCCGTTACACAAATTCCAATGATCGCTTTTGTGATACTAAGTTGAATATCTCCGAGTTGAAGGTACGATTGCTCTATGCCTGCCGACCTTAGACCGATGTCGACGATAGCCTGTGTGAGTTGGTTGGTTTGAAATATTGGCAGCGCTCCAACCATGCAGCATACGCAAAATAGAGTAGCCAGTGGTTGCCATTTTTTGCCTAAGGCTTCGCGGATAACATACATGGGCCCTCCCTGGAGTTCTCCGGCACTGTCACGTCCACGATACATACCGGCCAATGCACTAGTGAAGAAGTTTGTGGACATGCCGATGAATGACGTGACCCACATCCAAAAGAGTGCTCCGGGTCCACCCATCGCGATGGCAGCCGCGACTCCCGCAAGATTGCCCATGCCAACGGTTGATGCAAGTGCTGTTGAAAGAGCTTTATAAGCAGTGATCTGACCGGGCGCGTTGGGGTCGTCGTATTTACCACGAAGCACATTTATCGCGTGGAAGAAATATTTGTATTGAATAAATCCTGAATAGAAGAGAAAGTAGATTCCTCCGCCGATGATGAGGAATAAGACTGGCCACCACGTAATGCCGGCTGCGTCTTCTAGAAATTGGTTGATGGCGATCAAGCGGTCGGGTTTAGGTGGGGTTAAAATATGAATAATTTCCGCTCCTTGTGTCCCCAGTTATATAATAGGGCGCAATGCGACCGTTCAATATTCCATCAATTCAATCCTCCGAAAATCAATTGGGTGACTGTTCGATTGCAAAGATACATACCCTTCAAGAATTACACCCGAATCCTTGGCTGCGAAGATCTTTCCGAATTCGTGTTCCGGATTGTAGTGGGCGTTGCCTGCTGTTAGTATTTGTTCGCCGTTGACAAAATGAACGATCTTTCCATCTCGGATTTCGATCTCCGCTGTTACCCATTCGTCTCCGTGAAAAGTTCTTTTTACATCGGGCGGCGTGCAGAACTGACTGTTCTTTTTGCCGGCAAATTCCACGTAAGTACCGGGGACGCACAGCTCTCCCGTTGGCCGGTCTTCTTTTCCATTACCTCCGTGAAGATTGTACTCCACGCAAACAGGGAACTGCTGTTTCAATTCGACTGACTCAGGAGACTGTCCGAGGTATTGGATACCGCTGTCACGAAATCCCCAGGTTGGAGCACCCGGGGCTGTTTCGCCAACAAATCTATATTCCACTTTCAGTCGATAATTCTTAAGCTTCCGACCATAATACAATGCGCCGAATCTGTTATTAAAATTGTCTCCATATTGATCGTAACGGATGCTGAGAATTCCATCGGCCACACGAAACGTTTTTCCGAAGTTTTCTCCTATAGGGTAACCTGCAATTTTCATTTTCCAGCCGTCCAGGTTCTTTCCATTGAAAATTGGTTTCCAGGTCGAATAGCCTGTTTTGGAAGACGTTTCAGACGTCTGGAATCCCGAAATTGCAAGGGAAACGACAAACAGCAAGGCTGCTAGTTTCAATGTTTTCATTAGTGCGTTGGTTACTCAGCCGAAGGAGGAAGTTGGAAATATGTTTCAACATCGCACATATTCGGGCGCAATCCAAAAGTGAATTGTCCCACATTTATTGAATTCCGGCCCTGTTGAGTGGCAAAAAGCGCGGTAATACCCTGCCAAAAATATTCGCAAAAAGGCGGTTTCCTCAGAAGCAATAGGGGAATTCATATTTGAAATTCAACAAGTTGTAAACCTCTATATAACAATTAGCCCGAAAGCCAAATCCTGGTTTCGCGGTGATATGTCGGCATCACTGACCGACTCATTAGTTCTGTCAAAAACCCTCTATAAATATCTTTAAACATGTTAATGCCTATTTCTAAAAAAATGATTGCAACGGTTGTTGTTACCGTGGCTTTTTTGATTGTCTTTTTGATGTTGAATCCGTTTTCCTGGAATGACGCGGGTAACCGAACCGTTGTCGAACGTACCAATGGAGAACAGATAGTTCAGTTTGCGCCCGGAATTTTCTATGCTGGTTTTTTCGCCAAGGAAAAGGAATGGCCAAACCAAATATCCGTAACGTACCAGGAAAATGCCGCTAAACTCGAACTTGAAGATAATGGTATTGAAGTTGGTCAGATTATGATTCGTTTTAGTGATGCCACCACGGCGAACGTAAAGGGTATTACTCAATTTATCCTGCCTTCTGATGAAAAGGAAATGATACTTATTCACAATACGCACCGCACGCCTCAATCACTTGTTGTGAAGCGACTCGCTCCATATACAAAAGAGTGTTTGCAATCATCTGCGCAGCTTATGAGTAGCGAAAAGCACTATGGTGGTGGTCGTGCTCAGATGTCTCAGGACTTTATGGATCAATTGAAGGAAGGTGTTTATCTGTTGAAGACTGAGGAGAACATCGTATTTGACTCACTTGCCGGCGAGAAGAAAAGAGTTTATGAGACGGACATTCAGTTGGATGCCAAATCGCAACCTAAACGTAAGCTTTCCTCAATCAAAGAGTATGGTATTACTGTTGCGGACGCTGCCATCACTGATGTAGACTACGAAGGACAAGTCGATCAGAAATTAACGAAGATTATTGATGCCGTAACGAAGTCATCTATCTCAAAACAAGAACTCATGACTGCGCAGCAACAAACTCTTACTGCAAAGGCTAAAGGTGAGCAAGCGCTTGTGGAGATCGAATATCAGCAAAAGCAAGAGCAAACGCGACAAGTTGTAGAAGCAGAAACGCGCGTTAAGGTTGCCGAACAGGATAAGCTGCAGCAAAAGGTTGCGTATGATGCGTCCATTCTTGAAGCCAAGAAGATCAAGGAGCTTGCAGACGCGCAGTCGTATGCGCGTTCTAAGATTATGCAGGCGGACGGTGCTTTGGAAATGAAATTGAAAGCGCAGGTGGAAGTTCAGAAGGTCTGGGCGGAAGCGTTCAGTAAATATCAGGGTGCTATTGTTCCTCAGTTCCAAACTGGGGCGGGGGGGACAACAAATGGAGCGCTGAACTTTATGGATATCATGACTGCGAAAACCGCAAAGGACTTTGCGCTTGATCTGAAAAATAAAACGAATTAAGAATTAAGAATTAAGAAATTGCTAGCACGACCAATGTCGTGACATTTCAGCCAAAGGCTGGCAGACAATTCTTAACTCTTAATTCTTAATTATTTGTATTGGTCGACAAAAGAAACGACGGCATCAATAAACAGCGTTGGTTCTTCGTGAAATCCATTGTGGGCTGAATTGGGTAATGTCACCAGTTGTTTTTGGTCTTGTGGCGTGCCCAGTGCGTCAAGGGCCTGTTGCGCCATCGGATAAGGAATGATGCCGTCGCGAGCGCCCCAGATAATGAGCGATGGCGTTTGAATAGCACGCATCTTAGAGGTAAGGTCTATATCAGAGATGATAAAATGCTCGGCTACGCTGCTGTGGTTAATGAGTGATGCCGTCACGTTGGCAGGTGATTCGAATAAATACGAAAAAGAGTAGTTAGGAAAGTTTTCTTCGTACGCAATTGAAGGGTCATAAACATACCCATGCGCCTTATCAACGAAGGCATAGTGTTCGAGCTGATCAGAAGTAAAGTTGGGATTTTTTTCGTACCAGGAAATCACATACTGCCAGAAGTCTGCTTCAATGCCCTTCGCGATTTGTTGATTTGCATAATTAATGACAAACTCCATTGACAGATCATCGCCTTCAGGGTTATTGTGTGCACCGTCGACATCAATCCAACCTCGAATTTTGGACCGACGGCGAGAGTCTATCAGGTAATTTGTTCCAAGACATCCGCCCCAGCTGTGACCCATGAGAAATATCTTTGGTGAATTGTATTTACCACTCAGCAGATCTACAAGTTTGTCAAGATCTTCAGTAAATTGATCCAGTGTAAGATCGCTGAGTGCGCTGTTGCCCTGGGATGAACCAGATGCACGCTGGTCCCAGAAGACTATTCCATATTTCTTTTCTAATTCATTAAATGCATGAAGACCTATCTTTTGGAATGCTGTTCCCCCGGGCCCGCCGTGTATAAAGATGACGAGAACTCCTGAGTCAATCTTACCTCGGACAGATACCGGCATCTGCGCCTTCTTGTTTACGAGATAGAAGAAATCACCCTGATAATAACTATCATCAAAACATGCAGATAGGCCTATCGTTAGCAATATGAAAATGAATCTCTTCATCTGATCCGCATTACGCCTCCCACCTCAAAACCAAATTGAACGAGCGAAGTTTGATTGAAGGGTATCATCCAGAACACAATTGGGCGGGTGAAGAATCTGCAGGGCTTTTGATCAATTTGAGTATTGAATCCAAGCCCAAAGCTTATTGAAGGCATAAAGTGTGGATTGCCCGCATTGGAGCTTTTGTGAATTGTTCCTGTAGCATCGACGTAATAAGGATCACCTCCATTGAGGAAAGTATGCAGATAGCCCACACCGAGATAGTGTTCGAAATAAAGTTGCCGATATAGCCTGATGCGCGCGCCTGACTGAATCATCAAAAAGATCCCGGTATTGTTTCGATAATGGAAATATGCACCCAGTCGGGCGGCGGCCATCATTTCAAAATTCCTATTCTTCAATAAGGATCTTTCACCAATAAAGGCAAATCCGGGATAGAACCCGCCTTCGCTGAAATAGCTGACTCCAATGAAGTTATTGGCAACACTGTCTGTTTGTGCCAGACAAAGGTTACTAAATGCTATCGTCACTAAAGTCAGAAGTAACTTTTTCATGATCACAGGTCGTTTGATCTGGCGTGACAGACAGAACCATCGCGTCTGTACGGTTTCCCTATCAAAATACTGACAGGTAAAACAAGTATCAACGATAAAGATGCCGATTTTAAATCAGAAATCAGCTCTAGTAGATTGGTCGGGTCCTCAGACAATAGCAAGTTATGCACATTGACTTTTGGCCGAATTGACTATGCTTTTTTTCAGGCGACCTTTGTTGAACATACTGCTATATGATTCCGACTATTCAAACTGAGCCTTTCAAGAAACTTCTCTACTTATGGCCCGAAAAGGCGATCAGATTGTTATTCGATAACTATTACGATACGTTAACATACATAGCTCAACGACATACGCGTGATATTCATGCTGCCGAAGAAATAGTTCGATATACTCTGGCGGAGCTGTGGTTCCGTCATCACGAGAAGAGGATTGATAAGTCTCAATCCATACAGCACTATCTTGTTGAGACGGTTAAGCGCCGGGCGCGCAAAGCGTATGCTCATCGGGTGCTGCGATACAAAAGGTTTAATCTTGAAGCGGAGCTGCTCATTGACAATGTTACGGACGATGAGGATGTCAGGTTGATTGTGGAGAATCCTCCGATGCGCTACGACAAGTTCGACTTCGACCAATCGATCTTTTATTGCTGGAGGGGCATTGAGTATATTTTCTATCCGTGGCTACATTTCAGGATTCAGTTTTTCAAATTGGTCACCTGGGTGTTCATTCTTTCGGTGATCATTGCATTTATTGGTTGCATTTGCTTTCTGACACTAACATAATTGGATTAGTCGCGCTTCATCGAAGACTATTCATGATGCACAGGATCAAAATGATAATACATACTCAAGACGAATCACGACTTATGACGAAAACAAACCTAGAACAGCTTTTGGAGAAATACATCAAGCAGGAATTGAGAGGAGAAACCTCTGAAAAGCTAACCCGTTGGCTTCAGGTTATGGAAGAAAAACGTGTTCCGGGAAGCACGTTTGCTGCTCCTGATGATGAACGTCTGTACAAAATCCTGGTCAGCTCCAAATCGACTTTTGAGGACATCGATGCATTTCGGCCCTACTCGTTTGATCCTCCGTCGATTTTTTCAAATCCATGGCTTCAATTGACCCTTACATTGACAGCTATAGCGGGAATGATCGCAGTCACGATTCTTTTGAAGGCCAGTTGAGGTTGAATCAGAATCCCTAATCTATTTTTCATAACAAAACCAGTTTACGCAATCGACATTATATCGTATTTTGAACGCTTCGATAAGAATTGATCGTGCCGACAATGCGTTTTTGGCTAGTACTGGGGTTACTCACGATAGTGAATGTGGCAAGTGGAGCTGAGATTGATAGCCTCATACGCAGACTTGACCAGGTTCTGGCGCGCCGTAATCAATACGTTGAACAAAAGCTGGAGCGGATCAACGCTCTGAAAGTCGCCGTTCTTAAGGCGCCGGCCAGCGAGCGATTTGGCCTCTATGTTAGGATCAGCCGGGAGTATGAAAAGTTTGTGTACGATTCCGCTTCAGTCTATATTAGAAAGATGCAGGAGGCCGCCCAGCAGTCCGGGGACCCAGCGAAGGTGGCTTATGCCAGAATGAAAAGAGGATTCATCCTTCTTTCTTCCGGCATGTTTAATGAGGCGCTGGACACCCTTCTTACTATTCAACAGGTTGGGTTGGCGGACACAATCCGCCGAGAATACTATTCAATTCTGGCGAGGACTTATTTCGACCTCGTGGACTTCAACAGTGATGACTACTTCACATCCAGGTACACGCGCATTGGCCTTAGATATGTCGATTCTGCGTTATCGCATACAGTTCCAGAGTCGGCCGAACACTACGCTTTGACGGCGATGCGAAACGTAAGGACGAGGAACGTGGACCAGGCGCGGAAAGATCTCTTGTTCATGTTGTCGAAATTCAAGCTGAATTATCCCCAATATGCTATCGCAACAAGCACGTTGGGGCACACCTATCAGCTTGAAGGAAAAACGGAAGATGCAATTGCCATGCACATTAAGGCCTCCATCGCCGACAATCTTGCATCTACAAAAGAGACTCTTGCCATCTTAAGGCTAGCCGAATTGTTGTATGCCCGTGGCGACCTCAACCACGCCTATGAATACGTGAAAATTGCAATGGATGACGCTAACTTTTATGGTGCCCGACATCGGAAGGTTCAGGTAGCAGCAATCTTTCCAATCATTGAGGGTAACCGACTTAGTACTGTGGAGCGACAGCGAAAACTATTGATTGGTTATGCAGTTGTGATTACGGTGCTTTCGCTTGTTATCATTGGGTTTGCTGTAATTATATACAAGCAGTCGCAGAGAATCCGGGAATCCGATAAGAGCATTCAGGAGGCTAATCGCAGCCTGCATGAAGCGAATCTGCTGTTGCAGGAGGCGAACAAACATCTGGTGGAAGCAAACAAAATCAAAGAGGAATATATTGGATACTATTTCAACATCAATTCGGAATATCTGATGAAGATCGCGGCCTTTAAGCAGGCGATCGACAACAAATTGATGGCAAAGAAGTTCGACGATATCAGGTTCGTCGTTAACAACATCAACCTTAAAAAAGGAGCGCGAGGAGCTGTACATGAGCTTTGACAAGGTATTCCTGAAGTTGTTCCCAGACTTCTTAGACACATTCAATTCCTATTTTCGTGAGGAGGATCGAATTGTCCCCAAGGACGGTCATCTTCTTAATACCGAGTTGCGAATCTTTGCGTTAATCCGAATGGGAATTCATGACACCGAGAAGATTGCGAAGATTCTCGATTACTCTATCAATACTATTTACAGTTATAAGGCGCGTATCAAAAGCAAGTCCATTTTGCCAAACGATGAATTTGAGGCAAAGATTATGGACATCAAGGCCATCTGATTTTTTGTCATGAAGCGCTGATGCGCAACACACCCTATTGATTCGTTGAAAGTAACTACCCCCTGTATCTCAAAACTTCCCGCCAAGCCTGAGAATAATAAGTGTAAAGTTGACGGTAATGATTTCAATCGATATCAAGCCTTCAAAACCTTTGTAATTCGTTTATATTTTCCGCGGCGTCATGAAACCTATCTACATGATATACAACGTGTTGGTTGTATAAAGGCGGCGCTGGCATTTATATTCCTACTGGGAGAATTCCACCAGGGTTATGCCCTAGCGTCATTTGTATTGCAAACGGATGCGGTCTCGTATTAAATGGTTTGCAAGTACTACTCTAAATCAAATGAGAATACTTTTTACAGTTTTGCTGCTCGCAGTTGTCGGAATAGTATCCGGACAGAACGGCCGGTCTCAGGTTGTCACATCTCCCGACAAAAAAATCAAAGTTGAGTTTCAGCTGAAATCGGGTGTTCCCTACTACCAGGTGTTCCGCAACGGAAAGTCCGTACTCATGCCTTCGCGACTGGGGTTCGTGTTTAAGGATGGAACCCGGCTCGACAAAGATTTTACTTTAGTCAATTCGAAGACTACATCATTTGACGAGACATGGACGCAGCCCTGGGGAGAAGTCAAATCCATTCGGAATCATTACAACGCGCTCGAAATCGGCCTTGAGAATGCCGACAAACGGAAGTTGAAGATTGAATTCCGAACATTTGATGATGGTGTTGGCTTTCGGTACGAAATACCGCCACAGGATGGATTGTCTGATTTCGTGATTATGGACGAGCTTACTGAATTCGCTCTGGCCGGTGAAATGAATGCCTGGTGGATTCCAGCATACGGAAAGGAGATGGATTCTGAATATCTGTTTACCCGGACAGCGACTAATCAGTTAACAGAGAAAGTTCACACTCCGCTGACTCTCGAATCGAAAGGATTGTATGTGAGTATCCATGAAGCAGCGTTGGTCGACTATGCAGCGATGGCCCTGCACAACACAGGCAAAGGTGTTCTTAAATGCGATTTGATCCCGTGGGCAAATGGAGATCGCGTCGTAGCAAAAGCTCCACTCAAAACGCCATGGAGAACCATTCAGATCGGTAGTACGCCTGGTGACCTTGCCACGTCTTATTTGATTCTTAACCTCAATGACCCTAACAAGCTCGGTGATGTTTCGTGGGTCCAGCCTGGAAAGTACAATGGAATGTGGTGGGGCATGCATATCAAAACGCACACCTGGGAGTCGGGGCCTAATCATGGCGCTACTACCGCTAACATGAAAGAGCTCATCGACTTTGCGGCTGAGCATAAGTTGTCTGCAACGCTTGCAGAGGGGTGGAACCTGGGATGGGAAGGAGATTGGACAAAGTCTGGCAATTTCAATTTCACCACTCCGTATCCGGATTACGATCTCAATGAAATAAGCAGATACGCCAGGCAGAAGAACATTGGACTCATCGCTCATCACGAGACTGGAGGCAATGTTGCCAACTACGAGCAACAGATTGAAGCAGCATTCAAGCTGTGCAAGCAATACGACATTCATCGGCTAAAAACTGGATACGTTAACATGCGTCCCGCAGGCGAATATCATCAAGGCCAATTCATGGTCAGACATTATCAGAAGGTGATGGAACTGGCGGCGCAATACAAAATCATGCTTGATGTGCACGAGCCCATCAAGGATACAGGTCTCCGCAGAACATACCCGAATATGATGACTCGTGAAGGAGGTCGAGGCACAGAATACGAAGCATGGAGTACTGGCAATCCTCCATCCCACACGACGATCATTCCGTTTACCCGGTGCCTGGGTGGTCCATTTGATTACACACCCGGAATCTTCGATATACAGTTCAAAACTGAAGGCCAGTTTCGGGTGCATACAACCCTTGCCAAACAGCTGGCACTATATGTGGTCATCTATAGTCCGATGCATATGGCAGCTGACCTTCCTAAAAACTATGAAGGTAAGCCTGCATTCAAGTTTATCGAAGATGTACCGACAGACTGGGAGATATCAAAGGTTATTGACGCAGCTATTGGAGAGTTCGTTGTGACTGCAAGAAAAGATCGAAAGAGCGAAGACTGGTATTTGGGCGCGATCACCAACGAGCGTGAGCGGTCAATAGATCTCAAGCTGACTTTCCTCACGCCTGGAAAAAAATATGCAGCTGAAATCTATCACGATGGTGATACTGCCAACATGGAGGCAAATCCCCTGGCGATAGAAATTACCAGCCAGGAATTGGCCAGCTCACAGACTCTCAAATTGTGGTTGGCTCCCGGTGGAGGAACTGCAATCCGTTTTCGCGCTATTAACTAAAACACTTACGACAGACAAACGACCTTACATATGAAGACGCAAAAACAACTTAGGAAAATCGAGTATGAGGGAGATCACAAGAATGATTCTCTTCTCATTGGGAATTTTGGCGATGTTGAGTTTACGGCCAAAGGGAACTTTGAGCTTTCAGGAATGATTTATTCCAAAAAGTCGGTTGCCTTTAACATCATTGGCAACGGACGTATCAAGTTTCACGGTGTCTGTAGCAAGATCATCATCCACATTGTAAAGGGAAATTGCATTCTCGACTTCAGCGATCTTACAAGCACCGAAGTATGCTGTGTTTCCCTGCGCGATAACTCAACTACGATGATTGGACCGACGAAAATTATCAGTCGCGCCAACTTACAGGACGAAGCTGTACTCAGATACAAAGGCACACCTCGTCTGCAAAGTTATACTTTGTCTGGAGCTTCCAGAATAGAGGCAATGGAAGCAGTATTGGCTTGATGGTCTCGTAAAGCCTGAAAAGATCAGGCGTGATCTTCATGTAACATTTCTGATTTTCTTTTTTCTAGTTCCTCGTTGCTGACGTCTTCGACGTGCGTAGCGATCCACCACTTGTTACCCCATTCATCCTGAATACAGCCGGCCCGGTCGCCATAGAACTCGGTGCGAATTTCTCTTGCTGAAGAGGCACCTTTAACCGAGAGCGCCTGCTTGTATAGCGTATCTGAATCCTCAACATAAAGGTACAGCATTGACGTAATAGGCTCCATGCCTTCCATCGCATCACTGATCATGATTGGACTGTCGCCAATTCTAACTGATGCATGCATAATCATTCCTTGATCGTCCTGAAGTTTATATTCGGTTTTTCCGTTTAAGCCTTTTTCAATAAAGTCAAGCAGCTTTTGCGCGCCCCGCACCATTAAGAAAGGTGTGATTGTATGAAAACCGGTTGGTATTGGCTTTACATTGGTTTTAGAACCTTTGGTATTTTGTGTTGATGCTGTTTTCATGACGTCATTTGTTTAATTGTCGATGATGATATAGAGACGTTTAAATAAAAATACCGGACCATCCAAATGATGGCCCGGTTAGAGAGAGAATGACAGACACTCTGAGTGAGTGAAATATCGTGCCATTGATGTCGTGTCAATGATTATTTATGTCTTTGTGGTGGATTGTGGAATTTGTTAATCACCATGTAGATTGATTGGTCTGAATTGGAAGCCGGCTGTGAACCGGAAGGATATTTGTAATGATCCGCAACAAATTTTAACGAACAGAGCGTGATTGAGTGCCAGCATATTAACTTGAATGGAAAATCCCATGGTATGCTTGACGGAAAACACTCCTTTTTGATGCTTTCAAGATTGGCAATTACGGTTGTCCTGCTTCAGATCTCTGTTGTTTTGAATGCTCAGGAATTATTTGAAATTCCGGCCGATACGGAAACGCGCTGGTCCAGTTTTGAAAACCAGAAAGCAGAAAAAGGGAAAGGAGGGAGTGAAAATAAGAAAGCTAAGGGTCACCCCTCCGAATTCATGGCTCCAGGCCAGACCAAAGAGTTAATGAACTATACAGGTGCGGGAACGATCAAAAGGATTTGGATAACGGTAAGTCACCGGACACAAGCAACGCTTCGTGCTATCCGGTTGGAGATGTATTGGGATGGAGCTTCCACACCGGCAGTATCTGCCCCGTTGGGTGATTTTTTTGGAGTAGGGCTTGGCCTCAAAACCCCATTTGAAAATGCATTGTTCTCTGATCCCGAGGGTCGCTCATTTACCAGTTATATCCCGATGCCATTCAGGAAGGGAGCGCGGGTGTTGCTGATCAATGAAAGCAAATCAACAGTTCATCTTTTTTATGACATTGACTTTCTGCAATTGAAGGCACAAAAGCCGGGTGCATTGTATTTTCATACCTATTGGAGCCGGAAGCCTGAATCAAAATTGGGCGAAGACTTCGAAATACTTCCGCAGGTTAAGGGGAAGGGTCGATACCTGGGAATGAACATGGGAATTATCACAGATCCCGTTTATCAAAAGAGTTGGTGGGGGGAAGGTGAGGTCAAAGTTTACCTTGATGGAGACAAAGAGCTTCCGACGTTAAATGGTACAGGCACGGAAGACTATATCGGTACAGGGTGGGGCCAGGGAAAGTTTGCTCATTTGTATCAGGGGTGTTTGATAGCCGACACCTTAACCAGAGAGTGGGCTTTCTATCGCTATCATGTGCCTGATCCAGTCTATTTTAAATCTGAATGCAAGGTGACGATCCAGCTAATGGGTGGTGATATGTTGGCAAAGGTGCGTGAATACAAAAAGAATGGAGCTAAGCTAACTCCTGTGACTGTTGGAATTGAGAATGGTTTGGTTACGCTTTTGGATAATCCGAAAAAACTCGACGATACGACATTCCCCAACGGCTGGGTGAATTTTTACAGAAGCGATGACGTATCGGCTACAGCCTATTTTTACTTAGACACACCAACGTCATCGCTGCCGTCTATCGCAGCCGTTGCATACAGAACTGCTGGATTGAAGGATTGAAAGGTCAGAGTTTCAAAGGAATTTTCTTTCCTGTCTTCGTTGCCTCAACAATGGCATCCATAATCTTGAGATCTTTTACACCTTCTTCGCCATCGACTGGGACTTCAACTTTTTTTCCTTTGAGTATAATGTCAGACATCTCGTCCATTTGAACTGTTTGATGTGTGACATGCGGAAACTCAATCTCACCCTTGTTGGTGCGGGCCTTTATAGGTCCATAGCCTGTTGATGGAAGCATTTCGGCGAAGCCCTTGTCGCCGTTCAGGAAGAAGCGATCAAGGTTGTTCATGGTGTATGTCGATAAACAAGATGCAACAGCTCCGCTCGGGAATCCCAACTGGAATGTTATGGTTTCGTCTACGCCTTCCTTGAATTTTACGGGATCCGTTTTAACCTCCTGTGCGGTTACCCAAATCGGTTCTTCGCCGAGCATATATCGTGAACCATTTACAGCATAAATGCCGATGTCCATGAGTGAGCCACCACCAGCAAGCTTCTTATCAAGTCGCCATTGCGTGGGGTCTCCGATCTTAAAACCACAAAGTCCCTGGAAGAAGGGTGTCTTACCAAATTCACCAGTCTTCCTAAGTCTGATGATTTCAAGTGTCTTGGGTTCAAGGTGCATGCGGTAACCAACCAGCAGTTTAACGTTTGCCTTCTTGCATGCATCAACCATTTCCTGTCCTTCCGCGGCATTGAGTCCCATCGGCTTTTCGGAAATTACATGCTTACCTGCCTTTGCAACCCGAATTGCCTGAGGCTTGTGGAGTGCGTTAGGCGTGATAATGTAAACAGCGTCAATGTCCGGATTATTCTTTATGTTATCGAAGTTCTCGTAGTTGTAACAGTTCTTCTCCGGGATGCCATATTTCGTTTGCCAATCTTTCAATTTCGAAGGTGTACCACTGATCGCTCCAACCAACTTGGCACGTGTACAAGTTTGCATCGCATCGGCTACACGCGTTCCGTAGCTGCCAAGACCGCAGATGGCAACACGTAATACCTGGCCCTGATATGACTCTTCTTTGCCTTCCTTTTGGTCAGCCAATGAAAGCGATGGAACGAATGGCAATGCGGCTGCTGCTGCCGACATCTTATGCAGAAAATCACGACGAGACTTCATTGTTTTGATGGGCTAGTTTGAATAATGAAAAGATTGTTGAAGTCAATATACTAATCTTTGTCATTGTTGCCCATCAATTTGGGATGCCGACACGGAATTGGTGACGGACGTTGCTCCGGGTTAACGGCCGCCCGACGAGAGGCCGACTTTAGGGACGAATTCCAGCACGTTCGAATTCATGCAGTAGCGTTTGCCGGTCGGCGGCGGTCCATCATCGAAAAGGTGTCCGAGGTGACTATCACATCGTCCGCATAGGACCTCAACGCGTTCCATGCCATAAGAGGAATCACGCTCGTATCGTACTGCAGTTTTTCTTTCTACCTCAAAGAAGCTCGGCCATCCGCACTCGCTCGCGTACTTTAAATCAGATGTGAAAAGTTTATTGCCACAAACCGCGCAATAGTAAGTGCCAACCCCTGTGAAATCCCAGTATTTACCAGTGAAAGCCCGCTCGGTGTCCTTGTGTCGCGCTACTTCAAATACATCTTCGGGAAGGATTTTTTTCCATTCGGCGTCACTGACATGCAATTTGGTTGTATCAGTTCGTGAATAATATGGGTTGGTATTTCCCTGAATCAACGAATCACTTGCACCTGCGCTGCGAACGGGCGTCTCGGCAGGGCGTTCAGATTTTGCTGTGCAGCTCAGCAAGAGTGCGGCAAAGGCAAGAGCTATGGTCGTTTTCATTCGACGTTGGTTTGCAGTGGATCTAATTGTGGTCTAATGTACGAGAAGTCCCCCTTCTCCGGATTGCACGGAATCCTAGTTCAACAAACAATAGAGTTTGCAAAAAAGGTCCGTCAGGTGGCAAGGAGAGTGACTCATTCGCCCTTGTTATTAATGTATTGTAAAATCCTGGGATTCCAAATCCTCGTTAATCAACTTAACGACGGCATCTATCTCGTGTGCCTGGTCGACCATTTTTGCAATAATGAAATCCGCGTCAGCCTGAGAATCGATCTTGTAGATGGCAGCCAGTCCCAGGAGTCTGGCAACTGGTCCACGAAGATGGTGGGCATTGTTATAACTATATCGCACCAGTTGCTCGTTTTGCGCCATGATCTTCGCCGTGCGCTCATTGAGGATCCGCTCCAGGTTTGAGTTGAGACTGTTCAGTTCAGATTGTGCCTGGAGCAACTCCGAATTCTGGTCAGCCATATCGCTTGTTTTTTCCGTGAGCGCGTCATTCGTATCAGACAGATGCTGGTTAATTAAGTCATATCTGCTTTTGAGCACCGAAGCAGGGTAGGCAAGATTAAAATAGACAATCAAGTAAGTTATTACAATCGTGAGCATTTCGTTTGGGTTTGACGTAAAGCGCAGCGAAGGAGTTGTGAACTGAATAACGAATATCACGATAACGGAGGTGACAATCAGAGTGTGCATCACCACTTTGTAATTACCCTTCAGCATCACCGACACAATAAAGCCGTCGAGTAAAATAATGGAAAGTGAAATGGTGGTATTCAGCGGAACAGCAATACTCTGATAGATCATGGCGATCAGTATGACCGATGTGAATATCAGCATGGATATACCTGGCGAATATTGCCGGATTCCGTACGAAAGAAGGCACGTACCCAATATGATGAGGTCGATGATGATGGACAAACGATCCTCGGGAAAGAAAAGGAAGTCGACGAGGGTAACGATAAACACGCCTGCCGTGGCGAATTTCAAAAGCGTGTTAAGGAAAAACGCTTCGATGCTTTTGCTGTCCATATTGCCGGGTATTTGAGCACATCCTGTTCAGACAATTTGAAATGATCCAAATCTCCGAAGTATACTTCCGAAATGAAATGCTTTTTACTTTGGCGGAGAGTCAGAAGACCGGCTTTCGACTAACGGTTTCGGATCACCTGCTTTTCTTTCTCCCAAAATGATAACCCACCTGGAACTGATATCGATATCCATATGACCAGGTGTCAGCTTTTCCGGTCGCCGATACTGTTTGATCATCAAGAAGGTCTTTTACAAATGGGAAGCGATCAGCCATCGTTTGAAGTATCTTCTGCTGCTCCTCGGGAAGCTGACTTGGGTCAATGTTTCCATTGAGGTCCATATCAATCTTGTATTGTGAGATTGATGGGCCTACAAACACAAGATCCAGTGACCATCGCTGGTTGATGATAAACTGATATCCTACCTGAAATCCAACGTTAAGCACGTTGATTTTGGTGTTGAGGAGTGCATCAGTTATAGTTCCGTCCTCATACGTGAGCGTAATTTCGCGGTCGTTCTTGAAGTTGTGATAAGCAACGTATGGCCCAATATACACGCCACGTGGAGCGGCGTAACGGTTTTCCTTGCCCAGATAGAATCTATACTCGCCACCGACAACGTACCCGCTACTTGACTTATCGTCTTTCAAATTGACTCCGTTACCAATTGAGCGAAGAGACGGGAAGGTATGGTAGCCAACTGTCACGCTGGCTGTCTGCCGGGTTTTAATGTAGCGCTCATAGCTTAAGACCAGCGACTTATTAAAGAATAGCTGAGAGGTTAAGTCAAGCTTAACTGTATTGTCTCGCGATTCGAGCGTCTCCTGAGCAAAAAGAACATGGCTGGTCAGCAGCAAGCAAAACAAAGAGAATATAACGCGTGTCATGGGGGGCTTCTTGTGATGTCGGGAAGGTACGAAATTGGCCCGATAACACGCGATATTTACCGAAAGCTGCCCTAATACTTAATACTTTTCAGGAAGGCTATATGCTGAGGAACTTGTGCCAATGCCCTGGTCGATTCATCCTCTATGAAGAAGTGCTTAATACCCAGGCCAACTGCGGTCTTCATAACAGCTTCAATACCAACGTCTCCTGTACCGAGCACGACGTTCGTTTCCTTATCCTGCCTGCCGTTGAGGTTATTTGGAGTACCTACGCGTCGATCTTTCAGGTGGAGGCTTTTCCAGCGGGTGGGGTACTTCTTCAATAAAGCGACAGGATCCTGCCCGGGATTCTTCATCCAGAATACATCCATTTGAAGATTAATATACTTGGGATTCGTGTTGTCCATGATGTACTCAAACAGGGTTCCTTTTCCGCCTTCGTATGTTCTGAACTCATAACCATGCGCATGGTACCAGAGGCCAATTCCATTGTCAGCAAGTACTTTCCCTGCAGCATTAAATACCTCAACACCTCTCTTTGCATCTGCAAAAGTGAAATTATCACCATCGTGTGGTATCCAGTAGCAAACGACGTATGGCACTCCCAGATCTTTTGCATTAGCTATAACCTTTTTGAGGCTGTCGGGATTTTCAAGCTTCTCGAAAGCAGCGCCAGTAACAACCAGTTTCATTCCGTACTCTTTGAGAAGCTTCTTAAACTCTTCACGGCTTCCACGGCCAGCCCCTCCCTCCAACTCGGTGACACCGAGCTCCTTCAATTTGGCGAACACGGCAGGCATTCCGTCTTTGTACATTTCGCGCATGCTGCCCATTTGCATGCCGATTGCCTGGGCTTGTGATTTATGGAAAGAAATAGAAATCAGAAATGCGGTAATCAATAGACCCGCCGTGAGGAGAAACTTGTTTTTCATATTGGGCACCAGTGTGTTGTTATACGATGCTACTAACATTTCAAAATTTTCGCAACCTGATTTTTACCGGCGGATAAGTTGCAACCAAAGTCATAGTTGCATGAGGGTTGCATTTTGGGTTGCATGAGTCCAAACAGGAAAACTACCGATGGAAACTATGCATTGGCATTCGTAGTTGCATCTTATCATATTCACGGGAACGACGACTACTCAATGAAATCCATTCGACTTACCTGTTTATTCTTTGCTTTATACGTTTCAATGTTCGGGATAACATCCTGTTCAAAACAACAATCTTCGGCTGATTGGCCCGTTGTGAAATTGCCGGACGGTGCTGACACCACAAGTGAATACTGGAAGGGTATTGACCTTAAACCAAAACCTCCGGTAAAGCCAGTCTCCGTCGATGATCAGTTGAAGCAATTCTTGTTGCCATCAGGTTATACACTTGAACCTGTACTTACTGAACCAGACATTCAGCAACCTGCTGCCATTACATTCGACGGGAATGGACGAATGTATGTTCTGGAACTGCGCACTTATATGCTCGATGCTGATTCCAAAGGAACGCTTAATCCGGTTAGTGGCATATCGCGATGGGAAGATGTAGACAACGACGGCGTCTATGAAAAGGGAACAATGTTCGTTGATAGTCTTGTGTTCCCTCGATTTGTTCTACCCGTTGGTCCCAACAGTATACTAACCATGGAGTCCAACGCGGACAACGTGTATAAGTATACTGATACCGATAACGACGGTCACGCTGATAAGAAAGAGTTCTTCACTGATAATTTTGGGCGCGCCGGTAACGTGGAACACCAGCAGGCATTTCTTTATTGGGGGATGGACAATTGGCTATATAGTACCGTCAATCCTTTTCGGATACGAGAGACTGCGGAAGGCGTTGTTCGCGAATCGACAGCATCTAACCATGCACAATGGGGAATTACGCACGATGATGATGGAAAGCTTTGGTTTCAGGGTGGGTCCAATGGACTTCCATCTTATTTTCAGTTTCCGGTGCACTATGGTGACTACGTTGTAAAGGATAATTTCGAAGAGGGCTTTGATGTGCCGTGGGGATCACCTGTGCTGGTTGCCGATATGCAGGGAGGAATGGGAGCTGTTCGCATGCCAGAAGGGACGCTCAATCGTGTTACAGGGGCAGCTGGTAATGACGTTTTTCGTGGCCACCGGCTTCCGGATGAGCTGAAAGGTGAGTACTTCTACGGCGAACCAGTGGCGCGCATAGTTCGTCGCGTGCATCCCGATGTAAAGGAAGGTTTAACTACCCTCCACAACGTATATCAACCTCAAAAATCTGAGTTTATCAGATCAACCGATCCTTTGTTCAGGCCAGTCGACATGGCTACAGCACCCGATGGAACTATGTATATCGTTGACATGTATCATGGTATCATTCAGGAAGGAGAATGGACTCCCGTCGGATCTTACCTCCGCGCCAAGATCGATCAATATCAGCTTGACAAAGTAATTGGACTTGGACGCATATGGCGATTAACGCATAATGAATTCGAGCGTGACAAAACAAAGCCGCACATGTACGATGAGACTTCTGCGGAATTGATAAAACATCTTAACCATCCAAATGGGTGGTGGCGCGATATGGCGCAACAAGTCCTAGTTCAGCGCAAGGATATATCTGTCGCACCGGCCCTGGTTAACATCGTAAGGACAAGTGACAATCTACTCGCCCGGTTTCACGCGATGTGGGTTCTGGAAGGGATTGGAAAACTTGAATCGTCGCTGGTTGCAGATATGATGAAGGATAGTAATCCCAGGATGCGTATTGAAGCGCTTTGGGCAAGTGAGACGCTTTACAAAGATGGAGACAAGACGCTGGCAAAACAGTATCTGGAGTTGATCAATGATACGGATACCAACGTGAAGATCCGTGCGATGATGACCTGCAGACTTCTGAAGATTCCCGGAACACCGGAAGCAGTGAAGAAGTTAATGGCTGTTGATAAGGCGAAAGGGATTCAATTGGTGGGCGAGCAAGTCCTCACTCCGATCGAAGTGAATTCTTTCTTTGGACGAAACAATCCCAATTTTACGGAAGAGGAAAAAGCACTGGTTGCCAAAGGCTCCGAAATATATTCAAGCCTTTGCTCGACGTGTCATGGTCCGCTGGGTACAGGGCTCCCTTTTGGCGAGGGCAAGTTGATGGCACCTTCGTTAGTTGCATCGGCTCATGTGCAGGCACACCCGGATTATGTGACTAAGGTACTCCTTCGCGGAATGACCGGAGATATCAAGGGAACTCATTACGCTGGTGTGATGATGGCTTCGATGGGGCAGAACTCGGATGAATGGATTGCATCCATAGCTTCTTACATACGGGCGAATTTTGAGAATGAATCGTCACTCGTTTCGCAGGAGGACGTAGCGCGTTTGAGAAAAGAAACAGCAGCACAGACAAAGCCCTATACCTTTGATGCGCTATGGTCGTCGATTCCAAAGATCCTCGAACCAACGCAGGAGTGGAAAGTGACCGCCAGCAACACCGGCGAAGTTCGTAAGGGGAGTACTGCATCACCCAGGGCCGCATTTACTTTCGAAGGGTGGACTACAGGTGTTACACAAAAGTCTGGTATGTGGTTTCAGGTTGAATTGCCAAAGATTGTTACTCTTACTGAGATTCAATTTAAATCACCGCCGATAAGACGAGGTAGGGGCAACGAGCCTCCACCCATTCAAACTTCGCCAAGAGGATATAATGTTGAAGTTTCTTCGGATGGAAAGAACTGGGAGTCGGTGGTGACTAACGGGGAGGGTATAGGACAGAACACGACTGTGCGATTTGCTCCGGCGGATGCGAGATTTCTCCGAATGACGCTTACGAAATCAGAACAAATTATCCATGGGGAAAGACGCGGACAGCCTTTTGACTTTGAGGTGGTTTGGAACATGCGCGAGCTAAAGTTGTATGGAGTTGAAAAACAGTTGACCACAGCTGGTCGATGAGTTCGGCCTGCCGATAACGATACCGATAAAGAATCCGTTGCTCGAATGGCGCGGCATAAGGCTGTCCCTTTGCAATTTTGGCACTTCAGCGACAGATGGAGCGTTTGCAACCCGGTTGCGTGTATTTTATTTGTAGATTTGAGCCGTATGACGTTCCGACTCATTTTTGCGCTCTATATCCTGTCGCTGGCAGTCATGCCATGTGCTGATGGATATACACACGTCGGCGACGAATCAATCGTGGTAACGAAATCACCAGATGGGGGACATGACCGCGACTTATGCGCTCCTTTCTGCAATTGTTCGTGCTGTGCCTCTCACATTCAATTGAGTTATGTTGCTGATATTACCTGCACGTTATATCGGTACAACACAAAATTCATAACACCCTACGTGGTCAACTTCCGAGTTGATCAGACCGCCAGCATCTGGCAGCCACCCAGAATCTCCTAGTTATTCCTACTGTTAAGCGCAGCGCTTTGTAAGTGTTTGTCCGTGCTTCTATTCTTAAAATCCTGATGACGCGCGGGTGCACTCCGGTGTTTACTCTTCATTGCTGACCAGCGATTCATCAATCGTCCCTACATGTTAATCCATGGATCGGGATAACTATCATTTCAATTTATGTTAGATAAGATCATTCAATATTCAATAAAGCATAAGATCATTATTGGATTTGCCACGGTCGCGTTGATTGCGTGGGGAGTGTATTCGCTCCTCCAGCTTCCAATTGATGCCGTACCAGATATCACCAATAATCAGGTACAGATCATAACAGTGGCTCCATCTCAGTCGGCCCTTGATATAGAAAGGCTGGTAACTTTTCCGGTGGAGCAAACCATGGCAACCATCCCTGGTATAGAGGAGATGCGAAGTTTTTCGCGCTTCGGACTTTCAGTTGTCACGATTGTGTTTGGTGACCATGTAGACGTATACTGGGCGAGGCAACAAGTGAACGAACGTCTCACGATCGCTGCAGGTCAGATACCGCCCGGTGTTGGTATACCAGAACTTGCACCAATTACCACCGGACTTGGCGAAATCTATCAGTACATCATCCGACCGGAAAAAGGCTACGAGAAAAAGTTCGATGCCATGGAACTCCGCAGCATTCAGGATTGGATAGTTCGCCGCCAATTGCTGGGTACACCTGGTGTGGCTGACGTCGCGAGCTTTGGTGGATATCTTAAACAATATGAGATTTCACTTGATCCTGATAAGCTTCGAAGTTTCAATCTGGGGATTGCAGATGTCTTCAGGGCATTAGAGAAAAACAATCAAAATACGGGCGGAGCATACATAGACAAGAAGCCTAACGCCTGGTTTATACGCAGCGAGGGATTGATCACCACGTTAGGAGACATCGACAGGATTGTTGTGAAGAACACCGACAATGGAATTCCCATTCTCATCAGAGATCTGGCTACAGTGAATTTTGGATACGCAACAAGATATGGCGCTATGACCTACA
This sequence comes from Chryseolinea sp., assembly GCA_049840655.1. Lineage (GTDB taxonomy): Bacteria > Bacteroidota > Bacteroidia > Cytophagales > Cyclobacteriaceae > Chryseolinea. Next base: position 28,979 of record JASGJX010000002.1, read on the forward strand.
ATGTCGAGGGCGAAGTGGTAGGTGCTATTGTTCTGATGTTGAAAGGCGAGAACTCCAACGCCGTTGTGAATCGAGTGAAGGAGAGGATACAGCAAATCGAAAAGACTTTACCCGAAGGCGTTACCATCGATGCTTACCTGGATCGAAGTAAGCTTGTCGAGCGGGCAGTGGGAACTGTTGAAAAGAATCTGATCGAGGGCGCGCTGATTGTAATTGTAGTACTCGTTCTATTCCTTGGTAATCTCAGGGCAGGACTTATTGTGGCCTCAGTTATTCCGCTGGCAATGCTGTTCGCGGTTGCATTGATGCGAGTGTTTGGGGTGTCGGGAAATCTCATGAGCCTGGGAGCAATTGACTTCGGACTGATTGTCGATGGCGCCGTGATCATTGTGGAAGCCACTATGCATCATCTCGGGATGAGAACCATCTCGCAAAGACTCACGCAGCAAGAGATGGATCAGGAAGTTTATCATTCTGCATCTGCAATCAGGAACTCGGCGGCATTTGGCGAGATCATCATACTTATTGTCTACCTGCCCATTCTCGCTCTTGTTGGAGTTGAAGGTAAGATGTTCAAACCGATGGCGCAGACTGTTGCTTTCGCGATCATGGGCGCATTCATTCTGTCACTTACCTACATACCGATGATGTCCGCACTTTTCTTGAGCAAGAATCCTTCGGCAGGTAAGAATTTTTCAGACCGCATGGTTGAGTTTTTCCATCGGATTTATAGTCCAATTCTTGAGGCCGCTCTGCGCAGCAAGGTCATCGTCGTAGGGATAGCCATTGCGTTGTTTACAGGGAGCATTATTGTGTTCTCGCAAATGGGCGGAGAGTTTTTACCGACGTTGGAAGAAGGCGACTTCGCAATCGAGACACGCACGCTGACAGGCAGCAGCCTCTCCTACACAACAGACATGGCGTCTAAGGCAGCGGATATCTTACTACGTGAATTTCCAGATGAAGCATTGGAAGTGGTGGGGAAGATTGGATCGTCGGAGATACCTACAGATCCTATGCCTATTGAAGCTTGCGATGTAATAGTGGTGTTGAAAGATAAAAGCCAATGGAAGAAGGCATCAAGTCGGGAAGAGCTCGCAGACAAAATGGCGGAAGCTCTTGAGTTACTTCCTGGCGTTACGTTTAGTTTTCAGCAGCCAATTCAAATGCGTTTCAATGAACTGATGACTGGCGTGCGACAAGACGTAGCGGTAAAGATTTTTGGCGAGGACCTGGAGGTATTGACGGGGTTATCTAAGAAAGTGGCCAAAGTTATCGGTTCAGTAGAAGGTGCGCGCGATTTGTATGTAGAGGAAGTGACAGGATTGCCACAAATCGTTGTCTCCATCAATCGCGACGAGGTTGCAAAGAACGGGCTTGACATAGAGTCGATCAATCAGGTGATCAACACAGCGTTCGCAGGCCAGGTTGCCGGCGTCGTTTATGAGGGGGAGAAGCGTTTCGAACTCGCAGTTCGTCTGGCATCTCAGAGCAGAAAGAGTATCGAGGATGTCAGGAACATCTTCATATCCACTTCTACAGGTAATCAGATTCCGCTTAAACAGCTCGCGGATATTGATTTTAAAGTTGGACCTAATCAAATCCAACGCGAGGATGCCAAGCGACGAATCATCGTCGGGTTTAATGTTCGAAGCCGCGACGTTGCATCGGTGGTGAAAGAGCTACAGCAAAAAGTAGGCGCTCAAGTCAAGTTGCCGCCTGGCTACTATACTACTTACGGGGGACAGTTTGAAAATCTGCAGAAAGCTCAGGCAAGACTCTTGATCGCTGTACCTGCTGCTTTATTTCTGATCCTTGTACTTCTTTACATCACTTTCGCTTCCTTCAAACAAACTTTGCTCATCTTCCTCGCTATTCCCATGGCGGCTGTAGGTGGGGTGCTCGCGCTGGTCATGCGAAGTATGCCGTTCAGTATTTCTGCAGGCGTTGGATTTATCGCTTTGTTTGGCGTGGCTGTTTTGAATGGCATCGTTCTGATTGCAGAATTCAATAGGCTGCGCAAAGGTGGATTAACTGATCTCTACGAAATCGTACGGAAAGGAACTGAGGTTCGCCTTCGTCCTGTTCTCATGACTGCGGCAGTCGCTTCATTAGGGTTTATGCCGATGGCATTGGCTACCAGCGCTGGAGCAGAAGTTCAAAAGCCTTTGGCCACAGTGGTGATCGGCGGATTGGTAAGTTCTACAATACTTACGTTGATCGTTCTTCCTTGCTTGTATATCTATTTTGAGCGCTTTCATATCAGGCGCGCCGGAGCACACGCAGCGGCGATTATACTTGTACTTATTTCAATGACGTGGACATCCGACATTTTTACGTCAGCTGAATCCCTCAGCGGGCTATTAACAAATCAGAAAATATTGAACCCAAAAAGTTTCAATCTATGAGATTGCTTATTGTAATAATCCTGATGTGTTGCTTCTCAGCGCTGCTTGGGCAGTCAACAAAGATTTTCCCTCGAACAGGCGATGACGCAAGCCATCCAAAATAATAAAAGTATCCAGGCGGCAGATCTTGGAATTGAATACCAACGGCGTTTAAAGAAAACTTCAACAGATGTTGGAAAAACCAACGTTGTCTACATGCGCGGACAGTATAACAGCTTCGCAAAAGACGACAACAATGTTACGGTGTCACAGATCATTCCGTTTCCAACTGTGTTTGGTGCGCAAAGTAATTTGAACCAATCGTTGATTGAAGGAAGTGAATTGCAAAAATCAACAGTGCAAAACGAATTGCTGTTTTAGGTGAAGCAAGCCTACTATCAGTTGGTGTATCTGAAGGCGAAAAAATTGTTGCTGATCGAGACAGGACAGCATCTTTAAGAATTTCGCCAGGGCTGCTGACGCTCGGTACAGAGCGGGAGAAACGAACTTGCTGGAAAAAACTACGGCAGAAACTCAACAAAGCGAAGTCGCGAACAAACTCAATCAGGCAAAGGCCGACGTAACGATTTATCAGCAGTTATTAGGGACACTCATGAACAATGGTGTACCGATCAATGCCGCGGTTGAAAGTCTAACGGAAAGACCTTTTCGACCTGAGCTCTGATACATCCCTATTGGGTCAAAATCCTCATCTCGCATACCTTCGACAACAGACAAAAATTGCCGAGGCAGAGCGTAAGGTTGCAGGCGCGAAGGTATTGCCCGACGTTGTGCTGGGATACTTCAATCAAACGCTGATCGGAACGCCAGCGAATAGCAACGGTGACCTGGCTACCCGTAGCGATCGATTTCAGGGCTTTGAGAGTTGGATTGTCATTGCCGCTTTGGTTCGGACCGCAGTCTGCAAAGATCAAGGCTGCTGCCATTGGTCGGGAACGAGCCGAGTCGTTGTATGAATACAACAAAACCATCATGAGTGGTCAATGGCAACAAGCGTTGCAGCAGTATTCCAAAAGTAAAAGCAGCCTAACCTATTATCAAAGCGCAGCATTGCAGAACGCGGAGTTGATATTGAAGCAGTCAAACCTTGCCTTTCGCAATGGAGAGATTGATTATATGGAGTTTCTGCTGGCAACAAGAAATGCAATACAGATTCGTGAGAACTTTCTCATCGGTATGAATGATGTAAACCAGTCAATTATTTATCTCGAGTTCCTGGCGGGAACAAGTGCAACACAATAATCGAAAAGTAAAAATGAACCATTTCATCAATAGATATTTTTTCGTGCTTCTGGTGGGAAGCCTTTTAAGTGGCTGTGGTAAACAGGAGAAAAACCTGCGGAAACCGCTCACGAGGATGAGGTAAATGTGACAGAATTTTCAGACGATCAACTGAAAGTGGCTGGAGTAAAGCTAGGTGCCGTCGAGCGAAAGGTGATTAGTGGAACTATTAAAGTGAACGGAGTCCTGGATGTTCCCCCACAACAAAAAGTGAGCGTCTCGATTCCTTTCGGTGGTTTTCTTAAAAGTACTTCGATGCTTCAAGGATCTCGCGTATCAAAGGGCCAGTTGATTGCCGTTATTGAGAACACCGAATACATTCAGCTTCAACAAGACTACCTTGAGGCGTTAACGCAGTTTGAGTTTTCTAAGGCGGACTATGAACGGCAGCAGCAGCTCTCTTCGGAAAATGTAAACTCTCAGAAAACGCTTCAGCTATCTAAGGCAAACTATCAGAGTTGGCTGGCGAAGAAGAATGGTTTGCTTGCGAAGTTACGGCTGCTCAATATTGACCTTGACAAGCTTTCAACAGGAGACATTACAAGTACGGCGAATGTCTATTCATATTATCAGTGGCTACGTAACCCGGGTAAATGTGAACATTGGAAAATTTGTCAATCCTGCTGACGTGCTGTTCGAAATTGTTGACACCGAACATCTTCATGCGGAGCTGATTGTTTTCGAAAAAGATGTCCCTAAAATCAAGATTGGTCAGAAGGTCAGGTTCACGTTAACCAACGAAAATAAGGAGCGCTTTGCAACGGTATATCTATGTAGGTCGGGAAATCAGCAACGATAGGACCATACGCATCCACTTGCCACATCGATAAGGAGGACGCTAACCTTCTTCCCGGGATGTATCTAAAGGCCATCGTTGAAGCGGGTGGAGTAGATGTGCCGGCACTACCGGACGATGCGATAGTCGATTTTCAGGGTAAGAAATATGTTTTTATTCCGGACGATAACGCTACCACGGGTAGCAGTGGGGGCGAACCTACTGACCCTCAAACCCATCATTTTAAGATGGTTGAGGTACAGGCAGGAAACAGTGAACTTGGCTTTACAGAAGTTACGGTGCCCGATAGCGTGAGCAAGTCATCCATCGTTGTGGAAGGCGCGTATGCTATCTTATCTAAAATTAAAAACAGTGAGGAGGAGGAGGGCCATTGATACCATCGTTCAACTGCATAGAGCGGTAATGTGATGCCAGATTTTGAAGTTGCGTGCCTTGGGCGAAATTGCTATTTTGAATCAGCTTTTTGAGGCATAGTTTCTGTCTCGGGAGTTAACCAATATCAATGGTGAGTTCGGGGCGTAGCGCAGCCCGGTAGCGCGCTTCGTTCGGGACGAAGAGGTCGCTGGTTCGAATCCAGTCGCCCCGACATAGAGATTGTCTGCATCAGGCAATCTCTATTGTTGAAATCTTAGATATAAACAAACTTTACTTGCACATAGACTAGGTGATGAACTCAAACAAAGAAAACGAACGGGGAACAGAAACCCCATTAGAGGCCGTGCATCAGTACATCGATGCATTTAATAACGGGGATGCCAAGATGATGGCCGCTACGTTTGCTGTTCCAGGACAGATTCTGGATGGTATGGCTCCTCACGTTTGGCGAGGCCCCAATGCTACTCTCGATTGGTATAGCGATGTTCTAAAAGAAGGAGAAGCGCATGGCGCATCCGATTATTTCGTTACACTTGGGCAACCATTACACAACAACGTAACAAAAGACAGCGCCTACGTTGTAGTGCCGGCCACTATGACTTTCAACGTCAAAGGCACTAAGGTGACGCAAACAGGAGCAATCTTTACGATTGCATTGCGACAGACACCTGATGGCTGGCGAATATCAGCGTGGGCTTGGGCCAAGGGCGTCTGAGCCATCCAGGCAATTAAATTGAGCCACACACGAAAGCTGCAACGATTCAAGGCAGCCGACATTTGTTGTCATAGTAACAAACAAAATATCATGACAACAACCATCGAAAAGATATCTCTCGGTAACAAAGGTCCCATAGTGTCTAAATTGGGCTTGGGATGTATGCGCATGTCGCCTACCTGGGGATCATCAGTGAATGACGAGAATGAAGGTATTGCCACCATTCATATGGCATTGGACAATGGCATTAATTTTTTGAATACCGGCGACTTCTATGGAAGTGGCCATAATGAAATGCTCATCGGTAAAGCAATAAAGGGAAAAAGGGACGACGTTTTTATCAGCGTAAAGTTTGGTGCAATATTTTATGGGGGTCAATGGCTAGGCCTGGACCTGCGGCCGGTTGCTATCAAGAATTTCATCAACTATTCATTAACGCGTCTGGGCATCGAAACCATTGATCTTTATCAACCTTGCCGATTAAATGACAGTGTTCCTGTGGAAGATGTAATCGGCACTATAGCAGATTTGATCAAAGAAGGAAAGGTGCGCCATCTTGGCGTCTCTGAAATAACGGCTGATCAACTCCGAAAAGCAAATAGTGTTCATCCCGTAACTGCATTGGAGATCGGATACTCATTGGCTGACCGCCAGATAGAAAGTGACCTGCTCCCGGTAGCAAAGGAATTGGGGATCGGTGTCGTTGCTTTTGCAAATACTGCTGAAGGATTGTTAACCGGTGAAATCACGGCGCCTCTACCCGCCGGAAGTTATCAGAATCATTTCACACGTTTTAAAGGCGAGAACCTGGTAAAAAATCTGAAGAAAGTAGAGGTGTTAAAGAGTATGGCAAAGGAAAAGGGTTTCACCCCGGCACAGCTCGCAATAGCCTGGGTGAATGCACAGGGAGACCACATTATGCCGTTGGTAAGTATGAGCCGTAGATCACGCCTTCCGGAAAATATGGAGGCAATGGAAATCAATTTTACCCCTGATGAGATAGCTACGCTTAATTCAAATTTTGCACCAGGTGCAATACTTGGCGGCACGTACTTACAAAGAAATTAACACATCATGCGCGGCTGCTTTTTATAACTTTGTATCATGACCAATCCGAATGAAATAGTCCCGGGAGTCGTCTTCTACTCTTACAACTCAACAACTCGAAAGGACAAAGTGGGTTTTCTCGCGAGTCATAAGCTCGTGTTGCTGGTTTCGGGACATTTCATGTTGGAGACGTCAGCAGAAAGGATTTCATTGAGCAAGGGCGAGATGTTGCTCATCGGTAAAAATCAACTGGGACAAATTACCAAATCACCACAGCCCGATGATCGCTACGAGACCATCGTTATTTCCCTGCAGGAAGATCTCTTGCGAAAAATCGCATTGGAGGAGCGAGTCGAAGGAATTCAGAAATATACAGGACCTCGCAACGTTTTAATACCTGCCAACGATTTCCTGAGAGGGTACTTTCAATCGGTAATTCCCTACGTTCGCAATTCCGAGAAAGATCTTACTGCCGAATTAGGAATGCTGAAAGTAAACGAAGCTGTGAAGTTACTGCTGCACACAGTGCCCCACGTAGCTAATTTGTTGTTTGATTTTTCGGAGCCGCATAAGATCGACCTGGAGAAGTTTATGCTCAGCCATTTTCACTATAACATTCCCGTTTCCGAATTTGCTGAGCTTACCGGTAGAAGTCTGGCAGGATTCAAACGAGATTTCCAAAAAACATTTGGAATGGCACCGCGGCATTGGCTTCAGGATAAAAGATTATCTGAAGCTAAGAGTCTTATGGA
>JASGJX010000003.1:0-13119 GCA_049840655.1 Chryseolinea sp.
AGGAGTTGAAACCGCTACGACCACGGCCGTCTCTCCCGGCCGCAATGTCCCGATCCGGTGACTGACCGCCCATCCCAGCAAAGGCCAGCGCGAGGCCGCCTCATCGATGATCTTCCTGATCTCCACCACTGCCATCGTCTCGTACGCTTCATATTCGAGCCAGACGACATTTTTACCATGTGCCGAATTGCGCACGGTTCCGACAAAAATATTTACAGCTCCGGCATCCAGGCTCGAAGCTGTATCAATCACCTTCTGAACATCGATGTGTTTCTCCGTTATTTTTATCATGACTTAGAGGGTTGCGTGAAACAAAATGTGACCGGCAATGAAGTTAAGGCAATTAATTGACATGCAAAAGAAATTCTTATCCTCCACTTACAGGAGGAATCAACGCAATTCATCGTCCATGGGCATCCAGTATTTGATCTTCGTCCGAGTAACTGTTATTTACGGATATATATGAATTAAGTTCATTGAATTCAGGAAATCGGGTTGAAAGGGTTCGCCAGGCAACGTCACGTACTGTGTTACCGTCAACTTCTATGATCGCCTCTTTTCCACCGAGAACTTGTCTTGTGATTCCGAATGCAAGTACCTTGTATTGATTCGTCATAATGCTCGATATGATTTCGTCGTCCGGTAAAAAACAGCTTCCTGGACCTGCAAATTTAACGTAGAAATCATCTGGCGGTACCCGAAACGTCTCAGAAAAAGCATTATTGCGGCGAAATGTCGCGACAGATGGCAAGGTCCTGTAACCTTCAGACGGCTTTCGTGTGTAGACATAATATCGTTAATTTTGAACCTGATCTTGAGCAACGTGGCGACACTACTTCGACAATCACGGACGATCACGAACTACCTGCGGATGGCAGTGACAGATCGCTGCAACCTGCGATGTTTCTACTGCATGCCTGAAGAGGGAATTCGCTATCTGCCCAAAAAAGATTTACTGACTAATACCGAGATATTACGATTGGTAAGAATCCTGGCTCAGTTCGGCATAAACAAGGTACGCCTCACTGGAGGAGAGCCCTTTGTACGCCCCGATCTTATGCCGTTGATGAGAAACCTGGTGGAAATTCCCGGCATTCAGGATGTGCATCTCACAACCAACGGCGTACTTACCGCTCCTCACGTCAACGAATTCGAAGAGATTGAATATCGCTGGTGTTAATCTTAGTCTCGACACGCTCAATCGCGAACGGTTTCGCAGCATCACTCACAGGGATGAGTTTCCCAATGTAATGCGCACTCTCGATGCACTTTTGGAATCATCCATTCCCGTGAAAATCAATGCCGTGGTTATGGATGGAAAAAATACCGATGAAATCATTTCTCTTATTGAGTTAGGCAGGCACAACGCTGTGGATATACGTTTCATTGAGGAAATGCCTTTCAATGGCGAGGGCCAGCATTACAATCGGCTGGAGTGGACACATGTAAGGATTCTCGATCATATCCGCGCTCATTACCCTGAGTTGATCAAGACCCACGATCCGGAATCTTCAACTGCCAATGGCTACCAGGTACCCGGCTTCGTTGGAAAATTCGGAATAATTGCCGCCTTCAGCAGAACGTTCTGTGGTACCTGCAACCGAATCCGGGTTACCGCGCAAGGCACGCTCAAAACATGCTTATATGATGCCGGCATTTTGGATATCAGGGCCCTGCTTCGCCAGTCAACTGATGATTCCCTGGTCTCAGATCGCTTACTGGACGCATTCCACTCTCGTCCAAAAGACGGCTTTGAGGCCGAAGCCTCGAGACGTTCCAATCCAGTCTCCGAGTCCATGTCTACGATTGGTGGTTGATCACAACCCGAAGACGCTAATTCCTAGATAAATTAAAATCCCTTCCTATTTTGCGCTGTTAAACACGCAGAATGAAAAAAATTGACTTTCGCCAGGTCCTGCCTCATTTGGTTGCCATCGGAGTATTTCTAGTCGTCACTATTGTTTTTTTCAGCCCAATCTTCTTCGAAAACAAATCGCTGAATCAGGGAGATATTACACAATGGGAAGGCTCCTCTAAATCCATGCGAGACTACCGCGATAAGACCGGCGACGAGGCACTGTGGTCAGAAAATATGTTTAGCGGAATGCCCGGATATCTCATCAACGTTCAGTGGGGAAACATATCGATCGGGTATCTCAAAAAAATTCTGTCGTTCAACCTTCCGCACCCGATCTGTAACATTTACCTGGCGATGCTTTCGTATTACATTATGTTGCTGGTGTTTGGAGTACGTCCCTATCTGGCAATCGCTGGCGCAATTGCATTTGGCCTTTCTTCTCATCTCATTATTGGGCTTATTGCCGGTCATAGTGCCAGAGTTGGAGCCATTGCATTTATGCCGCTCGTAGTAGCTGGCATTCATCTTGTGTTTTCCGGTCGAAAGATTTTAGGATTTGGTGTCACTGCTGCTGCTATGGCTCTTCATCTGCGCGAGAACCATCTTCAGATTACTTATTATCTCTTGCTGATCGTTGTCGCATACGGCATTGTGCAATTGATTTGGTCATTGCGTCGGGGGCAATTGAAAGAGCTTGGAATTAATGTTGGAGTCCTTACGATCGCAGTGGCCGTAGCTGTCGGATCATATTTCGGTCCTATGTGGGCAGTTAACGAGTATACGAAATATTCGCGGGGTGGATCTGAGTTGATCAAACCAGGATCGAAACCACTGGCTGGCATTGGCAAGGAAAAAGCTTTCGATTACAATTATGCGTTGTCCGAGCCAATGACACTGCTGATCCCAAACTTTTTGGGAGGCTTTGGCTCCAACTATCTGGTGTCTGACCAGAATAGCGAAACTTATAAAGCCCTGGCACGGTCAAAAAATCAACAAGAGGCAAACGAACTGCAATACTACAGTTCACCATATTGGGGACCGGATACGTCGATGCCATACTATGCAGGTGCAATTATTGTGTTTTTGTTTGCCTGCGGAATTTGTTTCGCTGATCGTTTTTACAGCTGGTGGTTGCTGCCGGTATCTATATTCGGTGTCATGCTTTGTTGGGGAAGCAATTTCGCCGCATTCAATTATTTCATCTTCGACTACTTTCCCGGTTATAATAAATTCCGTTCAGTAACATTTGCCATCATCATACCACTCTTTGCCATGCCTTTACTGGGCATGCTGGGACTTGAGACACTGATGACCAAAACATTCGACAAGGAAACCAAAAAGAAACTTTATCTGGCAGGCGGCATAACGGCTGGGCTATGCTTAATCTTTCTGCTATTTGGTGGGATGATGGGATTCGTAAGCGACCTCGAAGCAGCTGCACAGATTCCTCAATGGTTCTTAACAGCTTTGATCGACGATCGCAAGGCCCTCTTACGAAGCGACGCATTCAGATCGCTCGCATTTATCGCAGCAATGTTTATCATGATCTACTTTCAGATATGGAAGAAGGTTCCTCCTTTTGCTTTCTACGCCATCCTTATTTTTATGATCACTATGGATGCTTCGCTCGTTGACAAGCGTGGCTTAACAAAAGACAATTACAAGAGGAAACGGGAAGCAACAACCTTTGTTCCTACCGCCGCTGATCAACTGATGCTTCAGGACACATCCTATTTCAGAGTCTTTAATCTTCAGGGCGCATTCAACGAAGCGCGGACATCCTATTTTCATCATTCCGTTGGCGGGTATCATGGTGCGAAGATCCGCCGGTATGCCGAATTGATTGACACGTGCCTGATCAGAGAATCGCAGGAGATGATCAGCAATATTCAGGGAGGAAAGATGGATATGCGCGACTACGGAATCTTCAATATGCTGAACGTGAAGTATATTGTGTTTGGTCCCGACGTCAACAACGTCATCCCTAATTCGTCTGCGAACGGCAGCGCATGGTTTGTTAAACAAATTGTTCCCGCAGCAAATCCAAATGAGGCGATTTCTAAAACATGTAGCATCGACACCAGAACTGAAGTTGTGGTGGAAGGCGAAGCTGCCCCTGTTTCGGAATACGATAGTGCCGCTACGATACGAATGACATCACATACCCCGCGTGAACTTCGTTACGAAAGCAATGCGTCCAGCGATGGCGTTGCCGTATTTTCTGAGATCTATTATCCAATTGGATGGAAGGCGACCATCGATGGACAGGAGTCCAAAATAATGCAGGCAAACTATGTGCTTCGCGCACTTCGGGTTCCTGCCGGAAAACATGCTATTGTCTTTCGTTTCGATCCGCCATCTTATGAGTCCGGCAATGCGATAACGACCATCTTTTCATGGCTGGTGATCATCGTTTTACTGGGAAGTATTGGATGGTCCCTTCGCAAGACTCTTGCCTGATGGGCTGGTAAACGATCGCCTCCAATCTTCCTTGTACAGTTTTGAATAACTGTACACTCAACACGTGTTAAATCGTGCTTGACTTTCTCTATAGATCTCCTATAGCTGGTCTATAGTGTGCCTATACTTTCTCTATATCCGCTCTACACTTCTCTATACCTGCTCTATACTTCTCTATACTCTCTATACTTTCTCAGTCCTTGACGCCAATGATACCCGATCCTGATTCTAGCTATATAGTCTTTTTGAGTCCAGATTTTTGTCTATAGAATCGATCTTAGTTTCTAAGGTTTTCATAACTGTCAATTTGTAATGATCAGTCTTTTCCCGTGCAAGCTTTGAACACTTTGATGTCGTCGTGGCCAAAACAGATTAGTAACTTCAATGCTCACGAAATCAATTCCAGTGGCACTTTGCCTTTTCCGCGGGTGAGCAGATGAATAATCATCCAGGTAAACAGATAGGTAAATCCGCACAGCGTAAACAGCACATTGTATCCCGCTACGATATTTCCACTGGCCTTATAGCTGTCCAGCAGATAACCAACGAACATCGGAAATAGAATCCCGCCGACCGCGCCAGCCATCCCTCCGATGCCCACTACAGAGCTTACAGCCTCTTTGGGAAAGAGATCAGAGGCCAGGGTGAATATATTCGTAGCCCAAGCCTGATGTACCGCCACAGCCAGGCTAATGAGGCCGACGGCTATCCATGGTCCATCCGCGAACTGAGCCAGAATAATCGACACCTCTAAAAAGGCAAACAGTAACAGTGAAGTTTTTCTTGCACGCAGGACGGTCCATCCATGCTTAACCAAATACGAAGAAAGGTACCCTCCTGCTATGCTTCCTATTGTGGTGGCCGCGTAAATTGTCATGAGTTGAAGATTCGGTTTCTTTAAGTCAAGGCTAAAATTTGCTGCGAAATACGAGGGCAACCAGAAGAGAAAAAACCAATAGATCGGATCTATGAACGCCTTGCCCGCAACAAATGCCCATGTTTGAGGAAACGAGAATAGTCGTTGCCACCGTATGGATTTCACTGTGCCATCTGAGCTGGATAGCCGTGACTCTTTGCCTCCCGAATTATTCTCAATATAAGCGCGCTCTTCCGCTGAGATCCATTTGTGACGGGATGGAACATCAAAGAAAAGCCACCACACAACCAGCCATACGAGCCCCAGCGCACCCGTAATCCAGAATACCTCCTGCCATCCGAATTCACTAAGGATGAATGGCACGATGAGTAGCGCTGTAACGACACCGATACTTGTTCCCGCATTAAAGATTCCTGTTGCCAAAGCTCGTTCCCGCTCAGGAAACCACTCTGCGACCACTTTTACAGCAGCCGGAAAATTGCCGGCCTCACCCAAGCCCAAACCAATGCGTGCAACTGCAAATCCCGCGACGCCGCGCGCGAGTGCATGCACCATACCTGAGATACTCCAGACGATTACAGCGATTGAATAACCAATGCGGGTGCCAATCTTATCGATGATCCTTCCGGAAACCAGCAGGCCAATTGCATACGCTGCTGTGAATGCCATAACGATTCGTGCAAAGTCAGTCTCCGTCCACGAGAATTCCTTCTCAAGTATCGGCTTAAGAAGCCCGATGATCTGTCTATCAAGATAATTGATGGTGGTCGCTACGAGCAACAAACCAACAACTATCCATCTGTATTTTCCTTTTCCTGACGTCATTTCCATTATCACCAGCCGTGCCATGAACCATCCTTACTCTGAAGAATGGGGTGAGGATACTTTGTCTTTGTATTCACCTCAAATAGAAAGTCTGCCTTCTTGGGGTCGAACTTAACGCCCAGGCCGGGCGCTGGATTCAGATATACTTTTCCATCCCGAAACAGCATGTAATCTTCATTGAAATAAGGAGGCTTCTCGAATGTCCCTCCGGCAAATTCAATGAGGCAACGCGAAGGGCTACTGGATCCCAGCACGTGCACTAGCGCTGCCGTTGCGAGTGGACCGGTGAAGTGAGGGATCATTCCCACGTAATGTGTCTCGCACATGGACGCAATTTTCTTTAGCTCAGAAAGCCCACCGCAGTTCGGCAACGTAATCCTGCAATAATCAATCAGACGATTCTCAATCAATTCATTCGTATCCCATCGGTCACCAAATTGTTCACCGACAGCGATCGGCACTTTAGTCAGTGAACGTATCGTTTTATATACCCCGGGATTCTCAGAACGGATAAGGTCCTCGACAAAATAAGGCTCCAGTTCTTCAAGTGCGTCACATATCTTAATGGCTTCCGGCGTATCAAATCGTGTGTGAAGATCTATCGCCCAACGCCCGGTTCCACCAACTGCTTCATCCATCTTTCGGCAGTGGTCGATCGTCTTTCTGACATTCTCATAAAAATCAAATTTCTCCTCTCCATCGCCTCCTGTTGGATTCGTTCTATAGCAGCGAAACCCAGCTGCTATACAATCTTTCGCGCGATCATATTCAGAGGACGCCTTGGATGCGCCGTATCCCGTCGCATAACATTCAACATAATCACGTGTCGCACCGCCAAGAAGATCATACACTGGAACACCAAGTGCCTTGCCCTTTATGTCCCACAGTGCCATCTCGAGAGCACCGAGGGCATGAAGTTTCTCTCTGCCCGGTGGATAAAACATTCCGCGATACAAATATTGCCACATGTGTTCGATGCGGAATGGATCTTCACCAATCAGCATTTGTGCACATTGCTCAATGGTATCTTTCGCTCCACCTTCGCCTATTCCAGTTATTCCACCATCGGTTTGTATCTCGACAATGCCGCGTGACTGATTGAACAATGGTTTTGTATAACCACGAGCATGATAATATCGGATACGCGTGATCTTCAATTTGGGAACACTTAAAGTATCACTTGAGGTGAACAGTGAGTGATGAGGAGCAGATAAACTTAAGAGAGGCAATGCGAGCATTCCGCCCGAGCAAAGCGCTATCTCACGGAGAAAATTTCTTCGACGCATGGTTGTATCGTTGGTTGAAATGTGCTCTCAGCCGCAATTCGTCGAAGATAGGGAATTGCACAACTCGTTCGATAACAAACGTGAGCGAAGATTTATGAACAAAAAAGGTTTGTTCAATTGAAATATGACACTATTTTGCCTGGTTTTTCTCTCTCAAAATGGGTTTTATTCTCTTAGATGAACACGTGAGAAATTTGTAAAAAAGCATATCGAAGTTACATGTAGAAAAACGTCCCAAAATGAATGAAATCGACGGTAACTGTCTCCTAAATCGATTGTAGGTCATTCATCGCCCTCATTCATTCATTCATCGTTGCGCATTCAGAATCTTCGAGGGAAAACAGGATGTCAACAGCACGCAATATTTTGCGTATATCCATACCGTTGTAAACACAAATTGTTGAATTTTTCATCACATTTTTTTTATTTCCGTTCGTCGTCAATATCATTCGCTCTACCCACATATTTTTAATTCATCTGATAAATAGGACTCTTTATCTATTTTGATTTTTTCTGAACCCTAGTTCATTTCATATTTGTGCGTTGATTCTTAGCAAGAGCTTCAAATCCCCAGAGCTCATCGACCACTAGGCAGCTCGATGTTATCAAGGAGGAGGATTAGAAAAAGATTCACTGCTCAATCAGCATATTCAAGATCACCATCGCTAAACGAGGCGACCCATCGCCACGTGTGACTTGTTTTGCCTTGAGCGTGATAGGGTAGAAAGTTAAATGTGAACGAGCATGAGGAAATTGATTACAGCAGAAGTTACGCAGCGTGCAGGGTGCGCTTCCTATCAGACAACAAGTCTTCAAATGATTGCAAAAGCGTTGGCAGCAGGAATGTTATTCATTCTGTTAACCATTGGCGCACAAGCACAAAACCCCGGCCCCTTTTATAGACAGTTTAATTTTAATCCCTACCTGTTTAACCCAGCATATGTAGGTATCAATAAACAGATCGAAGCAAGCGTAGCCTATCGTCAACAGTGGGCAAACTTCAAAGACGCCCCCGTAACTGCAGGTGCCAGTCTACAGCTGCCCGCAAGTGATCGCGTCGCGCTTGGCTTCAACATCATGACCGACCGCCAGGTGTTGTTACAACACTCAAATTTCATGGCAACATTCGGGTATGTAGTTCCCATTACCAGAAACCAAACCATCCGATTTGGATTGTCGGGTGGAGTAGGTCTTAACAAACTGGACCTCGAAGCAGGTGAAATGAATACGAATGATCCCCTCATCATGCGTTCTGCAGGCACGAATTATTATGTAGATGGTAATTTCGGTGTCGTATATACATATGATGGGTTACGCCTTGGCTTCGCGTTAACAGATTTCTTCAAGTCTGATCCATTCAACCCTGAAACATTCAACCATTTCGAGATGTCAAATCTCCGGAATAGATTATTCTCAGCGAGTTATCGTTTCAATGTCGGAAAAACTCAGATGCTCGCGCTCGAGCCTTATGCACTGTATCGCCAAACAACAGACGGACGGCAAGACTACTTCGAAGTGGCTACTGTAGCCTACTACCAGGACAAGATTTGGACGGGTGTAAGCTTTAACCAAAACAAAGGACTGGGCCTTATCTTCGGAATGAACGTGAAAGATAAATTCAGATTCGGATATAGCTACGACTTCAACGCCTTCGGATCTGATATGAAGAGCGGTGGAGCACACGAACTCCACATCGGTATCCGTTTGGCTTCAAAGAAAGTCTCCAATGGTAAGAAGACCGCTACTCAAAGCGGACGAATACTTGCCAATGAGCGCCCCAGACCTCCTCAAGACGATGTTTCTGTCCTCGGAGAAACCCTCAGTACTTGAAGAACCAACCCAGGATCAGGAAGTTCATCAGCAGCGCCTGGCAGAAGCAGATCCTTTGCTGAAGTCGATGCTCCGGCTGAGAAAGTAACTTCAGAATCTGCTCCGGCAAAAACTGACGTTGCAGCACCTGCAGTAGCGAAAACGGCACCAGCCACTTCGACACCAAAAGCAGCAAGCAAACCTGCTGCTCCAAAGACACGCGAGAACTTCTCGATGT
Source organism: Chryseolinea sp. (assembly GCA_049840655.1). Taxonomy (GTDB): domain Bacteria; phylum Bacteroidota; class Bacteroidia; order Cytophagales; family Cyclobacteriaceae; genus Chryseolinea. The sequence goes on from JASGJX010000003.1 coordinate 9,354, forward strand.
CAAGCGGACATCACTATGTGGTAATCGGCGCATATAAGAGCCTTTCCGGTGCCATGAAGTACGTGAAAGAAACAAGCGATCGCGGCTATCATGCTGAACATTGCTCTGAATCCTAAAAACAACTTCTATTATGTGTTCATCGCTTCAAGTACGAACATCGACGATGCCCGCAAGAAGAGAAATGAGTACAAACTCAAAAATCTCTTCAAGGAGGCCTGGTTGTTTACAATGGAATAATCAACACCAACTCACTATAATAGAAAAGGCTGCTCCTCGCAGCCTTTTCTATTTTTAGCATGACGTAAAGCACGTGACTTCAGTGGTCCAGCGTTATACTGGATATTTCCATCCTCCGCTGTAGGCCCGGCTCAGAAGTTTGTTCGCTTCAGCATCGTTCACAATCACTCCTTTTTCACCGTCCCATTCAACGCTTCTCCCCGAGTTTCCAGCTTAACATTCCCAACAAGACTCATATTAGTAGAACGCTGGTCCGATCTCTATGTCACATATCGGATAACTTATCCTGCTTTCGATCGAATGACAGGAAGTTCGCCCATAGAGCGGCAATGTTCTGCTGATCGGGTTCATCGAGTTTCGGGTCCTGATGGATCGGCGCCTTCTTATCATCAGCGGGATAAAACGTCCAGCCATCGAGCCATCCCATGTGAAACGTACCCTCCAGTGCCGTAAAAATAACAACCGAGATTTGTCTTCCTCCGCCGTTGTTGCCGGCATACTGACGGTGTTCCCAGCTGGCAGTGAACGATTCGAATTCAAAGATCACGTTCTGCGTATCAGGCGCATCTGTATTGTCTTTTCTAATGAATCTGTTTGCCACAGAGTAAACTTTTCGCGGATGCTTTTCCTCCGTCCACCAGAGTATCTGGTCCATCCAATGTATCCCCCAGTCGCCCAGCGTTCCGTTGGCGTAATCGAGATATCCTCTGAATCCCTTGGGATGTATTGTCGTGTTAAATGGTCGCAATGGCGCCGGCCCACACCACATATTCCAGTCAAGCGTAGATGGAGTTTCTGAATCGGGTGTGATTTTGCCTTCACCTCCGGGATAGTGAACAAACGCCCGAACCGAGCCAATCTTTCCGGCCTTACCGGATTTCAGGAATTCCATTCCGGATACATTGTGAGGTGATACCCGCCGATGCGTTCCTACCTGAACAACGCGCTTCGTATTTCGCGCTGCCTTTACCATTGCCTTTCCTTCATTGATCGTGTGACAAATTGGCTTCTCAACATAGACATGTGCTCCAGCCTCCATAGCAGCAATCGCAATCAGTGGATGCCAATGATCAGGAGTTGCAACGATGACGATCTCAGGTTTCTCCTTACTTAACAATTCGCGATAGTCCCGATACAATTTCGGATTGTCGCCCGTCATCTTCTTAACCGTTTCGGCTGTCGAATTAAGGAATGTTTGATCGACATCACACAATGCCACGATCTTGCTCTGCCTCGACTGCATCGCGCATCGTAAAATGTTGTTACCCCACCAGCCCGCACCAATCAAAGCGGTCTTGTAAACTTTCTGCTGACCGGAAATGTGAATGAGCGGACCGCCGGCAAATGCCGTGCTCGCCGCTGCTGAAGTCTTTAAGAATTCTCGTCTCTGCATAGAAGAAAGAAAATGTTGTCGTTGATACGTTGATGAAGAAAATGAAATTAGTAATTAGTCCTGAGTCCTTACTCCTGAGTGGTCAATAGTACTGATAGTTGGTAATAAACGAAAGTACTTATTTACGACGAATACTAAGAACCAACTAACGACTCAGGACTAACGATTCAGGACTAAAAGAGAATGACCGCATAGCCTTGTGAAGGCACAGGGACGTGGCCATGTGACAGGCCAGGGCGCCACTTCGGTCCTTCTTTGATTAATCGGATTGCTTCCTCTTCGTACTCGGACGAATACCCCTCAAGAATTACAAAGTCCCACATCTCGCCATCCCGGCCAACCTGAAATATGACACGAATGCGCGCACCAGAGGCGCGCGGATACGGTCTTCTTATATTCTTTTCGACATAATGCTCAAAATCCGCCATTCCTTTAACCGGATAAGCGTACAGACTCAGTTCGTCGTACACGAATCGTCTCCCGGTGGCATCAACAGCCGCACCCTGTACAAGTTTGTTGTCACGATATAACTCGCGATAGTAGGGTTTGCCATCACGGTGGTATCCAAACCAATCACCAGTACGCATACCGTTGTGGTACTCACCCGTTTCGGCAATTTGTCCATTGTCATACCACGTGGTAGCCTTACCGTTGCCATTATCCACCTGCTTGCTGCCTGCGGAATCATAAATGGCTGCCACAAAAGTCTGGCTATTATAGAACGTTTCCGTTTGCAATTTTCCGTTCCAGTGAAAACTCTCCCATTTACCAATGGCTTCTTCTCGCTGGTATCGTCCTGACGATGTATAGGTATGATGATCCGAATAGTAAAGAAATACACCGTCCTTTAAATTATCGACATAGCTGCCCTTCATCTGAACATCACCGTTTCGATAATAATCTCTAACCGCGCCTTGCCACCGGCCTAGTGAATCAACTTGTCCAAGTCTATAGAATGAGGCTGAAGACGGATCGTCGGTTTCCTTCCATTCGGCGTCGTAAAATACGCGACGTGTTTTTAGATCGGAAGCCACAGCTGAATCTCTTGCCGTCTTCTGCCCGTAGGCAGGACGTGGATAGTAGTCAAGATTGAATTGTAATTGCGGCACCGAGTCGAAAGCAGCATTCGCGATCTCAATACTATCCAGATATATATAGGATTGCTTGTCGAGCAACATCACTATGTAGTTAGTCACTCTGCGATGTAATCTGGCATACTGATGAATCACCGCCGAATCATGCCGAATGGGCTCTTGAACCTTCCCCAGTGCGACGAACTTACCTTCGATCGAGTCCCATCCGTTAACGGCCAATTTAAGACTGTCGAGCAGCTCAGCATCACTAAGCTCTCCGCGGTAGTAGTTGTTAGTAACTCTCTCCTGCGTTAGAATGTCCTGAAACAGCTTATAGTAACGAACCTGGTCTCTTGGCAAGACGAAGACGATGGCAAAAACAACAACTAACGCTACCGCCAGATGGGCGTTTTTAATAAGAATCTTAAAACGAAACTGTGCTATCGAAAGGAGAATGCCAGCCACAAATCCCCCGACGTGACCCCACACATCAACATTCACCGTATATGCGATAAATCCATTGATGAGGACAAAGACGACAAATCCACCAAGCATCCTCTTTCTGGCCGCCGAATCATTTAAGTTACTTACCAGGAGCGCTCCAAGGGAATAACCGTATAGACCAAATAGTGCACCTGAAGCACCAGCGCTATTCACGAAGAGGTTAAGGACAAGACTAAACAGGTTCGCTACCACACCGCATATAAAATATATTAACGTAAAGCGAACAGATCCAATTCTTGCTTCCAGCCCCGTGCCCATGGAAAAAAGTGCATACATGTTGGCGGCCAGATGTAAAAAACCAAAATGCAAAAACATTGAAGTTATCATTCTCCATGGCTGGCCACCCAACGTCAATGGGTTAACGTTTGAACCCCAATGAAGAATCGTCATCACATCGCGCTGCGTATCCATGCTGAAACTTTGCAGCTGAACCGCGAGCGCAAAGAACACCAATACGTTTGCAATCAGGATACCATATGTAGCGTAAGATGTCTTCATATATCAGGAATTCGTCAGCGCCTTTAATCGTTGAAGAAGTGGCGGATGAGATAGTGAAAAA
>JASGJX010000004.1:0-28378 GCA_049840655.1 Chryseolinea sp.
AAGGTTAATAGGGAAACACGATAGAATCCGAACAGCACCTCGCCTGAATGCTTTGTGCACTGGAGGAATAATTAAGAAGCCGACGTCGCCACTTCTCAGGAAGTGATCGTTCTATCATCCTATACATCGGCGTAGAGAACTTGATAAAATAGGGCGTGGTGAAAGTCGTGATTGCTGAAGCACCAACCGCCACCGGGAAAAGAAAGTCAGATATTACACCGAGAGATAGCCCAAGGGTTGCAACGATAAACGCAAATTCACCAATCTGCGCCATGCTCATACCCACTTCAATGGATTGCTTTAAAGGCTGTCCCGATATCAATGCACCTGCAGTGGTACTCACCATCTTTCCAATGATCGTGAGCAGAGTTACGATCACAACGGGCCACGCATACTCGACAATTGCAGCAGGGTCGATCAGCATCCCCACTGACACAAAGAATACTGCCCCGAATAGATCTTTCACTGGCTTGATCAGGTGCTCTACTTTTTCGGCAGACGTAGTCTCAGCGATGATGGATCCCATGATAAATGCACCTAACTCGGCTGAGAAACCCGCACGCGTTGCCAGCACAACCATCCCCAAACACAAACCCAGTGCAAGAATCAGCAGAGTTTCTTCATCAAGGAGCTTCCTTACCAATCGAAGCAAAGAAGGTATAAGAAAGATACCAGCAACAAACCACAATACCAGAAAGAAGACAAGCTTCGCTACTGTAAATACGATCTCCGTACCTGCGAATTGTTTCGTTGCCGCGACCGTAGACAACAATACCATCAACAAGATTACCACAATGTCTTCCACGACCAGCACACCAAATACAACGCCGGCAAACTTCTTCGTCTTAACACCGAGTTCTTCAAAAGCGCGAATGATGATTGTCGTTGACGAGCTGGCCAGCATACCTCCCAGGAACAGACTGTCCATAGTTGACCAGCCCATAAATACGCCCGCAAAATATCCGGCAGTTGTGATCACGGTGATTTCAAACAGTGCCGTTACTGATGCCGCACCACCAACTCGAAGTAGTTTTTTAAAACTGAATTCCAGACCAAGACTGAACAACAGAAATATCACGCCAATCTCAGCAAGCACTTCAATATCACCTTCATCACCAACTGTTGGAAACAAATTGAAGTGAGGCCCAACAAGAAAGCCCGCAATAATATATCCGAGAACCAACGGCTGTTTCAATTTACGAAACAGTAATGTCGTAACTGCACCAGCCATGAGAATCAAAGCGAGGTCCTGGATCAGATCAGGTAGATGTCCCATATCCCGCAATTTAAGGGATTGTTCATAGTATCAGGTACTGCAATACACGAAATACCTGCTAAAACTTACCGTTGGTCATGAGTAGTCCGCTATTTCGCATAAGCTGAATACTTTTTTTGTCGGTATTCGTTATCTTGATTAGTTACCACCCAACTATGATCAAGAATTACCTCCTCACTGCATTTCGAAGCTTTTTCAAGAATCGATCGTTCACCATATTAAATGTACTTGGACTCACGATCGGTATCGTCGCGAGTCTGCTCATACTCCAATACGTTAAGTACGAACGCAGTTACGACACATTCCATAGCAAAGCGAACGACATCTATCGGATTCAGTACAATCAATGGCAGAATGGAAAACTGCGCTTTGAATGCGCGGCTGCTGTTCCCGCAGTAGGTCCCGCGCTCAAGAATAACTTTCCCGAAGTTCGTCGATTTACGCGACTCTATCCAGTGAGCGGAGTTATTAGCTATGAAAGTCCAAACGGCATCAAAGCGTTTCGTGAAGAGAAAATGCAAATCACTGATTCATCAGTATTTGAAGTATTTGATTTCAAACTGGTAAAGGGTGATAAAGCGGATGTTCTTTCCGGACCCAACAAGGCAGCCATTTCTGAAAGAGCAGCGAAGCGCTATTTCAACGACGAAGATCCAATAGGTAAAACTATCGCCTGGGATGGCTCACGGAAGTTCGAAGTGCGCGGAGTCTTCGCCGACGTCCCTGATAATTCACATATCAAGTTTGACTTTATGCTTTCGTATCAAACCTTGAACAATGAATCGCAGCGGCAATCAGAAACAAACTGGGGTTGGTACGATTTTAATACCTATGTCCTTCTCGAGCCAGGCAGCGACGTAAAAACGCTCCAGGCAAAATGGGACAACTGGCTATTAACTAATAAAGATGAAGAATGGAAAAAGACAAACAGTCGAAAGGAATTCATACTACAACCACTCCTTGATATTCACCTCGGAAAGGTATTGTTGCAGGAATCTGAGCCCAGCGAACGTGGTGACCGCGAATCGGTTTACGCACTTAGTTTTATTGCGCTCTTTATTCTGATCATTGCGTGGGTGAACTACATTAATCTTGCAACGGCGAAATCATTCGATCGCGCTAACGAGGTGGGTGTACGCAAGGCTTTAGGTGCTCAAAAACAACAACTCATCTATCAGTTCCTTGCAGAATCCATACTTATCAATCTTGTGGCTGCGGCAATTGCAGTAGTGGCTGTATGGTTGTTATGGCCTTCCTTCTCATCGCTTTCCGGAAGAGACATACCAAGATCTTACCTCCTCGACCGCGACTTCTGGTTACTGCTCGGTGGACTATTTGTCGCTGGCGCAACACTCTCCGGATTCTATCCCGCGATCGTTCTTTCTTCATTCAAGCCGGTTGCTGTATTGAAGGGAAAGGTTATCAATTCATCACATGGAAACATCATGCGCAAGACGTTGGTGGTGGTTCAATTTGCTATGTCCGTGTTCCTGATTGTTGGCGCCAGCGTGGTATATCGCCAACTGGCCTTCATGAAAAATCAGAAGCTGGGCATTGACATTGAAAAGACACTCATTCTCAAATCGCCTGGTATAACGGACTCGCTATACACACAGAAGGTTCAGGTGTTTAAAGATGAGATGTCCCGCGTACCTGGTGTACAATCTGTGAGCGCATCAACAAACGTTCCGGGTGATGAGATCTTTTGGGCCAGTGGCATTCGCAGGCTTACAGGTGGCCCCGACGCACCGATCGCCGGATATACCGTTGGAATCGATCATGACTATGTGAAATCATTCGGATTAAACATTGTCGCGGGAAGAAATTTCGATCGCGAGCATCCGAACGAGCGACATAGCGTGATACTTAATCGCGCTATGGCCGAAGCCCTTGACTTCGACGATCCACTGGATGCCATTGGAGAAAAAGTTTCTCACGGCGGCGATACAAGTGAGGTTGTTGGCATATTGGAGAACTATCACCAAATGTCTCTAAAGGAGGCCGTAGTTCCACTGGTATTCAGATTTTCAAATGGCAATGGCCAGTTCATCGCGATTAAGATCGAGCGTGAAAACTACAAAGACGTATTAACCGCAGCCGAAACGCCGTGGAATACAATCTTTCCGAACAATCCGCTCGACTATTTTGTGCTGGATCAGTTCTTCAATCGCCAGTATGAAAGTGATCGCCAGTTCGGTCAGATATTCACACTCTTTACACTACTGGCCATCTTCATTGCCTGCCTTGGACTCTTCGGCTTGTCTTCATTCATGACTGCACAGCGCACAAAGGAGATTGGCATTCGAAAAGTGCTGGGGTCGAGTGTAGGACAGGTTGTGTTCCTGTTATCGAGAGGCTTCCTTAGTCTTGTGGGTGTCGCGATTGTGTTTGCAAGTCCCATCGCGTGGATCGTCATGGACCGATGGCTTACCGGCTTCCCTTACCATGTCGAGATGAGTTTATTCGTGGTGATTATAGCCGCGTTACTCGTGATGGTCATTGCATTCTTCTCTGTTGGATGGCAGACCCTGCGCGCGGCTCGTATCAATCCCGCACAGACGTTGAAGTATGAGTAGCGGTTGCTCTGCTACTATTTCTTCGTGAGTATGGATGGATCATACTGTTCACCTTTGGCTACCTGAACCATGGTGATCCGTACCTTTGTGGGGAAGAATTTTTCGAAGTCAGTTCGTTTATGAGCATGACCCTGTCCACCGCTATCATCTTTGATCACAAGATCCATTTGCTTGATACCTTCCTCCCACACAATCGATTCATTCTCCCAAAACGATGTCATAGGAACATCGCGTTCATAAACACCGGTCGAAGTGTATAGGTCCGTACCTGTGCATCCGTAACCATTTCCCTTGCCTTTGTTTGGAATGTAACAAAGGGTCCAGGTTGTTGGTGCATTACCCGCAGGCTTTTCCTTTACATCGATCCGGATATGTACGATTCCGTTTCGATAGTCGACAGGTGACATCCAATTCTCTGGACGATTCGGATTTATCTTTTCACCAGTTACATAGTAGTGCGACTTACTGGGTGTCGAATTGTCGGCGTCTTGCTTGGTGTATACGAACTCCTGGTCGAACAATACAAATTGTTTCGTCTGACCATAGTGGATCATTGGGAACAACACGGCAATCAGTAACAGGATCTTCTTCATGCATTCATTTGATTGATTGACGAAGATAAAGAAGGGATTACAAAAGACCGCGACCGTACGTCACCCGTCTTGTCTGTTCATACAATCACATCCGCCGGGTGCAAATATCTATCGGGTTTCAGCTCTTGGTCTCAGTCTGTTTCATGCCGTTACGGCAACTACTGAACGGCGCCGTTGCTGCAATAAAAGAAGCAGTGTTGCCGACGCCACAAGCGAAAAGGCTTCCGTGCCGAACCAAGTCAGTACGAATTCATTCGGTGCGCCATCCGTGAGCAAGCTAATGGTTCGACCTGCGAGGAAGCCCGAAGTGTAGAGAACCACCAACCACAGGGCTGGTGCCGGTCTTTTCAACAGTGACCAGAAGCAAAGCAATCCGAATGCGAAATGCATTCCACCGTAAACTGCGCGGATCGAGCTCATAGCGCTGGCATTGTCGAGGGTAATTCCAACCTGCGCGACAACTGCCTGCGGGTCGACCATTGCCTCGACGCCTACTTTGCAAAATGCTAATGCCATCAAACCCAGGAATATCCGGGCGAATTTATTTGTCATCATGGTTGATACAATTTATGATACTTAACGGCTCCGGGTTACGATCAATAGTGATAACTTGTGTCAAAAAGGGGACATTTCACGCCATGTTCGCCCATATGCCCATTATCCGCGACATCCTCTACGGGGCGGCACAACGCGGTGCTAACCTTTCGGCTATGTGCCGGAAACTTGATATTTCTGTCAATGACCTGAGCCATTCTGATCAACTTGTAGATTTCAAGAAAGCGTACGAAGCCTGGGAAGTTGCTCTCAAAGAAACCGGCGATTCATTGCTCGGACTTCATCTTGGAACAACAACCACCACGTCCATCCTGGGGATCGTTGGACATTTAATGCAAAGCTGCGCTACGCTTCATGACGCTTTCGGACAGGTATGTGAACATGGATCCGTTGCCACTGATATGTTCAGGTATTCGATGTTAACCCGTGGCGACAAGACCACCCTCGTATTCACTCCTGCTCCTGGCTGGATACGCATTTCTCCTGTAACGGCGAGACACGCCGTCGATCAGGCGATGGCAGGATGTCTGAATGTATTTTTCCTATTGGCCGGTCAACGGATTCAACCACAACAGGCGACATTTTGCATACGACAGCCAGCACAACCTGATCGCTACGTGCAGGTGTTTGAGCTGGAGCCCGACTTTAATTCAAAATCAAACTCCCTCGTATTTTTGAGTGCAGATTTGATGACTCCTCTACCCCGCCATGATCGTTCGTTGTTTGCCACGTTCAAGACCATGGCGAGGAAGCAAACCCGATCACGCCGTAATGCGCATACTTTCCGGGAAGATGTATTGCACATTATGCGTTTCGAGTTTGCTGCCCAGGTACCCTCGCTCGATGTTATGGCGGCGCACATGAATATGTCTGCCCGGACTTTTCAACGGAAACTCGCGGCAGAAAATGTAATGTATCGCGAACTGTACGACATGGTTTCGAAAGAGATTGCTCTTTCATTGATAGATTCAAAGAATACAAGCATTGCTGATGTTTCAAGGCTCATGGGCTACAGTGAACCGAGTGCCTTTCGGCGAGCTGTAAAGCGTTGGACCAAGACTACACCCGGAACACTCAAGAATCGGAAATGAGAATCAGCAGCGACACCGGTGACGAACGTACAGGTTCAAAGCCTCAGGCCGAGGGGACGAGGAACATCGCAGATTCTTCTGCACCAGAAGGCGAACTTTCCCAATCCAACCGACCGACGTCTTGCAGGAACTTCAGCAATTATCATCCGGATGTCATCATATTCCTGATTCTTATTCCAATCATCAGCGGCATTAATTACTATCTCACGTACTCAAATGTCCGACTTAACTGGTTCTTTGTCCTGACGTTTTGCCTCGATACAGTTCAGGGGTATGCCGCCTGGTGGGTGGTTAAGAAAATTATTCATTACCTGGACAAGGTACTGCCATTTGAGCAACGATTCGTGTTAAGGATTGTCACGCAATTGATAGTAACCGTGGTATCAGGACTTGTTGTGATAGCCGTGCTTACCGAAGTCGCGAGCCTCATTGCCAAGGGGAAGACAGCTCCTCTTAACTTTTACACCGTCGACCTGGTGATCATATCCATCTGGTTCTTTGTGATTAATGGAATATACGTTGCTCTCTTTTATGCCAACCTTTGGAAAGGCGTTCAAAAGTCTCAGGCGCCGTCTGCCGTGGAACAGGTTGAAAAGGAGCCACGGGAATTACCAATCATCGCACGCGTCGGGCGGGAGACACTAAAGGTAGAACCTGGCCAGCTTTCTGGACTCTACGTCGATGACAACTACGTGGTTGCGGTCACCACTAACGGCAAAAAGCATTACCTGGATCAATCACTTGATAAGCTGGAACGTTCCCTGCCGGGTGACAGTTTCTTTCGGGTGAATCGCCAATACATTCTTAATCGAAGCGCCATTTCGGGTTTCAGAAGACTCGACAATGGCAAGCTTTCCGTACTTCTTCAAAAGAACGAATGGCTGCCAGCGGAAGTGCCAATGAGTCGCACCCGTGCCGCCGCATTTAAGGAGTGGTTTCACGTCGGCGACTGACATTTCACACACCTATTCACGACACTTCAGCCAAAACTGCCTTTACAGCGTCTCCGGATGCACGGGGCAATCGTATCATTACAAAAAAATCATGAGGAAACTTCTGCTCGCAGTTTTAGTCTTTGGATTGACGCTTGATAGTCTGGCTCAGGAAAAGTCAGGGCGATACGATTTTCCCGTAGTCGTCACTGTAAATTTTCCGGCACTCGCGCTTCCATTCAGAAACATAGATCTCAACTTCCGCAACATCGGAATCGGCCTGGGCACAGAGGTAACACTTAATTCCAGTGGAACGTGGGTTCAGCAATTTCATCTTGGTTGGATGCGCAACCGGCAGGTGGGTAATCAGTTGATGGTTTACACACAATTGGCCTGGCGACCCGATATCGGTGACAATGGTTTTGGAGAGCTGAAGGCTGGCGCCGCCTACGTTTATGCATTCACACCTTCTCCAACGTTACAATCAATGAATGGCGAATGGGTTCGCAGAGGTCACCGCGGAAAAAGCATGTTCGCTCTTCCTGTAGGGGTGGCATTTGGCGGACATACGTATCAGGATAAAACCCGATACTCTCCATTTCTGGGTTATCAGTTTATGGTCATCACGCACTACAACACCACGGTGCCCATTATACCACAAACGATGATACAAACGGGAGTGATGGTCGCGAAATAAAACTGTGTTATGAAAGTTTTCTGCAGTCATATATCAACTCCACTTTTGCTGGTAAGACTTTGTAGTCTTGCACTTTTCGGTCCGCTTCTTCTGGTATGTTGCGCGCCCAAAGTGTACGATCTCGAGGCGACCAATTGCACAGGCGACGAGTCCGGCGTATATGCGCAAAGTGCAGCGGTGAAAGAAGTGATGAACAAACTGGTTAACAAAGTGCCTGGGGCAGCAATAGCTGTCTTAAGCAACGATGGAATGTGGGAATACGCCGCCGGCTATGCGAAAATTGAGTCAAAGACTCCCATGAAGACTTGTCATTTGCAATATCTGCAGAGTATATCCAAAACATATGCATCTGTTTGTTTGCTCAAACTTGTAGAGCGGGGACTGATCGATTTAAAAGCGCCCATCACTACATACCTCCTTCCGAGGCATAGCCAGTGCGTTACGCGTGCAAAAGAAATCACGGTGGAGATGGTTCTCAATCATACCTCGGGGATTCCAGAATACAACGACGCGCCACGATACATTACGCGCTTGCTGCAGTATCCCAATCATCCCTTTGTACCCGAAGACTATTTCACCTACATCTGCGGGCGATCACTTGATTTCGAACCTGGATCACGTTATTCCTATCGCAATACGAACTACCTGATCGCCGCTCTTATGCTGGATAAAGTCACAGGTAATCACGGTGCTTTTATGCAAAAAGAGATATTTGATCCGCTGCATTTGCAAAACACATACTATTATAATAGCGAAGGCTATCTTAATTATGGATTGTTGGTGAACTCATATTGGGATCGGTATAGCAATGGCAATGTCGAGAACGTATCCGTTCTTCAGCGAAATAACGTTCGGGCATTGATTGGAGATGATGGCATCGTTTCGACACCAGCCGATGCTGTAAGGTTCTTAAAGGGACTCATGGATGGCGAATTGTTAAGTCCCGATATGCTTACGCAAATGAAGCGATGGGTGAACGACGTACAGGGTAATCCTACCTATGGCCTTGGACTCGATCGGGCCCTGATTGATAACACTGAAGCTTTCGGTCACAGCGGTGGAGGCATTGGTGCTGGTTGTCAACTCTACTATATTCCATCGAAGAACATTTACTTCTTCATCGCCATCAACCTGGGCACCGTTACCGAAAGTCCTATTCATAAGGATGTGGAGAGCAGCCTGCAAAACCTGGCAGCGATATTCAACGGTGCCAACACACGCTGACTATCAGGCAAGGCAGCTCAGCGATGATGTATGTCCTGCATGACGTGCGGACGCGGTGGTTCAAACGGACGGCAGCAATCCTTCGCGGCAAAATATTGCATTACCGCTACAAGGCCGAGGGCCACAATAACGGATACAGCTTCTTTGATTCTGTTTGACATCTCTGGAGAGGTTAGCGTTCAATCCAGAGACAGGAGGCGGGCAGATTGCCACTACGCTATTTGGAGAAATTTATTCTGAAGGCGAAGGTAGCCTCCCATCCCAACCATGCATCACTTACGCGCTGCCTGGAGAGTAAAGATGATTTGTTGGCAGCATCGACCTGATTAACAACAATGACGTTGCCATAGCCGCCACCGATAGGATCACCCAGAATAACGGAACGTCGTTGGATGTATGTAGTTGTGCGGTAGGTGTCGTAGTCAGTAAACGACTGATTTATTGTTGGCCCGAGCTTAACCACGAAACCTGGAGCGACCGCATATTGGATCATCAGCTTTACCTGATGATGAATGGTATTCTCTTTCGTTTCCAATTCATTTATTCCCTGGTTATTTCTCCACGAAGAAGTCTCCGAATGATGAGATGTATTGATGCTGTAAATTGGATTAAGAGATAAGTTGTGGCCGAGGTCAATTGCGGTACCTAATCCATAGCCAACATGGAATCTGCCATTGCTTAACCAGCTTGGGGTGAACACGAAATAGGCACGTCGTATCCCGGCCTGCAGTTCAATTCCCGAAGAATAGTCACTGAGAAGTGGTCCTGCAGATAAGAATGCTCCGGCCCTCGCATTGTTTACGCTTACCATTCGAGTCTCCTGCACTGGTATTGTATTAACCTGAGTAGCTGTTTGTGCCGGAACAAAAGTGGGATCCATGCGTTCCGTAAATGGTGGCACCTGCAGTCGATTGGCTGGTACTTCACCAGGCGAGTAGAATGAAAGATCGTGCGTCGCTGATAACTTCCTCGCTCCCACTGGCACCCTACCGACTACGTTGCGTGCAGTCTTTGCTTCAGGCTGAAGTTGCTTAATTAAAACATAGCGACCCTGCAATTTGAATTCGATTCCTAACTGGACGCCAATGAGTGAAAGTGTCTCATCTAACGAACGGTTCTCAACGTTCAGCGTAACAAGTTTATTAAGATCGGTTTTGTTAGAACTGTAGATGAAGCTAACGCCAGCCTCCACGGAAAGATGATGAATAACTTCGTCAAGACGCGTTGATGTATACGCGCAACTTACCTTACGCGATCCTATAGATTGCGCCTGCACTGAAATGCCTGCAACCCACAATGCCAACACCACACACACTCTACAGACATCCCTCGCCCCCAATAGTAAAGTGCCTGCCATTTTTCGCGACGGTAAGATTGAGTGTTTCCGCCACTAAATTTACAATTTTATCGATATCATCCTTATAGAAAGTTGCTGTTAAACGGCAATTTTCCAGTGCCGTGTTTTTCAATTCAAACGTGTACGGATAGCTATCCTCTAGATCGCGGATCACGTCGGATAAGGGAGCATCATCGAATACGAGTCGTTGTGTAGCATAGCTGTACAAATTACCGACCGGCACATCAGTCACGGAAAACCGACCATACCTTACACCTGCGGTCATTCCTGAAGTTATTGTTACGCTATCCACAGCTGAAGTAAGCAATACGCGGCCTTCGCGGACATGGACAGTCATCTGGGCCTCGTCCAACTGTACATTAAACTCTGTGCCTAAAACCTTGATTTTCACCTCCCCAGCTTCAACCACGAAGGGGTTTCCAGCGTCATGGGTTACATTAAAGTAGGCCCTTCCGCGTTCCAACCGCACTTGTCTGTATGCACCCGTAAACTGATCCGGATATTGTAACTGGCTATTGCGATGCAGGGTAACTGTCGAACGATCCGGGAGCTCAATGAACCTGAAACTGTCGGAAGTCGAAACATTTCCCATTTCCAACTCCGGCAAAGGCGACCGGAGGAAGAAAACAAAATAAGCTGACAGCGCGAGAGCGACCACGGCCGCGGCTATTCCGAAGGGCCACAAGGAACGAGAGCGCACGGGAGCAGAAACTGTTGCTGCGATCTTACTCCCATCAGATACCTTTTTCCAGGCACTTGCCTTATCAAATTTGGGCAAGCTGACGCCTGCTGACTGGCGCCACGTGGATTCCAACAGTTCGAAGTGGTGACGATTCTGTGCATCCTTCAGCCAGTCGGTGATCGCGATAGCCTCCTCGGGCAACGCATCTCCTGTCAGAAAGCGTGCGATGAGGTCATCATTGATTTCAATTTTACTCATGCTGCTCATGCAATGGCCAATTAATTCTCTGCATTGTCCTTCAATTCCGTTCGAAGGAGTCGAAGGGCTTTACAGATTTGATTCTGAATTGTATTCACCGAGATGTTGAGTCGTGACGAGATCTCCGGGTACCGTAGACCATCATATCGACTCATCATAAAGATCTTCTTGCATTGAGGCGGAAGATTGTCGACCGCCACCCTAATCTTTTGATCAAGTTCATCAGGAAACGGATCAGGTTCACTTGATGCTTCTACTGCCTCAAGCTGACTATAGGCCTGATACCGGGATTTAACCGCACGATGCTCAATGTGATTCAAACATTGATTGTACACAGCTCTGAACAAATATGATCTCACCGATTGCCTGATCTCCAACGAATCGCGCTTTTCCCACAGCTTCATAAAGACCGATTGAACGATGTCTTCGGCTTCAGCTGCATCGCGGAGCATACTAAATGCATAGCCACATAGCGACTCATAGCACGAATCGAATACGTGCTGAAAGGCAACAGTATTTCCCTCGCGTATCGCGTTGATAATGTCTTCCTCCGGAAGCTCGTGAGTCATCGCAATCAGTAATGTTCTCCCAAATTTACGAGTCTATTCCGACCCAGAGACAGGAAGTTCGATGAATACCACTACTGCAACTCAAATAATTCCTGGCTAAAAAAAAGACCGGATCAAATGCAAGCCATGTTTCTTGCATTGATCCGGTCTTAAAAGACGGTATTGTATGATTATTTGGAGATGGCGGGCGTGATAATGATGTTGCGAAGATCAATCGGACCATGGTCTCCCTGGAAATAGATAGGGCCTGGCTCATCCTCCTTGCTGTCAAGGGCGCCGCCTGTTATTCCAGGGATCTCCTGGTTAGTAATAACGGTTTTGCCATTGGCTACTATAGTAACCATCCGGCCGACAAGCGTGATATCGTATGATTGCCATTCGCCCGCATCTTTAGCAACCATCTCGCTTGGTGCGATGAAGCCATAAACGCCACCGAGATAACCCTTCCATGGTTCTTTGCCTTTAGAGTCTTCGATCTGAACTTCATAACGGCCCCTCAGGTAGACACCGCTGTTGCTTCCCTTCTCATACCGGAACTCAACGTGAAGTTTGAAATCGGTAAATGTTTGATCGCTCACGAGATTAGAACCGGATTTCGGGCTCCTCAATACGCCGTTTTCGACTATCCACTGATTGTCGCCCGTAGTATGCCATCCCTTCAGGTCCTTGCCGTCAAATAACTTGACAGGTTTGCCCCACTGAGGTTCTCCTGTTCTTTTCAGTTTTGGTGCGCGTACAGCCGTCCAGTTGTAAGTCTTCCCATCTACGAATACCATCGTTCCGTTGAGCTTATCGCCGGAGACAGTTCCTTCGAAATCCAGGTAGCGGTCTTCTTTTTCCCACTGTGGGGGTATCGAGAAGCTGAACTTGTCATTGGCAAATTTCACTTCGGAGATCGGCCGGGCGCTGCCACCCGCGTATACAAAACGTCCTACGAGTGTCTTAATTCCCGAATGTTCTACTTCAAGCCATGAAGGAAGAAACTTTCCATCCTTCTCAATCGTGATATCCCACCTGCCTTCTATCGGCGTAGGGGTCTCGTGCTGTCCATTGGAAACAAGGGCGATCGATAAGAGCAATACGATGAAGGATGTACGACTCCAAATTTTCATTGCGGAAGCGGGCAAAATGCTGGTCATAATCATATGTAAATAAGGCGGTCAAGTAACTATATTTTGAATTGGCAATCAACTGTAAAAGTACAAACCCTCCAATTGCCTGACTGTAAGGTAGCGGCATGGCACAACACTTGAAAAGTATTAACTTCGCCCTCAAATCTCTGACCGCATGGCACTCGTGGAACTGATCATGCCTAAAATGGGCGAAAGTATTGTGGAAGCTACAATCCTGTCGTGGCTTAAAAAGCCAGGGGACAGGATTGAACTGGAAGAGTCTGTTCTGGAAGTGGCAACAGATAAGGTTGATACCGAAATTCCATCCACTCATGCCGGTACACTAAAGGAAGTATTGGCTAAAGTGGGTGAAGTAATACAGGTTGGCTCTCCCATTGCGATTCTTGAGGCCTCTGCTGAGGAGATCAAGCAGGCCGAACCTCTCCCTGCTGAAAACGGCGTTCACAAGAACGGCAGCCCAACACCTGCTGCGCCGGTTGCTGCGCCTTCAAACGGATCCCCTGTAGCTCATGATTTCAAGTCCAGCGCGAAATTCTATTCGCCATTGGTGAAAAACATAGCCAGGGAAGAAAACATATCAGTGGCCGAACTTGATGGCATTGCCGGTTCGGGTGCCGAAGGAAGAGTTACGAAGAAGGATGTCCTCGACTTCATTCAGCAACGCAAAGACGGAATTGTGATTGCGCCTGCTGCCATGCCGAAAACGGCGCCCACCCCGATCGTTAGCAGCGTGCCTGCATCGATCAGTGCAGGCGATGAAATCATCCAGATGGATCGCATGCGCAAGATGATTGCCGAGCGGATGGTAGAGTCGAAACGAATTGCACCGCATGTTACGTCGTTCGTTGAAGCCGATGTGACCAACCTGGTACACTGGCGTAATAAAGTTAAAAACGAATTTCAGAAACGGGAAGGTGATGCCTTGACGTTCACACCCATTTTTGTCGAAGCCGTAGCCCTGGCGATACGAGACTATCCAATGGTGAACATACAGGTTGATGGTGACAAGATCATCAAGAAGCGTGACATCAATATCGGTATTGCCGTTGCACTTCCTTCGGGCAATCTTATTGTCCCGGTGATTAGAAACGCTGATCAGCTCAATCTGACAGGACTGGCAAAAGCTGTGAATGATCTTGTTAAGCGCGCACGCAATAATAAACTCAAGCCAGACGACCTTGCCGCTGGTACATTCACGATCTCGAACGTTGGCACTTTTGGCAACGTAATGGGAACACCTATCATCATGCAGCCACAGGTTGCGATCATCGCGATCGGAGCTATTCAAAAGAAGCCTTCAGTCGTAGAAACTCCCTATGGAGACGCAATAGCGGTTCGTCACAAGTGTTTCCTTTCACACTCTTACGATCATCGCGTTGTCGACGGTGCGCTGGGCGGTAGCGTTGTGCGGCGCGTCGCTGACTACCTGGAGAAGTTTGACATTTCGCGCACGATATAATCTTGGTATCAGGTTGTGTCGGACGTCGAACAATCGGAACGAATAATCACGAGCAATCGCTATGTCCCTTCATCCCAGGATGATTACCTGTCAGGCGATTCCATTTTGCCTTTGAACAAACAAATAACATCACATGAAATTTGGAACGAAAGTCGTTCACGCTGGAGTAGAACCAGATCCTTCAACCGGCGCGATCATGACGCCGATTTATCAAACATCAACTTACGTGCAGGATTCACCTGCGCAACATAAGGGTTATGCCTATGCACGCGGCGCCAACCCCACGCGCAACGTGCTTCAGAAAAGTATCGCGGCGCTCGAGAATGGTAAATACGGAATCTGCTTTTCATCCGGAATGGGAGCCACAGATGCCGTCATCAAACTGCTTTCACCCGGCGATGAGGTAATTACGAGTCATGACCTGTATGGCGGTTCTTATAGGATGTTCCGTCGCATTTTTGAAAAGTATGGCATCAAGTTTCATTTCACAGACCTGACCGACCTCAAGAACATTGCGCCGCTGCTTAACGACAAAACCCGTTTGCTTTGGATAGAAACCCCAACGAATCCATTGATGAACATAGTCGACATCAAAGCGGCTGTTGATATTGTCAAGAAGAAGAAAGTTATTGTTGCAGTTGATAATACCTTTGCCTCGCCCTATCTGCAGAATCCTCTTGACCTTGGTGCAGACATAGTGATGCACTCCGTTACCAAATATCTTGGAGGTCATTCCGATGTTATTATGGGCGCACTGGTCGTAAATGATGACGCACTTTATCAGGAGTTACATTTCATCATGAACTCATGCGGAGCTGTGCCTGGTCCTCAGGACTCCTTCCTGGTACTGAGAGGAATAAAAACCCTTCACCTGCGCATGGAACGACACTGTGTGAACGGGAAGATCGTTGCTGAGTTTTTAAGAGCTCATCCTAAAGTAGGTAAAGTGTACTGGCCTGGATTCAGCGATCACCCTAACCATTCCGTTGCACGCAAACAGATGAAGGACTTTGGTGGCATGCTTTCTTTTACTTTGAAAGATGATAGCGTTGCTACTGCTACTAAAATGATGGAGAGCGTGAAACTTTTTTCATTGGCTGAGTCACTTGGTGGCGTTGAATCGCTTATTAATCATCCTGCATCGATGACACACGCCAGCATCCCGAGAGAGGAACGTATCAGGAATGGCCTGGTTGATTCCCTGATCCGCCTGAGCATTGGGGTTGAAGATTCCGAAGATATCGTAGCCGATCTGGACCAGGCGTTGAACAGCCTCTGAGATCGTGATGCGATGCCGGTGCACGACCTTACCGGTGCGTGATCCATTAGTCATTTTGCGTTTTTAAATGCGCATTTAGCGATCATATTGTGCTGCTTCATCAGGTTCCATGTCTGGTATTTCATGAATAGCCGGGGATTTCTATTTTTAGGATAGAATCGGCTTCATGAATCAAGACAATTTGCGGCGTGACAATCTACGCCAGTTATTTGGACTTCCAGTTATAGTAGCAGCCCTCGGATATTTCGTTGACATCTACGATCTACTTCTGTTCAGCATTGTAAGGCGCAACAGCCTCATCGATCTCGGGGTTCCGGAAGACCAACTGTTTTCACAGGGGGAATTTCTGCTTCAGGTACAAATGACCGGATTACTCGTTGGAGGATTCATATGGGGCATTATGGGCGACAAGCGCGGCAGACTCTCTGTTCTGTTTGGATCCATACTGATGTATTCACTTGCCAACATAGCCAATGGTTTTGTTACCAGTGTGGATCAATACGCCATCCTTCGATTCATAGCAGGTATCGGTCTTGCAGGAGAGCTTGGAGCAGGTGTCACTCTTGTGTCTGAAACCTTGCCGAAGCACCTTCGGGGATATGGTACTACCATTATTGCATCGGTCGGACTTATGGGCGCTGTATTCGCAAACTATATAGCAAGCACTCGTCCCTGGTCTCAGGCTTTTTTTATAGGCGGCGGACTTGGAATTATGTTGCTGCTCGCCCGCGTCAGTGTTTTTGAGTCTGGTATCTTTCTTCGTACGCGCGAAAAGGAGATTCAACGAGGCAATTTCTTTCAACTGTTTAAGACTCGCGAACGTTTCAAGAAGTTCATGGGGTGCATATTTATCGGACTTCCTATCTGGTTCTGCATTGGGATACTGATCACGTTCTCACCTGAGTTCGCAAAAGAACTTGGCATCGATGGAAGTGTCTCTGCAGGAAACGCCGTTATGTTCGCGTATATCGGCCTTGCACTGGGTGATCTGATCAGTGGTCTCTCCAGTCAGCTCATTGGATCGCGTAAACGCGTGGTGGCACTATTTATCCTCTTGACGCTCATCTTTATTGTCTATTACCTCTATCAGCCCTCGAACTCTGTTCAAATGTTCTACCTCACATGCTTTGTGCTTGGCGTTGGGATCGGGTACTGGGCACTATTTGTCACCATCGCCGCCGAACAGTTCGGCACCAACCTGAGGTCTACTGTTGCGACGACGGTGCCGAACGTCATTCGGGGCACAGTGGTTCCACTGACTTTACTATTCAAGTTGTTGAGAGAGCAATGGGGCATCATCAATGGCGCGCTGGTCGTTGGACTCGCCACAATTGTAATTGCATTTATTGCGCTAAGTGCAATCGATGAAACCTACGGCAGGGACATGAATTTTGAAGAAACAGACTAAGGTGAAACCCTCTTTTAAAATGCGCGTTTGAAACACTAAATTTGGGCAAGACCTATTGATTTAACCTTATTTTGTGAAGAAGACCCCCGCCCTCACGATCCTATTTATAGGTCTCTTTATCGCAGCCCATTCGCAGAATGTTCAGCTTATTCAGGAACTGCGAAAAAAAGTTGCTGAAAGCACGGGAGCAGAAAAGTATGATGCATTAACGGATCTCGCATGGGAATACAGATCTGCCTACCCTGACAGCACCATACTGTATTCAAAGCAGGCGTACGCATTAGCAAAGTCTCTCGGGTTTACAAAAGAACTCGCAGAATCACCAAACTTTATTGGCGTAGCTTATAATTACAAAGGCGATCGCATCAAGGCGTACGAGTCATACGAAGAGGCGATGACCGTAGCGACGCAACATCACGACTCAGTGCAGATTGCCTATTCGAACAACAACCTGGGCAGATTATTTTTTGAACAGGGAATACTTTCACGTGCATATGAATACTTTATCAATGCGCAAAAAATATTCGAAGACATTGGCGATGCGCAAGGCCAGGCATATACATACCAAAGCCTCGCCAGATTGTATCACTCTCAAAATGATAATCGCAAAGCAGAGAATAACTTTCTTAAGGCAAACAATATACGCATGCAGTTAGGCACTACGCCTGACATTACTTCTGCCTTCGTTCAAACGGGGCGTTTCTACCAGGACATAAACGAACACGATAAGGCATTGCGCTATCTCCTTCTTGCAGACTCCACGGCTGGCTCCATACATGACGAAATCAATCTGGCGGAAATCAAGATGTACATCGCTCGCAGCTACATGCGTGATGGTAACATTGAAAAGGCAAAAACCATTGGAGAAGAAGGCCTCGCTGTAATAACACACAAAAACAACATCCGCCTTCAGCCATCAGCGTTGATGACAATGGGAGAAGTTGAATTTGCAAACAACAACGTTCCGGCCGCTAAGAATTATTTCGAGCAGGCATTGGCTATCGCCACACGGACCAGGGAACTCAACTCAAGAATGGAGGCTTATTTCCATCTATCGAAGGTGAATGAACGCCAGAAGAATAATCAGGCTTCGCTTGAGAACATGAATCACTACCTGATGCTACTGGATTCAACCAAGGATCTCGATCTCGCCAGACAAGTGGAGCGGTTTCAGTTCGAGATTGAAATCGAACGTAAAGAACGTGAAAATGAGCGGCTGGTTAATCTTCAACAGGGCCAGGACTCAATCATCAAACAACAGCGTCTGCAGAATATAATATTGATTATTGTTATTGCGTTCATCAGCATCCTGGGTTTCATCCAATGGCGAAATCTCAAAAAACGCAATGAGATAAACCAAAAGCTGGAACATCAGAATCAATTCATTCAAAATCAACGGCAGGAAATCGTGGATCAGAATGAAAAACTCTCAAGGCACAACCACCAGCTTTCAGATCTTAACCACGAGAAAGATACGCTGATGGGTATCGTGGCCCACGACTTAAAATCGCCGCTGAACAGGATCAAAGGACTTGCCGACATTATGGGAATGGAAGGAGGTCTCTCCCAGCCGCAATCCACTTACGTGGGCATGATAAAAGATGCCACCAGATCGGGGTTGGATTTGATTACAGACTTGCTGGATGTTCACATGATAGAAGAGAACGTCGAGCCAAACTACTCGCAGATCGACATCAGTGCTTTCATCCTGGACAAAGTAAATTCTTATTCGCCGGCTGCTGAGTCGAAGAGTATTCATTTGAATATACTTCGGATCGAAAGCGAAACTATTAACAGCGACATCGACTATTTGCATAGAATACTGGACAACCTTCTGTCTAACGCAATTAAGTTTTCGCATCGAAATGCCTCTGTCGACATCTCGGCATGGAAGAGCGATAACATGATTACCATCGCCGTAAAGGATCAGGGTCCGGGTTTTTCAGAAAAGGATAAAACTTATCTCTTCCAAAAATTTAAGAAACTAAGTGCGCGGCCCACGGCTGGGGAGTCATCGAATGGATTGGGCCTGGCCATCGTCAAAACCCTGGTTGATCGCCTTAGAGGGAACATAAGCCTCGTTTCAGAGCAAGGAAAGGGAAGCCAATTCATTGTAAATCTGCCCATTACAATTATTTAGAGTTTTTTTCATCGCTGACTTAAACCATTGCTGTTAATCCCTGTCAAAGGGATATGAAAACAGCAAACCAAATGAAAAAGACAGTTCTTGCGGCAATCGCTATAGTTTTCGGCATAGCGTTGACTGCATCAGCACAGACAGCTACTCCATCAATCAATCAGCGTCAACAAAATCAGCATGAACGCATAGCACAGGGCGTTTCAAGCGGAGAACTTACCAGACGCGAAACAGCTCAATCCGTGCGCGATCAGCGCCACATAAACCGTACTGAAAGGCGTGCAAAGTCTGATGGCGTAGTTACGAAACGCGAGCGCGCACACATTCAGCATGAGCAGAACAGGGCAAGTCGTCAACTGCGAAGAAACAAGCATGACTTTCAGGAACGTCCGGGCGCGTAGCCAGAATTTCGTCTGAAAAGACGTATCATGTATAGATGTGGATGAATGGAAGCTGTCTCAAAAGGACAGCTTTCTTTTTTATCAT
Organism: Chryseolinea sp.; assembly: GCA_049840655.1. GTDB lineage: Bacteria > Bacteroidota > Bacteroidia > Cytophagales > Cyclobacteriaceae > Chryseolinea. The sequence goes on from JASGJX010000004.1 coordinate 19,713, forward strand.
GAAATGAGAATCATTTATTATGGATGATGTGCAGATCGCATCATTTCTTAGCCAGCAAAAACCATAGTATGGGTCCCAGTACCGGCAAAAATACCACCGCTATGATCCAAAGAATTTTCTTTTCTGTGTCTTTGTTACTCTTGACGATATCAATGATAACAATGATATCAATAATAAGTATTAGCAGAGGTAGCAGACGGGTCATAGCAAGCAAGGTCGATTAAACTATAATACAATGTACGATGGAATTAAGAAATTAGAATTGGCGTAGTTGAGGTTATGTAATTATTGTTGTGATCCAGGCAAAAGCAACGCGATGAACGCTTATATTGATATTCTCTAAATCTTTATGAACATGAATGGAATGCTGCAACCTGAATCACTGAAAGGAAAGACGCTTGTGGTTACCGGCGGGGGCACTGGTTTGGGCCGCTCTATGGGCAAATATTTTCTGGAACTGGGAGCAAACCTGGTCATCACTAGCCGGAAGCTTGACGTCTTGCAGAAAACAGCTCGGGAACTGGAAACAGAAACCGGAGGCAAAGTTCTGGCTGTTGCCTGCGACATTCGAAAGTATGAGGAAGTTGAAAGCATGCTGGCTGCAAGTGAACAAACCTTTGGCGCTGTGCACGGTGTACTTAATAATGCAGCCGGGAATTTCATTAGTCCAACGGAGCGGCTATCGCATCGCGCATTTGACACAATTGTGGATATCGTTTTGAAGGGAACGTATAATGTTACACTCGCCACGGGCAAAAACTGGATCAATAAAAAGCAAGCTGGCGTGTTTCTCAATATCGTCACAACATATGCATGGACTGGTTCCGGCTATGTTGTTCCTTCTGCGTGCAGTAAAGCTGGCGTGCTTGCGCTCACCAGATCATTGGCTGTCGAATGGGCCAAATACAAGATTCGCAGTAATGCCATAGCTCCGGGGCCATTTCCGACCGAAGGTGCCTGGTCGCGCCTGTTGCCTGGAGATCTTGCCAAGAAATTTGACCCAGCACAGCGCATTCCTCTTAAACGTGTTGGTGAACATCAGGAACTGGCAAATCTTGCTGCCTACCTGATGAGTGATTATTCTGCGTATGTGAATGGAGAAGTGATCACGATCGATGGCGGTGAATGGCTCCGTAGCGGCGGCGAATTCAGCGATCTCGAACACATTCCAGACTTCCTGTGGGATCAAATGGAAAAGGCACGCCAACGAACGCAGTAGTATTTTACTTTGAATCATGACATCACAGTTAATGAACCGACTTCAGACGGAATTAAAGCAATTGGAGTCTGCCGGACTTCAACGTCGCTTGTCGGTTAATACACTAATTGATTTTACGAGCAACGATTATCTCGGTCTCGCAGGTTCACGCGAGTTGTATGACACAATAGCAAATCAAGCTCATGCATTTAAAACGCGTTTCAACGGCGCCACAGGTTCCAGGCTATTGTCTGGCAACAGTGAATTAGCAGAAGAAGTTGAATCACAACTTGCAAAGGCCTTTCATGCTGAGTCAGCGCTGTTGTTTAATTCCGGATACACCGCCAATCTTGGAGTGCTCTCGTCACTCGCGCACCGAAACGATACGATCATCTATGACGAATATGCGCATGCAAGTATTAAAGATGGCGCTCGATTAAGTCTGGCGCGCAGACTCAGCTTTCGTCACAATGACCTCGAAGATCTTGAAAACAAATTGAAGCACGTAGCGGGTCAGGCATTCATAGTAGTTGAATCCATTTATTCAATGGATGGAGATCGATGTCCGCTCATCGAATTGGTTGCATTGGCAGAAAAAGCCAACGCAACAATCATACTGGATGAGGCCCATAGTACTGGCGTGGAGGGAGAAAACGGTGGAGGGACAGCAATTTCTCTGGGATTGCAGAACAAGATTGGAGTACGCATTCACACATTTGGAAAAGCAATGGGATGCCATGGCGCTTGCGTTGTGGGGCCACAAGTGTTGAAGCAATATCTGATCAATACATCAAGACCGTTCATTTACACAACAGCACTACCGCCACATGCACTGATCACTTTATCTTGTGCATTCAAATACCTCGGCAATCATTCAGAGCTGATCCTGGATCTTAATAAGAACATTCAATGCTTTACTGAGGCGATGACAGAATCGCCCTCCTTCGTATCAACAGGCACGGCAATACAACGAGTTGTGATCCCCGGTAATGAGCGTGTGACACAGGCAGCGGCAACTCTTCGTGGCAAAGGATTTGATATCCGACCTATTCGCCGGCCCACTGTACCAGCCGGAGGCGAACGCATTCGGATCTGTCTGCATGCGTTCAACCGGGAGGAAGACATAAAGGCCCTTGCACGTGAAATAAACAAAGTTGAATATTGAACTTCGAAAGTTCATAGCAGGCACAACCCGATTCGCTCAAATTATAGACTTACAATCGATGAATTATTTCGTTACGGGAATTGATACGGACAGCGGAAAAACACTCGCTTCAGCAATACTTTGTGAAGCACTGGGCGCTGACTACTGGAAACCTGTGCAGGCAGGTCTGCCGTTAGATCGTGAAACTGTGAAAGGGCTTATTTCCAATTCATCAATTACTCTTCATGACGAACAGTACTTCTTGAAGTTTCCGGCGTCGCCGCACGCGGCAGCAAAACTCGAGGACATTAAGATTGAAATGGACTGCTTTCACCTGCCGCGCACTGAAAAGACTTTAGTAATTGAAGGTGCCGGAGGATGTCTCGTCCCGCTAAATCAGGAAAACTTTGTCATTGAACTGGCAGAACAATTTAAGTGTGAAGTTGTGCTGGTTGCTGACTTGTATTTGGGAAGTATCAACCATACGCTGCTTTCAGTGAGTGAATTACGCAGACGCAATCTTCCAGTAAAAGGAATTATTTTCAACGGAGAAAGAAATCCTCAAAGTGAGGAGATCATCCTGCATCACGCTGACTTACGATGTCTGCTCAGGATTGATAAAGAGAACGAGATAAACCGGCAAATTGTCAGAAGCTACGCCGACAAACTATTGATCAACTGGAATGCATGAACTAAATCAAAAGGACCAGGCGTACATCTGGCACCCTTTCACTCCCCTTAAAAGCGAAATCAAACCAATTGTCGTAACGGAAGCTTCGGGAGTTTATCTCCATACACTTGACGGAAGAAAGATCATAGACGCGGTTTCGTCATGGTGGGTAAATCTACATGGCCATTCGCATCCGCACATTGCTGCGGCTGTTGCTGCGCAGGCGTTAAAACTCGATCACGTTATCTTTGCGGGCTTCACTCATGCTCCAGCCATAACGTTAGCAGAGCACCTTCTGTCCATTTTGCCAAAGAACCAACGCCGCGTTTTTTTCTCTGACAATGGTAGCACTGCAGTGGAAGTGGCTGTGAAAATGGCTGTTCAATTCTGGCATAATCAGGGAATTAAGAAAAAGAAAATTATCGCTTTGGATGGTGCCTATCACGGAGACACTTTTGGTGCAATGGCCGTTGGAGAACGTGGAATGTTCACATCTCCTTTTTCTGATATGCTCTTTGATGTCAGTTTTCTCGAGTTTCCACTTGCCGGAAGAGAAGAAAATGTGATCAGCCAATTCAGAAGCTGGGTTGAAACAGGTGATGCAGCCGTCTTTGTATACGAGCCGTTGGTTCAGGGGGCTTCAGGAATGCGCATGTACAGCGCGGAGATCCTCAATGAACTGCTGAAGATTGCGCATAGCCACGACGTAGTATGTATCGCGGATGAGGTTTTTACAGGGTTCGGTCGCACAGGCAAATACTTTGCTTCAGATTACCTTGATGAACGTCCGGATATTGTTGCTGTTTCCAAAGGGATAACGGGAGGCACCTTGCCTCTGTCCATAACCAGTTGTTCAGAGAGGATACTCGACGGATTTCGAACTGAAGATTTCTCGAAGACCTTCTTTCATGGCCATTCCTACACAGCAAATCCAATTGCCTGTGCAGCTGCCAATGCGAGCTTTGAACTACTGACATCGGAAAGGTGCCAGCAGCAAATTTCCCTTATCAGCAAAAAGCATCTTGAATTTGCAAATGAACTATCACAGCATCGGGCGGTAGCAGATGCCCGAACCAGAGGGACGATTCTTGCAATTGACATCAAGACGGAAGAAGGTCATTCGTACAGCAACGCGCTGAGAAAAAAGATCTACCCGTTCTTTCTGGAGAAAGACATCTTATTGCGTCCTTTAGGCAACACGATTTACATGGTGCCTCCGTATGTAATCTCAGAAGAAGAACTGGACGTTGTTTACAATGCCATCAGGCAGTTTGTAAACAACGTATAATTACCTTATTTCTGGATTCTTTGCTCCCTTGTACTTGAATGACCGGGTGGAGCCGAATACAAAGTGAAGTCCCATCTGGACACCAGCCGTGAGGTTTGCGCGTTTTCCAAAGATGTCGCTGGAGTTTCCTTGTTTCATGGCTTCGATAGCGTCGGAGTTCCGCAGATCAGTAACACTATAGTTTCCACGAGCCTGAATCGTGAGGTAAAAATGACGCGCGAGATCGATGTCCATGCCCACAGCAGCAGCAATTTGAAATTCGGCGTTCTTGAAACTGTCAGCTTGCTTACTCGCCAACTCTTTCGGACTCTGAGCCGGTACAGTAGCAGTTACTGATCCATCAGGATGTGTTACAACATCGCTGGCGCCTGCCGGAAGCGTTGCTCCTTTAGGAAATGTTTGAGTGGATGCGCTGTATTGTATAATTTCAGATGCACGCGTAAGAAGAGAAAGCTGCGGGCCAAGGTTAAAATTTCCGCGCACGCCGGAATTACCTTTGCTCATAAATCGCATCAGCAGGGGTATTTGTAAACATTCGTATTGAATGTTGCGCTGACCTACTACCTGGTCGGCAATATTAATGATATCATAGATCTGACCTTGTTTGGCCATGATGGATTCTAATGACAAACCGAATCCCCGGCTCAGATCAACACCGGCGTTGAAACCAATGGGTGCCCATTTGTAAGTACCCTGAGAGCGATAGCGTGGTGCCTGAGAAAGGCCATCGTCCAAAACGAACGTAGCGTTAAAGGCAGTCGTCATGCCGACATGAACCCCGACCTGGCCCTTTGCCATAGTGGCGACCCCGAGAAGGCTGACGCACAGCAAAAAAATCCTGGAAACCATAACTAATTATTTTACAATTAGATACGGTCAGTTTTGGAAAGTAACCTCCGGCTGGTTCCGCTGAAACGGCCGATTATCGCCCGCCAAATGATCACAACGGCATTTTGTTTACGGTCATCGTACCGCAAATAAAATCCAGCTCTGAGGTGACCTGCTTAGAATTGTTGGATGGTCAGAGACTTGTCCAGCGCCGAGTAAATGCGAAACCGTTCAAGGTCAATTGGCTGTAAGGCGATCGTACTGCTCTCAACAGGCACCGCTGTTAAAAGCTTTCCAGCACCATTGTAGACGTACGACAAGTCCTGCGTTTGATCAGTAATTGTGATATAGATCCGTCCTGCACCGAAATCAAGAAAGTTGATCCTGGCCTGGTTGTTACCCACAAAATCGCTCGATACGACCTCCTTAAGATTGTCGTCGAAAAGAGCAAGCTGACGTGGTTCTTGCCTAAGGATCAAATACGATTTTCCCTCCTGCTCTTCTATTAATCCGAATCGCGCTTCGGCAGCATTCTTAACAAGTGCTTCGCGATGTGGCACCTTTCCTTCAAGGTTGAATTTGATTCGAAACCCATCGCGTGAGATGACTACGAAGTTGGTGCTTTGCAGACTACTTCCCCGCTCTAAAGTGTAGCCACCTACAGGTCTTGCATTCAGGTTTATCGGGAAACCCTTTAACAGCTCACCACGTCTGTTCAGTACGAATGCATTGCCATCACGTCGTATAGCCACTACGTAGTCCTTACCCCGAATGCGATAGTGACGTGGTGCAGCAAATAGCTGATCTTCCAGATTCTTTGGCATCCACCCTTCCAGATTTGTTCCCTGCTTATCATACATCCACAGCTTTCCGCTTTTACCAGAAATAAGGAAACGATACTTTTTACTATGATCATAGTCAACAATGCTGACGAAGTCGATTTCGCGTTCCTGTATCGCCACAGGGAACGGTTTGACGTAATTTCCAAGCCTGTCTACGACATGCAACTTGCCCGGCGTGGCAAAGAAGTATTGCAACTTGCCATTGTTGAAGAAATCTACTTCTTCGACAGCTCCCATCACCGGTCCGTCCAGCTGTAATTGCCAAAGAACTTTGCCGTCAGCTGATACCTGGCGCAGCAAGCGAGATGAATCCTGAATCAACACCTCAGAGCGTTTGCTAACGTGACTTCTGATAACGTGCATCTGAGTAATAGCTTCATCAACATTAGTAATGGTCTTGTCTGTGGTTTTCGCTTCTGCAGTCTGCCCACCACCCGATACTGCCTTATAAGTCCATGAAATATTCGTGTAGTAGCTGTCATTCAAGTGACTGAATTGCAAGGCGCCCATGCCAATTGAATTTACCAGCACACGATTATCCGATAAGAACTTCTTCCACTTTCCGTGAAGGGATGCCTCCAGAATATTCCAGACGCGGGGAGTATTGATGTAAAGACTAATGTTCGACTCAAGCAGCGTCGACTCCAGGTATTTGTTGTGGGCAACTGACTTTCCCCACGTCTCTTCCCGATCTATATCATCCAGAAAACGTTTGAGCTGTTCAAGATCATCTCCAATGATGATGGCGTTTCCGAGCCTCGTGTAATAGCTGGAATTAAAGCCTGTCACCAATGGCCACAATAGTTTCTCAGGAAGGCGGAATACAGGAAGCTCGCGAATTTCGTAGTCAGCGTAACGCTCATAGAACACTGTATCAAGGCTAACTTGTTCGGACAGCCTGTTAAAGGTCGTGATCCACTGCTCCGGATTAGAGTTGTTGATGATCAATACTTTTGAAAGTGAATTTGCCTTCGCTTCGAGCCAGCACAGGCCCATCTCGCCGGTGATGGTGCCAGTTAACTCCGCAAGATTGACTTTATACGTATCGGCAATCCTGGCAAGGCTGTCGAATTTGGGTGTTGCTGTAGTATTGAACGCCTTCAAATCCTTACTGAACGCTTTTCCATCGCTGATACCGTAGGTCGCAACCATCACAGCGCGATTAGAGACGTAACTCTTTAAGTTGAATGATACAGGTTTCTGACTGCTGAATGATGAAAGGAAATAAGAAGGATTTCTTGCACTGTCGAGACAAAAACCATTCAAGACAAAATTGGTTTTGTCACTGATCTTTACATCCAGCAGTGCGGACTCGCCGAATTGACGAAGAAGCAACGATGGTTCGTCGTTCGTAAACAATGATAGCCACTGCGTGGCCTTCTTCATGTTGAGATAAATATTGCCACCGTCTTTTCTTAACCGTGGGTAGTTTGTACGCCTCGGAGATTTCGTCTCCAAAACTCCTGGTCTCGTGGTTGTATGTTCTTACAACGTCTTCAATCAAGATTGGAGTAAAACTCGCCACCCAGATATTATCAACCTCGACCCATGAGAAGGTCCGGCCCCCCGATTTCCCCTCGTAAATTGTTACCCCGTCGTACTGCCGTTCTGAAATTTTCAGTTTGCTGGCACCCTTATTGAGTTGGTCAACAAAGACCTTAAACTGCGTCTTCAGCTGATCTGTATTAGGAAGATAGAAGATGAAATCGAAGTCGTCTTTCCTGGTTGCATGAAGAGAGACAAAAGCACCCTGCTGAAAATTCTGCAATACAATGTCAGTGATGTTTCTTAGCGAGTCGCGATCCTCGGGTGGAAAGATTGCCAGATTCACAAGTTTTACGACTGAGGATGAACGAAGGTCGTCCAGGCAACTCTTGCAATTACTGCCCTCATAAACAAATATCGACTCGGCAGGAACTACGTCCCATCCTCTGATAAATGTCTTATGGAAAATCTTTGAGTAGAGATAGTAGCCACCCGCAATGAATCCGACGATTGCAAGTGTGATCAGCAGCGGGGTTCTCTTCACGATTTTGTAGTTGCCAATTAAATTGCGAAGATACAGTTCTTTGCGAAAAGGACGTGTGTGAATGCAGGGAAATCGTCTGAGCCGCGCGCGTCAGGTACCTCGGCCGTCAAGGTTAATGCGATGGGAGACCGTCGGTGACGCAGCATCAGGTTTGAATTCGCGAAGCATCTTTGTCATTCTCGCGAACAGTTTGATCCGTTCTTTTTCAGCGGTGCCACTAATCAAAGTGGAATGTTTGATGAGTGAAATCAAATATTGATGTGTGTTTTCACAAAAACCGTGGTGTCTTGTCGCCAGTAGTCCTGTGCCATTGTAGTTGATAAATGTCATTTGACTTTCACGCGTGCGTGTAAAGACCAGGTTGTCGGTTGTCAGCACCTCGTTGTGATAAAGATTGAACGTGTTACCGTCAGTCTTTCTGGCATCCGAAGCTTCGGACTGAATATCGCCAAGCAGGTCAATCAGCTCGTCGCACAATCGGGACATCTGGCTTCGCTGAGTGAAAAAGCCGCAGTCCTCATAGAATTGAATTTGTTTCAACGTGTTGTGCGCAGCTTCTGCTCCCCAGATTTCAACACTCGGAATCGTCGCGTACTTTTTCCAAATACGTTCGCCCAAGGTGCTGTTCGGATTCTATCGTGTTTCCCTATTAACCTTAGCAATACGT
>JASGJX010000005.1:0-53855 GCA_049840655.1 Chryseolinea sp.
GTACAGGGCGCGGCTCGACTACTATACTCTGAATCACAACAAGACGACATTAAACTATCAGGATTCGCTGGCGGCCGACGCAGTGAGCGCTTCGGATTCATCGTTTCTGAAATTCATTGAACAGAAGACAGGAAAGCAGGTTGTGTCGGCAGACGTTGAAGCACTGGCCATCGATTTGTCGGGTGGGCGGGAGAAGATCTTACAGTCAATTTCTACTGCAGCCGACCTGCGTAAACGAACATTGTTTGATGCGCTGCAGCGCAAGGGTGTTGAGGCATCGCGTATCACAATCAAAGATGCAGCACCAGACGTAGCATCGAGACATCGTGATCGTCCGAAATTCGATATCCAATTCAGTGGTGAATCTGCCAGTCCCGCAGCATCAAAAGCTTCTGATGAGGGTGGAGACGCGCAGGCAGTAAGATCACCGGCTGAGAAGCAATAATTCAAAGTAACGCGCACCTTTCTCGGGATTGAACCGATAAGCACCGGTCTCAACAAAGCCGTATTCCTGATACAGCTTAATAGCGGACTTCATAAAGTCCGTTGTATCAAGCTTGAGTGCCTGATAGTTTAGCGCCTTCGCGGTGTCGATACATTTGCTCAATAACATCCTGCCGATGCCATGACCGCGTGCATCTTCTTTCACGAACATACGCTTTATTTCACCCTGTGAATCTTTAAACCTTCTTAATCCTATTACGCCGGCAGGACGATCATCAAGATATGCAACAAACAATCCGCCGTCGGCGGCGTTGTACATGGAAGGCAAAGAAGCCATCTCAGCTTCAAAGTTCTGGAAAGAGAGATCGAAGTTCAGCCACGCAGCATATTCGCGAATGAGCAAAGTCGCGTCTTCGTATTGTTGTGGAGTAGATACCTGAATAATCCTGACCTGATTCATCAGCACCTGCTAGTCATACCCGCTTCCTGCCTTGGACTATAGCCAAATCTTTTCTTGTATTCATAAGAGAAACTACCGGTATTGCTGTAACCGATATACGATGCTACATCAGCGATTGTCATTTGTTGTTCTCTTAGCAGTTCGGACGCCTTTTGCATTCGCAGTTGCAGGACGTGTTCGAAGACCGTCGTGTTGAAGAAATATTTGTAACCTTTCTTCAGCTTGAATTCATTGAGACCAAAGGACAATGTCAGGTCTTTCAACGTAAGCGGTTCGAGATAGAATTTTGCAATATATTCCCGCACCGCCTCCATTTTCTCCTTGTCTTCCTTCTTCCATTTCTCTTTTTCAGGAGAGGAGTGAATAGAATGCAGGTGCTCCATCTGCAGAACAAACAGTTCAAGCATTTTGCTTTCAAGGAAGATGTAGCGGGTAGGACCCTGGAACTGACAGGTTCTTACGGCATGGATCACCTCTGCGATGCGCTTGTCCCATCCCACGGAGTGGGTAGTGGCAAGATAGTTTCTCTTCTTTCCCAAATTCTTTCCAAATGCTTCCAGCGATCCTCCTTCGTGACTTTGCAGGAGTCCGTTCAAAAACGGAAGATCGTACGTGATTGTAAGTGCGTGAAAGTTTCCGGAATGAATGATGTGATTACCTGCGAACTCGGTGCTGTATTGAATGTTATGATTATAGCTATGGAAACGAATGGGCTGCTTCAGATAGGAGAACTGCGATTCAACATCGCCACCTAATATAAATACGGATTCTGCTGATTCTTTAGGCTGAGAGTCGATAAGCTGAAAAGGACCTTCGGATTGTAAACTAAATTCTGTGAGCAGCAGCCCTGGAGTTGCAATAGCATGTACTTTCCCGTAAGCAAGATTAGCCTCACCAAATGCACTTACGGATTCGAAGTACCGATCGCTTGCATGAAGTACCGTTTGATCGCCTGTATCAAAATAATTGTTCCAGTTGGCGGTGTCTATTTTATCCATATTCCCTAACTCATAATCCGTTTATCCTAACGTGAGCCGCAGCGTATCAATGACCTTTGATGAAATTTTAAATCATATGAAAGACTTGATAGTTCCTGCGGGCGATGATGCCCCGAAGGCTGAAATCCTATTTAAAACGGAGAAATGGAGATTTTGGTTGTCGCTCTTGTTCTACCCAATCGGCGTTTCCAAAATATGGCGCCTAAAGGGCTGGTTGCCGGTGAAATTACTCTATACAGTGCTGGGTTTCGTAATTTTCGTGATATCTACAATTTATCTTGGAATCGTGGTTTTTGCGTTGTTCTTGCCGCCCCTGGATAACAGCGTTGGAGCGAACCTCGAGCGTACGATCTATAACACCGCTGGAAACTATTCAGCAACATTCGTGCAGACGGGCAACGAGACCCATGGGGCTTATGAGCTTGTGCAGGTCGAGCTGGAGCCAATGGGTGGTAACGATTGGCATTATCACAAGAAATTCGTGGAGGAGTTTACCGTGGTAGAAGGTCAGGTGAAAATCGGACACGCTGGAGACGAGATTTTGTTGGAAAAGGGACAATCAACAGCGGCAAGCCGTGAGACCATGCATTTCTTCAAAAATGCGAGGAATGAAAAGTCAGTTCTGCTGGTGAAGATCATTCCTGCAGCAGGTCTCGAGAAAACACTTCGCGTTGCTTATGGACTTATCAATGACGGAAAACTCAAGAACGATATGACAGAGAATCCATGGCACATGGCGTTGTTACTTGGGTATAGTGAAACGTTCCTACAAGGCTTGCCAGGCTGGTTTCAGGAGCCGTTGATCGAAGCCTTTGCCAAGATTGCACAGTGGCGAGGGGAGGATAAGGAACTGTATAAATACTTTAAGTGAATAATATTGAGCAATGAGTAGTTAGTAAATAGTAAATGCAAGGGCGGCGGTCAGCCGCCTCTTTGTGATCGTTGGTAGTAACAGGATCAGCCACGCGTAGTGATTACTCATTAATTCATCGCATTTGCTTTCGTAAGCTCTGGCCGACCGGAGGAAGGTGCCACCTTCATGAGTTCATCATAGTACATCTTTGCCTTCGCCGTGTTTCCTGATTTCGCTGCTGCTTCGGCGGCGCCACTCAATGCGTTGAACCTGTTGGGTTGTCGTATTAATGCCGATTCATAAGCCTCCAGTGCTTCGACAGGTCCGCCCAGGGCCATATACAAGTCACCAAGAAGTTCTCTCGCGGGGGTAAGCGGGCCGGGAGTGACTGGATGCTTTTCCGTCTTGTCTTCCAGGTCTGCTGCTTCTTCCATCGCCTGGACAGCCTTGCCTTTGTTTGCCTCCGCGAATGCTACCCATGCTTCACCTGCCTTCACCTGGATCTCGACAAGACTTGCCTTGTAGGCCTCTTTAGCCGATACCAGATGATCATAAGAATTTTTTAACTGATCGAGACTTTTTTTGGCGCTTGCCGCATTGCCGAGATGAGCTGCGCCAAGCAGTCTTGCGAAATCTATATTTGAACGTTCCCAATAGTATTTATCCCAATCGAAGGAGGTGGGTGTGAGCTCGAGCTGAGCGGCTGCCTTCCAGTCGCGTCGTTCGACTGCATAACGGGCGGGCACAGCGCCGAATGAGTAAGCATCCTTTGAGCTCATTGGAAATACTTCGTTTATCGTCTTGAAGTATTCGAACTGTGCCCGTGCGTTGGCTTCATCACCGCGCTGCAAATAGGCGTACATGAGATAATCGAGCCCGTGAAGTTCTTCATCCCAGTGGCCTTTTATGCCCGCATTTTCTGCATAGCATTTGGCAGCGTCCACAGACCGGGTGTTTGACTGAACAGCCTCATCCCAAAGTCCCAGGCGGGTGAAGATGTGTGATGGCATGTGCAGGGCATGAGCCGATGCAGGTGCAAGCGATGCATACTCACGCGCGGACTTCAGCCCCAGTTGTGCCAGCTCCGGATAATCATATACGTGAATGATATAGTGCGCCACACCGGGGTGTTTGGGATCCGTGGCTAAAACGACATTGAGTATCTCACCAGCCTGCTTTTGCTTTGCAAATGTCTTGTCTCTGGGATCGGCAGCCGCGCGCATAGCCAGGGCGTGAAATATCGCTGCTTCGTTATCATCCGGGAAGTCGTTATGAAGTTTGGCAGATGCTTCTTCAAATTTGAGAAGGCGCGTTTTGTGATCCTGTTCCTGCCAACCGTCATAGATTGTGGCAATCGTTTCGAGATAGCGGGCTTCACGCGACGTCGGATCGGTTACAACGGACCGGCCAAGCGTAACAATTGCTGTTCCCTTCTTCAGGTCATTTTCGTTGGGTGGTTCCCACAGCGGATGGAAGTTGCACATGGCAGCACCCCAATACGCCATGAGACACTGCGGGTCCTTTTCCATGATCCGTGCATAAACTTTTTCCGCTTCAGGATATTCAAATGAATGAAGCAATGCGGTGGCGAGATTAAAGTCGGCCTTTACTTCTTCTGAACATGCAACGGCGAAGGCCACCTGGCCAAACTCGTCTTTACCCGACGTGCACAAGGCAATATCTCCACGGGTGAGATCCAGCGCGCTGACTTTATTTCTGAGCTGCTCGGTGTTCACGCTTTTGCTGCAGGCAAGTAAACCCAGAATCAGGAAGAATGGAATGAACCGCTTCATGAAAGAAGATTTAGATTAAGAAGGAAAAGTATTTGAGTGAAGTCCGTTTGGACGATCTGCAGAGCAGGATGAAGGTACCGCTGCAGGGGGTATTTTCCTAGAGATACCATGAACGAAAAAAGCGACTTCAGTTGTCAATGACACCAGAAAGCAGCTAACGGTGCCAAATAGTTGTCACCTTTATTCAGTGAGAACTGAATAAGTGTACTTTCTGTTGCCTAACTTTAATTACCGCGTTTCCCAGACGCAGTTTTCTCACTCCTGAGTGTTCTGGCTTTTTGTACGAGTACTGATACTGTAATCATAATGTATGATGAAAGGCTTGATGTTCATGTGTATGCTGTTTGTTGTATCATTCGCGTTACTCACTTGCGGAAGTGAAGTGCCGGAGATCAACAATCCCAATCCCATTCCAAATCCACCGACGACACCCGGTCCGAACGGTGAGATCACCGACGAACAGCGACTTGCTGTGCTGAAGGAAGCGTCGAAGATGGTACATCTGATTGGCGATCTTAAGTCTGACGCTGCGCAGCAGGTATTGCTCGCCTGGATCAAGTCGCGTCCGGAGTTTGCTGAATCAGGTGTCATCAGGGGCAATGTATGGGCCCTTTTTGCCGATGACCGGCTTGCCGTTTTTATTCCCAACTGGGAAGGTGCCGACGAAACCGGTGGCCGCAAACCTATGGACTTTTCTTTTGGCAGGGATGATTTCTCTCCTGTGAATAGTGATGTTTCAACGGGACGAACTGAAGGAGTTCCTGCATCCAATAAGGCGATCATATTTTATGGACTAGGCAAGGCATTTGAGAATGACTGCGATTATCTCAAGGATATGTTCCTGCGTTCTCATACCAAGTATGATATCAGTATTCAGGATGCGTCGATCGAAAATCTTAAGGCAGTGAGCGATGTTGGAATGTTTTATATCCGAACGCATGGTGGGATCGGACAGTACAGAAGGAACAGCACTGATTATGGATTCAATTTATGGACAACGGATACGGTATCTGCCGAGAATGAACGGCTCTATCAACCTGAATTGAATTCAAAAATGCTGATATATGCACACGCCGTGGAAGATCGGGCAGATACAACGGAATGGCACTATGGTATTTCCGGTGAGTTTGTGAGGCATAGCAGATACATGAACTTTGCCAAGGATGCATTCCTTTACATCGATGCCTGCAATGGAATGACTCCGGAGGCAGACAGGTTTGCGAAGTCGATGATGGGGGAAGCGCCGGACTCCTCGGCTACCTATCTGGGATGGACGGGTGAGAAAAGTGTTGAGGCTGGAAGGCCAACAGCACGGTTTATTTTCGATAGGCTCCTGGGATTACACGATAAGAATGTTCCACCGGAGGCACCTGTGCAGCGTCCGTTCGACTGGTCTAATATTTACCAGGAACTTAGTCGCTTTGGATTAGGCGTTAGCTCTCACGGTGGACACCTGGGTTATAGAGCGAATTATACAACAAAACCGATACTAACTCCTTCTATATCGTATATCTACACATCCGATTTCGAAAACAAGCTGGTTATCTATGGATTGTTCGGTGAGGATCCAGGTCCGAATGGAAAGGTTACGGTCGATGGCGTCCCTGCTGGAAACGTATTCTGGACTCCCGAATTCATCATGTGCGAGATCCCTGGAAGCGGAAAAGGTTCATTCGGAGATGTGAAGGTCATTGTACGGGACAACGAAAGCAATGTCGTCCCGCTATCATTATGGACAATTCCCTTAAATGTTTCTGTAGATGACATGGGCCTTACTACTGAAGCCAATCTTCAGCTGAAGATCCGCGCTGATGTTCATCCTTATCGCCTTCTGCCGGGCGAGAAACCGAGGATGGTGCGACGCGATTCAATGGAGATGCTTTTGGATGATCAGAATCCCGGGTGGATCTTCAATAATCAGTCTACAGGTACCTATGCCGTTGGCGGAGAACGACAGGTGACTTGTACGGTTGAAGGATGCACTGTTCGCGATACGGAATCAACTTCAAACTGGCATGCGACGCTGCCCTATAAACCATTCGGAAACGATCTTGGATTCAAAGCTTTCTACAAGTGGGCCGAAGACATGAAGACGATCTATGTGAGAGTTACTGCTACTGTTCCAAACGTTGGAATGGACTTCGAGGCATACGGCAAGTGTCCCGACAAAGATGCGGTGAGCGTTAACAGTAGCTATCCGTCTACGCTTGGCGTAAGTATTCCATCTACTGATATCAAGCAACTTGAGTTTAAGCTGGACGATAAATATAACATCACCTCCGGTACGATATCCAAGACACAGTATATCATATGGGGTCGTTGTGAAACGGTTGGCAAAGTGATCAGGACGGCCACGTGGTCGCAGGCCAGTCCTAATCCGAGGCCAACTGAGAATACTGACGCCCGTCTGGGACAGTAATACACACTTTGTATGCGCGGTGCGCGCAATGCAGGTTGTTACGCTTGATCCACCCGATCTAGCTACCAGCCCGTGTCAGTCTTCCAAGTGTAAATGCACCAACTGCCATGACAAGGTCACGAACAGCTACATCTAAATTGTGCATCGAAAGCAACAACTGAAACGCGATGCAAACGAGCCATGCAGATACGATGTAAGCACCAAGTTCTGTCCTGGTTAATACGATAATACCCGCAATGATTTCGATAACTCCAACGATCATCATGAACGTTGCTGCACCAAACGGCAGCATGTGCGCGATAGTTGGGTTGAGATATTGACTCCAGTCTGTTAAGAGGTTTGTGAATTTGTCGAGACCCGCTACGATTGGCACAAGTCCATACGTATACTTTAACAGCAACCAGGACTTGCTTACTTCGCTGGTGTGAGTTGTGGCTTTAATTGTTGTTGTTGTCATAGCGCAAAGATTTAGATTGGAAATTCATTTATACCCATTGGATAAGACAACCGGGTAAACGTTACAAAATGCCGGATGATTTTAATGAGGTATACCTTGCATTCGCAATGATTGCTTCACTACGATTGTTTGAATCTATCTGAGATTGTCGGAGCATGTTTTTTGCGGTTGATAACGGGCACTCAATGTGCCATTCAGACCGGAAAGATTATTCGGTTATTTGTTGTAACTTATTTGGACTGCGGTAATCTAATGGAAAAGCAGGAACATGGAGGCAATCCGGATACATGACTACACAACGGTTCAGCTCGACGATTTCGCGATCGTGAAGAAAGTAATATCAGGGGAACGCGAGCTCTTCGAAATCCTATTGCGACGTTATAATCAAACCTTATTTCGGGTGATCAGAAGTTATCTTCGTGATGATGATGAGATCCGCGATGCCATGCAGAATGCCTATCTCAAAGCCTACGAAAAGCTCTATCAGTTTCAGGGAAATTCCGCCTTCTCCACCTGGCTCGTGAGAATTGGAATCAACGAAGCATTGCAGCGTCTGAAAGCGATACAACGAGAGAAGCATGCCTTTATGTTGGATGCTTCGGAAGAAATGGTTAACCGCATACCGGACAAGCAAATGAATGCAGAAAGGGAGATTATCGACCGTGAAGCAAAACTGATCCTGGAGCAAGCGATTGATCGCCTGCCTGAGAAGTATCGGGTCGTTTATGTTTTAAAGGAGGTTGAACGATTGTCGAACGAACAGGTGGCTGAATGCCTTGGGCTTTCCGATTCGAATGTTAAAGTGCGGCTTCATCGTTCAAAGATTTTGCTCAAGGAAAGTCTCTATAAATTATCAACGACGGCCGAGGTGTTTGAATTTGGAAAAGGACGATGCGATGAAATGGTGCGTATCGTGCTCAATGGCATTTAGTTTTTTAGTAATGGATTATTGATTGGTTCGTTGAACGCCATACCCCATCATCGGAAGGATTTAATGAGCTACGGCAGTTTGTTATATTATCGCCAGTTGATGCCGTTGAAAATCAGTAATCTCATTATCCAGCTTCATCAAGAAGTTGCCGCCATACACCTTCGCTATTTCCATGCGAAAACAACGTAATGTTCTAACAGCGTTAACTTCTGAATAATATAGCTAAGCTATTATCATATCGCAGTTTGTCAATGGATATTTCCGAATAGCTACATCGTTGCTGAAGAACGATTTATTTCGGAATCCGTTTCAATCCCGAACATCTCTCCCAAATCAGGAAAGGCATCTATAAGCATAAACACGGCAGAGACGGGCTGATCACGTCCCGTTCAGAGCGAAACTGATAACCATGATCATGAACTTAGAAAACTTTCATCCTGAAGGCAGAATTATCGAAGAATGCTTTTGCTTCTTCCGGACATAAGATATAATTTCTCTGTTGCTATCTCCACAGCTAAAAGATACCCCACATGTCCAGGCTGCTAACGATAACTATACCCACGTACAAACGGGCCCAGATGCTTCACGATCAGTTCGCCTGGTTGAGTGAGGAATTGAGAGGTCATGAACAACATTGTGATATTGTCGTTAGCGACAACTGTTCGCCTGATCACACGACAGACGTTATTGTCAAGTGGCGGTCTGAATTCGTACGACGCGAGATACCTTTTACGAACTATCGGCATGCCGAGAACATCGGAGGTATGGCCAACATTGTTGCGTCCATCAATGCGGCAACAGGAACCTACGTATGGACACTTGGTGATGACGATGAAATCAACCGCGGAACGTTGCCCTACATTCTGAAGTTGCTTAAGAGACATAGTTCATTGTCGCTCATCATGCTCGATGGTATTGGCAGGCATGCGCATACCATGGAGATTAAACATCCGCGCTTTTTTGATTCGACTTCTGATGAACCGTTTCACGGCGCTGAAAGCTTCGAACACTTTCTTGAAGATGCTATTGGCGGCGTGATGTTCATTTCAGCAATGATCTATAAAACCGCGATCGTGCAGGAAGCATTGGCTTCGTGGCCCACTTCGAAAGACAACCTCGCTGCGCAGGCATACTGGACAGCGTACTGTGCGGCTCGCGGAAGTTTCATTGTGACACCTACACTGCATACCGTAGCCGTCATGGGAATCGGGTTCACTGACAAGGACAGATTCTGGTTTTATAAAATCAAGTTCACCGACGTGCCCGCGGTTTACATGAGACTTATGCTTGCCGGCTATTCCCTCGATTTCTGTTATCGGAACGTTACGTTTAATCTAAGAAGTTTTGCCAGCTGGCGCGTGCTCATTGGAGCGCTGCGAAGATGGTTCAGCTTCAGTGTCGGATTTTATTACCGATATCTCAAGTGTGTGATGATGTCGAGGAGATTGTACTATTCCCTTAGCTTTCTGGAAAAGGTAAAGACCCGATAAACCCGGAATCAGACAGCGCCAGGAAGCCGGTTATCTATCGGAGTGGAACTGGGCATCCATCGTAATCATAATTAAGCAAGACGTTGCGCACCATCGCGAGGTTTTTTCATAACTTTAGATTCCACCAAATACACTAACATGAAAAACCTCCTCTTCTCAATGGCGTTGATGCTATGCACTTCGCTTTGTTTTTCACAGGGTCAGTTCCAGAAAGAATCTGCCGGATCGTTAACCCACGTATCGGGCCAGGTAATGCAACTTGCCAAGGCCATTCCCGCTGACAAGTACTCGTACACACCACAGGCAGGCGTCAGGTCGGTTGCTGCAGTTTGCGCACACATTATTTCAGCTAACTATTTCTTTGCATCAAAGTTGGGTGGAAAGATACCAGCCGATGTAAAGATGGAGACGCTAGAGAAAGATTTGGTTTCTAAAGATGCCATCGAAAAAGAGTTGAAACGTTCTTACGAACTGATGATTGGCGCAATTCAGAGTACGAAGGACGCGTCGTTGCCTGCCAAGGTAGAGTTTCCTTTTCCCGGCGAGTACACCGGTATGAGCGCTATCCTCATTTCACTTGGCCACTCTAATGAGCACCTGGGTCAACTGATTGCCTATTCGCGCATGAATGGTATTACTCCACCCTGGAGTAAATCCGAATAGAGCCGACGAAGGAAAGCACTCTATTTAACTAAAGCGAGCTTTTCTATGCACTAATGAAAGCTTCCATGTAACCAATGGAACTCTCGAACTACCAGAAGTGGCCTGCGTTGCGGGCCACTTTTTTTCTTGGCTAATAAACATTGTCCTGAATGCCCCGTGAAGAAGTCCATTTTGCACCGACGATAGCAAAGCCTTAGCCGTTAGCTTTGATTTAACATTCGGGCCAGAGAGTACCTGACAATCCAACGCAAATTGGTTTAATCTATTCGAGTATGACAAAAGAAATAAACACAACCCTAAGCACAGCAGCAGTTGCTATGCGATTCAACGAGCTTGCCAAAGAGGAGAAATGGTTTGAGATTCAGGACGAGCTTTTCGCTGAGAATGTTCGCAGCGTTGAGCCTGCAGGTTCACCGTACTTTGAATACGCAGAAGGGAAGGTATCTGTGAGAAAGAAAGGAGAGGAGTGGGTTGCACGTGTGAGAGGCGTGCATCAGTTAACCACCAGCGAACCAGTGGTTGCCAAGAATCATTTTGCCGTTTCGCGTAGTGTTGACATCGACGTGGAGGGACATGGAAGAGTGGTGATCGATGAACTCATGTTGTACGAGGTAAGTGATGGTAAGATCATCCTGGAGCAGTTCTTCTATTGAGTACATCTGATTACAAACAATCGGAGGGTGTATCGATTGTGTATGTTATTCGCGGCGCAACTGTTGATTGATGCTGATTTATGAAGGTCTTATACAACGAGGCGCAATACATGCTGCCTGCATGCACTGCGCCTCGTAGTTGTTGTCAAAAACTAAGCGCCGTCCGGGATCTCGGGCTCTACAAGTCTCATCAACTTGTCGAGCGACTCCTGCCATCCTAAGTAGCACATTTCAGCGGGTATTGCTGCCGGGATTCCGTCCTGCTGAATTTTGATTTCTGTACCCGCTACTGTTTTCCGAAGAGAGACAGAAGTAGTCATTTCTCCAGGAAGGTTCGGATCATCGAACTTATCCGTGTATTTCAAATATTCATTCGACTTAACTTCTACATACGTTCCACCGAATGAATGGCTGTTGCCAGTGGAGAAGTTTGTGAACGACATTCTGAAAGTACCACCTTTCTTAGCACTCATTTCGTGGACGGTGCAGAGGAATCCATAAGGTGGCAACCATGAGGCGATAGCAGGAGCATCTGTAAATGCGCGGAATACTTTTTCCGGCGATGCTTTAAGTATTCTATGTAACGAAACACTGTTAGACATGATTTTTCGGTTTTAGTTATACTTCAATTCAATTCAAGCTTTACTTTTTCTTTATTCGAACATGCGTGGCAAGTTTGCTTTGTGTTGTCTGAATGTCGGTGAAGCCCAGCTTTGGTAAGTCGATACCAGCAAAGAGATTTTCTCCGGCCCCCAGGAACACAGGTGCGAATGCGATGTGCATTTCGTCTATATGTCCGGCCTGCAGGTATTGCCGTACCGTTGACGTTCCACCGCCGATGCGTATGTCCTTTCCGTTAGCTGCTTTCCTGGCTTTATCAAGGGCTGATTCGATGCCGTCGGTAATAAAGTGAAATACGGTACCACCCTCCATTTGCAATGGCTCTTTAGCATAGTTTGTCAGTACGAATACGGGCACATGATACGGAGGGTTTTCGCCCCACCAGCCTTTCCATTTATCATCGGGCCACGGTCCGCGAATGGGCCCGAACATATTGCGCCCCATAATCCAGGCGCCCAGGTTATCAAAAGACCTTTCAGCAAATTCATTATCTATATCTGTCGTCCCCTGTCCGCTTCCATACATTTTTTGAAAAACGTTGGTCGGAAAAAACCACTGATGAAGTTCGCCTCCCCTTTTACCTAATGGATGCTCCAGGCTTTGATCAGGTCCGGCCGCATAGCCATCCAATGAAACCGAAAATGCTGTGACTTTGACTTTAGTCATTGTTCGAAATATTTGAGTTTGCTGAATTGATTTGTTATGCCGTTGCTGGCAGATACTTGTGGAGCATCGCTCCGTTCTTGAAAGTAATGGTATTTTCTAATTCCAGAAGTCGTTGCTCCTTAAAAATTGGCATCCCGCTTCCAATGGCGATTGGTCTTCTGTACAGGTAAAATTCGTCAATAAGATTGTTGCTGATGAGCGAGCTTACGAATGACGCTCCACCATATACGATGATGTCTTTGCCCGGTTGTTTCTTAAGTTTTGTTACTGCCTCGACGAGGTCTCCGTTTTCAACTTCGACGTTTCTTCCTTTAATGGATTTTTCCGTGTGACTGAAGACGATCTTGCGCATTTCAACCATTCGCTTCGCCAGAGGATGTTCACCATTGTCAGGCGGATTGTCGTATGCTTTCTCCCAATGATCCACAAATTCGCGGGTCATCTTTCGTCCCAGTAAAATTGTATCACATGTATCGGCAAGTTGAATCACATGGTCTAATATGGTCGGATCCTGTTTGCCGATCCATATCCAGTCACCCGCGCCGTTAGGCCTGGCGACGTAGCCATCGAGTGACATTTGTACCTGAAGTTTTAATTTGCGCATATGAGGTCCTTTTGAATGTATTTGTGTCTGATGTGATACAAATATCTTCAGAAGGCCCATCAATCGGTGGGTGTAAATGCGACATTATGGACGGCGATTTGCGATATGCGTCCTTAGCAAACCGAGGCCTTGAAATGATCGATAGGGTAGTCAATAAGTATGAACACGGTAGTATCGCCCGGATTTTCTCCGGCTCCGGAAGCTTCACTCTATTTCTCTTTCTTCCTTAGATCAAGTGTATGGAAGACAAAAAAACGTATAGCATGAGTCGAGTAGTATTTGTATCCGGACGCCTCCTGCTGGTACACGTTCATATAGCCGAGCTGAGCATTCAGGTGTGATGTGAACTGATATCCTAATCCGAGGAACAGGCGGTTTTGATCGAAGGTGTTGTATACTACGTTGTCGCCAAAGTTGAGAAACACCTCATCGATAACTGCAGCAAAAGGCGTCTTAGCAACAATCTCCTTTCCTTTCAATGGGATAAAGAATGAAAAATTGTAACGGGCACGAAAGACGTAGTTGTAGCCATCGACTTTTTCATCATTCACGACTTTTTCAACAAAGCGTTGCTCCAGTCTCAGCCATTGTAAGGTTGAAAGTCCGGAATACTTCTGGCTCCACCAGATTTGTTGCCACGGCCGGTGTTCAATGCGCGTGGTATTGAGTCCTTTCGCCGGGAAATGTTCGACGAACGCATAGCCAACGTTGAGGCGCAGGTTGTCTTTGAAGAAATAAGTTACAGCAGGTCGGATCAACAATTGAAATGGGCGATCAACGAAGTTGTCTGTCATGCGATAGTGCACGTCAACCCACATGCCCCACCGGTTGCTGAACCGCGTCTGGTTGAAGTACCCCAGCCAAAGTTGCTCACGTGAGTGGATCTCTTTGTCAGGTGTTTGCGCCCATACAGTAGTTGACGATATCACGACAAATAATATCAGTACTGCAATTCTCAGATGGTATTTTTTTGACATGATGCAATGTTATGCAGCAGGCAAGCCGAAATCTTGAACAATTTTTACCAATTGAACAGAATTTACTATTGTATGCTTTTTACCGGCTAATCCTGCAGAATCAGGCTGTGGCGTGAGCCGGTTTAACATTTGCAGGCGAGGCGCCGATAAGTGCACCACCCACAGTTGACAGAAACGGAAATACAATCCGGACAGTTGATGCGGGCCATCTTCTTAAGGCACCGATCAGTACTCTTAACTTAGCGTCTTTCAGTATACGCAATAACATAGCGCGGTAGAACTGGTTCGAGTATCCTGTTTCTGCAAGCTTACTGACAACCTCAGGCAGATGTTTGAATTGCATGAGCAATGATGACTGAGGTTCTTTTTGCCAGTAGCTTACGGCAACCATACAAACCAGGAAGTTTTCTTTCGTGACGATTGTTCGTCCGCGCGCTGCGCAATATCCGGCGAGGTATGCCAGATACATCCAGTTTTCTACGCCATCAGGCCATGTGTGAACAGCATTGTGGACAAGATCTGTACGATAAATTGTTGCTGTGAGAAAGATCACGGCACCGACGCTCTTTGTAATACAATGCTCGAATACATGTTTTCCGTCTTTTGCGCCGTCTTCGCTTTCAATGTCAAACCAGCGGTTGCCTTTGATTGAGCTTGGCCACATCGGTTCACCAGTGATATAATGCTTACCTGAAAAGTTCAGGAAGAGAAGTGATACATCGTCGTGTTGTTTGAACTTTCCGATCACATAAGGAATAGATCTGTCTTCGATCGGATCGTCATCACCAATGGCCCAGACGTATTTGGTTTGTGCAGAGGTAAGGCAGTTCATGATGTTCTTCATGACGCCGATGTTCTCATTGTTACGGCAGCTGTTGAACGTGACGCCTGAGATTTTTGACTTCCATTTAGTGATAATGTCCTGCGTGTTGTCGGTTGAACAATTATCAGATACGAAGATCTCGAGGTCGTGCTCGAATCCTTTGATAGCGTTGGCTAACCAGGCTAGTTGTTTGTCGAGTAGTGGGGCACGATTGTACGTGGGGATAGCGATCGTAAGAAGCTTGGGCATTGATTCACTAGTTTATGTGTCGCAGGACGACACAGTTCAGAAATAGAAACAGCATGATCCACGCGAAGCGCACGGCAACACAACCCCTAAGGGTTTCGCGAGGACTTGCAGGTCTCTCATCGAACAGAGTTCGGCCTAGTGAAATTCCTACGTCGAAATATAGGATGTCGAAGCACAAACTCAAACATCAAGGCTTAATACCCGGGAATTAAATGAGTATTATGATGAAAGGCAGCGAAAATGGGGAATTTCTACACACCAAATGACATAAAACTGTTCCAAAATGGTATTGTCTGAAAACACTATCTCTGTATAGATGTGCACACAACTAATTAATCAAACGTATAAAGGAGCCCAGGTGGGAGTTGGTGACAACAAAACAATTTAGCGCATAGTCACTGAGTTGTTACAACGCCTTGCGTGAGAGTTTGCCCCAGATGCGCATCAGGATCGGACTTAACACGGGTATCTTCTTGATGATGCCCTTCGCATTTTGTTTTGCTACGTCAGGTAATATCCGCCAGTATCTCCGAACATTCCAGGCAAACAAAAGCATAGAGACAGGGAGGATGATCCACTTAACCTCGGGGAATACTATCAACGCTCCCAATGAAACAGCAGCGATGATCATTGCGGCAATAGCGATTTGAAAAGCTTTACTTGGCCACTTCAACTCATTTTGTTCCAGCCAGCGTTTCGCATAGGTCTTGTATCCGAAGGCGGCACCAATCTCTGCCAGCAACAAGGCGGCACCTGCGCCGACGATACCAACCACCGGCACCGATGCAATCAAAACGCTCAGCACAATAACAGCGGCCAGCGCTGTTAAAGCAAGCTGAGTTTTCGTCAGGTTGTTGCCGATGACTACCGCCATCGCCGGCTGGATCACAGCGTAAACGAGAACGCCGTACGAAAGAAAGGCAAACGTTAAGGGATCGAATGTTACTTTGTTCTGCGTCCAGATGACGTACAACGGTTCAACTATTGCCTGGAGAAAAACAATGCCGGGAGCCAGTACTGCAATGACCAGTATCCATATCGTTGCAAATGCCGATTCCGTTCTTGACTGATCACGGGCATGCAGAAATCTCATCAGGTCAGGTACCAACGGATTGACGATAGTATTAAGGCCCTGCAATGCGACGTTGGCTCCGGTTCTCATCGTCGAAAATGCTACGAGGCCAACAGGACCGGCCATTGGCGTGAGCACGAGGCGCACACCTTGCTGTCGCACATTCTCAAATATTGACTTACCCAATAGGGGCAGGGACTTCTTCACGTTGTCGTATCCCAAAACCAGGGATGGCTTAACGAATGATAATTTCTCCTTCTTCAGTAATCTGATGTAGTCAATATAGAGGGGTATGGTGAACAAAGCTGAGCCGACAAACCAGGCAATACTTGCTGCCATCAGGTCGCCTCCCATCATGACTGCTATGAGTGGAACCGTAGTAGTGGCTATAGCAGCGACAACACCCCACCATGCTGATCGCGGATAATATCCAAAAGCTGCGAGTGCCCGGCCCATCAGCCCGGGGGTTGTAGCAAATGCAATCCACGACAGTCCCTGAAATAACAAAGCAGCGCCAGCTTCCCTCAGCAACAGGCTGTTTTCGGTACTACTTTCGTCGAGCAGAAAGGCTAATGTGCCCGTGAATATGAAAACGACAATGAAGACTATTTGAATAAAGCTGATGATTATGCCCATGGCAATTCCTGACCACAGATATTTTCTAAGAGCCGGCCGATCGTTGAGAGCGAGTCGGAGGAATTCGTAAGCAAGAAAGTTCTGGTGACCATAATCGAGCATTGAAAGTGTGCTCATGATCGCCTGCACGGCAAGCCAGATCCCGTAAGTTTTTGCATCCCAGTAGTTGAGATAGATGGGGACCAATACGATCTGCGCGGCCATGTTCACGCCGATGGTTACCCACGAAGCCAGACTTCCTGAAATTAACCGTTTGGCAGTAGACATGTTCTGTTGTTAACTAATGTATATATGTATCGCATCAACCACCAATTAAAGATACCCGGCCGCACCTGCAGCGCATCATATATGAATAAAGAACGCGCAATCGGGTGCAATGCCGTTGCATCGCGAAAGTGAACGTTCCAAAAATGTTCGGAGCCTGGGCCGATACATTGATTTAATTCGCAGGATACGAAAAAATACCTTGTGAACGAAAAGCACAAAGACACGAAGCTCGAATACCCGCTTTAATGCAATAATCGGGTGTCAGGGACTGAGAGGGCAGAACCTCCGCATCCGATCGTTGACGATGGCCTCTGTTTAATGATCGATAACATTAATCCCAATAGCGATAAGCTCAGGGTATGTCCGTATTAGTTACGAACTGATTCTCCAGCGCAGGGATCTGCTTTTGAATCGTCCAGGTGTTCAGCATAGTCTTTGTCCATACAGTGGCACCGGAAAGGAAACTGCGCTTCTTCTTTTTGCCTTGCCAGATCTCGTAGTAAATGATCACTGCATCGCCATCCTGAGTAACTATGGGGAGGGCTATAGACACACAGGCGTCTTTCGTTTGCTTATCAACCAATGGATACTGCAGCCCTTCAGTAAACAACGGATCATTCCATGTCGATATCAATGGATTGTTAATCTGTGATTGAATCCAGGCCATGTTGCCGTTCTCGAAGTAGCCGGAATTCTTAAGTGTGTTGTTGGTGGTATCCATCAGATGCTCCGGACTCAGCACTTCCTCAACAACACTGAGGTTTGCCGAGCCAAGCTCCTGAACAGTTTGTCTGCTCAGTGAATAGAAGAGGGTGTCGATAAACGCAGACTGGCCAAAGACATCGGCGAGGGGTAGTGCTGGCAGGACAAATATCATTGTCGCCGCTGCCAACTTTCGGGGTCGAATCAGCATGTATATAAAAAGAAAAAAATGGTACCACGCATATGGCAGTAACTTTCAACGGGGGTTAATGATGGCAGCTGGAGGTTGGCTGCTCATACTAATTTACAAAGAATTAGTAATTTTCCGCACATCAATTGACATCCCTGGTTTAACATCATGAGCGTATCACAGAAATTGAAAGAAGGCAAGCGCGTGTATGGAACTTGCTTTACGTCGACGGCGCCGTCTTGGCCGTTGAGTTTGCAGAAGGCCGGACTTGATTTTGTTTTTATAGATAACGAGCATATCGCTATGAACAGGGCCGACCTGGCGAAGCTTTGTCAGGTGATCAAGTCATATGGCATTTCTCCGATCGTAAGGATTCCGAGTCCGGATCATTATCTCGTGTCGCAGGCTGTTGACGCCGGTGCTGTTGGCGTTGTCGCGCCTTATCTTGAATCGGTTCAGCAGATCCGTGAGCTGGTAGGTGCTGTCAAGTATAAGCCGCTCAAAGGCGAAGTGCTGCGCAACGTATTGAACGGTGGAGAAGTATTGAACGAGAAAACGCAGGCATACGTCGAGAAGGTCAATGCAGGACAGATGGCCATTGCCAATATTGAGAGCGTTCCAGCGCTCGATAAGCTGGATGAGTTGTTGTCGGTTAAAGGCCTTGATGCGGTATTCATTGGTCCACATGATCTGTCTGTAAGTCTTGGTCATCCTGAAGAATATGATCATCCCGAATTTGAAGAAGCAGTTAAGAAGATCATTAAGACATCGCGGGCAAAGGGCCTGGCCGTAGGTATACATTTTTCTCTCGAGCCCGAGCGTCAGATCAAGTGGGTGAAGGAAGGAGCGAACATCGTGATTCACAGTTTCGATATCGCCTTGTTCACCCAGCGCCTGATAGCTGATATGAAGATCATCAAGGAAGGAGTGGGCGATGTTGCTTCGGTAAAGACAGCTGGAAACATGGTTGTTTAAGTAGCCACCGTCGGCAACACGATTGTAGAATCTTTAAGGTTTAATCTTTTCAATCCAGATCTCACTGACCTGTGCGCCCTGCTCGCCCTCCGGACAAACAAACGTGAATGTAACGGTGCCGGTAGACAACGCGGCCTTCGGAATATCAAAGGAGTAGATCGGTTGATCGCCGGTTAAGAAATAGTCGTGCACCAGGTATCCGTTTGCTGTTAACTTGATGCGCGAACGCAGTCTGCCGGTGTAGGCGAGCCGGATTCGATAAGCACTGTTTGGATCGAGATCCTTGTATTGTATGTTCAGTGGAGTTTCGTATAGCGTTCCCGTTTGCGTCATCCAAGCCTTTGGAACGATCTGGCCACTGAATCCTATCGGCAAGACTTCGTGCACCCATTCATCTTCTTTAGTACCGACACCGAAGTTTACCATTGGAGATATAAGACCCCCCGGGTCTTTCGACCACCCCGGGCCTTGTAAGACATACGGCTTTGCTGATGGTGTTCCGAAGCTGGTGTAGATACCTCCTTCGCCGGGATCTGTCCGATGCAACAAAGTATTGATTTGTCTGATCCTTTCGCCTTCGTTCTGAAGGGCCTTTATCTTTTTAAACTGATCATTTAACCAGGGTGCGTCATTCAACGGTACGTCTATATTGTCGAGGAAGTTTCCACGTCCTCCCACAGCACCATGTTTTATCATGGTGAGTTGTGCGCCAATACTTTTGAAGAGGTCATCGGCCAGTTGCATACATCTTACTTTGTACGAGTCATTAGGTGCAGCATCTGTTGACTTCTTCAGTATTGCTGAGGCCTGAGCAATCGCGACCAGCGATCCCGTCTGATTCGCCCTCGATAGTACTGTATAGGCTTCCTGTTCGATCAATGTTTCATGGATGAGCCGTTTTTGTATGAACGCATCGTAATAAGCACGAATCAGGCACATCTGAAAACGAAAGTTCTTCATCATCTCTGGCGTTGCAACTTTTTCAAGTGCCTGGAAATGTTCGAGTGTCCTGGTCACTTGTTTATTCGATAACAGTGGCCCGCGCAAGTTTTCTTCCAGTTCAAGAATGCCGTTGGCAATGACATCAGCATATTGCGAACTGATGAATAGTCTTGCGTAGTCGCGCAGTGTTTCTTGTGCAGTAATATGCGGATCCCAGTCCTGGTCGCTCCATACGAATTTATTCACGTCGTCGTTCGTGCCCTCGGAGTAGCTGATGCTGCCCGCGCCGAGAGCAGCAAAGAGATTGTGAATGTGTTTTTCATCCGTCGGTCGGGGATTGATGCATTCGCGTCCGAGCGTCATGGCGTAAGCCAGGTCCCAGTCGGGCACAGGATATTGTGAGCTTAGGCTATGCGTTATGTCAGGATACATTCGGATTGGGATAGATGGATCGATGAGGCTGCGCAATGAATCAACTGGTGTTTTGATCCAGGGGCCATAAACAACTCCGCCGAACCATGAGTACTTTCGGTTCACATAATCATTAAACGAAGTCAACCATTTTTTTGTCGGTCTGAACACCTGAGGCGACACCCAGATCTTTGCGTTGGGATGATGCTTGTGAAGCACTGTTGATTGTTTTACCAGCCATGCAAACAAGACGTCTGGCTCAAGTTCTCCCGGATCACCACCCGGGACAAACACAGCATCCAGTTTTTCAATGGCGGCAAACACGGAGTCCCGTTCCATTATCTCAGCCTGCACCGCCTTTTCATCTATGTAGTTCGTGCCCATGTTCGGATACCACAGCCACACGTCGAGTCCGTATGATTTGCAGATGCGCGATTGTTCTGCGATCATTTTAATCGGTGCGAGCTTCATGTGAATGCTCGATGGATCGTCGTCCGTTCGCGGAGGAACGATCTCGATGCTGTTCGCGCCAAACAGCGCCAGGTCTCTGATGTATTGATCAAACTGCTCTACAGAAAACGCATCATAGGAATTGGTCTTTGGCCGGTAGCCTAGTTGATGCCCCCGGATAGGAAAGGCGGGAGTTGATGAAACGGAGATTGATGCAGGAACCAGAACTTTGCTCTGCAGCATGGAAGACTTTCGTAATAAACGACCAACTCCGTATAAGATACTTCTCGCGTCTCCGCCGACTATCACGATCGTTTTTGTTTCGGATGACAGATACAGTTTGTAACCATCTTTTCCAGTTGAAGTCATACTGTTCACAGAGGCCTGCAGCGATGAAGAAAGAAGTGGCACACGCGAAGGAGTTAAAAGGATAATGCGGGCCTCACCAGTTTTAGACTTGAAGTCTTCACCGATCTGAACAGGAAGTGTTTTACCCGTGCGTTTGAAGATCTCTTCTTTGAGAACAATAATGGGCTTTGCAAGAACATGTTGATCGTTCCCGGATACCAGGATGGAAGCATTTGAAAAGTCGATGGACTGAGCCTGTGCCGCAAACGCAGTAAGGGCAAACAACAAAGCCATTGTTATGCGCTTCCCGTTGATAATCATAAAGACTGACCTCATAAAAAACACGCTAATTGGATATTCAGTTGCGCGATATGCGACAAGCCGGGGTGTCGGTTCTTTTATATTTCCGGAGTATGCAATCAGCACTTCCTTTAAAATAAAGGACTCATGAAAAATTCGGGATTCAAAATATTATCGTCAGGATTACTCATTGTTTTATTCAGTTCGCTATTTGTTGACTCATTTGCGCAAAGTGTCGCACTGCAACAAGTAATAATTTATCAGGAGAAGATTTCACTTGGTGCTGGCGAAGTGGCTGCTGCGGAAATGCTTAGTCAGGAGGTAGCGAAGCGCACCGGTATTACGTGGCCAGTATCCATAACGTGGCCCGGATCAGGCGATGTGATTGTGCTGAAGAAAGCATCGGTAAAGACTAAGCTTCCGTTTTCTCTTCCGACTGCACCGGTGCTGGGGACTAAAGCAGAGTCGTATCGTATCGTTAACGTTCAGCATCAAAATCAAAAGGTAATCATCATTGAAGGTATTGATGATCGCGGCGTGCTCTTTGGGACAGGGCACTTGCTGCGCACCATGCAGTATGCAAAGAACAGCGTTGGACTTTCGCAGTTGCCGTCATTGACCACCAGTCCTGATAAGTATCTCCGTGGTCACCAACTCGGTTATCGCAATACCGCTAACTCCTGGGACGCCTGGACCAAGCCGCAGTTCGAACAATACATTCGCGATCTCGTGGTGTTTGGAACCAACGCCATTGAATCCATTCCCATCTTCGATGAGAAGGTGAGTCCACATTTCAAGGAGAAGCCTGCGGAGATGAATATTTTCATCAGCCAGCTTTGTCAGAAGTACAATCTCGAATACTGGATGTGGATCCCTGCTCAATTCGATTTGAAGGATGTGGCCCTTCGGAATAAATACCTTGCTACGTTCGAGCAGATCTGTAAAGAATCGGTTCGCATCGATGGAGCTTTTTTTCCAGGGGGAGATCCCGGCGATAATCCTCCTGATCTCGTGATCCCTTTGCTTCAGGATATCGCCGTTATCCTGAAGAAGTATCATCCGAAGGCGGCGACATGGGTTTCGTTACAGGGATTTACGCCAGAGCAGAGTCAGTACGTTTATAAATACATCCAGGAGAAAATGCCGACGTGGCTTGGAGGTCTGATCACCGGGCCCAGCAGCCCGACCGTTGAAGAAACGAGAGCCGTGTTGCCTTCGAAATACAAGCTGCGTCACTATCCAGATGTGACGCATAACGTCAGATGCGAGTTTGAAATTCCATGGTGGGATCCATCATTCGCTTTGACTTTGGGAAGAGAAGCCATCAATCCCAGACCGTATCATTATTCCGCAATCTACCATGCTATCGATCCTTATATCGACGGATTCATCTCTTACTCAGATGGAGTGCATGACGATGTAAATAAGGTACTCTGGTCGCAGCTGGCATGGGATCGTAATGCGAGCGAGCGCAACATCATGAAGGAGTACAGCAACTACTTCTTTGGAAGTAATGTTGCAGAGGAGGCAGGCGATGGTATCCTCGCGTTGGAGAAGAACTGGGAAGGACCTATTGTTTCGAATGGAGGTATAGCTACAACATTAACAGCCTGGAGAGGCCTTGAGAAGGCGAATCCATCACTCGAGGCAAACTGGCGATGGCAGATGAATTTGTTGCGTGCATACTATGATGCCTATACGCGTGAGCGCTTTGTATACGAGACTCAGTTGGAGAACCAGGTGAATCAAAAATTGTTACAAGCATCGACGATCGGTGCCGACGCAGCGATGAAGGAAGCAAATAACATTCTCGCTAAGGCGGAGACGGAGCCTGTGATGAAAGACGTTCATCAACACATCATTGACCTGTGCGAGGCGCTGTTCAAATCTATCAGCCTGCAGACCAGCGTGAATAAATACCAGGCATCGGGATTGGAGCGAGGATCGGTGCTGGATTTTCTCGATCGTCCTCTGAACAACCGCTGGTGGCTTGAAGATGAATTCAAGAAAATACAATCGCTTCCAGAAGTAGAAAAAGTGAAAGCGCTTGAGCTAATAGCCAACTGGGAGAATCCCGGACCCGGAAGTTATTATGATGAAGTAGGTAATCTTGCCAAGTCGGTGCATGAGATGAAAGGAGAGAACTGGAGATTGGATCCGATCCTCCGCGAGAGTCCAAATCCAGGATATGACTTCACAGATAACGGAATGAGTCGCAAGAGGCTCTCGTGGCTTACATATATGAGATGGCCCATCGCTATGAAGTATACCACCATCGATCCGAATGGAAGGTACACCGTCAGGATCAACGGTATGGGTGAGTGCCTGCTGAAGATTAACGGACAACGTGTCGCACCAAGCCATTACGGAAGGAACTACGGAGAGGTGAAAGAGTTTCCTGTTCCGCAGGAGATGGTGAAGACAGGTAAGCTTGTGTTAACGTGGGATCCGATCAATGAAGACTTCATGAACTGGAGGAAGCAGTCCCGGGTAACGGAGGTTTGGTTGATTAAGGAATAACATTCGTGCGTGCTATAGGTTGGCGAACATGGGTTGAGCCGGGCCTTGGTGGCCAGTTTAATCCCGGTCGTCCAGGTGAACCCAGAAGCCTGAATATTACTTAGTGTGATTGCCTCCCGGATAATGGGTGAGCCAGGAAGCCGTGCTTCGACCTTACGAGTAATCAGGCAACATTACTGATCACTTGATTTTGATGGCGTTGCTTCCGGATGAGAAATCTGCGAAATTCAGTGCCAACAAAAATCACCTATGGCACCACTGAGAACCGTAATTGTTTTTATTTCCGCGCTGACTTTGATTTCATGCGCCGAGAAAAAGCACGATGGCACCACGCACGATGGTAAATTGAAGGAGTCGTTACTTCAACAGTTGAAGAACAGCAATTCTGACGAGAACTGGTTTGCACCCATCAATGTCGCCGTGACGGGCGTCACTGCAGCGCAGGCGTCGTGGAAGGATACTACCGAGAACCATTCGATAGGTCAGCTCGCATCTCATCTCGCATTCTGGAATGAACGCGTATTGAAGTCATTCCAGGGAAACAAGCCGCCCGACTTTCAGGGCAGCAACGATTCAACATTCAAGCAACTCAACGACAGCGAGTGGGCAGCCATTCAAACACGACTCGACAGCATACAAAAACTGATCGAACAAACCGTGAGTGGCGCTTCGGATGAACAACTCTTGGAGTGGGCACCGACGATAAATAATCTATGCATGCATAATGCCTATCACACCGGGCAGATGGTGTATATCCGCAAGCGCAATGGCTGGTGGAGGCCGCATAGTTGATTGTAGCCACCGGTTGTCAGCCGCCGCCGGCTATTAGTCACCGCCGCCGCCACCGGCTATTAGTCACCGCCGCCGCCACCGGTTTCACCGGCGGTTATTCGGATTGAAGTCCTTCGGACTTGTTATTCGTTTTTTAGCACGTCTACGGGATTGGCGTTTGCTGCAGACAAAGATTGGAATCCAACCGTAAAGGTGGCGATTGACAAGGCCGTTATTCCTGCAACGACAAACACGAAAGCGCTGATCGGAGTTCGGTATGCGAAGTTGCTCAGCCAATAGTCTGTAAGGAAGTATGCTATTGGCGCGGCGAGGATGATGCTGATTCCGACGAGCTTGGTGAATTCTGAAGAGAACAGGAACACCAGGTGACTCGTACTCGCGCCGTGCAGCTTTCTGATGCCGAGTTCTTTCTTTCGCTGATCGGCCGAGAAGGCAGCAAGCCCGAAGAGTCCCAGGCAGGCGATCACAATGGCGAGCGCTGTAAAGAGATTTAATACAACGCTCATCTTTCTTTCCTCGTGGAACGTGTTGTCGAACTCTTCGTCCATGAAGCTGTACTGGAAGGGAACGGCGGGGTCAACCTTGTTAAGCTCCGTCTTTACATTATTGATGATGGACTGAAGTTCATCACCGTTCTTGATGGATCCCGGATTGATGCGCATGGAGAGATACGATGGAAAGCCTGCCGTATAACTCCAGTGTTTGTCGTTGTGGGTATGCATGACCAGCAATGGTTCGATCTTCATTTTTACGCTATTGAAGTTGAAGTCTTTGACGACACCAATGATCTGAAGCTTCTCCTCTGATCCGAATGATTGCACTACGTGTTTTCCCAGTGGCGTGTCGTCTCCCCAGGTTTCTTTCGACCCATAGCCGAGTATGCGTGCAGCTTCTTCGTTGATAATGATATTGTATTTATCGGCTGCATTGGTTGGATCAAAGTTTCGGCCGATGATGAATTTCGTTTGAAGCAGGGGCAGATAGTTTTCATCGCATCGCAGGTAGTTAAGATCAACGACAGGCTGATCAGGTCCTTCGGCACGATAACGATCACCACCCCAGACGTTGGGAGGGAGGAAGCCCGACTGCGCGACTACTGTGAAGGCAGGATTGGTTTGCAGCTTCGCTTTCAACACATCTACATTTTTGCCGAGCTGATGCATATTGTAGATCTGCAGCACGTGGTCTTTGCTGATCCCTACGTCGATGGTGCTCGTGTATGCCAGTTGCTTTTGAACGAAGAACGTGCATATGATGAGGGCAATGGATACCGTGAACTGAAACACGACGAGCCCGTTGCGAATGCCCCTGCCTTTGAAGCCGGCTTTGAGTTTTCCTTTTAAGGTCTCTGCGGGTTTGAATGCCGAAAGATAAAGTGAAGGATAACTTCCGGCGGCAAGTCCTACGATGAGTATAAAAGCCATTAACGTACCGAAGAAGTACGGATTCGTGAGATGAGCAACGAGGCTCAATTGTTTTTCTGCGATCGTATTGAACGCGCCCAATGCCAGCTGAACGAGGAGCAGCGCGGCTACGGTGCTCACGGCAACATACAAAACAGATTCAACGATGAACTGTCTTACGAGCGTTGTCTTTTCAGAGCCCAATACCTTTCGAACACCAACCTCCTTGGCTCTGTTGCTTGATCTCGCCGTGGAGAGATTCATGAAGTTAATGGAGGATAATAAAAGCACCAGTATTCCGATGGCGCCGAAGATCATGACGAACTTTGGATTCCCCTGTGGACCGAAGCGGTTAAAGCCAGGTTCCTTTGCGAGATAGATGTCTTTCAATGGCTGGAGATAAAGCGTCCAGGGCTGTCCTTTGGTGAACTGTTCAAACGTCTGATTGAAGATGGTCTGTGTCGTGCGGGATGCATACTTCGGAGGAAGTGCTTGCAGTTTCTGCGCGAGCGCGGCAATGTCCGTTCCTTCTCTCACCAGACCATAGGTGCCGAAGATGGTCCAGATCCAGGTGTCTTTGCTTGTCTTCATTTCTTCTACAGAGGAAAGTGAACTGAGCATATCGAATTTCAAATGTGACTGCGATGGTACATCGGCCAGTACACCCGTAATGGTATAGGGCGTATAGACGCCCGTTGCAGATTTTGTTTCAATAGTTTTTCCCATTGCATCTGCATCGCCGAAATAACGTTTAGCCGTTGACTCGGTGACGACCACCGTATGAGGTTCTTTCAATGCAGTGTTCGGATCACCCTTCAGAAACGGAAATGAAAACACCCTGAAGAAGTTGTCTTCCGCGGCATAAAAGTTCTTTTCGTTGAAGTGAGTAGCCTCACCGTTGCCAGGGTTGCGCATTAACTGTTCGCCGATGAAGTAGATCCTCGTCACCTGCTCGAAGTCGGGAATATCCGTCCTGATCGCCTCCGTAATGCCGGGACCCGTTCCCGAGAACTGCTCAGTCCAGTCACCCCAGATCATCGGTTGATTGATGCGATAGATGCGATCTCCCTTAGCATGAAAGGTATCATAGGTGCTTTCTTCGTACACATACAATCCAATGGCGACGCATGTTGCTATACCTAATGTGAGACCCAGCAAATTCAGGATCGTAAATTGTTTATAACGCGCAGCGCTCCGCCACGCGATCTTAACCATGTTGCCCAGGAACATAGAATGTCTTTGTTTATTTACCGTGGATGAGAAACCGAATATGAGATGGATCGCGTCGATCCAGTACATTGCTTCGGCGATGAACTTTCCTTTTTCTTCGAGACGATCGTCGTACATTTCTTCGAGGTCGCCCATAAACTCTTCGAGATACGCGCGGCCAACCCATCTTTCGATGAGCGCGTCGGCGAGTCGTCGTGATAATGATCTTTGAGACGTGCTCATGCCCCAGGATTTAATTGTGGAATCAGGTCCCACATCTTTTGGCGAACCTCCTGCGATGCGCGCAGTTGTTCCATCCCCTTCTTTGTGATGCGGAAGAGACGCTTCCGCCTGTCGCCTCTCTTTTCAGAGCTGCCGCCAAGCTTTGATTGCAACAGGCCTTTGTCCTGGAGACGGTAGAGCGTGATGTGAATGGCGCCGAGCAAAATCGTTCTACCCGTGTGACGCTCTACTTCTTTCTTGACAGAAACTCCATATCCTTCGCCGTCGAGAATGCAGACGGCCAGTAGTATAAGTTCCTCTAATTCTCCGATGACACGGCTCATTAATCGTTGATTTAATAGAATATACAAAATTATAACTAATGGTATGAGAAAGTCAATAGCAGCCAGCCGGACGGCACTGCTCAACGATTAATCTTCATCACATTTCTACCCCCATACACGTGAGCCGAATGTGGCAATTTTCGCCCGACGAGGCATTTTTGAATATTTCGATTCCTGAAGGGAAATGCATTAAATTAATACAGTGAAGTGTTTCAAAATGAAGCATTGACAGCGCCGTTATGCAAAACAGCAGCTGATATCAATCAGCAA
The DNA here is from genome assembly GCA_049840655.1 of Chryseolinea sp. Lineage (GTDB taxonomy): Bacteria > Bacteroidota > Bacteroidia > Cytophagales > Cyclobacteriaceae > Chryseolinea. The sequence continues at coordinate 28,155 of JASGJX010000005.1, forward strand.
ATGGCCTTTGATGAATTGGAATAACATTTGGCATATCACCGGCACTTGCCAACGATATTATGATCTTCGTATACCTGAAACTCGCCGTTCGCCTCTTAGCCAGAAACTCATTCTTTTCGATCGTGAACATACTGGGTCTGTCGATTGGATTTGCTGCGTTCTTTTCATTGTGGCAATACTCAACGTCGGAACTTAAGTCCGATCAGCATCACAAAGACTTCGAACGCATTTTCAGAGTTGGAATGCATCAGAAGTGGGATGAGCCAGGCAATACCGGAAACTTAACATTCGGTCCTTCGAGGGCAAGTCTGCCTCCCAGATTTAAGAGTGATTTTCCTGAAGTGGAGAGTTACGTGCGTGTGCTGGAACAGGGTGGCTTTTTCCAGGAAGATTTAATGGATGCACACGGTACCCGAATGGTCGTATCGCACACCAGGCGAAACGGAGAGGAACAAATATTCAGAGAGACAAATGCCGCTTATGCGGACAGAAACTTTTTCGAGTTCTTCGGCATAACCATGATTCATGGAGAGGCAAGGACAGCCCTCGCGGGAGTGAACTTTGTTGCTTTGTCACGGAGTTTATCGCGAAAGTATTTTGGGAAAGAAAATCCCATTGGCGAAATACTCATGCTTAACGATAGCGTTGCCATGAAGGTATCCGGTGTGTTCGAAGATTTTCCTCACAATTCGAAACTAAGTTACGACATGGTGATCTCCAATGAACGTTTGCTCACGAAGTGGAGTGATGTGTATTGGGGCGGTACTCAGAATTTCATAAAGCTAAAGGACGCGACATCGGGTAAGGACTTTGAAAAGAAATTGCATGATCAGAAGCAGCGATACTGGGGCGATGAGCTCAAGGCATGTAACTGCGACCGGGAATTGTTTGTTCAGCCGTTGAAAGAAATCACTTTTGGCAACCGATATATTGGCGACGAAGGCGCATACAAGTCGAAGACAACCCTTATAACGCTGAAGATCGTTTCGGTGATTGTGCTGTTGATGGCGTGGATCAATTACGTAAACCTGTCGATCGCGTCACTGAGTAATCGAATTAAGGAGTTTGGTGCGCGGAGGGTGAATGGTGCTACTGCGATGGACCTTGTCAAACAATTTGTAACCGAATCGGCAATGATCAATCTGATCGCCGTTGGTGTAGCATTGACCATTTTACAGATGATACGACAGCCGCTTGAGCATCTGTTTGAAATCTATCTTGTTGAATTGTGGTCGACAAAACCTGAAGTCTGGCTCGCGTTGCTGATAACAATATTGTGCGGCATCGTGATCACCGGGGCGTACCCGGCGTACGTGTGCATTGTACGTCAGCCGCGTTCACTACTTACAACAAAGTATTCGAGCGGTAAAAGCTTTGTTAAATCGGCGCTGACAACTTTACAATTCACTGTGGCCCTCGCTCTCATCTCGTGGGTGTTCGTTGTTTATATGCAATTGAATTATATACTGAAGAAGGATATCGGTTTGGATCAGCAAGGGGTGATCATTGTTGAGGGGCCGATTGTGAAGCCGCGACTCTATGATCAGAAGTTTGACGCATTCGTCAGCCAATTGAGCAGTATTCCAGCAATCAGTGGTGCGACGTCCAGCTGTTACATGGTGGGTGACGCAACTGACAAGCCAGGCGACGTTAAGATCGTTGGGAGTATGGCGAAGACCGGGTCGGATGCTAATGGTGTGAGAGAGAATTTTGTACCCTTCTTTGGTTTGAAGGTTTTGGCTGGCCGCAATTTTGTTGCTGACGATCGTCCTGATGTCGTTATTTTAAGTCGAATAACGGCCGAGCGTTTGGGTTTTAAGGATCCGGGTGAAGCCGTTGGGAGAAAAGTGCAGGTGAATACCGGTAGGTGGCATAATCAGCAGTACGGAGAAGTCGTCGGCGTTATTGAGGACTATAACATTGTTCCCTACTTTAACTATGGAGGATCCAATACAGTAGTGTCGTCGGAAGGTGGATTTGGGATTTTTCTAACCCATAAGAACCAGATGTTTGCTGATCTTACCCAACAAAACCTGGCCATCAGAGTTGACCTTGCCAGGATTGATCAGGTTATCGCTGAGGTAGCGAAACTTTATCACAGCACATTCCCCGATAACACTTTCGAATGGCGCTTTCTTGACGATCAGATTGCCGGAATCTACGGGAAAGAAAAGGTGGCGAGGAATCAGATCCTCATGTTCACCATCCTGGCCATCGGTATTGCGTGTATGGGCCTCGTTGCCATGATGACTCATCGGATCTTTGAAATGACCAAGGAGGTAGGCATACGAAAGGTGCTTGGCGCCTCTGTACTTGAGATTGTTCGGGTGCTCGTGCAAAGCACAGGCGCGCAGTTTCTAACGGCGGCGATGTTTGCTATTCCGTTGTCTTATTATCTCGGTGATCAATATCTGCAGAAGTATTCTGAGAGGATCGTGCTGAGCTGGTGGCACTACGCAGTGCCTATTGCTATTCTGTTTATGATCATGTGTGGTGCGATTGCAAACATGCTGGGCAAGGTGTTGCATTCGAATCCTGTTGAGTCGTTGAAGCACGAGTAGAAATTTACAATTGATAATTTTGGAGACCCTTTTCGGGGTCTTTTTAGTTTGAGCCTACGGTGATGAAATAGATCTGGCCGCGTTTGTCCTGGTTTTCAATTGCCTGTTGGACGTCGTTCTTCCAGTATGCTGGATATCCATTTTTTAGTCCTACTACATGGACGTCATCTCCGTGAATGAATATATCGTGGCACATCGAATTGACACCCTCGTTGGTAAGAAACGTAGGTTCGCCGTCGGTCCAATATACCGCCTGATCGTTGATCATGCCGGCCGCGTAAACGTGATCATTCGTCACAAAGATTGAGCGGGCGATTCCGTTCGTTGATTCACTGGTGAGGTCGGTGCGTTTTCCGTTCTTCCAATAGCACGCAGTGTTGGGAATGTTCATGTCGTAGAGGGAACCGGACATGTAGATATCGTTTTTATAAATGAAAACCGAGGTTGCATAAGATACCTTGCTTTCTCTGAAGATCAGCTGACCGTTCTTCCACGTTTGCGCGTGCTGATAGGTATACCCGAGCTCCGGATCCGGCGAGATCGGATCGACTGAGCTGCCAGATGTATACATATCTTCGTTCAGCAGCGCGAGGGAGTTGGGCTCGAAGTTGTAGGCCGTATCGATAATTTGTTTTGTCGTGTTATCTTTTTGAAAGACCCATCGAAGCGTTGCATCGTGCCAGACGGCGTATATTTTATCGCCGCGCGCTGCGATCAGTGTGCGACCTGCAAATGAATTATCGATTTTAATTTCAGTGCCGTTTCTCCAGATGACACCATGTGTCGGATTTCCCCACTTGTAGCCGCCGATCCAGACATTGGTTCCGTCGACGTATAAGGAAGTCGTTTTGGAAGCAATTGTGGGATCGGATAATGCGGCGTAGACGCCATCTTTCCAGTAGCTCGCCAGGCCACCATCCGTACCGTTGTCGATCATGCCGGCCAGGTGGACGGTGTTACCGCCCTCCGGGCCGACATCTTCATTGTTGCACCCAATAGCAACCAGTGTAATAGCGATCAGGACTTGTACTTTCATAACCTAAACCATAACTAACGGGCTATGGAAAAGATACACGTGACGTTAAAGTTTAAGGGTAGAAAATGCCGGCGGGTTGTATGGTAAGGCTGTGAAACGGGAGATTTTTGCGGGTTACCCGCTTTGACGGATCAGGATATAGACGGACATCTATTAACTTCTGTTTCAATCACCCAAAAGGGCAGTTTACTGATAGCTGTCGATGGGATTCCAGATGACGTTATGAACCGATATAGTCGTTGTGTACTGAGTGCCGTTTTATGCAGCCTTGCATTTCTTTCAATGGCATCTGTTGTATATGCACAAAACGATGAGCTATTTTCCAGACTTCATGGACTGCAAAACGGGAAAGATGCTTTTTACAATGTCGATGGCATGGAGATCACTACCCACAAGGCTGACGCAGAGTTCTTACCAAAAAGTATTGCAAAAAACTACAAGCCACTGAAGATAAAAGCCGAAGAACTTAACACCTCTGATACCGCGCTTCAATTTCCTAACTATTACCTGGCTAAAACTGTACCCAGAACAGAAGGACTCAAAACGATCACGGCATATTATTTCTTCGAGACGCCAAGCAAGAAAACGGTGGCGGTAACATTTTCTGCCATCAACAGGTCAGACAAAGAGTTTGAAAGAATGTTTGTTCAGCTGGTGAGAAATAATGAGATCCCTTCGACAGTCTTTAGTCCATTTCGTCCCGACAGTCTCAATTTTGCCGGAAGAAAGATCTACCTGGGAGGAGGGTGTCGCTGGATGGGAATCAATAATCTGCAATGTCCACACTACGGCCAAATGGATTGGAGTGTGCATAAAACGCGCGAGGGTGCTGAGAAGGCTATCGAGCATCACTTCGCAATAGTATCAGACCTGAATAAGGGAAAGATTGTTTCTGATAACATGGTTCCGGTTGTGTTTGAGGGTACGGAGACGAAGGCCAGACAGATCATATACGATTTCACCGGAGTTACCTCTGCACTCGTGGCGATGTCAGGCGGAAAGACGCTGACCATATACTTTGTGGCGGCGGCGGTGAGGGGCAACTATGTGAGTTGTACGATGAGCTTCTGGAACAATGATCAGATTAATGATAGTGGGCTTGCGCCGCTGTTGGAGGAGGTAATGCGATTGAAGTAAATAAAACAGTTTAAAAACACCACTTAATGAGAACAGGTCTGTATATAATTACGTTGCTGATGCATGTGTCTGCATGGTTCGTTCGTGGTTATTCGATGAGGTATTACGATAATGATGACCTTTCGGATCGTCAAAAGAACGCGGCGTTGTCGCTACATGGGATATTTTCATTTGGTTTCGCATTCGCAATAACCAATAACGTGCTGGTGGATGTTCCATTCTTCAGCCAACGCTTTGCCGAGAATACGCTTTGGCTGATAGGGACAGCATTTATGTTGCTGGTGATTGTGTCGATTCTTGTCGGATCTTTGTTCACTAAACTCTATTCAGTAGAACAATCCTGATTCGTGGTGAGGATATTCTGACCTGTGCTTAACCAGGTTACCATCGTACTTTCCAATCTGCCTTGCAATCATTACATTCATCGTGTCGTGGGCAAGGATCAAACGAAAGATCTGCTTAAATTCTTAAAGCCATTTTCGGATGAGAAGAAGGCTGCAGTTCTATGGCTGCGCGACTTTGTGTGGGATTTGTATCCGCAGTGCAATGAACTGATCTATGATAATTACAACGCGCTGGCATTTGGGTGGTCGCCGACGGAGAAGGTCGGACATACCTTTTGCTCGATAGCCATCGGGCGTACCAGCAAGAATATTCACTTCGGTTTTTACTGGGGATCGGAGATTAAGGATCCTAAGAAGATGCTCATCGGAGAGGGGAATCAGTATCGGTATATTCTTGTGGAGGATGTTAGGTTGTTTCCGGCGGAGTATATGGAGAAGCTGTTGAAGGATGCGTATGCGAATTCAATGGACAAGGTGAAGGATGTGAAGCTGATAAGGAATGGGTTGACGATTACGAAGTCTGTTTCGGAGAAGAAGAGGACGGTTAAAAAGAAGGTGAAGAAAAAGGATTCGGTAAAAAGAAGAAGGTCTCAGAAGGGCAGAACGTCTCAGAAGTAGGCCGTAAAGAAGGGGGGCAAAACTAATTGGTTGGTGGTCATTGGGGCTTGAGCCTTATTCCCGGCCACCTTAACCAAGCTTACGGCTAGCTTACGGCTACCTTAAGCCAAGCAACCAGCAATAAGCCGTACAAAGTAACCACGACATACAAAAAATATCCAGCGAGCTTGGACAAGGTCACTATAAGGTCACTATAATCTCACTATAAGGTCACTATAATGTTTCGCTAGTCCTCAGATATTGGCCTGACGGGGTGCGCCTGAATTTTATAATCCCTGCAAAAAGAATTAGATTCCCTTTATCTTAAATCCCGAAGTTGTCTGAATAGTTCCATGAAGAAAGAGAAGGATAAGAAAAAATCCAGGACGAAAAAATCCAAAAAGATTCGTCCTCCAGGCGAGGGCAAGATAATTGTCAAAAGCAAGAGGTACGGCGATCATCCCCGGAGTAAGAGGGGAACCATTAAAGAAGCCGTATTGAATGACAAGATGAAATTATCGGGCAGTCAGACCAAGCTGGCGAACCAGTATGCAAAGGCCATTAAGGATCCATTGGATCCCTTTCGGGAAATGTTTTACGATGGCGCTTTGTGGACTACATTGCTTTCTATTTTTAAAACCCAATTGTCGCGACAAGGAGTAGTAGACCTTAAGGCTCTGGAGGAATTTCAGTGTCATTCAGAGTATCCGCTGACTCGCCTCTTTTATAGGAAAATTTCGGCGTCCGTGCCGTCACCAGGTACGACACTTGACATTGAGGCGCTGACTTACGGCGGTGTTAAAACCCGCTCCGACAAAGCGAAAGATTATCGTCAGATATTGATTGTGATATTTTATGACGACGAATTTGAACCAACGGTAGAGTCAGAAACAGTTTTTTTTAAGTTGGGCACTGAGAAGCGGAACAAACAAAGCATCAATGTTCCGATTCCAAAGGGAAGTATTGCCGCGCTGATCGCGTTGCGTTGTGATCATTGGAAAAACGGCCCCGCTGGTGGATTTAGCAGAAGAGGTCTGGAGATACTGAAAGCGATAGATCTTCGAAGTTAAAATTATCATCTTTAGCTATTTGTATATCACCAGCGCACTATCCCGGTTTCCTGCCTGCCGATGCATTAATAACTTTCCATTTGTTCTTTTTAAAAGACTCGACATGTTGCCTTCAAATCTTCCTCCATTAGTCGTATCGCCCCATCCTCCTTTATACTGGCCCGCTACGTAGACATAATCGCCAAGATCACAGATCCTGTTATAGTTGTGCTTTACGTTGAAGGTAACGCCAGGTGTATACGTCTTCAGCATTTTCGGTCGGATCGTTTCCATTCCCACATGGATCGGATCAAAAGCTGACAATAGAACAGCGTCGTTTGTAAAGCCGTTGGCTCTCGCATTTCCGTCGCCGGTCGCCACGGCATTTAAGACGACGGCGTCAAATGCTTCAACTTCTGCAATCACCTTCTTATTCACCTTATCGATCGCTGCGAAGGTGGTCTTTGCAACCTGTACATCGGCGTATGGTACATCTTCGGGTTCTATATATTTTTCCGCACCAAACGTCTCTGATACTATGCTCAGTTTTCCGGCCTTGTATTGTTTCCATAAGACCATGTAATGTCCACTGTATTCACCTTGTGGATTTTTTGTGGTTGAGTAGTGAACGGTAAATGTGCCGAGCTCAACAACGTGATCAGTATATTGCTCTACGAACAATATCTTTTTCTTGTATTCACTGATGTCTCCGGATGCAAACCAGTCTTTTAAAAATTTGGTTAGCACTGAAGTTTCAAAGATCGCAGGTTTATACTCGGGAAAGAAAACGAGCTGCTCAATGTACAGGTTGGTCAGGGCCTGTGCATCTTCGGTTATGTACAACTGCTCGGTTTTGTTGTTTATTGATTCAAGCGCTGCCCGCCAATCATTTGAGTTCTCAGGGAGGCTTTGGCCATTTGAGTCAATAAGTGGAGCGGTTGTTAAAGGGATAACCAATATGAGGGCAACTATTTTAAGGTTCATATGGAGGTAGAGTTGAGTTAGAGTTGAGTTGTTCGCCGGATTTACTCAAAAGTACCTGCTCTGTTAAGAAGCGAAAATCAGATTGACTAACGTGCGTCGGGAATGTTTCAAATACCCTTTTCTATTGACAAAGAGTCTATTGCCTGCATTAGTCACGTGTGGCCGAAAATAATCCGGCATAATCTTTAATCCCCGGGAACCAAAATACCTCGTTCCGTGTAAATAGACAGAGTTGTCTATTTAATGTTTTAACATTAGTTATGAAACAAAGGGGACAAGTAGTCGTCGACAAGATCCTGGATACCGCCGGGCGCCTTTTTTACGCGCAGGGATATAGCAACACAGGGATCAACCAGGTGATCGAAGAGGCCGATATTGCGAAGGCCTCCCTGTACAAGCACTTCGAAACGAAGGAGGACATCCTCGTTGCCTATGTGCAGCGAACGCATGAGCTCTGGTTCACCAGACTCCGGGCGGCTATCGATAAGGTGGAGGATCCGAAGGAAAAGCTGCTGGCGATTTTTGATCACCACATCGAACGTCAGAAGGTTCGTGAGTTTGGGGGATGTCCTTTCATTAAGGCGAACGATGAAGCCGGCTCAAGCGATCCACGCGTACTGGCTGAGATACAACTGGCCAAACAGCACAGCAAGAAATTCATCAAGGCACTGGTAGCGAAATCAGGACATAAGCAGTTGCTAACCGACCAGGAGTTAACAGAGACCATCTTCCTCGCATTGGAAGGAGCTATCGCTACAGCTTCAGTCTTTAAACGTCCAGCCGAAATACAGGCAGCAAAGAAGATCATTCAAAAACTCATCTAAGATGAAAGAGATCAAGAACAAATGGCTGGAGCTCATCATAGTTTTGTCGGCTCCGTTTCTTTCTGTTATCGATGTATTCATCATTAATGTGGCGATACCCGCCATCAAAAAAGGTGTACAGGGTACAGATGCAGAGATTCAGCTAGTCATTGCCGGTTATCTTCTTGGTTACGCCGCATTCCTGATTACAGGAGGAAGAGCGGGTGATCATTTTGGAAGGAAGAAAGTTTTCTTTTGGGGCATGCTAGCCTTCACGTTGGCTTCGGTGCTGTGTGGGTTGTCGACGTCTGCGCTACAACTAAACGTTACCAGATTTTTTCAGGGGCTAAGCGCATCGTTCATGGTGCCACAGACCATTGCTTTTATACAGGTGTTGTTCACTGACACAAAGGAACGCGCAAAGGCATTCGCTCTCTATGGTATTACGCTTGGTACGGCGGCGGTGATTGGTCAGATGTTGGGTGGGTACTTCGCCGACACTCATGGAGCCATCGAAGGATGGAGACTCGTGTTCTTCATCAACCTTCCTATTGGTGCAGTTACACTCTGGGCAACGCACAAGTATGTTACAGAGACAGCGAAAGTTCAGGATAAGAAATTTGACTACAGTGGAATTGCTATTCTAACAGCAGGATTGGTCAGTTTGATCTATCCATTGATACAAGGTCGCGAAGCAGGGTGGCCACTATGGAGTATCGGCATGCTCGGTTTATCATTTGTAATCTTCTACCTGTTTATTTCCAATCAGAAGAGAAAACTTGAAAATGGTGGCAATCCCCTGATCGATGTGAGACTGTTTAAGATCAGGGAATTCAACATAGGATTACTCGCTGTGTTGTTTCACTTCATGCTGCACACAGCCTACCTGCTCATCAGCGCGGTATTTCTGCAAAACGGACTAGGCGTATCAGCTTTGGATAGCGGGTTGTATTTCATCCTGCCAGGTGTTTTGTTTGTCGTCTCGTCGGTGATTGCATCGAGGATGATCCTCAGATTCGGAAAGCGGGTATTGCAGATTGGAGTTGTGATTCTCGCGATTGGATTTTATCTGCAGATGCAACTCTGGCAGCCGGGTATAAGCACGTGGTTAGTGATTGCGCTCATGAGCATCTGGGGATTCGGCAACGGACTCGTTCTTCCATCGCTGCTGAATCTCGCTCTCAGGAACGTGCCCGCTCAATACGCGGGAGCAGCGGCAGGTGTTTATTCAAGCTTTCAACAAACAGCATCCGCGCTTGGCGTGAGTATCATTGGAGGAGTATTCTTTTATTTCTCTCAATACGGATGGCAGGCAGCATTCCATGCAGGCGTCATCGGGTTGCTGGTTTCTGCAGCGCTTGTGGGAGTGATGCTGTTCCTGCTTCCGAACAGTAAGGTTGCGACTCCAATGGTTGTACCGAACAAGACCTCAGGTGACGGAAAGACTATGTCGGAAGTTGATAATGCAGAATTGTATGTTGCCTCAGAGTAGTCATCAGCTGCTGGTCTTTCGGGCTTCAGTTTGAGTGGGTGGATGTCCAAACAGCTTCTTGAACGCAAATGAAAAGTGAGATAAGTTTTCGAATCCAAGATCCAGGTAAATATCTGATGGTTTCTTTGCTTTCTTGCTCAACAGATAATGCGCTTCTTCCAAACGTTTTTGAACCAGCCAATGACTTGGCGTTGCTTTAAAGATCTTTTCAAAGTCTCTCTTAAATCCCGACAGACTTCTGCCCGTTAAGTAGGCGAACCTTTCTATGCTCACGTTGAACTTAAAGTTACGGTTCATAAAATCTTCGAGATCGATTTTTGCAGGATCGCTGAAGTCGAACAGGATGCCCGGTAGTTCCGGATTGTCCTTTAAAAGAATCAAGAGCAATTCGGTTCTCTTAACATCCAGGAACGCTTCGTCGATGAGTCCATTCTCGTTGAAGTAAGGAGTGAGAGATTGAATGAAATTGTCGACCAGGACATTCTTACGCAAGGCAACCACCGCATCAGTGTTGATGATTGCGTTTGCAGTGGTGTTGACTGCGGGAAGAGCTGGATGTGTGTCCCTGAACTGCTTCAGGAAGTCCTGCTCGAACGAGATGAAGACTTTCTTGAACGCGCCGTTGTCGGGGTGTTTGGTGTATCTCGCCAGATGATTCCGGCGTCCAATGCCACAGTCACCAGCCCTTACGTTGTACTCTCTGCTTCCATCGAAGATCGTCATCGCACCAACCACCAGGTAGTTGAACGTGTGATTCGGAATAAACTGCTCTGTCGACGGTGACGGACTGATATAACAATTCGATATCGCTGTTTCTTTCATTCCCTATTGTTTAATCAAACCCAGGCGCAGCATACTTTCGGCGGTGGCAACAATGGCTTCTTCATTCGAACGTGGAGACCAATTTAGAACTTGTTTTGCTTTTTCGCCGCTTGCCTGCATATAAACCCCCAGCAACGTGGCCGGCATTCGCAGGGCAGGATTTCTCAACGCAGCCAGTCGCAGCACCCAGTTGGGTATCTCTTTCGTCGGGACTTTGCCAGCCGCTCCACCTAACCGTTGCTTTAAGATTTTAGCTACATCCAGCATCGATAGTGCATTGCCCGTTGTGGCCAGGAATCGTTCGCCTGCAGCCTTTGGGTGTGTCATCGCGAGCAGATGCAGGTCGGCAACGTCGCGGGCGTCTATGTAGCATGATTGAATTTTCGGACATGCCTTTATTTGTCCTTCCAGCATCTGGCGAACCATCTGATGAGAGTGCGAGTAGTCTTTCCCTAATACCGGTCCCATAACCGCTACAGGATTGACGGTTGAGAGTTCAAGGTCGCCACCATTTTTCTTTATGTAATCCCAGGCTACCTGTTCGGAGATGGTTTTTGATTTCTGATAAGGATGGATCTTGTCGCCGAGTACGGACCAGTCGTTTTCCGTGTAAGGCGTTTTGCGATTCTTGTGACCCATACCAACCGCACCAAACGCGGAAGTAAGTACGACGCGTTTTACGCCTGCTTTTTTTGCCGCTTTCAGAACGCGCAGCACGCCATCCTTTGCGGGTTTGATCATTTCGTCTTCGTGTTTGAACTGAACGATCGGTGTAGGTGATGCCACGTGCAAGACGTAAGTGCAATCTTCAACTGCTTCGTTCCAGTTTTTCTCGGAGGTTAAGTCAGCCTCGATGAAGGAGAGGTTTTCAAATGAAGTGATGCCGGCGTTCTTCAGCATGTCTTTCACTTCGTTCTCCCGCTTTAGGGAGCGAAGTGTTGTTCTGACTTTATAGTTCTGTTCAAGCAGTTTTGCTATGCAGTGAACGGCGATGAAGCCAGAGCCGCCCGTGACCAAAACCGATATGTCCTTTGTGTTTACCATTTGTTTCGTGATTTATGACGTAAACATCCGGCAAAAACGAGGACAGGGTTTTGTTGTAAAGTCCAAAGTTGGTTTGTTGAAAAGTCCAGCTGAAACAGCGTGAGTGCAACAAACTTCTCATGTATGTTCCACAGCGGTCAATGCCCACCGGCTTTCAGAACAAAGACTCGTATGCTTCAGGCATCGATTGAAGTGGTTTGATGCGTATGTTACGATAGAATACTTCTGCAGACTCACTCTGCAACTGGATCCTGCCGCTTGTCATGGGTACTTCTTTACCGTCAGGTTGTGTGTATCGCGAATTCCTGAGCACCATCACAACATTACCATTAACAATATGAAGACTCTTTCCATTGAAGCAGATGAGCTCTAATGTTGTCCATTCGCCGGGAGGGCTTTCAAAATTTCCCGAACGAAGGCAAAAGCCATCCTTGCCTTGCTTGAAACTCAGGAACGGTTGTTTCGTATCGGCTACACTCGACATAACCGTACTCTCAGATGGATAAGCCCGTATGTCGATCGCGGAATTGGCCTGACGCCAGAAGTCACCCATATGCCCTTCCATCACCTGAAATTCCTGTGAAAGCATCCATGAACGCCAGTATTCAGCACCGGCTTCTCCAATTGAATGATAGAGAATTCCAGAGTCCCGTAGCTTTTCCTTCCTGGGATCATATTTTTTCTCTCCCCATTTTACCTGGAGCTTCAGATGATAGTTCTCATATGATTTGCGGGTGAACAGGCATCCATAAATTTCGCCGCTCACTCTCAATACCGGATCGCCTGGTTCATTTAATACAGAGAATACATGTGATTCATCTTTGCTGTAACCGACAGGTGAGATGGCGTTGCCGAGTGAATCCTTCGGTACATTTCCGTTGTATCCAATCTGGTGCCGATAACTCAGGTAGGTGTCCCATTGCGATAGGTTCTTGTCCAGCAACGGTGTCCATTCATCAGTCTTTCCCATGCACAGGAGTGCTGCCGCCAAAGGGAGAATGAGTAGTGCCAGGGCTAGTCTCTTTGTGTTCCTGAAAGTTTTCATTTTGAATAGTTCGTGGGTATACGACAAAATTCGCCAGGCCTGGCAATCATTCGATTGTACAAATCCAATATCTATATGTACTTTTCCAGAGGATATTTAAAATGAAAAGATACCTGCTTCATACACCCTTCAATATTTATCATTTCACTGCGAGTGAATGGGCACACCCTGTTCACAACCATACTTACTTCGAGATCATCTTTATATTGAAAGGAAAGGGAAATCATCACATTAATGGTAATGTATTCAAATACCAATCAGGTGATGTATTTCTTCTCGGTCCGGAGGACTTTCATCATTTTGATATTCATGCTGCGACCGAGTTTTGTTTTATCCGTTTTAATGAGACATTCTACAAGCATCAGAGTCAACAGCATGATAGCGCTACGCAGAAGCGTTTGAAAGCATTGTTGTATACTTCATCACAAAGCAGAGGGTCGATCGTACAGGATAAGAAGGAGAAGAAGACGCTACATGTTTTGCTTTCTGTACTGGAGCAGGAATACATTAACCATCAATCACAATACTTTGAGGCGATAAGAGATAGTTTAATGCAAAGTATCATGACTATTCTCGCGAGAAATCTCACGACACAAAATAGCCCGAAGCCCATTCAGAAAGATTCGGCAGAGGCTATCCTGATGTATGTTAAAGAACACATCTATGATCCGGCGGCGCTGAGTATTGAACATTTAGCAGATGTTTTTCACTATGCGCCAGAGTACATTAGTATTTTCTTTAAGAGACATACCGGTCAATCGCTCAAACAATACATCATCAGTCAGAAGATCAAACTTATAGAAACACGGTTGCTCTACAGTCAGGTGCCCATGTCTGCTATTGCAGATGAGTTTGGTTACACCGATGAGAGTCATTTATGCAGGCAGTTCAGGAAGTATACCGGGTATACGCCGTCGGCTTTTAGAAAGGGGATTTCAACGAATGGCGATCGTGATGGGAGCCGAACCTTGAAAGTGAAATGAGGCTCCGACGATGGTAATCGAACCTTTTTGGGCGGAAATCATTGAAAGTATTGTTTTTGGGCTGAAAACGGCCTTATTTTTTGAGGCGTACGGGTGAGTCAGAGGCCTCCAAATAGGCAAACTTTATATATTTGCGCCTCGATTTGTCTGCCGGCAGGGTGGATTTGATCTGGTCCCGTAGTTCAATGGATAGAATAGGAGTTTCCTAAACTTTTGATGCAGGTTCGATTCCTGTCGGGACTACAAAAAACAGAGTGAGGGTGAGAGCGAGAGCGATCAGACTCACTCTGTTTTTTTCTTCGCTCTCACACTGACCCTCACACTGAATCACCACTATCCCGTTGTTTGCAATTAAACCACCCCGTTATGTTCGATTTTGAAAAACTCGATGTCTACAAAAAAGCAAAGGCCTTCAATTCCGCTATCAGGATTTTTATCAAGGGCACCAGACTGGACAATACTACAAGAGACCAGCTCAGAAGAGCATCTTTCAGCATTGTTTTGAACTTGGCTGAAGGATCAGGAAGGTTTTGCAATGATTAAGAATTTGCAATAAATCTGGAATACTGTGACGACTTTAGAATTTCGCTGAAACGTTTCAGGCTGGATACAAATTCGTTCGATATCAGTACCCTGGGGACTACAAGTGTAATAGGCCGATCCTGACCTATCGTTTGGAGTATTTAGTTATCGTGTTCTTCACAGCTACATGAACCGTTGAGAACAGCTCAGCTCTTCTGCTCAGAACAGCTAGTTTCAGCCAATTAGCTTTTCCCGGAACATCGTTGAGAATAGCCCATCGCCAGACGCGCCTTTTAATGACTGGTGCATGCTGATCGATCCTTGCCTTCACTATTTTCGTCATGATTTCGAAAACGATAAAGCCAATAATGATCGAAATGATCCACTCCAGATTCGCGAAAGTACTTTTGTCAACTACAGTCTTTTTGGAGGTAATGCCCCAGAGGTTCTTAAAGCTTCGCGTTTCAAAAAACTGCGATACCAGTTTCGTTGCCGACATACCCACCAGGAACCCCATTAAGTTTCCCGTGAGCTGATCGTATAAATAGGTTAGAATAGTCTTCCTATTCAGATATTTCTTCATACCCATAAGCTTACAAGAAAAGATAAAGGACGTTTTCTCAGCTATTCAATTGATGGCATTTTGTATCCATGCAAGGAAAACTCCGAAGGTGAACAAAAAGTGCTTAGCATGCGTTGGTAAACGTACTCCGTCGACACAAATAACCACTCATCGATGTGGAAGCATTGATAATAATGAGCTCCGGTTGTACCGGTATTTCCATACGATTACTTAAGTGACGTCTTCGCAGATGTATCTATTGCCTATCAATCTTATAAAGCCTGCCCTGATCTGTGATGGCATACAAAGCGTTGTCTGTACCCTGCGTGATATCTCTGAACCGTTGATTCTCCCCGCTCAACAATCTCTCTTCGCCTACGACTCGATTTTCCTTGATGACGAGTCTGACGATGTGTTGTCCGCTCAGCGCTCCGATAAAAAGATTGTTCTCCCACTCGGGAATTCGGTCGCCTTTATAAAATGTCATTCCGCTGGGAGACACAACAGGATCCCAATAATAAACAGGTTGCTCGAGTCCCTGCTGTTGCTGAATGCCCGAGCCAATTGGTTGTCCACCGTATTCAATACCATACGTAATGGTTGGCCATCCATAGTTTGCACCCGCAGTTACACGATTGATTTCATCGCCGCCCCGCGGACCATGTTCACTTTGCCATAGATCTCCAGTCACGGGGTGCAACGCAATGCCTTGTGGATTTCTATGACCAGCACTATATAATTCAGGCAAAGCACCACCAGAACTGAATGATGGATTTCCGGCAGCAGCCTGTCCGTTGGTATTAATCCGAATAATTTTTCCCAACGCAGCTGTAAGAGACTGAGCAAGTGGTCTTGTTGATAATCCGGATCGTTCCCCCGTGCTGATTAACAGATTTCCCGTTTTATCAAAAAGGATTCTGCCTCCGTAATGAGCGTTGCTGTTTGCAGCCGGGTTAGCGCGGTAGATGACTGTAGCATTCTCAATGGCAGTTTCATTGTCGGAGAGTCTGCCTTTAGCAACTGCTGATACCGTTCCGCCAGTTACATTTTCGGAGAACACCCAATAGACCATGCGATTGGTTAAAAACTGGGGATCGATACAAACACCAAGCAGACCACCTTGTCCACCTGAGTTGACTGTGGGAATGCCGGTAATCGTATTACCAGGTGCTCCGGATGGTGAGACAATTCGCATTGTTCCTCCTTTCTGTGTGATCAACAGGCGACCGTCGGGAAGACTGGTTATTCCCCAGGGCGCTATCAATGTGGAGTTAAGAACGGTTGCTACAAATGAAGTATTTGTGCGAACTCCATCAATTCGTGTTTGTCCCTCAAATGCAGGCGAATAGTTGGTGTTTGGCGGAAGTGTTTCAACTGGCGCTAAATCTGGAGTGGTGTCAGCAGGCCCAGATTCGTTATCAGAGCAATTGAAGAGCGTTGCAGTCAATAAAGCCACGGCGACAAAAGCCTTTATGGTGCTTTGTATCTTATTTTTTGTTTTCATTTGTTTTCATTGCTAAGTGTTAATGATTTAACCTTATCCAACGACTGTCCAATCTTTTATTCATTGGTAGATCAGATCAGTGCCGCTAACGCGTGGGTAGTTGAATGGATTAGTACGCACTAACCATGATATGCTCATTGGATGGAATAACTTTCATACTAAATGAGCAAACACACACTTACCTTCATCAGATATTCCGTAATGCAAGTTTATGTACAAAGCTATGAACTACACGTTCAAGTCGGGTTATGACAATCAAACAAATGCCTGAGAATTACAAACGAAACACTAAAGCCCGCTTAAGTCACAATAATCAGGTTATCGTAGCGTTTAGTGGTGGGTGAACAAAGTATCACCAGGCGCGCCCTTTAAGCATGCCACAAGATTGCCGCGGCCATTGATTGAAGTTCCCGCGCTCATTCTCCTGTGAATCTTTTGTTCTGTCTTCATTATGACACCATGGCGATAAAGAAGAACTCTTATAGTGATTCACTTAACAATTCTATACTTTCCCTCTCCACATTTATCCGCGCGGATGATCAGCTTGCTCCGTTTTTCGTCGAATGAATATTGAGACAATTCCTGAAGAAGGGTGCCATCCAGTTCGACCTTTTCAGGTTGTTTGTCCAGGTGGATGTTGAGGATGTGCGGCTTGTGAATGCCCTGCATGGAGATGATCACTTCATCGGCGGTGGCCTGCACTTCCACTTTAGTGCTTCCGCTTTTATCGGCATGGTGTATGGTGAACTCGCTTTTGTCCTGAGGATAGATGAGCAGGGTAAGGTATCCTGCTGACGTTGTATCTCCGATTCCGGTGTAATCACGTTTGATGCTCATGGGGACGATGGCTCCATCACGTATGTAAACCGGGTATTCTTCCAATGAAAATTCGCGTTCAAATTGAGCGGGTCCCTGAATGACTTCTTTGTCGTTGAAGAAGTAACGCCACTTTCCTTCCGGCAGCGTAATTTTATTTTGCAGCTGATCCTGGTAAATGGGTGCAATTAGAAAATGATCGCCAAACAGGTAATGATATTTTCCGGCGACGGGTTGCTGAAGCACTCTGCCACCCTCATGGGCGCTTACGACGTAGGAATACATGTATGGAATCAGCTCGGTGTGGAGCCATGAGAACCTCCTTATAATTTCCAGCTCCTGCGGAGAGCGTTTCCATAGTGCTCTCTCGCCGTGTCCGCCATTGAGGAAAAGTCCGCAGAAGGTCGAAAATTGTGCCCACCTGATGTATAAGCGTGGAGGGATTGTACTGCCGGAAAATCCGGCTATGTCTGAACCTATTATGTTGTAACCGAGTTCAGCACTTGCTATAATATTCTGGATGGCCATTTCAAATCCCTGGATGCCATCCAGGGCAATGTCAACATCTGGATTGCCGCCTTCCGTTGCTTTTCCTGCGGATACCCATGTATGTCTTTGGTCGCCTACCCAATTCACAGGAGATGCATCTATCGGAGCAAATCCTTCCGGATGATACCAGCGGTCGATCGCTCTTGAGACGGTTACAAATTCCGGATTTTTAGTGAGCCCGTATTGGTATTCGTCGCGGTAATAGTGATCCATGTATGTTCTTGTCGTCATCAATCCGTCGTGTGTAAATTGATACAGCAGGGGCGCGCCAAAGATGGGCTTGTGAAACAACGTGGCTGTGCCATCGAGCTTCCACCCGTCGATACCCAGATCAAAAACCTGTTGCTGCAATCCACGCCACCATTGCATGGCGGCAGGATTGGTGTAATCAATAAAGCCACCTTTCCCTTTCCACCATTTTATCTTCGTACCATTGCCCGTGAGATATCCCTTCTCTTTCGCCCGGGCAAACCAGGATTCATCTTCCCTGATCTTTAAATCTTTATTGAAGCTGTTAACCATGGTGGTCATCCAGAGCACAACGCGGTATCCCTCTTGCTGTCGTTTCCTGAACCACTGTTCCGGTTGAGGATAGAGGGTGGTGTCTACTTCAAAATCGTTATAACGCAAACTCCAGGGACTGTCTAGGAGGATGGTGCGAACCGGTATGTCGTGTCTGGCATAACCTTCGAGCAAGGTATCCACACGAGCGGCGGTGTTGACATCGTCTTCCCACAACCAACACTCCAACGCCCAGGCTGGAGTTAACGGAGGATTGCCATGCCGCTGCGCATTGAAGGGTGTGCCGCGGAAGGGGAATTCAAACAATCCATAATACAGGACTGCTAAGATAAGCGCGGTGATAGCGATGTATCTGAAGATTTTTCTGAGCCGGTTTGATTTCGTCATGCAGACAGAATGGAATATAGACGGGAGTCAACTTGCGGAGGGGCTTTGGATTTAAAACTAAAAAATGCTGCGCGGGTAGCGGATACTTTTTGCGTCGGTCTGCGCGCTTATCCCGCAAATAATTACCGCCTAGAAGAATCCGGGCAACCCGGGATTGCTACCATAGTTGCCATCAGAAATACTGTAGAAACCGATAGCTCCCATGATGAACACTACAACATGGAACACTGTAAAGATGCGCATCGGATCTCACGTGAATGACCATTTATTACAAATGCGCATAATGCGTAAAGAGATACGCAAAAGTGAAGGGCTTTGAATGGCCTAGTTTATATGTTTCCTATCCTGATTTCGACTCTTGGAACAAGATGCCCTTCACCCTCTGAAAATTGAATTTTATGATCAAATCGGGGTGGCTTTACTCAAGGCCAATATTTACATAACATTTGGATAATCAGTTGATGAAAAGAATATTTAAAACAATAGGATTGATCTTGCTGATAGCAATAGCTGGATTAGCAATTTGGATTTACTCAAACCTGAAAGATCGCAATCCTGATTACACGGCAGACTTAAAAATTATGGGGAACAATCCTTCTTCCCTGAACGCAGGATTTGCCGCCATGAAGATCACACCTGAAGTTCCCGATCGTTGGACGGATGCAAACAATGATTTTGAATATCGGACAAAAGACGGAGACACTTTTGAGGATGGCAATGGCAATGGCGTTTTTGATGCATTCTGGATAGCTGGATTTAGTGGAGGCAGAGCCGCTAACGGAATTCATGATGACCTGTGGGCCAGAACAATGGTGATTGATGATGGTACAACGCGTATCGCCATCGTTGTACTTGATGCCATTGGCTATTTGCATGACGATGTGGTAGACATCCGGTCGCGCATACCGAAAGAAGCAGGGGTTACCTATACCATCATTGCATCCACCCATGATCATGAAAGTCCCGATCTCGTAGGTATCTGGGGAGATACTCCTTTCAAGAGTGGTATCAACAAGCAGTACATGGAGTTTGTGAAAGATCAGGCTGTACAGTCTGTAGTGACCGCTGTGAAAAATATGCGCCCCGCCCGGTTATCGATTTCTCAGGATCTTACAGGCGCAATTCCCCTGGTAAAAGACACACGGCAACCAGAAGTTTTTGATTCAGGCCTGAGACTCATCAAAGCCATCGACAAAGAAAATGGTAAAGTACTCGGCTCATTAATTTCCTGGGCCGATCATCCTGAAACATTGTGGGGCGATAATTTGCTGATCTCTTCGGATTTTCCTCACTATGTGCGCGAAGGTGTTGAGAAAGGAGTTTATAAGGGCGACAGTCTGGTTAAAGCCGGTATTGGTGGAGTAGCTGTCTATATCAATGGCGCGATAGGCGGACTAATGACCACACATCCCAGCCTAACCGTGAATGATCCATTTACTGATCAAAAATATGACGAACCTACTTTTGAAAAGACTGAGGCACAAGGTAAGCAACTGGCCTTGCTTGCTTTGAATGCTATGGATAATCCAATTGAAGAAATTGATTCAGCGGCAACTTCACTTATAGTAAAAACAGTTTATTTTCCGGTAGCTAATAAACTGTTTCAACTGGCAACCATGATTGGCACCCTGGATCGGGGTGTAACCGGATGGATGAACATGCGTTCCGAGGTTTCGGTATTCAACATTGGTCCACTTTCATTCACAACCATTCCAGGTGAAGTATATCCGGAAATTATTAATGGTGGTGTAGAGGCTCCTGAAGGTGGAGACTTTGGTATTGAACCCATGGAGACGCCACCTGTGAGAGAGATGATGGCAGGCAAATATAAATTTGTGTTTGGTCTTGCCAATGATGAGATCGGCTACATTGTTCCGCGAAGTCAATGGGATGCTGAGGCACCGTTTACTTACGGAAAAACTGGTCGGCCCTACGGGGAAGTGAATTCACTGGGGCCGGAGACAGCGCCGTTGTTGCATCAAAGCATTACGCAGTTGCTAAAGGAATTGAATCAACCCTGAGAATTTGACAAGCCCGAGAATTGACAAAAAAATGCGTGACTCCGGAAAGTCAATATGATAGTAACCAGATCAGCTATTCATGAAACGTAAACCCATCAAACGCTTTTTTTACGGGCTGTTAATTTTGCTTGCAGTAAGTTGTTTGTTGATGCTTACGCCACGAGCGTATGATGCGTTGTTCCCTGAAAAGCCTCCTCTTGGATATCATTTCCTTACCACTTCCTATCTGGCTATTATGATTGGCCTTGAGGATTTGATTGAAACGACGCCTGTTGTGCCCGAAGATATCGGGCAGATTAAAAACGTAGAGTATAAAAATATCCATGGAGAGTCGCTTCAGTTAGATTTCTGCAAACCAAAAAACCTGGACAGGCCCGCACCTCTGGTAGTTTTTCTTCATGGTGGTGGTTGGAAGAAGGGCAACCGGGCCGACATGCTGCCCCTGATGATTGACTTTGCCAAAGAGGGATACATCACGGCTACTGTTTCCTATCGGTTCGGTCCATACCCTCAATGTGTTGAAGATATTTCAGATGTAGTCAATTGGTTTTACAACCATGGCGACGAATACGGTTATGATCCTGATCGTATTGCATTAGTTGGAGCATCCGCAGGGGCACATTTAGCAATGATTGCCGGCTACGGCTGGAAAGAAAAAACGCGGGGCAGTGAAAGCCCCGACACAGTTGCCAACAAACATCACATAAAGGCGATTGTGAATATTTTTGGCCCCGTTGATATGACTACCGACTTTGCCAGGAATCATCCCACAGCAATTTCCTTCATTGGCAAAACGTATGCTGAAGCTCCCGAACTTTACCGGGAAGCTTCTCCTTTGCAATACATTGATAAAAACTCTCCACCAACCATGACTATTCAGGGAACCTCAGATGAACTGGTGCCTAACAGTCAGGCGGATCAGCTAAAAGAACGATTGGATAGTCTCGCGGTTCCTTGTGTTGACTATCGTTTTCCATTGTGGCCGCACGCCATGATTTTGGTGCAGCGGGTGTATGATTACTCCATTCCAAAGATGATTGGTTTTTTTGACCGGTACCTTAAGTAATAACGTATGACTCTATTAAATCAAATAAAAATTGTTGCGTCCCATTTTACTATGGTCAGCATGACAATGTTGGCATCTGTTTTATTTGTGCTTCCGGTATTGGCGCAATCGGATAAAACGAAAGTGAAAGATAAAACGTGGGCCGAAAAACTGAATTTTCCAAAGGGGAAGAAGGTACTGCTTCTCCATATGGACGACATCGGTATGTGTCCGGAGGCCAACGCAGCAGCTATACGTTACATAGAAAACAAGAACATCATGTCGGCAGCAGTGATGATGCCCTGCCCTAATGCTATGGAATTTATTGAATGGGCAAAAACTCATCCGGCAGCTGAGATTGGCCTGCATCTTACATTAACCAGTGAGTGGAAAACATACCGCTGGCCTCCATTATCCGATGCAGCAAAAGTGCGGGGGCTGATTGATCCCGATGGAAAATTATGGCACGAAGTACCGGATGTGGTAGTTCACGCATCAGCACAAGAGGTGGAAACAGAAATTCGTGCTCAAATTGAAAAATGCCTCGCCCTCGGATACAGGCCCACTCACATAGACACACACATGGGCACCTTGTATGGTTCTGTAGAATACACCAAAGCCTTTTATAAGGTTGCGGAGGAATACAACATTCCGGCAAATGCTACCGACATGTCTGATCCCGATGTGGTCAGTCAATTTAAACGCATGGACTTTCCATTTGATGACGAAATGATGAGCGTTTCGGCTAAATATCGATTGCCTAAATTGGACAATTTCACCAGTGTAGGGACTGGCGCTACATACGAACAAAAGCGCGACAAATTCCTGACCATGATAAAATCTTTAAAACCTGGACTAACGGAAATTATTTTTCATCCATCCGTGCTAACAGAAAATTTAAAAACTATCACAGGATCGTGGCAACAAAGAGTCTGGGAAGCAGAATTGTTTTCCGATCCAATAGTTATAGAATTCTTTCAGAAGGAAGGTATCATCATTACCAACTGGAAAGAGATCATGAAAAGATTTGAAACGAAGAGCAAGAAATGAAGCGCACTGTTCTATACCTGAAACGAGCCGGAATCACTTTAGGCGTTTTCCTGCTCATC
This sequence comes from Chryseolinea sp., assembly GCA_049840655.1. Taxonomy (GTDB): domain Bacteria; phylum Bacteroidota; class Bacteroidia; order Cytophagales; family Cyclobacteriaceae; genus Chryseolinea. The sequence continues at coordinate 51,089 of JASGJX010000005.1, forward strand.
ATCTTTTTGGTTTTATACTTCAGTACTTCATTTGTTGAAAGAGAAACTTACTTTAATGAAAAGTACTATAATGAAACGATTGCCAGGCTTGATACGATAAAAAAGTCCATGGTTGTTACCACGGATTCGATTCATGCCGGCTTTGCCAGAATCAGCATTACACCTGCACTCAATCAGGCGGAAGATAACTATGCCGAAGGCAAGTTCGCCCGGCTTCCGCTGGCGGGATTTGGCGGGCGGAAAGGCAAATCAGCTACTGGTATTCACGATAGTATTTTTGTTAAGGCCGCAGCCATCAAAGTGGGTCACCAAACTATCGTGTTTGTGGCATCTGATTTACTTATCATGCCACCCAATGTTGTTGATTCTGTAACCTTAATACTTTCGAAAAAGGGAATTAAACGCGAGCAGATATTCTATTCGGCAACGCACACGCATTCAAGCGTGGGAGCCTGGGGGCCTGGCTTTATCGGAGAACAGTTTTGGGAGAAGAGAATAGCATGGTGGAGAAATGGCTGACTCTTCAAATTTCAAAAGTGATTACTTCCGCCATTGCTCATCTGTCGCCTGCACGAATCGGAACCGGAAATTTTGCTGTAGAACAATACACGCGTAATCGTCTGATCGGTGAGTCTGGCAATAAAAATAATGACTTTAGTTTCATCACCCTCCAGCAAATTGGAAAGAAGAAGGCGGTTATTGGTTCCTATTCCGCACATGCCACCACTATGGGATCAGACAATATGCAAATCAGTGCAGACTATCCGGGGTATTGGGAGCGAAAAATGGAAGAAACATCGGCTGACTATGCCCTGTTTTTTGCCGGTTCGGTTGGCAGTCAAAGTCCAAAGGGGGAAGGTGAAGGATTTGACAGACCCAAATTTATTGGAGAAGCACTGTCCGACAGCCTCAATAAACATCTGCCTGATGCAGCGTTAAAAGATACGGTAAAGTTTGCTGCGCTATCGTTAAGAATAGATTTGCCAGAATATCATATCAGGCTGACAACAGAGACTAATCTCGCTACACCACTGAGCAATTCATTGTTGCCTAATTCAGGAAATGTGTATTTGCAAGCCGTACGAATGGGAAACATGATATGGATTACAACTCCCTGTGACTTTAGTGGTGAGTTTGCTCTCCAGTTAAAAAACTCACTTTCGGCTTATGGTTATCAGGCAAACGTGACCAGTTTTAATGGTGGGTATATCGGATATATTGTCCCTGGCAGATATTTCTATCTGGATGAGTATGAACCCAAGCTCATGGGATGGTTCGGTCCGAACATGGGTGAATATACAATGGATCTGATCCGACAGCTTTCAAGAGTCATTACGAATACTGACAACATTTAAGCGCATCAGAATAATGATAATTGGTTGACAAGAGTATCCTGAAAAATGGACAAAAGACTTACGTCGCACACGCGCTTGCCAGCTGATATACGCAAAGCACTATGATAAAGAAGATACTGAAATACTTTTCGCTTTCTGTATTAGGTTTGTTATTACTGTTGTTTCTGTATCTGTTTTCTCCAGGCTTGTGGAACAGGTGGGTTGTATATCCGAGACTTGAAAAACAAATAGAGGCCTTCCAGTCGCTTCGAAAAGAACCACAATCGTTAACCGAACTTAATATTTATCGAGGTGCCCTTCATTCTCATAGTTTCTGGTCGCATGATAGTGAGGGGACTTTATCAGACATTATCCCGGCAGCAAAAAAAGTGGGAATTGATTTTATATTCCTCACCGATCATGCACACAGTAACAGTGATACAATACCCCGCGGCTATCAGGGTTATTATGATGGTGTGCTGATTGAGCCCGGCACTGAAAGGCAAGGATTTTGTACCTGGCCACTTCGTTCTACCGTTATTGATTGGAGCCTGGATAAAGACACGGTTGCAAAAAATGTAGTTACGGATGGAGGAATAATTTTTTACGCCCACAGCGAAGAAGATCATAATTGGCGAAATCCCTACTACCAGGGAATGGAAATTTATAGCATTCATACCGATATTAAAGATGAATCATTACTTCCGCTCATCTGCAACTTCATCGCGAGTGGTGCGAAAACAGAGAATTGTCGATGCGCGAATCCTTTGATGAACAAACTTCCATTCTTGCGCACTGGGATTCGTTGAACCAATGGAGAGCTATTGTAGGCTTTTCTGCTGTAGACGCGCACGAGAATCAAAATTTCAGAGCTCGCTACCTGAAGATGGACTAGTCGAATGGGTCGGCCCAAATGCAAAACCAATTGATACCGTTGAGACTTCCATTTTGAACCGCTGGCTATTTCGAGAGCCGGATGAAAATGGCTGGATCTTCAAATTTATGATTGATACTTACGAAGGAAGTTTCAATAATGTCACCAACTATGTATTTGCTGACACGCTGTCGGTGCCTTCCATCAGCAACCACCTGAAGAAAGGAAATCTTTTCGTTGCTTTTAAGAGTCTTGGAGATGCAAAAGGATTTATGTTCTATTCGAAAAATAATGAAGGAAAGGTGAGTGGCATTCTGGAGATTCGGTTGAACTAAATCAGGTAAAATCCTTTCAGGCTGTCTCTCCGCTGCCAGGCCAGTTCAGACTTATTTATAATGGAAAGGTTGTTGACACTTCTTCTGAGGGACAATACGGATATCAATGGTCTGAACAAATCAGGAAAGGGGTGTACAGGATTGAAATGCACATTAAACTGAACGACGAATTTGTTCCCTGGGTAGGTGCTGTTCGGATTCTATCGTGTTTCCCTATTAACCTT
>JASGJX010000006.1:0-15815 GCA_049840655.1 Chryseolinea sp.
GTGTTTTGTACTCTACTTGGTTCAGTTACGTATTGCTAAGGTTAATAGGGAAACACGATAGAATCCGAACAGCACCTAGGAACATGCCTTTGATCTCGAGCACATAGTTTCCAACCATAACAAATGTGACGTCTGAATAGCCGACAGAATAAACAAGATCGATACTTTCGATACGATATAGCTGCTTCTGCTGAGATGAAGGAAAGCTTCGCGTTTCAGTATCTTTCTGGTCCCGAATAATCTCCTCTGCGCTAACCGTGAGTCCCATGAACAAGGCGACGATGACGCTCATGAAAAAGTACGCCGGCAGGTTAAGATTTTTGCTGAACACATAGCCCGAAAGGATAGTGTCGTCGGCATTGTAGTATCGGACAATAAAGGCCAGGATAAACGCCAGCAACGGTGCCTCTAATAGGTTAATCACCATGTACTGGCGATTATGAAGCTTCGACTGAATGTCGCGCATCGAGAACAAATGCGCTTGCTTAAGGCGTGTTGGAATACTTAGCGTTGAATGCGGTACATCGTTAGCCGGCTGACTTCCAAACGGCCGAAAATTCTTTCTAAACAATTTATTCCATTGTTCCGATGAAATCTTCCGCTCGTTGGTGAAGTGTCCGTACTCGTTGATGACCTTCGTTTCAATGATGTTAAAGATCTGCTCGGGGTTTACATTTCCGCACTCGTGACACTCTCCTTCTTCACTATTCAGCAGGTTAATACTCCGCTTGAAGTACACTATTGAATCAACAGGATTGCCATAGTATATCTGGTATCCGCCGTAATCGAGTATCAGCAACTTGTCGAACATCTTGAAGATGTCGGACGAAGGCTGGTGAATAACTGCAAAAACAAGCTTACCCTTTAGTGAGAGTTCTTTGAGGAGGTCGATAATGTTCTCTGAGTCGCGTGATGACAGGCCACTGGTTGGCTCATCACAAAAGAGAACTGCCGGTTCGCGAAGCAATTCAAGACCAATATTGAGGCGCTTGCGTTGCCCACCGCTGATGGTCTTTTTTAACGGTGAACCTACTTTAAGATCTTTGGTCTCGGACAGACCAAGGTCCTCCAATACTTTTTCTACCAGAAAATCTATTTCGTGCTCGTTCTTATTGCTGAAACACAACTTAGCCGCGAAGTAAAGATTCTGATATACAGTAAGATCTTCGATAAGCAAATCGTCCTGGGGCACGAAGCCAATTACTCCCTCAATTTTATCAGGTTCTCTGTGAATATCAATGCCATTAATGAGCACTTGACCTTCCGACGGCCGCTCCGACCCGTTCAGTACGTGCAACAAGGTCGACTTACCAGCGCCCGATCCACCCATGAGAGCAATCAGGTTACCGGACTCCTCGTTCAGAGTGACTTCACGAAGTCCAAGCTTTCCATTTCTAAAACGGAAGCTCAGGTTTTTACCTTCAAATGAAAGGCGCGGGAAGCGTCCAAAATTTTTGAACTTCGCCAGCACATCACCATAATAGATAGGCTCGTCTTTCTCCCATCGCAGCATGCTGCCGACGGCAAGGACGGCAATCTTTCCTGACTTCACCGGAACGCCGTTCAGATACAAATCGGAACTACCCACGTACTTAAGAAAGAAGAACTCAGCCTGCTTGACGTACAGAACAGTAACAAATCCCTTCAACTCTGAACGGTGAATATGTGGTGATCGGCGTGCTGCCGGACTTGCATTGTCAACAATTAATATTTTCTCGTGGTCCAAGATCCTCAGGCGTATATCCCAACGTGAAAACTATGATGGCCTCGATCTCGTCTGGATTGATCTTGAACGCAGCACCGATGGTTAATACCAACTCTCGTTCCCGTCTCTGAGATTGATCCGTCCGCCTGAACGATATTGACCAACTCAAGGATGATAACAACCTTTTGCTTTTGAGTGAGATCTGCATTAATTGCGTCGCACAACTCTTCCAGCCGTTTTTTGTCTGCGTGCAGCTCAGCCGTTGTCCTGGTGGCAGCAGCATACTCGTCAAAAATTTGCAGGTATGTATCTACCGCTTTTTCGCTCAGGTGCTCATCGAGGAATCTGCGAATCTGATCCCGCTCCTGATGAGTAACTTCGCCGTCGCCGGCAACTACAGCAAACAACCGGAGGATCGCTTTGAGAAGAGGTTCGCTCATGGCTTAAGAAGAGGTCTGAAAGATTAAATATAAACCCAAATTCACATTTCAAAAAGAAAGGGACCGGTTGGTACCAGTCCCTTTCGCAATGCATTAAATCATACGTTGTCGTCAGTCAGTGATATTCTTACGAATACGCTCAACGATGTTTGTTATCTCCACAAGGTTCTTATCAGACAATACAAGATTTGCCTTGTTATTCTTGATCTGTTCTTCGATGTTGAGAGCGGCATACTGAGCTTCCAATGCTTTCAAATCTTCGGCCAGCGCTGGAACCGCCTCAGCCTTTTCAGGTATTGAAGCGAGCATCTTGTTTACTTCGCTCACAGATTTTCTTTGGTCGAGAACAATCCGGATAAGGGGAGTGAGAATTGTATTTTTAGCATCATCTGGCAAATCCTTAGGATAAGACTTAACCACGCCAGTGGCGATGTACAAGCCTTCTATAAAGCTACCGGTAATGACCATGGCTGAGAGCTTGTTACGGTCATCATCCACGAGGTACGTTTGAGTTTTCTTAATCGTGCGATCCAGGAGGTGAGTCAGTGAATCTTTATTTGAAATATTCGCTTCAAATTGCTTGAGGATTTCGACATCGAAGGAACCGATTACTCCAAGGCCGTCCGCAAGTGTCTTTGCTGACTGAAGATAATCAATGGCTTCCTGGGTCTTATCATAGGAGCTGAGGTATCCAATATCGGCAGCATACACACCCAGATTAAGGGCTGCCTTGTCTGTCCGTGAGGAGTATTGGTCTGCCTTTGCGCGTGGGTTGATCAGACTTTCATTGAACTCGGCACCAGTAAGTTGCAACAGGTATGGAATCTGCGAAGGAGGCGGAATGATGTAGGCCAACTCCTCAATATGGCTTCCAAGGCTATCGGCCTGCTCGAACTCCTGAGAGTTCTTGTCTTTGTCTGAAGAAGACGACCCGCAAGACGCCAATCCAAACGCGCCGATGACGCTCAAAGAAAAATACGTAAAGTGCCGGAATTTCATGTTGTGGTTAGGTTTATAGAGTTCCAATTTTAATACATTTTTTATAGCTTTAAAACCGGCCCTCGTAATTTTAGGCGATTTTTTGCCCGGGCAAGTTACTTTTTGGTTGGATTTTCAAGTACACCACTCAAAGAAAAGTTATGCAGCGACTTGTGGAAAAAACACTGTTGATTGACGACAGTGATATTGACCTGTTTATCCAACGAAGGTTTTTGGAGGTTTACAACTTTTCCGAAGATCTGCAACTATTCAAATCCGCTGAGGAGGCTTTGAAATGGCTTGGTAGTATTGCCGAAGCCGAAGTTCCTGACATCATTTTCCTGGATTTGAACATGCCCGAGTATGACGGCTTTACATTCCTAAAGGAGTTCAAGGAATTGCCGGCACACGTGCAGTCGAAAGCGAAGATTGTTGTGCTCACGAGTTCAAATAGTTCCAAGGACCGCGAGCAGGCATTCACATTCAGTAATGTCATACAGTTCATTACCAAACCATTAAAGCAGTCGGATCTCGACGAGCTGAAAAAGATAATCGGAACTTAACAATGCCTCGCGTCGATTAGCAACAAGAGAGCAAGCTGAACAGCGGGATTGGCTTATTCATTCTTTCCAAATTTCTATCCGTAGTAAATCCAGTCAAATTGGTTCAAAAGGCCCATAATTGTCGGCTGTGGATTGTCAATTGATAAATGTCCACCTATTTTTACGCCCTTATTCTCAATTATGGCAGATTACAGCAAGGAAGAGATCAAGCGTATTGAAGGGAAATGGCGAACCATTTGGGATCAGCGAGGCGATTATAAGGTGAGCAATGACTCTCCAAAGCCTAAATTCTATGTGCTTGATATGTTCCCCTACCCTTCCGGAGCCGGGCTTCATGTCGGCCATCCGCTGGGATACATTGCTTCTGACATTGTATCGCGATACAAAAGACTCAAAGGATTCAATGTGCTGCATCCCATGGGTTTTGATGCCTTTGGATTGCCTGCGGAACAATACGCCATACAAACTGGTCAGCATCCGCGCGTGACGACTGAAAAAAACATTTCTACGTACCGGAGTCAGTTGAGTAACCTCGGCTTTTCCTATGACTGGAGTCGAAAGGTTGAGACCTCAGATCCACGATACTACAAGTGGACACAGTGGATCTTTATGCAGCTCTTCAACAGTTGGTATAATCAGGAAGGTTCCTCCAAAGCCGGGCACGGCAAAGCGGAGCCTATACAAACACTGATTGTCCATTTCGAAAAAAGCGGTAGTAGTGGTGTACGCGCATTTTGTGATGAAGCAGCACCGCAGTTTACCGCAGCGGAATGGCAACGCTATTCGCCGGTTCAACGCGAGGAAGTCTTGCAGCGCTACCGGATTGCCTACCTCGCAGAAACGATGGTGAACTGGTGCGCGGCGCTCGGAACGGTGCTGTCGAATGATGAAGTGAAGGACGGTTTGAGTGAACGGGGTGGCTATCCTGTTGAGCGCTTGAAAATGCTGCAGTGGAATATGAGGATCAGCGCTTATGCGGAACGATTGCTTACCGGCCTTGATACAATTGACTGGCCCGAACCTGTTCGGGAAATGCAAAAAAACTGGATCGGAAAAAGCGTCGGCTGTGAACTGGATTTTCCTCTCGACACGGAGAGTACCGGCGATAACCATGGACTGTCAATACGGGTGTTCACTACGCGTATTGATACCATCTACGGCGTGACCTTTATGGTTATTGCGCCCGAGCACGAGCTGGTTGAGAAGATCACCACTAAAGATCAGTGGGCGTCTGTTACATCGTATGTTGAGATCGCCAGAAACCGAAGCGAGCGTGAGCGAATGAGCGAAGTGAAGCGTATTTCAGGCGTATTCACTGGGGCATACGTGATTAATCCTTTTAACGGAGAAAAGGTGCCTGTTTGGGTAGCAGACTATGTGCTGGCAGGATACGGCACCGGAGCAGTAATGGCAGTACCCTGCCAGCGATACCCGTGACTATGCGTTTGCAACTCATTTTAATCTTCCGGTGATCCCGGTGCTTGAGGGACCTAACGCGGATATCACAAGGGATAACTTTGATCCGAAGTCTGGCAAGATGATTAACTCAGATTTCCTGAACGGACTTCCATGGAATGAAGCCATTCAGAAAGCTGCAGAGAAAGTGGAGTCGATGGGTATTGGAGTGCGCAGGATTAACTACAGAATGCGCGATGCAATCTTTGGAAGGCAGCGCTACTGGGGAGAGCCTTTCCCTGTGTATTTCAAGGACGGCATTCCGACACTTGTTGACGAAAGTGACCTACCTGTTACACTGCCGGAGATCGATGCCTACAAGCCGACGGAAACCGGGGAACCGCCATTGGGAAGAGCAAAAGACTGGAACTACAAAGGATATACATACGAATTGACTACCATGCCCGGCTGGGCAGGGTCGAGCTGGTACTGGTTCCGCTACATGGATCCTAATAATGAGAAGGAATTTTGCGGCAAGAGTGCTCAGCAATACTGGCGCGATGTTGATCTGTACATGGGAGGATCGGAGCATGCAACGGGACACCTACTGTACTCAAGGTTTTGGTGTAAAGCGTTAAAGGATCTGGGCTTTGTTGATGCTGAGGAGCCGTTTAAGAAGTTGATCAACCAGGGACATATCCAAGGGGTAAGCAAGTTTGCTTACAGGATTACAGGGACCAACAAATTCGTATCCTACAACCTGCGAAAGCAGTACGAAGTCACTCCTATCCATGTTGATATTTCTTTCGTCGATGGTGATTTTATGGATGTGGAACGGTTTAGAGCATGGCGCGATGATTTGCGCGATAGTGAATTCGTGCTGGAGGATGGTCGATACATCTGTGGCTCTGAAGTAGAGAAGATGTCGAAGTCAAAATACAACGTGGTAAATCCAGACGACATCGTCAACAATTACGGTGCGGACACCCTACGCATGTATGAGATGTTCCTGGGTCCTCTGGAAATTTCCAAGCCATGGAACACGCATGGCATCGACGGCGTATACAAGTTCCTTCGCCGCTTCTGGCATCTTTTCCATGATGCGCAGGGCAACTTCCGCGTGAGCGAGGAACCCGGTACCCAGCCAGAGTTGAAGATCTTGCACAAGACGCTGAAGAAAGTTGCCCACGACATCGAGCAATTTTCATTCAATACATCTGTGAGCGAGTTCATGATCTGCTCGAATGAATTGGGAAGTTTGAAGTGCAACAAAAGAAGTGTTCTTGAGCCCCTGGTAATTGCCCTTGCCCCGTACGCGCCCCATATCGCTGAAGAATTGTGGCAACTGCTCGGACACGATACTGCACTGCTTGATGCAACGTTCCCGGTACACGACGAAAGTTACCTCAAAGAAAACGCGTTCGAGTATCCTATTTCGATTAACGGAAAGGTTAGAGCAAAGATGAACTTTGCGCTTGATATGCCACGTGAGGACATTGAAAAGCTGGTGCTCGCCTCCGACGCAGTGCAGAAATGGACGGAAGGCAAGGCTCCAAAGAAGATCATTGTTGTGCCCGGCCGCATCGTGAACGTGGTGATTTAACATCGCGAAGACGATTTGCGCGTCCCTGCTGCATTCAGGGCGCTATGACAACCGCGATTTTGGGGCGGCGCATTCGTTAACATTTAGTACCTTGGACCTTCCAAAGAGAAACGCATGCCCTATTCCAGGATCGTTGGCATTGGCCATCACGTACCCGAAAGGATCGTCACCAATCAATTCCTCTCCACTGTTATGGACACCAACGATGATTGGATCGTTGAACGCACGGGAATCAAGGAACGACGATGGATAGATCCTGCTACAGACACCGTTGCTAATATGGCGGCCAAAGCGTCGCGTATGGCATTGAATCGCGCCGGCCTGCAGCCTTCGGATATTGACTTCATCGTGTTCGCGACGATAACCCCAGACTATTTCTTTCCAGGGTCCGGAGTTTTGCTCCAGCGCGAGCTGGGACTTGATGGGCGCATCGCCGCATTGGACATCAGAAATGCATGCTCAGGATTTATATATGCGCTCTCTGTTGCTGACCAGTTCATCAAGACAGGCATGTACAAAAACGTTCTTGTTGTCGGCGGTGAGATTCAATCCACGGCCCTGGACGTAACGACGCGGGGCAGAAATACTGCCGTTATTTTTGGTGACGGCGCCGGCGCGGCCATCGTTCAAGCTTCAGATCGCCCGGGGGTTTTATCGACACATCTTCACTCAGACGGCAACTTTGCCGAAGAACTATACATCCGCGATCCGGGAAGCAGCAGGCCGCCTGCTGAAAGGCAACCGGATCAGATCCTGGACACAACCTCCTTCAAAGTTGTCATGAACGGCAACCAGGTTTTCAAGCATGCTGTTGTTCGATTTATGGAGGTTATAACGGAAGCGCTGCAGGCCAATTCCCTTGCCAAAGAAGACATTAACCTGCTCGTACCTCATCAGGCCAATCTCAGGATTAGCCAATATATCCAGGAAAAACTGTCGCTTTCGAACGATCAGGTATATAACAATATCATGCGTTACGGAAATACAACGGCTGCCTCGATACCTATTGCGCTAAGTGAAGCATGGGCTGAGGGCAGAATTAAGGACAATGACCTAGTTTGCCTTGCTGCATTTGGCAGCGGGTTTACCTGGGCATCTGCCTTGATCCGATGGTAATGAAAGAATCCATGTGCACGCCATAGAACCTGGCGGCTGATTGAAAGTGAAACCAGAGCATCATGAAAACCAGCGCCTACAACCCCAGTCCCCTGGAAGTCGATTTTGCGTCAGCATTGAATGACCTGCAGAAGGAGATCGAAAAGCGTATGACGGACAATCGCATCGTGCATGTAGAGAGTAACGTCAGGCGCGACAATCCAATGGTAAAGTTTAGTTTGATTGACAAGGATGGAGACCCCCATGAAATAGTCGTCCGCATTATTCAGATACCCGACAAGTTCTGAGGCGACGAGAATGAACCAGGAGGCGAGATTTAGTTGTCTAATCCACGGACGGCCGTAGCGCAATCGTTTTTTTAGTTACCTTTCATGAATCTCTCTAGCACAAAACATCCATGTCGATACTTATTATACTCGTCAGTATCGCGTTGCTGATACTGCTCATCAGTAAGTTTAAGATCAACGCGTTCCTGGCCTTCCTTATCGTTTCCGTTTTTGCAGGTCTGCTGTTGGGTATTGATGTATCCAAGATTTCCGGGTCGGTTCAAAAGGGACTTGGCGATATGCTTGGTTCACTTGTCGTGGTCGTTGCCTGCGGGGCGATGCTCGGAAAATTAACGGCAGACAGTGGAGCTGCTCAACAAATAGCCACCGGGTTGATGCGTATGTTCGGTGAACGAAATATGCAGTGGGCGATGATGATCACTGGATTCGTTATCGGCATTCCGTTGTTTTATAATGTGGGATTCGTTCTTGTTATTCCGCTGATCTTTTCTGTCGCTTATAGGTTCGGTTTGCCCCCAGTGTATACAGGGGTACCGTTGCTGGCATCATTGTCCGTAACTCATGGTTTTCTTCCACCACACCCAGCGCCAACGGCATTGGTCGCGCAGTTTCATGCAGACCTCGGCACTACGCTCATCTACGGTATGATTATCGCCATCCCAACGGTGATTCTTGCTGGTCCGTTTTTCGCCTCAACCCTTCGGAACCTTAAGTCTACATCCGTCGGAATTATCACTGTAAAAACTATCGATGAAGATAAGCTACCCGGTCTAGGCGTCAGCATTTTATCAGCCATGTTACCTGTAGTTCTCATAACGCTTACGACCGTGTTCGACAACCTTGTTCCGGAAGGAGGAATATTGAGGCCTTTCATCTTGTTCTTCTCCGATCCGGCTATTGCCATGGTACTTTCACTCGCATTCGCCACCTATACCCTCGGTCTTCGGTTGGGTACTTCGATGAAAGCGGTTATGGACATCTATGGAGAAGCCATAAAAGACGTAGCGGGACTGCTGCTCATTATGGGTGGTGCGGGTATGCTCAAGCAAGTATTGACTGACAGTGGTGTAAGTACAGAAATTGGCAACATGCTGAACAACCTTGACATCCATCCCCTGCTCCTGGCATGGTTCATCGCCTGTGTTATCAGAGTTTGTGTTGGATCTGCCACGGTTGCCGGTCTTACAGCTGCCGGCATTGTCGCTCCATTGTTAAGCAGGCCTGATGTAAATCCAAATTTAATGGTGTTATCAGTTGGCGCCGGTAGTCTGATGTTCTCGCATGTCAACGATGGCGGCTTCTGGCTCTTCAAAGAATACTTCAATCTGAGCATCAGGCAAACCATCCGATCCTGGTCGGTGATGGAGTCGATCGTTTCCGTTGCCGGCATTATTGGTGTGATGGTGTTGTCTTACATTGTCTGAGCATCGGCGTCATTTTGTATATTGCCCGTCAACAAAAGACGGACTATAGCTATGTCACAAACACCTGATGAACGATTCGCAGCGCTAAACTTAACGCTTCCCCCTGCCCCTACGCCTCTGGGAGTATACAAGCCTTTCCTTATCGTGGGAAATTTTGCTTATGTATCAGGCCATGGAACTGTCAAAGAAGATAAGAGTCTGATTATTGGCCGGATTGGAAAAGATCTCAACATTGAAGAGGGCAAACTTGCAGCCCGCCAGGTAGGGCTTGCTATTCTGGCGACGCTCAAGCAAAACCTTGGAAGCCTCAACAAGATCAAGCGTGTGATTAAAGTTCTGGGTATGGTAAACTGTGTTCCTGAATTTGAGCGTCATCCTTACGTCATCAATGGGTGCAGCGAACTTTTTGCATCCGTCTGGGGACAGGACAACGGTGTGGGTGTACGTAGCGCGGTTGGCATGGGCTCGCTGCCGGATAACATACCGGTGGAGATTGAGGTCATGTTTGAGTTGGCCTGAACAAAGCTTGCGAAATAACAATCACATCAAATTCGCCTGCAGGTTATGAACGACAATAACTGGTATCGCATCGCTAATATCGATTCAATAGACTCACCATCATTGGTGATCTATCCTGAACGCGTAAGGAAAAATGTTCAAATACTCCTCGATAGTATTGATGATGTCGGTAGACTTCGGCCACACATCAAGACACATAAATCGAAGGAAGTTTGCAGGATGATGCTCGACGCGGGCATTCGAAAGTTCAAGTGTGCAACAATTGCTGAGGCTGAGGTCCTTTCGACTGAAGGTGCGCCTGACGTATTGCTGGCGTATCAACCTGTAGGTCCCAAAGGACTCCGCCTGCTGAAATTGATTCAGAAGTTTCCCAACACCAGATTCGGCTGCCTGATCGATAATATTGAAACTGCACGGGCTTTATCGAGCCAGTTTGAATCGGCCAATTCCAAACTCAGAGTCTATATAGACCTCAACGTTGGAATGAACAGGACTGGTATTGCACCCGTTGATGCGCTTGAACTAATCAAATCCATTGCGAAATTAAAGGGCATATCGATCGAAGGTCTTCATGCATACGACGGTCACATCAGAGATACAGATATGGCTATACGGGCAAAGAAATGCGATGAGGCATTTGTGCCCGTCCTCACTCTGCACCGTGAAGGTTCCGCATTTCTGGAGCGTGAGCTGATCATCGTTGCAGGTGGCACTCCTACGTTTTCCGTACACCGGACCCGCAGCGGACGCGAATGCAGTCCAGGTACGTTTGTGTATTGGGATAAGGGCTATTCCGACATTCTGCAAGAGCAGAAATACCAGTTCGCAGCTCTTGTTATTACGCGAGTTGTATCTCTACCCAAGCCGGGAGTGATCTGCGTTGATCTCGGACATAAGGCCATTGCATCGGAAAACCCTCTAGACAAACGTGTTTTCTTTCTGAATGGTGGCGACCTGAGTCCGATCGGTCATAGCGAAGAGCATATGGTATTTCAAGTCAATGACAATCATCAATACCAGGTAGGTGACGTATTTTACGGTGTACCCTATCACATTTGCCCAACGGTAGCGCTATATCAAAATCCCGCTGTCGCAGAGCGTGGTATCGTGAGCGAGTACTGGAATACGCAGTCCAGAAGCAGAGCAATTACTATTTAATCAGCAAGATTTTATGTTCACAATAGACGCCCATCTTGATCTCAGTATGAATGCCATGGAATGGAATCGCGATTTGACGCGACCCATTGGTGAAATCCGTGAGCGCGAGAAGGGAATGAAAGACAAGCCCGATCGCGGCAACAACGTCGTGTGCTTCCCTGAACTTCGAAAAGGTGATGTCGGCGTCGTCGTCGCTACTCAGATTGCAAGGTATGTCGCACCTGATAACCCACTACCCGGATGGCATTCGCCTCAACAGGCATGGGCACAGACGCAAGGACAACTTGCGTGGTACAAGCAGATGGAGCTCGATGGAGAATTGACTTCCATAAAAGACCTGGCCTCTCTTGAGAAACAAGTCCGGCAGTGGACATCAACCAAAGATCACACTGGCATGCCTGTCGGCTACATTCTCAGTCTTGAAGGTGCGGACTCCATGGTAACGGTCGAGCATCTCGAGAAAGCTTACAACAACGGCTTACGGGCCATTGGTCCTGCCCACTACGGCCCTGGCCGCTATGCTCAAGGTACGAATGCTACTGGCGGACTCGGTCCCAACGGTCGAGCTCTGCTTAAGGAGATCGAGCGCCTCAATATCATTCTCGATGCAACCCACCTCTGCGATGATAGTTTCTGGGAAGCAATGAAACACTACAATGGTCATGTCTGGGCAAGTCATCATAACTGCCGCGCCCTGGTGGATCACAACAGACAATTTAGCGACGAACAGTTGAAAGAACTGATTGGGCGCGGAGCTGTGATCGGAGGTGTGATGGACGCATGGATGCTGGTGCCCGGCTGGGAACGAGGCAAGTCTACCCCCGCGGGTACCAATTGCACATTAGAGGTCCTCATCGATCACATGGATCACATTTGCCAGCTTGCCGGAAATGCTGATCATATTGGCATCGGCTCTGACCTCGACGGAGCGTTCGGAAAAGAGCAAAGCCCTGTCGAGATAGAGACCATTGCCGACCTGGGACGCATTCCTGCTCTTCTGAAAAAGCGCGGATATACTGATAGCGATGTAGAGAAAGTCATGCATGGCAACTGGCTGCGCTTTCTTCGAAAGGCCTGGGCATAGTGTCGCAACCGGCATTATTTGTCCCGCGTTAACAAGTATTGTGACCCGTCATCGTCGGCGAGTGACCTGAAAATCCCGTAAGCTGCCGGGGGATTAACCGGTCGAAATGCGTACTTTTCAGGAAGTTATCACACCGTGACGACGGCATCACACTGAAGAAATTGCGCTGAACATGAAGAAGAAGATCATAGGCCTGGGACTGGTTGCGGGATCAGTTGTTGCCCTTTCGTTTAGCACACCTGCTGAACGCTATTTCGAAATCGCCAAGAACCTCGACATTTTTGCTACACTCTTTAAGGAAGTGAATGCGCTTTATGTCGATGAAGTGAATCCTAATAAACTTGTAAGGACCGGCATCGATGCGATGCTGACATCACTTGATCCCTACACCAACTACATCCCCGAAGACGAAGTCGAAGATTTCAGAACAACGAATACCGGTCAATATGGTGGCATTGGTGCAATCACAAGAGAGATCGGCAAGCGCACTGTAGTGACTATGATTATGGAGGGCTATGGCGCGCAGAAGGGAGGACTTAAGATTGGTGATGAAGTGACTAAAATTGACGATGTCGAGCTATCAAAATTGTCACGCGAAGAATCCAGTCAACTCATGAAGGGACAGGTTGGTACTCCTGTTAGCCTTACCGTTAAGCGCATCGGTGTTGATAAACCAATCAAACTGGAATTCAGAAGAGAAAAGATCAAGCTCAATAATGTCCCATACTCCGGCATGGTTAATAACGACATTGCCTATATCCAGCTTTCGGATTTCACTCCTGATGCCGCTAAGGAAGTAAAGAACGCATTGGTATCCCTTAAAGAGCAGGGGGCTAAAGGTGTAATCCTTGATCTTCGGGGCAATCCGGGCGGGCTTCTTATTGAGGCCGTAAACATAACAAATCTCTTTTTGCCCAAGGGGCAACTGGTGGTCAGTACCAAGGGCAAGATTCCGGAGAACAATCTCAGCTACGAAACATTGAACACTCCCGTAGATACAGAACTTCCTGTTGCGGTATTGATCAACAGAGGAAGCGCATCTGCATCCGAAATTGTAGCAGGTACCCTTCAGGATTATGACCGCGGCATTATCGTGGGAGAAAAATCATATGGAAAGGGACTTGTACAGGTGAGCCCGACGATTGTCCTATAATTCTCAACTTAAAGTCACCACCGCTAAATACTATACACCGACTGGACGTTGTATCCAGGTCCTGGACTACACACACCGGAGAATGATGGAAGTGTTGGTTCAATTCCCGATTCACTGAAGCGCGAGTTCAAAACTACCCATGGTCCGGTACCGTGCAGGATGGTGGCGGCATCGAACCGGATGTAAAATCAGACGCGCGCGAAGCTCATCTGCTGACACAAGTGTTGTTTGAGAAAGGCTTCCTTTTCGACTATGCCAATCAGTATGCGCATTCTCATGCACAGCCTGTGGATCCTCGGTTCTTTCACCCTGAGCAATGAAGAGTATCAGCAATTCGTGACCTGGATGCGGGACAAGAACTACAATTACAAATCATATTTAGAGCTCGAGCTCCAGCAGTTTACTGAAGAGGCCAGGAAAGAGAAGTACTACGACGATCTCAAAGGGCAGTTGAGTCAGATCCAATCCAGGATTGTTGAAAACAAAAAGAATGAGCTAGCTCTATACAAGGACGAAATCAAGATGCTTTTAGAAGAGGAGATTGTGTCACACTATTCACTGGAAAAAGGAAGCGTGGAAGCTGGATTCAAGTATGACAATGAAGTCAAAACTGCCTCAGCGTTACTTCACGACGTAGCACAGTACAAAAAGATCCTTAACCTTCAATAATTATGGCTCTGGGAATTGCCCGGACGTTAAAGGCCGCTTTCCTGTTAACCGTCCTGGCAATTGCCATTTCGTTTCACTCCTGCATGTCGTTTCGCATGAGCTCACGCGAAGTCGATGAATTTTTCAAAAGTCAGAACGTAGAGGCTAAGCAGAAAGAGTACACCACCGACAATCATCAAATTCATTATGTAAGTGCTGGTGATTCAACAGGTCCCCTGGTACTTTTTGTCCATGGATCACCCGGATCACTAAGTGCTTTCATTCGGTATCTTGCCGATACCAGTCTGCTCGCAAAAGGTTTGCTTGTTACCACTGACAGACCAGGGTTTGGCTATTCGAATTTTGGTCATGGCGTTGCTTCGCTTTCGGCACAAGCGTCAATACTCAAACCATTGCTGGTTCAACATAAACAAAATCGGCCCGTAATCCTGATTGGCCATTCGCTGGGCGGGCCGTTGATTGCCCGTATGGCCATGGACTATCCCGAACTTATTGACGGCTTAATAATCGTGGCAGGTTCGATAGATCCAGAGCTTGAACCGAACGAGGTCTGGTTCAGAGCACCATTAGCTACCCCCTTCCTTAGTTGGTTGTTACCCCGCTCCCTTCGGGCATCCAATGAAGAGATCTATCATCTGAAACCTGAGCTGGAGAAGATGTTGCCGCACTGGAGTGATATTCGCTGCCCGGTGATTGTTATCCAGGGGCGAAAAGACTCGCTTGTTCCCGCTGAGAATGCTGAGTTCGCCAGAAAGCAATTAGTGAATGCTCCGGTTGAATTTGTCTTCAAGGATGATATGGATCACTTCGTACCCTGGAGCAACCCCGAGCTGATCCATGATGCGATCATCCGTATGATAACACAAACGCTACCCGCAGCACACGCCGCCAGCTCGGAGCCGAAGTAAATACTATCAAACTATTTCGTATACAACGCCTTGGCTGCTGGTTCATACTTGTCACCGCTCTTCCATACAGGCTTTGCTCCATCATTTGCCAATGAATATACGCTAAGAAGCATTGCCCTGTAGAACTTCGCCAGGTACGACATATCCAGTGATTCAATCTCGTCAGCAGGCTGATGATAATATTTCATTAGCTCATTATCGAATGCCTTTACACCCGGTGACATATTTACAGACGGCACACCCTTGCGCGCAAAATTCACATTGTCGGAACGATCAAAGAGTCCCTGCTCAGGAGCAGGATCCCCTTTTAGTGTAAGCCCAGCAGCCAGACACGCATTCTTCAGTCTGTCGTCTGCCGTAGTCCTGTTAAAATCTATGACAGTTGCAATAGTCTTATCGTTGTAACCTGCGCCATCGCAGTTGAGATCAAAGATCGTTTGCTTCAACGGAATCAAGGGATGTTCCGAATACCAGTGACTTCCCAACAGGCCTGCCTCCTCTGCCGTAAATGCGATGAGCAGTATTGAGCGTTTCGGTGGATTGCGCGTAAAATACGCAGCAGTTTCAAGGAGTGCAGTTACCCCAATAGCATTGTCTCGGGCGCCGTTGAAGATAGAGTCCTGGCCCGCATGCTTGTTCACTCCTACGTGGTCATAATGGGCTGTCAGCGCAACGTATTCCTCCCGTAAGACGGGATCAGTTCCACGAATAATCCCCACTACATTCTTCGCCAGAACTGTAGTTGGTTGTGGCTTATCAACAACCAGCGATAGGTGCTGTTCGGGATTACTATCGTGTTTCCCTATTAACCTT
>JASGJX010000007.1:0-8737 GCA_049840655.1 Chryseolinea sp.
TCGATCAGCGATTGATCAACAGTTATCAGCAGGTTGAGATTGATAAGACGTTAACGCGGCTCTGTGACGCCATGGGCAAGTCTGAACGAATTAGAATACTATCTTTCCGACTACGTACAGTTTGTACATTCACTTCGCTCTATCTTTTCATTTCACTTCTGCCATTTCGGATTACAGAACATCTCGGTGGTATTCTTGTGCCGGTCGTGATTTTTATTTCCGTGTGCTTCCTTTTTATCGAGAAGATGGCGAATACACCTGCAGGATCCGTTTGAGAACAAGCCAACGGATACGCCGATGACGACTATCGCGCGCAACATTGAATTCGATCTGAAACGAGATGGTCGATGAGCGGATGGATTATGCTTCCGGAACTGGAAAGGTTGAGGTCGACGAAAAGTACTACTACGTGTTGTAGCGCAAGTGCAATCATCGGTTACGCACCATTGGGTGTCAGGCGGGTCGGTGTGTTAGCGGTACGCCTGTGTGCGATGTGTTTGAAGTGCTGGCGGGAGAGGTGCCGACCATCCTGAAAGTGATCCGCTATTCCCGTTCAAAATTTTCGAATCACGTCAGGATTTGTAGCTTGGTACAAAACCATAACAAGTTATGATGAGATTGGCACTTGCTGTAGTGTTGTTTGCGACGGTCGCTACTGCTTCGTTCGCACAAAAGAAATTATTCAACGGCAAAGACCTTAAAGGTTGGACTGTTGCCGGTACTGAAAAGTGGTATGTTGAAAAGGGAGAGTTGATTTGCGAAAGCGGTCCCGACAAACAATACGGCTACCTGGTATCTGACAAATCGTTCAAGAACTTTGAGCTCACCGTTGAGTTCAAGCAGGAATCGAATGGTAATAGCGGTGTATTCTTCCATTGTTCTATTGAGGGGACCAAGATTGCGGGATGGCAGGCTGAGGTAGCGCCATTGAACCACAGCACGGGTGGCATTTACGAATCGTATGGCCGTGGATGGTTGATCAAGCCGGATGCAGAGAAAGAGAAGTTGTTGAAAGAAGGCGAGTGGAATACCATGAAGGTGCGCATGGAAGGAAACAAAGTAACGACGTGGTTAAACGGCACGGAGATGGTTACTCTTGATGATGAAAAGATTGGAGCGGCAACTGGTAAAATTGCGCTTCAGATTCACGATGGTGGTGGTGTGAAGGTTCGGTGGAGAAAGGTTGAGATAAAAGAGTTGAAATAATAATATAACAACGGACATGTCGCAAAACGCGGGCGTGTCCGTCCTTGAATGTAACCGTTCAGTGTTACAGCGATGTAAAAAGGAAATTTCAGGCTGCCAGGAAAGGCAACCGTAGGCAAGGAAGCAGCAGGAGCCCGTCAACGCGGGCTCTTACTGTTTCGACAGGAATGTAATTAAGTACTGAGAACCTAGGCCTTTGGGGCCTGGCTTTCCATCATGTTTTGCGAATAGCTCAAGATGTTGAGAACAGCATTTGGTGATGGCTCAACCTGAGCCGCATCCATGTTTCGCTTCATGGCACACAGTTCTGCATATAAGGCTTGCAGTTCGCTGTCACAAATCAGGGCATTATCAATCTCCTTCGTCTCCCTCTCCGAGGTCTCTCGGTACAAATACCTGATCAAGTCCGTTTCTGTAAATGTTCTTATCATAGGCTCTGTTTTTCATCATCCGTTTACGCAGGTTGATAAGCGCATAACGCATCCGTCCCAATGCAGTATTAATGCTCACCCCCGTGCGTTCCGCGATCTCCTGAAAACTCATCTGCAGGTAATGCCGCATAATCAACACCTGTTTCTGTTCCACGGGCAGTTCTTTTATTAAGTCCCTCAGCCTTGAGCGGGTATCTTTAAATACCTGCTTGTCTTCTGAAGACTCAACGGCAAACTGCATGGAATCAAATACCCTGCTTCCGTCTTCAAGCACGACTTCTGGGTAACGCTTATTCTTTCTGAAATTATCGATTGCCAGATTGTGGGCAATGCGGCTTATCCATGGCAAAAACTTACCCTCTTCGTTATAGCGGCCGCTACGAATGGTGTTGATTGCCTTGATAAACGTCTCTTGCAACAAGTCTTCAGCTGTGTATCTGTCTTTTACGATCAGATAGATAGCCGTATAGATCCTGGACTTGTGTCGGTGTAAGAGCATCTCGAAAGCTTCTTGGTTACCGGTCTGATACAGTGACACTAGTTCGCTGTCACTTAATCTTCTGTCAATCATTCTGTCTCACATTTAGGTAACGTAGATGTCTCTCTCGATATTGTTGGGGTTAGTTGAACAAATTGGTTTTGAAAAGATAGAAATTCCTTAATCAAAGGCAAAAAATTTTGTCGGAAATTCTTGCCTCACAAAGTATTTCTTACCCTATTTGCTTCAAATACGCAGTTTTAAACATTGTATGGCGGTCAGCAAGAAAAAAGTGATTAAGAGCCTGGAGAATCTTTCGGAGGATTTGCTTGAACTTGTTCATACTCAATACCCAAACGGGTACGAGAGCAGCATCACCCGAATTACTAACGCAAAGCGCGAGCCAATTTTCGTGTTTCCGTTGGAAACCGACGACGCTACCTATCTTGTGAAGGTCCCTGTGACTAAAAACAGCGAAGGAGAGTACGACGTTGATTCCAAAGGCGAGGGCGGCGAATTCGAAAAAGGCGAAGAAGGCTTTGATGGCGGCGATAACTTCGACAATAGTGGCGGCGATAGCGGCGGCGATGAAGAAGAAGAAAGCGGCAGTGACTATGATGAAGAAGGTGGCGGTGGCCGAAAAGGCCGCGAGCAGAGCTACGATCCGGATTTTGATAACTAATCGATCATAATTCTTAGGAAATATGAACACCATCTGCCCGGATGGTGTTTTTTTGTTTTTCGGCAACCATCCACGAGTGTATTCGTGGAGCATAATACACAGCAACAACGTGACGAAAGGCATTCTACCATTTAGCGATACAGAACTAGACAACCTCAGCGCCAGGGAGTTTATCATTATCAAACGGGCGCGGGTAAATAACTTAAAGAACCTTAGCGTAGCCATTCCGCGGAACAAGTTCGTGGTGATAACGGGGCTTTCAGGCTCTGGCAAATCATCGCTGGCTTTTGATACGCTCTTTGCAGAAGGGCAACGGATGTATGTGGAGAGCCTTAGCTCCTATGCGCGCCAGTTCCTCGGCCGCATGGAAAAGCCGGAAGTAGACTACATACGGGGAGTATCTCCCGCGATAGCCATTGAGCAAAAGGTAAACACGCGCAATCCCCGATCAACGGTGGGAACAACAACCGAGATCTACGATTATCTCAAGTTGCTCTTTGCGCGCGTAGGTAAAACGTACTCGCCCATCAGCGGAAAAGAAGTGAAGCGCGATACTGTTACCTCGGCGGTCGACGCCATCAATGCACTTCCCGAAGGAACGCGGGTAATGGTAGCCTGTCCGTTGCACGTGCGAAAAGGACGCAAGCTTATTCGACGAACTGAACCTCCTCCTCAGCAAAGGCTTCGCCCGCGTACTCATCAACGGTGAAATGAAATTCATTGAGGAGATAGCCGGAGCGGAGGGCGAAAAGGCAAAGAAGAAAGCGCCAAAGATCGAGGGCAGCGTTGAAATCCTCATCGACCGCGCCGCTACCAATCCAACAGACGACGATACTAACTTCAGACTTGCCGACTCCGTACAGACTGCATTCTTTGAAGGCGAGGGTGACTGCAAGATCTACGCGGAAGGCCACAAGCCTATGCATTTCTCAGATCGCTTCGAGCTGGACGGAATTACATTCACGGAGCCATCGATAAACTTCTTCAGCTTTAACAACCCTGTGGGTGCCTGCCAGACATGTGAAGGTTTTGGAAAGGTACTAGGTATTGATGAAGACCTCGTTATCCCCGATAAGTCGTTGTCCGTCTATGAAGGTGCTATCGCGCCCTGGCGAAGTGAGACGATGGGTGAGTTTCTGAAGCCTTTGGTGAAGAACGGAATCAAGTTCGATTTTCCGATCCATCGTCCTTACATGGAGTTCGACACAACAGCAACAGGAGCTGTTATGGAACGGCAATAGTTACTTCGAAGGCATTCATGCGTTCTTCAAGTACCTGGAATCGAAGACCTACAAGATTCAATATCGCGTGTTGCTTTCCCGCTATAGGGGAAGAACTACTTGTCCCGATTGCCGCGGGACACGGCTGCGTAAGGATGCGCAATACGTAAAAGTTGATGGCGTGAGCATTGCAGATCTGGTATTGATGCCCATCGAAGACGTTGTTACGTTCTTCAACGACATCAACCTTCCGGATTTCGATCGCAAAGTGTCGGATCGGATTATTACGGAGATCCGTTCGCGTCTGGAGTACATGGTCAAGGTTGGGTTGGGTTACCTCACCCTCAATCGTCTAACGGCAACGCTATCCGGCGGCGAGTATCAACGTATCAAGCTGGCCACGTCGTTGGGTAGTGCCCTTGTTGGATCAATGTATGTACTGGATGAGCCAAGCATTGGTTTACATCCGAAGGATACAGATCGCATGGTAACGGTGTTGAAGTCGTTGAGAGACCTTGGCAATACGGTAATTGTCGTAGAGCACGAGGAGGAGATCATGCGTGCTGCAGATCAAATCATCGATATCGGACCTGATGCGGGTAGCCATGGCGGTGAACTCGTGTTTCAGGGTAGCGTTGGTGATATTAATGGGAAGGTGCATTCGCACACAACAGACTATCTCAGTGGTCGCGAAAAAATAGTAATACCCAAAACGCGCCGGCGTTGGAAGGATAGCATCACCATACTAGGCGCAAGAGAGAACAACCTCAAGAATCTGTCGGTCAAGTTTCCGTTGGGTATCCTCACCGTTGTAACCGGAGTAAGTGGTTCGGGCAAGTCAACGTTGATCAAGAAGATCTTGTATCCTGCTGTAGGCAGGCTAAGCGGATCCGTATCGGAAACTCCTGGCAAATACGATCGCATGGATGGCGACTTCGCGCGTGTAACGCAGGTTGAGTTCGTCGATCAGAACCCAATTGGAAAATCCTCACGTTCGAACCCCGTGAGTTATGTGAAAGCATACGACACCATCCGCCAGGTGTTCTCTGAGTTGCCATTGTCCAAGCAACGAGCATACAAGCCGTCTCACTTTTCATTCAACGTGGAGGGTGGACGCTGCGAGACCTGTCAGGGCGAAGGCGAGATCAAAGTCGAGATGCAATTCATGGCCGACATCTTCCTCAAGTGCGAAAGCTGTAATGGAAAACGCTTCAAGCAGGAGATCCTCGAAGTAGAACTGGATGGCAAGAATATCGCCGACATCCTCGACATGACTGTTGAGCAAAGCCTTGAGTTCTTCCGCGACAAGAAGTCTATCTACGATAAGATCCTTCCGCTGCAGGATGTTGGATTGGGCTATGTAAAGCTGGGACAGTCTTCAAATTCATTGAGTGGTGGCGAAGCGCAGCGTGTTAAGCTGGCTTCATTCTTAGGCAAGAATTCGGCAGATGGCCACATCCTTTTTATATTCGATGAGCCAACAACGGGATTGCACTTTCACGATATCTCGAAACTGCTAAAGGCGATCAATGCCCTGGTCGATGGAGGTCATAGTGTGATTGTTATAGAGCATAATCTTGAGGTGGTGAAGTCAGCCGACTGGATTATTGATCTCGGACCTGAAGGCGGTGAAAAGAAAGGCGGAATGATCATGTTTGAGGGTACACCTGAAGAGATGGTAAAGAAGGGCAAAGGTTATACGGCGGAGTTTCTGAAGGATAAGTTGAAAGGGTGAGGTGTGTGTGTGCGCAATGAAATTGATTGTGCTTTTCCTGCGATGATCGTGTGTGTTTCATGAACGTTTGCAGATCGCACGATGGAAGATTTAACGTATCGCATCTTTCTACTGATCGACGATCCCTACCGGATCTGAATGCACGCTCCATCTGCTACTGATCGAAGATCCCTGACGGGATCTGAATACATGCTCGTCCTGCAGACGAAGATCCCTATGGGATCTGAATACCCTGCTACTGATCGAAGATCCCTACAAGACTATTTATGCACGTTGATCAGCCGTGATTCGTGCGCCGCACTCGTGGTGCCGTTCACCTGATCGTACTCAAGAACGTCGTTGTACCACACCTTTGTGATGATGGTGGAATTATCGGTGGATCGAATTTCACAATCGACGGTATCTTCATCTGTGTCGTTCCACTTGATGATCGTAGAGGTGACATCGCTGCCGTGAGTTTCAAGATCGGGGAACAGCCTCATCACGTATTCATTATTGGTACCCGATTGATCGATGGAGAAATATCGCGGATTGTCAAGGTTCGCGGCATAAGCTTCCTCGCGCTTTCCATCACGGAGGAAATAGATCCTGATGTCTTCCTCTTTGAAATAACCAGGAGTGGATGGGTCGAACAGGTTACGGTTTTCGCTATCTGTAACCATGATATTAACAACGGCATCGACGATCGTGCAGCCGCAGAGTTTTTCCTCACATGAAGAAAAGAAGGTAATGAAAACGGTGAGGAGGGCGAGCTTGATTAATTTTGGCCGCATAGGTTTAGTTGGTTACAACGTCAGCTGTTAGACACCACAACGGTCCATTTGGTTTGAAGATACAACCCCCATTTTGAATTATTCCAGGAGCATTTTGCGTGCCCGGGTTAGTCAGGCGCTAAAATAAGAATTGCGACGTCAACGGAACCAACGATTCATGGTGGGTAAGCCTACGTTTGACGCGAGATCAAGCCCTCAGCAAACATGCGCAGCTCCTGTTTTTTTGCAGGATCGCAGTTGAGTTTATCCAGGTCCCGGAAACCCTTTTTAAAGTACTGACTTGTCTTCCGTTCCGTGAGTGCCGAAATGCCCAGCCGATCGAAAATGCCCTTCACGGCAGTAACCTTTTCTTCTTTCCTGAAGCGAGTGGCGGTTAGCCATTCGGTCAGCTCCTTTTTGTTCTTACCTCCCGCCTTCTCCAGCGCCTTGATCAAAAGAAATGTTTTCTTGTTAGCGAGGATGTCTCCCCCCACCTGCTTTCCAAACTTGGAAGGATCTGCATAGGCGTCGAGGTAATCATCCTGCAGTTGAAATCCGATGCCGATGTTTGTTCCGAACATGCGCAGCGCGCGACAATCCGAATCACTGGCACCTGCCAGCATGCCACCGAGCTCCAGGCTAAATCCGATCAGCACAGAAGTCTTGAGACGAATCATGTTGATATAATCGGCTTCGCTTACCTTCAGCTGGCGTTCGAATTCCATATCCCACTGCTGGCCTTCACATACTTGAGATGCACATCTGTTAAAGGCGGCCAGCACTTTCGGAAGGAGCATTGGATCCAGAGACAAGAGCATGTCGTATACCTTTACCAGCATAACGTCTCCGCTGAGGATCGCGGTGTTCACGTTCCATTTCTTATGCACTGTAGGTTGGCCACGCCGAATCGGTGCCTTGTCCATGATGTCGTCGTGCATCAGCGTGAAGTTGTGAAAAGCCTCGACCGCTACTGCATATTTGACAATGTCCTTAGGGTTGTCTTTAAACAGTGAGTATCCATAGAGTGTAAGCATGGGTCGGAGTCGTTTGCCTCCGATGCCCATGATATAACGGATAGGTTCGTAAAGAGATTGCGGCGACTTGCCGTATTTGCCTTTCGCGATTTCGCTTTCAATCCATTGAAAGTATTGCGCCGTCGCGTTTACCATGAATCTGCTTCGTTTTGCTCTTCCATTTCGCGACCGGCCTGATCCTGTGCAAAGACAAGATCAATGATGCGTTTGTCAATATCAGTTTTCTTGACGCGAACCTGCACTCTGTCACCCAGCGTATAGACCTTCCGTGTCTTGCGTCCGGTGATGCGGTAGTTCTTCTCATCGAACTCATAAAAGTCGTCAGTCATGTCGGCAAGGCGAACCATGCCTTCGCATTTTGTCTCAACAATCTCCACGTAAATGCCCCGCTCGGTAACACCGGATATGAGTTCCTCGTAAGCCCTCTTCTTCGGCGGATGTCACTGAATTCGACCTGCTTGTATTTGATTGAAGCACGTTCTGCATCTGCAGCGCGTTTTTCACGTTCGGATGAGTGAACTGACTTCTCTTCATACTCGGCCTTGCTTACCGGATTACCGCCATCGAGATAATGCTGCGAACAACCGATGAACCATCATGTCCGGATAGCGTCGGATCGGAGAGGTGAAGTGCGAATAGTGATCAAAGGCAAGTCCGAAGTGACCTTTAGCATCAGTCGTGTACTTCGCCTTAGCCATGGTACGAATAGCAAGCTGTTCCAGGATATTCTGCTCGGGCTTTCCTTCAATTTCCGTCATCAACTTATTCAGCGAGCTGGAAATAGAATTTTCGTCAACAGTCATCTTGTGACCAAACTGCTTAGCGAATACCGAGAAGTCTTTTACCTTTTCAGGATCTGGGAAGTCGTGCGTTCTATAAACAAACGTGTTCTTCTCCTTTCCCTTCTTAATGTTGTATACAAAGGTTGCTACCTGTTTGTTTGCCAATAGCATGTACTCCTCGATAAGCTTGTGCGCGTCCTTGCGCACCTTTGGAATGACTGCGAGTGGTTTTCCCTGTGTCATCCAGTTTGAATTTCACTTCCGTTGTTTCGAAATTCACGGCACCCTTCCTGAATCTATATCTTTTCGGAATTTCTTCGCGATGTCGTTCAGGATTGTGAGCTTCTTCGGCAAGCACACCTTCGCCGGACTCAATCACCACCTGCGCTTCTTCGTTCGTCAAACGTTTCACAGAGT
>JASGJX010000008.1:0-175403 GCA_049840655.1 Chryseolinea sp.
GTGTTATGTCATTCTACTTCGTTCAGTTGCGTATTGCTAAGGTTAATAGGGAAACACGATAGAATCCGAACAGCACCTGTGTAGCTCATGCTCTGGAAGGTGTAGAAGGAGATGCCCACCGGCAGGATCAGGCTCAGCGTGGGAATCGAGGCGTGCACACCCGCCAGCGCCAGTGCATCGGCCACGCTGTGCAGCACAAAGTTGCTGTACTTGAACAGCCCGAGGACGGACAGGTTGACCGTGACGCCCAGCACCAGCCAGCGCTTTTTCACCACCGGGTCGGCCTGGTGCTTCTGGATCTGTGCCGCGATCAGGTAGTCCATCACGGCATTGCCGACCAGCAGGGGCAGGAAGGCGTAGTTCCAGGAGCCGTAGAAGAGCAGGCTGGCGATCACGATCAGCCAGAGGTGCTTGCGCGGCGCCACGACCACGAAGTTGTAGAGCAGGAAGAAGAGCGCGAAGAACCAGAAGAACAGGGGCGTATTGAAGAGCATGTCGGGCTCGGGGCGGCATCCTGGCCGCGGGATTCTTGTTGTTGTGGCGGGCTGCCATGCCCGGTCCCGGACGCGCCGGGCCAGGGGCGCGATTAGAGCACCGCGGGCGCGGCATGGGCAGGGTGGCGCGCGGGCGCAGGTCGGCAAGGCCGGAAATGCAAAGAGATTGTCCGCGGCGGAGCGGACGCCACGGCGGGAGCGCGCGGGCGGCGCAAAAAAACAGGCCCGCTTTCGCGGGCCCTAGGCCTTTCGGCTGAACTGTGGATCAGGATCAGGCGGCGTTGCCGGTGACTTCCGGGATGGCCTGGTCGATGCCCTTCATGCGGTTACGCGCCTCGGCGACGCGGTTTTCCTCGAGCCGCTCGAAGGCATGCGGCAGCAGGCGGCGGGCCAGCGCGTTGACGCGCTTTTCCACGAACGCCGGCAGCCTGACGCCGAGGGGATTGGTCTCGGCATGCGCCGGGTCGGCAATGACCCGGGTGCCCATGATGTAGTCGAACCAGGGCCGGGTGACGCACCAGTTGGCGTCCTGGTTGGTGTTCATGTGGTGGTCGTAGTGCCAGGGGATCGCCTTGCGCCCCCACTCGGGGTCGATATGCGAGCGCCGGTGCACATAGAAATACTTGCCGGCGGCGTAATAGGTGCCGAGCACGAAGAAGGGCGCCACCGGGAAGGCCAGGGTGGTGACAGCGGTCGCCTGCAGCAGGCGCTTGACCTCGTCGCGGGTACGCCAGTTCTTGATGCCCTCGAGGTAGCCCTCGTCGTAATAGCCCTGCAGGCGCACCATCTTGTGATGCGTCCAGTGGCTCTTCATGGTCGACGGCAGCGGGCTGTAGCGCGGCTGGCCCTGGCGTGGCACCCCGTGCAGCAGGTATTTGTGCGCATACCATTCAAAGCCGTTGGCGACGAACAGGGCGATGGGAAAGCCGATCATGGAGGCTCCTTTGCGAAGTCTTGCGGACATGGGCACCAAAGGCGCCTGCCCGCAGTGTGCGATGGGACCGGCAACCTGCCCAGCGTTCTGACTCTGCCCGGGAACCAGCGGCGACGATTGACCGATGACGGCCGTTTTTTTGACTTTTTGCGCCAGGAGACCCTCGCGGGACGGCCTCGGCGCAGGCGACGAACGGGCCAGGCGCCGGCCATATGCCCGACGGCCCTGACCAGGCGGGCTTGACCGCAGCGGGTAATTGTTTTGACAATCCACGCCAACCACAGAAGGGCTGAAGCCCTCCCTCCACTCTCCCCCGACGGGGACCCAGCCAGCGGAGAGCCTCCGGATGTTCGGCGGCATGTTTGTCAGCGGCGCCCTCACCGGCATGCTGCGCGATTACCTCGATGCCCGCGCCATCGCCGCGCCCGACTGCCGGGAGCGCCTGGCCGCGTGGCCGGAGGACGCACGCATTCCGCTGGGCGAGTGGATCGTCCTGCTGCGCGAGATCGAGAAAGTGGATCCGCGCCCGGCGCTGGGCCTGTACATCGGCGAGCGCATCAAGCCACGTCACGCGGGCATCATGGGGTATATCGGGCTTTCCTGCGATTCGCTGGGCGAGGCCTTCATGCGCTTCGAGCGCTTCCATCGCCTGGTCTACGACGGCAACCCCGCGGTGATGAACATCCATGGCGACGTGGTGTCGTTGAGTTGGGGCATCGAGCACGGCCTGCCGGGACAGCTGGCCGACGAGACCGCCATCGCCGCCTTTGCCACCATCGTACGCCAGCTGGTGAACCAGAAGCTGACGCCCACCGCCATCAACTTTGTCAATCCGGCACCGGCGGACGTCGCGGTCTACGAAGAGTTCTTTGGTTGCCCGGTGACCTTTGGCGGCACCCTCACCTGCGTGACCTTTCCGACCCGCTACCTGATGCTGCCGATCGCGCACAGCGACCCGGGCCTGCGCACGCTGCTGGAAAACCAGGCCGAGGCACTGCTGCGCGCCCTGCCCAGCAACCAGAGCTTCCAGACCGAGCTGAAGCAGGCGCTGGCGCGCAGCCTGCACGAAGGCACGCCCACGCTGGAGCACGTGGCGCAGCGCCTGGCCATGTCGCCGCGCACCCTGCAGCGTCGCCTGGCCGACCTGGACCTCAGCTTCCAGCACCTGCTGGACCGCACCCGCGCCGAGCTGGCGCGTGGCTATCTGCTGGAGGGCAACCTGACCCTCTCGGAAATTGCGCTGCTGCTCGGCTACTCGGAGCAAAGCGCCTTCAACCGCGCCTTCAAGCGCTGGACCGGGCAAACGCCGCGATCGCTGCGCAGCTGAACCCGGCTCAGGCCGGCACGGCGCGGCGCGGGGGTGTCGCGGCAGCGGCCGCCTCCGCGCCCACCCGCATGCTGAGTTCGCGCCAGTGCAGCAGGTACTCGATGGCGCGGCCGGCATTGCCGCCCACCACGGGGTGCAGGCGGCAGCCAAGGCTGCGACGGCCATTGCAGAGCACCGTGCCCACCGACACCGGATACGCGGGACTGCCCGGGGCGATGCCGATGACGCCGTCGAGACCCGCCACGTTCCACTCCCCCAGGTTGGAATATGAACCGGCAAAGGTGCCGGGTCGCGCCTGGCTCAGCCGATAGAGCAGGTTGATGCCGGCCTGCCCCACCCAGCGCCCGATATTGAGCAGCAGCCAGGTGCGCCAGTGTTCCTGCTGCACGAAGCCGGCGCTGATCTGCTGGCGCACGGTAGCCGGCGTGGCATCGGCGCCGAGGCGCAGCGTCAGGCCGCTGCACTGGTTGGCGTGCGCGTCGGGCGCATGGACGTTGCCGCGCAGGTTTACGGGGAACACCCAGCCGGCCACGCTGTCCTGCCCGGCCAGGGTGAGGCGCAGGGCGCGGTCCGCGGTCCATTGCAGCCACACCGTGGGGCTGACGCCCGCGACCGCCGCGGCCCGATCCACCTCTGCCGTCTGCGCCGCCGACAGCAGCAGCGACACCGGCGCGTGGCCCGGGCACTTCGCCAGCGAGGCGTCGGCGAAGTGCCAGCGCATGTCCAGGCGCGGCGCCGGCGCGGCGTCGCGCCACAGGCGCCAGAGCTTGCGCCAGTGCGGCATGCCCTCGGGCCGCGCCCGCGGCGGGGGCGCCGCGCGGTAGCCCCGCTCCGTCAGCAGCAGCGGCAGCGCACCCAGGCCGTCGGCGTAGCGATGCGAGCAGGTATGCCAGCGTGGCGCGCGGGCACCGCCCTCGTAGAGGCCGAACCACATGCGGTCATCGATGCCGCTGCGCGCCCGTGCCGCATACCACATGCCGACCGGATCGTGCAGGTTGCGCGACTTCAGCACCGGCACCGGCGCACCGCCCTGCACCTCGTCGGCGAAGAGAGACAGGCTGGCATTCTCAAAACGGGTCATCGTGGAAGTCCTCCTGCAGGTATGGCCCCGCCTTCCCTGGCTTGGCCCGCACCGGAACAAGGCAACGGGCAACACCGCCATTAGCGACGCAAACGCGGCCGCGGACAATCGGGCAATCAGCGCAACGCGACCGCCCTCACTCCTGCGGGCCGCGCTCGGTGACGACCGTCTTGCCGTCCGCCAGCGGCAGCAGCGCCGGCGCCTTGCGCAGTTGCCGGAGCAGCGCCGGCAAGTCGTCGAGCAGCGTGTACATCACCGGCACCACGACCAGCGTCAGCACGGTGGAAGTGAGCAGCCCGCCAATCAGGGCATGCGCCATGGGTGCGCGCTGCTCGGCGCCCTCGCCCAGCCCGAGCGCCAGCGGGATCATGCCGGCGATCATGGCGGCAGTGGTCATGAGGATGGGGCGCAGGCGCGTGCGCCCCGCGCTCAGTATGGCCTCGGTGCGATCCATGCCGTCCGCCACCGCCTTCTGCACGAAGTCCACCAGCAGGATCGCGTTCTTGGTCACCAGGCCCATGAGCATGAGCATGCCGATGAGCGAGAACACGTTGAGCGTGCTGTGGCAGAGGATGAGGCCGCCGAACACGCCCACCAGCGACAGCGGCAGCGAAGTCATGATGGTGAGAGGGTGCAGGAAGCTGTTGAACTGCACCGCCAGCAACATGTAGATGAACAGCGCACCCAGCAGCAGCGCGGTGGCGGCATGGCCCACCGACTCCTTCATGTCGTTGTTGGCGCCCTGGGTGACGATGCGGTAGCCCACCGGGAGGGCCATGGTCGCGGCCACTTTCTCGATGTCGGCGCCGACGTCGCCGGCGGGACGACCCGACACGTTGGCGGCGAAGAGCACTTCGCGGTACAGGTTACGGCGGTTGATCTGGGTGGTGCCGCTGCCTTCCGAGACCGTGGCCACCTGCCCCACCGCCACCATCTCAGGCTGCCCGGTGACCGGGTTGAGCAGGCCGGAGGCCAGCGGTAGGGCGGTGACGTCGGCGCCGCTCTTCGCGGCCGCTGGCCGCCAGCTGCACGCGCACGTCGTAGTTCTCGCCATCTTCGGCCTGCCAGGTCGTGACCGCCTCGCCCGCCAGCAGGGGGCGCAGGCCGGCGGCAATCTGCCCGACGGACAGGCCGAGGTCGGCGGCGCGCTCGCGATCCACGTGCAGCGACAGCGTGGGGCGCGGCTCCTTGAGCGAGCTCTCGAGGTCGATCACGCCCGGCACCTTGGCCATCTTCGCCCCGAACTCGTCGGCAATGCGCTGCAGCACGCGCAGGTCGCGCCCCTGCAGGGAAATCATCGATTGGTTTCGCCGCCCCCGATCGCTTCCTTGGCCGCCGCCACCGAACTCACCTCTATACCCGCCATATTGCTGCAGGCGATCCCGGAAACCGTTCACCATTTCTTTTTGGCAGAGCTCGCGCTGGTGTTTGGGCTTGAGCCCCACGCGTTGCCAGACGCGGTTTTTACCGATGTCCATACCGGTGTTGATGGTGGTGTAGATGTCCGACCAAACGCCGTCGTAACTCGCGCAGACACGCTTCAACCTGCTGCGCTTTTTGCTCCGGTAATGTCCAGAGTGGAGCCGACCGGTGTCGAGAACTTGACAGAGATTTCACTGAGATCCGGCTCGGGCACGAATTCCTTGCCGACCAGTTTGCGCCCCCAGATCAATGCCACCAACACCGGCAGAAAGCGACATAGCCCAGGGTGCTTCGCGGCGGTTGCGCCAGTGCCCGGCGTATAACTTTCTCGTATACTGGTCCCCGAGCTCGTCCAGGCCGGTTCTCGAAGCTGCCCAGGTACTATTTGCTGCCATTCTCGCTGTTTTTGTCGAACGCGCGATTTCCTCAATGCGCCTCGGGATCATGCCAGATGCTGGAGAGCATAGGGTCGAGCGTAAAGCTGACGAACATTGATATCAGCACCGCACAAGAAACCGCAATGCCGAACTGGTAGAAAAAGCGGCCAATGATCCCGCCCATAAACGCCACCGGCAAAAACACGACGACGATGGTGAGCGTGGTCGCCAGTACCGCCAGGCCGATTTCACGGTACCCTCGATTGCCGCGTGGTATGGCTCTTTGCCCATGGCTGCGTGACGAACGATATTTTCGCGCACCACGATGGCGTCGTCGATGAGCAGACCGATAGACAGCGACAACGCCATCAGGGTCATAGTGTTGAGAGTCAAACCGAACAGGTATAGGCAGAAAATGGTGCCGAGCAACGCAGATCGGCAGGGTCAGGCTGGTGATGACGGTGGAGCGCCAGAGCCGAGGAAAAGGAAGACGATGGCACCGCCAGAATCGCGCCTTCGATCAGGTCTTCTGCACATCGTCCAGCGAGGCACGGATGTGCGCGAGCTGTCGGCCACTGCCACCATGCCCACGCTGTCGGCAGCAGGTCACGCAGCGACTCCATCTGCGTACGCAGGGCGTCGACGACGGCAATGGTGTTGGCGCCGGACATCTTGATGATATCCAGGCTAACCGCGCGCTGGCCGTTGAGCAGCGCCAGCGACTGCGGCTCCTGTTCGCCATCGACCAGCCTCGGCGACCTGGTCCAGGGTGATGGCGGCCTGGCCACGCGTGGCCACGACGAGGAGAACGGAAGTCGTGTGGGTCGTTCATGCGGCCGGTAATTTCCACCATGCGTTCCTGCGCGCCCATGGACACGGTACCGGCCGGCAGATCGGTATTGTCGCGCTTGAGCGCCGCCATCACCTGCGTCAACGCCTACGCCCAGCGCCTCCATGCGGTCCGGATGTAGCTCGACGCGGATCTCACGCGGCACGCCGCCGACCACATCGATATTGCCGACGCCCGCGACATTCTGCAGGCGGCGCAGCACCTGCTCGACGAAGGTCGCTAAGTTCGCGCGAAGGACATGTCCTCGGCCATGAAGGCGAGCGAGAAGATCGGCGCCTCTTCGGGGCGGTAGCGTTCGACCAGCGGTTCGCTGACTTCGTCGGCGGAAACGCGGTCTTTACTGCGGCGACCTTGTCGCGCACATCCTGCACCGCCGACGTCGATGGGCACGCCGAGCACGAACTCGACGGCGATGCGCGAACGGCCTTCATAGGAGGTGGAGATGATGCGCTTGACTCCGGGCACGGTATTGATGGCTTCTTCGATGCGGCGGGTGACATCGCTTTCCACCACTTCCGGCGAGGCGCCGGGATAGTTGGTGGTGACCACCACGTAGGGGTATTCGATATCCGGGTATTCTTCGACGCTGAGGGCGCGCCAGGAAAAAATGCCCAGCACCATGAGGGCCAGCATCATCATGATGGCGAACACCGGATAGCGGATGCACATCCGGGTAAGGAACATGGCTCAACCCGCGTTGTTCATGGCGTCGGTGTCGGCGGCCATCGGGAGGCGCACGGGTGATCCGATGCGATGCAGCGACAC
Source organism: Chryseolinea sp. (assembly GCA_049840655.1). Taxonomy (GTDB): domain Bacteria; phylum Bacteroidota; class Bacteroidia; order Cytophagales; family Cyclobacteriaceae; genus Chryseolinea. The sequence continues at coordinate 7,251 of JASGJX010000008.1, forward strand.
CGGGTCGCCACCACGCTGTCCCCTTCGATGAGTCCGGCGGTGACCAGCACGTTGCCGCTGCGGTCGTCGCGGGCGCCCAGCATCACCGGCTGCCAGGGCAGGCGCTTGTGGCGTATCACCATCACCCCGGGCTTGCCGTCGTGGGTCTGCACCGCGGTGGCGGGAATCGCCAGGCCGGAGGGTTGGTACCGGTATCGTGCAGGCGGCCATGCACGAAGAGACCGCCGCGCAGGCGCATGTCGGGATTGTTCACGATCGCATAGACGGTGATCTTGCGGTTGCTGGCCTTGGCCATGGGGTTCAGGCGAACGATGGTGCCGTTGAAATTGCTGTCACCGTAGGTGTCCACCCGGAACGTGATGGTCTGGCCGACATGGACACGGGAAATTTCGGAGGACGGCAGCTGGATGGCCAGCTCCATGTCACGCCAGTCGACGATGCGCAGCAGCGGCGTATTGGGCATCACCAGCTGGCCGGGCTCGACCATGCGCTCGGCGACGATGCCGGCAAAGGGCGCGCGCAGCAGGGCGTTCTCCAGCTCCTTGCGCGCCACCACGACCTGGGCAACGTTGGCCTTGAGCTGGGATTCGTAGACGGCGGCCTGGGTGGTCGCCTTGTTGAGGTCGCTGCGCGAGAAGAAATTATTGGCCGACAGCTGGCGGTACTTGCCCGCCTGCTCGCTCGCGTTCTCGAACTCCGCCCTGGCGGACTGCACGGCAGCCTCGGCCTGCGCCACGCGCGCGCGCATGTCACGGTTGTCCTGGCGCACCAGCACGTCGCCTTCCGCCACCGTCACGCCCTCGCGCACCGGGATGTCGGTGATCTCGCCGGCCACGCGCGCATTGAGCAGCATCTGCCGTACCGGCATCAGGGTGCCGGTGAAGTCGAGCGCGGCCGCCAGGGGCGCAAAGCGCACCGTGGCGATGTCCTCGGGCATGAGCTCCATGCCCTGCTGCGCGGCGGGCATGGAGCTCACCGAATCGCGCGGGAAGAGCAGCACGACCAGCAGGACAGTGCCGGCGCCGCCCGCCAGCCAGCGCGCCCTGGGCGGCATCCGCAGCAGGCGCTCCCGCAAGGCTTGAATGTCCATTACAACCTCCCGCATTCGAAATAGCTGATGCGCGACTCGTCCAGGGCGGGCAGTGCCGCGTCCGGGAGCGTCGCGAGATAGTGCTGGCCGGTGATCGCGTGCTGCCGGCAGTCGCGCAGCACGGCGCGGCGCGGATCGTCGCCGGCGAGGCTCATGCACAGGGCAAGGCCGCCCTGCTCCCGCAGCGCGCCCCACAGCGCCTGCAGCAAGGCGGCAAAGGCCGGCAGGTCGTCCGGCGCGCACAGCGGCGAATGCGCCATGACATAGTCCAGGCAGCCGCCGGCCGCCGGCAGGCGCAGGCCACCGCGCCAGCGCGCCCACAGGTTCCAGAACGGGCGCAGGAAGGCCAGGGCCGGCTGGTAGGCCAGCACGCGCGTCTGCTTGAAGTCCTTCTGGCGCCAGAGGCCGCCGAGCGCCACCAGGACGCCGTCGCGGAACACCAGGCGGAAGTCGCCGATGGCGAGACCGGAAATAGGGTTCGCCGCGCAGCACGCCGCTGAAGTCATAGGCCGGCAGGAACTGGTAGTGCGCCGCCATGCGCGCCACGAAGTCGTTCATGGCCCGGCACGTCGGCCGCGGTGGCGGCGCGCACCTCGTGCCCCGGCGCCGGGGCCAGGCGACAGGCCGTGATCGTGCTGGTGATGACGGCTCCCGCCTCGTGGTAGACGGGCAGGCCGGCGCGACCGCCCTGGGCGAAGGTGTCCTGCGAGCGCCGGTTCTCGCGCAGGATCACGGTCTGGTACCAGCCGTCCGCGCCCAGGCGCTCGCGCAGGATGCGGTTGAAATACAGCAGCAGGCGGCCGCCCTGGTGCGCCGGCGCCAGGCGCATGTCGCCGACATAGGCGACGCGCTGGCGCTGGCCGTTCACGAACACCTGGCGGCGGCCGATATTGAACACCCCCACCACGTCGTCGTGGCCGTTGCGCAGGATCGCCACCACCACCTCGGGCGACTCGTGCGAGACATGCGCCGACAGGAAGTAGCTGGGCGCGCGCTCGAAGCCCAGGGTGAGGCCGGTCGAGGGCTGCGGCGCCCCCACCAGGGCCAGGATGCCGGCATCGTCCTCCGGTGCCGCGTCACGCAGGGCATAGGCGCTCACGGCTCAGCCCCGCACCAGGTCGTTGCCGGCGAGCGCGCCGAGCGCCTGCGGCAAGGCGTCCATGAGCACCGACAGCGGCACGCGGCGCACCGGCTCGGGCTTGATGTTGCCGGCAATCATGCCGCCGCCCACCGCCAGGCGCTGGTAGGCGGCCCAGCCATCCGGCACCACCAGCGCCACCGCCGGCTCGAGCTGGCGCAGGTTGCGCGCAGCATTCGGCGACAGTCGACACAGACCAGACTGAAGAAGAGCTACTCATAGAAATCCAGAATCCAGAATTCAGAATTGAGAATTTAGTGCGGGCCAGTTGGGCCCGTTGTTGTTGATAACGGTATTTACATCAATTGCAGGCACGTATCTCAACGAAAGATTCGAACAAATTAAGGTTGGAACAGGTATCATCAATCTTCTGGAACTCCTGAAATAAAAAGGGGCCCGAGCAGGGCCCTAATAATTATCAATTGTCAATTGTCAAATTCTAAATTATTCCTGGTATCCAACGAATGACATCGGTCCTACGTGCGACTTCACAAGTTCAAGATCAGGCTCTGAGATCTCCACTTCGTATCCGTCCTCCCGTAGCATATTCAGGATGTCGTCTGCCGCTTCCCGTTGTTTGTAGATGTGATAATCTTCGCGCGCAAACACCGGATAGCGTCCAAGTTTTTGTTCGCGATCTACAAAGTTGAAGCCACACAAGTACAGTTTACTGTCTTTGTGTTGGATTCGATAGAGCGGCATCTGCGGATACTGCTGCAACCATTCAACAATCTCTTCGCGCGTTCCCTGAATGATCTCGGTAAGCTTGAAGATCTTCATAACCTCTCCCTGGTTGGGTTTGTCGAACATTCGAAGGTCGAAATTGTGAACATACGACGACAAGCCAACGCAACCGCACAACACCATTAAAGGATTCTGTGCGTCACCGTGTAAACGTACATCCAGATTTTTCGCATTAAAGAACGCCTGCAATCGGCGGTTCCTCTTTTGAATAGTACTGGTCAGGTCCGGTCTGACCGGATTCTTAAATTTTAGTTGCATAACTTTATCTTTTTCGGATAAGGGTGGGCTCCCTGATTTAAGCAAAAATAGGAAATTATTCGAGTTTGTTATCTAAATGCATCAGTCAAAACGGATCGATTTGATCGGATTGATTCTCGCAATGACCATCGTCGGAACAAGGAGCACCATTGTCACGACGAAAAACGTTAGCAGGTTCAGAACGATAACCACATCCCAGTGCCAGCCTATAGGAACATAGCTCATGTAGTAGTCGTGCGGATTGAGTTTAACGATTTGAAACTTCCATTGGATGAAACAAACAGCCAGACCAAGGATATTTCCCATACAATAGTCCTTTGATAATGAGGTTGATGCCGTTGAATACAAATATCGACCGTATAAATCCTTTCCGAGCCCCCATGGCTTTCAGTATCCCAATCATCTGCGTTCGCTCCATCACCAAAATCAAAACGATCGAAATCATGTTAACGCACACAACGATAAGAATAATTCCGAGTAGGATGTTCACCTGACGGCTGACCAGATTTAACCACTCAAAAACCTGAATGAATTTGTCTTTCACGAGTTCGATAGACAAGTCGAAATCCATTGATTCGCCGATTTCTTCCTGCGCAACTTCCGCCTGTTCTTCCTGGCTTACAAAAACTTCAAGCCCGCCTGCGATGCTATCAGACCAATCATTCAGCCTTTGAATCATACGAATATCACTAATGATGAAACGTCCATCAAAGTATTCAGAGAGATTGGTCTCATAGATGCCGGTGATTTTGAGTCGTCGGAAGCGAGGCGGATCCTGGAAGAAGTGAATGACAAGTTGGTCTCCCACCTTTGCATCCAGTTTGTCTGCGATGGTTCGACTGACGACTACTTCTGGTGCGTACGTAGAATCCGGAAAACTAATGAAGGTTCCTTCCACCATGTTCACACCAAAAGCCTTCGTATCGAATCGGGGCCCGACACCCTTCACAAATACTCCAAGCACTTCATCAGTAGATGTCTTAATGAGTCCACCCTTGTGAGCGTATTCCTGAACGTGAGTTACATAAGGAAACTGCTTCGGATTGTCGTACACCTTAACATGATAATTCATGGCAGGCTCCTCCATGGCATTGCTCATCGTGAATTTCGTGATGAGCAGGTGACCACTGAAACCATATATCTTGTTCTTCACCGTCTCCTGAAATCCAAGCATGACAAGAAACGAAACGATACAAGCTGCGAGTCCAATGCCAATGCTCGCGACTGCTATTCGGTGAATAGCGGCAGAGAATCCGCGCGTTTGTTCACGTGTTATTCTCCTGGATATGAAGTACGACAGGTTCAATGCGAATTGCTAACTTAAGCGCCAAAATGCTAAGATAAGAGAATACGGGAAGAATCGACAAAGCCCGATCTGAAGACCATTATGAAACGATTCACGATCATCGCGGTTCTATTCGTGTTCGCCGTTACATCAGGCTGTACGAGCGTCCCGAAAGGAAACCACCCATCCACCACTACTCCGGTTGCCACCGCACCTGATGCTGTCGTCAAATCGGATGAAGCCAACCGCGACACCAGGCCTTCCCCGGAGGTGACGTCTGTAGCGCCAGTTACAGGTGCCGGGCAGGTTGCAACTGTTGTTAACAAACTGAAGGGCAAACGCGTTGCGTTGGTCGTGAATTATACGGCGATGGTCGGCAAAACGCATCTAGCCGACACGTTGAGAGCAATGGGTGTAAACATCCTGAAGATTATGTCTCCCGAACATGGGTTCAGAGGCAATGCTACGGCTGGTGAACATGTTAGTGATGGCTTTGACACAAAGACAGGACTGCCGGTAGTATCACTTTATGGCAAGGGACGTAAACCTACACCAGAGCAACTCGCGGATATCGATGTTGTGGTATTCGACATTCAGGATGTTGGTGTTCGCTTCTTTACCTACGTTGGAACCCTTCACTACGTGATGGAGGCCTGCGCAGAAAACAACAAGCAGGTCATCGTCCTCGATCGCCCCAATCCAAACGCCAGTTACATCGATGGACCAATGATGCACAAGGAATTTGAGACATTTATCGGTATGCACCCCGTTCCCGTTGTCCATGGCCTCACAGTTGGCGAATATGCCGGCATGATCAATGGCGAAGGCTGGCTGGCAGGACAAAAGCAATGTAATCTTGAAGTGGTAAGAATGAAGAACTGGAACCACAGTGACGAGTATGTGTTACCCATCAAGCCTTCACCCAATCTCCCCAATCAGCAATCGATCCTGCTGTATCCTTCCGTTTGTTTCTTTGAAGGTACAGCACTAAGTCTTGGACGCGGTACGCAAATGCCCTTCCAGGTTATTGGACATCCCGACCTGAAGAACCAGCCATTTTCTTTCACCCCGGTTGATATTCCCGGAATGTCGGTAGACCCACCGTTGGAAGGTAAGCTGTGCCACGGTGTTGACCTTCGGAACGTAAACGTTGACAAACGTGTCGATATTTCCTGGCTCATCTCCATGTACAAAGCTTTCCCCGAGAAAGACAAGTTCTTCGTTGAACATTTCGGGCGCTGGGCAGGCAGCAAGGATCTGGCAGAACAAATCAGAAGCGGCATGACGGAAGATCAGATCCGCGCTACCTGGCAACCAGACCTGGAGAAATATAAAATGATGCGCAAGAAATACTTGTTGTACGAATAATGAAGAAGGCGGATAAGGTCGCAGACATTCTTAAAATCCTCGACGAGTACTTTCCTAGTCCGGAGGTACCGTTGCATCACAAAGATGCTTACACGTTGCTCATCTCCGTATTGCTTTCGGCGCAGTGCACTGACGAACGGGTTAACAAGACCACACCTTCGTTGTTCAAACAGGCGGACAATCCCTATGATATGGTGAAGATGAGCGCTGATGAAATTCGCGAGATCATCGAACCTTGCGGATTGTCGCCAATGAAATCAAAAGGTATCTATGGTCTTTCGAAGATCCTGATTGATCAATATAACGGCGCGGTGCCAAATACTTTCGAGGCGCTCGAGTCACTGCCCGCCGTAGGACATAAGACGGCTTCAGTAGTCATGACTCAATGGTTTGGAGTACCTGCATTTCCCGTCGATACTCATATTCACAGGCTGGCCTATCGGTGGGGACTAAGCAACGGTAAAAGCGTAGAGCAGACTGAACATGATTTGAAGCGCTTGATTCCTGAAGCGCTATGGAACAAGGTGCACTTACAAATCATCTATTTCGGACGAAAGTATTGCCCGGCACGCGGACATATTTGGACGTCGTGTCCAATATGTTCGAAGTATATGCGGAAAGATATGCGTGAGTAGTCTTGAGTCCTTAGTCCGGAGTCCTGAGTTGTTTTTAGTATTGTAGTACGCAGTACTAAGGACTCAAGACTCAGGGCTCTTATTCTTCAGTTCCGGTGTTATCGTAAAGGGGGACGTCCATTTGCTTCGACCAGGTTGCGGCCTTGCTCATGACGACCTTCTTGTCCTTGTTCTTTATCAGCTGAACCGTTTCCTCATCGCTGAATTTCACAAACGCACTGAACTCCATAAATGTGAACGATGTAGTCATACCGGTACGCGACGGACTAACATTCTGCCGCATTTTATTCTTGTTGACATAGATCTTTTCCATACTCTCATAGTCAACCCATTCCCCCGTTTTAAAAAAGAAGATCGATGTGTACTCACGAAAGCGCCTGTTCACCAAATCAATTTCTGTTCCCTCCGAGCTGGCAAATACAAACAATGAGCAAACTGCAAAAACCAATGCTGTCCATGGATGCTCTGCGAGAACGATAATAGAAATGAGTATTCCTAAGCCTGCGCCGACATGAAAGGGCCAGGGCAATAAACTTCCAAAACGAATGTCGAGGATTCGTGATGATCCTTCTGAATTTGTAGTCATAGGTAACGCTTGAATCCCAAGACAGAACTGGATTTGGTCAGGCATATATACAAATTACCTGTCATTTGTGACCGAAATATCGTGCTGATCGCTTATTTCGCACTCTTATGAATGAGTTGCGAATTGTCTTCATGGGCACACCCGAATTTGCTGTTCCCAGCCTGGAAATCATCATCAGTCGTGGTTACAACGTAGTTGCTGTGGTCACGGCACCTGATAAACCACAGGGCCGCGGGCAAAAGGTCGAAATGTCACCCGTGAAGGCTATGGCCGTAAAACATAATCTCAATGTTTTGCAGCCAACAAATTTGAAGTCGCCCGAATTTATCGAGTCGCTACGTTCATTGAATGCCAACCTTCAAATTGTTGTTGCTTTCAGAATGCTTCCTGAAGTTGTCTGGTCAATGCCTGAGCTCGGCACGTTCAACCTCCACGGGTCGTTGCTTCCGCAATACCGTGGCGCAGCACCCATTCATTGGGCAGTCATCAATGGTGAAAAGGAAACCGGAGTGACCACCTTTTTCCTGAAGCATGAGATCGACACTGGCAGCATCATATTTCAGGAACGTGATCCAATTGGTGATGACGACACCGTTGGAACGGTTTATGAACGACTGATGACTATTGGCGCAGGTCTCGTTTTGAAGACAGTGAAAGCTATTGAGGCGGGTGATGCTCCTGCGTTGCCACAAACTGATGCCGGGACACTCAAACATGCTCCAAAGATCTTTCGTGAGACATGCGAAATCAAATGGGAGCGAACGGCTGAGGAGATCCGGAATTTTATCCGCGGCCTCAATCCATTTCCCGTTGCCTGGACTACCCTGAATGGGAAGACCTTCAAGATCTTACGTGCAAAAGTTCAATCTGGCGGAACCGGCACTCCTGGCACCATCGATACCGATGGACGAACCTTCCTGAAAGTCCGGGCCGCTGACGCCTGGGTCGTAATCGACGAGTTGCAACCTGAGGGAAAACGCAAAATGAACGTGCCTGATTTTTTCAGGGGAAACAAGTTGTGACTATTTTGTGCGACATATTTGGGACGTACACTTAGCCTATGATCATTTCTCTCATTGCAGCCAGAAGCCGGAACGGTGTGATTGGTAGAAATAACGACCTCCCCTGGAAGCTGCCTGACGACATGAAGTATTTTATGACTACTACCCGGGGCCATGTGGTAATCATGGGAAGGAAAAACTATGATTCTTTACCTGACAACTACAAGCCATTACCCAACCGAACCAACGTTGTGGTTACACGCCAACGCGCATTTCACGCGCCGGCATGTATTGTAGTCCACGACATGGATCAAGCGCTTGAGGTAGCGCGAAAAAACAATGAGTCAGAAGTTTTCGTAATTGGTGGCGCTGAGATCTATTCGCTGGCCTTACAAAAAGCTGATCGATTATATCTGACTGAGATCGAAGCAGACGTTCAGGGTGATACTTACTTCCCTGCATTTAAGAACGAGGAATGGCAGGTTACATCCCGCAAACATCACGACGCCGACGACAAGCATATCTACTCGTTTGATTTTGTCGTCTACGAACGCAATAAGTAAAGTGCATCCTAATAAAATTAACATCACATGGCCAGCGTCAACAACAAAGTAATCTGGGTCACCGGAGCATCGTCAGGTATCGGTGAAGCGCTGGCGATAGCATTGAGTAAGAAAGGTGCGCGGCTGATATTGTCTGCTCGTCGTACGGAAGAGTTGGAACGAGTAAAACAAAACTGTTCGGGGGAAGCTCAGCTTCTTCCACTTGATCTCACTGCGTCTGACTCATTAGATGAGGCTACTCGCAAAGCATTGTCGCTCTATGGTCATATCGACGTCCTGATCAATAACGGCGGCATTAGCCAGCGAAGTTTCGTACATGAAACCGATATGGACGTTTATCGCCGGATCATGGAAGTAAACTTCTTCGGCGGAATTGCACTGACGCGCAATCTTATCTCCCATTTCGTATCGCGCAACCAGGGACAATTTGTGGTGATCAGCAGCGTGACCGGGAAATATGGTACTCCATTTCGTTCGGGTTATGCAGCATCCAAACACGCACTACATGGTTTCTATGATGCTGTGCGTGCAGAGTATTGGAAGAATAATGTCAGAGTAACCATGGTTTGTCCCGGTGTTGTCAAGACCGCTATCTCCTACTCTGCCCTTAAAGGCGACGGCTCTAAAAACAACAAGATGGACGACCTTCAGTCAAAGGGGATGCCGGTTGAGAAATGTGCGGATACCATAGTGAAGGCCATGGAGGCTGAGCGCGAAGAGATCTATATCGGAGGAAAGGAAGTATTGATGATTTACATCAAAAGATTCTTCCCTTCCTTGTTCTCCAAAATTATCCGGAAGGTTGTAGTTCGGTAAAGCGGATCATTGATAACAACAGCATGTCCAGGCGCGTGCTTTTTCTTTGCTATCATGGAATCGGTCACATAAATCCGTGCTTTCCTCTGGCACGCATTCTGGAAAATGAGGGACACCAGGTAACGATTGCTACGGTTGAACATTTCGGCCGACATGTTGCCCGCGCCGGATTTAGTCATCGATCTCTTAAGACTGTCCCCTTTGGGTTGGGCTTCGAATCCTGGATGAATACCCAGCGAAAGAGACGTTTTCAATACTGGGCAAATCTAAGTGACCGCATTTTCGATCGGCTATATACCGAGCGAGAACGCGAACTCATCACAGTGCTTGACACCATTGAACCCGATTTAGTTTTCATCGATGCTACACAGGCAACCGACTTCATCGTGTTGTATCCCCTACTACAGAAGCGTCGCATAGCGTACGCGATGCTGCACGCAATGTTCCCCACGCACGTGCTCCGCGGTCGGCCGCCAGTAGACTCTATGCTTATACCTGGCGATCCAAAAGAAGAAGCATCAGCTCTCAATCGAATGAATTCGAAACTTGATTGGACAGACCTCAAACAACGACTACGATATTTTGGGATGAGCGATCGATATATCATTAACCGCCGCCTCAAAAGAAACCAAATACCCAACACCTATCGTCAGACTCTCCCATCGCTCTTTGATTTTCAGGTCAGCAACGTTCCCTCGTTAATCTTTGCGCCGCGACAGTTCGACTATCCTCACTTCGAGAACCCGACAAACTTTCACTATCTCGGATTTATTTATGCCGATATCGTCCCGACGCCCCGGGAAGAGTGGGCGAAGGTTCGGCCGCTGATTCACAACAGCCGCACAGCAGGATCGAAGTTGATCTATTGTTCATTTGGCACTGTTGCCTTAGGACGGGAAGAGCAAACTGACGCATTCTTACTTCGACTTGCCGACGTTGTTACCGGGCAAGGAAATCAACTTATGGTTTCAATTGGTTTGCAACGAACAGCGCCCTCAGGCCTCATGCGAAAAAACGTATGGGTATTTCCATCAGTGCCGCAGATGGAGGTGCTGCGGGACAGTGATGTATTTGTTACGCATGGAGGACTCAGCTCCATTAAAGAGGCGATTGAGGCTCTTGTTCCTATGCTCATGATCGTCGTTCATAATCAATACGATCCGCCCGGAAATGCTGCACGTGTTCAATATCATGGAATGGGGATCGTCGGAGATGTTGATTCAGATGCAGAAGTTATTGAGGCCCAGCTAAACGACCTGATCACAAATGATCAGTATCGCAGTAATCTGAAGAAGCTCCGTGATGAGGATAATCCAGGTGGTGATCAGAGATTCCTGCAATTGTTTAATACGATTCTTCAAACACCGCAGTAAAGACAAATAAAAGTCCGCACTGCTTCTCGCCTCATAACCATTTTAGTGCGCCCATATCAGGCTACTGAACAACTTGCTCCAGAGAAGTTCAGAACAGTACCCTCCCATTCTGTTTGGATCATCCCATCGTAATTTATATCCACACTGGACGTCATTGCTGGGTTACGTGATCATAGATAATACGCGAAACAGTAGCCATGACATCTACTGCCTTATCCCGATCCGTCAGCTTGTTAGACAGCAAGATGAGCACATACCGATGACCATCCGGCAAAACGACAATCGCGCAGTCATGCTCGAGCCCCGTAATCCATCCGCGTTTGTCCGCCACTTTAACATCAGATGGAAGATTAGCAGGAATGATCTCCCGAAATCTCTGGTTGAAAAGAATCTTCATCATTGCCTCAGACGCCTCCTTGCTGACAGCTTCTCCCAACGCGATCTTTTTCATGATCACCAATTGATCATAAGCCGTGATAGAATTATTTAGCCCCTGGTCGAACGCTTTTTGATCCTCCACTCCTCTTAGAACCTGGATATCGTTAGCGCCAAACTCACGCATCGTTGATGTCACATTCTTTGCACCAACATATTCGATCACCAGGTTCGTGGCCAGGTTACTGCTTTGGATGATCATGTCATACACAAGATCATACATGGTACGCTTCTGCCCGAGTTGCTTGTAGATCAACGTATCGCTGTCGTCACTGACTTTCAGGCTATAGGGGCTGTCATCGACAATACTTGTGAACGAATTTTTTATGAGAACAGAATCCTGCAATGAAAACTTCCCGGCGGCCGACTGTTTGAACACTTCGATCATGACCGGAGTCTTCATCGTGCTTGCGGCGTGAAAGACCTGCCGCTCATTGATCAGTATTTGCTCGCCGGTGGCCAGGTCTTCAAAGGCTACGGCAAACTCGCCTTCTACCGTTGAAAGTTCTTTTTCAATCCGCGACCGCAGATTCTGACGTGGTTGACAACCCTGTAACAAAATTTCTGTAACTAAGAGAATAAAGGCAATCGACAACGAAAGCCTATAGGATCCGGACATAAACTTCTGGGAAAGCTCATCCAAATATATAAATTGAAAAAAGGAAACGCATCCCTGCAGCTATTTTTGGTTAACCTTTTAAAGGAAGAATCGGCACAGGCTCGTCCCATCAAAAAATCAAATATCCCTTAAACCATGAAAAGGCGAAAATTTCTCCTGACCGGAATGCTCGGACTTGGAAGCACATTTACTATTCTCAATGCTTGTCGCCAACCAGCAAAACAAGTTGAGGGAACCACGGCATCTACCGTTGATTTTTCAGTTGAAGAGGCCGACATAAGTTCCCTGCTGGAGCGAATGAAGTCTGGAGAACTTTCGTCGCGCAAGATTTGCGAGGCATACCTTGACCGCATAAATAACATCGACCGCAAGGGGCCTGCTTTAAACTCTGTCATCGAGATCAATCCTGACGCGCTGACCATTGCCGACGAGAGAGACCGTGAACGCAAAGAGGGGCGCCTACGAGGACCGTTGCATGGCATTCCTATTCTCATCAAAGACAATATCGACACCGGCGATAAAATGATGACCACAGCCGGCGCTCTGGCACTCGAGGGAAACATTGCTTCGCAGGATGCCTTCATCATCGGGCAACTTAGAAAGTCAGGCGCTATCGTATTAGGCAAGACCAACCTCAGCGAATGGGCGAACTTTCGCGATGAGCGTTCAAGTAGCGGATGGAGCAGCCGCGGTGGTCAAACTAAAAATCCCTACGTCCTTGACCGAAATCCATGCGGCTCCAGTTCAGGGTCGGGCACTGCTGTTGCTGCGAAATCTTTGTGCTGCAGCCATCGGTACCGAAACGAATGGCTCTATCGCCTGCCCATCCTCAATTAATGGCATCGTCGGAATCAAGCCAACGGTCGGTCTATTGAGCAGGAGCGGTATAATTCCTATTTCTCATACGCAGGACACTGCCGGGCCCATGGCACGTTCGGTTGCCGATGCAGCCATACTCCTCTCGGCCCTCACAGGTGCCGACTCAGCTGATCCTGTCACACATGAAAGTGACGGACACCGCCTCGATGACTACACAACTGCCCTCGATGCCAATGCGCTTAACGGCAAGCGCCTTGGATTCGACAAATCTGTATTCGGCAAACACGAAGGAGTAGATTCACTCATAACGGCTGCGCTGGATGCATTGCGCTCCAGAGGAGCCACCATTGTTGAGATCGACTTCCGTTCTAAATTCAAGAACATGGGCTCCGCTCCTTTCACCGTACTCCTGTTTCAATTCAAGGCCGGTGTTAACAAGTATCTGACATCCGCTCATTCGAAGATGAAGACGGTGGACGACGTGATCAACTTCAATAACCAAAACGCAGATCGTGCCATGCCCTTCTTCAAACAAAGTATCCTGATCGACGCGGCCGCTAAAGGAGATCTCAACAGCAAAGAATATCTCGATGCTTTAAACACCGTACAAAAGACCACTCGCGAAGGAATAGACGGAATACTTATGGCTGAAAAACTTGATGCTATTGTTGGTCCCACCAACGGACCGTCGTGGTGCACGGATCACGTGAACGGAGATTTTTTTACCGGGTACGGAACATACAGCCCGGCTGCGCAGGCAGGCTACCCACACATCACCGTCCCAATGGGCGAGGTCTCGGGGCTTCCAATCGGGCTTTCATTTATTGGAGGTGCATACCAGGAAGCTTCGCTGATAGGGTTGGCATATGCCTATGAACAAATCTCACATAAACGACAAAAGCCCTTATTCACCCCAACGCTTTCCTGATTAATAAAACCTATAGTTAACCGTTTTGATTACCTTGTAAACTAAATGAAATTAATCAGCATGAAGTCGTTCCTGTTCGCCATCCTTTTTACATTGATGCTCGCACCTGCAGTCCTCGCACAGGGTCTGATAAAAGAAAGTCTTTCAATTCAAAGTTCAATTCTGGGTAAAGAAGTCCAGTACAGCATCTATCTCCCCGAAGGATACGATCGAACCAATCGCGTCTATCCCGTACTCTACCTTTTGCATGGATACGGTGATGACGAAACCGGATGGACGCAGTTCGGCGAGGTAGAGCATATCGCTGACAAAGCCATCGCTGAAGGCAGCTCAACAGCGATGATCATTGCTATGCCCGACGGCGGAGTTACATGGTATCTCAACACCTATGACGGAAAAACCAAGTATGAGGACTTCTTCATCAAAGAGTTCATTCCATATATCGACAAAACCTATCGCACGCGCCCAACCAAACAGTACCGTGCAATCGCGGGATTGTCGATGGGCGGCTATGGATCGCTGTTGCAGGCAACCAAACATCCCGAAATGTTTTCTTCGTGTTCAGCCTTGAGCTCCGGCGTATTTACAGATGATGAAGTGGCCGCAGCAAATGAAGACATGTGGGGGAACGTGCTCAGCAATCTTTATGGAAAGAAAGAACTCACAGGAAAGAATCGTCTTACAGCACATTATCAGGAAAATTCAATCATCAATATTGTAAACAAAGCAAGTCTTGAGACGCTTGGAAAGGTCAGATTTTACCTCGACTGCGGAGACAAAGATTTTCTTATCAAAGGGAACATGGCGTTGCATGCAGCCATGATCGACAAAAAGATTCCACATGAGTTTCGTGTGCGCGAAGGAGTTCACAGCTGGTCTTACTGGCGATCAGCACTGCCGGAGGTCTTGAAGTTTGCCAGCGTAAGCTTCCACCAGCAATAACACCGCTGTCTTACCTTGAAGTATTTTCATGTCATCGTAGCCGTTCTTTTGACGCTGCTCTATTTAACGGGCAGCATCCCACCTACTGAACGCTACAATCTCTGGTTCACAATCTTCGTCATTCCATTCGCCATGGTGGCCAACACGGTATTGTTGACCATCACAACAATCAGGCGCAAACGATCCGGACTTTTTTATTTGATACCGATGGTCATTGGCGTGCCTTATCTGGTCAGTACGGTGGGTATCAAATCTTATTTTCAAAGAGAAGACCCTTCGGCGAATTCTTTTACCTTATTCAATTACAATGTTTCCAACTTTGTAGTTAAGGGCAAGTTTGATCCCGGAAAGCCAGATGCAGCGACAGAGTTGTATGACATGGTGCTTAATCCGGAAACAGATGTTCAATGTTATCAGGAGTTTATCAACTACCCCTGGAGCAAGACTGGAAATGTCATTCAACGATTGACAGATCTCAATCGCCATTTCTACTTTTCGATGGAACCAGAAACGAATCACATGGATTACTCCCGACTGGGAACGTTAATCGTTTCGAAGTTTCCCATCATTGCAACTGGTGACGTGCTATCGGGACCTGCCGGATTTAATCGCGTATCCTTTGTGGATATCGTAATTAAGTCCGATACAGTACGGATTGTGAATGTCCACCTGCACTCCATGGGCTTGGGTAGATTTGATCCCCGCGTACGTTCTCATCTCAGAGATATGGGTCGCGCAACCCGCACAATTCTGAGCAAACTCAAAGAAGGTGTATTCGAGAGAAGCAAGGAGGTGGAGGAGCTATCTCGTTTTGTAGAAGCATCGCCCTATCCCGTAGTGTGTGCGGGTGACTTCAACGATATGCCGTACTCCTACACTTATCGTTATCTCAGGAGATACATGAAGAACTCATTTGAGGAATCCGGAAAAGGATTTGGATTTAGTTATAACGGAGGAACGCTGCGAGTACTTCGCATTGACAACCAATTCTATACCGGACCTGTCCGTTCAATTGATCTCAGGACACGGTATGATCTTCCGTATACGGACCACTTTCCTGTACAGGGAAAATATGAACTATTGATGAATGACTGATGAACGTTAGATGAAACGTTCGGGAGTGCATAGGGATTGCGCAATTGTTATATTTACCGATTCATGCTCGGCGCCATTCACCATATACTCAGCAAACCGGTAGTCTATATTCAAGACCACGTCTCGCCGCGCCAATTCTTTATACTTTCAAGCATTTTCGTAGGACTCACCTCTGGAGCCGCTGCGATCGTCCTTAAGTATTTCGTTCATTCGATTGCGTCTTTTGTGCGAACATATGCCGCCACTTTCGACGGCTTCATATTGTTTGCCTTGTTTCCGCTCGTTGGCATCCTGCTCACTGTCATATTTATTCGTTATGTGCTCAAGAATAATTTTAAGAAAGGAACAGCCGAGATCGTGTATGCAATCGTAAAAAAGTCGAGTATACTTCCTACACAGCAGATGTACTCGAATATGATTACGAGCGCCCTTACCGTTGGATTCGGCGGGAGTACGGGTCTTGAATCGCCGATGGTCACCACAGGCGCTGCCATCGGTTCCAACTATGCTCGTACGTACAAGCTATCGTATAAGGACCGGACAATTCTTTTGGGTTGTGGTGCAGCAGCAGGGATAGCCGCTGCATTCAACGCGCCCATTGCCGGGGTGCTGTTTGCCGTCGAGGTGATTCTGACTGACGTAAGCGTCGCTGCATTTGTTCCGTTGATTATTTCCGCGGCATGTGGAGCTTTGTTGTCGAAGGTAGTGGTTAAGGAAGGGGTCATCCTTGCTTTTAAGCTGCAACAACCTTTCAGCTCCAGCAATGTTCCCTTTTATATTGTGCTCGGATTGCTCGCCGGATTTACTTCGCTATACTATGCGGATATATTTGATTGGATTGAGAAAAAAATCAAGTCCATCGCGAATATCTGGCTTCGCATATTGCTTGGAGGATTGTCGTTATTTGTCCTCCTTATTTTATTTCCGCCACTTTTCGGAGAAGGGTACACGTCCATAGAAGTTATTGCCAATTTACAATCAGATTCATTGATCGACGCCAGCATTCTTCGCGGGCTCATTAATTCAGAAGGGACATTATTACTTTTTCTGGGCGCGCTCATCTTTTTAAAGGCAATTGCTGCCGCTATTACGCTTGGCAGTGGCGGCAACGGAGGGAGCTTTGGACCTTCGTTGTTTGTGGGAGCCTACCTGGGTTACGTCTTCTCAAGTTTGGTGAACATGACCGGTATTGCACATATACCTGTGACGAATTTTACGCTGGTTGGAATGGCCGGAATTCTCAGTGGTGTATTCTACGCCCCATTGACTGCAATATTCCTCATCGCGGAAATCACCAGTGGCTACGAGCTGATGATTCCACTCATGATTGTTTCTGCGCTTAGCAATACAGTCGCTCATTACTTTCAACCCCTTTCGATCGAAGCAAAAAAGTTGTCCGCTATGCTCAACCTTACCGTCGAGAATCGCGACAAGTTCCTACTCAGCAAGCTTGATCTCTCGGCCCTCATTGAAACGAATTTTTCTGTTGTTGGAATTGACGAGCCAGTGCAATCGCTTATTAAAGTTATCTCCTCCTCAAACCGGAATACGTTCCCGGTTGTAAACACAGACCATGATCTCGTCGGCATCATTCACATGGACAACATTCGCAGTATTATTTTCAGTCCGGAGAAGTACGAGAAGCTAAGCGTAAAAGATCTGACCACTAAACCAGCAGCAACGATCGCGTTACACGAGAATCTCGACACCGTTCTGAGGAAATTCGACGAAACCAGTCAATGGAATCTTCCGGTCGTTGACAAAGGCAAGTACGTTGGATTTGTTTCCAAATCAAGTGTGCTTACACGATATCGTTCAGAGTTGCTAAAATCAGTGTAGTCCGATTTATAATCAGACTGGCGCTCCAAATAATTCACCTGTACAAGTGATCTTTGAAAATGTATCGATCGAGCTTAGTAGATCAACACAGCCCATTGGACTACGTATTAAGAGCAAGGGTATTCTACAGTAAGGCAAAAAAATAACAGGCCTCTCAGCCTGCTATTCCCTGTTTATACAAACCTGCTATTATTGAACTCCGCCCTTCTTCACACTCATTTTGGCAAGCGTAGCCGCCTTATCCACTTTGCCCGCACTGTAATCTTTTAACGCCCCGCCCTTCAGTGTAATTTCGAGCGTAGTAGGAATCGAGCATCCATCACATCGGGTGTTCGTTACCTGAAACACAAGAACCTCATCATCTTTTAAACTCTTAATGGTTCTGCCGTACTCGAGAATGTTCTCTTTAAGGTCGTTCTCGAATTTTGGATACATCTCTTTCACTTTCTTATCGCGTGTGGACTGATCGACATCAGCCAGACCGAGCGTTGGCAGGATATACCGACGTGAATAGTCTCCCATTTCAATCGCGCTGAACATCGTCATGTAGTATATAGCACCGAAGTCCTTCAGGTGTTCGAAGTAAACGTTGTCACCAACAAAGTACGTCTTGGAGATATCCTCGCTGTAGAGCCGCGTAAAGATGCTCGATAGCAATTCCAGGTCTGCTTCTATTTCCTCCACCGTTTCAGTATTCACAACCTTTAGTCTGGATTTGGCTTGTTCACGGGTAATTTTGCCGCTGCGCAACTGAGTGAGGTCTGACTTCAGTGCTTCGACTGACAAGTGCGTGCGCTTAGGTGCAGAGAAATATTGATTCACCCACGCCCTCGGTTGATTGCCCTGGTTTGTAACTATTACTTTCTCATTTGGTGCCAGTTGGGCGATGAGGTCGCCGTAATCGAGAATGAACGTTGCCGCCGCTTCAAGAACTTTTTTATTTGACGCATCACGAATGCTGTCCATATCGACTCTGGCTCGTTCCCGTGATTGCTGTCCAAGACTTTCGACATTAGAACTGTTTTGGCGATTCTGCTGGTTGATCACTATATCCGCAGATCTTGGCGTCCCGCCGTCGTATATGCTCACGTTAGTTCCGCCGGTAGCCGGAGTCCAAATCATGTCACCCTGAATTGCAATGGGAGTTGTATAATCTGCAGGAAGCACGAATGTAACTCCATACCCCGCTTGATAACTTCCCCTTACCTCAAGTTGAAAGAACGTTCTCTGGTTAGCGAACTGCTGCTTGATGAGTGTGAATAGCACGTTCTCTGCCACCGCTATGTCGCGATCCATGCGCTCCTTGTCAAATTTCTGTGCCTGAGCAACGGCACCATTCAGTAATATCGATACTGTCACTACGGACAGCATCCAAATCCTCGATTTCATAGTAGCTTTCAATTTGAATGTCTTAACTGTGTATACCTTCTGGTATTATAAAATCAATTTCTTGTTCCGACAGGTTTGCCCGTATTAACCTTGGTGATGATGCTTGTTAATATTTGCTCTGTCTCCTGTTTGAACAGGTCTGTATTCTGTTCGATACTTTTTAGCTGTGTCTGAACAACCTGCAAATCATCGTTCCTCTGTTGCTGAAGATACTTTGAAAAGTCGACCAGTAATCCTTCAACATACTTCTTCTGCTCTGTGGAGTTCATCTGGAAGTAACTCTTCACAACTTTCAAATTCTCAGTTTGCATACCTGCTACAAACTCTCTGATTTGATCCTGCGAAGCCGCGGAAGACTCTTTAAGTAATCGATCGATCTTAGCCGAGTTAAGATTAAGATTGTGATTGATGGACGCATCCAGCTTCTTTTGTGTTGCTTCCCAGTTAACCTGCATCACTGCATTGTTCTGAGCCAGTGCATCATTGATCATTTGCTGAACATTACGTTGCGTTATCTCAGGCACTGCAGGTGCGGGCACCACTTCTACGGGCTTTACAGGCGCACCAAAGCTGATTGATAATTCATTACCCGACCAGCCAGCGCGTATATCGACAAGTTTTCCGACGAGCATGACGAGGAGCAACGATGCGGCTATGCTCAATATCGTTCGAATGTATGGTGTGTCGAGCAACCGCGGTTTAGGAGCGTCGCCCAAAAACAACGGAGGAGCAATCACTTCTTTGTCCTTTACATTTGACATCAGCAGACGTAACGACTTAAGCTTCTCAAGCGAAGCTCTCGCCTCTTCGTTCTCCTCCAGATATTTTTCAATGGCCTCTTTTTCGGCGCCTTCCAGCTCGCCGTACAGGTATGCCATCAAGTCCTGTTCCGTTGCCTTATAAGCCATAACCGATTGTTTCCTTGTTTATGTTTTTCTTTTCTAAAACTTTTCTCAATGCTTCCAGACCATAATACATCCGCGACTTCGCTGTGTTCTCGGAAATATTTAAGATCTCGGCTATCTCTCTGAACTTAAGTCCTTCGTACTCTTTCATGATGACGACTTCGCGTTGTTCCTCATTCACTTCCAGCAGCGCGGCCTGCAACACATCGGCCAGTTCCTGGTGCTGGAATTGACGTTCAGGACTATCAAATCGACTGGATGAAGATTCCCATCTTGGTGACTCCTCAGCCTCACGATTCCAAACCACATCAAACGACAACGAGCGATTGCTCTTTCGCTTGCGTGCTTCTTCGCGACAATAGTTCACTGCGATCTTGTAAAGCCAGGACTTGAAACGCGCATTCTCTTGCAGGGAGGGAAGATTTCGGCACATGGAAATAAAGGTCTTCTGCGACACCTCCATTGCCATATCGTGATCCTGGAAAAACTTGTAGCCGAAGTTGTAGATCCGTTTGTACCAAAGCTGAACTACTTTGCCTTGCGCATTCTGGTCGCCGGCTTTTGCCTGGGCAATGAGATTGTCAGAATGCATCATCGCGATGTCAAGTAGCGTTTCGGTCACGGTTTCGGTCTATTTCGCAGTTTTCCGCCTTTTCAACTTAAAGATGAACCCTTTCTAAAAATAGTTTTATGCCCCTTCAAAAGTTTTTCGGGTAAGGGTTGAAGGCGATTGCCTTCCGGGCTCTAGGCTCTCAGAATCAACATGTTGCGGTGCCTTGTACAAGCTCGTGAAGGTGCTTAAAAGTAAAAGGGACTAATCGGTCACCCTGCCCGATTGTCCCTCGTACACCCATACTAACTATAAAAAAACGAACTCTTTACTTCTTAGTAGATGGCGCCGCTATTGGATACTGCTTGAAAATTGATGCGACGGCCGCGTTGATCTGTTCATCTCGTTTCTCAGGTGAAAGCTTATCGTCAACGGTCTTCTCTCCCCTTCCCTGCCATATGATCTTTTCGGTTGCTTTATCAATGACATTGATGAATAGTGTCCCATCAACATATTTGTTCACATCTACGGTGGTCGTTGAAAATCCTCCACCCCATCCGTAGCCCCAGCGACCATATCCGCCTGGTCCGGTTGTCGTAGCCGTTGCAGATTCTTCCTGCTGAAGTTTTACGTGAAGGTCAACCAGAAAATCGGGGTTGTCCGACTTGGTGTAGCCGCGAGCAGCCATTTCTTTTTCGACGGCATTGATAATACGTGTCTTATTCAACTGGTCAATAGCGAGATCCTGAACATGCTTGTCCCAGTTGTAGGTCATGCCCTTTTTGAAGTCGGCCGACTTATCGTAGTCGTAGCTGGTCGTAACACTAGCACATGCTGCGACCATCAGCAGGAGAACAAATACGGAATGTTTCATCTTAGGCAGGCGTTTAGTGAAAACTTGTCCCTGACGTTTCCTACCGCCTAGTTACACATGACTTAGCGCGTGTAAAAGTTAAATACCGTGTTTAACTGTTAAAGCGACATTCCGCGTTTCTTGGGATAGCGCGAGCCTTCGCGTTCGCTTACATAGAGTGGCGCCCCGCTTAATTTCTGCAGTGCTTCATGAATGGCATTGGCGATCTCGGGTTGTACAAACAGATGGTCGATCACCGACTTCTCACCCGGATTAAGATTTGGATAGTTTCTTCTAAACCTGGCCAACGCCTCGTTGGCTATATCAATTTCATCAACGTTAACAGCCGACGCAGCTTTCACCAGCAGTGCCCAATAAGTATCGACTTTAGACTGATCCAGCCAGGCAAGCGCTTCTCTGTATGCGCCGCGATGGAAGGCGTTTATCGACAAACTAACCAAATGACCCCAACTCGGATCAGGAAGCAGTTCGAGGGCACGTTCCAACAGCTCCATGCCGCGCTCGTATTTTCCGAGATAAATAAACAGTGACCCAACAGCAGCTTGAAAGTCCACGGAATTGCTGTTCAGCGCAAGTCCTTTCTCAATGTATCTTACGCACTCATCGCCTCGTCCCAATACCATGGTGATCATGGCCATTGCATGATATGCCTGCTGACACGTCGGATCCATGAGAAGCGCTTCGCGGGCAAGATCCATAGCTTTCGTTAACAACTCCGCTCTTTCCTTATCTCCCTCAAAGAAGGCTTGCCTGCATGTGATCTCTGAAAGATATGCTGCCGCAAGTGCATTATCTGGCAAGCGCGTGAGTACGTCCTCGTAATACATCCTGGCGGCCCGGGTCTTTACAGGATCAAAATGATTGATGTTTTGTTTGTACCAGTAAGACAACGGGCGTTGGCTATCACTTGTCGAATGCATTGCCATATGCTGCGCTTCAACCCGCGAGATTACACCATTGATACCTGCTATTGCTGCTACTGTACGGGCTACAACCTCTTCTTCCATTTGCCATAGCTCATCAAATCGCATTGTAAAAGTATTTGACCAGTACTGTCGGCTATCGCGTCCGAGAAGATAGACAAATACACGCATGCGCTGGTTAACCATATGTATGGTGCCTCTCACAACATAGTCAGCTCGCTGTGAGGTCGCGCTATCGGCATCTCCGGAAATGACAACGATGTCTTCAAATTTTGTGAGCTCAGAGCTTAAGTATTCAGGAAGCGATGATTGAATTTCAACCTGATCGCTGGTGACAATTTTGAAAGGCGCCACAAAAATAGATGGCTTCCCTTCCACGCGCTCTATTAACGGAAACGCACTTGGAGATACTCCTTCTCTCCTGGAAGACTTAAATGAATCACTGGTTACATCATGACCTGAGTCTGGCGGCACAACAAAATTTGCAATTGTGTTGACCTCAAAGACCGGCACATAGCTTCCCTTAGGAACTACGATTGCAATCGGGTCAGCTGCACCTTCTGTTTGATAATAGTCGCGCAGCGCCCTCCTCAATCTCCCAGCATGGATTCTTACAATGGAATCAATCTGAGGATTGAAGTCGGTGTCCTTTTTCAATGCGGCAACTCCGATCGTATATTCTTTCAATTCGTGTCCTCTGCCTTCAATAGTTTCCTGTACAATATGCTTGAGAAACTTTGCTAAGACCGATGAATGCACAAAATTTGCAGACGCAAGAACACGATCCAGTTGCCTGACAACTTCGTGATTGGTAATGGAGTTCATAGTTGTGTAGCGTTAAACCTAACATCGAGACTTTCACCGTAAATCACGGTGTACAACTTCTAAGACAAACTAACACCCAATAAATTCACCACAGGAGACACATCAGTGTCTTTCGATTCCTGGGCGAACTTCATAATACCGTAGGTAATTTAACGAAAATCTGGCCATTTCAAGCCTGTTACACAGCCATGTGAATAAATCCGAGCGTGTTTACGTGTTAATCCGGAGTCTTTATGATGAGCGACGACATCAAGTTTATTCTTAAGCGTTTCCCTTCTTTTAAAGAAGAAATTGTCGGTGCGTACGCTGGCAACGATGAATTCAAAGGGCTTTGTGAGGATATCTACACGATGACACAAACGCTTGAACGGCACGAATTGACTACTTTTTCTAACCAGAGTCACGAACTGGAGTATCGTCGACTGCTGCTTGAGCTCGAGGGGGAATTGTTGAAATATCTTGGAAAGCTGAGAGGGTTTCATAACGCTAATAAAGCAAAGTAAGTTGTTCGAGCAACGGAGAAGTAAAAAAGATTCTTTGCCCAGGGCGATGTGCACAGCAGCACACAACGCACGGTAAAACACGGACAAGTTAACTGTTAAGCACGGTGTTTCACTATCGTGAAGTTTACATTATCGATAATTATGTATGTACGAGAGTAGATCGATATCATAATCTAAAATGAAAAATTATGAAGCTATCATTACGACTATGTGGACTCGGAATGATCATGGGTGTTGTTTCAGGATGCTATCCGGCAGGGCCGGAATACGTTAATGACCTTGATCTCGTTGTGACAAGGTTTGATAAGACATTCGACTTCCAGGATGTCGGTACGTATGCAATACCCAATGACGTTGTCAAGATAACGGGCAATCTCATCAAGGGAGATGAGATTCAATTTGTTGATGACGAGTATGCTCAAGTTATTATCAAGGCAGTTAAGGACAACCTGGAAGCGTACGGTTGGGAGGAGGCTGATGCTTCCACAGCTGATATCGTAATTTTTCCATCAGCGATGTCTTCGACAACGTTCGTATGGTACTATGATTGGTGGTATTGGGACTGGTGGTATCCCTGGGACTACTGGGGCTGGTATTATCCATTCGACATTTACGGCGGTTCTTATACGTCAGGCACCGTGTTCCTTCAAATGACATTCAGGGAAGGGCAGACAGCCATTGGGAATCTTCCCGTACCGTGGGTCGCCGTTCTCAATGGCCTGCTTGAAGGAAGTACCAATGATGTGGACTCACGGATAGAAAAAGGAATTGATCAGGCTTTCAGGCAGTCGCCCTATCTCGACGTTGACAAATAAACAATAAGCGCCATGAAGACTTTATACATCATCTTATTGTGTTGCATGGGGCATATCGTCCTCGCGCAAAGCTACGGGTCCGCGCAATACTCAATTAACTTTCCCATGGGAAACACCTCCGATTTTATATCGAAACCAAGTTTTAGGGGACTAACATTTGATTACCGGTATGAGGTGACACCCAGAATACTTGTTGGTGCGAGCGCCGGCTGGTATACCTTCTACAATGAAGCTGGTTATGATTCATATACATCCAAAGATGAATCCATTACCGCCACCGGTCAACAATTTCGATACATGAACAGCGTACCGTTATTGGTTATGGCTGACTACTATTTTTCTGAAAATGACCTTAAGCCATACGTTGGCCTGGGGCTTGGAACTACTTATAATCGGGTCGATCTGGAAATGGGTATGTTCAACATAAGGATTGATCCATGGCAATTCTCCCTTGCGCCGGAAGCGGGGCTTGCCTATAAGATTGCAGAAGGAACGTCTGCGCTTGTGTCTGTTCGATACAACGTGAGCTTTAGCTCCCGTGACCTGGATACACAATCCTTTTTGGGATTGAATCTGGGAATCGTTGCAGCCTTCCATCGATAGTTCGTGCGCAGAAGTGAAATACCGCAAATTCACTTCTGCGAATAACTAAATAAGTGCGGCTTAACATGAGGACGTTTTCACTAGTCGTACTTGCACTAGCGTTGTTGATCGCGGTAGCTCCATTCGCTTTATGCCAGAAGAAAGACAAACCACCTATGTTCGATTCGCTCGATCATAAGTTGGATATGAGCGATTTTCTTATCGAGGCAAATGGATTCATTCCGGTACCAATAATTGTTACGGAACCTGCCCTGGGTGGATTTGGACTTGGAGTCGCACCCGTGTTTATTAAACGGCGACTGCCAGCAGTTGATAAAAAGGGCAAGCCGATGCGCATTCCACCGGATGTCACAGGAGGAGCGGCACTCTATACGGTGAATAACAGTTGGGCAGCACTTGCATTTCGTCAAGGAACATGGCTGAAGGCCGGCAGCAAGTATCGCGTAGGTGGAGGCTATGCAAATATTAACATGAAGTTCTATCGAACGACATTAACAAATGCAGAGGTATCAACAGAATTTAATCTGCGAACAACGCCATTTACGGGATCATTATTGAAACGCTTTGGTAGTTCTCCCTGGAGTGCAGGGATTGACTACACTTTCCTGAACACCAGGGTTTCTGTTGACGGAAGTACGTTGCCAGAATTCGTGAGAGATAAGGAGATTAACAGCCGGGTCAGCATGCCGGGATTAACTCTCGAGTTCGACAATCGGGATAACATCTTCACTCCCAACAAAGGCATCCGGTCTCAGGTGAATGTGAGCTTTTCAGATGATGGTTTTGGGAGTGATTACAACTATCAAAACCTGAATGCATTTCTTTATGGCTATTTTCAGATGTTCGACAATGTCGTAACAGGCTTGCGCTACGAGATGCAGCAAGTGTTTGGTGATGTCCCGTTTTACCTGGAACCGTACATAGACTTACGCGGTGTTCCCATAGCCCGATATCAGGCCAATATTTTTTCGGTTGGAGAGATAGAGGTGCGATGGGACTTTGTACCACGCTGGAGCGCGGTTGGATTCGGTGGTGCCGGGAAAGCATATGACAGTTGGGGTGAATTTAAAAATGCAAGCTGGGTTGGCAGTGGCGGCGCCGGCTTTCGCTATTTGATAGCTCGCAAATTCAAAGTTCGTATGGGTCTTGATCTTGCACGCGGCCCCGAACAATGGGCATACTATATAGTATTTGGAAGTTCCTGGCTGCGGTAGATTATCAGAGGACAACGCGCAGCGCATTTCGATAGTACAGCACAGATACGATGCAAATCGGAGTTTACGATCGTTGGTGATTAATCCGGTGAGTAAGCTTTAACATTTGAGTTCCGTCGCGTACGCCTTCGTTCGCGAACTCTTTAGAACATTCGTCGAATCAGAGAAACCGTAACACAATAACACAACATATCCCTAAAAACTATGAAAACTCTCTTAACAACGTTCGCCCTCTTATGCATAGCTCTGACCAGCTTCGCGCAAGACGAAAAAGTAAAAGAAATGGACGTCAAACTTCTGAACAAGGATGCAGTACCTGGACCAGTTGTCGCAAAGGCGGAGAAAGATTTTCCAGATGCATCACCCTTTAAGTATTACAACGTAGGGGAAACAACGGTGAATAAGGACTGGCGCGTGTCTGAGTCCGTTAACATGAAGGCAGGAGAAAAAATCACTTACTACAAAGTGGACATGAAGGGCAAGAATTCAAACTTTGAAGCTCTCTATGATGCAACGGGTAAGTTGATGATGTCGAAAGAAGAACAAAAGGATGTAGCTCTTCCACCGGCCGTTCGGACCGCTTGGGCAAGCGGAGAATACAAAGATGCGGGGTTAGCGAAAGACAAGCACGTAAAGATTATTGATCACGGAAAGAAGACTGAATACTATGTGCTTTCGTTGAAAGATGGCAGAAAGGTCACTTACGATGCAAGCGGAAAAATGCAGAAGGTCTCAAAGTAACGTTCAACATCATACAATGATCAACGGCGTCGAATTTCGGCGCCGTGATTTTTTATCGGCCCATCGAACAAACACAGTCAATCAAATAATCCTGAGCACCCTTATGACCAACCGAATCAGACTCCGCCATGTCCAATACCTCGCAATCCTGGTGCTGGTCATATTTTCGATACACACTTCTATCGCGCAGTCTGATGCAAACGCGGAAGATGCAGGCTGGCCACGCCAGGTGGAGAACGAACAGGGAAAGCTCGTATATTATCAACCACAGGTAGATGAATGGCGGGATAAAAAAGAGATCTACGCACGTATGGCTTTTGCATTAACTCCAAAGGGTGGTCAGGAAGCCTTAGGTGTTGCGTCCTTCCACGCGTCAACTATTGTAGATAAAGATGATCGTACTGTTTACATCCGCGATATATCATCCACAGGTGTTCGTTTCCCTTCTCTTAAGCCCGACGAGCAGGATCGCATGCAAAAACTTTTCGGAGAACTCGTTCCGAAGGGTGGCGAACCAGTGTCTCTCGACAGGCTAATGGCCGACGTGCATGACGATGCGGGAAACAGCGAAACAGTAAAAGTAAATAATGATCCTCCAGTCATATTCTATAGCGAAGAACCGGCGATCCTGTTGATGGTGGAAGGTGAGCCAGTGCTTGCTCCCGTAGAAAAAAACACCATGCAGTTTGTTGTCAATACCAATTGGGATTTGTTTTTCGATAAATCGAAGAAGACCTATTTCCTGCTGGCCAACGATGTATGGGCGACAAGCAAATCAATGGAGGGGCCATGGTCCAAAACGACGACGCTTCCAAAGGACATGAGCAAGTTACCTGCCGGTGAGAACTTCGACGACGTAAAGAAAATGATCCCACCAAAGTCGACGAATACCGCGTTGCCTAAAATATTCTTCAGCAATAAGCCCGCAGAATTATTGGCTATTAATGGCAAGCCCGTTTATTCGAAAATCGATCATACTGATTTGCTGTATGTCGCAAATACCGACAACGACATCTTTCTCGAAGATCTTCACAAGGTATTTTATGTTCTGTTATCAGGTCGATGGTTTAGTTCCACGTCGATGAACGGACCCTGGAAGTACGCCGGAGATAAACTACCGCAGGACTTTTCGAATATCCCCGACAATTCACCGAAGGCTGATGTACTCGTTTTCGTGCCTGGCACAACTGAGGCGGCAGACGCCGTGCTGTTAGCACAAGTGCCGACTACAGCAGTTGTGAATAAAGCCGAAGCTGAGTCAAAAGTAAAAGTGAACTATGATGGCGATCCTCAATTTAAACCTATCGAGGGCACCTCGATGCAATACGCATCGAACACGCAGGAAAAGATTATTAAAGTCGGAGACTTGTATTATCTCTGTTTTCAGGCTGTTTGGTTCATGTCGACAACACCAAACGGTCCGTGGAAGACAGCTGATTCAGTACCCAAAGAAATATACAGTATACCTTCTAATTCTCCCGTTTACAATGTCACTTATGTAACTCAGACGAATGCCACGTCAACGACAGTTGAAAGCAATACTACTGCAGGATACTTCGGCATGTTTATCATGGGTGCTGTCGTTGGAGCAACTATCGCCTATGGTACTGGTTATTATTATCCGCCTTACATTTATTGGGGACCCCATCCCTACCCTGTCTACCGACCGTGGCCTGTAACGTATGGGGTAGGCGCAGTGTACAATCCATGGACAGGTGGCTTTGCTGTTGGCCGCACGGCATATGGTCCCTATGGCGCGGCGCATACAGCCGCATGGTATAATCCTGCTACTGGCAGATATGGACGTTCCGCCAGTGTTCAGGGGTGGTATGGCGGCAGATCGGCAGCATCTTCTTACAATCCATGGACTGGTAGTTATGCCCATACCCAACAGGGTCATAATCCTTACGGCCAATGGGGCAGCTCGGTAGCTACGCACGGAAACCAATGGGTACAAACAGGACACGTCACTACACGGAACGGAACCACTGCCGGTTATAATACTTCAACCGGCGCGCATGGCGTTGTACATACTGGCGCTAATGGAACTGTCGTTCACAGCAATACAGGAAATAATATCTATGCTGGAAAGGACGGCAATGTTTACCGGAAAGATGCCAACGACAACTGGAGCAAGTACGACAAGAATGGCCAGTGGAATACCGTGAATCGCAGCAATAATGTAGGTGGACAAGGCGGAACCCAGCGCAATCTTGGACACCTGGATCAATCGGAAGGCGCACGGCAACGTGGCGAACTTCAATCGCGACAGTTTGCTCAGCACAGAGGCGCCGTTGGGCGGTTTCATCGATAAATAATGAAAAGTATAGCTCGCTGGCGTTGATGAAAATCAAGCTGCTGGTTATTGCAAGTCGATTTCAACTTGTATATTGACGGGTCGCGTCAATCATGCCTCATGGAAGGCCAAAAATCGTTATTCGAAACACCAACACAGCCTTTGCAGATCATGTCCATATCGAAGCGGCATGTCATTGCGCTGCTTTCCTTTTTCCTATTGGCCCAAGCGGCGCACGGACAGGTTCTGATTAGTCTGGTTTTTGGCGACAAGCTGAACTCCAACAAAATAGAATTCGGCCTCGATGGAGGCGTCAGCGTGTCGGATCTCTCGGGCGTGCCCTCAAGCAAAGCGCGCACGGCTTTCAACCTTGGTTTTTACTTCGATATCAAACTGCGGGACACTTCCTGGATGGTGCACACAGGCGTCATGGTGAAGTCCTCATTCGGCGTGCGCGACTTGCCAGTGTATTCGCTTGGCGATCCCAACCTCGACGCCGTCTTCGCCAACGGTTCGGTTATTCGCAAGCTGGCATACTTCAATGTTCCCGTTATGATGAAGTATAAAATCACAAGACGACTTTCAGTCGAAGCCGGGCCAATGATCAGCCTTATCAATAAAGGTGTGGATGAGTTTGTAGCCTCAGTCGCCAACGACGATGACCTCATTCATACTGTTAAGATAAGAAAGCAATACCATCCGCTTGACTTTGGTCTCATCGGCGGAGTATGCTATCGTCTCCTCAAAGGACATGGACTCAATCTTGGCGTACGATATTACTTTGGTCTTACAGATATCGAAATTGACGACAGCGGTCCCGATGTATTCAATCGCGCTTTCTATGCTTACGTGGGAATCCCGATCGGCATCAGTAAGAAGGCCCGAAAGGCTGCCAGTCAAAACTGATATTTCACTCCGATCGTTGGATACAGTTGGATACGGTCATCATTTGTTATCAAGTGATAATAAACATTGATTCGTGTTCCTACTGACATTCCCTTTACAAGAGAAAACCATATCTGAGGGTCTCCAAAAAAAGCAAACTTCTTGCCTGTCATTCCGCGCGTGTAATCTTCCCCTCGGTCCCTGTTTTCCGTCCAGGATACAAATGAACCCGATACAAAGATCTTATAATCAAAAAATCCTTTCCCGAAATAAAAGGTGAACTGTGGATCGTAACTCGGTTTTCGGAACGCGTTGTAACGATATACAATAACTGTAGCCAGCCAGGCACCCTTCCACTGGAATGGATAGGATATGCCGGCAGCAAATGAATTAGAAAGGTAATACCCGTAAACATCGTTGGCTATTCCTAATCCTCCACTGTAGTTCAGTGACAAATAAACCTTCGGCTTCCAGAACTTCAATGATTGAGAGACTTGAGTGAAAACTTGTCCCACATTCCCCTGGGCTCCTTTGAAGTCGGCCTGCATCTTCAGCAGGAAGGATCCCGTACCAACGGTGTCGATCTGTTTAAAGTACTCAAAGGTTAGACTTGCAAAATTTCGCGGGTTGTTTTCGGGGTCAAGTGAATGACGCATGTCATAATGCAGCTGAAGATTCTGTGCTTCCACCGCTGCATGAATAAAAAGCATCATTGTAAAAACTGGAATTTTCATAACATTACGAGTCTTAAAATCAATGCTCAAAAGTGTGAACACATCGATTGGTGAGGCGGAAATGGCGTGGAAACCTGATGGAATTTGCGCGGAATTGACCCTGAATACCGAAATGCACAACTATGACTGAGTCACAGGACATCGTATTCCGACAATTATTTACACAGGCTTGTCAGAAGTGTTTTGGCCATACACCAGTGGCTTCACTCACGGAAACCGATGCCAGGACCTTGTCGAACGACATCTTACAACAAACAGGTTTGTTGCTGGGGATCAAATCGCTTAAAAACTACTCTATTTACTTTTTCGATTCCAGTCAAAAAAAGGAGAATCCCTCCATCGCGACCCTGGACACTTTAGCGCGATACGTATTGGGAGCGCCGTCAACCAATGAAATTACGCGCAAGGATACAGAACCACATCATCCTTATTGGTTCCGCTATAAGACAGAACTTGTATTGCCGATTGTTAACAAACCGGTAACGGCAGACTCAGACAACCCTGATGAAACAGCCAAACTTTCCAGGCCAAACCGCTTTCTCCATTACGTTTTGTACGCTACACTGCTGGCAGTTGCAATCGCCGCGATAGTGATCACACTACACCGAACCAACCAACCAGCAAATAGCCAGTTCAGAGATGACTTTAACGATGTGAGCGACGAATCACTGCGTGCTACAGGATGGTCAGTGCAGCAAGCGGACAATCAATACTGGCCAATGCACGACTCACGAACAGGCTATATTACGCTTCATACGCTAATAGGTGACAACTGGCCGGGTAGTGATACAGTCTTGCCGGTTCGCAACCTTTTGACGCGCCCAATAGAGGAGGAATGTTTTGCAGTTGAAGTGCAATTCAAAGAACTCAGGCTCACACACAACTGGCAACAGGCCGGGATTATTCTGGCCGAAGATCCGGACTTTCGAACTCGGGTTATCCGACTCTCGTTATCCTACAATGATTTTTTCGGCGGTTATACCAAAGAACCCGAAATCATCATTCAGGGTCTGTCATCAGTTGAATCATCACAATTCAGCAAGCCGGAAGAGTTTGCTCATATTCCCTTACTGACACTTACCTCGGGAACAGAGAGTCTTGTATGGAACAACCTGAGAAATGCGGCACTTAAAATTGAAAAGAAGGGTAATATTTTTCGCTTTCTGTTTAGTACAGGTGCTACGGAAGTTTTTGCATTCAAGGAGGCCGTGCATCGGGAATATCAGTTCAATCCAAAATATGTTGCACTGTTTGCTACGCAAGGTCTCGCCCGTGAATCACATATTGCTCCAATCTTCGTCGACCAATTCAGCATTATTCAAATCTCCTGCGATTAGTTCACATGTGCTTAACCGTTAAGTGCAATCCGGAACGCAAGTTCCGATGGAATTTGACAGTTCAATTCGTAGGTTTATAATAATCTCGGATGGGTATGCTGCTTACAAATCACAGATATCCCGTGAATTTATGATGTGCAGGATCTGTATCATTTTTCTGATTCTTGTTTCTTCAACGGCTATGTCTCAGTCGCGGAACGGTCAATTGTGGGCTGAGTATATGCTTAATTACTCGTTTGCAAACTCTTTCAATCTTGAGAATACAGTATCGTACAGCACAGCCTTTACAACGCCGAAGTGGCGCTCGTTCGAGTACAGTCCGACGCTTGATTATTCACTTTTTAACTGGTTAACACTGACTGGTGCTGTTACATTAACGTATACGGCTCAGACAGAAGATTACAACACGTTTGAAGTGCGGCCGGCAATTGGTACACGAATTCATATCACACCAAACCAACGTGTATTACTGAGGACCTATCTGAGACTGGAACTACGCAACCTGAAAAATCTCGACACAAAAGAGTGGGAATCATCGTACCGGCCACGCGCAAGACTGGAAGCCCTTATTCCTATCAACAGAAAGAGCTATTACGAAGACAAACTATGGTATGGAATTGTTGATTTTGAATTGCTCTACACCACAAATGATGTGAAGGAGCGATTTGCCAATCGGTTTCGGATCAGAGCTGGCGTTGGGTACCGTCTGAGTTCTGCAAGCCGTTTCGAGTTAATCTATATGTTGCAGGAATCACGCAATGGAATCAATGAAACGTTCACGAGTGTTGACAATATTATTCGGGTCCGTTATCGACAATTTCTGAGAGTGCAGAAGAAACACCTTGAGGGAACCGGCAATTGATGTCATAAACCATTTTTTAAATCGGCAATGACCACAAAGTCATAAAGATTGTGGAGATTTCAATAGAACGAAATCAATTCATCGATGAGCATAAGCAAGAAACCGAACAGAAAAAGTAAATTATCAGGCGAAGATGTATCGGGATTTCTCGACGAGCTGAATCTTCCACTAAGGAAAGTAATTGATCAACTAAGAAGGATTATAGTCAGCGCATCTGAGTTGGAAGAAAATATCAAATGGAACGGGCCAAACTATGCACATGAGGGAGAAGACCGCATAACGATGCGGATTCATCCTGCGACACAGGTACAGCTCATATTTCATCGCGGAGCGGCTTCCCAGGAGCAACCAACATCACATCTTATTGATGATAACTCCGGCATGCTTACCTGGAAAACAAACGACAGAGCGGTAGCCACGTTTCGATCGGAGATGGAGGTTACTAAGAGGAAGTCAGCCCTTACGAGAATTGTAAAAGAGTGGATTGAGGCTTCCTCAGTCTGATAGCGTAATTTTGTCGCAATGCACCCTCTGGTTTGTCGCGTCCGACAATCGCCAGAATCACGGCGATTCATGAGATTTGTACATCGGTTTACAACGAATCGTAATAATCACGAATCAAAAAAATAATCATCAACCTTATGACAACCATGTCGCTTACCGCAACAACACCAAGCAAGTCACAACGCATTACAGGGTGGGTAATGAGTGGATTTGTAATCCTATTTCTGCTCTTCGACTCCGTGATCAAATTTGTAGCGCCACCCGTGGTCGTGCAAACTACCGTGAATGAATTGGGTTTCCAGCCACATCACATTGGTCTTCTCGGAATAATCGGCTTGATCAATGTGATACTGTATACGATTCCCAGGACCGCCGTACTTGGCGCGGTGTTAATCACGGCACAACTCGGCGGCGCTATTGCAGTTCAGGTGCGTGTGGACAACCCGTTGTTCAGCAACGAACTCTTTCCGATATATATCGGGATTTTGATGTGGGGTGGCCTGTGGATGAGACTTCCGTCGCTTAGAAAACTGTTCCCTATTATTCGCGAAGAGTAAAAATTATTCGCGACGCATGAAGTGCGAATAATTTTTACAGTTCTTTCTACTTTCTAATTTATTGTGAGGGTTCGAGACAGTCAGCTACTAACTTTGTATATTTCTATATAGAAAAACAACAACGCCATGGCTGAACGCATTTCTCCACTTATCGACGCTGCGGAACTCCTCGCACTCCGCGGCAAAAGCAATGTTGTATTGGTCGACGCAAACGGAGCACCCGATGCTCGTGTTACATACGACGATCATCACCTTGAGGGTGCACTATTCGTGGACATGAACAGGCAACTTGCAGACATCGGACCGGATGCTTCCAAAGGTGGACGCCATCCACTTCCCTCTGCGGAAAAGTTTGCCGCCTCATTGACTGCGTTAGGAATATCTCCCGATAGCCAGGTCGTTGCGTACGACGATAAGAATGGAGCTAATGCGGCCGCCCGCTTTTGGTGGATGCTGAAGGCGGTTGGACACAAGCGTGTTCAGGTTTTGGATGGTGGCTATCAGTCGGCTGTTGCCGCCGGGTTTCCGGTGTCAAAGCAACCGACTATTCCTCAAAAGGCAGCCCCCTACCCTGCCAGCGAATTTCGATTGCCACTAGCAGGTATGTCTAATGTAGACATCGCGAGGCAAGACCCACAATCGCTAGTTGTCGATGTCAGGGATCCTGACCGGTTTAATGGTATTAAGGAACCCATCGACCTGATTGCAGGGCACATTCCCGGCGCAGTAAACATACCTTTTGCGTCCAATCTTAGTCCGGACGGTAAGTTCCTGTCCCCGCAAGAGTTGCGTAAGAAATATGAACAGGCATTCGGCGAGATCGGTGCGAGTCGTGTCATAGTACATTGTGGATCTGGTGTTACTGCCTGCCATACATTACTTGCACTAGATCATGCCGGTATGGAAATACCCAGACTATATGTAGGATCATGGAGCGAATGGTCCCGCAATGACAATCCCATGGATCCAGATCGGAAATAATATTTTGTCAGGTTTTACTGTCACCTGCGGACAAGGCCCTGAGGGGTCATTTTATTAGATTTGCAGGTCATGAAGAATGTCATTGCTTTTCTGATACGCTATGTGCCGCGTAAGTATCTTCAAAGGGTTAGCGGTGTTGGTATGAAACTGATGGCCGTGCTTTATGCCGGCAAGGGTGTAATCTGTCCTATCTGCGGGAGCTCGTTCCGAAAATTTCTGCCTTACGGTAGAATCACGCCGCGACAGAACGCACTCTGTCCAAGGTGCCTTTCACTGGAACGACATCGGTTAATCTGGCTCTATCTGCGCAACAACACCGACGCGCTCACTAGGAAACAAAGAGTTCTTCATATAGCTCCGGAGGCTTGCTTCATGAAACGCCTTGAAGAAATTCACGGTGATCAATACATTACGGCTGACATTGAGTCGCCGCTGGCCAAGGTGAAGGCGGACATTCATCATCTTCCATTTGAAAGCAATTCTTTTGACGTTGTCTTATGCAATCACGTGCTCGAGCATGTGAGAGACGACATTGCTGCCATGCGGGAACTAACACGCGTTCTGAAGTGCGATGCTTTCGCTATTCTGCAGGTGCCTTTTTTCAGGCCCATTGAAGATGTTACATATGAGGATGCCGCCATTACCAGTCCACGCGATCGGGAGCGAATATTCGGACAAGCTGATCACGTCCGTAAGTATGGTCACGACTATCCCTTGCGGCTGAAGCGCGGAGGTTTTACTCCAATTGAAAGCGACTACGTCGATCACTTAAGCGAGGAAGACCAAAAAAAATACGGACTCGTTAAAGGTGAAATTATCTATGGAGGATTTAAAGGAGAGTATGCTCCGCCGTCCTGACATGGAAGTGGTCAGCTACGGTTTGCATGCTTTCGAAAAAGCATAACCCCATCGCCATGCGCGTTCACCGCAACGGATAAAATGAATCCTAGTGTCTGGGAAAGTCTGGGAAGAGTTGGTAAATCATCTGGGAAGGGTTGGTAAACAGTTGGTAACCAGTTGGTCAAAAGACTGGGGCGAGTTGGTAAACAGCTGGTGAAAAGACTGGGAAGAGTTGGGGAAGCTGGTAAAACGTTGGGGAAAACTCCGTAAACAGTTGGTAAAGCGCTGGTGCGTAACAGGTCAGCACTAGCCCAGCGGTTGGTAAACACTCCGTGCCTTGTTGCTTTCTTGTTGCTTTCTACCTGGTAACTAGCCGCCGCGTAAAAACCTTTACCTGGTTGTTTAAACGGATCCAAAACAAAAAGGCCACCATAAGGCAGCCTTTTCAATGCACAAAGCAATTTATCTTTTTGAACCATTCTCTCAGGAACTTCCCGATTCAGAACGCGTTCAACTAGCCAAGCTTTTCAAGCACGTCCATTACTTCGCGAACGGCGGCGCGACTCGATTCGAGAAGCGCCTTTTCGCCTGCGTTGAGGTCAAGTTCAATAACTTTCTCAATGCCGTTCTTTCCGAGAACTACAGGCACACCAAGGTAGCAGTTCTTGATTCCGTATTCGCCTTCAAGCTTCATACACACAGGGAACACACGACGCTGATCTTTAACAATCGCCTCCACCATTTGTGCGGCCGCAGATCCAGGTGCATACCAGGCCGAAGTGCCCATAAGTTTCACCAGTTCACCCCCACCAACTTTTGTACGCTCGAGAATAGCAGTCAATTTATCCTTGTCGATTAATTCAGTAACAGGGATACCGGCCACAGTAGTATAGCGTGGAAGTGGTACCATTGTGTCGCCGTGTCCACCAAGCAGCATCGCCTGAATATCCTTAGGAGAAATATTCAACGCTTCGGCAAGGAATGCACGGTAACGCGCTGTATCAAGGATGCCGGCCATACCCATCAGACGTGTGCGTGGGAACTTGCTCGTGATGTGAGCCTGATAAGTCATAACATCAAGTGGATTTGACACCACGATGATGATCGCTTCTGGTGAATACTTTACAATATTCTCGGTAACAGACTTAACGATGCCAGCATTGGTTCCGATTAAATCGTCGCGGCTCATACCAGGCTTTCTGGGAAGACCCGACGTGATTACTACCACACTGGAACCCGCCGTCTTAGAGTAGTCGTTTGTAACGCCAACTGTTCTGCTGTCGTAAAGGTCGATGGGCGCTTTTTGCCAAACGTCAAGCGCCTTGCCCTCAGCAAGACCTTCCTTGATGTCCACCAGTACTATCTCATTGGCTACTTCACGGTAGGCCAGTACATCAGCGCAAGTGGCACCTACGTTGCCAGCGCCAACTACGGTCACTTTCATTTTCAATAGGGTTTAAATGATTGGATTAAAGACCTCCTTTTGAGGCGCGGCAAGTTATCAATTCGAGGCCGATTTGAAAATTATTTTTCGCAAAAGGCAATCGGGGCAGATAGACCGTTCTGGTGAGAAAAAATTTTAGAATCGACTGATCCTTAAGCGAATACGACTGTTTGTACTGACAGTGATCTTGAATCGGTCGTCGATCCTTAGTCCGGAGACCCAGACAATGTTACCATTTGACTCAATGACCGTCACCTGCTCCTTATCAGCCACAGATAATTTTTCATCAACAAGAAAGTCGCTCAGTTTCTTCCGATGTCCCAGTCCCAATGGAAAGAAATAGTCGCCTGCTTTCCATTTCCGCCAGGTCAGCGGCAGCGTCAGCGAAGACGCATCGAGAATGGCCGTATCTTCCGTCACGTGCAGGTGTGAATCTTTCAACTCGTGGTCAGAAAGCCTATCAAGTGCGAGAGTCCAAGGTCCAAGGTGATACGAACCGTTTGATTGGTTAATCAGGACATCATTCCATTCTCTCCTTCTGTCGATGATGACAATGTCGCTTCGATCAATAACGAGCAAGTGTGTCGAAGAGAAAAAACGTTTCCCTGATTGGCCGGAAGTCGCTCTAAGTATGTCTTCAGTCTGATCGAAATTAAAACCGAAATTTCTGATGAATCTCCAGAGCATGGCAGGATTACCCGGATATTGATCGATTGCTGATTTGCTCAACAAAATTCTGCCTTGCTGTTCATGAACAAAATCG
Organism: Chryseolinea sp.; assembly: GCA_049840655.1. Lineage (GTDB taxonomy): Bacteria > Bacteroidota > Bacteroidia > Cytophagales > Cyclobacteriaceae > Chryseolinea. Next base: position 45,330 of record JASGJX010000008.1, read on the forward strand.
GCCTTCCATTTTTCGAAGGCATGGTGAATGATCCCGATTTCAAAATTGACTTTCTCATAGCCACTGCGCCAGGTCGCTTCAAGTGATGGATTCATTTCACGCAGATGTGGCATCACATGATGACGGATATAATTTCGCTGGTAGTTATCTGTATGATTGCTCTCATCTTCACGCCAAACAATTCCGTGTACATCTGCGTACTTCTCAACCTGCTTGCGTGATGCAAACATCAACGGCCTGATAACCCGACCATTCCTGATTGGCACTCCGGAAAAACCCTCCAGTCCGCTTCCTCGTGTGAGATTCAACAGGATCGTTTCCATCGTATCGTCGAAATGATGAGCAGTAGCGATGTGATCATATTTCTTTTCTTCCGCCAACTCCTTAAACCAGGAATATCGAAGCTCTCTTGCCGCCAGCTGAATTGATAAGGAATTCTCCCAGGCGTACGCCTCAGTATTGAAGCATTTTGTGAACAGCGGGATGTTAAATGTTTTGCAAACTTCTGTGACGAATTGCTGATCTCCATCCGACTCTGTTCCCCGAAGCTGGAAATTTGCGTGAGCTACTCCTATGTCAAATCCTGCTTCTTTGAACAGATAGAGCATCACGATGGAGTCGATTCCTCCACTCACGGCCAGTAATGTTAAATCGCGTTGTGCACACAACTTATTACGGCTAACGAACTCTAAAAACTGGGTAAGCATTCTGCAAATGTACAATTTCGACTCCCAATGACTGAGAGCAACTGAATTTTTTGGCCCAATGGTTGTAGCTTGCAGACGCGATGAAAACCAAGGCATCACCCACCAGGTCCTCAGCCAATACTCCCTTGCTGAGACGTTTTTGCAGGCTGAAAGCCTGTTTGCTGGCGTGTATCGCTCTGGTTATGTTTTGTGTTGTTGATGCCTCTGCCCAAAAACGTCTGAAGCTCAAACAAGCGGACCAGCTGCGGAACGGAAAGGACGCCGTAGGTAATAAATTCAGTCGGGCACTGGGGAACGTAGTATTCGTCCAAAACACCACGACGATCTACTGCGATTCGGCCTACTTCTATAAAGACCGAAATTCCATTGAAGCATTTGGTAGTATTCGCATTACTGAGGGTGACTCGGTGACCATTACCGGTAACAGACTTGAATACGATGGAAACACAAAGCACGCCAAGCTGCGCAAGAACGTGGTGTTTACGAAGCTGGCAACATCAACGCTTTATACTGAATTTCTCGACTTCAGTCGCCCGCAAAACCTGGCCTTTTATTACAATGGCGGAAAACTGGTAGACAGCATCAACGTATTGACCAGCAACAAGGGATATTACAATTTGACCAACAACATGGCGTCCTTCAAAAAGGACGTCGTTGTGACACATCCAGATTATATAATGAAGGCAGATAGCCTGCAATACAATTCACGAACCAAGATCATATACTTCCGCACACCTACCAACGTCGTTCATCGAAAGGACAGCAGCACATTCGTCTATCAGGCCGGCGAGTATGACACCCGCCTCCGTCATTCAGTGGCTGAGCATGGCACTGGCGAGACTTCTGAATACAAAGTGATCAGTAAAGATTATCAGCTCGACGACTTGCGCAAAATATACAAGCTGCGCGGCGACGTGGTAATGACATCCAAGAAAGACAATCTGCTCATCTATGGCCAGGCTGCCGACTACTATCGGGCAAAAGGTTATTCGAAAGTTTACAATCGTGCTTACGCTGCCAAAATCACTGATAACAACGACACGCTTTTTATTGCTGCCGATACGCTGGTTTCAATAGAAAATGATGATCCCTCAAAAAAGAGACTGCTCGCCTATCACAACGTGCGCATTTACAAGACCGACATGCAGGGTGTTGCCGACTCCCTGGAATACCGAACGCTGGACTCGGCTTTGTATATGTACAGACAACCCGTGCTCTGGACGCAGGGTAATCAGATGTCGGCAGACTCAATCCAGATGATCATTCGAAACCAAACGATCGACAAGGTCTACCTGAACGCAAACGCGTTTGTGATTTCGCAAGACACGTTGCTGAACTTCAATCAGATCAAAGGTCGTCACATGACGGCGGAGTTTCGGAATCAAAAGATAAACAGGGTATACGTTAACGGTAATGGCGAGAGTATTTACTTTCTGAATGAAAAGGCGAAGGGCTCCATGGGCATGAATCGGATCATATGCAGCGATATCACCATTAAGTTTTCTGATGGTCAGGTGAAGACACTTAGCTTTTATACCCAGCCTGACGCCCGCTTTATTCCTCCGCATGAACTCAAAAAGGAGGACATGACACTTCGGGGTTTTACCTGGAAGGAAGATCGCAAGCCAGAAAAGAGCGACGTTGTCGGAACCAAGCCTTAAAGAGAGCCACTTACAATAACCGCAATCGATTGTTCAAAAAAGTTAATGCTTTCGCAACGAAAATGTCATTGATCTATTATGACAAACCCGCAAAAAGTTTAACTTTTGTGAAATTCGTTCGGAGCCATGAAGATTGTGCTGTTAGTGGTGCTGGTGACTGTTTTGAATTCCGCGGCTTTCAGCCAGGGATTTGAAATAACCGGCCTCCAGGACAACTACAAAGGCACAATCGGGGAGACAATTAAAGCCCCCATCAGGTTCAAAAACACCTCTGAAAAGCCGATTACGCTCGTATTGCGCAAGATTTCCGGTCAAATCGGGTCGACGCAAAAGAACTACATCTGTGTTGATGGCAATTGTCTCGACCAACGAATCGAAGACTATCTTGTAAAGCTCGACGCCGGTCAGAGCTTAAGCAGCTTTCAAATCGTTTTGGATGCAGGCCTGGTCTCAGGTGAAAGTGTCATCAGGTATCAGGTTTACAATCGCGTTAATCCTGCCCAACCGTTCGAATTTGAACTGAATTTTAATGTTGAAGAACGGCCCGAAAAGGAAAATATTTATTCGTCCAGGTACGTGACCCTGCACGATGTTTACCCGAATCCCGTTGTGGATCAAGCGGTTGTGGACTACAAAATTCTGAACGATCGCATTAAGGCTAAATTGGTTGTCCACAACTTGCTGGGCAATGTTGTGGGCGAGTACTCACTTCCCAGCTTCGAAAATTTCGTCCGCGTTAAGACCGATGAGCTTACCGCCGGCATCTATTTTTACACGCTATACGTGGATGACGAGAGCGTAATGACCCGGAAATTGATCGTCAGAAAATAAATCGGCGATTTCAGTGGTTTTAGGGAAACCTTCCCGTTTTTCACTTCATCCCATATTGTACTATATTTGCGGGCTTATGCGACGCCATTCAACGATCCTTGTACTTATTACCGTGCTATTGACCGGAGTGTCATGCAGTAACTTCCGGAAGATTGAGAAGAGCCAGGATTGGCGCGTAAAGTATGATGCGGCATTGAAGTATTACGCCAAGAAAGATTACTACAAAGCATCTGTCCTCTTTGAGCAAATCATTCCTATCGTTCGTGGTTTACCTGAGGGAGAAAAGGTTCAGTTCAATTTGGCCAATTGTCAATACTACGACAAGCTGTACCTGTTGGCGTCTGAGCAGTTCAAAACGTTTTATGAAACCTATGGCCGAAGCGCACTCGCAGAAGAAGCACGCTATATGTATGCTTACTCTCTTTACAAGTCTTCGCCTGGATCTAACCTTGATCAGTCAAGCAGTGTAGATGCCATGGCCGCAATGCAGTCGTTTCTGAACCGTTACCCCGCCAGCACATTCAAAGATCAGGCAGTTGAAGTGATTCTTGACACACAGGTGAAGCTGGAGAAGAAAGGTTTTGATAACGCATATCAATACTACAAAATGCGCAGCTACAAGGCGGCCATAGTAGCATTGAAAAACTTCATTGATAATTTCCCTGACTCGAAATATCTTGAACGTTCATACTATCTCGTGATCGTATCGGAATTTCGTCTGGCAGAGCAAAGTATCTACAGCAAACAACTTGAGCGTTACAAGGATGTGGTCGAGCACTACAAAGTGTTTGTCGACAAATATCCGAACAGCACTTATCTGAATGATGCTGAAAAGCTTTACGCATCAAGTCTTGAAAAAGTAAATAAGTCGAAAATCAATAATATCTAGAAAAATGGCAGTTCAATCATCAGTCATTACCCGCGACGTAGAAAAGATCGCAGCACAAACCGGAAACATTTATGAGTCGGTGGTGGTCATTTCCAAGCGCGCGCGTCAGATCGCTGTGAATATCAAGGAAGAGCTTAACAACAAGCTTGCAGAATTTGCAACGACTGTAGATAACCTTGAAGAGGTGTTCGAAAATCGCGAGCAAATAGAAATCTCCAAATTCTATGAGCGCATGCCTAAGCCTACCACTACTGCAACAGAAGAGTTCCTGGAAGGAAAATTGAACTTCCGGATGCGTAACGAATTGAATTCGAAACAAGAGCTCTGATCGCGAGCATCTCATGCTGAAGGGCAAGCGTATTCTGCTGGGCGTTTGTGGAGGCATTGCTGCCTATAAAACGGCCGTGCTTACGCGCCTGCTGGTAAAGGACGGCGCTTTGGTGAAAGTTGTAATGACGCCTGCTGCGCACGACTTCATCACCCCTCTCACATTATCGACTCTCTCGAAGAATCCTGTACTCACTGCATTCTCAAAAAGCGAGGCTGGTGAATGGAACAATCACGTTGAACTCGGATTGTGGGCAGACGTTATGGTGATTGCGCCGGCAACTGCCAGCACGATCGCTAAGATGGCCCACGGCCAAAGTGATAATCTCCTGGTTGCCTCCTATCTTTCAGCGCGTTGCCCCGTGTTCCTGGCGCCAGCTATGGATTTGGACATGCTTCAGCATGCGTCCGTAAAAGACAATCTGGAAAAACTATTGTCCTACGGAAATCATATCATTGATCCTGGAGTTGGAGAACTTGCCAGCGGCTTATCTGGTCATGGCCGGATGGCAGAGCCTGAAGAGATTCACCATAAGTTGAAATCATTCTTCGCAGGCGCACAGCCCCTGCTTCGTAAGAAAGCTCTCGTAACCGCTGGTCCCACGCTCGAAGCCATCGATCCCGTTCGTTTTATCAGTAACCATTCCAGTGGAAAGATGGGGTTTGCGATTGCTGAGGCTCTCGCTCAAAACGGAGCAGACGTAATTTTGGTCAGCGGTCCAACGCAACAGCATACTAACCACCCTTCAGTTCGCGTTGTGCCTGTAGTTTCTGCGGAGCAAATGTATGACGCTTGCCAGACAGAATTTGAATCAGCCGATATTACCGTGCTTGCCGCGGCAGTCGCGGACTATCGGCCCGCAGCACCCGCTAGTGAAAAGATTAAGAAAAAGGATGAAAACCTCAATCTTGAGCTTACTAAAACTCGCGACATCGCAGCAGAGCTTGGAAAGCATAAGCGTGATAATCAGGTACTCGTTGGCTTTGCGCTCGAAACCAATAACGAGGTTCCAAATGCGCTGAAGAAATTGAGCGCCAAGAATTTTGACATGATCGTGCTCAACTCACTCCAGGATAAAGGGGCAGGTTTCGGACTCGATACAAATAAGGTGACGATTATCGACCGGGATCAGAAATCAACAACCTTCGACTTGAAGAACAAACGCGAAGTAGCCCGTGATATCGTGAATTCGATCATCGGGTTTTCGCAGGCTAAAGGACAGGCAGTCAAACTTTGATGCCAACGTAAGGTCCATACGCCACCAGACAGAACTTTTTGCAATGATGCGTATACTTTTTGCACTGCTCTTCCTAATTGGTTTTGGGGCGCCTTTATTCGGTCAGGAACTAAACTGCACCTGCACGATCAACTCCACTCAGATTACAACTTCTGATCGCGGCATCTTCCGGGACATGAAGTCTGCCATTGAACAGTTCATGAACTCGCGAAAATGGTCAGGAGACGCGTACAAAAGTCATGAAAAGATCAAATGCAACCTGCTGATGACTATCACCAAGATGCCGTCTGTCGGTAATTTCTCTGCGTCTATTCAGGTTCAGTCGGCGCGTCCGGTGTTCAATACAAATTATTCGAGCCTCACGTTCAATTTCGCCGACAGGGATTTCGAATTTGAATACATTGAGTCGTTGCCGATGGAATACAACGACAACACATATACTACCAACCTCACTTCGATGCTGGCGGTATACGCCTATTTGATGATCGGTGTAGATTATGACTCGTTCAGTGAGCTTGGTGGCACTCCCTATTTCCAGAGAGCATTGGCAGTGGTAAACAACGCCCAACAATCGAACCGTGCCGGATGGGAACCCATGAACAGCAATCGCAGCCGATATTGGATAGTAGAAAATTACAACAATGGGCAGATGACCGAAATGCGAAGAGCATTCTATTCATACCATCGGCTTGGACTGGATACTTTTGAAAAGGACCCTGATAAAAGCAGGGAGGTCATTGTCAAGGGACTTCGTGAAGTGAAAAAGGTGCGGGATGTTAATCCCACATCAATTCTGGTTGTCAGTTTCTTCGATGCAAAAAGCAAGGAACTGGCGAACCTGTTTTCCTCAGGTAATGTGCAGGTACGACGTGAAGCATACGACATTATCACCGCCATCGACCCTTCGAATCGAACGGCCTACGAAAAAATGATTAAAAATTAGGATCGCCACTCGCGTTTGTCAGGTACTGACACAGTTTTCCTGATCCGATCAGAAACCATTGCACACACCCCCGGGTTTTACGAATTTGCGCCTGATTGAAATGCTATGTCAACGCGACAACTCAGGATCTCCGAAACCCAGCAAATAAGGCAACAGCTGAACCGGCTTGTGGGCAAAAAAATTAATATTGTGCTTAACAACGGAACCGCCATGGTCGGCACTCTGAGATCTTTGAACGATCGTGAAATTGAACTGCAGAATATGGCGCAACGAAATCAGCGGTATGCCATTTCGACAATCACAGAAATTTACATTGATTCGCTGACCTGATGCTAAAGCAACTCACTATTAAGAACTACGCCCTGATCCGGCAGCTCTCGCTGGAGCCCTCTGATAAATTGAATGTCATCACAGGTGAAACGGGCGCTGGCAAATCGATACTTCTCGGTGCCATGGGACTCCTCATGGGAAATCGGGCTGATAGTAAAGTCCTGCTTGATGAAGACCAGAAGTGCGTGATCGAGGGAGTTTTCGACATCGGAGAATATAAACTTCGTCGCGTGTTTAAGGAGGAAGACCTGGATTATGATGAGCAAACGGTTATCCGTCGTGAACTCAGTCCTGGTGGCAAATCCCGCGCCTTTATCAATGACACACCGGTGACAGTTGATGTCATGAAACGCATTGGTGGTCTGCTGATGGACATTCACTCTCAACACGAGACTCTCCTTCTCGGACAACAGGCATTTCAGCTACGTCTCGTTGATGCATTTGCTGGCAATCAAACGATACTTGACGCATACTCGGCAGAATGGCAGGACTATCAAAAAGCGAAAAAGCGATTTGAGGAACTAACGGAAGAAGCTGACACTCTTCGTCAGGAGGCCGACTATATCAGTTTTCAACTGGAAGAGTTGGAGAAGATGGGATTTGAAGAATCTGAGCAGGATAAACTTGAATCAGAGGTGAGCATTATGGATCATGCCAGCGACATCAAGGGACGATTCAAACAGGTACTTGACCTTGTGAGTGAATCCGACTATGCGGCGCGCAATGGCCTGTCTGAAGCACGAACACACCTGCAACAAGTTGCTTCCATCGTACCCGCGTTTCAGTCACTGTATGACCGACTGGAGAGCGTTCTCATAGAGCTTGACGATTTGATGGGCGAAGTTGAACGGGAAGGGGAACGCGTGGAGTTTGACCCGGAGCGTGCAGAGGAGGTCAGGGAACGGCTAAATCAACTATACAGGCTGCTAAAGAAACACAAGGCCGGAGACATCAGAGAGCTGCTGACTATTCAGTCGGAATTGAGTCGAAAGAATGAATTGACATCGAACCTCGACGAAGCGTTGAGCGCTGCGGAAAAGGCTGCACAAGTCGCACTGGCGAAAGTGACGGAAACGGCATTAAAGCTAAGTGCTTCCAGAAAGAAGGTTTTGGCACCCCTTGGTAAACAAATCACATCCCTGCTGGGCAGCCTCGGCATGCCTAACGCAACCCTGCAGGTAGACGCACAGCAGATTCCACTGTCGGTCAATGGTACAGACCGGATTGATATTCTATTCAGTGCAAACAAGGGCATCGCGCCGAAGCCTTTATCGCAGGTCGCGTCCGGCGGTGAATTTTCACGCCTTATGTTCAGTATTAAATATGTGATGGCCGAAAAGACAGCAATGCCGACATTAGTTCTGGATGAAATCGACAGTGGGATCTCCGGTGAAGTTGCCATCAAACTGGGCAACATGATGAAGGTGATTTCTCAGCGACACCAAATCATAGCAATCAGTCATCTTCCTCAAATAGCAGCCAAAGCCGACGCACATTATTTTGTATACAAAGATCATTCGGCTGCCAAAACAACCAGTTCAATTCGCACATTATCAGAACAGGAACGTATTTCCGAAATCGCTAAGATGATTGGAGGAGATAAACCTTCACGTGTGGCCCTGGAGAATGCACAGGAGTTATTGAACACTAAATAACGGATGAGTGCCCTTACAGGGCCTTACTTTCTTTTCTCGCTTTCTTCTCCGCCATACGCTCAGCCTTTACCTCTTTCTTGACGCGTCTTCCTAGAGTTCCTCGAAGCCGCTGCCAAAAGCTTTCCCTTTTGGTAATGCTCACAAAATTTGGAACGTACGCAGGGGAATAGTCGATCATCGGAAGAGTCTTCCCCTCCATATCCAGGCGATCAAATACGATGGGTATGGATTTAACGCCTGGCGTATATTTTTTGATGAAGCTTCGTAACATGCCCGCCTGAAACGGGTCCGTGGAAAGAGCTATTTTCTGAAAGCCCATTTGCTTAGCCATCTTCCAGCTATAATAAATGTTCTCTGTACTATGCTCAGCCTTCGTTTCAGAAAATGTGTGATCAGGAGGGATGCCTAAAGAATCGGCAATGATCTTCATGGCAATACCTTCAACGTACGGACTATACACTGACGAACCAGAGAAGATTATATTCTTTGTAAAACCACTATCATAAAGCTGTTTGGCCCATAGTATCCGCATCGTCATAATCGATGTAGTGTTTTCCTTCTCATATGGCACACCAGGAACGATGATGACATCAAAGGGCTTCTCTTTTGTCGCACGTTCGTACGACTTCTTTGCATAATGGGAAAAGCTGCAATGCGTTAACAACATCGCTGCGGCAATGAATACATGGAAGTAAAGGAAAAATTTCAGGAATTTTTTCAACCCACGTCTCATAACGTAAAAGAACAAATTACCGTTTTTGTTTGGCGATCCCTAATTTCCAAACTGAATCGTACTCCAATATTCCCTCATCGACCATGTCACGAATAACATCTACAAACAGCTCGTGGTCAGAAGGAGAGATTTGAGTTTCCAGCTGTTCAACGGTCAGCAAACGACCGGCCAAAACAGTTAACACTTCATCACGCAGAAGGTGAAAAGCCTGGTCGTCATCAGACTTACGATTACTAACGCAAACATCACATATACCACAAGTCTTATCAGTTTCCTCGTCAAAATATTCCTGGATCAATTGCATGCGGCATCGGTCTTTTGTGACAAAGTCGGACATTGCTTTCATCTTCGACAAGATAAATGCGCGCCTAGCCTCCAGGCGCTTAGCATCCAGCGGAAGCCGATCGGCATCCTGTCTGGGGAGGGTGAATGTAATTTGCGGCTTGTCCTTAACGGGAAGGTATATAATCAACTTCAGTTCATTCAGGTGTTGGAGCATATCCACGACTTCACGGTGCGTGGCTTTCAACGCCCGCGCGATTTGACCTTCTGAGATCTTAGTGAAGCCTGAAAGCAACTCGCCTCCGTACAAACGAAGGAGCAACTTAATAATAGGATCAAATCTTGCGTTGGCGATCTGGAACTCATAAAGACGCGTCCGATCTGCAACCATGTGAACGGCCGAAGGACTGTAGAAACTCTCATTGAACTGGATCAATGCCTCAGACTCAAGGCGCTTTAAGGCGTGAAATACTTCTGCCGCATGAAGTTGAAAACGCTCGCTGAAGTCCTGCAATTCGAAGTCGAAGCTTTCTCCATCGCCGCTGCCAATGGCCAGCTGAAAATAATTGCACAACGCCTGGTATACACGTGCCAGGTAGGCAGGTCCGGGTTGTGACTGCTCAGCTTTGATTTCAAGGTTTTGAATGTCAGCGTCGTGAAATATAACCACCGCGTAAGCGCGCTTCTCATCCCTCCCACCTCTGCCTGCTTCCTGATAATAACTCTCAATGTTCTCCGGCAAATCCAGGTGGATAACGACCCTGACATCGGGCTTATCGATACCCATGCCAAAGGCGTTCGTGGCCACCATTACTCTAACCTGATTCTTTACCCAGGAATCCTGCCTGGCCGTACGCTCCTCAAAAGTAAGGCCCGCATGATAGTGTGACGCCGGTATGCCCCTTTGTGTAAGCCAGGATCCGATCTCCTGCGTTGCCTTCCTGGATCGCACATAGATGATCCCTGAACCTTTTACCTTTCGTAAAACCTCCAGTAGTTTTTTCTCTTTGTTCTCTGTTTTTCGGATAACGAAAGCCAGATTATCGCGCGCAAATGACTTCTGAAACCTGATACCTCCTTCTCTGAACTGAAGTTTATCCATGATGTCGAGCGCGACCTGGCGTGTAGCCGTAGCGGTAAGAGCCACTACCGGAACGTTTGGATGAACTTCACGGATGGTTGCTATCTCAAGATACTGGGGTCGGAAATCATAACCCCACTGGGAAATACAGTGGGCCTCATCTACCGCAAGCAACCCAACTTTCATACGCTGGAAACGTGCAAGAAACAGATCATTGTGCAGGCGCTCGGGAGAAACGTAAAGAAACTTTACCTGCCCATAAACGCAGTTATCCAGGAGCACATCTATTTGTGCACGTGGCATGGCCGAATACACAGCTACCGCTTCTATTCCACGGCCCTTTAACTGCTCAACCTGATCTTTCATCAATGCGATGAGCGGTGTGACCACCACACATATTCCTTCGAGCAAAAGTGCTGGAACCTGAAAGCAAACAGACTTTCCTCCTCCGGTTGGCAACAGTGCAAGAACGTCCCTTCCCGAAAGAACGGCCTGAATGATGTCTTCCTGCAGGGGACGAAAGCGATCATGCTTCCAGTATTTTTTTAGTATGCTGTGAGGCGTCTCCACTGTTTACCACTCGAGGTTTTCCTTCCGTAAAAATGCATCAATACCCCTGCGGCAGTCTGCCGAACTCCTTGCTTTCGCATTCATTTCAACGCCATGGTTAAGCGCATCAATAAGAGCCATTGACTGAATCTCGGCAAGCATTTTTTTGGTTGTGGCCATTGCCTCCGAAGAATTACTCTTCAGGAGTTGGGTTACAAAATCATCTACCGTTTTAGTAAGCGTGTCGGTGGGAGCTACCTTTGTGACCAGACCCAATGCATGCGCCTCCTCCGCTCCTATCAATTCCCCGCTCAGAAGCAATCGGCGCGCATGACCTTCCCCTATCCTGCGAACGAGGAAGCTCATGACGATAGCAGGTATAAAACCAATTCTCACTTCTGTATATCCAAATTTTGCTCCTGCTACTGCAAACACAAAGTCGCATACTGTTATAAGCCCGCATCCGCCGGCAATCGCGTGCCCCTGTACCTCAGCCACGACGGGCTTGGGACACGTATATATCAGATAGTACAAATCCCGCAAGGCTGCTGAGTCTGCCACATTTTCCGCATAGCCATACTGTTGTAAATCTTTGAGAAAACCGAGGTCCGCTCCGGCACAAAAGGTCGTTCCTGCCGCCCTTACAATAATCGCCTTCACATCCGCATCTCCGCAGAAGTTCTTAAAAGCCGCTGAAAGTTCTTTTACCATTTGAGGTGAAAGTGCATTCCGCTTTTCGGGCTGGCTGAGTATAATAACAGCTCTTCGATCTTCTTTGTAAGTGCGAATTTGTTCCATAGTTCAGAATGTTAGTTCCAGCGCACCTTGCTGAATTACACTGTGGATTTGAAGCGGAAGACCGGCACCCTGTTCAAGCAACCGGGCAGTCGTTTTCCAATGATTACTTCCATCAATCACATAACGAGGTGCTGCGACTGATCTGATTGTACGTTTCAAGTCCGTTGTTGCGTTATTACTGATGATAACAAGATCAGCCATCTGACTCTCCTTTAGATCCGGGATCGGTCCATAAATACGAACAATATCGAGACCCTGCCACACATAGATTTCACAGCCTGGAAATATTGTTCGGGATTTTACGTTCTGGATGTTGTCTGCTGCCATTGACGAAACGCGATTGGGCAACAGTCTTCGGGAGTCGTTGGCCAATTCAGTTGAGCCCATGTACAATGTTACATTGTTAGCGATCATATCAACAGCGGTAGCGCCTTTCGTGGCATACACGGTGATCCTTGGCGACAATACAGCAATCGAATTTATCCATGAAACCACCGGAAAAGCAGCAATTAACAGGAGCGCAACGATAAGCACGCGACGCGACCGGGTCTCCACCCAGATCACCACCATTGCGATACACGACGTCATGATTGCGAATTGAAACGGTGTAATGAATATGTTTTTAATCACGCTGCCTGGCAATTTCTCGATGAGAAAAATTAACTGATTAAGAAAGTTGATCAATATCTCCAACAGCTTGCCGATAATCCCTGCAGCTTCGTCCCATGCGCTTACCGCCAACAATGACATGCCCATAAGCAACACCACAAACGATCCTGGTACAATAAACAAATTAGCGAGCAGGAAGTAGTTCGGAAACTGATGGAAATATAGCAGACAAAGAGGCAAGGTCGCAATCTGTGCGGCGACCGAAACGCTTATCAGCTTCCAGATTTCATCCCATAGCCACCACGTAGGCTCCCACATTTGATAAAGTCGAGGCTGAACAGCTACGATTCCCAGTACGGCAACAAACGACAGCTGAAATCCGACTGAATTGATCATGAACGGATCGATAGTAAGCAGAACACAAACTGTCGCTGCCAGAATATTGTAGATATTGATTTTATAGTTAAAAGCGCGAGCTATTGAAGCGAACGAGAACATAACAACTGCGCGCAGGACCGACGCCGAAAGACCAGTTACAAACGCGTAAGACCACAATACGACAAGGCTGATCGCAAGCAATGGCCAGCGCGTTGTATGCTTGCCTAACGGTCTGAACAACATCAGCAACAGCCAATAGACGATGCCTACGTGCAAACCTGAAACAGACAAGACATGCATTGCGCCAGTTGAAGCATACGCACCCATTAAATCCCCGTCGAGGCCATCCGTGATTCCAAGTACGAACGCCGACGCGATGGCACGCGCTCGTGCCCCTTGAACATAGTCATCTATAATTCCTTCGGCCCACAACCTTGCCTGAATTGCCATCCCCATCAATCGACTAGGAGGTTCATTGTCCAATTGATATACCTTATCGGTTGCAACGAACGCCTGAAAATAAACCTGACGATTACTTTGATACGCCTGAAGATCGAACTCGCCAGGATTCAGCGGAGGCTGAATACGGGCCAGAGATCCCCGTACAATCAAACGGTCGCCGTATCGATACTGAGTAGCGGAAGAATCCTTTTGAATATACAGCAGGGTCCGGGACGTAGCCTGTCTCCAAACTCCATTCTCCAGAACCTGATGCACTGTTACTTCATACCTCCATGTCTTTGGCCGGTCCTGAACAGCAGCCGTTACAATCGCTTCAAAAGATGTAACCCTGCCTTTAATGTGAACCGCATGGCGATCGTCACGTGATTCATTCGAAAGCAAAACATTGAGCGTTCCCGTGCTTATTAAGGCTACAGCTAAAAGCATTCCGGCCGGCATAGTTCGACCCTGATGCGATAGCACACAAACACCAAAGCCCACAACAGACGCCAGCGTAATAAGTATGTTGGTAAGGGTATCGATGGTTGATCCAACGCAAATTCCGAACACCACGCCGATGCAGTAAAATATAGCGATGCGGACAAAAGCGAAGGGAATCCATCGGTACATAAAGAAAGGTAGCAAATTCGCTACGAACCTTCCTTTCCGTATGCTTCAACGATGTCTCGTACGAGTCTGTGTCGGACAACGTCTTTTTCATTGAGTTCTACAAAGCCAATACCTTTCACGTCCTTTAGGATTCTTGCAGCTTCGCGCAAACCAGAACTCTGACGAGTAGGCAGGTCAATTTGTGTAAGGTCACCCGTTACAATCATCTTGGATTCCGGACCCATCCTTGTCAGGAACATTTTCATTTGCATGGGCGTCGTATTCTGAGCTTCGTCGAGGAGAATAAAGGCATTATTAAGTGTGCGACCGCGCATGTATGCGAGGGGAGCAATCTCAATCACTTCCCGTTCCATATAATAGCCCAGCTTCTCATGGGGGATCATATCGTTGAGTGCATCATAGATAGGACGCAGATAAGGATCTATCTTTTCCTTGAGATCACCTGGTAGAAATCCCAGGTTTTCTCCCGCTTCCACTGCAGGGCGCGTAATAATAATCTTCCGCACCTGTTTGTTCTTAAGCGCACGCACAGCCAACGCAACAGATATATAAGTCTTTCCCGTCCCCGCAGGACCGAGTGCAAACACAAGGTCGTTGTCGCGAACCAGCTGAACCAGTTTTTGCTGATTAACTGATTTTGCCTTTACCGGTGTGCCCTTGGTGCCATAAACGATAACGTCATCGGCATTTAATTGCTGGCCTTCAGGGAGCTGAAGTTCATGCTCCTGATCAATGATTGCCTGCACGTTCGCTTCCGTAACGCGTCCATATTTATGGTAGTGTTCCTTGAGGGAATTCAAAATATCATCAACCTGAAGTATTTCTTCCGTCGACCCCTTCAGCAGAATTTGGTTACCTCGCGAAACAATTCGGGTCTTTGGAAATGCAGCTGAGAGCGTATCTATTGTCTTATTTTCAACGCCCAGAAAGTCAATTAAGGATATGTTGTCGAGTGTAACTACTTTTTCGATCAAAGCGATACTAATTTGTGTGAATAAAATCTTCTCTAAAAATCTTTAATTTGCCTTTGGTAAAATTAGCGAATATCCCCGGCAGCATCAACCATGGCCATTGTTACTCTTCTCACAGACTCCGGCGAAAGTGACCACTATGTAGCAGCTGTGAAAGCGAGGATCATCCGGATCAATCCGGCCATTCGAATCGAAGACATCAGCCACAACATACGTGCCCTGGATATTGCTCACGGAGCCTACGTACTTCGAAGTGTTTTTCGCGATTTTCCTGCTGGCACCGTACACCTGGTTGGTGTAGCTTCGACCGGGAACCGCGACGATAACTTCGTTGCTTTGCAACTGGAGGACCATCTGTTCGTAGGTTGCGACAATGGACTCTTCAGTCTGATCAGCGATCAACCCGTTCAACAAATTGTCAGGCTGACACCAACATTGAATGATTCCAACACCTTTCCTGAAAGGGATATTTTTGCAACTGCTGCAGCGCGACTTGCCGGAGGAATGCCTCTAAGTGAACTTGGGACACCATTGGAAGCCGTCAAGAAACTGATCGACCGACAGGTGAAAGCGACACGCAAACAGATTGTCGGTAATGTGATCAGAGTAGACGGAATGGGGAATCTTATCACCAACATTCAGCGCGACACTTTCGAACTTCTGAGCAAAGGCAAGACTTATACAGTGCAATTTGGAGGAGAGAAATTCCGCCGCATTCATACTTCCTATCAACAAGCCGAACAGGGAGAATGCTTTCTTGTATTCAATAGTCTCAACCTTCTTGAGATTGGAATTTTCAAAGGCAATGCCTCCGAATTACTTGGTCTCAGTTACGACAGTGCTGTCAACATCTCTTTCGACGAATAAAGGAGAAACCTCAGGCTCATGCTAATAAGGATCGTTCATATGCACTTTACGAAGGAACACGTCGAAAAGTTCCTTGAAATTTTTAAAGAAAGTGCCGAAGCGATACAGGCTATGGAAGGCTGCAGGCATCTCGAGCTACTTCGCGATCTTCAAGATGATTGCCACTTTACTACCATCAGTGAGTGGGATACTGCCGACCACCTGACTCAATATCGCGAGTCTGACTTGTTCCGAAGCGTATGGGGACGCGTGAAGCCAATGTTTGACCAAAAGCCGCGCGCGCATTCCATGTCGCCTGCTGTTGCCGGCCCGCGGTAGCAGAGCCAGGAACCCCATAACTGCCCTCTTAAAATTAGCCTGAGGTGGTTGTTCTCGAACAAACTTTAGCACATATTTGCACCCCCGCTGAAGTTCTTGGCGGGATTTTACCAGCTGCTTTATAGCAGAAAAGCCTGAGTGGCGGAACTGGTAGACGCGCACGACTCAAAATCGTGTGCCTTCGGGCGTGCCGGTTCGATTCCGGCCTTAGGTACTTACTGAGTGTCAATCACTTAGACGCACCCTTCTTCTTCGAGGAAGGGTGTTTTTGTTTCACTACTCGGCCGAAATGATACGATATGCGCGCCCGTTGATCGAGAACGAGTCATCTTTTGAAAGCCCGATCATCTTTTGTGCTATCGGTGCGTGTGTTGAGACCGCGAAATATTTGATCCCGTCTACGACAAATTCTCCAGCATTTACCGCTATAAAAAAGTTTCCATTCGATGTTTCCACTACGGCAGCAGGTCCTATCTTATCATGAGGTGCCGCGCTGCTTATTTTCTCAAGCTCTGATCCCTGCTTGTTAAGCTCGTTTAATTGCGCCGCATACTTCTCTATCTCCAACTGTACCATCGCTCGTCCGGTCTCGTACTTGTCACCGGCTGAGCTTTTTGTTTCTTCGTTTGCCGATTGCTGCGCTTCCTGAATCAATTCCTGAATGTGCGCAATCTTTTGTCGGATGGATGACCGACACAATTCAAACAGCATGCTTTTCCTCTTCGTCATTTCTTATTGATTGCGGATAAATATAAACTTCACATGCGAATTGATAAAATCATTTTACTCGACTTCACATTGATAACACGATGATGTAAATTTTGCGCACACCGATAATTATGAAAATGTGTCGCTCTCTTTACTTGTTTACGTTATTCAATTGTTTTGCTCTTTGCACCGCTGGTCAGGTCGTCACGCAGGGCAAATCAAACAAACTCATTGTCATTGCGCACCGGGGTGATCACACACAGGCGCCTGAGAATACATTAAAGGCCTTCAGTGATGCAATTGCGACCGGCGTTGACTATGTGGAAGTTGATGTTCGATCCACCCGAGATGGTGAACTGGTGATCATGCACGACGCTACTGTTGATCGCATGACATCGGGTCGCGGGAAAGTAAGTGAACTCACGTGGGCTGAGCTACAACAGCTGACTGTCGTCAACAAAGACCATCCTGAATTCGGCCAACACAAGATACCCTCTTTTGCCGAAGTCCTTGAACGCTGTAAAGGTAAGATCGGTATCTATCTCGACTTCAAAGATGGAGACATTGCCAAAGCCTGGCAGTTGATCCGCGACTACGATATATCTAAAACAATTGTCGTTTACCTGAATGCTGAAGAACATCTCAGTGGATGGAAAACGCATGCTCCAGTGCTACCGTTGATGGCGAGTCTTCCTGACTCGGTTAAAAACGCCGAGACCTATATCAAATTCCATAATCTAGTGGATGTTCAGATAGTTGATGGCGGCCATGAGGATTATACCACCGCGCTGGTCCGTGCGATCAACAAGAACGGTCAGTCGGTTTGGGTAGATGTTCAGGAGCCCGGAGAGAACGAAGCGTTGTGGACGAGGGTACTGGCGCTTGGGGTTCAGGGTATGCAGACGGACCATCCCAGGGAATTGATCCGATGGCGGGCAGCATTAAAATAACGGCCGCCTTTATTCAAGGTTTTAATTGAGGCAAGCTTGGTTCTTTAAAGGTCGCTGTTAAAAAAAGACACAAATGTCTTGCGCAACCGATCAGTTGCGTATATATTTGCAACCAGTTGGTTGCTTATTACCACACTATTTATGAGACGTGATATTTTTCAGGCAATCGCCGACCCGACACGGCGCGCAATCATTATGCTATTGGCTGTGCAGGCTATGACGCCAAACGCCCTGGCCGAGCACTTCAATAGCAGCAGACAAGCGGTTTCGAAGCACATTCAGGTACTCAGTGAATGTGAACTCGTAAATCAGGAACATCAAGGCAGAGAGATCTATTATCACTTGAATGCCGACAAAATGAAAGAAATCGAAAAATGGATTGAGGAGTTCAGGAAACTTCTCACCAAGCGATTCGAACAATTGGACAATGTTTTAGCTCAACTTAAATCAAAAAAGAAATGAACGCGACAATGCTTTTCAACTTTCAGGTAGACAAGGCTAACAAGAAGATCAAAGTAGAACGCTCATTTGATGCGCCTATAGATCTGGTGTGGGCTGCATGGACCGAAGCCGAAATACTCGACCAATGGTGGGCTCCGAAACCCTGGCGCGCGGAGACAAAGTCCATGAACTTCAAAGTGGGAGGCCGATGGCATTATTGCATGGTGGGCCCCGCGGGTGAACGTCACTGGTGCCTTTTCGATTACAAGAAGATTGTGCCTATGAAAAGTTACGCTGGTATGGATGCCTTTTGCGACGAGAATGCAAATATTAACCCTGACCATCCACGGATGCAATGGGACAATACTTTCACGCCTCAGGAGGAAGATACCATTGTGAATGTCGAGATAAGCTTCGAAAAGCTTGAGGATCTGGAGACTATAGTTAACATGGGCTTCAAGGAAGGGTTCACCATGGGACTTGAAAACCTCGATCAATATATCAGTGCTCAGTTCTATCTGCGAAAGGAAAAGAAACCTAACAATAAAGCCCGCGTGTCTTACTATGTAAACTTTCCGGGGAACGCAGAAGAGGCAATAAACTTTTATAAGGCCTTATTTAAGACTGATTTTGTGAACGGGATTCAGCGCTTTAATGAAGTGCCAGCAGATCCCGGACAACCGCCGTTGTCAGAAAAAATTAAGAAGATGGTTTTGCATGTAGAGTTACCGTTGTTGGCGGGACACGTGCTGATGGCTACGGATGCTCCGAAGGAAATGGGATTCACGCTGACGCAGGGCAATAATATGTTTATCAACGTTGAACCAGACTCCAGAGAAGAGGCAGATCGACTCTTCAAGGGGTTATCCGCCGGAGGTAATATAAGCATGCCGATCCAGGACATGTTCTGGGGTGCATATTTCGGGAGCTTCACCGACAAGTTTGGCATCAACTGGATGATCAATTACCAAAGCAGGTAATCATTTAAAAACAGAAATTTATTACGGCGTTTCGTATTTGCGAAACGCCGTTTTTATTTGTACGCGGCCAACCGACGCCGAATATGAAATAAACCAATTGGCTTGTTCACCTGTCGTCCAATTTTTAACTATTTTAGATGACCTACCCCCTGGCTGACTGGAAACAGTAGGCCCCCGGAATATCCTTACCTGCAAAATAACGCTCCCTGTTACGCTTTGTTCTGAATCGATGTTTCTTCTCCTGTAACATTGGACAGGTACACTGCTTGAATAGGTTGTAATCTAATGTCTGGAATACAATGAGAATTGTTGTACCACCTAAAAAAGCAATGTCATGAAAGAGGAACAAAAGGTTTACTTACCTGAACTCGCAGGCCTGGATCTACTTCGATTCTTACTGTCGCTAACGGTAATTGTGTTTCACTACTTCTTCTACCACCATGTAGGAGCTAAACACATACCTCCTTCGCATGGGCCGTTTCAAGGCGTACTGTTTCTTGTCTACAAATGGGGCTTCTATGTAGTCCAGAGATTTTCTGGCTTCTGTCGGGATTCATCTTCTACACCGTGTATTTCGACGACATCCAGAATCGAAAGATCGGCTTTGGCGAATACCTAATGCTGCGCTTGTCAAGATTATACCCACTTCATCTCCTTACACTGATTTCCGTTGGGATCATTCAATTCCTTTACATCCAAAAAACACATATCCCTTTTTGGTACGATACGCAAGACGTTAAGCATCTGATCCCTCAACTATTCTTCGTGCAGGAGTGGAGCGCAAACTTCAAACAATCTTACAACATTCCTGCCTGGAGCGTCTCCATAGAAATATTTGTGTATATACTATTCTTCCTGGTGGTGGCTTCCGGAATAGCGCGGAACAAGAACATTTATCTGATATTCGCATGCTCTGTCTTCTTCTATTCGCTTCATATCCTGGATCCATTTTCTGAGTGTATGGTGTTCTTCTTTGGAGGTAATATCGTTGCTAAGGCATTCATGGAATCCAGAAACAGAAACAAATTATTTCTTCTTTCGGCCTGCATTTCAATCGTCGCCTTGCTTGCTCTGCTTACTCAGAAAAAATTTTTCAGAGAGGCTTTCGACACGATCATTCTGACCGATCTGGTACTGCTGCCAGTGGCCGGGACGTTGTTGCTAACACTGATTCTGGGCTTTAAAAAAATACATACCGAAAAATTGGTTCGCCTTTTCAAGAACCTCGGTGACTTAACCTATGCAACGTATATGCTGCACTACAGTGTGATCGCTGCAATCGTTCTGTTCGTGAATGCAAAGGATATAACATTCTACGACCAGGACTGAGATACTGCCCGTCTATCTTGCGATTGTTTTGTCAATCAGCTGGGTCGTATTCAAGTACTTCGAAAAACCCGCTCAGCATTATTTCAGAAAAGTATACTACCAATCCCGCGGGCTATTCGAAGCCTACAGTTCGCAATGCGCAGGTTGAGAACTACAACGCTGCCCGTCGATGAGAAAACAGTAGTTCAATAGGAACGCTTAGGCAATGCGCGGTTTTCGGTTCAACACGAGGACCGCGGCAATGCCAAGCAGTCCACCAACAAGGGTGTGCCACTCAGGTTGCTCTGCCAGAAATATCCATGACCCTATCGCAGCTGAAAACGGCACAAGGAAAATAAAACTACTCGCACGACTTGCGCCGATGCGAGCCGTAGCAAAAAAGTAAAACGTTGTGGCCAATGAAGTGGTTATCGTCGAGCTGAAAAACATATTCAGCCAAAAACGGGTATCCGACCGTTGAAATGTTTCAAGTACTGGCGTGATACCGGCAGCAAATAGCATGATGATCGAACTGATCAAATACATGTAAAAGCTAAAAGTCAACGGCTCCCCATAACGCGATGATCGGGCAGTGAATAAACTCAATATGGCCCAACTAAAGGAAGCGCAGAGAAAGTAGATATTTCCTGCCTGGAGCATACTGGCCGGATCCGTTAATATTCTGGTCAGAATTATACCTGCAACGCCGCCGAGCAGCAATCCAATGGTTTCATTTTGTCGCGGCCTGCGTCGCCCCAAAATCAACATGATCGCATAAGACACAATTGGATTTAATACAGTGACAAGAACACCCCCTGCCCCGGCCTTTCCCGTCACAAGACCCTTGAAGAAAAGAAAAGTGTACAACGAAATCATAACCGCTGCCATTGTCAGATCGAACATGCCTTTGCGTTGGATGGAGAACTTTGTCTTGAGAATTGGCAACAGGGGAATCAAGGAAAGAAATGTGCAGGCAAAACGAATGAACGATATGGTCATTGGTGTTCCGTATCCCGCCAGTACTTTGCCGGCAGTCCAGCTAAAACCCCAGCAAGTCATACTCAATATCATCCCCCAAAGGAAGATCTTATTCTGCGCGGTATTTTGTTCCATAAAAATGCGCGGCAAGATATCAATTGCCGCACAGACAACGAAGAGTGGAAATCGGCCGGCAGAACGCAAACCTTTGCATCGGCATTAAATACTTTACGGGGCGCATATATTTTCTAGATTTGCCGACGAAGAGCATTGATACGGCACCATTGTTTCCGGGTGCATGTTATAGAGTTGGGTTACATCACCAGCAAGTAAGCATGAAGTACGTTCCTTCGCGAAAGATCATCATCAAATCGGTAGTGCTCACATCCCTTGTAATGCTGAGCTATTTCCTCGGCCGTCAATTAAGTCTCATGATTAAAATGCCCAACGAAAACATCAGTGGTATGTGGTGTGCCGTATCGGCGATTGTCGTGTTCGATGACCTGCGCGAAAATGTCAAACAACTCCTGAAGAACCGTTTGCTCGGTACACTGATAGGCTCTGTCATTGGTGTCGTTTGGATGTACTTCATCAAAGACCTCATGTGGTCAGTGTGCATTTCTCTGGTTATTGTATCCATACTCATCAGCCTCTTGAAACTTGACGGAGCGCTGAAGATCGCCTGTACCACAGTGTTGATCGTAAGCATCTCAACGCACGGCACAACCTTTAGTGAGATCTGGATTACGGCAACCATGCGATTCATTGAATCAGTTTTGGGAGGACTTTTGTCTCTTGCAGCAACCGTCGTTATGGAGCATTCGGCCCTGTTCAGAGATAGCAAGAGCACGAGTGATGTATAAGCTTCCAAATTGGAGAGCTGGATCGTGAATTTTTATCCCCAGATCACGTCGAGGCATTTCTACGGTCACACTTTCAGCACTTCACCCGCCGCGTCAACGCACGAGGACACTGAGACCCATCAATAACTTAAATTGACCGGGCGTGGCGGCAATTATCCCATTTCGCCTCTGGTGACTGCCGTGAATCTATAAGAATGACACGTAACAGCGTGCGCAGTGAACAGTCTTGAACTGTTTGGTACGAATTTTTACATCTAAATGAAAAATCCAATCAACCAAACAATAAAATTATGTTACGCTGGGCTGCTATCTTTCTTGTGATCGCTATTATAGCTGCAATCTTCGGCTTCGGTGGAATTGCTGAAGGCGCCGCAGACATCGCTAAAGTTCTATTCTTCATATTCCTTATCGGCCTTGTGCTCGTCCTGGTACTTGGAAGTACCATATTCAAAAAATAAACTTTCGAATATGAACGTGCGAAGAATCGTGCTGACTGGGATAGCGATAGTCGCCGTCGTCGCCTTAAAAGCACAAAATAATCTGATCGTAAAGATCCAAAATCTCAAGAACAGCAATGGCGATATCCTGATTGGTCTCTATGATAACCCGTCAAACTTCCCCAGGAAAGTGTCGACGGGAAAAGTTGTTAAGGTCACAGAAAAAGAGATGGAAATAGAATTTCAGGATCTCACGCCTGGAGATTATGCGATAAGCGTGCTCCATGATGAAAATCAAAATAAAGATATGGATCAGGGCAGACTTGGGATACCGAAAGAAGGCTACGGTTTCTCTAACGATGCAACAGGCATGATGGGACCACCGTCGTTCAGGAAGGCACGCTTTCACGTTCCAACCGGTGGTAGTTCGATTACCATCAACATGAAATACTTGAATTAGCCAGGATGCTCGTCCGCGTCTGATAGGCCGATTGAAGTTCCGTTTCGGTTCCCTTGAGGGTGACCACAGGTCACTGAGTTTTCTTATTTCAATAATTAAATAAAGCCAACCATGAAAACATTATGGATATGTGCAGCAGCGGTGACGTTATCACTGAGCGCATATGCGCAGGACACCACTTCCGTACCAGTAAAGCAGGGAGATCCTGAAGTCCGGCAGTCGCCCGAACAAATGCAGCAAGCTATGTTGCAGGATATGATAAAGATTTCCTCAAGCGAAGTACCCGAAAAAGTTCAGGCGGCTGTAAGAGGATCAGAATTTCGCGGTACCAAGACCTATTATAAACATACCAAGAAGGACGAATACGCAGTTGAAATAAAGGACGGCGAAATCTCCAGCTTTCATTTCTTTGACAAGAACGGACAACCACGCAACAAACAGAAGTAATGTCTTTAAAAACGTTGCGAACACTAGGCCTACCGTATTTTTGGGGAACTGGGGAATGAGGATTGAGGAATGAGAAGTAGAAAATCCGCCTCACATCCTCTGATCCGGGCTCGTTTGGCTTCAGATTCCAGCATTCCACGACTGGCACGACGTTAGAAAGCATAAGGTTGAAACTCGAACCTGTATGATTTCCCAACTTGTAGAAGATTGCCCTCAATTTGAACCTGCAACCGAAAGGTCTCCGGCACACGTCGTATTCAGTGACACACTTCGCGAACTTTATTGGTCAAAAAGCCAACTTATGCGTACCCTTTTAAAGCTTGAAAACACAGCTTTGAATGGTCAGTTACAGCGTACCATTCACGATTATTTTGAGGTCACCAGATCGCAATCATATAGTATCGAGCACGTCTTTGAACTTCTTGATGAAAATCCAGGAGGCAGAAAATGCGAGATGACAGAGACAAGCAGTGCCAACGCGTTGGCTATGTTAACCACAAAAGTTGAGGGAAAGGATCGAATGATTCGTTCCAGCATCGTTGAATTTTACGCACAGGAAATAACCTCGCTAGAATACCTCTTCAAGCTGGCTCTTTCTATGGGACGTTTAGATCTCGCGCGTATCGTCGGAGATATGCAGAAGAAAACCCGTAATTCTTTTGAATTCGCGTTTCCGGTTTCTTCATCCAATACGGGTGTCGCTGCTTGAACAGGTTTATGGGCGTCAAACGCCATTACTGTTTTGATTCGTTGACCGATCTGATTTCGATCTCCGTGATTTCGAGCTCGTAGAGTCCGCACCTTCATCCTCATCCTTTTGATAGGTCTCGTGCCGTCCTTGTCCGGGAGGCCTGGAAGGATCAATTACCTGTGGTGGCGGTGGTGTTTCAATGTTTACTGGTCCTGGACCATCATGCGATTTGCGCTCTTCTTCCTTCGCTCTCATGGTTAATAGTATTTGGTGATTGGATCTAAGTCGTCCATTATGCCGACTGATCGACTAACAGGACATAAAGCTACCCTCACTATCGTGCCAGCAATGGTCGCCCCTCGCCCCACTCAGCAATCCAGGGTTACGATCTGGCTGCATAACTCACGTTGGGTACATCTGTGTAGGTTCGCCACACGTATGTATACAGCTACACAGTTGGACCTTAGAACCTATCCTCATGCTGCAGTCGTACGGTGGTGTTCAGTTCTGGTTTTTGGCTTCAATCTCGCTTGTATCAAATCAGGATAAATCAAACCATACTACTATGAAAAAGCGTCCTGAAACCCGTGATGCGTTACCGGAAAATCCCAACGATCACAAGACTAAAACGCCCAGAACGAAAAATGCGAAGTCGGCACAGGCATTCACTTCCTATGATACTTCGAATTCCGAGACATCGACACCACAGCGCGTGCGCGAATCCAAAGAATCGAGCCGCGAGCTGGAACGACAAAAGAAAGCGAACTAACTTTAGGGAATGGCAGCACAAACCGCGGGTCTGTTCATGTGCCGAAAAACAACGGCTGGACTAGAGTATTTTCTTGTCCATCCTGGCGGGCCCTACTGGGTGCGCAAAGATTCAGGAGCCTGGAGCATTCCTAAGGGGATGGTTGAATCAAATGAAGCTCCGATTGATGCAGCCGTTCGCGAATTCCATGAGGAAACCGGACTGACGTCTCATGGCCCATATACTCAGATTGGCTGGCTGAAGACTCGTGGTGGAAAAATTCTCCATGCATGGGCATTCTATGGTGACTGGGATCCTGCCCAGGGCATTGTATCAAATACCATACAACTGGAATATCCTTACCGCTCCGGCAAATACATCACTATACCAGAAGTTGACCGCGCATCATGGTGGTCATTTGAGGATGCGCTAACCCGATTGAACCCGTCACAGATTCCGTTACTCGTTAAGACTAAGGAGTTGTTGTCGGAGGAACCGATCGCACATGACTAACTGTTTTAACTATCGCTCCGGTCTTCGTCATTCCTGTCACCTCGATGCGAAACAGTCCGGTGTTATCAGGAAGAGAAAACTCAAACACGGCCTGCCCTTGTGCATCAGGTATCACATTTGAATTGAAGTATACCGTCGAACGTAGCTCAGGTATTCGGGTACTGAAAGTCGAAGCATTTTTAAACTGCATCGAAGGGATAATACCGGAAACTTTAACTGAGTTACCAAAACGAGGAACATTCAGATAATTGTTAGGAATCTTCGTCGTAACAAGGACAACGCCATTTCTCCCAAGAATACCGAGGGCACTAAGTTTCCTGTGTGATGAGACAACCTTTATTGTAGCGACATCCACGGGTCTTAATCCCATAAAGTAATCAGTGTTGTCAGTCAAAACTCCATCAATAAAATAAACAGGTTCGTGTGCTGCTAATCCATCCGGATCAGATAACGCAACGGTAACGGTATGCCGCTTACCCTTCCATCGGTGTTGCAACCTTGGAATGATCTCACGGAGCGTTTCTTCCATAGAGGGAAACAACACGTAGTCATCCAGTCTGACCGCTACGTCTGCAGAAAACAGTTCTTCTTCAACGGCACCATTTGGATCTTCCACTTGTTCTTTCCCTGCTACCGCCCGGTAATTCGTATATGCCGACATAATTGAATCGCGAAATTTCGCAAAGGCAAAGTATGGATCTGGATTGTCGCTTTTGACGAACGGACTAAACTTAACTAGCGGAGCAGACTCCTTGTCCAAAGTCAAAGAGGCTCCGGGGATGATAACTCCGTTTCGATCTATAACATAAACAACGTCCTCGCTGCTATAGAAATCGAAGAAAAGCTCTACGTCGAATGCGCCATTTTGATCAACAAACTCTTCATACACTCGCGCATCATTGCGTAAGAAAAACGTAATTCTGACTGAATCATAATCGCTATTCAAACTTTGCAAAATCTTACCCTTGAATCTCAGATACTTTTCGGGCCGATAGTTCCGACTTGATGCGTCCCAAACCTCACTCCAAGAAAATCGATCCCAGCGTTGAGTAACGAGGAATTCGTTCCATTGCTGTAATGTCCATGCAGAATCTGTTCGAAAATCGATCGCATCAATTGGAAGTTGCTGAACATATACAGGAGAACGCTGAGCTTGCTGCGAGGATAAAAACATGTCGTCAGCGCGTATGCTAACCGTTAAGGGAGTCAGAAAGTCCGGCGCGTCGACAGTTATCGACATTCGCCCACGAGGCTTCATAACAGTTTCGTGCGGCATTATCTTTAACGCATTCCCATGAAGATTGGCAATCAAAAGTCGCTCAGCCAGGGGTTGATCATGCCCATCAAATACTGTGGCAAGTAAAATTCCTTCAGGCAAGTTTCGTCTGGGTATTGCAATGGAGACAGCTCCGCTTTGAAATCCGATCATAGCTGTGTAAACGAGTTTGCCCCGCGAAACAATCGCCAGATTACAGGCATCCCGCGACTGAGTCGACTCAAGCTTGAATACCAACATCGAAGCGCTGTCATAGGACATTAGCGTTAACCCTACTCCCTTCTTGGATTTAGGTAAACTAATCATCTGATAACCATCGTTCAGAGCATAGTCGGATGATGAGACAGGCACCAATTTGAAGTTGCCATAGCCGAGGTTATCCAATACAACTCGCTGCATAACCTTATCGTCGACCAAAACGGATACCGTTGCGCCGCTTCTTCCTGTAACCGTTATGTGATTAGAAACACCCTCCGTAAGAACCCCGCCTTCAAGATGTGCTTGCAGACCCATTTGTCGGGGAGAGAATACTTGCTCGCCGCTTATGAAAAATTCGTTATAACCGCAGATGCGACTATTCGTGTCTGACCATCCTGTTGAAAACAGAACGATGTATGCCCCAGCCTGCAGTGATGGCGGAATGATGAATTGACCATGACCTCGTCCATTTTTTACCAACACACGCAGCTGCTGTATGACATTCCCCGATCTAGTCTCAACGTCGACATGAACAATTTGACGATCGGCCAACGGCAAACCGTTCTTCTCAGTAGTTAACCATAGGCTAAACCATGCGGTATCGCCGGCCACATAAGAAGGCTGGTTGAATTGTGCTTCAATATTTAGGGGAACTTCCTCGTTATAATAACGTTCAAGTTTTGTACGCAGCTCATTTGCAAACGATGATGTCTGTCCATCTGCGCTATATGATGAAAGAAGAATGAACAAAAATATCCGGTGACGAAAACTCAGCACGATGGATATCCACAAAACAATGTTAACAATGCGTTGAGGACTTTCTATGTTCATCCTTACCAATTTCATATCACCAAAATGGCGGTTTAAGATTTGTTGAGTTCTCTTTGAATGCTCTGCAATCCTGAATAACGATGTCAGGCTCATACGGGGGAATCGGTATATCACTCTCGCGTATCTCAATCGTTGAACGTACGACAGCAGAAACAGAAAAAACGCCAAACACCTCAGCATTGCCGGACACTACACGCATATTACCCTTTACCTTCACAACATTGGGTTGAAAGATATTGGTGCTCCCTTGTTGCTGCGCCTGAACGAGTTTCCAGAAATCGTGATCGTCATCTGCCAGAGACAACTGCTCAACTTCCAGGTGATATTTGAACCTGAATCGCCACTCATCAACCGGGATCCGGCCAATGAAAATGCGGTTAAATATATTATTAGCTGTTTGGTTGCTTGAGACCACTGCGTTCGCACTGAATTCCGTTGGCCAGCAGTCGCAACACTCACAGGGAAATATCGAGGCCAATTTCCCTTTGTCATTCACAACGTAACCACTACATGGCAACGGATCGAGAATAACCCTTCCCTCAGCATCATGCTTGATACGGAGTTCTGGCCGCGTTGAGACCTGATAAGTGCCGCGCCATCGCCAACGCAATAAGCTCAATTCGTTCGGTGCACCCTTTCCATCCAGGAATATATTAACGGCATCCTGCGGGAGTTCGGGATGTCCATGGTTAAGAGCATTTGTTTCGTACTCATAATACAGAGCAGTGATCTCGCCTGCAAGACTTCATCTGAATGTAATCAGATTCCAGCTGTTCGCCGGTCTCCGTCATTATCGACAGCATGTATTGCCTGCCAATTATCCCGGCGAAATCGTCACTGCTTTGGTAAATGCCTTTCGATACTTCTGTCATGGACTCAGTGTCGCCCGTATCGTCCGTGATGCTGACCGTTGCCCCGGAGATAAACTCAGGCTTGTCAAGATCGACATCAACGTCAGACGTATAGAACAGGCGCACGACCTGGGTACCTGGCTGGTCTGTTAGCAACGCATCCACGACTATCCTGGGCTGCACCTCCACAACAGGAGCATTGTATGGTTCAACGCACCCATTGAGGATCAATACAACAATTAGCCATATCGTATTTACGTGCCTCGTCATATTTTAAAACTATAGCTTAGTGATGGCACAATTGTTCCGACAACGGATAGCTTATACGGCTTCAGCATTCCTTTACCGTTGTCCTGATAAAATACTGCATACGCATTCTTGCGTGCATAAACATTGTAGAGAGAAAGTGTCCACGTTCCATCCCAGAGTTTTCGTCGCTTGTGATTGCCTTCCAACACAAGTGCCACGTCGAGGCGATGATAGTCAGGTATTCGATGCGAATTGCGTTCCGTAAACTCCATCACTGGCACATGATCCACCATATAAGCTGAGACCGGCACCGACATAGGCCTTCCAGTATGATAAACAAACGCGCCTGTGAAGAACCATCTTCTCGATAAATTGTATCTCCAGCTAAGTTGGACCACGTGAGGCTGGTCGTAGTTGGATGGATAGGGGTCGCCCCTATTGATCATCTCCGCCTGAAAACTGCTAATGGTTTGCCTGAAGGACCTCGACCAGGTGTAACTTAGTGTCCCCGTAAGTCGTCCGGTTATCCTTGAAACAGAAAATTCGATGCCATAGGAATATGCTTTTGCAGGTATCAGTGAAGTTTCTGGATGCGCATTGAGGATCAAACTGGATCCGTCCTTATAATCCAGTACTTGATCTACGTGCTTGTAAAATCCTTCAGCAAAGGCTTCATACCGGCCGTTGCGAGTACTCATGAAATAACCCAGAGAAAACTGATCTCCCTTCTGCGGCCGGAAATAACCATTGCTTATCTGCCATACATCAACCGGCGCGATGGCGGCTGTATTACTAATTAGATGGATGTACTGAAATATGCGATTGTATCCAAACTTGATCGACCCATTGTCGCTTAGTATGTAACGAAGTGATAAACGTGGTTCAAGGCCAGTATAGGTATTCATAACCTCACCCCTTCCATACATAACTGAGTCTCTCACGTTTTGAATTTCCAGCGGCTTGTTCTCGGCGTACAAATACTTCGTTCCCGGCCCGAGTGTATTAAACATGGAAAACCTCAGGCCAGCATCGACAAACAATTTCTCGTTAAGGTTAAAACCATCACTGATATAAATCGCCGTTTCAAGACCGCGCTCCTCGGCAATGTTTATAGTGGCAGCATTCGACTCCGCTGTTGTGGGCTTGAGGTATCCGGGGTTAAAAATGTAATACGTATTGTGCAGACCTACGGAGACCCGGTGTCGACCTTCTATATGTAGGTCAAGTTTAAGAGCAGGATAAGTTACGTCATATCCGAGCTCGAAGGCCGTAGTCGGAAAACTCTCCGTTAGCTTATAGCTATACTTCCCCACATCAATCGCAGCCGAAAAATCAACACGATCACTTAATTTCAAAGAGTAGCGAAGGCTTCCTGCGAAGTTGGCAGCAAAGTATGTTGAATCGTTGATCAGACTGAAGCGATCATTGCTGGCATATCCGGAAAATGTGAGTTTAGAACGATCGTTGAAACGATGGCTGAGTTTCAATGAAGCGTCGAAAAAACTAACCGAGCTTTCCGACAACTCACTGTATGCTGATTCAATTGTTTTAAGCATCCAATCGGAATAAGACATTCTCGCTGATGCCATGATGGAAGTCTTCCCTTCATTGATCGGGCCACCACCCGCGAGATAAGCTGATATCATTCCGATTCCTCCCGAAGCATGCCATTCTTCTGTTGCTTCTTTTCCCGATATATCAAGTACAGATGACACGCGTCCACCATATTCCGCCGGAATGCCCCCGCGATAAAACGATACATTACCAACCGCATCCGCATTAAACGCAGGAAAAAATCCGAAAGCATGCGATGTATTGAGTATTGGAACACCGTCATATAATACAAGATTCTGATCCGTACTCCCTCCCCTTACATTGAACCCGGAAGCAATTTCTCCGACCGTCGTTACACCCGGTTGATTCTGAATCTGCTTGATGATATCCGCTGCACCAAGCATCGACGGCATTCGTTTCAGGGAAGACATTGACAGGCTGGTTTGTCCCACGCGCTTGTTTACTGCCTGCTGATCAGTAACAACTACCTCGTCAAGTAATACAGGCCGTACTTGCAGCGCCGCATTTACTTCACCAGATGCATATACATCGATAACAACAAGATGGTCTTCATACGTTGACAGTGAAAAAGAAACGATATGTTCTCCCGGTAGCACTTTCAGGTGATATTGTCCGACGGAATCAGTCATTGCGCGGATTTCTCCATCCACTTTCACTAAGGCATCCAGCAACGGTCGCCCTGAGCGATCCTCGATAACGGAACCGTTGATTCTAAGTTCCACGCCGGGCTTATACCGGCGGCGATCACCGAAGGTTATTGTGCGTACTTCTTTCTTGCGCAACGCAGCATCTCGAACGATAGCAGCACGTACAAGATCTGCGCTGATATCTTTTGTAAAGATGAGCGCATAATCATATTGAAAAGTATAGGATATATCTGAGCCTCCCAGAAGATAATCCAGCGTATACTTCAGTGATTTCCCATTCAATTCCTTGCTAACGACGTAGGGTTCGAGCCACTCAACCATGAAGAAAGACTTTACGGGCGAGTGAGTTTCAACCTTTGCTAGCACATCAACAAGCGATTCATCCCGTTCGATTTCGAGTACAATGTTTTCCAATCTTGCCTGACTCAAAACTGGCAAGACGGAGCAGCAAAACAGCAAAGTCAACAGACGCTTCAAGTGTAAGGTTTACTCATACCAAATTAAGGTAGGCCCTGTCTCGTCGCAATGCCGTAATATTGAGGATATTTTCAGGAAACGAACGGCAACCAAATCAGCCTGGCGATTGTTGATGAGTCATGCCCAAATTGTTCTTTAACGGCAAACGAACCGCAGACCTTCCGTTGCACTATGGTCATGTGCCACCGTGGCTGGCCCAAAAAATGAGCGCGTTGGCGGGTCCGATTGTCGAGTCAATTATCCTGGAATACGGTCATCCTGCCATACTTACGAGATTAAGTGATCCACTTTGGTTTCAGGCTTTCGGCGCTGTTCTCGGTATGGATTGGCATTCGTCAGGCATTACAACAAGTGTGATGGGCGCCTTGAAACGTGCGCTGAATAGTCGATTCGATGAATTAGGCATCTATGTTTGTGGAGGAAAAGGTAAACACAGCAGAGAAACACCAAACGAAATAATCAGACTTTCAGACAAAACAGGGCTCAATGGCGATGAGTTGGTGAAATCAAGCAAGCTCACAGCGAAAGTCGACAACACCGCGATCCAGGATGGGTTTCAGGTCTATCTTCACACATTCGTCATTACAAAAAACGGCGAATGGGCCGTTATCCAACAAGGGATGAATGAACAAACGGGCATGGCGAGACGCTATCACTGGCGATCTGGAATGTTCTCATCCTATGTAGAAACGCCTCATACATTTATCTACGGTCACAATCAGGGCGAGATTCTGAATCTCACAGACAAAGGTGCTGTGATCACGAAGGACGCCATTCTTGATGTCGCTCGTCAGGATCTTGGCTATATGTTGCCCGAGATCCGAAAGATCGTACTGCCTACACGCCACAACGTTGCCGCGGCTGATGTCAACTTAAAACGGCTTGGAAGCGTCCTGGCATTGGCGCAACAAAACGAAGTTCAACGCTTCGATGATCTCTTGCTGCTCGAAGGAGTTGGGCCACGCACTATTCAATCCCTTACATTGGTTAGTGAAGTGATCCATGGAACGCCATCGCGATTCACAGATCCCGCCAGGTTTTCATTTGCACATGGAGGGAAAGACGGTCATCCATTTCCCGTACCCACGAAAGTGTACGATGAAACAATTAACATTCTAAAAACATCAGTAGAACGGGCACGAATCGGTGACAATGAAAAAGCAGCGGCAGTGAAGAATCTGACTATACTCGCACAGCAGATCGAAAACAACTTCGAACCGGATCCATCCTCATTCGATCGTGTAATTGAGAAAGAACGTCGTGACTCCCACCTGTACGGGGGAAGAACAGTATTCGGCAAGGCAAAGCCTCCGCGCAACGGTCAACTTGATTTATTTTAAACAGCAGTTTTGTTGGCCGTTATGGATGTTGCAGCGCTAACCCATTCCTTGCTGCTAGTATGGGTACCGTTGTAAAACGCCAGCCAATCAGTCGCAGCCGCCAGCGAATTCTTTACTCATTGCGCAAGGAATCAACCGGATTAGCCACCGCCGCTCGGGTTGACTGAAACAGTACCGTCAGTATTGCAATAAAAAGCGCAGCCAAACCTCCCAGGGCAAACATCCACCAGGAAAGGTCGATGGCATACGCAAAATCCTGGAGCCATCGCGACATACCTACGTAAACCAGCGGCGATGCAATCAGAAATGCCACGCCAACCAGCAGAACAAACTCCTTTGAGAACAAATAGACAATTTGCTCAACACTTGCTCCAAGCACCTTCCGGATTCCAACTTCTTTGGTCTTCCGTGCCGTCATGAACGAAATCATGCCCAGCAGTCCCATAGCGCCAATGAAGATCGACAAGATTGAAAATATCGAAAAGCCTGACAGGATCATGGTCTCAAGCGTATAGTTTCGCTGCATCTCGTCAGTCAGAAACTGGTACTTATAAATCTTGTCTGGAAACAACTGACGCCATGTATTTTCAATCTGCGCCAACGACTCGCTCATCCTGGCACCGGATGAATTTAACTTCACAAATGCCTCCTCCTGAAATGCAGCCCAGTTAATCAGTATGCATGGAGTTATGTTCTCGCGCAATGCGTTATTGTGAAAATCCTTCACAACGCCAACGACAGTCGCCTCGCCCTCATTAATCATTAGCCTGCGACCAATTGCCTCTTCAGGCGTCCACCCCATCGACTGTGCCGCGCTCTCATTGATGATGAATTCATCAAATGGATGCTTTGTCATGGTAATGTTCCTTCCGGCAAGCAGTTTCAGATCAAAGAAGGCCAGATAAGTAGTATCAATACCTTTCATTTCGGCTCCCTGCCCTTCTGTCTCCGGCTGACTGGGCAGTCGGAAAGATGTTCCATAGCTGTAATCATAACCAGCCATAGGGCCGCCCGAGCCAAATGTTACCCGATCTACCCCGGGTTGTTGCATCAATAACTGCTGTAATGCCAACGACGATGAAGTGTTCGGCACATGTATATTCACTACAGCTTCCGAGGTGAATCCAAGGTTTATTGATTGGAAGTATTGCATCTGTCGCCACACCACGATCGTGGCAATGATAAAGATCTGCACTATAGCAAATTGAATTATAATAAGTGATCGCCGCAGTGATCCTCCGCGTGAATACGAAAGAGCGGACTTACCCTTCAAAATTTGAACGGGGTTGAATCGGGCGACCACGATTGCCGGGTATACAGCGGCCAGTAGAATGACAAGCATTCCGATCGCAACGGCAATCAGCACATCGCTCCATTCTAGTTGCAATGACAGGTGAATGATGGCGAGTCCGTCATTCAACATATCCAGTATGAATGATGTCAATGCAATCGACACGACAAGCGTGCACAGAATAAGCATCGTGTTCTCCAGGACAAATTGCCGAACCACTACCATCTGTGTGCTCCCCATCATCTTCCTGACGCCTACTTCTTTAGCGCGCGTCGCAGATTGAGCAGTCGACAGGTTTACGAAGTTTACGGCCGCAATGATCAGGATGAACAAACCAACTGCATAAGCCGCATTGATGTTTCGCCAGGGCATTGAATAACTACCAGGGCTACTCCCATACGTAGCATCATTGTGCATTGCATTTAAAGGCTGAAGCTTGTAAACAATTCGCGCATCATCTTCCGGCTTTAGATACTTCTTTTGCCAGCGTGCAATTTCTTTTTCAAGGTTCAGTGTATTGGCACCTTCGTTCAATACTATGAACGTTGTACCCTGATAGTTACCGGACCAGTTGTTCGCCTCGTAAGGGTTATTTAAGCGATAAAATTCATACGGTACCAGGAGACTGTATTGAAGAGAAGTGTTCCCGGGCGCGTCCTTCACTATCCCGGTAACCGTTAAGGGATCTTTATTTAATACCACAGTCTTGCCAAGAATACTAGCGTAGTCAGTCCGTTGTCCGAAGTAACGCTGAGCAACACGCTCCGTCAGAACCACGGAGTTTTTCTCATTGAGCGCCGTTTTCGAATCGCCTGCGATCCAATTCAGTTCAAAGGCCTGCGGATAGAATTTATCGACGAATAATACCTGATCTTCAAATCGTTCTGTGATACCGTTTTCATTGACGACGCTAAATGGACGCAGTCCCGGCCCGCTTGCCTGCGTAACAATAGGCATCTGCTTGAAATCATTTCTCAATGCTTCCGCCAATGGATATGCCGTGGTATTCCAATGCAAAGTCTGTTCAGAAGACTTGAAGTCTTCTACAACCCGAAACGTATTTGAAGCAAAGGGATGGAAGTGATCAAAACTGGTCTCGTATCTTGAATAGATTACCAACACCAGGCAACAGGTTAGCCCTACTGAAAGACCTACGATGTTAATGATTGCAAAGGCCCGTTGTCTGACGACATTGCGCCACGCTGTTGTTAGAAAGTGGATGAGCATGAGTGTTACCTGAGATTAAGTAACTCGCTGCATTTCGAAATTCAGACCAATCTTAAAAATGTGCAATAAGCCTTAAAAACACCCTTCGGCGCTGCTTCTTATGTTCGATGGTGAGCGGGGGTGTTCGCCAGCGAACTATGCATAGTGAGATTCTGTCCCTATGATATTCCTAGCATTAGGATCATCGGGATGGTCAAGGTCACTCAACAATCCGGTAACCAGACTACGCCATTGAACCATATATACACCGAGCCGTTCGAAAACAGTGGTGATAGGATTTGAATCAATCGAAATAGCGGAAGTAATTTCAAGTCCATGTCTAACTACCCTTAGAATAGCTGGACTTGTTTGAGGACCGCTATCGTTCTCAGCTTCGAATGGAAGACCAACCGGCCGTGTCACCAGCACAGCTTCACTATCTCCATCAGCCATCGCCTCAGAGACATAAATCACCTGCATCCATCCGAATGGTCGCTGCTCATCACTCGTCAGATTAATAAAATCATCAGCCTTTGCAGGACGGGAAACTGGCGCGCCGTGCTCATCCCGGTGTTCGCTGCAAAATAAAAGAGAATCGGCTAAGCGGCTCCATCCACGCACCAGCATCAACCGATCGGCGGCTAGCCTGAAAATGTTCCGTGCCTGATTGTCGCTGGCAGCTCTGATCGTATGTTCAATCCGTACAACCTTGTCGCTCATGACAGTGGAATTTTAATTTGTAGTTGCAGTCGTTACCAGGAAACGATGAGGACTTTGGGATAGTATTTCCTAAACGCTACATCAAGTTAATGCACTTCGCGAAAAAAGCGAAAAGCGCTCCAACATCAAAGACAGTTTCAAGCTACACAAATCCCGGTTTTTTAAAGGCATGACTGTGTAATTCTTCCCCATTTAGTGTGAAATAGTTTCATTAAATCGTTAGCATTATGTCGCCTATTTGATGACATCAAACAGACAATGAAATGGTACAATTCTGAAGTTTTGACAAAGCATATTGAACCTATGGCTAAAAACGTGCACACAATGTCAAAAGAACCACAGTGGTACAAGGACGCTGTCATTTATGAATTTCATATCAAGGCCTTCGCTGATAGCAATCAGGATGGCGTGGGTGATTTCAGGGGATTGCTGACAAGACTCGACTATCTCCAGGAACTGGGAGTAACCACGATATGGCTTCTCCCTTTCTATCCATCGCCTCTCCGGGACGATGGATACGATATTGCTGATTATTACTCGATCAATCAGACCTATGGTAACATCGATGACTTTAAAGAGTTCCTGTCCCAGGCGCATCGGCGCGGATTGAAAGTTATTACGGAGCTCGTGCTCAATCACACGTCTGACAAACATCCGTGGTTTCAACGGGCGCGCAGGTCGCCACAGGGTTCCGACTATAGCAATTATTATGTCTGGTCTGATGATCCAGACAAATACCCGGATGTGCGGATCATCTTCCAGGATTTTGAAACGTCGAACTGGACTTGGGACCCAGAGGCGAGCAATACTATTGGCACCGGTTCTTTTCCATCAACCGGACCTGAACTACGACAATCCCAACGTGCAGGCAGAAGTTCTGAAGATCATAGATTTCTGGTGCAATATGGGCGTAGATGGATTCCGACTGGATGCGATACCCTACCTGTTCGAGCGCGAACATACCAATGGCGAGAATTTGCCGGAAACCCATGCCTTCCTTAAGAAAGTGCGCAGCCACGTCGATGCTTTTTTTCCCGGAACAGTACTGCTCGCGGAAGCTAACATGTGGCCGGAGGATTCGGCCGCGTATTTTGCAAATGGCGATGAGTGCCATATGAACTACCACTTTCCGCTGATGCCCAGGATCTACATGTCACTTCAAATGGAAGACCGTTATCCTGTAATTGACATCTTTGACCAGACCCCGGAGATCCCGGAGACCTGTCAATGGGCGATATTCCTGCGGAACCACGATGAGCTGACACTCGAAATGGTAACGGATGAAGAGCGCGACTACATGTACCGGGTGTATGTGAAAGATCCAAAGGCCCGCATTAACCTGGGGCATCCGCCACCGGCTGGCACCGCTGATGAACAATGATCGGAAGAAGATTGAGTTGCTGAACTACCTGTTATTCTCGCTACCAGGAACTCCGGTGATATACTATGGCGATGAGATCGGAATGGGTGATAACTTCTATCTCGGTGATCGCGACGGTGTTCGAACTCCGATGCAGTGGACGCCTGGCCGCAATGCGGGCTTTTCTGAGACCAATCCACATCGCTTGTATTTGCCGGTGATTCAGGACATTGATTATCACTATGAGTCGATCAATGTGGAGATTCAAAATAGAAACCCTTCGTCGCTATTGTGGTGGATAAAGAGGGTGATTGCAAAACGTAAACAATACAAGGCCTTCGGTTGGGGGGATATAAAATTTATTGGATGCGACAATGCCAAAATCTTTGCATTTACGCGGACCCATCAGGATGAAACCATGCTGATAGTTGCTAACTTATCGCGCTATGCTCAACCAGCGCTATTGGAGCTTCAGCATTTTGCCGGACAAACACCCATTGAAGTTTTCAGCAAAAACAAGTTTCCATCGGTACATTCGGAAAACGCATACTTCCTTTCGTTGAGCGCTTATGAATGCATGTGGTTCCTGATGAAAAAGAAAACTGAAATGGCAGAGAAAAAAGATCAGCTTGTGGAAATTACGGTAAGCGACTGGTCGTCGCTCGGTACACGCGATAATGCCGACATCCTGGAGAACATTGTTTTACCTGGATATCTGATGGCACGACGATGGTTCGGAGGCAAAAGTCGCGTAATGGAGGCTGTTCGTATCGTGCGAAAAGCCAACATTCCAACTGAATTCAGAAGTATCGCGATACTGTTTCTCGAAGTAACCTATCAGGAGGGTTTACCTGAATATTATCAGTTGCCGGTCGCGTTCGCTGATTACCATGAATCACTGAAATTTATGGAGCAATGCCCACAAAGTGTGATCGCGAAACTCAAGGTTGGTGCAACGGAGGGCATATTGTACGACGCAGCTTTCGGCCTCGGTTATCAAACAGCCATACTGCAGGCATATCGCAGACAGCAGTACTCTGCCAGCAAGACAACGGTGATGTATTAACTTTTGAAGGGAAAGACTTCCTCAAACAACTCATCACCAATCCCGATGGTGTAAAGCCACGCGTGCTATCCGTGGAGCAGAGTAATACGTCCATCATTTACGGATCCCATCTTTTCTTCAAGATGTATCGCAAACTGGACTATGTAATCAATGCCGATGTAGAACTGTCGAGATTTCTTAGCGAAGACACATCATTCACTCATATGCCGCCATTTGCCGGCACCATCAGCTGGAAGATCGACCAGGATACACTTGTGCTTGGAATGATGCAACGGCTAGTCGAGAATAGCGGTGATGGCTGGGCATATGTGCTCGATCGTTTGGACGAGTTAACAGAGAAAATGCTCGCGAGTCCTGAAGTGTTGGCCCTGTCATCTTCACTTGATTCCCAACGGTACTCCCGTACCCATGAACTTCATCCTTTGCTAAAGGATTTATTCTCAGGACCTCTTGCAGAGCAAATCAGGCTACTCGCACTGCGGACGGCCGAGATGCATCGGGCATTAGGTTCTCACGACGACATGGAGGCTTTTGCTCCTGAACGATACTCGTTGCACTATCAGCGATCACTATATTCGGGGTTGAAGACACTGGTAAGAAATACGTTTCAGAACCAAGGGGTTAATCTCCCTAAGCTCGCACCAGACATCCGTAGTCAGGCACAGGAAATCATCGATATGCAGTCGAAAATCCTCGAGGTCTTTAAGAATATCTACAAGGAAAAGATCGACGTTGTGAAAATTCGGATTCATGGCGACTACCATCTTGGACAGGTTCTCTTTACTGGGAAGGATTTCGTCATCGTTGATTTCGAGGGTGAACCTGCCCGGACATATTCAGAGCGCCGCCTAAGAAGGTCGCCATTACGCGATGTCGCAGGTATGATTCGCTCGTTTCACTATGCGGCTTACGCTAGCCTTTTGCTCGATAATCAAATTCGCGCGGAGGATTATGCCAAGCTAATGCCTCTCATGGAAGAATGGTATCATTTCGTTAGCGACATCTTTCTTCAAACGTATATCGAGAACGTTAAAGACACGGCGTATATTCCCAAGACGAGGGCGGAGCTTGACGTATTAATGACAACGTTCCTACTTGAAAAGGCCATTTACGAACTAAACTATGAGCTGAACAACCGACCTGACTGGGTAATCATTCCGCTCAACGGTATTAAAGCCATAATGGCTGAAGCAGGACAGAAGGCGCCGAGTATTGCTTAGCGACCAAACAGCCTGCTTATGTCGCAGAGGTATTCTGATATCTCATCTCCTGGAATTTCAGTCATTCGCCATCTCCAATTCTGGCGAAGAACGGTCGCCGGAGTGTTGAGTCGACTGCGCTCATTGAGGCTTAGTAAATCCTGCATGGGAATCATTGCAGTTCTCGCAACGGATTTATAGGCAAGCTCGATCAGAACATGGGCTACATTGTTTGCATTGACTCGTTTCCCACTGTATCGGGAAAGACGTTCGCGTGAACTTTTGTCAAGTTCCTTTCGGAACCAACCTCTGGCTGTGTTGTTATCATGTGTGCCCGTATAAACAACGCCATTGATTGTATGGTTGTGTGGACTATGCAGGGACGTTGCTATGTCGTCTCCAAACGCAAACTGAAGAACGAACATTCCCGGCATTCGCAGCGAGTCACGTAATGCGTACACGTCAGGCGATATTTCGCCGAGGTCTTCTGCGATCAGGTCACACTTCCCACACATTCGCGCCAGAGCATCGAAGAATTCCTGTCCGGGTCCCTCCTTCCAAACTCCATCTCTTGCTGTCGCCTGCCCTGCAGGAACCTCCCAATAGGATGCAAAGGCTCTGAAATGATCCAGGCGCAGCATATCAAACATCGACAAATTACGTTTCACTCTGGTTACGAACCACGAATAGTTGTCGCTGCGCATGGCCTCCCAGTTGTACACTGGCATTCCCCACAATTGGCCATCTGCTGAAAAATAGTCGGGCGGGACCCCAGCCATGGCCCGCTGCGCGCCTTTATCGTCAACTGAAAATAAATCCCGACGCGCCCACACATCAACAGAATCGCGGTCGACGTAAAATGGAAGATCACCCATAAGTCGAACATCGCGGTCATAACAGTATTTCTTCAACCTCTTCCACTGCCTGTAAAAAACGTATTGCGACCACATAATCAGGTCTATCTCCTTGATCGCATCCTCTTCAATCGCCATCAGTTCTTGTGGCAATCGGTCACGCAACGCATCCGGCCAATCATACCATGCGCGCCCTGAATTGCGTGAACGGATGACCTCAAATAGTGCGTAGTCACGAAGCCAGTACGTTTCATTCTCAATAAACTCTTCATATTCACGGTCCTGCTCAGGGAAAGAGCCTGCATGGAAATTTTCATGTGCCACCTTCAGCATTAAAGACTTCAATTCCATGCATGCGTCATAGTCAGCATTCGCTGTTATATTCATCTTAGAAACAGATGATGCTTGTATTAGACCTTCCGCAATCAAATCATCGATGCTAATGAACATGATGCTCCCCGCCATTGATGAATACGAAGAGTAAGGCGAATAGGCAGAAGATCGCTGCGCAGGAGTGATTGGAAGCATTTGCCAGACGCGCTGCCTGGACGCATGAAGGAAGTCAACAAAGTCCCTGGCGGAAGGCCCGAGATCTCCGACACCGTAGGGCCCGGGAAGCGAACTGAGATGAAGTACTATTCCCGCTGTGCGTTCCAAAACTTTCTCCTTCAACAATAGCACTGCCAGCGGAAAATCAACAAATAAATCAGCGAGCTTGATCTTACTGGCTTTCTCAAGCGAGGCGCCGGATAGCAGGTTGCGGCCAGTATCGGGAGCATGGCCCGGAAGGATAATTTCGGTGTCTTCCCAATGCAAATTCCATCCATCGGCAGATGGCATGAAACGTGCGCCGTTCAACGGTATGGCTACTACAACCCATTGCCGTCCGCGTTGACGGGCAAACGCAAGACAATGTGCTGATCTCCGTCCTTCAACTTCTAATGGTATGTAGTTTCCTTCCGTAAACACCTCTTTGAATTCATTTCGTATCGCAAGCATGCTGTGAAGCATTCTTCCCTTAATCGCTCCATCATCGCGCTCCAACCACGCAGAACGAAAATCAATCCGTCCGACCAATTGCTCTTTCTGCTTATCAAAGTCGACGGGTCGCCGATTGTCGGGATCAACCAGACTAAGATCCCAATCAGACGTTCCCTGATAAATATCGGGCACGCCGGGACAGGTTGCTTTTAGCGCCAGTTGAGACATTGAATTGATCATACCGAAATCAGCAACGATCCGGCTGAAACTCTTAAACGAAGACATAAATTCCTCCGACGACAAAATACGATCGAGGAAATTCATAACACCTGCCTCGTATACTTCGTTTGGTTCAGTCCAACTGGAATGCCGCTTTGCCTCACGCAACGCTTTCCTCATAAACTCTTTCATCCTGATCGGCAGATCAGACTGATTGGTAAAGGAATAGATGCCCACGAGATTCTGATAGATGAAGTACTCATCGTTTTCATCGGGTGCATGATCGGTCTTAAAACGGCGATTGCTGTCCATCCAGATTTTGACATGGCTGATCCAGTCATCAGCAATGTCCGGTAACACATTCAGTCGCATCCGAACATCTTCACCTCTTTTAGTATCATGCGTCGACGTTGCATTCAGACCCAATGGCCAATTCTGTTGCCGATCAATCATCAGCTTGTGAAACTCTTCGACGGAAAGGCCAAAAAACTCAGGCGAATCACCAACTTCGTTGTGTGCGACAAAGCGATTAAACGTGTACATCAACGTATCCTCTACACCTTTTGCCATCAATGGCCCGGTATATTGCATGATCCGTTGGTAAAACAGTAGCCATCGAGTTGACGGAGGATCATTCAGGAGTCCGTTCGATATGTATTTCAAAACAGGAGCAAGATCTTTCCTGCTATTCATGCATTTGCTCAACAATTCCTCGACGCGTTTTTTTTTCCACCGCATCGAAAGGAAGTTCATTTCCATAAAAGCGGTAAACCGGAAGTTCGATCATTAATGAAGCAATAGCATCACGAATCAAGCGTGGTTCAAAATCGGCCTTTTCGGATTTGTCCTCTGATGCGTTATACAAATGTTCAACAAAGTACCTGGCCAGGTTATCAAGCTCTCCCTGCATGTGGTGATCCAGTATGAATTGTTTTTTTTCACGGATGCGATCAGCTATGTCTTGCCCCTCTGGGTTCAGTGACCGGTAAAACTTCGAAAACCGGTTTTCAGCACTGGACCGTGTGAACAAATTATTCACAGCAGAAAGAAATTCGTACCCTGTAGTTCCCTGAATCGGCCAGGATTTCTCGAGATGTTCTCCCTGCTCCAGAATTTTCTCAACAATAATGTAACACTCGGCACCGCACACCTTACGAAGTCGCTGCAGGTACGTGGTCGGGTCAAACAAACCGTCGATGTGGTCAATGCGTAATCCTTGAAATAGTCTGTCCTTCACATAGGAAACTATTCGTTCGTGGTAGAGGGAAAAAACTTTCTCGGATTGCATGTTAAGGCAAATGAGTCCATTCACCAGGAAGAAGCGCCGATAGTTAATCCGCTCATCTGTTTCACGCCAATGACAAAGTCTGTAGAATTGGGCTTTCGCAATGTCAATCAATTGCTGTTCATCATTGGAGATTGTCGACAATATATCATTCACGCGAGATGCAATTTCAATGTCGCGCATAAAGGCAGCGAATTGTAACAGCAGCTCATGCCAACGGAAGGCATATTGGAC
Source organism: Chryseolinea sp. (assembly GCA_049840655.1). Lineage (GTDB taxonomy): Bacteria > Bacteroidota > Bacteroidia > Cytophagales > Cyclobacteriaceae > Chryseolinea. Next base: position 88,951 of record JASGJX010000008.1, read on the forward strand.
AGAATCTTCAATCCTGTGAAGTTCATCAAGCTGGGAGACAAATAGCAAAACGCTTTCCGGCATATCAGTCGCTGCCAGTATCCCGCCATAGCTTCTGGAATTGAGAGGAAGATAGAGGTCACCATAGTGAAGGCACATTTTATATTGATGGAACACTATGCTGATCTCACCACTTCTCACCACCTGTTCGAGCTGATCGCCGAGGAATGGAGCCATAGGCTTACCTGAATGAAAATCACCCGACCAGGTATTATCAAACACCTCCGAATAAGGTGACAAGGGCCCCTTTTCCATGATATCCATTATCCATGGATTGGAGGTGTGATAAGCCATGTGGTTCGGGACGATGTCCTGAATCCAACCGATCCCCCGTTCTTTCAATTTTTTAATCAATCTCCTTAACTGGTCTTCGGTACCAATCTCGGGATTAACAACAAAAGGATTCACTACGTCATAACCATGCATGCTTCCTGAAACGGCGCTGAAAATCGGAGAGGCGTACACCGTTTTGATACCAAGTTCAAACAAATATTCTACGATATTTTCCGCTTGCAGGAACGTAAAATCTCTGTTGAACTGTAGTCGGTATGTAGAGACGGGATTATACATGCTCATTGCTGAATAGTAAGAAAGCCATGGGCTCCACATCTAGTTCCGGGCCATAGTTCGGATCATACTTCGCCGATCCCAGCCATGTCTCCGACGCCGAATTCACAACGCAGCTCATGTCTGTCATAGACGGCAACTGAACGCGTTCAACTTTGTTTGAGAAATTGATTACGCAAATCAATTTATGATGATCAACCAGGCGTTGAATGATAAGACATCTTTCGGAATTGAGGGCAACTGCTGTGAGGTCCTTACGGTTGCAAGATGCCAGCACTACGTTGGCTTTTCGTATTCTGATCAGCGTCTTGTAGAATTCCAACAATACCTGATGTTTTCCACCTCTGATTGACTCCCAGTTCAGTTTGCTCTTGAGAAACGTAGAGAGAGATTGCGGATCAGGAACATTAACATCATGTTGATAAAAGGCGGAGAACTCTCTCTTCCTGCCCTGCCTCACAGCATGAACGAGTGCTTCATCGTGATGACTGATAAAATACTGAAATGGCTGTCGCTCTCCGTATTCCTCTCCCATAAACAACATAGGCAGGTAGGGGCTACAAATCACCGAAGCAGCTAAAACTTTCAGCATCTCAAAATTGACAAGTGCGCTGGTCCTTTCACCGAGCATTGAGTTTCCAATCTGATCGTGGTTTTGCGAAAACACGATAAATCGATCTCCGGAAAAGTTATTCACGGGCCGGCCAAATGTCTTTTGTCGATGCTCCGAATATTGCCCATCGTACACATATGCGTTGGCAAAAGCTTTACCTAGCGTTATAAACTCTTTAAAGTCACTGTAGTATCCTGATGGTTCTTTGCCGGAAGCAACGCGGAGGGCATGATGGAACTCATCAATCCACTGGGCATTCATACCATAACCCATTCGTGATTCATCTTCAAGATATTTCGGGTCGTTAAGGTCACATTCTGCGATAAGATAGCACTGTCTGTTTGTTTGAACGGACAGGGTGTTAACCTGGACTCTAAGCTCCTGAAGAATATGTCTGCTGCTGAAGTCACAAATAGCATGAACAGCATCAAGACGAAGAGCATCAATGTGAAAATCGCGGAACCACATCATCGCATTCTCGATGAAAAACTTTCGCACCTCATCAGAGCCGGCATCATCGAAGTTAATTGCCTTCCCCCATGGTGTATGATATTTGTCTGTAAAGTAGGGAGCGAACTTCTCAAGATTATTTCCCTCGGGTCCAAGGTGATTGTACACAACGTCAAGCACGACGGCAATGCCATAACCATGACAGGCATCTACCAATTCCTGCAAAGCCCGCGGTCCTCCATAGGCGTGATGAACAGCGTACGGGAATACGCCATCATAACCCCAGTTTCTACTGCCGGGAAATTCTGCAACCGGCATGAGTTCAATTGCTGTAACTCCCAGATCATTCAGATAGGGCAGCCTTTCAATAACAGCCTGCAGGGTGCCGTCATTGCTGAAGGTGCCTACATGTATTTCGTAAATAATATATTCCCTTAGCGGAATATTCCTCCACGTTGAATCGCTCCATTCGAAACTGTTCGTGTTAAACACTTCCGAAGGGCCAAATATTCCTTTGGATTGAAGCATAGATGCCGGGTCAGGAAATCGCTGCTCCTGATCAATTTCAATCCAGTACAAATCGCCCGGCTTTAGCCGCGATGTTATACAACTGAAATAACCACGATCTTCAGGATGCAATGTGATTCGTTCTCCTGTTCCATCCGGAATCACAGCAACCGATGAAGCATGAGGAGCCCAAACGAGTACCTCTGATTCGCCCCGCGATGAAAAGTTCACACCTAAAGACCGACGATTGGGCGCAATTACACTCATACTTCTCTCGGTGATTTAAAAATGAGGATTGATCGGCCTTCAGCGGTTGTCATAGTTTCTGGAGCAACAGGATTCTCCTTCCTGAAATACTTATGTGCTGTGTCCAGTACTTTGCTCCAGGTTTTCCCATAGCTCTCAGGTGGCAGTTTGAATTCAATCGGCTCGTAATGCGCGTTGAACATGATATAGAAGGAATCATCAATGACTTTTCTGCCAAGCGCATCTCGTGTATGTATACCCCTACCGTTAAGATACACTCCCAGAGACTTTGCAAATGAGTGTTGCCAGTTTTCGTCGGTCATTTCAGTCCCTTCAGGCAGGAACCAACTGATATCATTTAAACCCCTCCCTTTCACTGTTCGCCCCTGGAACCATCTACGGCGACTGAAGATGGGATGTGTTCGGCGAAAAGCGATTAGCTTTTGCACGAAAGCCAGCAGTTCCTCGTCCATATTCTTCCAGTCAATCCATGACACTTTGTTGTCTTGGCAATAAGCGTTGTTATTACCCTCTTGCGTGCGTCCGAGTTCGTCACCTGCCACCAGCATGGGTATTCCCTGCGATATAAAAAGCGTTGTCAAAAAGTTTCTCTTCTGCTGCTGTCGGAGCTGTATAATAGCTTTGTTCGTTGTCTTCCCTTCTACCCCACAATTCCATGACCTGTTATGGCTCTCTCCATCGCGGTTGTCCTCGCCATTCGCCTCATTGTGCTTTTCATTGTAGGAAACCAGGTCGTGCAGCGTAAAGCCGTCGTGGGCAGTTATGAAATTTATACTCGCAGACGGCTTTCGGTTATTGTCTTCGTACAGATCAGGGCTCCCGGTAAATCTCATGGCAAACTCACCAAGCATACTGTCGGCACCACGCCAATAGTCGCGAACACAATCCCGATACTTGCCATTCCATTCGAGCCATCCCGGTGGAAAGTTGCCAACCTGATAGCCACCTTCGCCGACATCCCATGGCTCAGCAATAAGTTTCACCTGTGAAATCACCGGATCCTGATGTATAATATCGAAGAAAGCACTGAGTTGGTTAACCTCGTGCAACTCCCTGGCTAGTGTAGCGGCCAGATCAAAACGAAGTCCGTCGACATGCATTTCAGTGATCCAGTAACGTAAACTGTCCATGATGAGCCTTAGCGCGCTCGGAAGATTTGCATTGAGCGTATTCCCGGTACCCGTATAATCCATGTAGTACCGCCTATCCTGACTCAATCTGTAATAGCCTTCATTGTCTATGCCCTTAAAGGAAAGCGTCGGTCCCAATTCGTTGCCCTCAGCGGTATGATTATAAACCACATCGAGAATAACCTCAATGCCTGCGACGTGCAGGGCTTTCACCATTTCCTTAAATTCCCTTACCTGCTGGCCGTGAACTCCTGAACTTGAATAGCGAGTCTCAGGAGCGAAGAATCCAATTGTATTATATCCCCAATAATTTGTTAGCCCTTTCTCAACCAAATGACGATCTGCAACAAAGTGGTGAACAGGCATAAGTTCAACCGACGTGATACCCAGAAATTTCAGATACCTTATCGATTCCGGATGTGCAAGTCCAGCATAGGTGCCGCGGAGATTCTCAGGAATGCGTTGATTTATAGCGCTGAATCCTTTTACATGCAATTCGTAAATGATTGTATTCTCGTAGGAAATCATGGGCCCTTGGATGCCTTCCCAATCAAACGACTGGTCAATCACAATTGATTTCGGCACATAAGGCGCACTGTCAGTCTCACTGAAGCTAAGGTCACTCTGGTCGCTGTGAACATCGTATCCGAAAAGCGAATCATCCCATTCTATCTTTCCTCCAATGGCTTTGGCATATGGATCAATGAGGAGCTTGTTGGCATTGTAACGCCGGCCACTTTGCGGATCGTAGGGACCGTGCACCCGGTAGCCATAGAGTTGTCCGGGTTTAAGGCCCGGAGCATAAACGTGCCAAACCTGATGCGACCGCTCCCAGAGCGAGATCTTTTTATACTCCTTCCGGGCTCCGGGCTTTCTAAATAAACAAAGCTCTACCGCCGTCGCGTTCTCGGCGAATATCGCAAAATTGACACCTGATCCATCGTACGTAGCACCCAATGGATAGGGATGTCCGGGCAATAACTTCATATGCTGGAATGCGTATTTTCCTGATATCGGGATTGTTCATTGAGTGCCCACGTCGGCGTACTAGGATGCTGCCGCATGGCCTCAACAGATTTTGCTGCTGTTTCATTTTCTTTCACTGCTGAAGCGCTCACCACCCTGCTTAAGCTCTGCAACGCCGACATATAAATACCAAACACCTCTTGCGGCGATAAATAGGGGCCGGACAGATTTGCACAGGAGTGCGACATGCTGGAGTAATACTCAGCATTAAGAAGCTGCATCAGCGCATGACGGGCGCTGTTGTCGACAAGGTCCCGAGTTGCATCATCCAACTCCTTAGCCGCCGCAAAAGCCTCCTTCTGAAGATCATTCGTCAATAAATGTGATTTCGTCATTGACAATTCAATCAACTGTCGCGGATCAGAAAAATCGTGAGCACTCATTTCGCGAACCGCTTCAGAAGGAAGGGCCAACCTGTCGTGACTCGCTGCCAGTGAAATAAACTCTTCAAAGAATCTTAATATATTCGAACCGTGGTGCAATCGGAATGCCTCCATGGGAATCCCAATCACAACGGTATCGCCAGGCGCTCGGTTTACCATCGCGACCAGTTCGCAGACGGTAAGCGTTACCTCGCCAGCACCGAAACGATACGTGATCGCGTCACTAATGATTGAATCCGCTACCAGCACCATAATATCTTCGCTACTATCCTTTAAGACGGTTTGCCCGGAAGCAATATTTGGCCGCAATAACAGCGCATCGAATCCCAACTCGGATGTCTGATGCATCATCGAAGGCGCGAACACCGGTGAAGCAAGAAGAACCCTGGGCTGGACACCAAAGAATTCATATAGCAACTCATTGCTCCGAATAACCTCTTCTCTAAAAGCCTCATCCGAATACAATAGAGAAATCGAGTTGTTGTAGGGCATTCCTAACCACTCAATGGCCTTAAAATTCACAAGCTCACGGATACTGTCAATGATAGCGGGTGAATTATGAGCCACTGCCTGAAGGGTACTGCCCGGCGAACTAAATGCGATCCTTACGCCGGTGTACCGATCGATGATCTTCCGGATCATATCAAGCACCGGAACATAAACATCGCTCGTTATCGCTTTCAGTTCGTTTTGGGTAGCCGATTGATCAATAAATTCAATAGTCTTCTCATCCGGTCCTACGAAACGCAGTTTGGCACAATGACTCATCTCGAAATACAGCACAACATTTTTGTTGAGCTGAGGTACGGCATGCATCTTTTCCATCGATGTGAGGATAATAATCGCTGAACCAGTGCAAATAGCCTGCGCATCCGAAACTCGTGTTTTTCAATGCAACCGGATGCAATCGTAGCGCTCTCTACACACCGGAGGCCGGGCGATGTGGAACTTATTACCAATGATTGTCGCAGTCGCAGAATAGTGCTAAAATTGCGCGATAAATGTGATCACCGGCATGTATTCTTTGAACGACATCCTCGACAGGAAATATTTTGATAATACGGTACAGGAGTATCTCGTAGCAGCAAGCACCTTTATTATAGGCCTTCTGCTGCTCCTCATCTTTAAAAGGTTGATTCTTCGGAGCGTCGCCCGCTTAGTCGCTAAAAGCGAATCCACAGTTGACGATATCGTTTTCTCTGAGGTAAAACGTTTCATTATGCCAATCGCCGGTACGGCGATTATCTACTGGAGCCTCAATACGCTCACTCTTTCATCAAAAGTTGAAAAGCTCATTACAGTCACCACAAGTGTGGTCATCGCGTTCTTTATCATTCGATTGTTTTCTTCAGTGATTAGAATCGCCCTGACCTCTTACGTAAGCAAGCAGGAGAACGGATCAACGAAGATCAAACAGGTTGGTGGCGTCATGATCATCATCAACATCATAATTTGGATACTGGGAACGATCTTCCTATTCGACAACCTCGGCTACGACGTCTCGACAGTTCTTACTGGCGTTGGTATCGGTGGTATAGCCATCGCGTTGGCCGCACAGAATATCATTGGAGACCTTTTCAACTATTTTGTGATCTTCTTCGATAAGCCTTTCGAGGTTGGAGACGCAATTAACGTAGACGATAAGAATGGCACGATTGAATACATCGGGCTAAAAACCACACGTCTTCGAAGTCTGTCGGGAGAACAAATCGTTATCGCTAACAGCGATCTCACTAAATCGCGCGTACACAACTTTAAGCGTCAGGAGAATCGCCGCATTGAATACAACTTCAGTATTCTATACCGTACGCCCGTTGAAAAGCTGAAGAAGATTCCTGGTATGATAAGAGAGATCATCGAGCGCACTCCTAATACAAGATTCGATCGCGCACATGTAGCACGATTCTCTGAATACGGTCTCACTGTTACCGTCGTCTTCTTCATTACCGTACCGGAGTATATAGTATACATGAATGCACAGGAATCAATCAATTTTCAGATCCTCGAGGCATTTCAAAAGGAAGGCATCAATTTCCAGATTCGTGAGGATAAAGAGTTCGCGCTTCCCGACCCGAGTGCAAATTCGAAAACTCCCGGAGTGTAGGCAATCAATGTCTCGTCTTCGCCCGGTAAGTTCGCGACAGTAACTTAGACAAGGAAAGTAAGAACGTCCCTTAAGATTTCCACCTCAAGCTTTTGATAAACATCCATGTCTATTAATTCATCGTCGATGTGCATCATATGGCCTCCCCAATTAACTTCCATCTTGCGAGCCTTCAATGCGGTATAGAAAAAAGGCGTCTCCTTCCCGTTTGCTATGCGTTCATCAATGTAATTCAAAAGCTCTTCCCGCTGTGCCTCTCCTATCATGATGACATCAAACTCTCCATCATCAAAGTGGCTCATCGGAGCAATATTTAGGTTAGGCCCAATCGATCTGATATTGGTAATCTCAACCATCAGGAACTTTCCATTGTAAGTTTCTCCATCGATGATGATCTCACATGATTTAGGCTTATAGTTCTCAACAATGTCGCGGAGTGTCTTTAATGCGATCAGAATCTCCTCATCTGGGCTTGCCGCCTTGTGTTCGCGCTCACGCATTGTCTTAATCAACTTTGGAAAAACTCCGAAGCCTACAGCCTCCAGGAAGAAATGATTCTCCTTGAGACCATGAACCTTACCGATATCAAAGTTCTGACGATTATCATTTTTCCAGCGTTCAATGATCTCGTCCGCCTCACCATGAATGCCTAGTGTCTTGGCAATGTTGTTCGCCGTTCCCCATGGAAGCAACGCCAGGGGATGTCTTCGATTAAGCATTGTCCCGCTGCAATAATATTCCGCAATCTTGCGCACTGTGCCGTCGCCACCTGCAACCGCAATAATATCCGTGGATTCGGGTATCCTTTTCTCGCTGATCTCCTTTTTTGTGGAAGAATAGCTACACTCAAAGCCCGCGGTTTTGATCTTTTTTACCAGTTTTTCTTTGGTATGTTCTGCATCTCCTGCCGTAGGATTATGAAAAACCTTGATTAATGTCATTTTACAGAGTTTTTTACAAATAAGCCCCTACGCAAATCCGTACCACTTCCAGCTGGAATGATTTTTTTAGTGATCAGTGCATGAATATTCTCATCACAAACGACGACGGGATTTATAGCCCCGGCCTTCTGTCTCTAGCCAACATTGCCAGCCGATATGGTCAGGTTCGTGTTGTGGCTCCGGATGTAGAACAGTCATCCATGGGTCACGCAATTACGGGTTCACGACCGCTCTTCTATCGAAAGGCACCGATTAACTTTGGTGAAAAGATAGATGCTTATAAGGTCAACGGTACCCCTGCCGATTGTGTCTCACTCGGAATGCATATTTCAAAAGTAGACGTCGTACTGAGTGGAATTAACATCGGATCCAATTTGGGGAATTCCATGTGGCATTCAGGTACGCTCGCTGGTGCGAAACAAGCCGTACTCTTGGGAGTCAAGGGCATCGCGCTTAGTACCCCCGTTGGCGACAAGGATCCTGACTTCAAATTACTTGAATCCTACGTGGACGATACACTAAAAACGTTGCTGCCGAGCAGAGATGTAAACCTGATTAATGTTAACATTCCCATGAATGCGAAAGGAATCAAGTGGACGAGGCAGTCAGTACGACAATACGATGGAAAAGTTATGCCGGGGACTGATCCAAGGGGCCGAAAGCACTATTGGATCACGGTTGTCCCACTCGAGCCAGCGGAAGAAGGTACGGACCGGTGGGCTGTCGAAGAAGGGTATATATCAATGACCCCCCTTCGGCTCGACCTGACAGATGAGAAAGAACTTGCTAAGCAATTGGTAAAACATCCCGTGGCAGCTACTGAGATAACCCAAGGCAGGGAAAGGGTAATGAGCCAGGAACTTTAATGATCAGATTCGAAGCTTAAAAATGCTTTTAACCGACTGGCAACAGTTTCTTTAAGATATTAATACTAATGATTAAATTACTTTTCAGGTAAAATCTGAAGAGCTTATAGGCCGTGTATGCAGAGATCGATCACGCAAACGAAAGAAGAACAGGCCTTCTTCAACCCCTATTACATAACTCAATCTTAACATATGAATAATTTGTTACGCGGGCTTATAGCCGGCTACGGTGCAAAGAAACTGGGTGGTGGATGCCTCGGTTCAGTGTTGGTATTTATCATCATTTGGGTAGCTCTTGGACAATGTCAGTAGCCTCCCAATACGTAGGTATCGCGACTTAACGGCAAATTTTGGACTTTTGCCACGCTTAACACAAAGTGATCGGTGGTCGATGGCCTGCGGAACAATATTTGTAAGTTTTGGGCATTATCCTATAAGCTTCGGAATGATTTAAGGGGCGGAGTTGCCATCTGTGCTCCTGTGTGGGACCTAAACGAAATAGAATGAAAAAGAATCTAAGGATACTCGTGCTGGAAGATATGGAAGATGATCTGGAGCTGATAGAATACGTGCTTTCAGATGCTCATCTGGATTTTTCGACCATGCGCGTAGATACGCAGGAAGAATTCGTCAAGGCTTTGAAAAGAGGACAGATCGACGTGATACTTTCTGATCATTCTCTTCCTACATTCAATTCCTCTGAAGCGCTGGAAATTTTCCGCGCGTCAGGCCTGAAAATTCCATTCATTCTCGTGACGGGCGCTGTTTCGGAGGAATTCGCAGTGAATTCTCTCAAGCAGGGTGCAGACGATTATGTACTAAAGTCCAACCTCACACGTTTGCCAACGGCCATCCTAAACGCCGTGAAACAGCGTGAGGCCGAAGTTGCAAAAATGCTTGCAAACGACGCTATGCGCAAGCAATACGAAGAACTCATGAAGATCAATAAGGAGCTTGACAGCTTCGTATATAGCGTCTCACACAACCTTCGGGCGCCCCTTCGTTCAGTGCTGGGTCTCATCAACCTTGCTCGCATGGAAGATGAAAAAAGAGGCAACAATTTCAATGACTATTTCGGCATGATGGAACAAAGTATCCACAAGCTCGATGATACCTTAAAAGAGATTCTGGACTACTCTCGTAATGCCAGACAGGACCTTACAATAGAGTTGATCGATATCAATCAACTCGTCGCCGACAATCTTGAACGGATGCAATACATGCCTGGGTCGTCGCTGATCGTCAAAGATATCAGGGTCGATGAAGCAGTACCATTGTTCTCTGACAAGTACAGACTCTCTGTTATATTCAACAATATCATCTCCAACGCCATTAAGTATTACGACGAGCATAAAACAGACCCGTATCTTCGCATAACTATCAACATTAGTGAGACGAGCGTTCATATGGAGTTTGAGGACAACGGTATCGGTATTGACCCGGAGTACCTTAATAAAGTGTTCGACATGTTCTTCAGAGCCACGCCAAACAACGAAGGCGCTGGACTCGGACTCTACATTGTTCAGGAAGCAGTCGATAAGCTAAAAGGCTCAGTCCAGATTAAGTCTCAACTACGCAAGGGAACAAATTTCATTATCGACATTCCCAACTATCCGGACAAGGTAAAACAGCAACAAAAGTTGCAGGTAACCAGTCGTCCAGCGAAAGTAAAAAGCTAATCGTCGATTCGAATACTTAATGTCTTACCAGCGATGGAAGGCGCTGGCAATTTTAGTATTTTAGCCCGTGAGAATCCCCAAGAATCGGTGCTGCGATGCTGCTCTATAATGCCATACTTTTAATAGACGATGACGAGGAAGATCAGGAAATTTTCCGGGACGCCTTAAAAGACGTCGATCCGAAAGTTCATTGTTCGGTAGCAGACGACGGAGAGGCCGCATTAGCTCTTCTGCACAACCATGCACTATTAAAGCCCGACCTGATATTCATTGACATGAACATGCCCAGACTGAACGGAAAGCAGGTTCTGGAAGCATTGAAATATTCAGGGACGCTACGCGATGTACCCGTAGTTATGTACTCGACGTTCTTTGGTCCGAAAGATATAGTAGAGATCAAAGCCCTTGGCGCGGCACATCACATGGTCAAAGCGACACGCTTTGACGAACTATGCACTTCTCTTAAAACGGTCTTGTCAACGCACTGGTAGGCTATAGGGCGTCACCAAATGCTTTTCAGGCGCCTGAACCGGTAAAGACACGATAAATGTCGAGCCCTCGCCAGGAGTGCTTCTGGCGGAAATATAACCATTGTGAAGCTCCACGATCTTTTTACACAACGCAAGGCCTACACCGGTTCCCGCATACTCACCGCCGTTATGATGTAATCTTCGAAACATCCCGAAAATCTCCTCCGCATACTTCTGATCGAAGCCTATACCGTTATCTTCAATATAAATTCGATAATACCGATTAACACTATCGCCCCCGTTGTCATTCAAACCGCTGGCTTCCGAACGAACACGAATCATTGCTGGAATATCCTTGCGACGGTATTTCAGCGCGTTGCTCAAAAGGTTCTGAAACAAGGGACGGATAAGACTGGGCCCCACAGCGAGAGTAGGCAACTGATCTACCGCGACCGTTGCACCTGCCTCATGGACATCGTCCTCCATCTCAGAAAGTATTTCCTTAATCACCCCGTTCAGGTCCGTAACGACAAACGCGGATTTGTCATTTGAGATTTTTGAAAAAGCCAGTATGTCAATGATCAGCGCCTGCATGCGCTCCGCTGCCTGCTGAATGCGTGTCACCATCTTTGCATCCTCAGCAAAAACGTCTCTGTATTTTGTGAACAGCCGGTCACTGAACATACGAATCTTTCGAAGCGGTTCCTGCAGGTCATGGGAAGCCATAAATGCAAACCGCTCCAGCTCCTTATTCGCAGACTCCAGGTTTGCAATGTTCTCCAGCAGCTTGTGATTAAGTTGTCGCACCTTCTCCTCAGACGTCTTGCGCTCATGTATCTCCCGCTCCAGATTTCTGTTGATGGCTATTAACTTTTGTTCCTGTTCAAACAGCAACCTGTTCTTCTTATACAGATCAATCAGCACGCCGACTTTTGCGCGAAGCACGTCAGGGTTAAACGGCTTTAATATGAAGTCAATAGCGCCCGACTGATAACCTTTGAACATACTTTCTTCACCATAGTTGTTCGCCGTGATGAAAATAATCGGGATATGCTTAAGCTTTTCACGTTCATATATCAACGCTGCCGTTTCGAAGCCGTTCAGATTGGGCATTTTGACGTCCATCAGAATCATGGCAAAATCGAACTCGTTCAGCAGCACTTTGAGCGCCTGACGACCCGAATTGGCTTTGACAAACCGGTATCCGCCTGGTTCCAGGATTGTCTCTATCGACAACAAATTGTCTTCCCGGTCATCGACCAACAGAATCTTCGGCTGCATTGACTTTTTTTACTTCTTTAACCCAAGCAAATAAATACTGGCTTATTTACAAAACCACAATCGCATTAACGACAGCAGCTGATCAATTTTTACAGGCTTCGTAATGTAATCCGAAGCGCCGGCTTCAATACATTTCTGACGATCACCTTTCATCGCTTTGGCGGTCACCGCGATGATCGGCAGCGTATTATTTTTGTGCTCACGCCTGATCTTCTGCATGGTCTCATAACCATCCATCTCCGGCATCATAATATCCATCAGGACCATTTCCACCTTCGAGTTCTCCGTCAGTATCTTAATCGCCTCCTTACCACTTTCCGCCGTAATGGCGTTGATGTTAAATCTCTCAAACACCGTCGTGAGTGCAAAAAGGTTTCGTACATCATCGTCAACAATAAGAATATTCTTGCCTGTAAGGATGTCTTCCTTATTTCGAATGTTCTCTATAATGCGCTTCTTTTCCGGCGCCAGATTCTTGTGACTGATGTGCAGATGCGATACCGTTTCCTCCAGCAAATATTCAATGGAATTTACCCCCTTAACGATGTGGGAGCTTGCATGCGCGTTAATCGCCGCCTGCTCTTTCTTATCAAAATCTTTGCCTGAATAGACAATAACTGGTGTTAAATCATGCTTCGACTTATGAATTTCCTTCAGCAATTCAGTGCCAGACACATCAGGCAGCGTATAGTCCAGAATGATGCAATCAAAAGGACTTGTGGCCACACATTCCATCGCTTTCCGGCCTTCATCAACAATGGTAATATTGATCCTGTCGTCTTGCAGCATTTTTGCAATCTGAGATGAGTCAATCTCATTGTCCTCAACGATTAACACGTGCTTAATCGAACGTTGATGATAATTCACGATGTCATCAAACAAACTATCCAGAACGTCACTTCCCAGCGGTTTAAACCAGAAGCTCCTCGCCCCTCTCTTCAGGGCCAGTGTCTGATTTTCCTCTCCTGAAATAACGTGAATTGGAATATGACGATAATTCAAATCGTTTCTCAGAAGATCAATTACTTTCCATCCACTGGTATCCGGCAACTTCACATCCAGCGTAATGGCAATAGGCATGAACCGGTTTATAAAATCAAAAACTTCCAGGTAGTTCGTGGCTACGACAGCCTTCAGATTGTTGTCGTGCGCGCGATCTATGAGAATCTTTCCGAACCTGAGATCATCTTCAACTATAAGTACCACCAGGTCGTCCTGCTGAATCGCATTTCGGTCATCACCGGTGTCGTTAATCATCTCACTTACGATGTCCATTCCTCTCGACTCAACTCCGTCTTTAGTGATACGGAGCTTATCAAGTAGCGTATCCATCTGCTTTCCTTCGGCATCGAGTTGCAATTGCTGGATGACCTTGATGCTTTCAGATACTTCGCGCGGAGCCGTGTTCGGTATACTTTTCAATGGCAGATACAGTGTAAACGTACTGCCTCTTCCGGCCTGGCTATCGAGCTCAATGGTTCCTCCAAGCAATTCAGCAAGACCACGACTAATTGACAAGCCAAGTCCCGTTCCACCATACTTGCGGCTGGTCGAACCCTCGGCCTGCTGGAACGCCTCAAAGATGATCGATTGCTTTTCTAACGGGATGCCTATACCTGTGTCGCTAATCGAGAATGCAACCACGGTCTCTGCCCCGTCGAGAGATGGAACGCCCGGGCGCCACGTACGTTTTGACTGAAATATCTTCAGAGAAACCTCTCCTTTTTCCGTGAACTTAAAGGCATTGGACAGAAGATTCTTGAGGATCTGATTCAATCGCTGAATATCTGTCTCCATCGACGCAGGCAACACGTAGTCCGTCTCGATGCGGAATTTGAGATTGCGCGCTTCTGAAATAGGTTTAAAAGTTGTCTCCACAAAGTTCGATATCTCGCTAATACGCACCGACGATATGTTGGCGGTAATAAAGCCCGATTCGATCTTTGAAAGATCAAGAATATCGTTGATCAGTTGTATCAAATCGTCTCCGCAGGAGTGGATTGTCTTCGCGTACCTGATCTGTTTATCATTAAGATTCCCTTCAGCATTTTCATACAACTGCTGCGCAAGAATGAGCAAGCTGTTCAGTGGTGTACGGAGTTCATGCGACATGTTGGCAAGGAATTCTGACTTGTACTTCGAAGTCAGAGTCAACTGCTCAGCTTTCTCCTCAAGTGAACGCCTTGCTTCTTCCACTTCCTTGTTCTTCGCTTCCACCTCATCTTTCTGCTTAACCAGCAGAAGTGCTTTGTCCTGAAGCTCATCGTTGGTTCGACGAAGTTCTTCCTGCTGTGTCTTGAGCTCGCCTGCAAGAGACTGCGATTGAGAAAGCAGTTCCTCAGTTCGTGTGTTTGTCTCAATCGTATTCAATACGATACCAAGACTCTCAGTTAACTGACCAAGGAAGTCAAGGTGAGTTTCGCTGAATGCGTCAAGCGATGCAAGCTCAATAACGGCCTTCACATTTGTCTCGAAGATCACTGGAAGAATGATAACGTTGGCCGGTTTCGATTTGCCAAGTGCCGAGCTGATCTTCACATAGTTTCCAGGAACGTTTGTTAGTAGTATCCGCTCTTTTTCGTGAGCGCACTGACCAACAAGACCTTCTCCGATTGAAAATTCACGAGGTATATTTTTTTCTTCCTTATACGCATACGAAGCGAACAGTTCGAGCTTCACACGATCAGTCTCTTCGTCCTGGCGAAGGATATAAAATGCGCCGTAATGAGTTTGAACAACCTGTGCAAGTTCTGACAGGATTCGCTTCGTAACGGTTCTCAGATCCTTCTGTCCCTGCAACATCTGAGTGAACTTGGCGAGGTTTGACTTCAACCAGTCCTGATCCTGATTACGTAAGGTTGTTTCGCGGAGATTGGTGATCATCTGGTTGATCGTATCCTTGAGGGCCTCGAGCTCTCCTTTCGCATCCACGCGAATCGTACGCGTCAAGTCACCCTTCGTTACCGCAGAGGCCACCTCAGAGATTGAGCGCACCTGTGTGGTCAGATTGGCGGCAAGCTGGTTCACGTTCTCTGTAAGATCCTTCCATGTACCCGAAGCACCAGGAACGCTGGCCTGACCGCCGAGTCGACCTTCAACACCTACCTCGCGTGCCACCGTCGTCACCTGCTCGGCAAATACCGCGAGGGTATCAATCATTTCATTGATGGTATCTGTAAGCTGCGCCAATTCACCGAGAGCGTTGATACTCAGCTTTTGTTTCAGGTTACCCTTTGCTACCGACGTCACAACTTTAGCGATACCCCGTACCTGCCCCGTAAGGTTAGATGCCATCTGGTTCACAGAGTCAGTAAGATCTTTCCACGTTCCTGCTACACCCCGCACCTCGGCCTGACCGCCCAGCTTTCCTTCTGTTCCCACCTCACGGGCTACACGCGTTACTTCGAAGGCAAATGAGTTGAGCTGCTCCACCATCGTATTGATCGTGTTCTTGAGCTCGAGCATTTCTCCACGAACGTCCACGGTAATCTTTTTCGACAAGTCTCCATTCGCCACGGCGGTTGTAACGCCCGCTATATTCCGCACCTGGTCAGTAAGGTTACCAGCCATCTGGTTCACAGAGTCGGTCAAGTCTTTCCAGGTACCTGCAACACCAGGTACGAACGCCTGACCACCCAATTTTCCTTCCGTACCTACCTCGCGGGCTACACGCGTTACTTCAGAGGCAAAACCACGAAGCTGATCCACCATGGTGTTCAGCGTATCTTTCAACTGGAGGATTTCTCCGCGCACGTCCACCGTAATCTTCTTCGACAAGTCACCGTTTGCCACCGCGATCGCCACGTTAGCAATATTTCGAATCTGCGCCGTGAGGTTACCGGCCATCTGATTTACTGAGTCGGTCAATCCCTTCCATACACCGGCAACCCCTTTTACAGTTGCCTGTCCTCCAAGTTTTCCTTCGGATCCCACTTCACTGGCAACGCGCGTTACCTCCGACGCAAATGAGTTCAGCTGATCCACCATCGTGTTGATAGTATCCTTCAACTCGAGCATCTCACCTTTAACGTCCACGGTGATCTTCTTCGACAAGTCACCTTTCGCTACGGCCGTGGTAACGTCCGCGATGTTACGTACCTGGTTCGTCAGGTTATCGGCCATTTTATTTACAGAATCCGTTAAGTCTTTCCACGTACCACCAACACCGGGTACGTCGGCCTGACCTCCCAGCTGTCCTTCAGATCCCACCTCACGGGCAACACGCGTCACTTCAGAACCAAATGAATTCAGCTGATCCACCATGGTATTGATCGTGTTCTTCAGCTCGAGCATTTCACCCCGGACGTCAACGGCAATCTTCTTTGACAAGTCTCCTTTCGCCACGGCCGTTGTTACTTCGGCAATGTTACGCACCTGGTTAGTCAGGTTAGACGCCATCTGATTCACTGAGTCCGTCAAATCTTTCCAGGTACCACCCACGCCGGGCACGTTCGCCTGACCTCCAAGCTGTCCTTCTGATCCCACCTCCCGGGCTACACGCGTTACTTCTGAAGAGAAGGAGTTCAACTGATCCACCATCGTATTAATGGTGTTCTTAAGTTCCAACAGCTCTCCCTTGGCATCCACCGTGATCTTCTTTGACAAGTCGCCCTTCGCCACCGCCGTTGTTACACCGGCGACGTTACGCACCTGCGCAGTAAGGTTACCCGCCATTTGATTCACTGAATCCGTGAGGTCCTTCCATACACCGCCAACTCCTTTTACTGTTGCCTGCCCACCTAATCGCCCCTCTGTACCTACTTCGAGGGCCACACGCGTAACCTCTGATGCAAATGAGTTCAACTGATCACCCATTGTGTTGATAGTATTCTTCAACTCGAGCATTTCACCACGCACGTCAACGGTGATCTTCTTCGACAAGTCACCATTTGCCACCGCCGTCGTTACACCGGCAATGTTACGTACCTGACCAGTGAGGTTTGACGCCATCTGATTTACCGAGTCGGTGAGGTCTTTCCAGATACCACCCACACCCTTCACAGTAGCCTGTCCACCAAGCTTTCCTTCGGTACCCACTTCAAGTGCCACACGTGTCACCTCCGACCCAAATGAGTTAAGCTGATCCACCAATGTGTTAATCGTGTTCTTCAGCTCGAGCATTTCTCCCCGCACGTCAACGGTGATCTTCTTTGACAAGTTACCTCGGGCAATAGCCGTAGTTACTTCAGCAATATTTCTTACCTGGCTGGTAAGGTTACCCGCCATGTTGTTAACTGAGTCCGTAAGATCCTTCCAAACACCACCGACACCCTTAACCTTCGCCTGTCCCCCCAGCTTACCTTCCGATCCAACTTCACGTGCTACGCGTGTTACCTCCATAGAGAAAAGGTTGAGCTGCTTCACCATGTAGTTCACTTCTTTGGCAATCCTGAGGAATTCTCCCTGAAGTTTGTGATCGGAAATTTCTTCGGGCATCTCCTGAGAAAGGTTACCCTTGGCCACAGAGCTGATAACGTGAGCAATCTCAATCGTGGGATGCACAAGATCTGAGATGAGTACGTTTAATGATCGAACCCCTTCGCCCCAGGAACCCTTATTACTCGGGAGCTCTATACGTTCTGTCAGTTTTCCCTGCTTTCCGATGGTGTTACCTGCCCTAGTAAACTCGAGCATCATGCGCTCGTTGAGAGAAATAATTTCATTCAGCGTGTCGAACACCTTGCCATTCACACCAACCTCATCGATGGGAAGTCGTACAGCAAAATTTCCATTTCTAACCTCTGACAGGATGTAAAGCAGCTCCTGAGACCGTGATACGTCGAGGCTAAGTCCATAATTTTTTTGAGATCCGTTGCCGTTACTATGTCGTTCGCTCGCTGGTGAGGCCAAAATAGAACTATGTCCATTGGAACCGCTTCCATTCTTCGCGCTTTTCGATGAGGTATGTCCATTGGCACGCTCAGACTGATGAACGCCATTGGTCTTTTTGGACGCCCTTCTTTTAGCACCCGCGGACTTCGTTGCCTTGGATGCTTTTGATCGCTTATCCTTTACGTCTACTTTGGTCTTCATAGGAGGCTGTTTGTTGTAAGAGTAAAATTAGTGAAGTCTGTCAGTCAGCAACACGATTTTAGACGAATCGGAAAACTGAAAAAATAGTTCACCTTCACGGGAATAGGGGTTGTAGAATTTTGTCATCAAAACCTAACTCCGTGCCAGTAGATCTCATAGCATTTGAGCATTAAAACGCTATCGAGAGTGGGAAACTTATTCACAGTCGGAAGGTGCAACTGTGGAACATATTCCACAATTTGTGTTTAACGGAAACTTAAGTCGGTGAGAAACAAGAATGAAATAACTGGCACTAATATTCTAGGTAGGCTCAGGCAACTCAATCCTATGCTTAGAATACTCGGATTTTCCATTCTGGCCTTGCTGATGCTGTTGTTATGCGGTTTCGGCGGGAGCCTGGCAATGGGCGCGCTGCCTGTTGCTCAAATTCTTTTTTACTGCTTCGTTTTGTTGATTCTCCTCTGTCTGCTCCTTGGCCCAGGCCTGATTAAACGGCGATGAGAATAACAAGTCTTCCTCACTCTGCTACCGTAAAGTGTACACTAACCGTTGTTCCCTGACCAGGCATACTCTCAATATCGATCGTCGCGCAGTGACTGTTCAGGATGTTTTTGGTTGACGTCAACCCGAGGCCCATACCGCTCTGCTTACTTGTATAAAACGGGTCAAAGACACGGCCGAGATCTTCATTTTCAATACCCCGCCCGTTGTCAGAAATGGCAATGGTAATCACCCTGCCCTTTTTGAACGCCCCCACTTGCAGCTCACCTTTCTCTGTCATTGCTTCTGTGGCATTAATGATTATGTTCAGCAATGCCACATGAATTTTTTCTGGATCAACAAGGATCTTCGGTAGTTCTGGCTGAACATCCGTTACCAGCCTTATCTGGTTAAGGTTGATACGGTCAATTGCCAGCTTAATCGTTTCATCGACTAGCTCATTCACTGCAGATAGCTGAAGATTCAATTCGCGCGGTTTGCTCGATCGGAGCATTTCCCCTACGAGCTGCTCAATGCGATTGGCATTCCGCTCTATAATGTCGGCATATAACTGCCCAGCCTCACCGCCTTCCGGAACCTCCCGCCGGAGCTGATCCAGGGCAAGACTCAGATTCGTTAATGGATTTCGGACTTCATGCGCTATAGTCCTCGCCAGTCGTCCGGTAAGAGAAAGGCGCTCGGCGATCAGCAGATCCTTCTCTGCCTGCTTTCGCATGGTCAGGTCATGCACAATAAACTGAAAACAACAGAGTTCATTGGTAGGATGCGGAATGTAAACACAGTTGAGAAGAACCTCCTTCCTTTGACCACTTCGCGAAACCAGCTTTACCTCAAAATCTTTAATCTGTTCAGTTTCCGATAACGTCTCCCGGTAAAGTTCGAATTCTACAGGGTCACCAAACAGGAATTGCAAGCTCATCCCTTTGATCTCCGCTGCAGAATAGCCGAACACTGTAACAAATGAATCATTTACGTCTGTCAATAAAAGCGATTTGGTTGCTAACAGAATAGGATCCATGCTTCGCTCAAACAGTGACCGATATTTCCGCTCCTTCTCATCGAGTTCGCGAATAATCCTAGCCTGGCTTAGTGCATACCGTATACTTCGCTCGAGAAGAGAAGAATTCAACTCATTCTTCACAAGATAATCTGCAGCACCCGATCGGCTAGCATCAATATCCACTTTAAGACTGTTTTGACCAGTAAGAATGATTGCAGGGGCCAATATCTGGTGATCATGAAGGAAACGGACGAACTCCAAACCGTTTGCCCCCCCTAAATGATAATCAACCAGGTAGATGTCGTATAGATCGGCTATCGCCTTCCTGCTTGCACCCGCCAAGCTTGGCTCCCACTCGACATCAAACCGAAACGTATCAATCCCTGAAAGATATTCTTTCGCCAGGATGAAATCATCTTCATCGTCCTCTACCAGCAGAACTCGGATTGTCGGTATCATATTATTCGTCTGCTGCCAGTAACACAACTTTTATTCCATCATATTGAATGCTATCGGGACGAATTCTTTTAGTCATCATGACTACTAGCGGCCATACTCTGTAGAAATACCACGACTCTGTAGAAATACGACGCACTTCATGTGACTATGGACAACTATAGCCCCGATTAATGTGGCCGGCAACCATCAATGCGATCATTAAACCGATCAATAAACATGGCACCAAAATTTCTCGTGGGCTAAATAGCTCCGGGACGAGAGCGACAATGACAATGTATATGCAAACAACAAAAAGAATACTCTACACGCTGGCGGTTTTACTGCTCACCGTTTGGTTGATCGCCGTTTTGATCTACGCACTCACAGCAACAATACACCTACTCGCGGTTTGCGCTATTTTAATCATACTGTTTCTTGCACGCCTGGACAAAAAGGCGACTGCACAATAGTTGAAACTTAATTCATTCTTATGAAAACCACGACAAGCACAAAAGCAAAAAAAGCAAATCAACGGACCAAAATACCGAAAAAGGGTACCCGTAAGAATATTGAAAGTCGTGATCTTAATGCTGACGACAACACTACCAATGTAGTCAGAGAAGAAGAGTGGGGTGATAAAAAAGTCAACGATTCAACCCTGCCAAGCGACAGAAGCGTTGAAGATGAAGAAGATCGCGAATCTAAACGTAAATCGATAGACGCAAATCCTGCAGAGGACATTCAAAATTGATTACAGCGCTGTAGCTTCGAAACTAAGCGCATCCTTCACTGACTTGGGTTCAAATCAATCAAGTGAGGTGTATGATGAAAGAATTTTAAATAACAAAAGAGGCTATTCTCAACAGCCTCTTTTGTTATGAAGCGTCACTCACCATCGTGAGCCTTTTCATGATGCTCGATCATTGCGAGATGTTCTTTTAATCCCGGCAACGTTGCTGCAATCCATTCTTTTAATTCGGGATCTTCGGTCTTATCAAGGCGAGCCTCAAATTTATTGATTGACTTTTCATGACGATCCTCCATAGCCTCACACCATTTCTCATCAAACTTGTCGGCTGGTTCCTCAGAAAGACGGCTCATTTCTTTAGCATCCTTCTCCGCTTCCTGTAAAGGGATTGCAATGCCCTTCTTATCCGCATAGGCCTTTAACTCATTTAGTATTTTGAAGTGTTGCTCTTCAAGTTGCGTTGCCATATCCTTCACGTCGGCATCACTGGATTTGTTCTTAGCGAGCTGAGCAATTTTAATTTCCGCAAGGTTACTCGTTACTGCATTAACGACAAAGTCGGCGTCCTTTTCCTCTGTGCGGTCGGTGAAAGTTGAATCATTTGCATCTTTTGCCATTTCTATGCTTTCGTTGTTTGAAGCTACCTCCTGCTTTCTTGAGTTGCAGGCGGTGATCGTTAAAAGCAACGCAGAGGCTGCCAGTACGGCCATAGTTGATATCTTTTTCATAATCAGTTGTTTTGATTTTAAGGTTGTAAACAGGTTCAATAAATACGATACTTAGTCTATGAGCCTCATGTTCAACTATAAAGCTCTGATTTACATATCCTAAAATCATACCATGCATCAGCACCCCTGTATTCGGGGTATTGCATGTATTAATTTCCACAGTTAAACTCGTAGTGAAGATCTGATTCCATAAATTATTACTGAATACGTTGGCGGAGATAAGCGTTGTGAATTGCGAACTTTATGTAGAATTCGTGTGGAATTCATTGCCTCCATTTAAAGGTCCAAATGTTCATTTAAACGAAATTTATCCCGCCTGCACAATTGCAAGGTTTTTCTGTTTTTAAATAAGCCTGAAAAGAAATATCATGCCTCCTTAATAAAGGATGGTAGTTGCCAGAGCCAAAAGAATGTAGAGAAGAGCGATGCGGACTTGACAAACACAACCATTGTTTTTCGAGTACGCCAGCATGTTAAACTGACGATCCAAAAAATGAAACCCTCCATTTTCCTCGCCGACGACGACGACGATGACTGCGTATTGTTCCAGGATGCCATGAATGAAGTAGCACAGGATCATGAACTGGTTATCTCATACGATGGACAAGAATTGCTGGAAACGCTGGACGCAAGAGTCCCACCGGAACCAAGAGTAATATTTATTGATCTCAATATGCCACGCAAGAATGGCATTGAATGTCTCCAGGAGATCAAAACAATCGACAAACTCAAAAACATTCCTATAATCATTCTGTCGACATCGTCGCAGGCCGGTTCTATTGAATCAGCGTATGCGAATGGCGCGGACCTTTATATTACCAAACCTGGCACCTACGCCATGCTAAAGAAAACGATCGAAATAGTATTGGCCATTGACTGGAACACTTCGAGGCCATTCCCGTTTGATCAATTTTTTCTTAGTATTTCGTAATATTCGGTCTGTTTAGATAAACACCAACCACAACTACAGCTTTATGCAACGAACGAAAGTTGCCATCCTGGGAGGAGGATTCATTGCCGATATTCATCTTGAAAGCTATCATCGTTTCATTCCGGAAGCGGAGATTGTGGCGATCTATGCCCGGAGTGCTGAAAAGGCTAAAGCATTAGCAACAAAGCATAAAATCGCCCAATGGTACGATGATATAGATGCGCTGATTGCAAAGTCCGGATGCGAAGTGGTTGATATCTGCCTTCCCAACTACCTGCACGCGGAGGCAACGCTTAAAGCAGCCGCTGCTGGCAAGCATATCATTATTGAAAAACCGCTTGCTGTCACGTTAGAAGAGGCCGACAAGATGATTACGGCGTGCAAGAAAGCCAACGTCAAGCTGATGTATGCGGAAGAACTTTGCTTTGCACCGAAATATGAACGCGTCAGGCATCTGGTTAAAGAGGGTGCCGTCGGTGATATCTTTATGCTCAAACAATCTGAAAAGCATTCCGGACCGCACACGGACTGGTTCTACGACATAAAGTACTCCGGAGGGGGCGTCTTGATGGATATGGGCTGCCACGCTTTTGGATGGTTCTTCTGGATGCTCAATAATGCCAAAGTCAAAAGCGTGCAGGCAAGCATGAACACCGTTTTGCACAAGAATCGGACACGCGGCGAAGACAATTCAGTTGTAATCGTTGAATTCGAAAACGGCGTTACAGGTGTTGCCGAGAACAGCTGGGCCAAGCATGGCGGCATGGATGATAGAAGCGAAGTATACGGAACAGGGGGAGTTGTTTATGCCGACTTATTCATTGGCAACTCAGCACTTACCTATAGCAAAAATGGATATGGCTACGCTATGGAAAAAGCTGACACGACGGCGGGCTGGAGTTTTACGGTATTCGAAGAAGTTTTTAATCAAGGGTATCCACACGAACTGAAGCATTTCATCGAATGTGTTCGTGAAGACAAACAACCGCTTGTAACAGGAGAACTTGGTCGCGCTGTGCTCGAGGTGATTTATGCTGCGTATGCTTCCGCCGGACAGGGCAGGAAAATAGAGCTGCCTTATAACCCAAAAGTGGCAAGGCCAATAGACCTTTGGTTGGATCCTGCTAAGCAGTAAGCCGAAAAATATGAAGAGGCTTGCTGTAGGTGTAGGTTATCCTTAGCTTGTGCGAATCACTGATCTTTTTCACGATTGCCAATCCAAGTCCCAGTGAATTGGAGGACTGATTGTGCTTTCGGAATCGCTCGAACAGAACTTCCGGATCTCCATTTAATGGCTCGCCGGTATTCTGAATCACAAACTGAAAATTGTCAACAAGAATATCGATCCTTCCGCTCTTTACATTGTGCTTAACGGCGTTGTTCAGAAGATTGGTGAATAGGATGTCGGCGAGAATGGCATTCATTTGAAGGATAAGCGTTCCCTCCTGTTTGAAGGTTGTGGTAATCCCTTTCAGGTTAAAAATCTCTTCCAATTCCATGAGTTTCTCCTTGACAAGAGAATTTACTACTACAGGTTCCCGCTCGTAGTATTGTCCGTTCTCAATTTTCGAAAGCAGAAGCAGCGCGTGATTCAATCGCGATAGTCGCAGAGTTGACTCATGAATATCCTGAATCCATGACATTTGCTTCGGCTCCACGTTTCTTTCCTGAATGAGCTCCTCCACACGGCTATTGATCAATGCAAGCGGCGTCTGAATTTCGTGCGATGCATTCTCCGTGAATTCCTTAAGACTGCTATAATCGCGAGAAATTTTCTCCGTCATTTTCGAGAGTTCAGAATTCAGCTCATTGAATTCATGAATTACCTGCGGTTTGAGATTCAATGCGGACCCATCACTCACATCGAATGCTTTTGCTTTCGCCAGGGTCTGATAAAATGGTCTCCAGAGTACCTTTGAAAACGTACGCTGGAATAAGTAAAGCAGCAATAATCCGATACTGAGCGTAATCAGCAGCGTAACAGTGATGGATTTCAAAAGCGACTTTGATTCGATCAGCGACTTTCTGATGCTTACTTTATACAACCCGCTCCCTACAGAACTATAAAATGTGTGCTCACGAAATGGGATCAGTTGCTTGTTGTATCGGTTATCCATCAAGGTGTCCTTGAAAGAATCAAGCATCTGCAACGTATCAGATACAGAAACGAGAGAAATTTTATCCTCCACAAAATAGCAACTCTCCTCCCAAACGCCATGCGTTCGTACGTAGTGTTCGAAGTCCCTGCGTTCAACCCTGAGTCGGTCCTCCACCTCCTGATAAATCATTCGCTCGACCAAAACATAAAAGCTGCCAGCGATCACAACGTACGTGGCCAATGAAAAGGCTGCGTAAAACAAGCTGGTACGTCCGAGTAGTTTCAATTTGCACCAAATTTATAACCGATACCATAAATGGAATGAATGTATTCACTACATCCACCATCAGTGAGCTTCTTCCGCAGGTTTTTGATTTGAGAATAAAGTATGTCGAAAGAATCTGCTGAATCAATATTATCTCCCCATAAATGCTCCGCCATCGACGCTTTAGTAAGCGCTATATCGACGTTCGACATAAAATACAGAAGCAGGTCGTACTCTTTCTTGGAAAGACTGACTTCATTCTCACCTACAAAAACGCGTCGTGAGTTGTAGTCCACACGCAGCTCATGATACCTGATCTCGTTGCTGCCACCAAAATTTCGCCGGCGCAGGATAGCCTTAACCCGCGCGTTCAATTCCGAAAGATGAAACGGTTTTGTTAGGTAATCATCCGAACCAATCTCGAGGCTACGAATTCTGTCCTCAAGTGCATCGCGCGCAGAGATAATAATGATCCCCGATGTGGATTTGATGCGCTTAAGCATTTCAACAATATCGAAGCCGGTTCCGTCGGGCAGGTTGATATCAACCACAACGCAGTCGTACGCATACAGATTAACTTTCTCAACTGCTGCGTCGTATGAAAACGCCGTCTCAACTACAAACCCCTCCTTGCTCAGGTATGAAGTTATGCTTTCGGCCAATACGCGTTCATCTTCTATGACCAGAATTTTCAATCGACAGGTGGTTAATAGCGCAAAAATAGTAGCGGATTCTGAAAACATTTCGTAGTAGCTCCACTTTATACGCTTCCCAAATTTTTCCAGAATCCGATGTTAGAATTGCAGTTTGTGAATCGAAGGTCATGAAAAGAACACTAACAATAACGCTCCTGGTATTGATTGTACCAACTGTCGTACTGCATGCGCAACATACAGACCTCCCCACGATGCTCGAGCAAAGCAAGGCAAATTACCCCCTTCTTAAAGCCCGGCAGATGGATGTAGAGAGCGCAGAGCAAGACCTATTGGCATCAAAGTCGGAATATATTCCCCGTCTGGCGGTTCAGCATCAATACTCTTACGGCACAAGCAACAGTGTAGCGGGTTCCTTTTATCCCAATCCGGCTGTCATATCGCCATCAGGTGGTATCCGGCCAGAAAATACGTATGTAGCCACCTGGGGGAGCTTCACGAGTACGCTCATGGAATGGAACGTATTCAACTTTGGCAAGGTGTCCGCAAATGTCTCGGCGGCCAAAGCAGGCCTTGCCTCTACTCAGGCGGCATACGAAAACGAATTATTTCAACACCAGGTGCGGCTCACTGACGCCTATCTGTTAACACTCATTACGGACCGACTCACCAGGATTCAGGAAAGCAACCTAAAGAGAGCAAATCGTTTCAAAGAAGTTGTCGCTGCATCAGTAAGGTCGGGGATGCGTGCCGGTGTTGATAGTTCCCTTGCTAACGCAGAATATACGAAAGCTGAAATGTTGTTGCTGGAAACGAGGCGCAATGCACAGGCACAGTTGTTACAATTACTTGAGTTATCTGGAACCATAGGCACTACGTTGGAGCAACCGGACAGCATGAGTTTTTTCAGTGCGTTGCCTTTGCTTCCCGATACGTCCTCGGCAACCTTAAATCCATTGCTTCATTTGTACGACGCCCGGGTGCGTCAGACCGCCGCCCGGAGTACCGCTATTCGTCGTTCCTATCTCCCATCGATCTCTTTGGTTGGTGCAGCGTGGGCGCGCGGCTCGGGTGTCTCCCCGGCAGACGACACGTTTCAAACGAGCTTCCACGATGGGACTCAATACAAAGTCTACAACTATTTGCTTGGTGCATCGACGCGATGGAATCTCACGGATATAATTCCGATCAGCCACCGCTACAGGAGCGAGCGATATCATTCCATCCGCGACCGTGAGCAATACAACGAACAGCTGCTGAAAGTTCAACGTCAACGTAGGGAGTCAGAAATCCATTACAGCTTAATGATTGAGCAGGCATCGCGTGCACCAATTCAACTGGCTGCCGCGCAGAGGGCGTACCGTCAGGCATCAGCACGTTATAGCAGCGGTTTGACTGATTTACCAACGATGCTGCAAAGCATGGTTACCCTGAGCCGGGCAGAAGCAGATCTGGCAATTGCTTATAGCAACACCTGGCGGGCTCTTCTCGCTATTGCTGCTGCCAAAGGTGATCTCAATATTTTCCTGAACGCTATTCAATAAACATCGTACCGCCGCGCGGTAATAACACGAACGCTATGTACCAACTCATTCGAAGCGCTCTACGAAAACCGATCTCAGTGATGGTGGGGATAATCGCCATCGTCTTCTTTTCCATTCTGGCAATTCGTAGCATTCCGGTCGACATTTTCCCCGACCTTGATCTTCCTACAATTTACGTCGTCCAGCCCTACGGTGGTATGGCTCCTGATCAGATGGATGGCTTCATCACCACCCGATATCAGGATCACTTTCTTTATGTTTCTGGTATCCGGGATGTAGAAGTAAAAACTATTCAGGGTATGTCACTGATCAAGTTGCAGTTCTACCCAGGCACAGACATGGCTCAGGCAGCAGCTGAGGTTGCAAATAATATATCAAGGGCCAAAGCATACATGCCAGAGGGCACCGTTCCTCCACAGGTAATTCGGTTTGACGCCAGCTCCGTTCCGGTCGGACAACTTGTTTTTTCCAGCACAACGCGATCGTTAAATGAAATACAGGACTATGCGTCTTCAAGAGTGCGTCCCATGTTTTCAAAAATTGAAGGTGTATCAAGTCCACCTCCCCTCGGCGGCAACCAGCGCACCATTGTAATCCGATTGGATCCCCAACGGCTTCGCAGTTACAACCTCACTCCAGAGGAAGTAATACGCGCTGTTGGCAGCACGAATCAGCCCTCACCGGCGGGCAACATTCGCATTGGCAATCGCACGCTAATGACACCAGTAAATTCTCTCATCGACAAGCCGGTTGACTTCCTTGACGTTCCCATCAGGATGGGTTCGGGTCCCACCGTATTTATTCGTGATATCGCTACGGTGGAAGATGCTGCCGACATCACGGTCGGCTATGCACTCGTTCAGGGACGACGAGCGGTATATATTCCAGTAGTTAAAAAATCAGATGCTTCTACCCTTTCCGTTGTAAACAACATTCGTGAATCACTCCCCTTGCTGCAGAATGCTGTTCCGGAGGACGTGAAAATCACGTACGAGTTCGACCAGTCAACCTACGTAACAAATGCGTTAAAGAGCCTTATTACCGAGGGAACCCTTGGCGCACTCCTTACAGGGCTTATGGTTATGTTGTTCCTTCGCGATTGGCGAAGCGTGATAATCGTAGTGATTACAATCCCAATATCTGTTTTGAGTGCGATCATTCTCTTGCATTTGTTCGGGCAAACAATCAACATCATGACGCTAAGTGGACTCGCTCTTGCAGTGGGTATCCTCGTAGACCAGGCGACCGTGAGCATCGAGAATATCCACCAGCACCTGGAAATGAAAAAAACGAAGGCTCAGGCGATATGGGACGCCTGCAAGGAAATTGCATTTCCTGAATTCCTTATTCTGCTCTCCATCCTGGCTGTATTCGCGCCAGCACTGGTAATGCAGGGAATTCCGAAATCGATGTTCCTTCCCTTGTCACTATCGGTAGGGTTCGCGATGATCTCATCATTTCTGTTGTCACAAACATTCGTGCCTGTGTTGTCCAGCTGGCTATTAAAACTGGATCACCATGACGCAACGCTGGCGCTGGATCATACTGAAACGCAAACTATTATTGATGAGGGTAATCAATTTAAATCACTGAAAGGGTTTGAAAAATTCAAGCATCGTTATCTGCTGATTCTCCATAAAATTATTGATAAAGCAGGCGCATACACTGCAATATATTTAACCGGAGCGGTATGTCTGATCGCTTTGTCATTCTTCCTTATTGGAACTGATATACTGCCACGGGCCAACAGTCGTCAGTTTCAACTACGCGTTCGGGCTGTGGATGGCACTCGCGTGGAGCGCACCGAGGAAACAACCCTTAAAGTTCTTGACTTGATCAGGGATGAAGTTGGTGCCGGGCAGCTCGACATCACATCAGCATATGTTGGTAATGTCCCAACCAGCTATGGAACATCTCAGATCTTCGTCTTTAACAGTGGTCCCCATGAAGCAGTCATTCAGGTTTCGTTGCACGAAGGATTTGACGTACCCATGGACGAACTGAAGGAGCATCTCCGATCGAGAATTGGCAATGCTTTTCCAAGCGTACGCCTATCATTTGAACCGATTGAACTTGTGGACAAGATCATGAGTCAGGGTGCGGCTACTCCGATCGAGGTCAATGTGGCGGCAAAAGATATCAAAGTTGCTGCTCAGTTTGCCTCTAAGATCATGCGTGAAATGCAAAAGATCGATTTCCTTCGCGACGTTCAGATTGCACAACCCATGGCCTACCCGATTCTCAAGATCGACATGGATCGCGAGAGAGCGGGTCAAATGGGCGTGACTGCGACACAGGTATCACGTTCGCTTGTCGCTGCTACATCTTCGAGCCGATTTACAGACAAAAATCTTTGGTTGGATAATTCAAAGGGCCTGGCCTATCAGGTTCAGATCCAGATTCCGGAATTTGAAATGACTTCCGTCGACGACATCAAGAACATTCCGCTGCAATCCGGACAACAGCGTCCTACGCTCAATGATGTTGCCAGGTTCTCTGAAGAAGCAGGTCCCGGTCAATATGATCGATCCGGACCAAACCGGCTGGTCACAATTACTGCCAATCTTCATCGCGTAGACCTCGGTACTGCCAGCAAGGCCGTCTCCAAAGCTATTGCTGAAGCCGGGCAACCTCCACGTGGTCTTTTGGTTGAATTCAAAGGGCAGGTGAAGTTGCTGGATGATACGCTCAGCAGTTTACAAGGCGGTTTGGGAATAGCCATCGTAATCATATTCCTGCTGCTGGCTGCAAACTTTCAATCGTTCAAACTATCACTCGCAATCCTTTCATCCGTACCAGCCGTACTCGCAGGCAGCCTGCTTATGTTACTTGCCTGTGGCGCTACGTTAAATCTCCAATCATATATGGGGATGATCATGTCGGTCGGAGTCTCAGTTGCAAATGCCATTCTTATGATCACAAATGCAGAGAATCTTCGGCTTGAACTCAAAGATCCAAAACAAGCGGGCATACTTGCGGCCGGAAGCCGTATACGTCCAATTCTCATGACCAGTATTGCCATGATTGCCGGTATGATTCCGATGGCGTCAGGTCTGGGTGAAGGGGGTGATCAGGTCGCTCCATTAGGACAGGCCGTAATCGGCGGGCTGATCGCATCGACTTTAGTGTCTCTGCTCATCCTCCCTGGGGTATTCATCATGGTTCAACGTCGCGCATCATATGTTTCAGTATCACTGGATCCTGAAGATGCGCAGAGCAAATTCTTTAACAACAGTCAAAACAGCAAATAACTATATGCGTTCCATCAGGTTAGTATATACAGCTATTTTCGGAATAGCCGTCATCGGATGCGCGGAAAAGCACACCACAGAAAAAACGTCCAATAGTCAAACCGTTGTATCAGTTACGACAGTGCAAAGCTTGCAGCCATCACTGCCTATTGTGTTACCAGGTGAATTGAAGGCCTGGAACCGAACGCTGATAGTTGGAAAGGTGAAAGGATATGTTGGAAAACTATACGTCGATCGCGGAAGCCGCGTGAAGAAAGGACAATCATTGGCTGAACTTGAAGCGCCGGAAGTAATCGCTGCTTTAAATCAGGCACGTGCTCAGGTGTCATCCGCACAAGCTTCGTTGATTGAACACCGCGCCAAACAAAAGGTAAGCTTAGCAACATATAAACGCATTGTTGAAACAAACCGAACTGAAGGCGCCGTGTCTGCAAATGAACTTGACATGGCTTACGCCCGAATGATGTCCGATAGCGCATTAGCTGAAGCGTCGGCGCAAAATCTGGAAGCAGCTCGTGCGCAGATGGCATCACATCAACAACTTGTGGCCTACTTGTCAGTTAAGGCACCCTTCGACGGTACCATCACCGAACGAAACATCAGTCCCGGCGACCTGGTTGGTTCCGATGGAAGCAAGCCCTTGTTCATTCTGGAAGATAAATCACGACTGCGGCTAACGGTGGCCATACCCGAAAACCTGGCGAATGCACTTGCAGAAAAGAGCATCGTTTCATTTACGGTGCAGGCAGATCCATCAAAAATCTACGAAGCACATTTCGCACGAAGCTCAAACTCAGTGGACGAAAAGAATCGTTCAATGCTAGCGGAATTCGACTTCGACAATGTCGACGACAATCTTAAAGCTGGAATGTATGCTGAAGTGCGTCTTCCAATCACCCGTAACAAACCGACGTTATTCGTTCCCAGGACCTCCATTATCAATTCGACAGAGGGCGTGTTTCTGGTACGGGTCAACAATCAGACTGCAGAGTGGGTAGCCGTTCAAAAGGGGAACTCGCTTGACTCGCTGGTTGAGGTTTTCGGGCCCGTGAAGGAGGGTGAAAAAATCGTAAAATCAGCCTCTGAGGAGCTTCGGAACGGACAGGCGATAAGCCTGAATTGAGATCAATTTAGAGGTTTTTAGAGCCAATATTAAGTTAATGTTACCTGTATGTTAAAAGCTTAAACATGCGGTAATATTAGGCACTCTACTTTTGCCACAGGTAACAAAAACATCGCTCTGTGGTAAAGTTCTCTTTATGCCTTGCATTCGTTTTCGGGGCATTTCAAATTGTAAACGGGCAGGGTCAGGAAAAAGAAACAGTAACCCAATCAATCCAGTGGGTGGCATTTTCTTCTCACCTGAAAGTTTCTAAGAAACTTCAGATTTTACTCGACGGGCAGTTCCGACAAGCCGGCTCTATGGATCCAATGCAATACCAGGCCCGCACTGGTTTGGATATTAAGATTAACGACCATTTTTCTTTCGTACCCGTGGGTTACGTTTACACATGGAACTATCTCTACGGAAAGCAACCAGCAACGTTTGTAAATAATGAACATCGCACATGGCAACAGGTCATGTATAAGCACCACACGGGAATTGTTCACTTCGAACATCGTCTTAGACTTGAGCAACGGTTTCTTCAACACC
This sequence comes from Chryseolinea sp., assembly GCA_049840655.1. Taxonomy (GTDB): domain Bacteria; phylum Bacteroidota; class Bacteroidia; order Cytophagales; family Cyclobacteriaceae; genus Chryseolinea. Next base: position 121,118 of record JASGJX010000008.1, read on the forward strand.
ACTCCCTTAACTTCCGACGGTATTGTTGTTGACGATGGGTACAGTGTTTTTCAGCAACGCATCAGGTATCGTCTTTCAGGCACGTATTCCGCTCAGCGGAAAAACCATTGACCCTAAGACCTACTACGCCATTGCTTACGACGAGATATTCAAGAGCTGGGGCGAGAATGTAACATACAGCGATCCCGATCAAAACCGTGTGTTTGCAGGTATTGGCTATCAGTTCGAGAAAAATTTTGCCATGCACATGGGCGGCATCTATCAGCTTATCGTCAAAAGGAATGGTGCACAGCAGGAAAACAATTTTGGGGTATTGCTTCAGATCACATACAATGTCAATCTTATGAAACAATAGCAGCGCGCGATATTCGATTGTCCCTGCTGTATTAGTCATTCGGATCAAGCTTCCCTGACGCACAACTATCAACCTCCCTCCTGAGAGATAATCACCCAATTCCAATCGCACTTAATATCTCCACAAGAGTGGACAATATATCAACCGAAAATGAAAGGGCCTGATCATAAATAGATCAGGCCCTTTTCAATTTCAATTCGCATGCAGATCAAATCTTCGGAGGGATCAGCTTATACACAACCGGAGTCACAATGCGTGACAGCAGCGTTGAACTGATCAGCCCGCCAATCAATACAACAGCCAACGGAGAAATCAGCGGATTAACAGAAAGCGCAATGGGCAACAACCCACCAATAGCCGTCAGCGATGTCAGTACGATTGGAAGAAAACGCACCTCGCCGGCGTGCCGGATTGCCTCATCCACCGACATTCCCTGTTGTCTCAATTGATTTGTAAAATCGACCAGCAAGATCGAGTTCTTTACTTCAACCCCCGCAAGGGCGATCAGTCCTATAATAGCGACGAACGACAATGGGTTTCCTGTGAACAACAGCCCAAGTACAGCACCTACAATCCCCAAAGGGATTACGCTTAAGACAATAAGCATGCTCTTAAAAGTCTTAAACATAAGAATCAGCACTGCAACAAACATGAATACCGTGACGATGATGATTGTGCCCAGGCCGCCGAATGACTCCTGGCTGGCCTCAACTTCTCCGCCCATGGTGTAACTGTATCCATTCGGAAAACGCGTTGTCTGCAGCTTGTTAACAACATCATTAATCACGCGATCATTGAGATATCCCTTTTGAACGAATGCCGAAACCGACACCATTCGCTTCTTATTATAGTGATCAATACTCAGAGGTGATGTTTCCAGTTTTAATCCAGCGACCTGCGCCATTGGAATAGCAACGCCCAATTGATTATTGATAAAAAGATTGTCAAACGCATCCAGTGTTGGTCTGCCTGATTTGGGCGTCGTCAGCTGTATACCATAGTCGTCTCCGTTGATGTCTGAAAATTTACCCATATCAATTCCGGAGATGGCTAGCCGGATCGTGCGATCTATGTCAACTGTATTGATACCCCCATCCGGGCCTTCTCCTGATTAATGACAACACGGATGTCGCTCTTCAGATTGCTCACCGGATTGTTTACATACATGGTGCCTTCTGTTTGCTTCAACAACTTTTCAATTTCTGCTGATACGGCACGCAAAGTATCCAGGTTATCACCGAATATGCGGACTTCCACGGGCGCAACTAATGGCGGTCCTTGTTCAAAGTTCTTTACTTCAATACGGGCACCAGCAACATCGCGAAAGCGTTCACGGAGTTCATTGATGATTTCGAGCTTTCGCTCCGGAGTGGTTGTCTCCTGAAGTTGTACAAATGTTTGTGCGAAGTCTGTGCGCTCGTTCTCCTGAATAACATTGTAGTAAATACGCGGATTACCTTTTCCAACATTGGTGGCAAAATATGTTACCTCAGGAATCTCACTCACCGTTTCGTCAACCAATGAGGCTACGGAATCTGTTCTGGAGATGTTGGTCTGAAGAGGTGTAATCGTATTGATAATGAACTGCGGCTTTTCTGAAGCCGGAAATAATCCGAAACCCACAACTCCGAGCAACTGCGTCGACAGAAAGAAGATTACACCTGCGGCGACAAGCGTTGTCTTAGGGTAACGTAAGGCAAAGTCCAGCAACTTTGAATAGCTGCCATGTATCAGGGACTGAAGTGCACGCATGAAAATATTTCCTTTTCCATCATCATGACCTTTGAGCAAACGGCTCGACAGGAAAGGAATTACCGTAAGCGACACAACCATTGAAGCCAGGACAGACATGATTACTGCGAGTGGCAAACCACGGATAAAATCTCCGGCACCCTCTGGCAGGAATACGAGCGGCATAAACGCAATGATCAATGTTGCGGTGCAACCCACGACTGCAAGTCCAATCTGACGTGTAGCTTTAATCGTCGCGTCAATCCTTGAATGTCCTTCTCTCATCCACCGTTCAATATTTTCAACCACAACAATGCTGTCGTCAACAAGCAATCCTAATGCAACAACAAGGCCGACAATGCTTAGCTGATTTAGGTTGATCCCCATAAGATTCAGCAAAACCAACCCAATGGAAAGAGAAAGTGGGATTGAAATCATCACGATAAGCGCTGCCCTGCCTCCCAGTGGCAACAGTGTAATGGCTACAAGCAAAATTGCAATAAGGAAGTCTTTACCCAGCCCTGCGAGCCGACCGTTCACATTATCAGCCTGATCGAAGTGATGGACCATGTCAATGTTGGCGGGAAGGGTCTTTTGGAATGCTTCAAGCACAGGTTTGTAAATCTTCTGGGTATGGGAAATATTAAGCCCTGGCTTCTGGGCAGCTACGACAAAAACGCATCGATGCCCATTGAGTCGCGTAATGTGTTTGCTTTCCTCAAACGTCAGAGACACCTCAGCCACGTCCTTTAATAATACGTTGTGCCCATTGGCCGCATAAACAATCGTATTGGCAATCTCATCGGCAGAAGTATAGTTTCCACTCGTCTTCACACTGAACGCCTTCCCACCAGCATCAACACTGCCACCTGGAATATTCGCCATTTCACTTTTCATGCTTCCCATGATTGACTCCAGTGGAATATGCATCTGAGCAATCTTCTCCAACCGGAGAGATACACGCACGATTTGCTCTGGCAATCCATGGATCTCTACGTTTTTCAATTCAGGAATCTGCTCGAGAACATCCTGTAATTCCTCCGCCTGCTTTTTCAGTGTCGCACGCGGGGCATTCTCGGAAATGAGAGCGACCTGCATAACGTTCACATCTGAGGGCTGAAATTTCTTTACCTCCATGCTCAGAATCTCCGAAGGTAGTTCTGCTCGAATAGCATTCACTTCCCGAACCATTTCCTGATACTTTTCATCCGGATCTGACTCGTATTTATATTCGGCGCGGATCACGGCGAGACCATCACCAATAGTGGTCTTGATGCGCTTCATATCCTCCAGGCCGTTCAGTTTCTCCTCAATTGGATCAACGACAAGCTCCTCCATATCCTTGGGGCTAGTGCCCGGATAAACGACCACCACCGAGAACTGTGGCGCCTCTATCTCAGGATCCTCGCTACGAGGCATGGTCAACAGGGTGGTCACGCCCACGGCCGCAGCCATGAGAAACATGATAAGCGTAAACTGATAATTCTTTACGGCGAATTCTGCGATCTTCATGGCTCTACTATTTAACAATCCGAATAGAGGAACCATCATTGAGGTAGGCGCTGCCTGACACAATAAGCTGCTGACCCTGCTCGAAGCCAGAACTAACAATCACGTGACTGTCGTTGAATGACTCGATCCGGATTGATTGTTTATGAGCTGTTAGTCCGTCCGTGGTAACAAATACAAAACCATCGTGGTCATGAGCATCAAGCACAGATTCATAAGGAACAGACCAGCTCTGCGTGGCATCCGTTGATGCAAACTCGGCTGCACCAAACATTCCAGTGGCCAGCTTTATGTCCTGCGGTTGGACGGAAAGCTCAACAACAAACGCACCTGATGCCTGATCTGCAGTTTCTGCTTTCCGAATCAATGTGCCTTTAAGGGTTTTATCAGGGAATGCATCAACGTGGACGAGCGCCTGATCTCCAATCTTAAGCTGAGACCATTGACGATCACTTACACCAACTTTCAAAAGCCAACCCCGATTGTGTATCGCATTTGTCAGCAACACAGGGTCTCCAGTACTAACTACCTGACCCGCACTCACGAACTTCTTCAGCACAAAACCATCTGCCGGAGCGTGAATCTCAGAATGACTTCTGTTGAACGCTGCAGCCTCCAGTTGTCGTTCTGCCACAGCCACTGCTGTCTCCGCATTTTGAAATTGTTCCAATGTCGCAACGCTATCAGCATACAGGTTGCTGGCTCTTTTGAAATCGCGACCCGCTTTTTCACTGTTCATTCTCGCCTGAGCAACAACGGCGTTTATTTCAGTCATATCAAGCGTCGCCAGGAGTTGACCTCGTTTAACAGCATCGCCTTCGCGAACATAAACGCGACTTACGATTCCGGATGTCTTAAACCCGAGCACGACTTCTTCGTCGGTTGCGAATTGGCCTGATGCTTTGATCACCCTCTGTCCGGATGAAGGAGCCAATGCTATGGTGCGAACTGGCACGGCCTCGGATGCCTTCGGAATTGTGTGACCGGCACCTTTGCCATCAGTACATGACTCCACGAGGACCATTGTTGGCACAATCAACGTGAAGAGGGCGATTTTTTGAAACAAAGTTTTCATATAACAAATTGTTGGAGGGTTATCGATGTTTTGAGGAAACAATTAAGATTTGATACTGAATCGATTTCAGTAGAAACAGCTTGCTTATGGAGCCAGTGGATATGTCGCAGACTCGCGTTCTACACGGGCAACAGCCGCCAGCACTTCATATCGCTTGAGGTTTTGCTGCAGCGCTGAGGCGGTCAATTGATTTCGCGCATCGAGGAACTCAATGAGCGTATTCACACCTTGCAGGTATCCTTTCTCAACAAGATTGAAGTAGCTCTGTGCAGATTTGGATTGTTCTACGGCTGCAGTATGATTAGCGCGCGCTGTAACCAGGTCACCTTCTGCCACCTGAGCCGACAACTCAAGACGATTCGAGGTGTTTGTAAGCTCTAACTCCGTTCTTCTGAGCTCTGAAGCATTATTGCGTATGGTCATTACGTTACGATTGCCCTGAAATATTGGCATCGACAACTGAACCCCCACGAGGTAGTACATTGACTTCGTATTCCACTGCCAGTCCGATGCCTGAGATCCAAGATCGATGAAGCCATTTACCTTCGGGATAAAAACCTGCTTGCTCATTCTCAATGAGGCTTCATTAACCGCCTGCAATGAACGCAGCGCCTGTAGTTCCTCACGTATGCCTGCTACTACCAATTCGTTAGACACCTCAGCATCTGTAGCTTCAACTTCCACATCACTGTCAAGTTCGCGATTCAGTAAAAAGTTAAAATACTTCTTTGCATTGGTCGCACGGTTCTGAGCACTGTTTAGTTCAGCACGAACACGTTCAAGCTCACTCTTCGAACGCTGATAATTTGCCGGCAATGCCTTTCCATTCTTCAGCAGTGATGCATTGACCTCAACATTTCTTTCAACCAATCCAAGTCCGCTCTCCAGGATTTTTACTGCTGCGGTTGCGCCGAGATATTGATAATAAGCTGTCTTGATTTCCATCACAAGCTGTCGCTTGTAGGCCATTAGCTCGTTGTTGCGAATGGCAACTTGTTCACGCTGGATCGCACGATTAGCATAAAGGTCTGTATTCAACAGCGGCATCGATGTGCGGATACGCCCATCATAAAAGTTCTTCGGAAAGAAGTTTTGCTGAACATTATCAATCTGACGAAATGCATCGCTCTGCGTAAGCTGGTTGAGTGATGCGTAAACTGGATTAAGCATATCGCCAACGGGGATGGCTATGCTACGTCCACCTTCTCCGGAAGTATAGTCCGCGAGCAACGAAACCGAAGGCAGGAAAAAACCGGTAGCAATCTGGAGAGAACGCTGCGCCTGTTCATAGGCAATCGCTTTCTGCTGTGCAACGATGTTGTTCTGCAATCCCTCGTGGACATACGAATCCAGCCTGGGTTGGGCAAAAGCAACTGTGCAAACCGTAACCAAGAGCAACAAAACGGCTGCTTTGGGATAGAGAGGAGTCTTGGTACTTTTCATTGAAAATTAACTTTACAGTGTTAAGTATTGAGGCAAATTTTTTTACTATGTCGGTTTTTTGCCGTGCATGCGCTCCAGCATTTCAACAATCATGGCTCCTACCCGATTGCTCAGGCCAGGTAGCAGTTCTTCAGGAACAACTTTGCATCGGCCCCGTATTTCCAGTGCACAGATACCATGCACCATCGACCAGCAGGTAAAGGAAAGCACCTGGGGATCCATCCCCTTAAAATAACCACACTCAATGCACTGGTGAATTGTAGTTGTCAGCGCAGCGAATGCCCTATCCCCCTCTTCCCACTTTTCATTATCACTATCCTCAAGAGCACTCATTGGTGAGCGACTTATAAACATGAGGTCGTAATACTCGCTGTTCTCGAGAGCGAAACGGATATAGGCTTTTGTAATCGCCTTTAGCCTTTCAAACGGATCTTCCACATCCTGAAGCGACCGGAAATACTGGTTGAGCAATACGAAGCCTTCCCGGTGTAAAGCGTAAAAGATGTCGTCCTTGTCTTTAAAATACAGATAGATGGTCGTGGGCGAATATTCAATTCTCTCGGCAATGTTGCGAATAGACGTCTCCTCATACCCACGCTCAATAAATAGCGTGCGGGCTGCCTCAAGGATACTAGCCTTCAGCTCCTCTTTTTGACGTTCTTTCCGGTTTGCGATTGCCATCCCAGTTACTTAACGGTGTAAACTTAACAGTGTTTAGTAAATTAACAAAATTATTTTTTACCGCGCTTGGTGTCTGCCTGTCTCACCTTGACGGTAATATAGACCAGCGAGTCACCGGCGTCAGGCACGTACTGATGGGCAAGTCCGGCAGGGATCACAAAAAAATCTCCCGTGGCAACGCGATATTCTTTAGCTCCGCTAATTTGCCCACCTAGCCATTCGCGATTTGGTGCCGTCCCAGAAAGTTTCGCCCCGGTTGCCGTGGCGCCTGTTCTCAATACGCCATGCCCCGCACGGATCACGGCAACATCATCGTATTGTTCATGTATCTCTGCTGCTCCTTCACCAGTTCTCACCACTACCAAATATCTTTCTCCGGAGGGCCCGGTAGCAAGCAATCGCCCCGGCTTATCAGGCGTGATCTTTGATGATGATGCAGAATCAATCTGTGCGGAACTAAGCTTTGTAACAGTTCTTGACGTAGTCAGTTGAGCATGCATTATCAACGGAACAGACATCAATATGGCTGCAAGTATGGCTCGAAGACGTGCGGAAAAAATCATAGTCATAATTTATTAGGATTTAGACGGTCCTGGACTCGTGGCATCTAAAGTAGTGATATATTGCTTTATCACTGCGGTCTGCGCAGCATAACGTATCAAAACAAGAGATTATGAAGACTGTATTTATAACAGGTGCCGCTGGAAATCTTGGTAAGGCAACCGTCGACAAATTCGTCTCGGAAGGATACAAGGTAATCGCTACGGCGACTGCAGGTAAAACATCGGGAACAATGCCCAAAGAAGTCGAAGTTTACGAGGTGGACCTATCCGATGAAGATGCCGTGGATGAAACCATTGGGAAGGTTCTCACAAAATATAAATCGCTTGATGCCGCCCTATTCCTGGCTGGTGGCTATGCACACGGCGGTCTGGCAGACACAGACTTCGCGCGACTCGACCGCATGATTGCTTTGAATTTTCACACGGCTTTCTTCGCTGCACAAAGAATTTTCCAACATATGATTACGCAGAAGGAAGGTGGCCGTCTGATATTTATTGGTGCCCGGCCTGGTCTCGACGCAAAGGCAGCATCTACCTCGCTGGCCTACGGCTTATCGAAATCATTGATATTCTACCTGGCAGATATTCTCAACGCAACAGCACATGCCACTGCACACGGGGCGAAAGTTACGGCGTCTGTTGTTGTGCCCAGTACCATTGACACACCTCAAAACAGAGCAGCTATGCCAAAGGCGGATTTTTCACACTGGGTAAAAGCGGAAGAGATAGCCGATACGTTGCATCTCATTGCTGACAAACGCTCAGCGTCCTGGCGCGAGACAGTGATCAAAGTTTACGGACTGTCCTAGCAACCTTATTCTGTACGCAATGCATTTACAGGATTTCCCAGGGCCGCTTTAACAGCCTGATAACTGATGGTCAATGATACAACTAACACCACCAGAAAAAGACTGACCACATAAGTGACAGGGCTGATGTCGGTATGATAAATGAAGTTGTCGAGCCATTTCTTCATCAACAACCAACTAACAGGAATCGCGACCACAAAACCGATCAGGAGCAACAATGCAAAGTCACGATAGATCATCAAAAGAATGCTCCTGACATTTGCTCCCAATACCTTGCGCACGCCGATCTCTTTGAACTTCCTTTGAACCGTGAACAGCACCAGACCGTAAACGCCCAGGCAAGCGATAAGAACTGCAATGCCGGTGAAAACCTGAATAATGCGCGAGAAGTTTTGAAAAGTTGAATATTGTCCGCGCAACTGTTCTTCGAGATAGGTAAACTCAAAAGCTTTTTCAGGAAACACTGTGTTCCAGTCACGACGAAGCTGATCCACAATTGCTGTCGCGTTGTTGCCGGAGTACCGTATTGACAAAGTCGCGAACTGATCAGGATTCAGATCGATGATCAGTGCACTCATCGCCGATTGCAATGACGCAAAATTAAAGTCCTTGATGACTCCGACTACGGCACCCTTCTTTCCTTCTTTATCAATCGTCTTCCCAATTGCCTGCTGAGGCGTGCCCCACTTGAATTCCTTCAGCGCCGACTCATTAACGATATACGCATTCGTCTCATCACTGGGGAAGTCACGGCTAAATGCACGACCGGAAATGATTTCCATTCCATAAGACTTCACAAAATCGTAGTCAACCGACATGGCCGCGGCAAAGATGTTGTCCTCAGCCGTAAAGCCTTCTGGTATTGTATTTCGATAAGTAGCGCCAAGTCCGGGCGCAGCAGATGAAAGTGCTGTATTAATTACACCCGATTGTCTCTCAACGATATCCCTGAAAGTTTGTAGTCTCGAACGATAGGTAGAATCTGTCGACGCGAAAATGCTGTTCAGGTTTTGACTATACAATGGAATGGTAATCACGCGTTCCTTCTCAAAACCCAGAGATCGCGATTCAAGGAACGACATCTGTCGCACGATCAGCAGAGATCCGGATAACAACATGCAGGCAATACAAAGCTGAAAAACCACGAGCGACTTCCGTAGAAATTGATCACCGGATGACGCGTAGGCTGAAGTTTTAAGAGAATGCACTGACTCAAAACGCGTGACAAAGTACGAGGGATATCCTCCTGCCATCAGTGTCATGAGTACCACCAGTATCGCTGATCCCCATATTAGTTTTGAGTCGACTACTTCCCCGAAAATAAGGTTCTTGTCTGTAACAGCGTTCAGCAAAGGAAGCGTATAATAAAATGCAGCATAAGCAATGAGCATGGAAACGGCGCTGAACAGAAAACTTTCCGCCAGAAATTGAATGATGAGCTGATAGCGCATTGAACCAAGAATCTTGCGCACGCCAATTTCTTTCACACGGGAGAATGATTGCGCCGTACTTAAGTTGATGTAGTTAATACAGGCGATAACAAGCGTAACAATTCCCACGCCGGCAAAAAGGTACAGTGTGCTCCAGGAATTTGTAGGTCTCGGCTCTGCCAGCATTTCACTTCGCAGGTGGATGTCTGCCACAGGCATGAGTGAAAACTTCTGACCTACGAGAAGTTCGGGTTTTGCATATTTCTTCAGCATGCCATCCATGCCGGCATCTACTTTTGAGGGATCCGCTCCGGGCCTGAGAAGAACGTATGTGAACCCGTGACTGATAATAAAGTTTATCGCGAGGTTATTCCGAAGTCGTTCAGCTGTTTGAGGAGTCTCCATGTCGAACATGTTGTCGTAAGGAACGAGCATATTAAATCTGATGTGCGACTGCTCAGGAAAATTTTTAACAACTGCGATAACTTTATACTGAATGTTACCTGAGAACGTAAGCGATTCTCCGATCGGATCCGCGTCACCGAAGTACTTGCGGGCCATTTCCTCGTTAATGACAACTGTAAACCGATCATGGAGGAGGCGACGCGAATCTCCTCTGACAATGTCGAAGCTGAAAAGTTTGAACAATGTGGAATCCACAAAGAAAACGTCAGACTCCTCGAAGCGTTCGTTTTGTCCGGTCCTGTTGATGCTCACATTGCGATAATACATTCGTGCGGTCTCCTCTACTTCAGAAAAGTGATCCTTGATAGACGGAGCAAGTGGTGGCGGTGATGATGCCAGTAATAAACCGTTTGGCGCTACGTATTTGATTCTGTAGAGTCTGTCAATCTTGGAATGAAACTTATCATAACCAGTTTCGCTTCTAAGGTAAACCAGGATGAGGAGACAAAGAGCCAGGCCTGTTGTCAACCCTACGAAGTTGATACTAGCATACACTTTGTTCTTGACGATGTTACGATACGCAGTCTTGAAGAAGTTTTTGAGCATAGGTTCAGGAGATACGCCCTGGCTCACCCAATTTGGGGAACACAGGAACAGGCTAACATTGGAACTTACGGAAAAAAAGGCATACGGTTTCATTGTATACCTCTACGGCCATAACGTCACGCGAACGGCTTGATTTTAAATCGCGCATCTGGGTGATCGCGATCGCTGGGTTGACCTGGATTTAGTACACAGCCCGATATTCTAACAAAGGCCTGCTGCTCCAAATTACGGATTGCAACATAGAATTGAATGGGATGAGACTGACTGTGCGCAGGATAAACATCGACGATACATCCGCTATATATGCACTATACATACACTACACATCGACTTTCCATCGGTATAAGGTCGCTATAAGGCCGGTATAAGGTCGGTATAAGATCGCTATAAGGTGCCTTGTTTTACCTAAAAATGCGCAGACCGGTGTCGTCCGGAGAAGGGAAAAAACATTTTCGTATGTACTTTACAAGATAGAAAAATCTCCTTCTTTAGGCTCTATTAGTTGCGACACTAAAGGCAGTTAATAACACATAGGCGATCGTTCACAACATATATGGTGCCCAACTTCCGTTCATTGGATTATCTGGAATCTGGTAACAAGAGACAGCGTCGCGTTCACGCGCTGCTATCGGCTTACCATGTCATGGAACAGCTATTGCCATATGGACCTATCCTTACCGGCACCATTCCCCTGGAGATCGATATTGAAAACAGCGACCTCGACATAGTCTGCTGCTATTCCAACGATGAGGATTTTTACAGCGATCTCGTTAAGAGATTTGCAAATCATTCAGGTTTCAAAGTACGTCGCACCGTAATCGGGGAAGCACCAAACTGTCATCTGCAATTTTAACCTCGAAGAATTCGCGATCGAAATATTCGGACAGAGCCGCCCCTCGACAGAACAGGAGGCTTATTTACACATGGTCAATGAGTACCAGGTCCTCCAGTCCCGTGGATCAGAATTCCGCGACGAGATCATCCGTCTGAAGAAAAGTGGACTAAAAACGGAGCCGGCATTCGCGAAGGCGCTGGGTCTCACCGGCGACCCGTACGAAGCGATGCTGAGATTTCACTAGCAGTACGCGCCTGTTAAAGCTTGTACTTATGGATTACCCGAACAATCTCTGCAACACTCCACGCCTGGGCTATACAACCTCTGGGAGCATGCGGCCAATCGCCATCAAAAATTTCAGACAGAGATCCAATACATGCGTCATCAAGGTTGGCACAACACGAATGGATCAATGTGGCTGCTTCTTTCTGTGCCGCATTTCCGTCTACGGCGAAAAGGGCATCGACATAAGCTCCCAATAAATAGGTCCAGACGGTTCCCTGGTGATAGGCCGCATCTCGCTGCAACGGCGGGCCTACACAACTCCCAAGGTATCCGGTAGAACCGGGTGCTAAGCTGCGCAATCCAAACGGAGTAAGAAGTCGCTCTTTGACAACATTCACGATGGCGCGCGCCTTCTCTCCCTCTATCAACGGAAATGGGAGGCTAACCGCGTAGATCTGATTGGGTCGAACTTCATCGTGAGCAACATGATCAATGTAGTCGAACAGGCAATTCTCAGAGGTGTTCCAGAACACTGACTGAAAACTTCTACGGACATCGTCGGCACGACTAGCGAATGCGTCCGCCTCTTCGTCGTGGTTAAGCTGGCGATGCAGAAACTCCATAATACGAAGAGCATTGTACCAAAGAGCATTGACCTCAACAGCCTTCCCGATTCGCGGAGTTACGACCCAGTCGCCGACCTTAGCGTCCATCCAGGTTAGCTGCGCACCAGGTTCACCACCGCTAAGCAATTCATCAACCGGGTCCACACCGATCCCGTAACGCGTGCCACGCAAATGACTGGCTATAATATCTTCAAAGGTTGGAAGTAATTGCTTCATCAGATCAAGGTCATCCGATGAAAGATAGTATTGATAGGCCGCATGAAAATACCAGAGCGTCGCGTCGATGGTATTATACTCTGGTTGCTCACCGTGATCCGGAAACCGATTCGGCAACATTCCATCACTTACAAATTTAGCATACTGCAGTAATGATCTCCCGGGCGATTGAGAGACGCCCCGTTTCAAGACAAAGCCCAGGCAAGGAAATCATCGTATCTCTACCCCAATCGGAAAACCATGGGTAGCCGGCAATTACTGTAAAGCTCTTCTCACGTCGCGCAATGAATTGATCCGCAGCCAGCATCAACCGGGACCAGGAAGGATTTTTGCTTTGAAGATTCTGCTGAAGCCCAATCCTTCTCTTCCGCTCGATCTCAAATAATTCAAATGCATTTCTATCGGAAGGATCTTCCGTAGATATGATGACACCAAGCTTCTCACCTTTACGCAGTTTGACGATGAAGCTTCCGTGCGAATACAAATCTTCCCGGAATTCCAGTCCACGCTCCATTTCACGGAGATACTCGAAGTCTTTATACCAAACCTGAGATTCGACAAATGAGCTTCCCGGTACATCGATAAATACTTCAGTTCCCCCATGATAGTTTACAGTTCGAAACAAACCATTTTCAAAAAGATATTGACGCCCAATGGCGTTGTTTTCACTGCAAATTCCATGATGATCGCGGGCAGACGCGAGCGGCAAAAGCTCCAGCGTAAATTCAGTGGATGCGTCGATCACTTCGTATATCACTAACGTTGTATTCTCGTCGAGAACTGAAGCAATTGTTTTTTTTAATCGAACACCTCCAGCTTCAAAATAAATGACTGGAAATAAATCGCGATCAAATCTCTCTATATGCTGATACCCCGCTGGATGTACTGCATTGGGGTACTGATTGGCTCCCAACTCAATGCGCAGTGACGATGCTGTTGTGTCACCGCTCAGGACTAATGTCTCATCCAATTTCGAAAGCAACACAGTCCTTTTCACGGGAGGCTCCAATGCCGCTATCAACAGCCCGTGATATCGACGGGTAAGAGCACCACTTACTGTTCCGCTTGCATATCCTCCAAGGCCATTAACCTCAAGCCATTCGAGTCTGCTAGCTTTGTCAAAGTCACCGGTTACGCTCCTATCCAGCATGACAAAAAGGATTATGATGGTTTAGACGTGTTACTTTGTGTCGTTCTGCGCCGAGGATGAATAAGTTTGGCTACCAGTCCAGTCCAGCCGGTCTGATGACTGGCGCCTACACCCCTACCGTTGTCGCCATGAAAATACTCATTAAACAAGATATAGTTTCTGAATTGAGGATCCATCTGAAGTTTCTCATTGTCCCCATAAATCGGCCTTCGGCCTTTCTCGTCTTTTTTGAACAGACTGATCATCCGCCGCGAAAGATCATCAGCAACCTGCCTTAGCGTAAGCATACGACCAGATCCTGTTGGATGTTCTATTTTAAAGTCATCACCATAGTAATGATGAAAGCGCTGGAGTGATTCGATAAGCAGATAATTTACAGGGAACCAAATCGGTCCCCGCCAGTTGGAGTTGCCACCGAACAAAGTACTATCGCTTTCAGCAGGTGTATACTGCACGGTGAATTCGGATCCATTCACAACCATCTTATAAGGATGATCCAGGTGATATCTGGATAACGCCCGAATGCCGTAAGGTGAAAGGAACTCATTCTCGTCAAGCATGCGACGCAACAACATCTTCATCCTGTGTCCACGCAACAATGACAGTAAATGTCGCTCACCTCTGCCTCGCTCCTGCCACCTTGAAATCAGGTTAGCAAGGTCGGGTCGATTGTCTAAAAACCATCGCAGCCGTTCGGTGAATTGCGGCATGGATCGGAATAATTCCTCGTCAAGAACTTCAACGGCAAACAGGGGAACCAAACCCACCATCGAACGTATTCGCATCACAGTCCGTTCGTTGTCCGGAGTATGCAGAACATCATAAAAAAACTCGTCGTGTTCGTCCCACAAATCAAGCGCCTCGTTCGACATCGCTCCTGCGATGTAAAGAAAATGTTCGAAGAACTTCGTAGCCAGACTTTGATAGATGGGATTATCACGCGCCAGCTCAAGGGATATACGCAGCATATTCAGGGTAAACATCGCCATCCAGCTGGTTCCGTCTGCCTGCTCTATGTACCCACCTGTGGGCAACTGCGCGCTTCGGTCAAACACACCGATATTATCCATGCCCAAAAATCCTCCCTGGAAGATGTTATTGCCGTTCATATCCTTACGGTTCACCCACCACGTAAAATTGAGCAGTAGTTTATGAAAGACGCCCTCCAGAAATGCTCGGTCTGCTTTTCCATCCTGAAGCTGTTCATCGATCTTGAACACACGCCAGGTAGCCCATGCGTGGACCGGTGGGTTAACATCACTGAACGCCCACTCATATGCAGGAAGCTGGCCATTCGGATGCATATACCATTCCTTCGTAAGCATAATGAGTTGGCGCTTGGCAAACTCCGGATCAACCATAGCAAGCGGAATAGTATGAAAGGCGAGATCCCAGGCCGCATACCAGGGGTATTCCCATTTGTCCGGCATAGAAATCACATCGGCATTGTTCAGATGTAACCACTCGTGATTGCGACCCCATTTTCTGCTTGGGGCCGGTTGTCCCGGATCACCTTTGATCCACTTACTTACGTCAAAGTTGTAGAACTGCTTGCTCCACAACATTCCGGCGATCGCCTGCCGGTGAATATCCCGCTCATCAGCATCGGAAATTGACTGCTGCATATCGGCATAGAACTCATCGCATTCATTACGACGTTTGGAAATTATTGATTCGAAATCAGCAAACGGTTGATGCAGATATGCAGATGAAAGCCGGAGTCTGAATTCACTGGTCTCACCGGGAGCAATAGATAACTTGTATTGATATCCTGCCTTTGACCCATGCATTATTGAATTGACGGCGGCCACCTTTCCGTCAACAACAAAGTCGTTGATTCCGTCTTTGAAAAATCCTGTACCTCCAAAATTAAACAGCTTTAAACTGTTTGTTTCATTCTCACAAAACAATGCCTGAGGCTGACCTTCCGCATAATAATAGTACTTTCCAACATCGCGATGCTGAGCCCGGATGCATCCTTTGTTATCGAGGAAAAGTTCAGGACGGTAGCTATCGTATCCCCACGACCATGTATTGCGAAACCAAATTTGAGGAATAACATGAATGGTCGCGGCTTCAGGCCCGCGATTCACAACACTGACTTTTATGAGCAGGTCGGTCGTATCCACCTTCGCATACGTTACAAAAATGTCAAAGTATCGATCATCATCAAATACGCCGGTATCTATCAGATCATATTCCGGCTCCTTCTTAGTTCTTTTCTTATTCTCCTCCACGAGCTTCTTATAGGGAAACTCCCGCTGAGGATATTTATAAAGCATGTGCATGTACGAATGCGTCGGTGTACCATCGAGGTAATAATATTGCTCTTTGCAATCCTCGCCGTGATTACCCTCCGGCCCGGTAAGTCCGAAAAGCCTTTCTTTCAATATCGAATCTTTGCCGTTCCACAACGCCAGGCCTAGACAAAGCAACTGCTTATCGTCACTGAACCCGGCAATACCGTCTTCTCCCCAACGGTACGCACGACTTCTCGAAACCTCGTGGGTAACGTATTCCCATGCATTGCCATATTCGCTGTAATCCTCGCGTACGGTTCCCCATTGACGCTCGGCGAGATAGGGACCGAATTTCCTCCAGTCCTTCAGCTTGTCACGATCTTCGAATAGTCGTTTCTTCTCTTCTGTCATCTTAACATTATGCTTGTATGGATGTCGTGAAAGCTAACGGCAATAGCAAAGGTAATGGGGATCAGCAAATCATTCAAAATAGATCAGCGTTCAGGTAGTTTCCAGGGTTTGCGATACGTTGGTGTAATTAATGACGTCGCACGGGAATTCGATACAAATTGCCTCGCATTATGATCCCATAGAAGTTTATCTCCCGTTCGATAGGCAATATTGCCCATGTGAGCGAGGGTTGCCGAATTCCTCCCGATTTCGACATCACATATGGGCAGCGTTCTGGAGCGAACACTTTCTATAAAGTTGGTAACATGCTTGATATGATCAGAACGATCAGCTTGTTGAAGAGGTATCGCCTCCGTCTTTGGCTTATCGTTTTCAACTTCCGGTATGAGTTCCCAACCTTCCCGATTCACGACGATGGTGCCGTCGTTTCCCATAAACGCCACTCCATAACCACGTCCATAATAGCCAGAGTGTAGTCCACCGAGATGTTCCCATTCAATATGCAAATCGTCATAACCGTACAGCACAGTTTGAGTATCTGCGGTTTCAATTTGATTATCTTTATATGCGTAGATGCCACCGACCGACTGAACCGTGTTTGGCATCTTTCCATCAACCGCCCAGAGGGCTATGTCTAATAAGTGAACGCCCCAGTCCGTTAACAACCCACCTCCATAGTCCCAGCTGAATCGCCAATTTCCATGAAATCTACCTGTGTTGAAGGCACGCTGAGGTGCGGGGCCAAGCCAAAAGTCGTAGTCGACTCCTGCTGGTGGCGCTGTGTCAGGCACACGAGGCGATGTTCGTCCATACTCAAAGAAGCCCCACGCCTTTATCTTTCTGAGGCGTCCAATGCGGCCAGACTTTACAAGTTGGACTACCTGCTGCCAGTGAGCACCACTTCTTTGTTGCTGCCCAACCTGAACGATCCGCTTGAATTTTCGGGCAGCACTCGTCATGACGTCGCATTCGTAAATTGAATTAGCCAGGGGCTTCTCGACGTAAACATCCTTTCCTGCTTCGCATGCATAAACAGTCGGCAAACAATGCCAGTGGTCAGGAGTACCTACAATAACGACATCAACCTCGTTGTCGTCAATAATGCGTCTGAAGTCTTTGACGAGCCTAGGTTTCTTATTTGTGATCTTCGCAAGGTCAGCAGCACGCCTCGTCAGAACTGATTCATCAACATCGCACAACGCGACACATTCAACGTTAGGAACCTTTAAGTGATCCTGCAGATTATAAAAGCCCATGCCGTTGCAACCAATCAAGGCGACATTGATGCGATCGGCGGGACTGATCCCGGGTTGCCCCTTGCCAATTGTAGATGCAAACACGCTTGTTGCCATAAGAGTCGCGCTCTTATGAATGAATGATCTTCGCGTTGATTTCATAAGATGCTATTGATACGTTGATTCCAATGAGTAAACCCCTGAACCCAGGTGCACCACCTCATAGATTCCTTCTTTGCGGGGCGAGCCAATAGGGGCTCCGTTGCTCTCGTGCAGGCCGCCGTTCGACGGTACCCAGACTTCAGCATCCGTGTTAGCCGGGATAGCCACCCTCATTTGAAACTTACCGTCTATCTTTTTCCATTCAGTTGCGATCTGGCCGTAAACAGATCGATAGGAACCCTGTGCCCATTCCAGATCGTCAGCAGGTTGTGGTTTGATCACGATCTTTTTAAAACCGGGTGCCGCCGCATTGATCCCAAGAATTGATCGGTAAAACCAATCATCAATAGATCCAAACATAGGGTGATTTTGAGATCCAGCATTATCCGGATACTTCCAGGATTCCCATAAGGTCGTTGCTCCATTTTCCAACATGTAGCCCCAGCTCGGATAGTCGCGATGATTTGCAATTGTGTATGCCCAGTCGTTTCTGTTAAGCTCGCGAAGCACGTCAAACATCATTTTCACACCAAAGATGCCTGAAGACACATGCCAGCCGTGTCGTTCAAATTCCTGCTTCAGCACGTCTATTGTTTTCTCTTTCTCGGGCGAGAATCCATACCAAAGTGCAAATAGTTGGGCTGCTTGTGTAGCGTTATCAAATCTGCCGGTCCCGGGAACGTGATACTTCGCCACGATACGGTCCTTAATTTCGGTAGCCAGCTTTGAGTATTTGATGGAGTCCTCGGGCTTGTGTACGATACCGGCAAACTCGGCTGCGAGTATCGCATGATGATAATAAAAAGCGCAGGCGCTGAATGCCTCGGCTTTGGGATCCAATGCTTCATGATCGCCGATGTCCCAATGGAAAAGTCCTTCAACGGTATGGCTGGTGAGAAACTCCATTTGCTTTACTACAGCCGGGTAGTGAGCTTCGACAATGCTTCGATCGCCGTAAAAGTCGTAGAGTTGTTTCTGCAAATACGTAAAACCTAATTGCCAGCCCAGGGGTCCCGACTCCCCTCCGATTCCGCGGTCATGAATTCCGGTGTAAGGTGCAATTTCAGTAATACCTCCGTCCGCTTGCTGCTCATTGGCAAAGTCGCGAACGGTCTTCCTATAGACTCCTGACATGTCGAAGTTGTAGAGGAATGCGTTTGCTGTTACCACCATATCGGCGCCATAACCCATCTTCTCGCGACCGGGACAATCGGACTGTACGCTGAAAACGTTGCTCAGGAAAGTCCAACGAATGGCCTGATGCAGTTTGTTAAACATTGAATTGGAGCATGCAAACTCTCCTGTCCGCTCCAGATCAGAATTCATCCGCAGTCCTGCAATATCTTTCAGGGTGGGTGTACCAGGCCACCCGGTGATCTCAATAAATCTAAAGCCGTGAAAAGTGAACGAGGGATTCCAGGTTTCGACTCCATGTCCTGCGGTTACATACTCGTCCTGTTGCCAGGCAGTAGGCGGCGCACCAGGACCACCACCTAGTTTCCATATCTCTTTAACATGACCTGCAACAGTAGTAAGATAATTTAACGATCCGTCGGGATGTAATGCCTCACCATAACGCAACTTTACTCTGGTTCCGGCTTTGCCTTTAACTCTGATACGCGCTACGCCTGCAAAATTCTGTCCCATGTCAACGATGAAAACACCCGGTTGTATCATGGTTATCTTTTCGGGCTTCACAACGGTGGTCACGCGTATAGGAGGTTGCAGCTGTGGATGCATTTCACCGGACGGTCCAGCGCATAGCTTTGCCGTTGTCCAACCCTTCCTCATACTGCCTTTGTTCCATCCCGAAACTGCGAGTCGTGCGTCGTAATGCTCACCCAGATAGACACTGTTTCTAATAACGGGCCCCGGCGTAGTCATCCATGATTCGTCTGTGGAGATTACAGCCTCTGTTCCGTCTGTGTACCTGATGCGCAAATCGGCCTTCAGGCACGGACGGCCGGTCTGCTGAACGTCCCGCAAATTGAATCGACCAAACAAACGAAGCGGCAAAGCATTCCACCAACCATTTCCTAATCGTACAGCTGCGATATTATTGCCTAGTTTGACGAGTGACGTTACGTCATGGACCACATACAACACTTCCTTTTTATAGGTGGTCCATCCTGGATCCAGCATATGATCGGATACCCGCTGTCCATTGATATAAGCCTCTGAGTATCCAATTCCTGCTATGTAAAGTCTCGCCGTTGCAATCTGTTTATTGAGAGAAAAGTCTTTTCGAAACAGAGGCATTCTGTCGTCGTTATAAAAGTCTTCATCGCGAGTGAATTGGTTAGATCCGTCTCCAATCCATTTGCCGTTCCAGTCGTTTTGACTAAGCATCGCAGTTTCAAACCAGGCTGCCTCGCTAAAGGAGGATGCTGTTCCTTCACCGTCGTATACCCGCACAGCCCAATAATATCGGGTGAATGGTTTCAGTGAACTGCCGGCGTAAACAATCTGGACAGAGTTCAACGACGATACTTTACCAGACGACCATGTTGATCCTCGTCCAGCCTTTATGTCTTCAAGCGACTCGCTGACGATGACTTCATACGCTGACTGGGTCTGTTGCCGTTCTTCTGAAATGTTCTGCCAGCCCAACCGTGGTAACAGAGTCTCTACGCCGAGGGGATTTTCGATATACTCACAGGTAAGATGAACCGGCGAAATCCTGGCTAGAGCATCGGTGTAAATGAATACTGTAGCTAACAACAGGCTGAAAACACTTTTTTTCACAGGAATAATGATTTTCATTTAAAAATGGCCCTAATATTACTGCGACATTGTCATGTGCTATCCTGCACCAGCCCGATACAGCTTGTATCGACGCTGCGGCAAGCATGCGCTAATTACACTGCACAAGTATGAACTTAAGAATATTAGGCGACTATTCAACGCTTTCACGAACGACGGCAGACCTCATTGCCGCCTATATCAAAGCGAAACCAAAATCAATCATATGTCTTGCATCCGGACATTCGCCGAGGGGCGTATTTGAGTATTTGGTAGGTGATGTTGTTTCTAAACGTCTTAGTCTCGACGAATGCACCTTTGTGAGTCTTGATGAATGGATGGGCATACCTGCGTCGCAGCCTGGATCATGTCGTGATATGATGGACAAAGACTTGTTTAAACCACTGGCGGTTCCCTCATCGAGAATTGCCTTCTTCAATGGGATGTCAACCGATCCACAACGGGAGATTGATGTGATGAACGAGGTGATCGAGCGCGCAGGAGGATTGGATATTATGCTGGTAGGCGTAGGTACTAACGGCCACATTGCCATGAATGAGCCTGGGACAGCATTTGACATCAAGGCGCACATCAGCACACTTACAGAAGAAACTCAAAGAGTCGGTCAAAAGTATTTTGAAAAGAACACGCCTCTCAGCCAGGGGCTTACGTTGGGATTGGGACACTTCAGAGAGGCAAAGCTTCCGATTCTGATCGCGGCTGGAAATCCGAAGCAGGATATCATGAAGAAGGTACTTACGTCTGCACCCTCTGAAAATCTTCCTGCAAGCATTGTACATCTCATGCCTGGTGCCTATGTCATGCTCGACAAAGACGCATTCTCAATCGGCTAAATTGAGCCCATCATAACCCTGTGGCTACTGATTTTCTTCCTCTTCTGGCTATTAACTCCGTGCGGATTTGTTTACTGCGGTAGGTCTCCAATGGATCGTACGTACCTCCACTGCGAAGTCGTGCCTCTGCCACCAGTGGCCTGACGTCAGTTTGAAATGCGCGCTGCAAGATCTGTTCGCATGCTACTACGTCGTTATTCTTTTGAGCCAGTTCAAGAGCATCAACATCAACAAGTAACGCTTTCGCATATGCGGTCCTTATGTTTTCCAGTGAGTTCATAAGGTCCTCCAGTGGATCCTTCAAATTGTGGCTTGCATCGATCATATACGCTACCGGCGGATTGTTCACTGATGTATCGCGCGCGCCGGAAGCCAGTTCGTGGAAGATGAGAAACAGCTGAAACGGTTTGATTGCTCCGGTCGTAAGATCATCATCGCCATATTGAGAACCGTTGAAGTGAAATCCTCCAAGGCGTCCAAAGTGAAGAAGGCGCGCGACGATTTGTTCAATATTCGTATTTGGCAGATGATGACCAAGATCTACCAATACCTGCGCGCGATCGCCACAACCCTGGCTCAGTTGGTAAGACGTTCCCCAGTCCGGGATCACCATCGAATAGAAACTGGGTTCATATGGCTTATACTCGATCAACATTGTCCAGTCTGCGGGCATCGCCTTATATATTTTTTCAAGCGACTTTTGTGTTCTGGCAAATGCCTGACGGAAATTGTGTTGACCCGGGAAATTTGAACCGTCGGCCAGCCATACCGTTAGAACTTTGCTGCCCAGACTCTTGCCGTGTTCAACCACTTCAATGTTGTGCTGAATCGCCTGATTTCTCACTGAATCGCTTGTATGACACAGTGATCCAAACTTATAAGAAAGAGCCTGGCCGGTTTGGTCCTGAAATGTGTTCGAATTAACCGAATCAATAATGAGACCGTTCGCATTGAGTAACTGCTTTATTGCTGTAACATCTCTGGGAATGTCCCATGGAATATGAAGCGAGACAGAGTTAGTTGCTCGTGTAAGGGTTCGGATAAGTCCAACATCTTCAATTTTTTCCTCCAGTGTTCGTGGTTCGCCGCCCTCTGGAAACCGGCCAAAGCGTGTTCCACCGGTCCCCAGCGCCCAGCTTGGGATAGCAATCTGCAACGCCTGGATGGCACTCACCAGCCCTGAAAAGTTGTCATCCGACAGCTCCTGAACATTCTTCAGATATTCAATTCCGCTAAGATGTTTCTGGCGCTGTGCTGCGGATACTTCATTGACTTCACTCGTCATAATCCTTCCTTTTTGTGCTTTCAATTTACCGATTTAATAATATTGTTCGATTCACAAACAAACCATGGGCATGATATAGCAGGATGGTTAATACAGTTCACACACGCAACTTCCCTGACAAATTTGGGTTATTTATTGGATGGGTACGGGCGGCTGCGAACTCATCTTCCAGTCTCGCCGTACCCCACTCCAGTATTTTGTAAACTAACATTGACTCATTGACGACTTTGACCCGCCAACCTGCCATCCTCATTTTCGACATCGGCAAGACTGCCAAGAAGGTTCTGGTATTTGATCCACAGTTCAACGTTCTCGAAGAACAAGTTGAAACATTCCCGGAAATCACAGATGACGATGGATTCCCGGCTGACGACCTGCCGCGCGTTTCTTCCTGGATGCTGGATCGCTTTCATCACTATGTAAATCATCCCAAATTCGAGATTTCACATTGCAATGTATCAGGATATGGCGCGAGTCTCGTGCATCTCGATTCCAA
Organism: Chryseolinea sp.; assembly: GCA_049840655.1. Classification (GTDB taxonomy): domain Bacteria; phylum Bacteroidota; class Bacteroidia; order Cytophagales; family Cyclobacteriaceae; genus Chryseolinea. The sequence continues at coordinate 144,202 of JASGJX010000008.1, forward strand.
AGGCGAATTGATCATGCCCTTTTACAATTACCTGAAACCATTTCCAGCGCAGAGTGTCAGTCGTTTTGAACAATACAATCTTGAAAACAAACTTTGTATTGAAACAGCCTCACCCTATTTGGGGTTGTTGAATTCGGGATTGCAGCTCCTTTGGCTCAAGCATGAACGACCTGCATACTTTCAACGTGTGGCGGCTACGTTACATCTTCCTCAATATTTTGCCTCGCTGTTAACCGGACAGCTGGCGACAGAAACCACCAGCGTCGGGTGTCATACGATGCTTTGGAATTATCAGACCCGAAAATATCACGATTGGGTAATTCGTGAGGGACTAGATCATCTGTTCCCACCAATGGCTGCCACAACTGACGTCGTTTCAAAACAAACAGGCACTCAGATTGTGAAAATTGGTGTTGGCGTCCACGACAGTTCCGCAGCGTTAATGCCATACCTTGCAACGCAACATAATCCATTTCTGCTACTGTCTACAGGAACATGGAACATCTGTTTCAATCCATTTAACGATTCGCCGCTATCACCCAGAGAACTCGCGTCCGATTGTTTGTGTTACCTCACCTATCAAAGCCAGCCCGTTAAAGCATCACGTATTTTTCTCGGGCACGAACATGAAGTGCAGGTACATAAACTCACCGAACACTTTCACGTCGACAAAGATTACTACAAGGCCATACAATTTAATCGGGAAACATTTGAGCGACTCAGCCAGACGGAAGGACGCCCATTCTATCCTATGGGTATGGAAGGGACTGGTCCTCTACCTGGAAAGCCTGTGCATCAAACAAGATTGGAAGACTTCACAGACATCGAAGAGGCATATCACCAGTTGATCCGATATCTGGTCCAATGGCAAATGTTATCAATTGATCTTGTTGATCCTAATAGTAACGTCAAAGACCTTATTGTAGTAGGAGGTTTCACCCGCAATGCAGTCTTTCTCGAGACGTTAAGACGAACGATGACCAATCGAAATCTGCTTGTCTCCGATCATCCAAGGGCAAGCGCTTTAGGTGCAGCGTGGCTTGTATGCGGAAAGGCCGGTTACGCGGGGAATGAGCATCTGCTGAGCGTCATGCCCTATGCATAGTCTTCCGTTCGCATTGATGTCCCTTGAAAATCATTAGGAGGTACTGCCAGGTTGTGAAGAGTGATGATATGGCGATGTTCGTCCTCGAATGATTCCCGTTGGTGATGCTCCTTCTGATTGGTTATGTAGTCAAAAACTTTCTGCACCTGCGACTCACTTACTGAGAACGCTGTAAATCCAGGTTGCCAGGCAAACTTTTGAATGCTTAGATTGTTCTGATTAACCCAGCGTGATGACTGACCCTTAAGTTTTCGCATGACGTCCACCGTCGATCGTCTTGGGTTCAATAAGAAAAGCAGATGAACATGATCTGCCATCCCATTAACAATTCTCAGCGTACAGCCGCTCTCCATCAATGTATCGTGGAAGAAGTTCTGCAGGCGGCTTTCCAATGTATTGGAGATCAATTGTCTGCCGGCCCTGGTCGCCAGAATGGCGTGAATCCAAAGTTTAGTTTGTAGTTCTGCCATCTGATTGGACAGGTTATCATGCGAAAAAGTCAATCTATGTAATTTTTTCCATGCGGCGCACGGGTTAAAGGGTTTTAACCGATATTCGATTCACAACCAGTTAGTATGAACTTCTTTCGCCTACAGCTTGCAGCGACCTTGATGGCATTGTGTGCATGTCAATCTGATCAAAAAACGGAAACTGCGGTTCCCGTTCCATCAAGGGTTTTGTTTCCGGAACTCGCTAAAGACATGACCATCTACGAAGTAAACATCAGACAGCATACTCCGGCGGGTACATTTAAGGCTTTTCAGGAAGATCTTCCGCGTTTGAAGAAGCTCGGCGTCGATATGCTTTGGATAATGCCCATTCAACCCATCGGAGAAAAAAACCGCAAGGGTGCTCTTGGTAGTTACTACTCCATCAAAGATTATAAGTCAGTGAATCCAGAATTTGGAACCTTAGATGATTTCAAGGCTCTGGTAAGATCAGCACACGATCAGGGATTTAAGGTCATTCTTGACTGGGTGCCAAATCACACCGCATGGGATCATACCTGGCTAACCGCTCATCCCGACTATTACATGACGGATAGCGCCGCCGTTGAAGTCGGGAAGATGCTTGGCGTAGCAAAAGATTACTACAAAAAGAAAGGCGTAGGCAATCTGGTTTATGAGTCTGACTGGGATGATATCGCGCTACTCAATCATTACAACAAGGGTACGCGCGCGGCAATGATTGATGCCATGAAGTTCTGGGTTACTGACACTGATATCGACGGTTTCCGCGCTGATCATGCCGGACACGAAATACCGATGTTCTTTTGGAACGAAGTAATGGATGAATTGAATCCGTTAAAAGATCTTTTCTGGTTAGCCGAGTGGGACGAGCCAAGGATGCATGTTGAATTCGATGCAACGTACGACTGGAAATTGCTGGAGCTTACATCTGAACTTGCTCATGGAAAGGCTACTGCAGAAGATATTCACGAACATATTCGTCGCGATGTTGCCAGCTATGGGTTGCGTGCGTTCCGACTCAACATGATCAACAATCACGACGAGAATTCTTGGAAAGGAACTGTCAAGGAGCGTTACGGTGATGGTGACAGAGCCTTTGCAGTTTTTTCATTTACAGCATACGGTACTCCATTGCTTTACAGCGGGCAGGAAGTTGGACTTAACAAACGTCTAAAATTCTTTGATAAGGATTCCATCCCGATGAATGATCCCGAAGATTACTTTACTTTCTATCAAAAGCTGAATTCGCTGAAGGCTGAGCAGCGTTCACTCTGGAGCGGCGACTTCGGTAGCATACCAGAGAAGATCGAAGACGGAAATCAATACGTATTCAGCTTCCGCCGGAGCCGCGATGAACATCAGTTAATGGGCTTTATCAATATGTCTTCACGTCCTCAGGAAATTACAATACCTAATTTGCCATCAGGGATGAAAGATACTTTTACCGGCAAGACGATTGCTGCCGGCAAGATGTCACTTAGCCCATGGGAATACATTATACTGACGCGCAATAATTAACGCATCCGGAATTTACAACAAAGACGTCGAATGATCTACAGCATAACTCTATCTGTACATTGCATATCTATTATAAAACGCTACGCTCGGTTCATTGCGTTTCTGCTATTAGTATTGTGCATCTCACAAGAAAGCATTGCCCGGTCTGATTTTAAAGTCATTGGATTTTTCACAGCAACACAAGATCGTGCTCATATTACTTACGTTCATGAGGCGAATAAATGGTTTGCCGCCCAGGCCAGGAGATATCACTTCACTTACGACTCCACGAGCAACTGGGATAATTTAAATGATGAGTTTTTGGCTCAGTATAAGGTCGTCGTCTTTTTGGATACGCGTCCGGAAAAAACAGAACAACGTCAGGCGTTTCAAAAGTATATGGAACAGGGAGGCGGTTGGATCGGATGTCATTTTTCTGCTTTTGCATTGAATGATTCGGATTATGAGCAAAACTGGAATTGGTATCATAACACATTCCTCGGGTCTGGTGAGTATGGTAGCAACACCTGGCGACCGACGTCTGCGGTATTGCGTGTTGAAAATTCATCGCACCCAGCTACGAAGGGTCTTCCTTCAACTTTTAAATCTCAACCCAACGAATGGTACAGATGGAAGGGCGATTTGAGAACCAATCCAGACATTGAAGTACTTCTGTCTATCGATCCTTCGAGTTTTCCATTGGGCACGGGACCCAAACCTCATGAGATCTGGCATAGCGGTGACTATCCGGTTGTATGGACCAATAAAAAATTTCGGATGCTATACATGAACATGGGGCACAATGACATCGACTATGAAGGCGGCACCAACAAACAGCTATCTTCAACATTTGGAAATGCTGCGCAGGATGCACTTATCATCAATGCCTTGCTTTGGCTGGGTGACGGTAAGAATCAAAAAGATTCACGCCGGAGCAAGTAGTCGATTACTGTTCTTTACGTTAAGCGTTTGCCAGACTTCTATCGAGGTGCACATAACCTCCGTCGACATGGATAAGCTGCCCGGTCGTGTGGCTGGAACGTTGTGAAAGAAGGAACGCAGTCATATTGGCTATTTCTTCCGCTGTAGTCATTCGATTTCCCAACGGTATCTTTGATTCAATCTCAGCAAGCTTGCTCTTCGGATCGGCAAGTGTAGCTATCCATTTTTCATATAACGGCGTCCAGCACTCTGCCACTATAATGGCGTTAACACGAATATTATACTTAAGCAATTCTACCGCCCATTCGCGGGTCAAGGCATTGCGTCCACCATTCGCTGCTGCATATGCGGATGTATTTCCCTGCCCGGTCTCTGCAGTTTTGGATCCGATATTCACGATAGCTCCCTGTGACTTCTTGAGGGCGGGTAGCGCATAGTGTGCCATCAGGTAATAGTGCACGACATTCTTGTGAAGTGATGCCATAAAGGCGTCGTAGCTACCATGCTCCAACCCAACCCCGTCATTTACTCCCGCATTATTCACCAGGCCATCGATACGTCCGTATTTGTCGAGCGTTGCTTTAACTGCCTTTTCCGATTCCAGCGGCTGCGTAAGTTCGGCCGCTACCTGAAAAGATTCCTTCCCTGTTTGCTTCAATATATCAATGAGTCGTTCATTATCTTCGCGGCTTCGACCAACAATCACTGGTATTGCTCCTTCATTGGATAATACTTTGACGATTCCTTCGCCGATGCCTTTTGCACCACCTGTTACTATGATGACTTTGTCCCGAAGAGCCAGATCCATAACGTTTTAATGTTGAGGGTGAAATTTGATATCAAAGAGTTGTATGCATTATGTTTTGCGACACAGGTATTATAATTTATAAAATCTTGTCGCCGTCGTGCCAAAGATAAGGTCCTGCTCTGATTTGCTGTAAGATGCAAAATGGTTCCTCACAATGTTCACCACCTGTTCATACTCAGCTGCGATCAGACATACAGGCCAATCACTTCCAAACATCAGCCGCTGGACACCGAATGCCTCGACGACCGCGTCGATATACGGAGTAAATTCACGTTCGGTCCACATTTCCCAATCAGCCTCAGTAACCATTCCCGATACCTTGCAGCAGACGTTTGGATAGGCTGCAATTTCGCGCATGTCAGTACGCCATGCATCAATATCCCTATTTTTGATATAGGGCTTGGCCAAATGATCGACAACAAATGGCTGGTCGGGGAATGCAGCCACAAATTCCTTCACGAAACGTAGCTGGTCAGGATATACAAGTATATCGTACGTATACCCATAGCGTTGCAGCTCACGTATCCCGCGCATGAACGATGGTCGAAGCATAAAATCGCGCTGCTTTTCGCCCTGGAGAATATGCCGGAACCCTTTTAAAGACTTGTTATGTGCACTGGCTGCAAGACGATCAGAGATATCATCGGCTTGCAGGTCGATCCAGCCAACAATTCCTCTGATAAATTCGTATTGCCAACTCAAAGAAAGGAGAAATTCGGTTTCTGCGTCAGACTGATCCGTCTGAACCAGGACACAACCATCAAATCCCTGTGCGTCGAGTAGTGGCTTAAGATCCTGTGGATAAAAGTCACGTTGAATACGCTTCATTGAATTGTCAATCCAGGCATCTCTTACCGGATCGAATTTCCAAAAATGTTGATGTGCGTCAATTCGGGGCATCGGCACGTATCAAAGTTCAAATATTTTTTTCATCAGTACCCATTTCTCACCGGGCTTGGCAAATGGCAGCGCTTGCTGATATTGCCAGGTTTGCTCTTCCCATGCGCCTACTTTGGGATCCTCGGCATCACTTCTGGCTTTATCATCCAATGAGAACAGATCCACCGTGTCCATGATCATAAACATCCGGTTGCCCGCTCTGTAAATATCCATCCGAGTGATTCCCGTTCGTGTAATGCTGTCGTGGATCTCAGGCGCGATGTGCGCGTGTAACCGCTCATATTCTTCGATCGATGATTGCTCATCTTTCAAATCAAGGGCAAAACAATAGCGTTTCATGATCTCTTGTAAATTGATTCGCGCTGTGAAAATACAGTACACCAGTCAATTGTTCGTTCCTGGAGGAACAATCTTATTTGAAAATATCAACTGATGGATTGGCCACAGGGCGGCTATCAAATGAACTTCATGCCTTCGTGAGCGAGCTTGTTGTATTTGTCCCTATCAAAAACGTAATAAAAGGCACCCTTCCTGGATGATTCTTTTTCTTTTTCGTCCAACTTGTTCAGAATACCCAGTGCCAGGACCTTCCGGGTAAAATTGCGCTTATCGATAGGACCTTCATAAATAGCCTCGTATAAGTTTTGCAGTTGTGGAAGCGTGAATCTCTCAGCGAGTAACTCAAAGCCTATGGGATGATTGGCAACCTTTTCCTGCAAACGAGCTTTCGCTTTTTTTACCATCTCTGTGTGGTCAAATATCAATGGCGGTATGGCGTGCAAGGGAAACCATCGAGCCTCGTGCTCGCGCTGCATTTGTTCACTGTAGTCTGCAATTTTGATAAGCGCGAAGTATGCAATAGACACAACACGCCCCGCGGCGTCCCGGTTTACGTCTCCGAAGCAATGCAATTGCTCCATGTAAATATCCGATAGTCCCGTAAGTTCACTTAGTACCCGCGAGGCTGCATGGTCTACGCTTTCAGAAGCATTGACGAACCCGCCCATTAAAGACCACTTCCCCATCTCAGGTTCGAAACCGCGACGTATAAAAAGTGCCTGCAACTGACGACCGTCAAAACCAAAAATTATACAATCAACGGCGATAAGTATGCTGTCGTCATGATGGTAGCTGGAGATGTGCATGTGGGGGCTGATTAATTCGGCGAACTATAATACTACCAATTTAATAGATCAAAACAGAAGTACACATCCAGGCAGGAGTTCATCTGAACACGACGTCGCCAAGCCGCAATGCGTTCCTGAACGAGTACAGGTCGGTTCTCTGGTCAATCAGAACACACTCAATCCCAGCCATCTCAGCAAAATCCTGAAGGCATTCGGACGACAAATTCTGGCTGTAACAAGTATGGTGTGCGCCGCCCGCGTAGATCCATGCCGCACAACCTGTACTCATGTCTGGCATCGGTTTCCACAATGCGCGGGCTACAGGAAGTTTGGGCAAAGGATGTGGAGGATCCACCGCAGTCACCTCATTCACTATAAGACGAAAGCGATTACCTAAGTCTACTAATGATGCGTTGAGAGCAGATCCGGCGCCGGCATTGAAAACGAGTCGAACCGGGTCGGACTTTCCGCCTATGCCGAGGGGGTGAATTTCGCAACTAGGCTTACCGTTGGCGATTGATGGACATATTTCAAGCATATGGGCACCCAACACCAGCGAATTCCCGGGGTCGAAATGATAGGTATAATCTTCCATGAATGAATTGCCTCCGGGGAGTCCCGACGCCATCACCTTCATGGCACGAACAAGCGCTGCGGTTTTCCAATCTCCCTCTGCTCCAAATCCAAGACCCCGCGCCATCAATCGTTGTGATGGTAAACCGGGAAGTTGTGAAAGCCCGTGTAGATCTTCAAACGTATCCGTGAAGCCAGCGAATCCGCCGCCAATCAAAAACTGCGACATCCCTATCTCAATCTTCGCTGCCTCACGTAGTGACGCATGATGGGCTCCTCCTTTCCTGAGCGCAGGTACCAGGATGTAAGAATCATCGTATTCCTGAATCAGGGTTGAAACTGCGCTATCGTCGACTTGATTGATGACTGCTACAAGATCACCAATGCCATAGCCATTGACCGAATACCCCAGTTGCATTTCAGCGGCTACCTTATCACCATCGGTAACGGAGACCTGACGCATATTGTCACCAAATCTCGCATAACGTGCCCCCTGCCAATCATGCCAGCCAGCCGCAGCTCTCAACCATGTGGCTACACGCAACTTCACATCTGCACTTTGCCAGAATCCAACGACAACTTTGCGCGGCACTCGCATCCGTGTCAGAATATGACCAAACTCACGATCGCCGTGTGCGCTTTGATTAAGGTTCATGAAATCCATGTCAATTGTTGACCATGGTATATCACGATTATATTGGGTGTGGAGATGAAGGAGTGGTCTCGTTAAAATCTTAAGTCCGCCAATCCACATCTTAGCAGGAGAGAAAGTATGCATCCAGGCTATAATTCCGACACAATTATTTGCCTGATTAGCCTCACGGCACACGTTCACAATTTCCTCCGGTGATTTCACTATCGGCTTATACACGACAGACACCGGTATTGCTTTGTCCTGATTAAGATGCGAGGCAATTTCCTGCGCATGAGTGGCTACCTGCTTCAATGTCTCCTCTCCATAAAGGTGCTGGCTTCCTGTTACAAACCACACTTCCAGCTTTCGCAAATCTTTTACTGTGTTACTCATGTGATATGAGGCTATGACTATATGGGTTATTTGTTTTTAAGTATTCCGTCCACTTATTCCTCAGGAATTATCGTGAGGTCCTTGACCTTGGTGGGAAACCACACCATCATTTCACCGGCACCACGATGAGCCCAGGCATAATAAGGGATTGCTGTAAATGATTTTGAGACCGTTGACACCTTCGTCGGCTCCTGAACTTCTATCGCTGGTACTTTTCCGCTTATAGTTTGTATCCCGTGCAAAAGGTCTGGATGAAACTCAGTAGTGAAGGTTACATCGTTGGGAACAAGCATGTCGCTAACTTTGCCATTGTTATCCTTCCACTCAGCACAATAGATTATTGGTCCGCGCTGAAGCGCCACCTTTTGACGATCGTCAACCAATTTTTTGTTGGCCACAACCCTCCGAATTTCCATCGGCAGAGTAACTTCAACGTTGTCGCCCTTGCGCCAGTCGCGGTCGAGAACAGCGTATCCATTGGACATTGTGAAATTAACTGGAGTACCATTGATGGTGATTCCTATTTTTTGCTCCGAGTTATTGGTAAACGAATACAAGTCTGAAGGAATGGCTTCGTCGCGGGACCAACCTGGTATTCTTACCTTTAATGAAAACTTACCAGAACGAGCCGGGTTCACTGCAAATTTCAGCCCGCCGTTCCATGGGTAATCGTTTTGCTGAACAATCTCTAAAGGCTGCCCGTCAACTTTCATAGAGGCACTTCCAGACACGAACAGATTGATAAAGACTTCACCCTTGCGAGTTGCATAAGCATAACCAGGTATAGATGGAATCATCCTGGTAACATTAGTCGGACAACAAGAGCATGTGAACCAACCGGAGCGAACACCCTCCATATCGCTGTGATTGAAAGCACGAGTGATCTCCATAGCGTTGGTATAGAAAAAAGAATTCCCATCCATGCCAACTCCGGAAATCATTCCATTGTAAAGTGTTTTCTCCAGGACATCGATGTATTTCGCATCACCATGAAGCAAAAACATTCTATGATTCCAATATATATTCGCTATCGCTGCGCATGTTTCATTGTATGCCGTGCGATTGGGCAGTTGATAGTTTTGTCCAAACCGTTCGCCGTCGCCTACAGCACCAATTCCACCCTGTAAATAGATTTTTTTCTGAACAACATTTTGCCAGATGCTATCAACCGCAAGTAGCATCTGCTTGTCATTTGTCAATGCTGCTATATCGGCCATTGCCGAATAGAGATAGCCCGCACGCACTGCGTGGCCCACTGCCTCTCTTTGTTTCGTCACGGGAATATGGTCCTGCCAATAGGCGCCATTTTTCCACGGATCTTTACTCGTTGAATCATATCCAGCATACCGGCCACGTTCTTCGATGAAGTCCTTTGCTGTCTCCAGATATGTCCTGTTGCCGGTAATACGATACATTTTGACAAGTCCCATTTCAACAACCTCATGACCAGGCGCAACGTGTCGTCTACCAGGTCCAAAGACCGAGCAAACAAGGTCAGCGTTCTTGATCGCTATATCCAAAAGATTTCGCTTTCCTGTAGCCATATAGTGAGCCACGGCAGCTTCGTACAGATGTCCCGAATTGTAAAGTTCATGACTCAGCTCACGCTCCTTCTCCCATCTTTCTTTGCCGGCCCACTTGTGTGACTTCAATGGATCTATCGTCCGTGCCGTGTACAGATAGCCATCAGGTTCCTGAGCTGCAGCAATCTTTTGTATCAGTGTGTCGATATACAACTCCATCGCTTTGTCGGGATATAAACTCAGCGAGAAGGATGCGCCCTCAATCGTTTTGTAAATGTCAGTATCATCAAATGGGTATACTGTACAAAATGAACCGCTACGGGCTGCAGCCATCTCAAAATTTTTCACACGACCAGTTGCCTCACAGCGCTCAAATGACGCAGGAATGGTGACCGTGTGATTGGTGCGTATGCGCGGCAGCCAGAACTTGTCATTGAATTTTACCTGCGTAAATGGTACTGCCTGAATTGAATAGTCAACTTGTTGTGATCGGGCCGGCAACGCGGTTATCAACATCCAAATGCTTATAACAGCAATCGCCAACGACAACTTATTGCCACAGTATTTCTTTAATCTATCACAGAATGTTAACAGCATATCGTAGCCGGTTTGCAGAAAACAATTGCATCATTGGCCGTAGTACGAATGAGGCCCATGCTTGCGTTCAAAATGCTTTTTAATAAGCGCGTCCTTTAAGCGCGGTGCCTGTGGATTGAGCTGCTCTGTTACGTAAGCCATTTCGGCAACAGCTTCCAGTACTGCACTGTTATAAACTGCTTTATCTGCCGACTTTCCCCAGGTAAATGGAGCATGATTCCCGACGAGAATCATCTCTACTTCGCGATAATCAAGTCCTCGTTCTTTGAAACAATTGAGAATCTGAAATCCGGTTTCATGCTCATAGTTGCCAGCGATCATGTCGTCGTGCATCGGTGGTGCACAGGGTATGTCAACCGTATTGTGATCTGCGTGTGTGGTTCCATACAGGGGTATGTCACGCTGAGCCTGTGCCCAGGCAGTTGCAAACTTGGAATGTGTGTGAACAATCGCACCTATCTCCGGCCAATGCTTGTACAATACCGCATGGGTAAGTGTATCCGATGATGGTCTGAGATTGCCATCGACAATCACGCCATCGAAATCAACAATAACCATCTTTGCAGGTGTGAGGTCGCGATATGGAACTCCACTTGGTTTTATTGCAAATACTCCTTCTTTCCTGTCTGCTGCGCTAACGTTACCGAAAGTAAAAATTACCAGGCCTAGTTCAGGCAGTTGCATGTTCGCGCGGTAAGCAGATTCACGAAGAGCTTCAAAGCGACTCATACACCGGGAGTATTAACTTTAACTTCTTCTTTGGGTTTACCTTCGATCATCGAAGCCAACTTTTTGTATTTCTCATAGCGCCTGCCGTAAATACCTGCTGCATTTAACTGAGGGAGAAAGGTCATGTCAAACCCCTGACCCATCGCTGACATGGCATCCTCAACTTTGGGATACAATCCCGCAGCAGTTGCTGCAAACATTGCTGCTCCAAACGCGCAGCTCTGTTCCGAGCGATGGATCTTGATCGGCATATCCATCACATTGGCCATCGTCTGCATGATATAGGGCGACTTGCGGGCAACTCCACCCATGCCAATTAGTCCACGAACCTGAACTCCTTCCCCATTAAAGCGGTCGACGATTGCCCTTGCTCCATAACAAGTAGCTTCAACCCAGGACTTGAATAGTTGTGGCGCACTGGTTCCAAGTGTAAGGCCGGTAATGGCAGCCGAAAGTTCCTGATTTGCGTCAGGGGTGCGCCGGCCATTTAGCCAATCCAAAGAAACGGGGTCATCGTCAGTCAACGGTATGGCTATTGCTGCATCAGAAAGCGCGCGAATCAATCCGCCTCTCACTTCAGATCTCAGTTTCTCAGCGGCTTCGGCAGGAAGCCATCTGGAAGTCGAGAGCAGGTTGTCTATTGGCCATGCGAGTAGATCTCTGAACCAGGCATATGTGTCACCAAAGGCTGACTGACCCGCTTCCAATCCTATCATGCCCGGAATGACCGAACCGTCAACCTGTCCGCATATACCTCGTACAAGCTTCGATCCTATATCGTCGTAGGAGGCTATCATCATATCGCAAGTCGAAGTTCCCATGACCTTGCTGAGATAACCCCTTTCAATCTGCCCTCCAACGGCTCCCATATGTGCATCGAATGCACCGACACCTACGGTGACTGCTTTGGAAAGCCCCAGACGTTCCGCCCAATATGGGCTTAACGTGCCGGCTGAAGTCGATGCCGTATACGTTTCCTCAAACAAGCGTGCACGCACTCCAGTGAGCAAAGGATCAAGACTTGAAAAAAAATCTTCAGGTGGAAGGCCACCAAAGGGCCGAGCCCATAGTGCCTTATGCCCTGCAGAGCAAACCCCGCGTTTCATCTGAGAAATGTCCGAACCTCCCGTTAGCAGGAAGGGTATCCAATCACAATGCTCTACCCAGGAATAACAGGCATCGCGAACTTGCTCGTCGACGCGAAGCGTATGAAGCAATTTTGCCCAGAACCATTCAGACGAATAAATGCCTCCAACATATTGCAGATAGTCAATCTTAAACTTTCGTGCATGAGAATTGATTTCAGCTGCTTCCTTTACAGCCGTGTGATCCTTCCAAAGAACAAACATCGCATTTGGATTCTCGGCAAATTCCGGATGAAGGGCGAGGGGAACGCCCTGCTTATCAACAGTCACAGGAGTAGATCCGGTGGTGTCAATTGAAATGCCCTTAATTGCACTCTGCACTTTTGGCCCGGCGGAAGAAAGCGAAGCTTTTAAAACCGCTTCGAGGCCGTCGATATAATCCTGTGGGTGCTGGCGAAATTGATTAACCTCCGCTCTGCAGTAAAGTTTATCGCGCCATCGGGGATAGTTAAATACGGCTGATGAAATCTCAGCGCCTGAACCGGCGTCGACAATAATTGCACGGACGGAATCAGTCCCATAGTCAACACCAACTACAAATGCGTCTTTACTCATGGGGAAATTAGAAGTGTATACCTGCTAACCGGGGCCGACCGTTAGGTAGAAAGCTCCAGTTGCGTCGGTTATTTCAACGCTCAAAGCACTAGCAAACGATTGAGGAGGTCAATATAATGACAATAAGTGTAACAATTACAATTATTTTCTTTGAACAGTCGGGCACCTGTAAAGCGATCCCTTTTAGCTAACTTTGTTGTGCGCTATGGCAGTCTCCCAATATTTTTCGCGGCTGTGGCAAACACTAAAGAAGGTCCTGTTCTTCCTGTTAGCCGCCCATTTTATTTACCTGATCATTCTCAAATGGGTGAATCCACCGATAACTATTACCCAACTTGTAAGCTGGGTCTCTGGCGACGGACTCCATCGGGATTATGTAAGTATGGAAGAAATTTCGGAGCAGGCTCCCCTCGCTGTGATGGCAGCGGAAGATCAGCTGTTTCCGGATCATAATGGGTTTGATGTGAAAAGCATTCAAAAGGCGATGAATGCTAATGCAAAAAACCGAAAGAAGCTCAGAGGCGCATCAACAATAAGTCAGCAGGTGGCAAAGAATGTATTCCTTTGGCAAGGTCGATCGTGGTTACGGAAGGGCCTGGAGGCATATTTTACGTTTATGATAGAGGCGATATGGGGCAAGAAGCGCATTCTCGAGGTGTACCTGAACGTCGCTGAAATGGGTAGAGGTATTTATGGCATTGAATCCGCTTCGAGGTTCTACTTTCACAAGTCAGCAAAGAAATTAACAGCATCTGAAGCTGCTAAAATCGCAGCTTGCCTGCCCAACCCCAAAAAGTATAAAGTCAATCCACCTTCCACTTACATTACCAAACGCTTTCCCTGGGTGGTTCGGCAGATGGACAATCTCCGTGGCGACAAAGAGATTCAGGATCTCATTGACAGTACTCCAAAAAGATTGAAAGCAGCACTGTAGTTCCTACACATTTGATGTGTCCTCCACGTCATTAATACCAAACATTTTCTCTGGCCGGGAATTTGCGCTTGTTCGCAAACATTGCCGGATTAATAACTACTTTGCGGCTTCGTAAAAATTCAAACTGAATGAATAACAGTCTACTGCCCGCAGTTTTGCTCATGCTGATCGTACTGGGCTGTGGCGAAAAAAAGACCACCGAAACGACAACCGTCGACCCCCTTAATATTTCATTTTCCGTGATTAGCACGCTGCCTCATGAACCAGACGCGTTCACTGAAGGGCTAACTATTCACAATAAGTTAGTGCTCGAGAGCACAGGGCAGAATGGCAAATCATGGGTGGCCGAAGTGGACCCTGCTACAGGCACACACAATAAGAAGATTATCCTCGACAGCCGATACTTTGGTGAAGGGATGACCGTGTTGAACAACAAGCTTTATTATCTCACGTGGCAAAGCAAAATTGGTTTTGTCTATGATGTACGCACCTACAAACAGATTGGCGAGTTCACATACGACAACGAAGGATGGGGTTTAACCCACGACGGCAAAAATTTGATCATGAGTGCCGGCACCGACAAAATCTATTTTCTGGATACAGCTACGCTCAAAGTAGCGCGCACCATTTCTGTTAAGAATGGCAACGTTCCTCTCAAGAATCTAAACGAGCTGGAATATGTAAACGGCTACATCTTTGCTAACGTCTATGAGACACCGACCATTGTAAAGATTGAACCGGGTACTGGAAAAGTTGTTGGTCGCCTCGACCTTTCTGTTCAGGTTGACGAGATTAAACGCATGTTCCCCAACACGAACGAGCTGAACGGAATCGCGTACGATAAGAATTCAAATGCATTGCTTATTACAGGCAAGAACTGGCCTCGCAGCTATTTGATCAAGTTGAAATAGGCGTATCGAGCCTGCATAGGTTATCCATCCCGATGTGCATCAGCGCATCGCCAGCGTTTATTACAGGTATGTTGTTCAATCCGATCACGTAGCCTTTTTCAGGTGCTACTACCTGTTCCTTGAATTCACCAAATGGATCGGTGATCGTACCCACCCACTCGCCGGCATTTACAAGTTGCCCGCATCTCACAGTTGACTGGAACAGGCCTGCATTGCGCGCACGAATCCATGATGTGCTCCAAACGACACGATTCTCTTCGTTGGGTTCAGGTGCCCAGTCGATCATCTTCAGGTACTTCATAAGGCGTAAGGTCCCGGAAATCCCTTCTTCAATTGCATGTTGATCAAAACGCAGGGATTCGCCACCTTCATAGACAATGATATTCTTTCCTTTTCTGGCTGACTCCTTCCGGAGTGAATTCGGCCGGTAGGGTGAGTCAATTGTAAATGGCGCTGCAAATGCGTTCGCGAGTTCGGTGTTGACGCCGTCTTTCAGTACAGCACGTACCTGAGGATAATTGGTGCGCATAGCGCCACCGGTGTGGAAGTCGACGCCGTAATCGACGTATGGTATTACTTCGCGCATCAGGTGATAGGCAACTCTGCTGGCCAGCGATCCATTTTTGTTCCCCGGAAATGAGCGATTAATATCTTTGCCGTCGGGAACGTCGCGGGAGAAGTTGAGAAATCCGTACACATTAACGATGGGCATACAGATGGTGATGCCCCTTTTCGGCTTGCTAAGACCCGTGTCCAGCATTCGGCGAACGATCTCCATGCCGTTGATCTCATCACCGTGCATTCCCGCCGTTAGCGCCAGTACCGGACCATCTTCCATCCCCCGCGAAACATATATCGGCGTATCGATGACCGTGTGCGACGGCAACCGCGCTATGTTGATATCTATTTCACGAAACTCGCCCGGCAATATTTCCTGCCCGGCAATTACGAATTTTTGCAAATCAGTTTCTTTTGGTTACGCGTTAACCTTATCCTTCTGGATCTTTTTCTTCCCCGCTTTGACCTCAAGATACTTAAAAATCTTACCCGCGATATCAACCTGAGTAGCTCCCTCTATTCCTTCAAGCCCCGGCGACGAGTTCACTTCTAAAATAAGTGGACCGCGGTTTGACGGAATCATATCCACGCCGGCAACTTCAAGGCCGACTTTCTTCGCTGCTGTAATAGCCGCATGCTTTTCCGCTTTGCTCAGTTTCACAACGGTAGCGGTACCGCCGCGGTGCAGGTTCGAACGAAATTCCCCCTCACGTGCCTGACGTCTCATAGCACCAACAACTTCTCCATTGACCACAAAAGCTCTTATGTCAGCACCTTTTGCTTCTTTGATAAACTCCTGAACGATGATACGGGCATGCAGACCATGAAACGCCTCAATTACAGACTTTGCTGCCTTCTTGTTCTCTGCGAGCACTACTCCGAGTCCTTGCGTACCTTCAAGCAACTTGATGACTACAGGCGCCCCGCCAACAGCCTCTACGATTCCTTCGGTCTCACGGGAATAATCCATGAAGATCGTTTTCGGCAAGCCAAGACCAGCACGTGATAGAATTTGAAGGCTTCTCAGTTTGTCCCTCGACCGAATCAATGCCTGAGATTCTACAGCCGTAAATACTTTCATCATCTCGAACTGTCGAACCACCGCGGCGCCATAAAATGTCACTGACGCTCCTATGCGCGGAATGATGGCATCGAAGTAATCCAGTCGCCGACCTTGATACAAGACCACTGGATTTTTTTTCTCTATGAAAAGCACGCACTTCATATGATCAATGATCTCAACCTTGTGGCCGCGTGCCTCGCCAGCCTGCTTGAGGCGTTGTGTGGAGTACAGCTTAGCGTTCCGGGAAAGAATAGCGATGTTCATAAAAAGAGTAGGATTGTATGTGTAAATGATTGTAAGAGGTTGAACTGCGGCGGCTATTTCTTCTGAGCCAGACTCCGCTTCCTCTTTTGCTTAAATGATAGATTCTTCTGATCAACATCAATCAGAAAGCGATTCCTGAGAATCTTTCTGCCTATAAGGACGGGAAACTTCAGAGATCCCCGATTGCATAACGAAAATTCTGTGTCAATCTCTTCGTCAAACATCTTCATTGTGGTAACGATCACAAATCGTCGCTCGACCTCACCAAATGAGTTGCGGATATCTCTTACCTCAAAGTCCGCGAACCGGAAACGGACACCAGTAAATTCCGGGTGCTCTTCATCGAGCAGCACAAATTCAAGGACACCATCCACGACTTCTGCAGACTGACAGTGCAGGCTTGAAGTATAAGCCCCCGTATCAACTTTGGCGTGAATGTCTATTACGCCTAACTGCGGTAGATCTACTCTGTCTGAACGACCCAGGATACGCATATTCTGCCAGCTTTGATCCCTTATGCTGCGGTCGCAGCGATAGCAATTTGGTTAAAATAAAAAGCCACGCTAGCAGCGTGGCTTAATTATTTTTTTGTGATCAAATTAGCCTTTAACCTTGAAGGCAACCGCAGTGTTTTCCCACTTCAGTTGAATATTGTCTTTCCCAACGGCAATATTGAATGTTTCTACAAATGCCGCTGTCTTCGAAGCCGGAACATTTACCCGCAAAAGGTCCTTCGACTCCTGATAATTAAAAGCTCCCATTTGATTGGGCTCCTTGTTCAAAATGATAGTCCACTCCTTTTCATTGGGAATAGTGAAAAGTGCATACTTACCGGCAGGAACGTCTTTTCCTTCGAGCTTCACAGGCTTGTCGAACTCTATCGTAGTTGCTTCATTGGCACCTGTACGCCATACCTTGCCGAATGCCTCCTTCTCTCCCAGCATCTTCCTTCCTCTGGCTGAGGGTTGAGAATATACGATGGTAACTTTTGCAGCGCCGATCTTTCCTTCAACTGTTGCTTTTGGGCTGAGCGGTTTGTTCTCTTGCCCAAAAGTCGTAATGGCCATCGCAACAGCGAACAGCAAAAATGTGAGTCTTTTCATGGTGTAGATTATTTGATGTTAGTAAGTTGAAAAGTTAGGTAATCCCTTAAAAATGTAAAAATGCCCCGAGTAGTCGGGGCATTTTTAACCTATATATAACAACCTGTAAACTACATATAACAACGGTGGCCAAGTCGATTTGGTTTTAGAGATGTTCATTATTTTTTCGGGAAATGTTTAATGCAGATTGTGCAATAACCTGATCGTATTCTTAAGTCACTGACTCGCAGTCGTTTCGTTTACGGAATTTTCTGATAAGACGAATCGCCGACTTCATCTACAGTTACGTGGCGGTGGTATCAATTTCCATCATAGAATCAACGGTATAACCAATTTTAAGCCATTGCAAGCGAAAATCCGACATGCAGTCTTGTCTCACAACACCCATTACTATATGTACCCTTTGCCTGATCGCATTTGCTTGTCAGGAAGAGACTGAGTACGGTGGATTCACAACTAATAATTCAAGTGCTACCGAAGATAGCGGTAGCCAGACTATCATAATTAATTTGGGTGCAACTGCTACAGCATCTACTACCATAACGTACCGGGTAGGCGGAAATGCCGCACTGGATGGAGATTATCATTTAACAACTGCAACTAGCTATTATTCCGAAGCACTCACTATAGCCGTACCTGCCGGTGAGTCCGTCGCTACTATTACGTTCGACATCATCGATGATAGCCAGATTGAACAAGATGATGAAGTCATCTACTTTGAAATAACATCTATATCTGATGCGAGCATTGCCGAAAATTTCAGACAGAGCAGTTTTGTATTTCAAATTATCGACAATGATCAGTCAAGTGACAATGACCTGCAGATAGACCTGGCGTGGAATCTTGGCGACGGTGTGCGCATCAATAACTCGAACTTCGACATGTACCTGGCAACAAGTATCACTGCCGATGCAGATGGGACGGTTACAGAATTCCAGGCAGTCGATGGAAAGGCCAGTACCAACTCCACAGGCTTTGAATCGGTTACGATCGACAGTACGCTGCCCGATCAAAAATACTACGTGATCATTGATTACCTGTCTGGTGACAACACTGCGGCGCTCTCATTGCAATTCAACTCAACTCAGGTTAGAAGGAGCGCATCAGGCCGGGTAAGCTCCGCGTCACTGGGACGTCTCCTCTATCTCGGTCCCATTACAAAGACCGGCAGCAATTTTACCTTTCAGTAAGCCGGACTATTTTCCAAAAGGATTCAGGGCAGACATAGCTCGTTTTCCACCACCCATCTTATTCATCGTCTTCATCAACTTACGCATATCCCCAAACTGTTTGAGGAGCTGATTGACCTGTGATACAGTGGTGCCGCTTCCTGCTGCGATCCTGTTTTTCCTGCTTCCGTTGATGACCTCCGGATTTTCTCTTTCATGGTTTGTCATCGAACGAATGATCGCCTCAATAGGCTTAAAGCTGTTATCATCGATGTCGACACCTTTCATTGCTTTACCAACACCAGGGATCATGCTGAGCAGATCCTTCATGTTACCCATCTTTTTAACCTGCTCAAGCTGTGACAGGAAATCGTTAAAGTCGAACTGGTTTTTTCGGATCTTCTTATTGAGTCTCGCTGCTTCCTCAGCATCAAAAACTTCCTGAGCTTTCTCTACCAGCGACACAACGTCACCCATACCCAATATCCGGCTGGCCATACGATCGGGATAGAAGCGATCGAGGGCGTCCATTTTCTCGCCCAGGCTCATGAACTTAATTGGCTTATCGACTACCCTTCTGATTGAAAGAGCAGCACCGCCTCGTGTATCGCCATCAAGTTTCGTAAGAACAACACCATCGAAGTTCAAGCGGTCATTAAAGGCCTTCGCTGTATTCACGGCGTCCTGACCGGTCATTGAATCAACGACGAACAATGTCTCCGATGGATTGAGCGCCTTCTTCAGTCGGGCGATCTCATTCATCATTTCTTCGTCAACAGCAAGACGGCCTGCTGTATCGACGATAACTATACGATGATTATTCTTACGCGCATACTCCAGTGCGTTGCTGGCAATCTTCACAGCATCCTTATTTTCAGGCTCTGCATAGACCTCCACACCAACCTGCTCGCCAAGCACTTTAAGCTGGTCAATAGCGGCCGGGCGGTAGATGTCGCAGGCTGTAAGAAGAACATGACGACCCTGCTTTTTGAGATAATTTGCGAGCTTACCCGAGAACGTTGTCTTACCTGAACCCTGAAGTCCGGCAATGAGGATGATAGAAGGATTACCTTCGATCTTAATATCCTCACTTTTGCCACCCATGAGTTGGGTAAGCTCATCATTAGTAATCTTTACCAGCAATTGGCCTGGTGAAATAGCCGTAAGCACATCCTCACCGAGAGCTTTTTGCCGGATCTCATCCGTTACCTCCTTCGCTACCTTATAATTAACGTCGGCATCGATCAAGGCCTTTCTAATCTCCTTGACGGTTGCAGCAACGTTAATTTCGGTGATCCTACCCTGACCCTTCAGGCTCTGAAAGGCTTTATCCAGCTTATGACTTAAATTATCAAACATGATCCTTATGTGAATTTAAAAACCCGTTATTGATACTGTTTTCGACACTTCCAGTGCACGGGAGGGCAAATTTAAGCACTATTGGCGGCCTGTCAAACCGGTGCCCTGGCCATTGGTGGTTATCTTCAAATAATTGTCCTGGACACGCTTTCTGATGATCGCTTCCGCATTCGCAATTGCCGTTTCCGCTGTCGTGTCACTATCCACCAGGGTGATCAGATGGGCCACTGACAACCTGGACAGATCAGCGCGATCCAAAGCAGAGGCTCCGGCAACTACAACAAGCGGTTTGCCGTGCTGGGCTGCCATTGATGCAACACCCTTTACAACTTTGCCAGACAAGGTCTGATCATCGAGTTTACCCTCCCCGGTGATGACAACATCGGAGGACAACACCTGACGTTCCAGGTGCACAAAATCCATAATGAAACTTATACCCGACTTTATCTTAGCGTTGGCGAATACGCACAAAGAGACTGGTAACCCTCCGCCCGCACCGGCACCTGGAAAATTAGTATTAGCATAGCCATAACGTTGCAGCACAGCCTCATAGTTTCTTAACCCGCGATCAAGAATTTCAACGGCCTCCGGCGCGGCCCCTTTCTGAGGCGCAAATACATATGCAGCTCCGCGCTGACCATACAACGGATTGTCCACGTCGCAGAAAATAGTGAACGTCGCCTCGCGTATGCCTGGATGCAGCTTCGACACGTCTATGGTATCAATATGCTGTAGCGAGTCGCCGTGCCCTTCGAGTATAGATCCGTTTCTATCCCGGTACTCCACTCCAAGGGCTATCATCGCTCCCATGCCGGCGTCGTTTGTCGCAGTTCCTCCGATTCCGATGCAGATGTCGCGTACGCCACAGTTCAATGCATGCCTTATTAAATCTCCCGTTCCAATGGTACTTGTATAAAGAGGATTTCGTTGAGATCCTGGCACAAGATGCAGGCCCGACGCCGACGCCATCTCCATAAAAGCAGTACGATTGTCGATTGATAAACCATACTGAGCAATTATTTCTTTTCCAAAAGGATCTCTTACGCGCGCAGCTTGAAATGACCCATGGGCCGCTTTTGTCAACACCTCCGTAGTACCTTCGCCACCATCCGCCAATGGAACAACGATACATTCGACATTAGAATTCGCAGTCAGCAATCCTTCGCGAATTGCTTCACCTGCTTCGGTCGCCGACATCGACCCTTTGAATTTGTCCGGGGCAATAAGAATTCTCATCGCTCTTCTATCGAAACGGGTAGTATGGAAATACCTCTCCTTTCCGCGCCAGTGATTGTGGCCCCGCAAGTTCAAGAAAGCCCGTGACATCTTTAAGGTTGGCAAAATCACCTGAACCTCCACCGGCGTCCGGATACGCTACAAGAACCCCGCGTTCATTTTTCACAGCAACCTGCAGGAAATAGGTCATACCAGATGGAGCTTCGAAATCAGAGGCAAGCACCGCATATTCTGGCTCACAAGATATATGCTGACTCTTAAGTATCCAGGGAAGCGCATAGCGATAAAAGCACAAGTAAGTAGACACTGGATTTCCCGGCAATGCAAACACTGTTTTACTGCCATCTTTCGAAGTACCGAACCAGAAAGGTTTTCCAGGTCGTTGGTTAACGCGGTGAAACTTCTTTATGATTCCATTTCTTTCCAGCGCATCTGGAACGAAATCAAATTTTCCCTTCGACACTCCACCGGAAATGATCACGGTATCGTGTTTCTTCAAGATATCATCCAGCTGGGATGCAACAATTTCCCTGATGTCGGGTAGATGAAAGGTTTTGCCAGTCCATCCGATAGATTTCATCGCAGCCAGAATTGCATAGCTATTTGATCTCCTCACCTGATGAGGCGCCGGCAGCTCGTTTATGTCAATCAGTTCGTCGCCTGTCGATACGATTGCCGTCGTTGGAAACCTGAATACCCTGACGGTTGTCTTTCCAACTGCGCAAAGCAAAGCCACTTCTGCTGCCGAGATCAGCGTACCGGGTTGGAGCAGCGCCACTCCCTCCATCGCATCACTTCCACGACGGTGAATATTCTGCCCACGGGAAATCTGAGTTGCCTCGATGGTCGCACTATTGCCCTCGATATGGACGTGCTCGTACGGAATGATTGTGTCTGCACCAACAGGCAAGGCAGCCCCCGTCATAATCTCCAAACAATGTTCAGGGTTGGTCAAACTTCGTCCTCCCTGTCCTGCTGCCTGAGTGCCTTCAATCAAATAGCTCTTGATTCCCCGGGACCAGACATCAAAGGAGATAGCTATGCCATCCATTGTTGCCCTGTTAATGGGCGGTAAGTCGCGATCTGCTGATATGATTTCGGCAAGTGATCTTCCCATGGCCTCAACTACTGGTATTTCCTCTGCTGACAAAAGTGGCGTATGGGATAACACAATTGACGAAGCTTCCGTTACTGTGACCATCGAAATATCTTATATCTTACATTTGTTCGGCTTACAAGGTACATGAGTAAAAAGACATTTTCACACGTCGACAAAGCGGGTAATCCAGCCATGGTCGATGTATCGGCAAAAAAAATCTCCCATCGTGTCGCTCGCGCCAGGGCTGTCATACTGCCCGGGAAGGAGATCATCGATCAGATTCAAAACAATGAATTAATAACGCGAAAGGGGCCCGTGTTTCAAACGGCCATCATTGCCGGCGTGATGGGTGCAAAACAAACATCCGCGCTTATCCCATTTTGTCATCCTGTTGGCCTTGACAATTGTCAGGTGCGAATACATGTTGAAGGCGATCGTATTATTATTGATTCGGAGGCGGCAGTGGAAGCAAAAACAGGCGTTGAAATGGAAGCTTTGACGGCCGCGACAATCGCGGCACTCACGGTCTACGACATGTGTAAAGCATTGTCTCACGATATACTCATCCAGGAGATCCGGCTCATGGAAAAAACGGGAGGTAAAACAGATTTCAAACGCGACACCCAATGACCTTTCGAAGGCGCCTTTTTATCACGCTCGATCCGTCAGAACGCGGCGGACTGGCAGAACAGATATTCGAATTCTTTCTTGTTATCATTATCATTCTAAACATCGTAATAATCACCATAGACTCGGTAGGTGATATCGATCACGAATATGGTACCCACTTCAGACGCTTCGAGAATTTCTCCCTCATATTTTTTACGGTTGAATACATTGCCCGAATCTATTCTATCGTAGAGAAGCACAAGTATCGTCATCCGATAAAAGGCAGGCTTAAGTTTGCTGCAACACCATTGGCTATTATAGACCTTCTTTCCATTCTTCCGTTCTACCTCGCGTTTTTACCGGTCGACCTGCGCGTGCTAAGGATTTTCCGACTGATGGCACTGTTCCGGATGTTCAAAATCGCTCGTTACCTCCAGGCCCTCGACATCTTCAAGCGCGTAATCATCGAGCGTAAAGAGCAACTGGTCCTAAGTTTTCTGTTCATTCTCTTTATACTCGTCATCATTTCTTTTGCAATGTACTATGTAGAACATGACGCTCAACCTGATAAGTTCAGCAGCATCCCAACTGCTATGTGGTGGGGAATAGCTACACTCACAACGGTTGGGTACGGCGACATCGTACCGATTACCTCTCTTGGCAAGTTTCTGGGTGGCATATTTGCGATGGCTGGTGTCGCTTTGCTGGCGTTGCCGGCTGGTGTACTCTCCTCAGGATTTTTCGAACTCCTGCACAATGACAGAAAGAAGAAAGTTATACGATGCCCTCACTGTGGTAAAGAATTTCACGACTCTGAATAAGACGTAATCTCTTCAACGGTCATAAAGAATAGTCATCTCTACTCTTCGATTCAATGCCTGCTTCTCTGATGTCGCGTTGTCATTCAATGGCTCTCTCATACCTTTTCCTTCAACACTAATCCTCTCCGGTCCAATACCTGCCCTAACGAGATAATCCTTGAATGCCTGCGCCCGCGCCAGAGATAACTTGATGTTGAATTTATCGGACCCAACATTGTCCGTATGACCGACGAGCATCAACCTGAGTTCATGATTGTCTTTTAATGCCATCGCCAATTGATCCAGATAATCCCGCGCATCAGCAGCCGGGTCAGCGCTGTTGAATTCGAAGTTAAATCGAAGTGTCGCCTTTTCAAGGATTAAGGGATCATGACTAATTATTCCTGCTGTTCCCTGAGCAGCAACCGAGTCCTGCTTCTGCTTTAATCGTTCGCTCATCGTCGCTGCCTGCACCGAATCCTTTTTAGTCAATGGGGTACTCTTTGATGATACCGTCGGTTTTTTTACTCCTACACTTGCAGATAATTTCTTTGGTTTTTGCGCCTGAGTTCCCTTTCCGCGCTTCTTCCTGACGATTTCCTTCTTAAGCACAATGCCAACTTCTATTGCGCCTGTGTTCGCTACGTTTTGGTAAAAGAATGGAAAATCGTAACTAACGCCTAAGCCAACACGATCGTTGTTATACTGTAATCCCAATATTGCTGAGCGACCAAACACAAAGCCTGACCTTAAGTCCAGATAGGATACATTCTGATTTGGCACAGCCAGATCGCAACGAAAGATCGCTCCTGCATTTACGACATTATTTGAAGCACATCGGGTATACAGTATTTGAGGAAAGATACTTAACTGCCGTCCTCTGTATACGCGCATTCCGCCTCCGGCTACCAGTGTAGGATTTAAGGGCCACGC
Organism: Chryseolinea sp.; assembly: GCA_049840655.1. GTDB lineage: Bacteria > Bacteroidota > Bacteroidia > Cytophagales > Cyclobacteriaceae > Chryseolinea. The sequence goes on from JASGJX010000008.1 coordinate 169,238, forward strand.
TATGATGAAAGCTTCTTCCGGTCGGTTAAGGTCAAAAAATGAGATGTCCCAATAGGCCGCAACGGTTTCATCTTCGTCTTCCATTTGCCAATGCAATCCCATACTAAAAGTGAAATAGTCGCTTTTCACTTCTCCAAAATTTTCACCAGGTGATATCGATTCATCGAAGCCTCGGTCCGGGATGTACTGCGAGCCTGTGTAAAGTCCATCAAGATTGATGCGACGTCCCTGATACAAAAACTTGGCCCCAAGCGCCAGTGATTGGCGCGATGCGACTTTGATATTGACCGCATAGGAAACGCCCGCCTCCTGCGTGCTGAATATACCTGCTTGCCCTGACCTGTCATCAAGCAGTGATATTCCTACGCCTGACCAACGATTACCCTGGCGGGAAATTATTGGATACATAGCGTTGAGTGAATTGCTGCTAAGACGGAATCCACCATCTGTGCCCTGATTACGATAAACAAACGCGAGCTGAGCGTAATTAGAACTTGCTACCAGCGCAGGGTTAATTCTTTGTGGCGTAAAGTTATATTGACTGAATTGAAAGTACTGCGCCATGGCTTGTGACGAAGCGACAACAAGCAACCAGGTTGACACGTAACGCACAACGGTACAACTACCTGACAAGCACAATTGAACCTGAGTCTTTGCCATTTAACAGTAACCTTTCGCCAGAGCCAAGTTTACCTTTCACCTTCCAGAAATAAACACCGGCGGGTTGTTTTGCACCTTTTCTGGTGCCATCCCACCCCTTTTGCATAACATCGCTCAGATTAGTAGTCCTATATACCTCTGCTCCTTCCCGATTGTGTATCGTGAACTGAAAGTCCCGCACGTCCGTAAGGCCATAGATTTTGATTTCATCGTTCTTGCCATCGTCATTCGGTGTAAATAAATTCGGAACATAGCCTCCACTCTCAACAAATACCGTTGCTTCTGCTGTGCCGATACATCCCAGAGAATCATATCCCGAAACCAAATAGGTTGTTGTAACCACAGGCGCCGCCACCGGATCAGGTGTACTTATGGACGACAATCCGGTACCTGGACGCCACTCATAACGATTTGCACCTGAAGCAATCAGCTTAATATCTGATCCAATCGGAATCCTAACCTGATCAGGTGTAACAGTTACAAGCGGAGTACTGAGCTTCACTATAATTTTATCTCTCTTCGTACAACCTGTTGAACTTACCATGGTGGCAGTAACCGTGTCTGTTTCTGATACCACAATGTCGATAGAATTTCCCGATCCCAGATTCCCGCGTTTGAAACTCTTCCACGATACACTGCTCCAACCAGCCTCGACACTAAGCTTGAGAGTTTGATTCGCACACGCGTACTTCTCAACTACTTGGCGTAATGCATTGTTACCAACGCGCAGCCTTAGGACTTTCAGTGCATCACAACCTTTCGCTCCGGCATCGTAATAGAAAACAGTATCGTTAGCGGCTGATAGTTCTATTGAGACATGTTTACCAAGAAAGCCCTTCGTAAAGGAAAACCACAAGGATTCTCGGGGAGCCTGCAGTGTTTGTTTTTCGCCTTCACATAAAACGATATCTATCGCAGTCATCGATGCACAAGCGGAGCCTGAACCAATACAGGTAATGCTCGAATTGAAGGCATTGTCAACGGCCTGAACTGCGAACTGTCGTGCATTGTTGCCCCGCAAGAGTTTAAAATTCTGCGTGCCATTGTTGCCATGGCTCACGCTAAGTCTCTTTTCATTGAGGAGGTCAAACTCCGCGGCAAATGTGGAAGATCCGTCGATGTACAGGTCGTAAGTTATTGATGGCTGAGGTGTACGGTCATCTCCTGATGTGTCCCAATAATAAAACAAGCGATCAAACACGCGCGCCACGATAGCGTTCCTGGGAGCCGTAGGCGCTTTGTTTACAGCTGCCAGATTCTCATAGGCCTCAACTACAATTTGATTGCCGCCAGTTAGTACCAGTAAGTCCAGATCCCCATCGCGATCTTCATCACCAAATGCATGCGACAGATAGCCGTTGGACGGAATGGTGTCAAAATTATTAGAGGCATATTGAATAACATTCAACATCTCGCTCACATTCGATCCCTGATAATTAAAATCCACGATGCCATCGGAATTCAAATCAGCAACGAACGGTGTTGCCTGCGTTAATGCTATTGGCACGTTGACCAATTGATGCGTTTTCGATGTGCTCTGATAAATCCGGGAGCCGGCGACGCCTTGCTTGTCTGTTCCCATGAGGAGGAAATCGAACACACCATCACCATTAAAATCACCCGACGAAGCTTTTCCTGCAAACTCACTTCTGGCGGAAGGTGTAAGTCTCATTCTTCCGTCGTTTAGCAGCACTGTTGTGACTATCGAATCGTTGCCCACTGTGCCGGAAATAAACAGGTCTTGCCTGCCATCGTAGTTCTGATCAGTCAATGCCAGTGACGCAGCAGAAATTAACGTTGAATCGTGAGCAAGGGTCCAGCCAAACAAAGTCGATTGTTTAAATACTTTCAGCTTTTGGTCAGCGGCCTGCTTGTCGCTTAATATCAACTCCGATGTAGCGTCGTCGTCCAGATCTGTCAATAACAACTCTGAAAAAGCAGGTAACGACAGCGGGGTTTCTGTGAATGTAAAATTTCCCTGGTTAAGGTAAACAGCAACGCCACCCGTTATTGCGAAAGTACAATATCTAGTCTATTGTCGTGATTGTAGTCTGTCAGCGCGCAAGCCTTATAGGGACCGATGGTACGAGTGTACTGCCAGTGCAGAAATGGTGTAATGGTCGTATCACCCTTTATCACTTGTAAATAACTCTTTCCCGATGAAGCCTTCGTGATCAGAAGGACGTCGAGGAGACCATCGTTGTTAACGTCGACGCGCTTTGGATGCGCTTCCAGAATGGAGTCAGGCAAGTTAATTCTATAGGTCTGGCGAAACTGCTGTGCAAAAGCAGTTTGTGCCGTCAGAAATAAAAGAATGCCAAGGATGCGTGAGCTCATATACTAATGCTTCTTAATCCGTTTTATTTCAAACGTGAGTGGAAGAGATAACTGGCTGGCTACCGGACGATCATTTAATGTTGCAGGCTTCCACGGGGGCATTTCCTTAATCAGCCGCATAGCTTCATGGTCAAATGCCTTACCCAAAGATTGCGTGATACCAATATTCTGCGGATGTCCCGCCTCGTCGATGGTAAACGAAACTGTTTCAACACCCTCAATGGAATCTCTGATAGCCTCCTTTGGATAGGTAAGATTTCTACCAAAGTACTCATACAGTTGCGTATATCCATCCCGTGGTTCCGCCTGCACGTATACATCACCTTTTTTGTCGCCGGGCAAAGTCCAGGGACCAGCCGAATGCCTTTCAACCTCGCTGCCTTTGCTTTCTGCTGGCCTCGCTCTTTGCGAGTTGACCGGCGGCTGATTCTTACCCTTCGCTGTCTGGCCCCGCTTAATATTTTTGGATACGTCAGTAACGAGGCTGTCCGTTTGTTTAAGAGGATCAATTGCATTACCGGCCTCGTCATTGTCAGTCTGTGCAGACGGATGGGTACCATGGTTTTTATCAGCAACTGTTTGATTCTGCACCGTGTCCTGGTCTTGATTCACCAACACATACCATACCGAAAACAATGCCAAAGCTACGGGTGCAACGACCCAAAGTTTCTTTGCATTTTGTCTGATGGATTTTTTTCGCGCGGCTTCAACCACAGCGTCGAAGTTCATAAAGCTGCGGATCTCGTCGTCAGAGGGTGTCGATTCGGTATCCATGGAGTTGATCTTAATCTTCATGAGATTCTTTGATATTGTCGTTTGTGTTGTATCCTTATTAGAAGCGTCATGCCACCACGTTCTAACTCGACAACGTATTGCTTATTCAGGCTTCATAAAGAGCCTCTTCATCTTGTCGAGTGTACGGTAAACTCTCACTTTTGCATACGTTTCTGTTATTCCCAGTATATCGCCTACCTCGCGAAACGGACGTTGTTCAAAATACCGGAGCTCGATGATCTGAATTTCTTCGGATGATAGTTTACGGAGCATCTGAGGAAGTTTCCGGTGGAGGTCGTCAATGCCGTGCTCGGTTGTTAAATCCTCGAAAAGCATATTGACTGTTGCGTTATCGATGGACACGAGCCTCTCTCTTTTTGTCTTCCTGAAAAAGTTAGTGCATTCGTTTAAAGCGATTCTGAAGAGCCACGCAGAAAAAGGTAACCCCCTGTCTCATATTTTTTTATGTTGATGAGCGCCTTTAGAAAAATTTGCGATGTCATGTCCGCAGTCGTCTCTTTATCTCCAATACGTCGGTGCACGAACAGAAAAATTCGTTTGAAATATTTTTCATATAAGAGGTCTGAAATAAGTTGGGTCAAGCTGAGACTTCTCAATAATGGATCTTCGTCCGTCAAATCTTCATATGCTGTTGAATGTCTTCCTTTAACACGAGGCGTATTTTTTACAACCGTTGGACTTATTCCTAAATGCGGAAATCCCAAAAAGATACATACAAACACAAAGTTTTTTCGAAATTTCGACATATAGAACGACGGAAGTAGAAACTTTTATGTGCATCTTGCGCATGGCTTTTAAAACTATAGTTGACTTATGAAAACATCCAACAGAATTCAGATCAATCCGATCCATCAGCGATTTGATCATTGCCACGTTGACTGGCTTTGCAATGGCCGTGATCGTGATACTGGCTGTCGTAATTGTCATCGCTTAAAAATTTATATGCGACCAAAATAAGAAAGGCCGCCTTTTCGAGGTGGCCTTTCTTATTTCAGGTTACGTTCAACCTTCCAGGTTACATTCAACTGATTTTAAATCATTAGTCTTGAAGATTTAGGTAAATTTTCATATAGTGATTCGGATCAAGATTATTGCGTAACGTGTCCATGAAATAAAAAAAGCCATTGATTCAATGGCTTTTTTTGAATGCATAAGATTCTACATTCAATGACAACGCAGAATGCGGATTGGAAACACTAAGCTTTCACTGGCCATAGCTGGCTTGCAGATACCACTCTTCATCTCTTTCAAAATCCTCCTTCTTCCAGATTGGAATGTGTTCCTTCAAACTATCAATGATAAACTGACACGCTTCGAAAGAATCTTTTCGATGAGGAGTTGAAACGGCCACCACAACCGCTGTTTCACCCGGCCACAATGTTCCAAGTACGATGACTGACGGCCAACCCAAGCAATGGCCATCGGGATGCAGCCTCATCTATTATCTTTCGTATCTCAGATACCGCCATAGTCTCGTATGCTTCGTATTCGAGCCATACTTGACATTTTTACCATGCGCAATAGTGCGTACGGTCCCGATAAAAACATTTACAGCTCCGGCATTTAAGCTCGAAGCTGTATCAATCACCTTCTGAACATCAATGTGCTTCTCTGTTATTTTAATCATGGCTTAGAGGGTTGCGTGAAACAAAATGTGACCAGCAATGAAGGTAGGTAATTAATTGAACATGCAAAAAAGAAATCCTATCCTCCACTTACAGGAGGAATCAACGCAATTTCGTCATTGGGCTCCAGAATCTGATCCTCCTCCGAAAGTAGCCGCTATTAACGGCAATATATAATGAATGAAGGTCATTCAACTCCGGAAATCGGGTTGAAAGAGCCTGCCGCAGGTCACCGAACAGTGTTGCCGTCAACTTCGATGATCGCCTCTTTTCCACCGAGAAGTTGTCGCGTGATTCCGAAGGCAAGTACCTTGTATCGATTAATCATAATGGTCGATTGATTTCGTCGTCCGGGAAATAACAGCATCCGGGACCTGCAAATCAACCAGAATCCGAACTGGTCGTGCCTGAATCGTTTCAGAAATAAGCATTATTGCGCGCTGTCGCGACAGATGGCCACCTGTAACCCTCAAACGGCTTCTGTGCGTACACATAATAATCAGTATCTTTGAAGTCTCATCCGGAGCAACGTGGCGACACTCTTCGACAATCACGGACGTAAACTTAACTACCTGCGGATGGCAGTGACAGATCGCTGCAACCTGCGATGTTTCTACTGCATGTCCGGCAAGACGAATTCGCTATCTGTCCAAAAAAGATTTACTGACTAATACCGAGATATTACAGGTGCTGTTCGGATTCTATCGTGTTTCCCTATTAACCTTAGCAATACGTAACTGACGCGTACA
>JASGJX010000009.1:0-434366 GCA_049840655.1 Chryseolinea sp.
ACGTATTGCTAAGGTTAATAGGGAAACACGATAGAATCCGAACAGCACCTACCTGGACGCGGCCTCTACCGAAATTACTTACCTGACGGAAAAATTGGGAAAATGTTGCTCTGCGCTTGTGATACACGAACGCTTCGGTGATAAGGCCAACCTTTAGACCAAGTTGACGCATTCTGATGCTGAGTTCGATATCTTCTGCAAAGTATGAAAAGCGAAAACCTCCCGTCTGTTCGAACACACGCCGGGACATTCCCATGTTGAAGCTCCGTGGCTGAAAGGCGCCTATGTGGACTGCCTTGCCGCGTATCCCTCCCGTTGTAAGGAACGACGACATCGTGTAGGCCATTGCCTGCTGTATCGGCGTAAACTTTTCATGAGCGCGATCGGGACCACCCCAGGCATCCCATTCATTGGCTTTCAATGAATCTTCCACTGCCTCGAAATAGCCCGAAGGCAAAATGCAATCCGAATCAAATACAACGAAATAACTGCCGCGTGCCTGTTCGAAACCAAAGTTGCGACTGGGTCCGGGACCAGAATTGGGTTTAAAGAAATATTGGATGAGCAATTGATCGCGGTAACGATCAATGATGCTTTCGCACCGGATGGTTGATCCATCTTCGATCACGACTACTTCAAAATTCCGATACGTTTGAGTTACCAGACTTGCCAGCAGTTCATCAATTTCATCCGGCCGGTTGAATACGGGAACGATGATCGAGTAACGTGGCTGGCTCATGTTGTCCTACCGGTCATTCACGCATCGACATTGACGCCAACTGGTTTGTCGTCGATGCCGATCTTCTCAATCACCAGGTATTCACGTTTTGAAAATGACTGCATGGCAATCATTTCAGCAAGAAAGCCCGTTACAAAAAGCTGAACGCCTATAACAACTGCGACGAGTGCCAGGTAGAAAATTGGCTGATTCGTAATGTCTCTCTTGATAGGGATCCGCGTAAAGTACAACGCATCCAGTTTGTCCCAGAATAATTTGACTGTAAGAACAAATCCGACAAAGAATGATACTGTACCGGCACTTCCGAAAAAGTGCATCGGCTTCTGACGGAAGCGGCTTACGAATGTAACAGAGATCAGGTCGAGGAAACCATTGATAAATCGCTCCAGGCCGAACTTTGTAGTGCCATACTTCCGCTCGCGGTGCTGAACTACCTTTTCGGTGATCCGTCCAAAGCCAGCCCACTTGGCGATCACAGGAATATAGCGGTGCATCTCGCCATAAACCGTGATATTCTTAACGACTGCCGACTGATAAGCCTTAAGTCCGCAGTTGAAGTCGTGCAACTTGATGCCTGACAGCGCCCGTGTCACATAGTTGAAAAATCGCGACGGAATTGTTTTGGAAATCGGATCGTGGCGTTTCTTCTTCCAGCCAGAGACCAGATGGTATTTCTCCTGTGCGATCATCCGGTACAGCTCCGGAATTTCGTCCGGGCTGTCCTGCATGTCGGCATCCATGGTGATCACCACACGTCCATTGGAAATCCTGAAGCCCGTTTGCAGCGCTGCAGACTTTCCAAAATTCCTATTGAAGCGTATGCCCTTAACGTTGGGGTTTTGCTCGTTTTGAAGACCGATCTGCTCCCAGGTACTATCCGTGCTACCGTCGTCGATGTAGATAACTTCGTACGAGAAGTTGTTTTCCTGCATGACGCGCACTATCCATTGGGTCAGCTCAGGGATTGACTCCTCTTCGTCTTTGGCAGGTATAACAACGGATATATCTGGTCTGATCATTCTTTAAAATCGCTGCTCGGGCGGTTTCTTTTGGGTAAAGATAGTCACGATCAGCGCGACTCCCATAGAAATAAGTACGGCAAAGAAAATGGCAAATCCCCAAAAAACACTTTTTATCATTGACTGCGTCTTCTCGATCGCGTCGTCGCTTTGCCCTCGCTGCTGCATTTCTTCGTAATTCTTCTCCCAAAACTCCTTCATGATATTGGTATCGATGAAGTGCACATAGATGTAGCTGAACAACATTCCGACAACCACGGAAACGATTGTGTACCATACGGCGACCAAAAGCCCGTCCCCATATGACATAAAACCATTATTATCGTTTTTGTATTCTTTGTGAGCCAGGAAAAGAAATAGTGCGGTAGAAAGGACGGAAACGACCCAGCCCCCCTTCATCGTGTAGGGATTCTGACCTGCGAAGACCTGACCTAGAAAGAATACGATGCCGAACACCGTGGCTATCAAACCGTATTTGATACCCACCATTCTTTTGTCACCTGAGACTTCTTCTGTTTCTTCCATATTGAGGGAGTTTTTTGGTTTACGCGGTTTTGGGCTGTCTCCGTACGATCACGGAGAGCACTATATTCACGAAAAAGCCAAGCACCAGGCCATGAATGAAGTAGGTGAAGGCTAATGTCGAGATATTAGTAGCCGGAAGAGCCGCCAAATTACGTTCATAGGTATCTTTTCCTAACTTATCGATGTCTGCCTGACTAAAGCTCTTCAGGTAGGCTGTTACCTGTTCCACATATTCGGTAACAAAGTCCTGTTCAATTGAACCAAAGATCCAGATCATCACAGAGGCAAGTACGGTCAATATGAATATTACGACAAAACCTCCCAGCATTGCCTGCGCAAAGTAAAGCACACCATCCTGGTCGTAGTCCCGGAATTCTTTTAAAGCAAAAAACACGAAGATCCCGAACAGTAACAGGCGAAAGTCCAGATACGGCGATACCACCAGAGGATGGCGGCCCAGGTAAAACATGATCACGACCAGCACAAAAGCAATCGCTCCGCCTATAAGGCCGTAGCGAACTGCAATGCGCATCAACTTATTTAACATCATTCCAATATGCTTGTGGGGCAACGTGTGCCCTATTCTTCGATGCGGTTTCTGCCGTTGTTGAATACGGCTACAACCTTCCCTTTGACCTCGGTGTTGAGCCAGGGTGAATTTCTTGACTTAGAGTGATTGGTTCTTTCGTCGTAGACCCAGGTGCGTGCAGGATCGAATAGCGTAAGGTTCGCCTTTACATCTTCTTCGATAACGGGCACTTCCAGGCCCAGCAGCTTGCGGGGATTAGCCGTTACCTTCGGTAGCAGTACATCCCAGTCAACGCTGTTACTGAGGCCGACGAGGTTCGCTCCAAAAGTCTGAAGGTTGATGATGCCAAAGTCTGCATGATCAAATTCCAAACTCTTGCTTTCGTCTTCATGAGGGGTATGTCCTGAACATATCACGTCGATCGTACCGTCCCGAAGTCCTTTGATCAGTGCATCGTTGTCTGCCTTTTCACGTAACGGTGGGTTTACTTTGTAGTTCGTGTCAAACCCCGAAAGAACGCTGTCGTCCAGCAGTGGCTGATAGGCGGCCACGTCACAGGATACCTGCAACTTCTTCTTAGCAGTTCGGATGAGGTCTACAGACTTTGCTGAAGACAACTTCGAAAAATGCAGACGTCCGCCAGCATAGCTCAGCAGCTCCAGGTTACGGGTAACGGCAATGTCCTCGGCAATACGAGGCATTCCTTTTAGACCTAACATGGTGCTGTTCAGCCCCTCGTGCATCTGTCCGAAGAGGTTAAGCCAGGTATCTTCCGGATGATCGATCAGGAGGCCATTAAACTTCTGAAGGTATTGAAGTGACTTGAGCAGGATGTCTGTGTGCCAGATCGGTTTTAATCCATCTGTAAACCCTACGGCACCAGCTGCATTCAAGTCGAGCATTTCGGTAAGTTCTTCACCCTTGTTGTTGCGTGTGACAGCAGCCAGCGGATAGATCTGAACGAGATGTGTGTCGTTGCCACGCATCAGGTAGGCGACCTCATTCTTAGTTTGTACGCAGGGTGATGTATTGGGCAATACAGCCAGGCCGGTAAACCCGCCGGCAGCGGCGGCACGAGAGACCGAGTCCAGGTCTTCTTTTTGTTCGAGGCCAGGGTCGCCAACGAAGGTGCCCAGATCGAACCAGCCGATCGTGAGTTTCATGCCATCGGCCTTAATGATCCGATCGGCTGTAAAGGCCTTGTCACCGATCTCAGCAATACGGCCGTTATTGACGAGGACGTTTTTGATTTTCTTGTGGAACGAGGACGCCGAATCGATGATTTCGGCACCTTGGATAAGTATTTTCATTTAACCAGGGTTCAGTAAACCTCACAAGCGACCGGTGTTTTTTGGTCACCGGACCTTGCCTGCTCACTCGATAACTTGCTCACTTCATGAAGCGAATGAGCAGTACTTCAGCCACGATGAAGAAGATAGCGATCATGAGTGCGTACTTCCACAACGGCCGGCCCAAATATCGCTCCTTTATTTCGTTACTAAAAGCCTCTTGCTTTCCGACCTTGAAAATAGTGACATTATCACCACCACCCAGCATCTGCTTAAATTCTTCACCTGAGTATTGATCCATGAGTGACTCAGATTTGTCGAGGTTAAATGCTATGAGATTTACTGTGTCGCGCTTGTTAACGACTTTATAGAAACCCTTGCTGACCGAGAACTTGGGAATGTCAAATATCACTTCTTCGTTCACCTGGCGTTGTGCGGGGACGACCTCCTCTGCACCGATCCACCGTAACGGATCTTCACCATGAAGGCTGTCAACATGAATGCTAATGTTACTTTCGCGCAGCGTGTAGTATGGTTTAAATTCCTTTTTGCGTCCACTTGCTGCGATGCGATACATGACAGGCACGAACAATGCGTGGTTGAAGAAGTCGGTTTGATTGGAGACGAGAGCGCAGCTCATGAGGTACAACTGACCTGCCTGATTAAATCTGGAAATAAACGGCTGCTCATTGCGAAAGTGCAGGATCGCAGTTCGATCACTTCCCCAGTCGAGAATTTTGGACGCGTGAGGCATGGCGATGGCAACCGATTTTTCTTCAAACACATTTTCAAAAAAAGGATTTGAAAAATCAGGCCTGGCAAGTTCTGTCTGTCCTTTGTCCTGAATTGCTTTAAGGGCCGGTAGCTGTAGGGTGGTTTTTAAATTATCGGCATCCGGACTTGAACCTGGAATCAACATTACGGTTCCGAAGTTTCCGAGATACCTTCGCAACGCTCCGGCTAGAGCAGGATCAAGACTGTTGAGCCCGTTTACCACTACAAGGTCAGCCTGATCAAGCAGGCTGTAGTTAAAATTATTGACCGTATGGCTTTGAAAAGAGAAGATTCGTTCGTTACCGAATACGCGCTGTACAGGGCTATTGGTGTTAGTCGAATTGATCTCGACGACGTTGATGCGATTTGTGAAATTCAATGCGAGGAAAAACTCGTTGTCGAAGGTGACGGGAAAATCATTGAAGGTTATACGCGCCTCATTGAGACCAGCGAGAGACGTAGCAATATCGAAGGTAACCTCGGTTTTGCCGCCCTGTGGTATTGTCGTACTTGCGGTGCCTTCCTGAATGTTGTTCAACATCAGACGGAGGTTGAGCTGATCTATATCGCGCGAGCCGTCATTGCGCACTACGACGTGCAGAACATTTTTGCCTCCACCTGCAGCGAATGGATTCTCGAGGTAAGCAGAATCTATGAAGACGTTGCCATGTTCACTGTACTGAATTGGAACAAGGTGCACTTTCATCGCACTGTCTCCAGACACCATCCCCGTTGTTGACTTCTGCAGGTCGGCAATCCAGAAAACATCTGTGTTCTTTACCCATCTGTCCTGCCGAATGCGATCGCGCACCTCCTGATAAGTTCTGCTTACAGGAGACAGTCGAACCTCCGTCAGCATGTCCAATACTTCTGGCTTTGTCTTAAACGTATTGGAGAACGGAGCAAAATCGTTCGTGAGCAGTTTGTACCTCGTATCGGGAGGAAACACTTCAACAATGTTGCGGGCAAAATTTGTTGCGGCATCAAGTCCTCTTGTCTTCTCGTCAACCTGAGCAGACATGCTTTGCGAGTTGTCGAGATACAACACGATGTTCCGATTGCTTCCAAGTTCTTCTCTGGCGGGAATTATTGGTTGACAAAATGCCATGATCAGGAACAAGAGGAACAGCAGGCGGGATGCCAGTATGAGATAATGTTTCAGTCGGCGCTTCGCAGTGGTTGCCTCCTTGACATCGCGGAGAAACCTGGTGTTGGAAAAGTATATGCGGGTAGTCTTTCGAAAGTTGAAGAGGTGAATGACGATAGGTACCGCCAGTGCGGCAAGAGCCCAGAGAAACGATGGATACAGTAACGTCATGTCGACAAAACTAACGAAAATGATGTATGTGACTAATGAAAATGATGTCTGCGGAGGGGGTTATTTACAGAGGCATCTGCGTAACTCGCGTGGAGGCGATGTCGCAAAAACGTCTCCGGGATTTTTTTATTGCTGCTGATCGGGATATCTTCGAAAGCTGGTCGGCTACCCATCGAACCCAAACCGAACTTCCGCAATGCTTATTAATTCCATATCGGGCCCCCGGAATATCTCTACCGCGCTGATGTACTCTTTCGCACAACGGCCTGACACCGTTGTTGTGGACGAACCCTTCTATGCGTATTATCTGAATGAGACGGGTATCGTGCACCCTGGCAGAGAGGAAGTTCTGAATAGTCAGTCGCAGTCGCAGTATGCGGTACGTATGCAGCTGGAGACTATGCCTCACGAAATCTTGTTCCTGAAGAACATGGCACACCATATGGCCGTGATGGACCAATCCTTCGTGGAGCACGTTACGAATTTATTCCTGATCCGAAATCCGAAACAGATCATAGCCAGCTACGCGAACGTCATTGAAAAGCCGACGTTGAGGGACATAGGAATTGTGTATCAACATGAATTATTTACAAAACTGCTGTCGCAGGGTAGGCACCCCGTGGTATTAGACACCGGGTTGTTGCTTAAGGATCCTGAATCGGTGCTGAAGCAGGCATGCGAGCGAATGGGAATCCCCTTCTTCAGGGAGATGTTAACCTGGCCAGCAGGTCCAAAATCTTATGATGGAATTTGGGCACCGCACTGGTACGCTAACGTACATCGCTCGACGGGATTCGAGATGCAGGCGACGAGCGACAGGGTGCTACCCCCCGGCCTACACGACCTGAATGAACAGGCACAATTCTATTACGAAGCGTTGTCACCTTTTGCAATACGTCCTTGATTCATTCCCAAAATAATACTTACTTTATATAAGACCACTCCAGGAGCCACCGCAAAACAGCTACCCAATTCCCGCAAGGCTTCCGTTCGGGTTAACAATATGAGTTGTGCAGTTATGCATATTATTTATCAACGTACCCTAGTGTAAGGGTTGAACTGTCTCCAGAATGTTACAGCGGTATAATACCAAGAACGACAATATCCTGATTCACGTAGGGGAAAACTTCTTCCCAGAGGCGAAGCGAAAGTATCTGTCTTCGACAGTTCGGTACAGGGAGGAGATGCTGTGTGGGAAGGTCTGCGTGTTTACAAAGGCAGACGAATCATGTGCCTTGATCGGCACCTTGATCGTCTTCAGGCGTCGGCTCACACGCTGGCATTTGCGGACATTCCAAGTAAGGAGTCAATCAAGAAAGCCATCAATGAAACACTTGAGGCCAACGGGATGGATGATGAAAGTCACATCCGGTTAACGCTTAGCCGTGGCGAAAAGATTACGTCGGGAATGGATCCACGTCTTAATACGAAGGGATCGTGTTTGATTGTACTTGCAGAGTGGAAGCCAGTGGTATATGACAACAGTAGGGGTATCCGCGTTATCACTTCATCGCAACGGAGAAACAACCCGCAGTTCTTGGATTCTAAGATCCATCATAATAACTTGTTAAACAATATACTCGCTAAGATACAAGCCAACGTTGCGGGTGTCGACGCGGCCGTTATGTTAGACTGGCAAGGATTCGTTGCCGAGCTTCACGATACCAACATCTTTATGATCAAGGACGGCACAGTATTTACACCCTATCCTGACGCATGCCTTCATGGAATTACGAGAAGGCTTGTACTCGAGATTTGTGAAGAACTATCACTACCTGTCTACGAACGAAATCTATCATTAACGGAATTTTATACTGCGGACGAGGTCTTCGCAACGGGGACGATGGGCGAACTCACACCTGTTACGGAAATGGATGGAAGGGCGATAACTAACAAGTCGGGGAAGAATACCTTGAAACAGATACAGGATCAATTTATAGAGCTTATTCCGAAACTGTCTGAACCCTTATTAATGTAAACCTATGGCTAAAACAACAAAAGAACCCAAGCTGAAGCTCCTTTCTGGCGAGTCCTGGAAGGAACTCAAATTAAAGAAAGGCACAACCACCAAGCGGTATGCCGTGTCCGACAAAGGACGCATCGTCAGCTTCAAGTCGAAACTTGACGACGGTTATGTTTTAAAGCCTCGGCTGACGCAAGGCTATCCCAGCATTACCATCGGAAGAGAGGAGACGCGTCAAAACTATTATATCCACAGACTTGTTGCTGAGTACTTCTGCAAGCCTGGAGCATCTGACGCTAACTTTGTTATTCATGTCGATCACAAGAAAGAGAATAACAAGGCGAACAATCTGAAGTGGGTAAAACACGATGAGCAGATAAAGCACGCCCTTAAAGATCCGAATGTCACTTGGTACGTATGAGCCCAGACGAAGGTCCCAAACTAACGGCCGACAAAGTGAAGTCGATTAAAGTTGCTCTCTTCAAGAGTAAGAAGCAGCCAACATTGAAGGCACTAGCCAAAAAATTCCGGGTTTCTGACATGCAGATTCACCGCATTAAGACCGGAGAGAACTGGGGCCACATCAAAGTTTAGTCAACTCTTCCTTCTCCCAAAAAAAGCCACGCCTGGTTCCTGCCGATTAAGCATGTTTCAAGCGTGGCTTTTTTATTAGCGGCACAACGGCCGCCATACGGGTCGCAAACCGGCCGCAGTGTTTAGGAGGATTCTACCCTCCTGTGATAACCACTAGCCAACTCGTTGAATGGCAATTTTACAACCAGCTCACGTCCTTCAACCTGCAGCGTTCACACGCTGTAAGTCTATAAAGTAAGGCTGTTGTTTGTTGTATAATGAATACGGTAATCGCATGGTCTTGCCCACAGATTCAATGTCCATCATATAGAAGATCGACACATGATCATTGTTGACCTCAACCTGAATGCGCTCCGCATCGATACCCGGAATCTTTACCCGGATTTCCCGATGATCATCGTGCTGGTTAAGAATTACCTGCGGTTCGCTTCTTCCACCGTTCAGCACATTCATGATGTCCACGGAAGCAAGCAGGTCTAAATATTGACTTCGTTTCATATTCTGATTCTCCTTCATATGACCTTTGATCAAGGTCTGTACCATGAAATTAAGACAGACAAAACGTCACCAAATGGATGCTGAGTAAGCCATTATGCCATACTTCAAGTCTGCATAGTGGCGTAGGAGCACTAAATATGTCGACGTTTCAAGTTTAGCTTACAGAACGCCTCATCATAGATTGAGGTTCCTCAGCAGCAGTTGATTCAGGTTTTTCCACACCCGCGAGGACCTGTTTTGCGACGTATCCGAAGAAACCCGCAAAGACGATCACTATCGACCCCAGAACAAAATACATAAGTAGAAGTGGTTGAGTATTCAAAGATGGTTGATCTGCTCCTCACGCTTTTTATCTGCTGCAACAGTTGGGCACTAGCGTAAGATCGGCAGGACTTTTGTCGTAAATCGGCCCATGCCGACCGCATAAATGGCGGCAATTATTCAACAAGCCTTGTTATATTGTAGCCCTATTTCATTTAAAACCAACGAATTATGAGCGTGCGCAAGCTGAGGTGTGTTTTCCTGATGATTTTGAGTGTTTTCAGTTTTAGCGTTGCAAGTGCATCGGAAGTTAAAAATCTGATCGCACGCGATACCGCAAATGAAGATTCAGCGAATATCCCCAAAGATTGGTTTTTGAAGGACCCTGAGGCCGACCATTTGCAGGGAATCAGCGTCGAGAAAACTTACATGACGTTGCTCAAAGGAAAACCATCCAAGACGGTGCTCGTGGCAGTCATCGACTCTGGAATCGATATCGAACATGAAGATTTGAAAGACGTCATCTGGACGAACACAGACGAGATTCCCAACAACGGCATCGACGACGACAAGAATGGATACATTGACGATGTACATGGATGGAACTTCCTCGGAAATAAAGACGGCAGCAACGTAGATGAAGATACCTATGAGGTAACGCGCGAGTACGCACGCTTAAAGAAGCTCTACGAAAATGTTGAGGAATCGAAGGTAAGTAAGAAGAACAAGGCAGAGTTTGCTTTATGGCAGCGCGTTAAGGCCAAGTACGAGAGAGATTTTAAATCGAACAAAGATCAATACGATCAATACAAGCAGCAGCACGATCTGTATCAGAACGCATATGTTACGCTAAACTTTTGCGATAGTATCATCAGCAAGAGCATGGGTGGAAAGGCAGTCATGAAGTCAACATTATCTGAAATTAATTCTACTAATGACACTGTTCGCTTTGCAAAAGAAACCTTAACCAAGGTACTGGAAAACGTTGATGGAGATATTGCCGTGTCAGAGTTCCTGAACGAGTTGAAAAACTATCTTGGGCAATTGCAGGAAGGTCTTGATCATTATGGCACGGCTGTCGAATATGGATATAACCTCGAATTCAATTCGCGCAAGATTGTAGGCGATGATCCTAACAACCTTTACGAAAAGGGTTATGGCAACAATGACGTGGAAGGACCCGATGCACGACATGGAACGCACGTCGCAGGAATTATCGGAGCCAATCGCAGCAATGAGATTGGTATTAAAGGCATTGCAGACAATGTGCGCATCATGGTGTTGCGCGCTGTACCGAATGGTGACGAAAGAGATAAAGATATTGCCAATGCAATCCTCTATGCTGTCGACAACGGAGCGCAGGTGATCAACATGAGTTTTGGAAAGGCTTTCTCACCGCAGAAGGAAGCTGTGGACAAGGCTGTCAAATATGCTGAGTCAAAAGGAGTATTGCTGGTACATGCCGCGGGCAATGACGGCGACAATATCGACAAAGAAGAAAACTATCCATCGAAGGTTTTAAAGAATGGAGCCGAAGTAAAAACATGGCTTGAGATCGGTGCATCTTCATTTGGTGCCGATGAACACTTCGTAGCTACGTTTAGCAACTATGGTAAGAAGTCAGTAGATCTTTTTGCTCCAGGTGTTGAAATGTATTCAACCGTTCCAAACAACCAATACGAAGACTTACAAGGAACCAGCTTTGCCTCCCCGGCTACCGCTGGCGTAGCGGCGCTGTTACTCTCCTACTATCCGGAACTGACGGCAGCTCAGGTTAAGGACATACTTCGTCAGTCAACCAGAAAGTTTGACGGCCTGAAGGTAACAAAGCCTGGCAGCGCAGAAGAAGTTCCGTTCTCAACACTAAGCTCAACGGGAGGGCTGGTGAACGCATACGAAGCCGTTAAGATGGCAGAGACATTTAAGGCTTCTCCGAAGGGGAAATAGCGTTCACAACTTGTCCGATATCGCTCATCGACCGGTCTTAGATCGGTCGATTTTTATTTTATTCGATTCATTCAGGATACCTCGGAACTGAAAAATACCACGACTCGCGTGATGCATTTTAATTAAAATTACCCTTTCATCTACCACATCTTAATGTAACCCTGCATTCCCGCGGTTAGATGAGGCTTTAGACTGCATTCAAAAATCCGCCTTTACGCGTGTTTTAGCGCAGAGGGAGTAACGCTAGCTTTTCTCCAGCTAACGCTTCACACCCAAATGCGCCATTTTAAAATTCTGCCCCTCATCACGCTCCTATTCCTTTTTGCGTGTATTAATAGTTTTGCATTCGAACCAGGGCTGTCTTCCTCTAAGGCCGGTTTCTTCCTGCCTGATTCAGTTGAAGAAGTCACGTTACGCTTCAAGCGTGCCAACAATCTTATTCTTCTTCCAGTCACTATCAATGACAGTGTCCAGGTTAATCTCATCCTCGATACAGGTTGCCGCAACGTTGTCCTTTTTGGAAAGCGTTTTCTGAAAGATTTCAAAGTGCATCCCGACAGGCGTGTGGAGTTTTCCGGACTGGGCTCAGGCAACTCTATTTCGGGGCGGATTTCTCTTGGAAACAAAGTAGCCATTGGTGCAGTGCTGGGTGAGAAGATCCCCGTGGTTGTCGTTCCAAATCCCAACCTCTTTGGATCATATGTAGGTGTTGACGGTATTATTGGTTACGACATCTTCATCAAATTTGAAATTGAGCTTCACACCAGTCAGCAGCTGATAACTTTTCGTCCGGCACAAACGGCAGAGATTCCCGGCGATTACAACTTGATCCCTATACGCATTGAGGATTCACGTCCCATTGTTCAGTCAACGGTAACGCTGCTGGGACGGGAAGAGCCGTTCGACATCATGATCGACACTGGCTCGTCGCTAGGGCTGCTTCTGAAAACTGATGAGGGGACTTCGCTCTTCCGCAATGTAAAAACCGAGATTCTTGGCAGGGGACTTAATGGTCCGATTGAGGGGGTAAACGTAAGGGCAGAAAGTGTGCATCTCCACGATTTTCTTTTACGGCGTGTCCCGGTAGGTGTAGTGCATTCCGCGTGGTCGGGTATGCCCTCGGTTGGAATGGACGTTCTCCGTGGCTATTCCATGGTACTAAACTACTGCAAGGGCTACGCAGGTCTGAAAAGTGACAATCCTTCCATCGCAAACGACCTCAAACGATCGAATTCAACTGCTTACGCAGATTTTTAAAATCAGGGTGACAACGTTATTTTTGTAGTCTAAAACATTACGGAATGGCGCTTGACATATCTACCCCGATACCGGTCGTTGACGGGACAACTATAACAAGGGAAGAGTTTTATCGCAAGTATTATAAGCCTCAGAAGCCTGTTATCCTGCGCGGCCTCTGGAAGCAGTATCCTGCGTACACCAAGTGGACCATGGATTTCTTCAAGCAAACGATGGGCAACATTGAGGTTGGCCTGTATGGCAATCGCAAGGAGGATATCTCCAAGACGTTGCAAATTCCAAATGCGGTGATGCGCTTCGACGATTATCTCAACCTGATCGAGCGCGAGCCAACAGATCTTCGACTCTTCCTGTTCCCGGTATTTAAGCACAAACCCGAACTGCTGAAGGATTTTGGTTATCCGAAGATTGCCAGCGGGTATATCAAGATCCCGTTCATGTTCTTTGGACCTCCTAAGTCGATTGTGCGTATGCACCAGGACATCGATATGAGCAACGTTTTTCTCACGCAGTTCCATGGACGTAAGCGCGTGGTGTTGTTTGCTCCTGATCAATCAACATTGCTATACCGCCTGCCATTCAACGTGCACTCTACGGTAGATGTTGACAACCCGGACTACGATGAATATCCCGGCCTGGGTTATGTGAAGGGAATGAGCGCGACGATCGGGCACGGCGACACGTTGTACATGCCGAGCGGTTACTGGCACCACATGGAGTATCTCGATGGTGGATTTGCTCTTGCCATCAGAACTATGGCCCATAGCCTGCCCCTTAAGCTGGGAGGATTGTGGAACCTCACTGTGCAGCGAACAACGGACAACATCATGCGGAAGATCAATGATGAGAAGTGGTTCGAATACAAAAAGAACCTGGCCCGGACGCGCGCAGACAAAGCTATTGGTGTAGCTGAAGCTACCCGCTAGAGAATCAAAATACCTAAATTTTAACCAGGCAGCATAGGCTCGTCGATCGAAAGGATCGACGGGCAACACCTGTTATCAGACTGCGATGGCGCCGACGTAGTTCTCGGCCTTGCGCTTTACGCTTTCGTGAAATTCTGAGATTGCTTTCGTGTGCAGTGCGGGATACAATTTTGTATCGCGGAAGTTAGAACCGCTTTTATACAGTGTATCGTGATGTACTTCTGTGCATCCGCCTTCCGTTTCCTTCAGCGAAATCCATTGCGAACCTGCTGATGCCCCTCCTACCATGTAGCACAACTTGAAGATCATTTCGTTGTGATTCACTTCGGCGATCTGGTGAGCAACTGCAATGTTCAATGCACCCCACAGCAAGCGCAGATTGAGGATGATGATTTGTCCTTCTTCAATTCCGGCACATTCATCATGTATGTAATGAACCTTGTTCTTTCGCGTACAATATTGCACACCAAAGCTGACCATTTCCCCCTTCCAGGCATCACGCGGATGAATTTTCATGTAGGCATCCCACACCAGATCCGGTCGCTGATTGATGACAAACTTCTTATGGTGCTTATGATACTGGCCTGCGTCTGATGCACTGCATCCTGCGGACTGCATACGTGTGAAACCCGATGTGGAGTGTAGTCCGAAGTGGTCGATGAATTTTCTAACCTTCTTTTGGCGAATCTTAGCGAGGTCTACAGCGCAATGATGAGTTGAGTTGTGCATCCTGAAATGGTGAAAAAATATAAAGACGTTCAATAAAGTTAACGCTTTTTTCGCGGGATGCCTAACCACACGGGATGTGGCTCGGTTTTTGGCGGCGAACGGTCTGGATTGTGGCCCTTTGGTATGCCGAAATATCTTGCGACGTACCCAGGGCCTTGCTAACTTCGGCCCCGCCTTGCGGAGTTTTTGGCTATGAATGAGATGTTTAAGCGCATATGGCAATGGCTTGGCCCTTATGTACACAAGCTGCATGAGTGGTTGCGTCCTGCGCTGGAGTACGCCAATCGGGTAATCAGCAGGGTCAGGGAATACTATCGCACCCACCCAAAGGCGCGAAAACTTACATTGTTTCTCGGGCCTCCTTTCCTCTGTTTTCTTATCCTGATCACGGTTGTACTCGTCGATAGTCCAGGCAAGACGGAACTTGTTCGCATTCAAAATCAGGTAGCCTCAGAGGTATACAGCGCCGACAGCGTTTTGCTCGGAAGGTACTACACCCAGGATCGTACTGAGGTGAGGTATGAGTCCATTGCACCATCGGTGATTGACGCGCTGATCGCCACAGAAGATGTTCGCTTTTATCAGCACGAAGGCGTAGACTACATAAGCCTGGGACGTGTACTATTCAAATCAATACTTCAGCAGGATGAGTCATCCGGCGGTGGCAGCACAATAACCCAGCAATTGTCGAAGAACCTTTATCCACGCAAGCGCTACTGGGTGTTGTCGATGCTGGTCAATAAACTGCGCGAAGTGATCACGGCGAGGCGACTCGAAAAATTGTACAGCAAGAAGGAGCTGATCACAATGTATCTGAATACGATACCTTTTGCAGATAATACGTTCGGCATTCAGGCAGCGGCACAGCGGTTCTACTCCACTACGGCGGCAGGTCTTACTATTGATCAATCTGCCGTTCTGGTCGGGATGTTAAAGGCAACGACATCTTATAATCCGCGCGTGTATCCTGAGCGGGCGTTTCATCGTCGAAACGTGGTGCTGAGTCAGATGGTGAAGTACAAAATGCTGGAGAAGAAGTCGGCGGATTCACTTTATGTGAAGCCCATTGATTTGAAGATCAACAAAGTGTCCCACCATATGGGCCTTGCTCCTTACTTCAGAGAGTATCTCAAAAGCGAGCTTCTCGTCTGGTGCAAGAACAACAAGAAGAAAGATGGCAGCCCTTACAACCTGTACACTGATGGGCTTCGGATCTACACCACCATAAATTCCACTCTTCAAACGTACGCCGAGAACGCAGTTGCGGAACAGATGGCCATCGTGCAGAAGCAATTCTTTGATCACTGGGGCAAGGAGAAACCCTGGAAGGGAAAAGAAGTTGTAGTTCAGGAAGCCATTCGGCGCAGTGCGCGATACAAGCGAATGAAGGCACAGGGACTGAGCGAAGAGGAGATCATGAAGGTGATGAAGAAGCCTGTTCCAATGAGATTGTTTTCCTGGCAAGGTGAACAGGAAGCAACCGTAAGTCCCATTGACTCCATTGAACACACACTTCAATTTCTGAATGCCGGCTTCCTCGCTGTTGAGCCAGGGACTGGCGCCGTAAAAGCCTGGGTGGGTGGAATTGATCACGATTATTTCCAATACGATCACGTGAAGATCACCACCAAGAGACAAGTAGGGTCAACGTTCAAACCGATCGTATATGCCAGTGCATTGGAGAAAGGCATCCAGCCCTGCGAACTAATTTCTGCAGGACAGCAAACCTATATTGATAAGGAGGGAGTGAAATGGACACCGCGTAATACGCAAAACGATTACCAGGTTGAATATACGATGCGTGGTGCGCTTGCCTACTCGGTAAATACTGTTGCCGTGAAACTTATCGATCAGGCGGGTGTGGACAATACGATTAAGCTTGCGCGGAAGATGGGTATCACCAGTGAATTGCCGGATGTTCCTTCCATCGCATTGGGATCGTCTTCCATCTCGCTTTTTGAAATGACTGGAGCTTATGCATGCATTGCCAATGAGGGAGTTGCTTCGCCCGCGTATTATATCAACAGCATTCAGGATCTCGAAGGCAATACCTTCAACGAGTTCAAACAGCCCGGCGGCGGTGAACGCGCTTTCTCTCCTGAAACGGCCAGGCTCGTTACGCGCATGATGCAGAGCGTTGTTCATGAAGGTACGGCTTCGAGGTTGCGCTGGAAGTATGGCGTTTATAATGATGTGGCGGGCAAGACAGGAACAACTCAGGCAAATGCAGACGGATGGTTTATGGCCATGACCCCAAAACTTGTTATCGGCACCTGGGTTGGCGCAGATGATCCACGCATTCGCTTCAGGCTGACGGAACTAGGTCAGGGATCGAGCACAGCACTTCCAATGGCAGCGTTCTTCCTCAAACAGGTGAACAAGGATCCACAGTTTAAGGAGATCGCCAATGCGAAGTTCAAACCTCTTCCATCGGAGTTATCGGCGGAACTGGATTGTGATCTTTATGAACTAAACGCTGATCTGATGGAACAGATCAGGCATACGGTAGAAAAGCGGGATTCAATTATCAGGGCCGATACTACGGCGAAGCCGCCATTTGAAACGTTCCTCGAAGTGTTGTATAAGCGCAAGGTGAAAATCATGCGTGCGAATAATCCCGACACTACACGCACCAATCAGGTTCGCGTGCTTGGTGGTTAAGTAGGAATCATTTCCCTGTCCTCATCCTTATTGTTTACATATCGCGGAGCTCAATTTATGCTGCTGCGATGGCTACGACGCTTATTCAATCCGGCCGACCTTCCCATCAACCAAATACAGACTGTGCTTCCACTGTACATGGACGATGCATAGACTAAATATCGACGATACATGCACGATCGATCGGTATAAGGTCGGTATAAGGTCGCTATAAGGTCGGTATAAGGTCGGTATAAAAGATCACAAAACTTTGGGACAGGCGAGGAGTCCCGGATCTTAACAAGATCCATCTAGCAGATGCTTCGAAGATAGGAAACCCCTGGAGCGATCAAAACGCAACTCTACTGATTTTGTTTCGCAGCCTTTGCAGCTTTCTTTTCCTGCTTTTTGAAGTACCCTCGCAACAAGAAATTGTGTTTCAGCGCAAGCATGTTCGAATCGAGCTTTGCTGATGCTGACTCAGCATTGGAAAGTGTAACCTTCAATTGATTGGCAAATGCAGTATCTGCAAGCAGCACGTTAACCGCATTGTTGTTATCGTTAAGCTTAGCAACAGCCACGCGCAACTGGGCAGTTAGTTCCTTTGTGTTGCTTCCTGCTTCGGCAACATTATTCAATGCCTGTTCGAAGGTATAAGCATAAGTAGTATCAGAAATTATTTTGGTGGCGAGTCCGTTTCCCGAGTTGATCTGAGCAAGCATACGGGTCAGGTCGGCAGTAGCGCGGTTTGTATTGTCGCCGGCCGACTTCAGCGAATGGACGACGTCGCGAAGCTCTCTTGACAGTGGTCCTTCATTCAGCAATTCACCCACGAGACCTTCGCCGCTGTGAATGCGCGCTGTAATATCCTTGATGTCATCTGTGAGACTTCGGGTATTGGCACCAACATCCTTAGCGATGTTGATCAGTTCCTGAGTATCCGTTGGTGAGAAGGTGTTGATCGTATCATTGTCCTGTACAATAGCCGCCGCGTTGCCGGGCCTGACCACTACGATTTTGTTTCCAACCAATCCGTCTGATCCGATAAAGGCTGTTGCATTCTTCTTGATGAATTCGTTCTGCTTGTCGCGAAGCGCCATGGAAACGACTACCTGTCCTTCTGATACAATCTGAACGTGTTTAACTGTCCCTATTTTTACACCGGATAGCCAAACCTTATCTCCTTCTTTAAGCCCTTCAATATTTTTGAAGACGGCCATGATGGTAAAGGTTCGATTGAAGATCGTGTTCTCCCTGCCGATGTAGAACAAGGCGACAATAAACAACAGTGTACCTGTAAAGACGAATGCGCCCAGTTTAATATTTTGTTTCAGGTCTTCCGTTTCCATGAGATTGCCTTTAATAGTTGAAGAACGCCTGTAGTTCCTTAGGATTATTTTGTTTTAACTCTTCGAATGTGCCTTCTACCTTGTTCGTTCCTTCGAACAATCCAATCACCCGGTCCGACACGTGATGTGCGCACGTGATATCGTGTGTGATGATGATAGAAGCTGTATGATATTTATCGCGAACAGACATGATCAGCTCATTAATTTCGGCAGACGTCTCGGGATCAAGACCAGCCGTGGGTTCATCATACAGCATGATCTTCGGATTAAGTATGAGCGTTCTTGCAATACCAATACGTTTTTTCATACCTCCTGAAAGTTCGGCAGGTCGCAGGTTAGCTGCAGACTCGAGACCAACATCCTGAAGACTCTTCATCACACGTTCTTTCAATTCAGAACGGTTATAGATGCCCAGGTTTCGTTTGAGTGGAAACTCAAGGTTCTCGCGAACGGACATTGAATCGTACAATGCACTCAGCTGAAATGAAAAACCCACCTGCAATCTTAGCTCATTCAATTCACGCGCATTGAGCTTAGGCACTTCGTACCCCAATACGTTGATTGTTCCTGAATCAGGCTTTAGTAATCCAACCATGCATTTAATGAGAACTGACTTACCAGTTCCTGATTTACCCAGTATGACCAGATTCTCCCGTTCAAACAGATCGAGATTAGCGTCGCGCAGGACCTGGCGTTCGCCGAAGCTTTTATACAAATGTCTTATCGTTGCTACCGCTCCAGGCGCAGTAAAGCGCATAGTCGATGTCTTTTGATCCTGCGTATTCATGTCCGGAACAGGTTTATAATTTGCAGACCCAGAAGATCGACAACAAAGATCAGGATCATGGAAACAACTACTGCGGTATTCGCTGAGCGGCCGACACCTGTTGTTCCATTTTCTGAATGATATCCGGAATAACAGCTTACCAAACCTATGACAAAGCCGAAGAACGCGGACTTGATCATCGACGAATTAATATCCAATAAAGTGATGACGCCTGAAACTTCGGTGTAGAACAGCTGAAAGCTTGATCCGTTAATGCTGTTCACCATAACATATGAACCCATCAATGCCATCACGTCGGCAAATACCACCAGCAGCGGCAGCATCAATGTTGTGGCCACTATGCGGCTGACGACGAGGTATGAAAATGGTCTTGTGCCTGAAACTTCCATCGCATCTATTTGTTCAGTCACTTTCATGCTTGCAAGTTCGGCGCCGATATTTGAACCCAGCTTACCTGCGCAAATCAAACCCGTAATCAGCGGGCCAAGCGAGCGTACGACTGCCTGCGATACCAGGGATGGCAGCCAGGACTCCGCGCCGAAAGACGCCAGTGAAGGACGCGATTGTTTCGTGAATACAATGCCCGCCAGAAACGATGTAAAGGCGATCAGAAACAGCGACCGATTACCAACCAGAAAACACTGGCGAAGGATCTCGCGTATCTCGAAAGGCGGCATAAAGACGTTCTTGAAAAAGCGGGTCACGAACTTGTGAATATCCGCTATCTTGGCCAGGAACAGTTTGATCTTCATTAACGTCAGATTACCTGTTATGCTTCTTTAAAAGACGTGCCAGTAGTCTGGAAGCACAATTTACTCAGACAGAACCCTGTAAAGCTAATCACGAAGCTGGAAATGTGGAGATTATTGCCCAGGCGTCGTTGCCTTGCGACTCTTACTCTTGTGAATTTTGTCGGCTTCGTCGAGTGAGTGACTACTGTAAAGATCCTTTTCGTTCTCCGCGAGCGTGGAGAGCTTGATATAAAATCGCTTTAACGTTTGGAGCTCCTTTTCTGAAAGGTCTTCAATATCGATCAGTCTGTTGCTGGCAGTTTTTTGACTGGCGATCAGTTCATTCAGTTTCAACTGAATTGCCATGGTGTCTTTGTTCTGTGATTGCTGAATCACAAACACCATGAGAAAGGTTATGATGGTGGTACCTGTGTTAATCACCAACTGCCAGGTATCGGAGAATCCGAATAATGGTCCGGAGATTGCCCAAACCAAAATAACAACGAATGCCGTGATGAATGCAGCCGGGCGCCCCGTTGCGCGGGTTACGACTTTAGAGATCCTATCGAACAACGGCACCTTTTTGTCTTCTGCATGAAGATAGAGTTCGTCCGCCTCGTTCTCAGAGGCGTTGCCTGAACGGCGCGGTTTCATGGAATCCATACTTGCTTTATTATAAACGTTTCAAGATTTTCATCAAGACCCGTTCATCCTGCGTGAGGCCGTCAATTGCAGTTTCTTCACTCTCGGATGATTCAAGCTGACCGAGATACTTTTGAAGATTTTGTTCTTCATACATCCGGATGATGGCCGGATGTACATAATATTTCTTACAGATCGTTCGGGTGTTGCCAAGCTTTGCGCTTACTTCATCCAGTGCCTGCAATACGTTCTTCTTAATGATGCTTTGCACTGTAGCCTGGCCCAACATCTTAAACGACGACAATATCGAAAGTGTTCCAGCCCAGGTGCGGAAATCCTTTGCAGAAAAATCCTTGCTGGTCGTTTCCCTGATGTAGTCGTTCACCATTCCCGAGTCGATAGAACAGCGTACGCCATCTTCATTAAAGTACTGAAACAGTTCTTTCCCTGGAATGTCGCGGCACGCCTTTACAATTCGTGCGAGGCGTTTGTTCTTTAACGTTATGGTATGAAATATTCCCTTCTTGCCTTTGAACGAAAATTTCATTGTGGCTCCGGTGATATCTACGTGGCCATCTTTCATGGTTGTCAGTCCGTATGAGCCATAAAGTTTCTCATACTCACTGTTTCCAATCCGGATAAAAGTTCTCTGCATAAGACTGACCACCGTAGCTAATACCTTTTCACGGGACAATTTTGTGCTGGAAATATCTTTCTCTATTCGCTCACGCAGATGAGGAAGTTCTTTGCCAAACTCATACAGTCGATGAAACTTGGTTTGATTTCTAATTTCACTCCACTGCGGATGATACTTATACTGCTTTCGACCGCGAACATCATATCCGGTCACTTGAATGTGGCCATTTTCTTTTGTGCAAATCCACACTCTTGTCCATGCCGGGGGAATAACGAGCTTGCGTATCCTGAGTAATGTGGCAGGATCGCGAATAATAACGTCATCTAAGGTGTAGCTGAAACCACTACCTTTTTTGGAACGCAGTATCCCTGGCGTTGTGTCAGTCACATACAGGAGACTCGCAGCCTCTGCAGTCCTTTTGTAATTACGGTGCATCTTGATTGATTCAAGACGCGTCATGGGCATCGGTTGCATATACTTACGGGTTCGATCCCGGCTGAGTTCCCTGAGGTACTACAAAGCTTGCTGCCGTGTAGCAAAAAGTCAGTAAGGCGGCGAAAACCATCGCCCAATCGTTTTGTATGTACCCCAAACAGATCCTGGTTAAGGTGACCATAGGCACCTCAGTTTTACCGTGAGATGCTCTCGGATTCCAAAATCGGGACAACAGGGCCATAAAATTTACGTCAAAACGGTTATTTCTTACTGATCTCTTCGACGGCCCGTATGAAAGAGGCCAACTTGGCGTCGGAATAAGCGCCGTACGCATCTACCAAAGTTCCCTTTCTGCCGTCGTTTGTCTCGATCAGATAGAGAATCGAGTTCTCATCCGGATCGGAATAACCCTCGAATCGGTAGAAGTTTGAAATCTTCACATCTTCAGGAGAATAGTGATTATCCTTGCCCGAAGTCAAGGCACCGTTATCAAATTTAAAGTCTTCAACATAGCCATCCTTTACGGCATGATTGAGCGCTTCAGACAACGTTGACATTTTCAACGTCGCGTCTTGCTTCTGTGCTGCTACTGTTTTCGGTGACATAACTTTGAAAGTTTTTTCTATGACAATCGAAAAAGCTTGCCAGCTCTAAATAGCCCGCCAGTCGTTCCAATCAGGGGCTCTTGTGGAATTCTTACTACATCAATGGCGGGATTCTGTTGATTAGGACTCACGACTAAAGACTCATGATTTCTTCCCTATCGATTGAACCTGAAATACTGGAGAAACTTATTATCTCTTCCCGCTATCGCATCTGAAATAATATCCATCGCCATGATGCTAAAGGTTATTCCATTGCCACCGAATCCCAGGACAAAGTAGCTGTTGGGAAAATCAGGATGAGGCCCAACATAGGGTAGCGCATCTTTAGTCACTCCGAAAGTACCCGCCCATGTGAAGTCCGGGATGATACTCAGACCGGGAATGAACTTTTTGAGCTGTTCGACCAACGCAGTTTCTTTCCTGTCGATTAATGCATCGCGACGTAACGCATTCTTAAATGGAACGTCGGCGCCGCCCACCAGTATACGGCTATCGTGTGTCGATCTTAAATAAAGATATGGGTCATCTGTATTCCAAAAGATGTTGTCACGCAACGGTGCGGGTAAAGCAAGCGGTTCGCTTACGCACGCATAGGTACTGATGAGGTCAGCCACATTGTCCTTCAGGAAGGAAAGTGTTTCGTAGCCGGTAGCAAAGATTATCTTATTCGTCCTGATGTGCCATCCGCCTTTCACGAGCACATCGTTACCCGTCGCCTCATAAGCAATTGCATCAATTTCAGTATGGTCATAGATTCGCAGGGAGTGACTTTTAGTTACATCCTCCAGCAAAGCATGGGTGAGACAATAACCATCCAGGCAAGCAGCGACAGAAGATCTGATAGCGCCGTAGCCGTGTACTCCATAGTTTTCGAGCAGGTCATCCTGATCAAGCCATTCAACGTCAATACCAGCTGACTCTCTGCATGAAAGTTCTGTCCGCAACATATCCCGTTGCTTCTGATTATGCGCCACGTAGATACTTGACTTACGTTCAAACTCGCATGCAATCTGTCGCTCCTGGATAATCTTTTCAAGCTTGAAAATTGCGTCCACTCCGGCCCGATAACAGTCTCTTGCGGCCTGATCGCCGACTGTTTTTATCAGCTCGTATAGTGGCATATCGATTTCATACTGAAGAAGCGCCGTTGTAGCACTCGTGCTCCCGAGTGAAACGTCGTTCCTGTCGATTAATACAGTGTCATAACCTTCCGTAGCAAACTGCCAGGCCATGAGCGAGCCTGTGATCCCCCCTCCGATTACGAGCACATCACAATCAATGTCTTCATGCAACGAAGGATATGAATTGATCAATCCATTTTTTAATAGCCAATATGTCTCACATGAACGCACGCGCATCGTAAAAGCAATTAATATGTATCACAAAAAAAGAAAGCCGACCTGCAGCTTTCTTTTCAGTGTCTCAAACGACCTGTCATCTATTCTCCGAGCTCACCCTTTTTGGCCAGCTTTTTCATTTCATCATTGGCATAAATGGCTACTTCTACACGACGATTGGATTTCTTTCCAGCCTCGGTATCGTTCGGTGCCAAAGGCTGTTTCTCTCCATAGCCCTTCGTAGTAATTCGCGACGTGCCTACCTGTTGTTGCACCAGGTATGACTTCACTTCATCAGCACGTTTCTCAGACAATGACTGGTTGTAGTTATCGTCGCCGGTGTTATCCGTGTGACCTTCAACAAGAATGTCTGTGTCTTCGTACTTTTTAAGCGTCCCGGCAAGTTCCGAGAGATTAGTCTTCGTAGCGGACTGCAATGCATAAGAATCAAAACCAAAAAGAAGCCCTGAATCGAAGGTTATCAAAATGCCTTCTCCTACTCTTTCGACCTTAGCACCTTTCAAATCCCGCTTCAATTCCTCTGCCTGCTTGTCCATATGACGTCCGATCAAAGCACCGGCAGTACCGCCGACGGCTGCACCGATAATGGCGCCGATGACTGTGTTATCCGACTGGTGTCCGATGACACCGCCGATTGCTCCACCTACACCAGCTCCTATGGCGCCACCCTTAGTTGTGTTTGAAGCCTTACATCCGCTAAACAATTGTGCAGCAACCAGCAGCATGATTGTTCCGCCCGATGTTATTGTATTCAAAAACGTTCGTTTCATGATTGACACCGGTTATTGATCCAATTTATCTTTGACCTGCTCTTTAATTTTTTCGAATTCTACTTTGACTTCGTCAGCAGTATTTCGAGCGCCTTGTTGGATATCATCCCAGGTGTCGTCGGACGCCTTGTCTATTTCATCGAGGCGTCTTTCAACCTTGTCGCGCTGAACGATCAACTCTTTCTTGCTTTCTTCCAGTTGAACCTTCGCATCGCCTGAAGCCTTGTCTACCTTTGCAGATACTTTATCCAGGCGATCATTGATATCATCGCGAAGGGACTGTAAATCCTTCTTGATGGCGTCGCGCTCGTCGCGAATATCTTTCGCAACACTTTCTTTTGCTTCTTCGACCTTTCGGTCAGAGCGTTCACTACATTGCATGCTTATGACAGCTACAAAAATTGACGCCGCTATTGTTAGTTTGTTCATATGTATGTATTTAAGTTCAGAAACCGGCGCTAATATTCTATCGCACGAAATGCACACTGCCCTCTTAGGCACCTTCTGAGATTCTGCCCGGTTTGTTTCGGATGGACTCATGCAAACCTTTCGATCCGCGTCCATCCAACAAACCGACATTGTTATTTAAATAGATTCGATTTCCTTTTTCAATTCGTCTTTTGACTTGCCCAGACGCTTTTGAAGGCGGCCGTACAATTCGTCTTCTTTTCCCTCTGTAAACAGAAGATCATCGTCAGTCAGATTCGCATACTTTTGTTTGAGCTTACCTTTCACCTCGTTCCAGTTGCCCTTCAATGATAGCTTATTCATGATTTTGGTTATTTAGATTTTGGTTATTTAGTTTGACTAGATTTTTACTTTTTCGCTAGCGTGATTGATTGCGTCTTTACTTCCGCGAGCAAGCTGATCAATCTTCTGATTGAACTGCTTTCTTATAGCAATCAAAGAATCATCCACAGATGCCATCAGGTCATCTTTCATCTTAAGAGATCCGCCGATTAGTTTCTTTCTTGATTTCGCACCTGATGTAGGGGCAAGTAATACACCAATTGCTACTCCTATTGCGGCGCCTGCAATCAGGCCACCGATCAATTTCTTTGCATTTTTCATGGTTGATAAAATTTAAATATGAGACACTAACCTGTAAAACGATCGCGAACAGTTCGCTTCAATTAAAGTGAAGAAGTGTACTGATGCTTCAAAGGTTTCTGCAACAGTCAAGAGAAAACTTTGTGCCACATGCGTCTTTGCTCCTACAATAGTAGCCGAGCGTTGTTTTCGGGAAAAGTTGTCCACACGTTGTATTAGGCGATCAACACATCAGACTCAAAGCACGTTGATTTTATCGCATGAGTTTATATTATAAGGTCCACAGTTTGTTCCGCGGGTAAAGGGAAGTGAGAAGTGGCTGGCAGCAAGAAGTGAGAGCGGTGGCAGGAAGAAATTAGAAGTGCTGGCAACAAGAAGTCAGAAGCGGTTGCGGTAAGAAGTTAGAAGTGCGTTTGAACAACTGATGCAGCGTGCTTCCGAATAGTATGTGTTGATCATGTTAGTATGCATTGATCATAATAGTATGCATTGATCTTAGACGCGCCTGATGACGTCACAACCAGGACAACAGCGAACTCAATTCAAGGTGAATTTCCACGCATCACACACAATTTCGTGGACTCCATTCTACATCCCGAACACGAAAGCCGCTTTTTTTAGCAAAAAAGCCACTATCGCAGTTTTGGTACGAAGATTATTTGTGGTGTTGCATATCTAAATCCAATCACAAACCATGGTAACTTCACTGACCTCCACGAACCAGGACGAACAATCAGTAAGATTTTTCAAAGAAGTAAAAAGTAATCTCGGTCTTCGCTCCACAAGAAAGATAGTACGCCTTGTCCGCGCAATACTTTCGCAGCTCAGAAGCACACTTTCTCCGGAACAAACGAACACCGTAATCAAAACGCTCCCCAGCTTGTTTCAACTTCTCTTCGTTGCAAACTGGAGATACGACGACAAGCAGCAACCTATCATGCATCTTGATGAATTGGTAGATCACGTATATCAGGAGGACAGGAAGCAGAAGAGCTCCCTGTTCAAATCGGAAGTAGACACTTTAAATTCGGTAATACTGGTTATTACCAAGCTTGATAAATTCTTTGGTATTCTTGGATTAAACGTTTTCAGGTACTCCTTAACGCAGGAGTTAAAGCAGGCTGTAGCGCAGGATGCATAATTCCGTACAGCAAAATTGAACTTATTACTTAACAACAAAACAAAACAAACATGCTACGCTGGACTGTAATATTTCTGATCATAGCACTGGTAGCCGCAGTTTTCGGCTTCGGCGGTATCGCAGCTGGAGCTGCTTCAATCGCCAAGGTGTTATTCTTCATTTTCCTCGTGCTCTTTGTACTGTCGCTCATATTCGGAGCGTCAATATTTAAGCGCCGATGAATGTACGCACGGGTATGCATAGTGAATGTATACCCGTGCCTTCGCCCACTTGGAATTCCTTTATTATGATGACTATGGAAAACGGAGCGTCTCTCACTACCAGTCCAAACCAGGAAGATAAAACGGGAAGGCCAACCTATGCCTCTTCCGCTTCCCGCAATTCGAGCACCATTGACCCAAGATCTATCGAGGTTGAACCGCGCACTCCGGCGACGCCCTTCCTTCAGTCAATTGTCAATCGCATACGCACACTCTTCAACCGCGGTTGATCCCGATCAAAGTTTTAACTCTCTGTACTATCCGTTTTCGATTCGAGTAGTTAATTTAACCCTGAATGTTTCGAAAATGGACATGGAAAAAGCTTTTGGTAAAGACCGCTAAGGTCCTGGGCTATACGCTGCTTTCCATTGTAGTGCTCCTGGTGCTGATCGCGCTCGTTATTCAGATCCCTGCTGTTCAAAACAGGATTGTTGCAAAGGCCGTCTCATTCGTTGAAAATAAGATCGGCACAAGGGTAAGTCTTGACCACCTGAGCCTGTCGTTTCCAAAGTCCGTTGTCTTAGAAGGAATTTATCTGGAGGATCAAAAGACGGACACACTTCTCTACGTGGGCCGCCTGTCAATTGACACAGATCTGTGGGCTCTGACTCGCAATACAATCGAATTAAATGATCTTACGCTCAGCGACGCTGACATTCGAATTCAGCGGTCCGCCCTCGATAGTGCTTTTAATTTCGATTACATTATCAAAGCCTTTTCAGGAAGTGAACAGCCGGCTGACACTACGCCCTCAAAGCCATGGACATTCAACATCGAGGATGTAAATCTTCGGGATGTCAAGGCGCATTACCTCGATTCAATTGTTAAGCTCGACACCCGCGTGCGGCTTCATCAGTTCGAGGTAGGAGTCGACCGGTTCGACCTCAACGGTCCCAATATCCGCATCGATGACGTAACATTGAGCGATGCTCAAGTTAGCTATGTCAGCTGGCAACTTCCCGATGACGAAACCAGCGCCGTTGCCGTAGCAGATACGGAACCAACGATGGCAGATACCAGCTCATTTAACCTAAGCTTTAAAACAATCGACCTTGCTGATATTGCTGCGGACTACCGCCAGGTTTCATTGGGGCAACGAGCAAGGCTGAATCTTGGCACCTTACACATTTCTGCCAAGGAAATTGACCTCGTCAGCAAGATGCTGGCGCTTGAGACAATCGAGCTATCAAATACGTTTCTGACTTATCAGCAGACAGAAGACGCCACCAGTTCCTCTCCGGCTCAGCAGAAGTCGCCTAGTAAGAATGATAAGAAAGCGAAGCATGCTTCGAATTTGTATGCACCGTCGGCACAACCTGCACAGCCAAAAGTAATACTAACAGCTGGCGTTGCTGCAGATTCGGCAACTACACTGGCCTTCGACCTTGATTGGAATATTTCGGTTGCCGAGTTGTCGCTCAAAAACAACAACCTTCAATACTATGATTTTAATACACCCATTGCGACCAGGGGTGTTGATTTCAAACATCTTTGGCTGACGCGGCTGGGAATGCAGGCAGAAGATCTGGCTATCTCCGGAAGCGAGGCGCGCGCAACGATTGAAGGACTTGAGTTTTCTGAAAGAAGCGGATTACAACTTAGTCAATTGCAGGCAAAAGTAAATGCCAACAGTACCAGCGCTCAGCTGAGCGATCTCGTTGTGCGTACCAATAATTCGAATATAGAAGGCTCGCTGAAGGCGTCGTACCGATCATTGAAGACCATCGCGGATGAATATCCTTCTGCAAAGTTTGAGCTTAACATGAAGCCTTCGTCCGTTGCTGTCGACGACGCGTTGCTATTTGCGCCAGAGATGCTGGACAAGCTGCCGGTGCATATTGCCAGCGGAGCTATTATACGCTTCCATGCGGACGCAAATGGCGCCGTCAAAGACATAGCGTTGAAGGAATTTGCTGTTAATTACCTGGATAGTACTCACGTTGTCGTAGGTGGCCGTATAACGGGACTGCCACACGCCGAGCCTCATTTCTCGGCTGATGTGAAGAGACTGTATACGACCCGGAAAGACATTGAAGCTCTCCTGCCGGACAGCCTGTTACCCACAGGCATTCAATTGCCGGATTGGATATCGCTTGCCGGCACAGCGAATGGGACGACTGCAAGTCCGACGGCAAAGCTGAGTTTAAAATCCAACCTGGGTATTATACGCGTGGATGGAAAATTCAAGAACCTGGACAAAGAAGTTCCCTCCTACGACGCGATCGTGGATATAGATCATTTTGATGCAGGCAGACTTTTGAGGCAACCTGAAACAATGGGCTCGCTCACGGCGCGCGCGTCTGCCAAGGGACGTGGCTTTTCAAAGGAAACCATTAACTCCAGAGTTAATCTTGTGGTCAAAGACTTTCTGTATCAAAATTATTCTTATCGCGACCTGAACGTTCACGGCACTTTGGTCAGGTATCTTTTCTCCGGGAAAGCATGGCTGAACGATCCAAACCTTGATTTCAAACTGGAGGGAGATCTTGACTATACAGGGGATGTTCCCTTGTATGCGTTAAAGTTTGATCTCAAGAATGCAGATTTCAAGGCGCTGAATCTTTCGGAGCGGCCGCTCAAGGCAAGAGGAATCTTTGAGTCTAAACTTGCCACGCGTGACTTCACATCAATAAACGGGAACCTCGACATAAGGAAGTTTGGTATATACAACGGGGAATCGTTGTACGCCGTCGACTCTTTACTGTTTGTCTCATTAGATCAAAAAGGAGAAAGCAAGATCACCATCAGATCGGATATTGTTTCCGGTGATTTCGAGGGAACGATCAACCTGGTGGCCATGCCGGATGCTATCCGCCGTCACTTCAATAACTACTTTTCGCTGCATGACACGGCGTATAACAGGCCCGTTGACGTTCAAAAGTTCAACTTCAATCTGGTCATTAAGAACACCGAGCTTATCACGGAGATTCTAATTCCCGAACTGGAGCCTTTTGTACCAGGACGCATTGAAGGTGAATTCGACAGCGAGCAGCACAAGCTGGATCTCAACGTAGATATTTCGCATTTGCAATATGCCGGTATCGGTACTGATTCTCTGACAGTGAACGTGACGTCGGATGAGAACTCGATGGATTATACACTCGCCCTTCGAAAGATTCGCTTTGATACACTGCGGATGGAAGCATTGCGCGTTACCGGAAAAGTAGCTCATGATTCGATACGAACGAAGTTGTTGATCCTCGACTCACTTTTGAAAGATAAGTACGCCTTAGGCGGTGCATTCTATAGTCAAAGCAACGCGATCCAATTCAGGTTCCTGAAAGATGAGGTCGTTATGAACTATGCACCCTGGACTACACCTGCTGACAATTATCTGCGATTCACACCGAAAGGAATACTGGCTCACAACTTTTCTATCACCAACATCAATGAGCGGATTTCGCTCATCACACATCAGGAACAGGAAGCGCGAACCACGATTGAGTTCAAGGATCTGAACTTGCAGAACCTTACCAACATCGTGGAGGCAAAGGTGCTGGCAGACGGACTTATTAACGGCAACTTCATGTTATCCGGTGAAGGAGACTTTAAAACCGCGTTGACCATAAAGGCATTGGAGATTCTGGGTGTTGAATGGGGAGACCTTGCCTTAAAGCTCTCGCACGAAAACACTGGACAATACCTTGTTGATCTTGGAATCAACGGTATCAATATGGAATTCGGAGTGAAAGGAAATTATCTGCCGGATTCTATCGCATCGAAGATTGATCTTACTGCTGACATCTCCAGAATTAACCTCGTGGCCATCGATCCGCTGACGGGTGGACAGTTAAAGAATTCTTCCGGCAGCCTCACTGGTGAAGTAACCTTAAAAGGTACTCCTAAGACGCCGGAGATACGAGGCTTCCTTTCATTTCAGAAAGCATCGCTTGTACCAAGCTTTGTGAATACAAAGTTCCTTTTGCAGGATGAGCGGATAGCATTTACGGCGGATGGCATCGTGCTAGAAAACTTTAAGATTCTCGATGAGCAAAACAACGCGGCCACAATTAAGGGAACTTTGAAGACAAAGGACTATGCGACATTCAACATGGACCTTCGCCTCGATGCTAAGAACTTTCAGTTACTGAACACGCAGCCGGATGATAAGAATGCGCAAATACCCAACGAACTTTTTTATGGTAAGGTAGGTATCAACACAACGGCTACCATCGTCGGCACATTTACTGAGCCCAAAATTGATATGCACGTCGAATTAAACGATGATAGCAAGTTCACTTATGTAATCCCACAGTCGGAGAAGGGCGTGCTGGAGCAGAAGGGAATTGTAGTATTTAAAGACAAGGATGCCGCCAAGGATCCGTTCTTGAAATCCATTCAGGCTAAGGACTCTGTGGGTTCGCGATTTACCGGTATAGATCTTACTGCGAATATTGAGATTGATGACAAAGAGGAGTTGGGTATTGTAATCGATCCTGTGACGGGTGATAAGCTTTCCGTAAAAGGAAACTCTACGCTCACGTTTGCCATGAATCCTACTGGTGAGATGACGCTTTCTGGCCGTTACGAAATAACGTCCGGAACTTATGACTTTACGTTTTACAGGCTTCTTAAAAGGAATTTCAAGATAGAGAAGGGCAGTACCATTATCTGGGCGGGTGATCCGCTTGAAGCTACTATGGATATTAAGGCGTCTTATCTGGTTGAGACATCACCGCTTGAACTGATGACGGGTCAGACCACAACGAGCGATCAAGAAAATCTATATCGCCAGCGGTTGCCATTTCTCGTTTACCTGAATATTGACGGCGAACTGATGACACCGGAGATCAGTTTTCAGCTCGACATGCCTGTTGAGAAACGTGGTGCTGCGGGTGGGGCACCATATAACCGAATCCAGGAAATCAACACGCAGGAGTCTGATGTCAACAAGCAGGTATTTGCATTGTTGATTTTAAAAAGGTTTGTGACCGATGATGTATTCGACAATCAATCGGGTGGCTCAGTTGAGGCAACGGCCAGACGGAGTGTAAGCAAATTGCTTTCTGAACAATTGAACCGAATGTCAGAAAATATCAAAGGAGTACAACTTACGTTTGACGTCCGTTCCGACGAAGACTATTCCACAGGAGAAGCGCAGGGACAAACCTCTGTTCAAGTGGGTGTTCAGAAAACTTTACTCGACGATCGACTTATTGTAAAAATATCAGGCAATGTTGATATTGAAGGCAACGCAGGAAATCAGTCATCGTTCAGTGATTACATCGGCGACCTCGCACTTGAATATAAACTAACGCCTGATGGGAGGCTAAGAATAACAGGTTTTAGAAACAGCGAGTTCGATATTATATCAGGCGAATTGATTGAGACAGGGGCCGGCCTGATTTACATTAAAGACTACGATAAAGTGAGGGATCTATTCAAAGCCAATGCAAAGAAGAAGTAGACATATTGGCTTGAGGGTTCTAAAGGTCTCCCGCATGATGGTGCTGTTATCGCTAACCATTCTATGTGGTTGCACGGCGACATCATTCCTGAAAGACAATGAAAGCTTTTACGACGGCGCTGAGATCAAGTTTGATACTGAAGGACGACGCATCAGAAGAAAAAAAGCGATCGAAGAAGAACTTCAGGAGTTGATCAACCCCAAACCAAACAAGAAGTTTCTCGGCATGCGCACTGGCGTATGGTTCTACTATGTCGCTGGCAACCCTGAAAAAAAGAAGGGCATTGGAAATTTCATCCGGAGGAAACTCGGCGCTGTGCCTGTGCTGATGAAGGACGTCAACCCTCAGCGTACCTCCACTATGCTAGCAGGCCAGTTGAATAACGATGGCTACTTCAAATCTACCGTAAGCTTTGAAGTAAAAACAAAAAAGAAGGTCAGTAAGGTAATCTACAATGTGAAGCTAAAACCTCCTTACAGGTTGGATACCATTCGATTTCCGAGACCGAGGGACAGCGTCTATGCACCTATTCTGCGTGACGTTAAGAAAGAAACTTTGTTAAAAGAACGTCAACGCTATAATCTTGAACGGCTTCAGGCGGAACAAGCGCGACTAGAAGTTGCGTTGGAGGATCACGGTTTCTACTATTTTGATGATCGTTATTTCATCTTTGAAGCCGACAGCACGATAGGCAAGCATAAAGTAAATCTCGATCTTAAACTGGAGCCAGGGATTCCTCCGCGGGCAAAACGTATTTATAAGTTTGGCAAAGTGAACGTTTTTCCAGACTACACGCTCATTCGGGATTCAACTGCAAAGCCGGCCGATACCATCCGCGTCAATCAATATTACTACATAGATCGAAACCACAAGTTTCGACCAGAAATCATTACCGACGTCATCAATATCCGGGAGGGTGAAACCTATACGCGCGAGGCACAACGCCTTACGCTTTCTCACCTGATGGGGCTCGGCGTATTCAAGTTTGTGAATATTGAACTCTCGGAACTCAACGCCGATTCTTCAAAACTCGTTGCCAATATTCAGCTAACAACGCTGCCCAAGAAATCGCTTCGCGCGGAGGCACAGGGAATATCCAAGTCGAACAACTTTGTAGGACCGGGTTTGCTTTTCACATTTACGAATAGAAACTTCTTACGTGGTGCTGAATTGTTTCAGCTGAAACTAAACGCCGGCTACGAGTGGCAGCTGAGCCGTCAAAACCAAAATACTTTGAATTCGTTTGAGCTGGGTGTCGAATCAAGTCTTACAATTCCAAGATTCATCTCTCCTATAAAAATAGACTATTCATCGAAAACATATCTTCCTAAGACAGTCATCAAGGCGGGCATAAACTTCCAGAATCGGATTGGCTACTATCGTTTAAGCTCTGCAAATGCAGCATACGGATATATCTGGAGAGAGACTGCCGATAAAACGCATGAACTTTACATTGCTGACATAAGTTACGTTCGCACCGACAAGAGATCTCAAGCCTTCGATAGTTTGCTTAATCTTAATCCTATCCTCAAGAAATCATTCGACAATCAGTTTATTATAGGTAGCCGGTATTCGTTCACATATAACTCACAACTACGCGAGGATCCGATGAGTCAGTTCGATAAAACGCGAAAGGTCCGAAAACATAATTTCTACTTTAATGGAACTGTAGATGTTGCTGGCAATCTCATTAACACCATTCAAAAAATCGGCAACGAACAGCAAGGGGCTTATGAACTATTTGGATTACCCTATTCACAGTATGTAAAGGGCGATGTCGATTTCCGATACTACTGGCAGCTTGACAAAAAAAGCAAGCTGGCAACTCGCATCATAGCAGGAGCAGGATACGCCTATGGCAATTCTGAAATATTACCTTATATAAAACAATTTGCAGTAGGCGGCTCGAACAGCGTGCGTGCATTTCAGGCCCGGTCAGTTGGTCCGGGAACTTATTACATCAGGAACTATTACGATGATGCAACGCTCTTTGTTGACCAACGGGCCGACATAAAACTGGAGGGAAATGCCGAATACCGTTTTGACATCTACAAGATGTTCAAAGGCGCACTGTTCGTAGATGCTGGAAACATCTGGACATTTCGGGCGGAACCGGAGCGTCCTGGTGGTCAAATCACCAGCGACTTTCTCAAACAACTTGCTGTAGGCACTGGCGCTGGTTTGCGTGTAGACTTTTCGTTCTTCGTATTCCGTCTTGATGTAGCGTTTCCCATACGGAAACCATGGCTCGGTGGAGGAAAGGACGCTGAAGGACAGCTAATTGAAGGTCAACCTGGCTGGGTAATCAAAGACATCGACTTTGGCAGCAGCGAGTGGAGAAAGCAGAACCTTATCTTCAACATCGCTTTCGGATATCCGTTCTGATAGTTTATGATACTGATTCGTTATCCGGATGATTCCTGGAACGCGATTTCTTTTGAAGCATAGTGCACAGTCGAACGCCAGTGCAGCACCTCACCGACCAGAACTACTCTGAAAGCCGAAAGTGTATGGCAAAGGTAGTCCCTTCATTTACCTTACTGGTGACTTCAACAACGGCGCCGTGGCCGGATAGAATGTTGCGTGTCGAAGTCAAGCCGAGGCCCATGCCCCCCTCCTTGCTGGTAAAGAACGGATCAAAAAGGCGCTCAAGATCGTCAGGTGGTATACCCTTACCGTTGTCCGCAATAAACACAATCACATTGCCCGGGTTCGTCTCAACCTTTACGCTGAGAATGCCTGCGCCAGGATTCATTGCCTCAACGGCGTTGATCACAATGTTCAGCAATGCGATCTTCATCTTCTCCTTGTCAACCAGCAGCCGGGGCAGGTCACTGCCCCTTTTATTCTCCAGACGTATCTGTTTAAGATTCATCCGGTCCATGGCCAGCGCAAGTGTCTCATCGAGTATTTCATCGACACCCACAAGCTGAAGATCCAGCTCGCGTGGTCGTGATGAATTAAGCATTTCACCAATCAACTGTTCGATACGGTTAGCATTGCGTTCAATGATGTCACTGAACAGCGTCACCGATTCGTTGTCGCTCGGCATTTCATCTTTAAGCTGTTCAAGTGCCAGCGTAAGATTCGTCAGAGGATTTCTTACCTCGTGTGCAATCATTCTTGCGATCTTTCCAGTCATGGAAAGTCTCTCAGCCAGCAGCATATCCTTCTCTGCCTTCTTGCGCATAGTCAGGTCGTGGACGATCCCCTGATAACAACAGAAGTCCGACGCCTGATCGGGAATGAATACGCAATTCAGTAAACAGATCTTTTTGTCGCCTGCCCGATTCACCAGCGCTACTTCAAAGTCTTTAATCTGTTCTGACTCCTTTAATGCTTCTCGACAATGGGCGTAATCGGCAGGGTCGGCAAACAGATCCTTTATTTCAAGCTTCACTGCGTCCTTACGGTCGATATTAAAGAAAGCCAGGAATGCGGAGTTTACATCTATAAGATGCATTTGGTCGTTCGCCAGAAATATCGGATCGATTGAGCGCTCGAATAATGAGCGATACTTTTTTTCCTTCTCGTCAAGCTCGCGAATCACAGACGACTGACTTAAGGCGTAACGAATACTTCGTTCCAGCAACGAGGGACTTAAATCTGTTTTTACCAGGTAG
Organism: Chryseolinea sp.; assembly: GCA_049840655.1. Lineage (GTDB taxonomy): Bacteria > Bacteroidota > Bacteroidia > Cytophagales > Cyclobacteriaceae > Chryseolinea. Next base: position 35,805 of record JASGJX010000009.1, read on the forward strand.
TCAGCCGCGCCGTAACGGCTTGCATCCAAATCTACCTTCATGTCTCCCTGCCCGGTCAGTAGAATACAGGGGACAAGCACGCCTTTATCCTGAACGAATTTGATGAGATCAAGTCCATTCTCACTTCCAAGCCGATAATCAATTAAGAATATATCGAACTTCTCGCTGATCATCCGCTCGCGAGCCTGCTGTGGATTCGCGACCCATTCTACCTTGAATTTATAGTATTCGCTTTCTCTTAAGTATTCGCGGGCAAGCACGACATCATCTTCGTCGTCTTCGACCAGCAATACCTTTATTTCCTGTGCTCCGAGCATGTTTACTTAGTCTACTGGTAATATAATGATAAATTCAGAGCCAACATTTTCCTCGCTCCGTGCGAAAATATGCCCCTGATGGTTTGATACGATCTTACGGCAAATGGACAGACCTATTCCCGTTCCTTCGTACTCATTTCGTCCATGGAGGCGCTGAAATATGTTGAATATTTTCTCCGCGTACTTTTCTTCGAATCCTATGCCATTGTCGCGGACGATAAAACAAGCCCAGTCGCGCTGGGCAACCGCTACTTTATATTCGGTGTAAATGTCAGACGCGCGCATCGCACGGCCGGAAATACTCACTACTGACTGCTGACCGGGCTTGTGGAATTTTATCCCATTGCTGATCAGGTTTTGGAACAGACGTCTGATTTGAGTATGGTCTCCCATGATATCCGGAAGTGGCCCCACTTCTACCAGCGCATGCTCTCTTCTGATTTGCTCATTAATATCATCCAGTACTTCATCCATCAACGGCTTCATGGCAACCCGTTCGAACTGATTGGCGCTCCTGCTGACACGGGAAAAAAGCAATAAGTCTTCAATGAGCACTTGCATGCGTGCAGCTGCTGATTGCATCCTTTGAATATAGTCGACGCGAGCAGCATCACCCTTTGCATGACTCTTGGTCGCGAGATCGCCGAATGCCCTGATCTTTCGCAACGGCTCCTGCAAATCGTGGGATGCCACGTACGCAAACTGTTCCAGATCCTCGTTTGATCGCTTCAGTTCAGAGGTATACTGCTTCAACTGATTTTCGTACAGCTTCCTTTCGGTGATGTCGATAACGGTTCCCAATACATCCGGTTGAAGGGTGCTTTCCGACGCCGGCTTCAGGACCATTGCAAGATAGTGGGTTGCGTTATCCACCTCTATCCTATATTCCAGACGCGACGTCTTCGCTGAACCTTTTAGATCCTGTAGAAAACTCCTCATTGCAGGACGGTCTTCCAGGTTTACGTTATCGGTAAAGGAACTCCACGACGGCGTGTAGTCATTGGGTGATTTTCCCAGAATGCGGTACAAACCGTCTGACCAGATAAATTCATCGCTCTTCCTTATCCATCGCCAGCTGCCCATGTTTGCAACCTGCTCCGCATCCTTCAACAATACTTCACGTTCTTCAATAAACATACGCTGCATCTTCTGGCTGGTGACGTCGGAAAACGTAACGACAAATCCGTCTTCAAGCTTCACGGCGGTGATATTGTACCACGCATTCATCACGTCCCCCGCAAATTGACGTTCAACCTGAGTGGGTATCGTGGACTCTACTACCTCTTTAAACATTTCAAACAATCCATCTTCATTCGCAGCAGGCGTAACCTCGAGCAACCGCTTTCCCAACAACGTCTTCTCCGACGCATAGAGGGTTGCAAGGCTCACTGCATTTGCCAGTATCCATTCAAAGTCTACGATATTGTTATTCTTATCCCGGATGGATCGGAACGCCATGATACAATCGAGGGAATTATCAATAACGTTTCGGAGAGTCTTCTGCGTGAACTCGCGGATACCAACTTCCTTTCTCATCGTTTGTATGTTATCGCGAAGACTATCTTCAGCTTTCCTGCGCTTCTCGAGTTCATCCAGCACTCGTGTGAACAAGAAGGCAATACCTGCAAGTGATGCCAGGCCATAAAAAAGAAGGGATACCGGTGCGATGTTCCGACTTCCGTTTTCGCTCGTGGATCTTTTTTCAACCATTTGCTCCTCATCAGCTCGTATTCGACTTCCCAGGAGTCTGATCTGATCCATGTTACTACGACTCCTTCCTATCAGACCAGTTTCATAACGGTCCATATAGAGCTCGCTTTCCTTGACATTCGCAAGGATCTCACTAACGATTCTAAACTGATTATCAATAAGTACTTTCAATGTGTCGACTCTGCTTTTTTGAACAGCATTTCCTGAAACGACACTATCCAGTGACTTGAGCACACCGGGCAACTCTTTTACAGACGTATGATATGGAACCAGGAGTATTGTATCCCGCGTTAACTGATATCCGTAATGTCCGATCTCAGAATCTTTGATTGATGACAACAGGCGCTCCAGAGTCTCCTGAACGTCGGAGGAGTGTCTGATTACCCGAACCTCTTTAATATAGTTATCGAGGCTTTTGTAGGTCACAAAGCTCAATGCAATGAGAAATAAGACTATCCCCAGAAATAACAATTTAACGTATCCACTTTTCATGTTGCTACGTGTCTACAGTTGGGGGAATTTAATTCTATTAATAAGCATTGGATCGCAAATTATCATCAAAGTTTCGGCGTAGTCGTGGAGTATTCGTTGTTGGCTTAATATTTATTCATGTGCTGTTGTTAAACAACGTGATATATATATGAACTCAAAACGTTTCAAACTACTATCATTAATCGCTCTGGTAGCCATCGTTCTGGCGGGAATTAGTGATGCAAACGCGCAAATACGCGCCGGTGTCAAAGGAGGCCTTAACGTAAGCAACTTGTATTCCGATGATATTGACGACAAGAACGCCCGATATGGATTTAATGCCGGTCTGTACGGCCAAATCTTCTCAACAGAAACCTTTGCTATACAACCCGAGCTGTTGTATTCGACTAAAGGGACAAAAGCGGAATACGGTGGAATCATTGATCAAACAGTAAAATTCAACTTGAATTATCTCGATCTTCCGGTACTAGCTGTATTCAAGCTGGGTGATGCTGCCGAGATCCATGTTGGTCCTTACGTCAGCTATTTGTTGAATTCCAATATCAAATATTCTGGCGATGTTGCCAATGGCACTGATGAACTCAATCGGGATAACCTGAAGCATTTTGACTTTGGTGTATCCGGTGGATTTGGATTGAACTTCGGTCCAACACAAGTTGGAGCTCGTTACAACCTTGGTCTTACAGAGATTGCGGATAGCGACATGGCCCGCAGGATGCTCGGTAATGCCAAAAACTCCAATGCTCAGCTTTACATCGCATTTAACTTAAATCGTCCGAAGTAACAATCGAACGGTGCCAATCAAAGTTTAAAAGGTTATCCGCTTGAGGGCGGATAACCTTTTCTTTTGCCGACGCGTAGCACTTCGTCAGCATTCACCCACTATCTCAGAAAGATATCAGGCGTTAATACTGTATAGTTTCAATTTATTGTACAGCGTCTTTCGATCGATCTTCAAAAGCTCAGCTGCTTTCGACTTGTTGTAATTCACCTTCTCCAAAACCTCAATGATTACCTGACGCTCTGCGGAGCCGGCAATTGACTTAAGGAGTCCTACATTGTCTTCAACCAACGCCCCCGCTGTCACAGTTGCCGAGTTGGATTGAATAATCTCATGTGGCAGACTATCCGATTCAATGGCATCACCCGTCGTTAACAGTACAGCACGCTTCACCACGTTATTTAATTCGCGCAAGTTGCCATGCCAATAGTAGTTGGTGAGTTGATCGGTCACAGCAGGAGAAAACGCAGTCACATTTTTATTGAGAGACTGATTAGCTTTCTCCAGGAAATAGTTTGCGAATACAATGATGTCGTCCTTGCGCTCGCGCGAGTGGTGACAGTTGGATCTTGAACTCGTTGAGACGATGATATAGATCTTCCCTGAAGCGTCCTTCCTTCACAGCCTTATTCAGGTCTTCGTTGGTTGCCGCAATAATGCGAACATCAATAGGAATATCTTTCGTTGCTCCGATTCGTTTGATTCGTCTTTCCTGAATTACACGCAGAAGTTTGACCTGGTTTTCATATGAAAGGTTCCCAATTTCGTCAAGAAAGATGGTACCTCCGTCGGCCACTTCAAAACTACCTGGTTTATCACCGATAGCTCCTGTAAATGCACCCTTAACGTGTCCGAAAAGTTCGCTGCCTGCCAATTCCTTCGGCAACGCACCGCAGTCGATGGCAATGAACGGTTTGTCCGAACGCTTGCTGAACTGGTGTATCGACTGTGCAACGAACTCCTTTCCCGTTCCAGTTTCACCGTGTATGATGACGGACATCTCAGCGGGTGCAATCAGTTCTATATACTTTTGAACAGTCTGCGATTGAATGCTCTTACCAACAATATAATTGTTGACCATGGCAGAACTCTTCTTGTTGTTGCCTGGCGATTTTACCTTGTCTTCCGCTGCGGCTTCAGTGCGTTCAACCTGATTGCGCTTTTCATTTTTCGCAATCGTCTCCCTGATTGTGACCAGGAGTTCATCGGGATATAGCGGCTTCGTCACATAGTCGCTCGCTCCATACCGGAAAGTTTCAACGGCAATGCGAACATCCGAGTAGCCGGTGATAATGATCACCGCAGCGCTCGGTTGGAGCAACTTTATCTTACGCAACATTTCTACCCCTGTATGATCAGGGAGCCGATAGTCACAAAGGATTGCCGAGTACTGGTTGGAACGCAGCAATTGCAAACCATCTTCGCCCTTGTGCGCAACATTGACTTCGTAGTTGTTCTTTGTGAGAAAGCGCGATAACACAAGGCATATGTCCTTGTCGTCATCAATGATCAATAACTTGTGCATAAAATCAAATTACCAGTCGTTCGTTTAAATTATTCAGTGTGTTTGGAAGTTGAGCTTCTGAAGTGATTCGTCGATCGCTTTCTTGGTAAAAGGCTTAGCCAGGAACAGCGACGCGCCTTTTTGCAATGCTTTCATTTTTTCATTGTCATATGCGCTGATGACAATAACCTTGGTTGGCGAATTCGATTCCTGAAGAACCTTGATCACGTCATAACCGGAGCCATCAGCGAGATTTAAGTCTACAAACAGTAAATCGTACGGTGCGGCCGATAATTTAACTACCGCCTCCGCCCTTGACAGAGAATACGTCGTCTCATATCCCAGCTTACGCAGGTACTGCGTAACCAGGAGACAGATCTCTACTTCATCATCAACTACCAAAACTCTGCTCATTGCGGGGCGCGAATTATACAGTTGCTGAGGTAAAAATCATGCCATGCGGGCCCGCAACCTGTTTTGGCCTTTACCAGCATAAGATGTAGAAAATATTCCACACTTTTGAGGCAGCTGTCCGCCAAATGCCAGGCCAAAAAGCCTTTGGTTCACACTTCTGTAAAGGTTTATGATGGCACGATAATCACAGTGGCCTCATCAAAACTTAATCAAACAAACATTCATACTACTATGGGCAGTTTACTTTACGCCATCGCTGTAATCCTCGTGATTGCATGGGCACTCGGATTCTTTGTGTATAGCGCAGGTTCGCTTATTCACATACTATTGGTGATTGCTGTTATCGCCATCATCTTCAGATTGATCCGCGGCGAACGGGTTTAAATAAGTGGCTGTCATCGCCACTTAACCACTACTCCAGGTGACGCTGACAGCCCTACTTAAACTTTATGAAACTCAGGTTATCCTCCCGAACGATTCTATTCTCTCTCCTGGGATTGATTGTTCTTCTTGTGATAGCTGACGTCGCTCTTTCCAGGCTGGCGGTAAAAAAGATCCGAGCCGTGCTCACTACCGCCGGAGTTAGCGTGCGGGGAGTTGAAGCCGACGTTGTTACCCGATCGATCACGATCGACGGTTTTGAGTGGCATCAAAAGAATGATTCTAGTTCCCAGCAACCGCATTCCAAAGCTAAAGGCAACATCCAGATAAGCGTCGAAACTATTCATGCCTCGTGGATAGACGTCGTGTCCCTGATTCGCGATAAAGAAATTCGCATCGGATCACTTGCTGTTTCCGATGGAAAGATCGTCGTCGATGATCAAATATTTAACAAACCAAAATCTTCCGATTCAACGGGCACTGTTCATCGTCCTGCGACAAAACAGATGCGATTGCCTTTCAATCATCTCAGCGTCGGCTCGCTGTCGCTGGATAACATCGACGTGATCATCAACGAAGATACGATCACAGCACACAAATCAAATGTTAACATCGCGCTGAAAGAGCTGGTGCTGAGCGAACCCAGCCGAATGAATGATATCAATGCTTATACACTGGCAGGTCTGAAAGTAACTCTGAAGGGCTACCAAATGACCGCGCCTCAAAGCATGTATACGCTTGCAGTAAAAGAAATGACCTTTGACAGCGAAACCAAAACTCTGAACGTACAATCTGTTGTCTTACTACCTAAGTACGGCAAATACAAATTCTCACGAAGACTGGGAAAGCAGGTTGACCGATTCATACTACGCGTCCCAAGCATCCAGCTGTCGGATTTAGATATGAGCCGCATTCAGGATAGCGTTGTGACTGCTTCCAGCCTGAAGATCAGGAAAGCAGATCTTTACATATTCCGCGACAAGAGACTGCCATTCATTAAACATCACAACACAGCGCTGCCTGTCGCACTTATCCGGAAGCTTAAATTCGGTTTTGCGCTGGATTCTTTGTTACTCGAAGACACAAAGATTACATACGAGGAGTTTCCCGAAAAAGGTTTTCAAACCGGATACATAGTATTCGATCACCTGCAGGCGAATGTTACCAAGGTCACTAACCGCGACCTTTACCCAGGGCATATGCAGTCTGTACTTCACGTATCGTCACGTGTCATGCGCAATGGAGCTATCAACGTAGATTTTACACTTCCGTACGACAAAGCACAGATCTACAACGCGCGGGGACGAATATCAAATCTCCGCCTCGAAACACTTAACCCGATTCTTGAAAGCCTTGCCTTTATAAGAGTCGAGTCGGGTCGCCTTAACGCACTCGACTTCAATTTCAGTTACGATGATTACAAATCAACGGGCAACATACTGGTCAATTACGAAAATCTCAAGGTTACCGGTCTGGCAAAGGATAAGGAGGCCAAAGAGAAAGATTTCAAGTCATTCGTGCTGAACCTCTTTGTAAAGAAGGATAAAGACAAGGAAGTTCCTTTAGAAAAGCGCAGCGGAAAGATCGACTATGAACGTGACCGGCGAAGGGCAATATTCAACGTTTGGGTGAAGTCGCTGTTTTCAGGCGTGAAGTCCAGCGTTGTTGATCCACCCGCTGAACGAAAGCCGCAGACGCGAAAAGAAAAGCGTGATTCCCTGAAGCAACTCAGAAAGGAAAACAGGGAAAAGAAAAAGAAGGAACGCGAAGAGCGTAAAGAAGACAAGCGCACCGAAAAATCAGACTCTGTTGAAGTAATCTCCACACGCAATTAAGCAACAGTACCCTTCGGATATCCATCAACGAACTCTAACCTTAAATATCTATAAACAATCTAATCAGATTATCAGTATGAAAAACGTCGGCATCGTATTGCTTGTCCTCGGTCTTGTAATGACCGTCTTTACCGGTTTTAATGTAATCACCAAAGAAAAGGTGGTAGATCTGGGTCCAGTTGAAATTAACAAAGAAGAGAAGACTCCTATCTATTGGTCCCCTATAACGGGTGGCGTATTGGCCATCGCTGGCCTGGTGATCATCTTCATGAACAAGCGGAAATAAAATCCCATCCGTATATGTCGCAGGCAACGCGAATCTTCTAACTCTAGTCGAAGGTTCTAACCTGCGGTTTAAAGCTCATGGAAACCGGAAAGAGGTCTGGCAGCATCGTGATAAAGCGGAGCTGCCAGGCCGCCGGAAACGGAGAGTTCTTTCCGTAATAACCCAACTCAATTGAAAAGGCAGGCAGGACAAGATTCTCGTTCAGGGTTCTCACACCGGCCTTGACCGAGTAAAACAAAGAACGTCTGTCAATGAGATCGTCTTTCGACAAGAGATAGATATCGCCCCTGTAATAGAGCGTAAACTGAAATCCGTAAAAGTACCAGGGCATAAAATAGTCTGTTTCCAATCCGATCGAGAGACGACGATTTCCTACCGGAATGTTCCCCTGATTATCGCGCCAACGGCCAGTCACGATCAGTGTTCGATCCAGAACCCGATTATAGCCGCGTGTCATTTCAAAGAATATAAAATTGCGCATTTGCGTTCTCCGCAGTCTGATCAGATCGCTGAAGGCGGTCGCATTCAACGAAAGCAATCCGTCCTCGCCTTTGCCATTCTTGACAAACGTACCACCTGTTGCCAGCACGTTGAGATAGCCCACGCGGGGAAAATACCTACCCAGGATTACATCAAGTTGAAAATAATTCCTGTCGTAGAACTCGCTAAACTCGTGGCCGTACATAAATCCAACGCCCGCTCCTACCGGTATGTCTTCGGTCCGACCAAAACCTCTTATCCGTAGACTTTTGAGGTAGTTTCGTTTGACGAGCCAGACGTTACCGGCAGCCATGGTTCTATCATGGAGGAATACATTTGAATCACCCGACACAAATGGTCGTTCACTGAACTTGCGCTCATTGATCAGCGCATTCAGAATGAGATTTGTTCGCTTGCGGATTTCGAATGAGCGACCACCCCAAAGCTCGAACATAGTTTGCTGATGTGGGGTACGTAACGTGTCATACCCGTCGATATAGAAATTCTCATGGCTTTGGTTGTAGGTAAGCCCTCCTCCTATTTTTATCTCAGGAGTAAAATAGTCGCGGGTGAATGATACGCCCACGCGTTCCTGCATGAAGTTGTTTGTGTAAACCGCTTCGCCTCTGACAAAACTTCCAAAAAGATTGGGATGACCAACCATGAACTCCCATCCGTTGTGAGGATTGTAGTAGACGTTTCTGAAGTAGGAGACGCGGGCAAGCGTGCCGCTTCCTCCGACGTTAACATTAAACACATCAAAGCGAAAGTCTTTCCATGATCGCCTTGCACCAGCGAAGCCAAACGATGCTACGTCTTGTGTGACCACCACAATGTGGGCCGCATTCTTATGCTTTTTGTCCCGGGAGAGATATATTCTGGCATCTCGCAGCGGTCTGAACTGACGCAATACCCGTTCATTGTCGGCAAGTCGATAGGCGTCAACTTTTTCACCAACGTGGATCAGAAGATTCCGCTGAACCAGTCGCGCGCGGGTATCGCGATGTACACGATTCACAAACTTACCCACATTTGTCGTTGCCTTTTGAAGAGTATCAATAACGGATCCTTCCAATACATCAACCTGCTTGATAACGATCGATTCTATCAGCAAACCTTCGTACGGCTTAAAAACATCTTCGCTAACGATGATTGAGTTTACGAGGCGTTCTTTGCTGCCACGCTTCTTCATCACTCCGTTAAATACATCCTTGGTGACTTTCCCCGAAGCAGCCCGTTGCTCGAGGCTGTCGTAAAACATTGCCGCAATTGCAGAGGGGTTCTTTCTTATTTTAACATGACGTGCTTCTCTTACAGGCAGCTTAATCGTTGTATCACGACGTGCCAGGAACGAGGTGTCGCGTAAAATAACCAGATCGCCGCGCTTGATACGAAACGACTTTGTTTCCTTGTGTGTGTTTGAATGACCTTTGCCAGCATCGCTCTTTTGTTGAGCCTTTGAGAGAGTGACCGATGTGATCAGCGCAAGAACAACTAACAGGCATCGCAGCATCGGTGAGGGTATTGATTGATCAAGTTAGAGAATGGACTGTCCAATTGCACGTACACGCTTCAGGTATGTCGTAATGGACTTTTGGCCACAGCAGTCGTTTCATTGTTTTCGTTTTTCTCAAGTTCTATGGTCTGAACCTTTACAGCCGTTTCATAGGGCTCTATTTTGCTGCCATTTTCTTCGGCGTACACAGATGTTAACTCCGCTCCGAAAAGAAAAATCACAGTTGAATAATAAACCCAAACCAGGATGATCACCAGGGAACCTGCTGCGCCATAAGCAGAATTAAACGTGCTGTTGCCCAGATAAAATCCGATGAGGTATTTTCCCAGTCCGAACAAAAAGGTAGTGATCGCAGCGCCCACCCACACGTCGCGCCATTTTATCTTTGCATCCGGCAGAACTTTGAACAATAAACCAAAGATCACCGTAACCAGTGCCAGCGAGATAACCACGTTGACAATCGTTAATATGTACAAGGTTATCCCTGCAAGCATCTTTGATAGCATACTCTGAAAGATGACCAGCACCGCGTCGATCACCAGTGATACAAGAAGGAGAAATCCAATAGAAGCAACCATTGCCAGAGACAACAGACGATTGAGTAGAAATTTGACGATGCCGCGTTTAGGTTTAGGCTTTATCCCCCAGATTTTATTGAGGGTTGTTTGGAGGGAGATAAAAACAGTGGTCGCACTGAACGCCAATGTAATAACACCAACCACCTTTGCGAAGGTGCTCGTAGCATCAAAAGTAGCGTGCGCCAAAATTGCCCGGATCTCATTCGCGCTTTCGGGACCAATGAGCCGGCCCACCTGACTTAGCAACTCTTCTTCGACAACATTTCTTTCGTAAAAGGCTGCTCCTATGGCAAGTGCGATGATTAAAACCGCAGGCAGGGAAAAGATGGTGTAGAACGCAATTGACGAAGCATACGACATCGAATCGTCTTCAATGAAGTTGCTGACCGTCTTCTTTAAAATGGTCCACGATGAAACAGCAAGACGCTTAAGACCCATCTGGTGTTCTGAATTTATTCCGATGAAATTCAAAACAAGAACTGCGCCTTTGAAGAAATCAACGTCGGGTGCAATGATTATTGCAAACTAGCCACGAATACCCGGCTGATGTAGAAATTGCCGTGACCGATGTGGACAATTTTACACAACAGTTGCAACTTTTATGAAGTATCCCTTGCAAGATCAAATGATGTTTGCTGGCACGGAAATTAAACTATCTGAATCAAATCATCCACGTATGGATAAGACTGCAGACAATTCCCCATTCTATTTGAAGCTCGGAGTATCCCTTCTCGCGATAGCACTGTTGGCGACTGGTGTTGTTCTCGGGAAAGAAATTATCATCCCTATTCTTTTTGCAATCCTTCTTGCTACACTACTACTACCTCTTGTAAAGTTCTTTAAGACCAAAGGCTTTCATAAAGTCATATCGATACTCATTCCGGTTGTTCTCACGTTCGTGACTTTCGTTGCGATATTGTACTTTCTATCGACTCAGATCATGCACTTTCTTGATGATGCGCCAGCGTTGAAAGAAAGGTTTGTTGCACTCGGTCATTCATTGCAGAAATGGGTGAACGAGCATATGAACATTGCCGTAAGCAAACAAAATGAATACATACAAGACACGGTGGCGGGCATCAAGGAAAAGAGTCCGCAAGTGGTTGGAAAAACCTTAGGCTCTCTTACCGGCAGTCTCGCGTATGTCGTTCTGCTTCCAATCTATACGTTCCTGATCCTTTATTACCGCGAGACCATAAAGTACTTTATCATTAGTGTATTTAAGAACGGATCAGAAGAAGAGGTGCGTGATGTCTTGTTACAATCGAGCGTAATCGCGCAGAAATATGTTACCGGACTACTTATCGAAACCACGATAGTATTTACGCTGAATACAATTGGCTTTCTAATCATAGGAATCAAATACGTAGTTTTCCTGGCATTGCTCGCGGCTTTATTGAATCTCATACCGTATGTTGGAATGCTTGTAGCGAATGTATTCTGCATGGTTATTACGCTCGTGAGTTCGGAAGAACCCAAGTTAGTTTTGTGGGTTGGCGTTGTGCTTGCAGTTGTACAGATCATTGACAACAATTTCACGATGCCATGGATCGTTGGAAATAAGGTTCGCATTAATGCATTGGTCACTATCGTCGGAGTGTTGGTAGGTGGGGCATTGGCGGGTATACCTGGTATGTTTCTCGCAATTCCCGGGCTGGCAGTTTTGAAAGTTATCTTCGACAAGGTTCCGCAAATGCAACCCTGGGGAGTTCTGCTGGGTGATGAGCTGCCTGACGACGCGGGGGAAAACTCCGGGCAAGCGAAACGATCGGCAGGCAAACAACTTCGGTTCAGGCGACACAAGACAAAGACAGCATCAATTGAATAACGAATCGTGGTCAGGTACGTTTAAATATGTTGAAGACCTGCCCCACCCCAGATAAATGTGCCATCGGATCAAAGAGATTTTTTAGAATCAAGAAGGTTCCGGATTAAATGGCGCAGTAGTTGAGGAGAAGTTTAAAAGTGATTAATAGAAACAAACCAACATTATCATGAATTCCACAACCAAATTCGTAGTAGGAATGGCAGCAGCTGCAGCAGCTGGAGCTATCATCGGAATGTTATTAGCACCTGAAAAAGGTAAAGACCTTCAGAAAAGACTGGCTAACGGAACGAAAGATTGGTTATCCGAGCTTGGTTCGTTGATCGACATGGGCAAAGACGCTGTGACGAAAGCGAAGGCAACAACAGAGACGACTGCTGATGAGATCGGCGCACAGCTAAAAGAGATGAGCAAGAACTGAAAATCAACTTCGGCAAAATGGAACGCAGTGACAGGGAGCAGCAAGACGGAGTGGTTGACGCAGTAGGCGATATCATAGAAACCTACCGCAGTTTCGTTAATGTGCGCATTGTTGAGGGCGCAGCGAGGAGTGGATCCATTAGCATATTTGGTATCCTCGTTCTCGTCGTCGGAGTTTTCGTTTTACTGTTTGCCGGACTTGGTGCCGCATGGTGGATCGGAGACGTGATGGAAAATATGAAAGCAGGTTTCTTTATAGTGGGCGGGTTTTACCTCGTTGTGCTGCTGATCGCTTTGCTTACTGCGAATTCAACCATTCTTCCCTGGCTTCGAAATCTTATCGTTCGCAAGATCTATGAACAAGTTTAGCACCTTCGATGAGGTCGTCGCGGAACGGAAACGCCTCCAGGCCGACTTAAACAAGCAGAAGGGATATCTGCGTTCTCATTTTGTCGAAATAAGGGAGAAACTGATACCCATCACGAAAGTATTGTCTTTCTTCGCGCGTTTCGGGCACAACGGACAAGGCACTCCTGCAGGAAATCTGCTGAAGGCCGGATCCAATCTTGGCATTGATTTGCTGGTCGGTCAAAAGTTGAAGAAGGCTAGCTGGCTGGCCAAGTTGGTGTTACCGCTGGTAATGAAGTTTACCGCTCACAAAACCATTGACGCTGTAAGGCGATAGTAGTATACGCTGAGTTTACTATCAGCTGCGTAGCCACTTCATGAATTTGCCAAACCATGATGTTGGCTCTTCACGCATGGCAGATTCGCTCATTTGCTCCAGCGGTTCTTCGATAAGTCTGGCAGCCTTAGTTGGCGGTGAGTGTTTCACACGCTTCTGATAATTCTGCGTGCGGCGCTCCTTGTCCTGAGCAGCTTTTTCTTTTTGCCGCTGACGCTCTTCCTCCATTTCACGTTCGCGCTGAGCAGCAATCGGATTTTTATAGGGACGTTGCTCCCGGGGTTGTTTGTTTTGAGACCGACGTTTGTCGTCACTTCTCCGGCCGTCGCGATTCTGAAATCTGTCTTTTCCTCGGCGTGGTTCTGGCACTTCTCCATCCGTCTTAACTGCAGCAGCCTGTGCCACGCCCTCACCGCCTTCAGATGACGACACTTCCGATGCGGACAACTTTTCCGTTTCATCCGAAGTAGCGGCCTCCTTCTTCTTAGGTTGTGGCAGTTCGATCTTACCAATGACTTTGAGTCCTGCGAGTTCAATCTTTGGAGCGCGAATGGTATCGGACAGTTCATTAGTTTGATTTGTCGCAACAGCTTGATTTGCCTCAGAGGTCGCTGCAACCGGAACTGATGATGAGTCTTCTATTGATGCTTGTTGGATGATCGGCGTAATTGTCTCAACGTGTTCTGTTGCCGGCTCTGATGTTAACGCTGCAGGTTTATCATCTGGCGATGAAACTGTCTCCTGGACTGGTTGCTTTGGTTCGAAATTTTCCAGGGGTCCGAAATGAGCGAATAAGGAACGAATGTGAGCTTCCTCAAGCTTTACGTTACTCCCTTCTTCAATTGCAAGGTTTTGACCCGACAGGTATCGGACAATTTCCGCCTGGCTAACTCCCAACTTCCTGGCGATCTGGCCTAATCTCATGACGAAATGCTTTGTAATTCAGTTTGTTGGTTCAAATATAACATGCAGCCATCATTATGTTAGTTGCCGCGAATACAAAGATCGAAAAGCTGAATTGTGCCTGGTCCAACGCGGGCGCTATGCCGGGCTTAAAAATATCGTTTCGCCTCGGTGCAAACCTTTGTTTTGGCGATTATCACCCTGGACGATTTCCTTTCATGAAATCATCACTACGCCTGCTAAACTGTCATTGGATTTCAATCAAAAATTGCTGACCTTAAAGATATCACAACCGAACCCGCGGTTTCGCCATATGTTGAGAGGGGCAGTTTTGATATCGGCGTTCATCCTAATTGGGCTGGCCTGTTCACGAGCCGGCTCCATATTGATCCCTATGGATCAGCATCAGCAGAATCATCTGAAAGCTTATGGGCTTGCGTTTCATGCATTGAAAGAGGGCATGTATATTGACTGGCTCCTGAACTACAGAGGCGGAAGCTTTTTAATACCGTATAGCGAGGCCGTTGCTAATGAGTGTCTGGTCAGGGGGGTTACATTCGAAGCCGTATCTGATGTACGCACGAACAGCATTCTTCAGGAGATAGCAAGCCCTTCCGTTAACATGAATGTTGTGCGGCTTGAGACGGCACCACGAATAGCCGTTTATTCAATCAAGAACGAGCTGATAGCCGATGAGACGGATGCTGTGATCACGGTGCTGGACTATGCGGAGATCCCTTACACAATAATCTACGACGACGAAGTATTGTCGGATAAACTGGCATCGTACGACTGGTTACATCTACACCATGAAGATTTTACGGGTCAGCACTGGCGCTTCATGTGGCGGGAGTCGGCCGTTCTGGAATCCAAGATGCAGGAAGCGACGGCTACCAAACTTGGGTACTCTTCCGTTTCACAAATGAAGTCGGAAGTTGCGCATAAGATCAAAGCCTTTACCGCGGGAGGTGGATACCTGTTTGCCATGTGCTCTGGCGCCGAAACGTTCGACATTGCACTTGCTGCAGATGGGCTTGAGTTTCTGGAAGGTTCATTCGACGACGATGGGCCGGATATTCAAAGCAAGCTTGACTTCTCCAAGACGCTCGCGTTTGAAAACTTCACGCTGGAATTTGGAAACAGCCGTCGTTTCTCAAACATCAACACCGGACGTCCTGACTTTTTTGAAAGCAGCAAAGACTTCTTTCGTCTCTTTAGCTTTTCCGCAAAATGGGATATCGTTCCTTCGATGCTCACACAGGATCACGAATTCGTAATTAAGGAATTTACCGGGCAAACAACTTCATTCCTTAAGTCTCTTGTAAAACCGGAAGCATTGATTCTCGGAGAGAACGATGAAGCTGGCAACGTGCGATACATCTATGGCGAGCTGGGCAAAGGCCATTGGACGTACTACGGCGGGCACGATCCGGAAGGATCACCTGGAAGGCGAAGAGGAGTAACGGATCTCAATCTTTATCCGCATTCGCCTGGTTATCGTTTAATCTTAAATAATGTTCTCTTTCCTTCTGCGAAGAAGAAGAAGCAAAAGACATGAGGTCAACTTTATTGATTGCATAGATCCATCGGATTCAGACAATGCAGCAATCAAGTTCGGTTCAATTCGCTTAACTCAATCTTTTTATAGTTGCGTTCGTTGTAGCGTTGTGGCTGTAGAATATCCTCGTCACTTCTCTTCGCAAAAAGCTTCGCTCGCTTTACTTTTCAAATAGTTGATATGTGGCACAACAGCGAGATCATATCATCTAGTATTGTGTGGCGCTGTAGCGAGATCATATCGTCGCCGCGCATGGTAAGATTAAGCTTCACATTGTGCATAACTTCGTGCAAAAGTTGTGGATTAATAAATGATTATTTTTTTGGAATCAAGTGATGTCAACAGGTATCTTCATATCACCAATTAACAAACAAGTCACCGCATAGGTCATGCGATTCAGGTAAACAAAATCTTGTTTCCTTCGGGAGATGAGACTAAAGAAGCTTGGAGAGCAAGGTTGTGTCGGTGCGAATCTTCGGATTCTCGCAACTGATTCGAAACATAAGACAGAATCGCAAGAGGAAGTCTTGGATAAGAAAATCGCAAGATGCTTCAATCCAGTTTCAATGAGATGGCTTAGTGATTGGATGTTGAGTGATTATTACGATAGTCATGCAACGAAGACGGGAGCAGTCATTAACGTGGTTGCTCCCGTTTTCCTTTTTATGGGAACAATGACTCTGTTCGAACAATGATGGTGGAATGTGAGGCAGAAAGTTCTCCGCACTTTTTGATTAGTAACAATCTTACACAACAGTGCCCGCTTTCAGGCCTTCAATATTTTTAAGACAACCCGGCCCTGTTAAAACAACGCCAGTCTTGGATTAGAAAGGTTCGGCGCTATTTGCTCGATGATCACGGCATTCACTTTTCGCATTAATTCCTTCTGAACTCCCATAATAACATCCAGGGGAAGTTGAAGTTCGCGGTGGTAGATTTTATAAATGAACTGCCATTCAGCGCGATCCATAAAACCATCGGCGTTCGCCAGTACACAAAGCCATGCGATACAACGGATCTGCAAAGGCTTAGGCAATCGCTTTAATTCGGCAATACACTCTTTGTGGATAGCTGCCAGGTCGCGGTCCTGCAATGCCGTAACCAACTTGTCAAATTCTGCCTCGCTGATATGCTCGGCCTCCATCATGCGTTTTCCCAGCGCGATCTCGCCTTCGTTAACCTTCCCGTCGCAGTGAATGAGCATGTAGTATAAACGGATGATAATCGACTTGAAGCTCATGTTATTAACTCTTAACAATATGATATCATTGAAAAACGTGCCACGGGCCAAAGAGCCTTAAATGCCTCAAAAACGGCCGTTCATCACGATTCCATTGCCAAATTGGGACGGGGCGCTAGAAAATTGGAAAATCTATCAAGTAGGAAAATGGCGCAAAAAGTCAAAAAATGAACTTCTGGGTAAATAACAATCGCCTCACGGCTTTTGACGCCACTTCTTTTTCTCGCTATTCAACTTCTTATTGAATTTACGCTTTTCACGCGACGATTTAGTGGGCCTGGTCTTCTTCCTCGTTTTTTCAACATTAAGGGCGACAAGCAGAAGCGCGTTCAGTTTTTCTTCCACCTCCTGCTTATTCTGAAGCTGCGACCTATGCTCCGAGCTGGATAGCAGCAAGGCTCCGTCCTTTGTCAGTCTATTGCCGAGCTTCCCAATAATTCTATCTTTTTCCTCCTGACTCAGCAAGACCGACTCCCGGACATTAAACCGCAGGGTGATCTTTGAGCTTACCTTATTTACATTCTGGCCGCCAGGACCATCGCTTCTCGATGCCGTGAACTCAAGCTCACTATTGAGATACCTGGCATCTAAGGTGCGGCCAACATTTATAGATTCATCCATTTGGTCTGCAAAATAATTCATGGCCGACTTACTCCGACCAGTGAAGAGAAATTATTAAGCCCGGGATGATTCTTGCCGACGCGTAACCTCAGATCTACAGGCATCGCATGACTTCTGGTCCTGTACGGCAAAATTTCGTATCTTATCTTACGCGCTACGAGGCTATGAAACGTTGGATCAAAATTGCTGTTACCCTTCTCGTTGTACAACTCATAACTTATTTCACCATTGCCGATCGACAACTTAAGGGCAAACTGCTCGATGATGATTGGTTGAGTTCAATTCGCTATTCAACGGACAGCATTCTTGTTCGCGATTTCTATGTCACGGATTGCGGTGTGCGTGGCCGGTCAACTTATACGTCGGAGGATTTAAGCTCCGACGAGTCATTAATCAAATCAAAGTTCCGGGCTGGCTTCGTAAAGTTCCAGAAAGCTGGCGACATCGACGCATTGATCAATGAAGAAGATCACTATCGGCTTGTTTACGTAACATGGACGGAGCATTTGCCTGCTCTCTCTTGCGGGCCCTTTTAGTGTCCGACAATTTGAGTGGGCAGAAGTTAACGGATCTGAATTCTATGAGCGAAGGATTACTTACCGGTGGATTTTATTCTACTGGAGAAAGTCCCTCGAAGAAATTAGCTCATCAGCCAGGAATGGAGATTATTCGCTGAACAAAGTATACAATTGAGTTTCATACGATTCACCTCAAGCGGCATGGTCCAATTACCATTCAGTCCGCGTCGCTCACTCCTATACGCCGCTGATCCCGACCCACTGGAATCATAGGACTGATTTGTCTAAGTTTGATTAAGACCCTTTCACCTGACTACAACCCCACGACAACATGAACAAACAGTTTACCCGCAGACAATTCATCGCCACAAGTGGTGCTGCTTTAGGATTTGCTATTCTTCCAAACTTCGTTTCCCGTGCTGCGCCTAGTGATCGGGTTAGAGTGGCTCACATTGGACTGGGTGGCATGGGTAACCAGCACATGGAATGGTTCGCTGCCCTTCCCGACGCAGAAATAGTAGCACTCTGCGATCTCGATAAAACACATCTCGAGACAACTCTCGCCAAGTTGAAATCTCTTAAACCAGATACCCAGGCCGTTGGCTACGAAGATTTCCGGCATGTTCTGGAGCGAAAAGACATTGATGCTGTAACAATTGCAACACCTGATCATTGGCATGCGCAAATAGCCATGCTGGCCTTTGATGCTGGCAAAGATGTTTATGGAGAAAAGCCCCTTTCATACGACGTTCATGAAGGACAACGAATGCTCAAGGCTCGCAAGAGGCACAAACGCATTTTTCAACTAGGAACACAAATACACGCAACCGACAATTACCATCGCGTTGTGGAATTGATTCAGTCAGGCGCGATTGGCAAAGTTCACACAGTACGACTCTGGAAGAATGGATTTTCTCCGGGCATGGGTCATCCAACTCCGACTGCTCCTCCACCAACGCTTAACTGGGACATGTGGCTTGGCCCTGCGCCCTATACAGAGTATTATCCCGAACGTTGTCACCTGAACTATCGCTACTTCCTGGACTATTCCGGAGGAGTGTTTGCGGACTTCTGGTGTCATATCGCTGACGTTGCGTGGTGGGCTGTAAAGCCAAGCGGACTGAAGTCAGTAACTGCTCGTGGTGAAAAAACAGACGGTGTAGCGGATGCACCCAAATGGGTCGATGCAGATTTTGAATTCGACAATCTCAAACTGTATTGGACAACAAATCCACCCGATGTTCCGGGCGCAGCTAACCGTGGCATAGGTGCGTATTTCGAAGGAGACAAAGGAACGTTGATCTGCGATTATCAAACCCGCTCACTTACTATTAATGGTGAAACGGTATCGGATATTTCCAGCGTCCCACAATCCATTGTACGTTCTCCCGGCCATCAACAAAACTTCCTTGATTCGGTTCGGAGCAGAAATCAACCTGAGTCCAACCTTGATTACGTTCGCGAAATGACTTTGCCGATGCACCTGGCGGTAATCTCATGGCGTCTCAACCGTCCATTAAAATGGAATGCTTCCCGCGAGGAGTTTATCGACGACAAAGAAGCAACGGCGCTACTGTCGCGGAAGTACAGAAAGAAGTGGGACCTTATTGGTTAACGGGGAGTACCAGGCGGTGCGTTAAACCGCCAGAAGGAGAGCGCGCAGCCGATCGTACGACATATCTACTTCAAGATATACCGGAGCATCGTGTACGCTTTGATAATTCAGCTCGACAATTGACTTGGTGGTGTTCTGTGGGCTTTCATAGGCGCGTCCAATACTCGCCACATTGATCAACTCTGTTTTACTTCCAATTTCGTCCGAAGTCTGCAATTCAATGAACCGGGCCATGTTGCTAAATTTTGCGCTAAGATAAGACAAGGAGGGCAGAACGCACCGCCTGTTTTCTAAGCCCTGCATTACCTTTCATCATACAATACACCAGCATTTCCACTATTCGCATTATCTTGACAAAATTGGACTAAGCCAGCTAACTGCATCAACGTCTGGATTGATCAAAATTCAAAAGAAAATCTCCTAATGAAAACTACAATGCTTTCCGTGGTAGTGACACTTTGCTTGTGTACTGCACCTATGCTTCTATTCTCTCAGGTTGGTGTGGGTGCAAAACCCATTAAAGGAGCAGAGGTCTACCTTGACGGTTCACGAAAAATGCTCGACGACAAGTGGACGTATTGGAAAGGTCCGAGGTTAGCAGCGACCCTTCCTATCAAATGGACTGTGGTACCTGATCCGGTTGGCAAAGGAACTGTGATCAGCAGCAACGACCCGGCAGGTGCAGGTGGAAAATACGGTGCCGCTGATATTGTCACTAAAAAAGAGTTCCGCGATTTCCGGGCCCATGTTGAATTCCTCATCGCCAAGCCAGGCGGAAACAGCGGTGTTTATTTACAAAATCGCTACGAAATCCAGGTACTCGACGGTGATACAACAACGCACGGGCTAGCTGCGATTATTAATGAAACGAGATCTCCTTACGAACTGTATAATGGCGTTGGCAAATGGAACTCGTATGACATCGTTTTTCGTGCTGCCCGCTTTAAAGATGGAAAGCTCACCGAAAAGGCGCGTGTTACTTTGTACTTCAATGGCAAAAAGGCGCACACTGATCATGAGATCAGCCAGGTTTGGGGTGGACCAAATTCAGGCATTGATGGAGGTAACGATGGCGGCAAAGGTATTACCGATGTCCCGGGCGGATTAAAATTGCAGGCCGAAGGACACGATGTTTTTTACCGCAATGTTTGGATCAAGGAGATCAATCTGAAAGAGTCGAGCACAGACTTCTAGTTGCGAAGCGAAAGGCGGGCAAATACGGGCACTTGCATCTGCAAAAGGGCCAGATCGCCATGTCATCCAACGGTCATTTCTGTCTGTTCGTCGGTTGAGAGGGCACACTCACAGTCGCAAACGGGCTTTACCGCAACCCTGGGGTACTGTTTGTTCCTCAGAATCAGGTATTTTCGTGGTTTAACCTGGTTGAGGATGATACGATCTGTGATGCTTGTCCTGCTTTTCGCCGTTACCACGGCATTCCAGTTTGCGACAATTCGAAAAGGCCAAAATCCCAAGGCTGAATTTTCTGCTACTCCCGGGGCGCTGGCCGCAGTCGCAGGTTCACAGGCGCTCGCAATTACCACGCGCCCGCTCGGTTTCATCAACGGGTTCTTTTCCGATGAACTTGTATTCGAAGATTCAATTCAATCGCTCTATCGCGCTATCAGGCTTGAAGACTACAACCTGTCGTACAAGGTATTCAAATATGCGATGACCGGATATTTCAACCTGAATCAGCAAGGCAAGCTTGGCGATAAGAAGATGATTTCAATAATAGACTTCACCAAGAAGAGCACACTCAAGCGGTTCTATACCATCGATCTCGAAGCACTTGCTGTAAAGTTTTTTACCTATGTAAGTCATGGAAAGAATACCGGCGAGAATGAGGCTAAGTCATTCTCAAACGTTGTTCACTCCAATCAAAGCAGCCTTGGTTTCTATGTTACAGGCGAAACTTATGTAGGCAGCAAGGGTTATAGCCTTAAGCTTGATGGTATGGAAAAAGGTTATAACGACCGGATCCGCGAGCGAGCTGTGGTGATTCACAATGCCGAGTACGTAAGCGAAGCATGGATAAAAAAATATGGCCGCCTGGGTAGAAGTCAGGGTTGTCCCGCACTGCCTGTTGAGCTGGGGAAAAAGATCATTGATGTGGTGAAAGAAAAGACTATGGTCTTTGCCTATTTCGACGACGAGCAATACTTGCGATCCTCATCCATTCTCGATGCATCGCATCTGTTCCAGACACTCACAGCGTCTGCTAAATCTCAAAACTAGCCATCGATTTTAAATCAGCAGCGGCGTACTCCACGATGCTTATTGATAAGATCGTTCGGTACTTCATCTTCCTTACATACCTGCCGCTGAAACTGCAACAGCTGCAACGGGAGCTGGCCTGGAAACCTGCAGTTGCTTCACCTGCACCTTGTCGTGACCATAGATATCCTCACGGAACTGAAGTAAGCCGTCATCATCAACCCATGCAGTCTGATAGGTGAGAAATACGGGGTATCTTTTCTTCAATAAGATTGTTGCAGGTGAAGATCCGCTCATTGCTTTTGTAATTCGTGTGGCATCCCAACCCTGTTGATCCCTGAGGAGATACTCAGCAAGCTTAGCTGGTTCGTGCAGTCTTATACAACCGTGACTCAACGCACGGAAATCTTTTGCAAAAAGTCTTCGTGATGGAGTATCGTGCAAATACACACTCATGTTGTTTGGCATCATGAACTTCACGGAACCGAGCGAGTTATCGGTGCCTGGATTTTGAACGACACGCAATTGATATGGATTGATGTTAGGGTCTTTCCAATTTTCAAGAGCCGGATCAATTTGAACATCCTGCTTATAGATGACGAAATTCTTTTCGGAGTAATAAGTAGAATCTTTTCTCAGGTTCGGAATGATCTCATTCTTGATGATGCTCGTTGGTACAGTCCAGGTTGGGCTGAATACGATGTGATTAAGTTGATCGTTGAAGATCGGCGTCGGTGTACTGGAGCTACCCACAATAACCCGCATATCAAAGGCACGATTTGCTCCTTCATATACAGTCAGTTTGTAGTCCGGAATGTTCACGAGTAAATAACGATCGCTATTGATTGCCGGCATCCAGCGAAGGCGGTCCATATTCAATGCAATCTGGCCAACACGGTCTGCTATCCGTTGATTCATAAATCGCAACGTACGATCACCAATTACTCCATCAGGAGTAAGTCCATGACGTCGCTGAAACAATTGCACCGCTGCTGCAAGCTCACTATCGTAAACCAATGAATCCAGTGCGGGATTATTACTTGTGGACTCTTGCGCTACAGTACTCTTTAATGAATCCGTAGACGGCTCTTGCGCAGGAGAAAGTTTTCCGTTCAGATGAGCAAGTCTCTTCCTGAGCAAAGGAATGACTACACTCC
Source organism: Chryseolinea sp. (assembly GCA_049840655.1). GTDB lineage: Bacteria > Bacteroidota > Bacteroidia > Cytophagales > Cyclobacteriaceae > Chryseolinea. The sequence continues at coordinate 58,858 of JASGJX010000009.1, forward strand.
TATCACCAGGTTTGAGAGAAGAAGGTATACTGACGGGTTCGTTGTCATAACGTTCTATGCTTCGATAGAACGCCAGCGCCTGTTGCAGACGAGCATATTGCTCATTCTGTGGTTGAATACGCTGAATTGCAGTTCGAAGATCATCGCCTGTTGTGACAGCTGAAAGAATCTCGACGTCTTTAGCGATACCGAGTGGGGAACGTTTCCAAACTCCCTTTCCATTGGCAACGGAAACAACGCGCCCTTCACCCACGTGCGTGGTGAACAATAAGAACCGGTCCGTAAAATCGAGGTCCAGCTGAGCAAGGGTGCTAGAATCGGCCCCGTTTTTATACAAGTCATCAATGCGCTGCTCGAGGTTGCTATCGATGTAAGCTGCGGGGTCAAGGCCGTGAAGCGCAGCGTCCTTTAATATCTCATGAGCAGTAAAGAAGAGTGGTGACGGACCGCGATCCAGGAACCAAATCGTTTGATATCCTTTCGCTTTATATAAAGAGGCTGCTTTTGCAGCAACTTCCTGTCTCCAGCCAGATTCAACAGCGCTTATTCTGCTTTTTAAGGGAGAAATGACGGTATCGATCGGAACGGCTTTAAATGGAATGGAAGCGGCATGAACCGCTGAATCCTTTTTCGATGTCGTGCTTGAAGCGGATGGAGCAACCTTGTGACTACACGACGACAATGCAGCACCGGCAGTCATTAATACTACCGTACTTCTCAACCAGGTTCCCCTCATGTTCATATGGCTCTTCATTACTATTTGTCCTTACCGGACGCCAGCAGTATACGTTGTGCGTATACCGCCCGTTGCGTGATATAAAGAAAAAAGTGTACCAATTTCTGGGATTCCAAAGTCCCGGATAGGGCCTCTAAACCGGTGGAGAAATGTGGAAAACTGAACCCACCGGTCTCCACACCCACGCCTGAGTCTGGCCGTCTCGAATAGAGATGGCGGCCGGAATCTGCCGGCTCCAATATTGGAAACCCACAGTCCAAATGGAGCCTGTCCAGATCGAGCAGACTCCACGTGGGTCTTTGGCGGAGTAGCCCGCTTTCCAGCCATCGTGCTCCTTATCATTTGTTTATTAGCGTGGTGGGGATTCAAATTATCAGACTCGGCTGCTGATTTAGATGCAGCGCAGGCGCTAATTGCACTCGGCACACTTTGATATATTGACATGCTCACGCTTCCACTGCTCACTGATATTAATGGTCATTCCGACAGTTATGTAAACAGAATTAGTCACCATAATTCATCAGGCGGTAAAGCAAAAAGATGGATGGACACAACCGGGCATTCAGTTAACTCCGCCATTCAGGAATCGTTGGAAAAACGGGAATATTGAATATATAATTCCCCGCCGGGTCCGACTGCAAACGTTGACTGAATTTCAAGAAAAGCATCACACGTTTGCGCTACACGCACGAGGACCATTTTATAACTTTTCCCACTTGAATTTTCTGCAATCGTTGTTTCACCTAATAAATACGCTTTCCTTACAGCAACCGAACCACGGTGAATGGCCCCCGTATATTTGTATCATAAACACAGACAAAAACAGATACAAATATGAAAACAAGATCAATCGTTCTGGCTGCCCTTCTTCTCGTTAGTGCATCGGGCGCATTTGCTAATGCTGATCCTTCTAACGCTGCTCTCGCAGTTGTTGCTTCTAAAGGTTCTGAAGTAGTGAAAGTGATTTACAAAGGCAACACTGGTAAAGTGAAGTTGAACATCTACGATGCTTCTTCTAAACTCGTGTTCTCTGAATCACGCAATGTAGAGCAAGGCTTCATCCTTCCTTTGAACTTCGCAGGACTTTCTGCTGGTACCTATACTGTTGAGTTGGTTGACGCCGCAGGTGTAAAAAGCGAAAAAGTAAACTATCAGCCTGCTAAAGCTGGCGCTAACATTCACGTAGCGAAACTTGCTCAGGAAGGTAAATACTTGTTGTCAGTAGCTAACGCCAGCGACCTCGTTACAATCCACATCTTCGATGCAAACAACAACCTGATCCACACTAGCACTAAAGATTCTGCTGGCACTTTCGCGCAGATCTTCAACATGCAGAATGTTGACGGAGGTTGCACTTTCGAAGTAATCAACGCAGCTGGTGTTTCTACAATCGTACGCATCTAATTGCTACGATTCCAAAAGAGCATTAATCTAAATTGAGCATAAAAGAGGGCTGTCGAAAGGCAGCCCTCTTTATTTGTTGACTTGTTGATTTGTTGATTGATTTATTGGAAAGGCTGGTACCAGGTTCATGTATCAGCGGTTTCCAGGACCAGGTCGTTAAAGTATAAAGCCATTACTGGAATACCGAGTCATTAATATTCACTTGTTCATGATCAGCTCATCAGGCGTCATCTCATTAGCGGTCATAGCATCACAACCTTGCCAGTGCGGACTGATTCGTCGCAGGCAAATGCAATCCTGAGACTGTTTACACCGTCCTGCATGTGATCCGATAAGTCAACATCCTTGGCAATGGCATTGAGGAAGAAACGTTGTTCCCTATTGCATAGCTCCTGGTGATCAGGCTCGTCGCTCAAATCGATCCACTCATCTTTCTTCGCGAACTCATCTGATTGATCCAGATCAGCGTGATGATAACGCAACGATTCAGCCTTTGAATGAGCCTCGATTGACGCCGACTGCCCAGCACTTCCGGCATTCTTTGCTACAATCGATACACAACCTTTCGGACCAATCACATCTTTTACAAAAAATGCGGTCTCGCTGATCATCGGTCCCCAGCCAGCTTCATACCAACCCACAGATCCATCATCAAACCGGATCTGCAATTGTCCATAGTTATAGTTCCCTGCCGGTATCTCCTCAGTAAGACGTGCACCGATAGCATACACCTGTACCGGCCTGGAACGTGTCATCTGACACATAACATCGATATAATGCACACCGCAGTCAACGATCGGACTCAAACTATCCATCAGGTTCCGGTGAACGGTCCACATATAACCGTGACTTTGCTGATTCAAGTTCATGCGCATCACCAGTGGCTTCCCAAGTGTATGGGATAACTCAACAAACTTTTCCCACGAAGGGTGGTGTCGTAAAATATATCCGATCACTAATTTCTTGTTGGCCTTTTTGGCAGCAGCCACTACCCTTTCAGCACCAGCAACCGTTGCGGCAAGCGGCTTCTCGATAAATACATGGCATCCCTGTTCGAAGGCCATGATAGCATACTTTTCGTGCGTATCAGGATATGTCGATATACAAACCGCATCGGGCCGGGTCTGTTTCAGCGCTGATTCATACGAATCAAATAACGGATACTTGCCACCCAGCTTAGCATTAAGCACTTCTTTGCTTTTGCCGGTGGACACTAAACCAATGATCTCTACGCTGTCTGTAAGATGGTATGCGGTGGCGTGAGAAGCACCCATGTTGCCGCATCCCACCACGAGTACAGTTAACTTTTTATTTGGCATGCTCAAATATATGCGGTCTGAGCAAAGATTTTATGGAATATTCACGAACGGCATTTCAATACCGCTCACACGAATGGCGGCTGTTTCGTGTCTAAGTTTTGCTACTTTCGTAATCTCGAACCGGCACAAACAACAACACTATGAATCGCAGAGATGCCCTCAAAACCGCTGGCGCCGCCGCGGCGCTCTCAGTTGCAAGTCCTATCGCTAAGGCAGAAAAGCCCGTAAAGGCATCCGAAAAGTTTAAGCTATCACTCAACACCAGCACGATCATGGGTCAAAAGCTGGGCGTTGAGAAATACATTGACATTGCCGCCCGTGCCGGCTATGACTGCATTGAGTTGTGGACTGGGGATGTTAAGGAGTATCTATCAAAAGGTGGCACTCTGAAAGCGCTCAAAAAATTGCTTGACGACAGCAAGGTTCCGGTTGTCGATGCCATCGGCTTCGCACCATGGATGGTAGACGACGAGTCCCAACGTCAGGCAGGGATGGTTCAGCTGAAAGAGGAGATGGAAATGATGGCTGCGCTGGGTTGTCCCCGCATGGCTGCTCCATCCGCAGGCATCAAACAAACCGACACGCTCGACATGTTTGTGGTCGGTGATCGGTTCAAACAAATCATTGAACTTGGCCGTAAGACCGGCGTAACTCCTCAGCTCGAGTTTTGGGGCGCATCGCGTTTTTATCACCTTGGACAAGTGCTTATGGCCGCTGCTGTTGCCAACGATCCTGGTGTTCGCATTCTGGCTGACGTGTATCACCTTCACAGAGGTGGTTCAGGCTTCGATTGTTTGAAAATGGTAGATGGCAGCCTCATCGAGATATTCCATATGAACGATTACCCCGACACCATTGCGCGGGAAAAACTGGAAGATAAGGATCGCGTTTATCCAGGCGACGGCGTTGCACCGCTTACTGCGATATTAACGGACCTCAAGAATATGAAAGGACCCAAGATCCTTTCTCTTGAGTTGTTTAATCGTGAATACTGGGCTCAGGATCCGTTACAGGTTGCCAAGACAGGCATTGAAAAAATGCGCAAGGCGATTGCTGCTGTGGCCTGATTATATAGAGGCCTGATGCTGATGTTAGCGTCGGCCTGACTTCTTTCCTTTTGATTTACCATCGGCAACTGGAAGTTCTTTAACGAACTCCAGTATAAAGGCTACATCCTGCCCAATATAATTAGCATGGCTTTGCGTTATGTGCGGCGATGGAATGGTGAATGTAACCTCATCGGTTGTCGTGCTCAGCTCTTCTTCTTTGATAAACTCACCACGCCACGTATGGTATAGACGCAACTTGTACTTGCCACTGCGTCCTGCTGCAATAGAAACCTGATCGCCGGACACATCAGAAGCCGCATCAACCACCCAGCCAAAAATCACCGGTCCTCCCTGCATAGCAAAGCCCTCTGCACCCGAGATCTTTACCGGTACGCGCACGGGATTCGTCATGCGTGTGAATGGAATATTATCCGTGAACTTGCGAATGGATAACAGTTGCCGGGAAGCAATCACGTCATTCAGCTTATTGCTATATGCCCACCAGAATGGTGTCATGGCTGCCCCTGTAGTCAACGAGACCCAAAGCGCGTTATGGTGAGCAGCTATATATCCCGGCATGCCAGGCTCATAGAAAGTATGGTCCCAGCCCGTTTCTCCAATTATTACAGGCTTCTTGTAACCATCCCAGATTGTTTTGATCTGATTCGCGTAATTCAGGTAGCTGTCTTTCAACGGGTGCGCGGTCGCTGAATCGATCGTACCGGTGTGATTGATCGGATAGCCCTGTGCCTCATAGATTTCTCTGGCTGCAATGTCTGTTGCCTGATAACCTTCATGAAAAAACTCTTTCAGACCTCCGCTTCGCGTCGCCGTAGTGGGATGGTTATAGGGATCATTAACTTTAAAGAAATCATGCACATTCTTGGTCCAACGGCCTGCCTGTACGCTGTCGCCAGAAACCCAGCCATCCGTACCATTGATTTCATCCACTAAAAACCAAATCGCCAGCGACCGGCTATAACCCCATCGTGCGATAAAATACCGATAAAGCTTTTCCTGATACTTCCATGCGGATGTACTCCGAAAGAATTCACGCGACGACGTCAGTTGCTGGTAAGGATTCGTGTGCCATCGGATGTTAAAGCCTCCCCATACCGTTTCGGACAAAAATGAATGGAACCACAAATTAAGGCTGATGAGAATTTCCCGTTCTTCACACAGCGCAAACAACTCATCGATCCGCCCGCAAATGTCCTGATCGTAACGCCCCACGCCGCTACCCATCGTTTCGAGTGGTGTAATAAAATTGCTGATGAAGTTTACACCCTTGCTCTTTAAGTCATCAAGGTTCTCACCTGTAACCTTACCGTTGTACCACAAACCAACTCCGTAAAATGGAGAACCATTGCCGTATTCGAGATAACGTTTATTATCAGCAACACGGATCGGACCCTTAAACTTCGATGGAATTGATTTTAATGAATACTGGGTACTTGTCGATTCACCATGTCTGTCGCGGACATGAACGGTATACGTCCAGTTTCCTGTTTCATTTGGTGAAAACCGAAGCTTCCACATCGTCCCGAACGTATATTGATAGAATCCCGGAATATTCCATTTTTTACCCGAGGGAGACACGAAGGTGGCCATAATGTCAATGTCCTCCGGGTCGAAGGGATTGACAAAGTTCGATTTAATAACCAGGCGCGCTTCAAACTTATCATACAGTCCGACTGAATCGACCACAGGAATAACGTCCAGCACAGCTGGATTGTTTGCGTCAGCGGACTGCGCAACTGCCGGTATACTGGCCACTAATATCAAACACCAAAGAATCAGCTGGTTCATTGATCTGGTATGAGAAACTCAAAATAACCGCGAATGGCTATGAGAACAAATGTCCTTTACAGGAACGGACGCCAGGGGAAACGACACATTGCCGCTCCTATACACGGGTTGGCCAATCAGCGACAAAAGGCTATTTTCAGGGCGTTACATCCACCTAAGATTCACTCAGTCATGACTTCGTCCCGGTCCTCCATTCTTATTTATCTATCTGCTACGGTGCTTGGTATGATGATCCTGGCCTCATGCAAAACGCAGGTCGTCGAAGGTCCTTTGACTCCAGTAAACCTTCAGTGCGAGTACATGATTCACCCGCTTGGGGTAGACACGGACGCTCCACGATTTCGCTGGAAGGTGAACGGGGAACAGGGAAGATACCGCGTAGTGGTGGATGAGGATTCAACTAAAGTCGATCAGGGAATGGGCTCCGCATGGGATTCAGGTCAGGTTGAAGGCTCAGACAATCTTGCCATCTATTCAGGCGCAAAACTGAAACCGTTCACGCGATACTTTTGGCTGGTACAGGTTTGGATCGACGGCAAGGGCTATTCAAGCCTTGTTCAATCTTTCGAGACAGGGATCAAAGACGATTCTAACTGGAAGGGCAATTGGATTACGGATACCAACGATGTTAACGTGAAACCGGCTGGATACTTTCGAAAGCCCATAACAGTCGCCAGGCCAATCCGTGCCGCACGTGCCTATGTGGCCGCGGCCGGGCTGTTTGAACTTTCAATCAACGGCAAAAAAATCGGCGATCACGTGATGGACCCGATGTACACGCGTTTCGATAAAACAATTTTATACGTCACACACGACGTGACCAGCGCGCTGAAGGAGGGTGATAATGTTGTGGGCATGCTGCTTGGCAATGGCTGGTATAATCACCAATCGACAGCCGTATGGGATTTTCACAAGGCACACTGGCGCGGCCGTCCACGCTTCTGTGTAAACATTCGGATCGAATATGAAGACAATATAACGGAAACGATCGTCACAGATTCCGAATGGAAAACTTCATTAAGCCCTGTTGTCTTCAACAGCATCTATACTGCAGAGCACTATGATGCCCGACGCGAACAGCCCGGATGGGATGCTCCGGGATTTAACGATCAGGAGTGGAAGACAGTCCTGGTTGTTGATAAACCTGCGGCAAGGATCAAATCGCAGGTATTACACCCGATCCGGCATGTAGCGCGTATTTCTGCGCATGATTTTAAAAAGGTAAATGACCGTAAATACATCTTTGATCTTGGAAAGAACATCGCCGGCGTCAGTGAGCTGTCGGTTACAGGAACTGCCGGCACAACGATCCGGCTAAAGCACGGAGAACAACTTGACAGCCTTGGTGATGTTGATCAATCCAATATCGATGTTCACTATCGTCCAACGGATGACTCAGATCCTTTCCAAACCGATATCTTCATTCTTAAAGGTGAAGGAACTGAAGTGTTTTCACCGCATTTTAACTACAAGGGCTTTCAATACGTCGAGGTGACGAGCGACCAGCCTTTGGAACTCACTAAAGGAAGTCTCACGGGCCTCGAGATGCACAGCGATGTGCCTGTCGCGGGACACATTCAATCATCCAGCGATCTCATCAATAAGATCTGGGCAGCGACAAATAATTCGTACCTGTCCAACCTGTTTGGATATCCAACGGATTGTCCGCAGCGCGAGAAGAACGGATGGACGGGCGATGCGCACATCGCTTCTGAAACCGGTCTGTACAACTTTGATGGCATCACCATCTACGAGAAATGGTTAGCTGATCATCGCGATGAACAGCGCGACAATGGAGTTCTTCCATCCATCATTCCGACTGCCGGCTGGGGATACGAATGGGGAAATGGCCCTGACTGGACAAGCACGATAGCCATCATTCCATGGAATCTGTATCTTTTTTATGGCGATACTCGTCCGCTTCAGGAGAATTATGAGAACCTGAAACGGTATGTTGATCACATTACTGAAATCAGCCCGAAGGGCACCACAGACTGGGGACTCGGTGATTGGGTGCCTGTAAAATCGGTCACTCCAAAAGAGCTGACTTCATCTTTATACTACTATGCGGATACACGCATTCTATCGAAGGCTGCAGCTATTCTGAACAAGCCTGATGATGCAAAACACTATGAAGCGCTCGCCACAACAATTGCAGCAGCCATCAACAACAAGTTTTTAAACAAGGCGGAGGGCATTTACGGAAAAGGCTTACAAACAGAACTTAGTGCGCCGCTGTTCTGGGGCATTGTCCCCGATGACGTAAAGGAAAAAGTCATAAACAATCTCGTTAAACGTATTCACAGTGACGGCGACCATATTGATGTCGGACTATTGGGAACGAAAGTATTGCTCAACGCGCTCAGCGAGAACGGGCAGTCTGAACTCGCGTACACGCTGGCATCACAGGAAACTTATCCTTCATGGGGTTACTGGATCAAGAACGGCGCTACATCGCTTTTTGAGAACTGGCCGATCGATGCCAAAAGTGATATCTCCAGAAATCACATTATGTTCGGAGAGATCGGGGCATGGTTATTCAAGTCTCCAGGTGGTATCAGGCCGGATGCATCCGCGCCAGGCTTCAAGCATGTTCTGCTTGAGCCGCATTTCGTGCACGCGCTGCAATCATTCGAAGCGCGGCATACCGGACCTTATGGCGAGATTATTTCTTCGTGGTCAAGGAGCGGGGACAGAATCCACTACACAGCCACCGTACCATCGAACAGCAACGCAACGCTGCGTATACTCGCTGAGACCATCGACGTGACTTCAAAAACAAATGTCGAAGTAGTTTCAGAGGGACCGCAAAAAGTTGTAAAGTTGCCGGCTGGCACGCACACTTTCGAGATCGTGCAATAGTAGATGGACAACAGGCGGCGTCAACGCGTACTTCTAAGTTTATTCTTTTTTCTTGCAGGCATCTGCTTCTCTTCCTGGGCGTCGCGTATCCCCACGATCAAGGCGTACTTTGACTTCAACGATGCCCAGCTGGGAACGATCCTTTTATTCATGCCCATCAGTTCACTGTTGGGATTGCCGGTATCAGGATGGTTGGTTTCGCGATTCGAAAGCAGGTATCCGATGACAGTGGGTTTTGTCATGATTGCCACTTCACTCTTCATGATCGGCATCGCGACATCTGAAGTTGTTCTCATTGCTTCTATATCGGTATTCGCATTCAGCACGAGGATCATGAGCATAGCGTTGAACACGCAGGCTATCCAACTGCAGAAGAGATATGACCGAAAGATAAACGGATCGTTTCATGGCCTGTGGAGCACAGGTGGAATTGCAGGAGTAGGTATATCAACAGTATTCGTGGCGTTCAAGGTCAGTATGGCTATACACTTCGCTATCATTTCTATTCTTAGCCTCGTGGTGACATTGGTAGCTTTTCGTGGTCTCGATGGAAACGAGCGTTCTACAAGTGGAAACCGCATCGCGTTTGCAAAGCCTGATCCATACATTGTCTACCTTGGTCTGCTCGTATTCCTTGCTGCCGTTTGTGAAGGAGGAATGTTCGACTGGAGCGGCATTTACTTTCGCGAGACTGTGGGGGTGGAGCTCTTTACCCTCGGCTATCTGCTTTTCATGGTCCTCATGGCCACGTCACGATTCGTCTCCGACGGATTGGTGGAGCGGTTTGGTATGGCGAAGATGTACATCATGAGCGGAAGCCTCATTTGTGCCGGCATCGTCATGGCGGTGTTGATGCCAACGTTCTGGCCTTCGCTGATTGGATTTTGCCTTGTGGGATTCGGTTGTGCTTCGGTTATTCCGATGACTTTCTCGCTGGCAGGTCATAGTAAAAAGTATTCACCGGGAATGGCTATCTCCATTATCGCTACCTACAGTATAGTAGGAATGCTGATCGGTCCGCCAATAATTGGATACATCTCCCATGCGCTTAGTCTGCGCGTTGCATTCCTGGTTTTTGCGCTCATGGGACTTTTGATGCTGCCAATTTCTCAATTGCTTTTTCGGTTGATCAGGAAAACGGCATAGCGAGCAGTATCATCAATGAACTTCAATCTCACCGCGAAGGTAAGATCTTGCGCTCCCACTGATCTCAACGCGGTCATTGAGATTCGTGCAAACAAGCTGTCCCCGCCTGCCGGACAGTTGTGCAGCCGATAGCGTATTCTTGTTTAGTCGTTTTGACCAATAGGGAGTCAGTGTTGTGTGTGCGGATCCTGTTACCGGATCTTCATTTACGCCAGACTGCGGAGCGAAGAAACGGGATACAAAGTCAACTTCGTTTCCTGGAGCTGTAACGATCACGCCCCTGCACGCTAGTTTAGCGATCTCTGCAAAGTCGGGAATGACGGAGCTGACGTCGCGCTCATTTTCATAGACAAACATGTAGTCAGTCTTACCGCGATAAACTTCAACAGGTTTGATTGATACTCCGGCTGTCAGACCTTCACTGGCTTGAATTTTTGAAAACACGTCGGCCGGGAAATTCATCGTCAGCCGATCTCCATCGCGGCGTACGGTGAGTTTACCGCTTCGTGGAGACATGAAGTTTATCTCGTCGCCTTTGTGTCCTTCGAATTGAAACAGGGCATAGGCGGCCCCCAGCGTGGCGTGGCCACAGAGGTCCACCTCCACAGTAGGTGTAAACCATCGGATCTCGACTTGCCCGCCCTTGTTAACGATAAATGCAGTTTCTGCCAGGTTGTTTTCCATGGCGATGTTCTGCATCAGTTGCTCATCGATCCAATGATCGAGCGGACAAACGGCAGCAGGATTGCCTCCGAATACATGGTCGGTAAATGCATCCACCTGGTAAATTCTTAGGGTCATATGCTGTTCATTTTAATATTGAATGATACGATCAATTTCGACTGGAGATACTGTTGATGCCAATTTAACTTTGCTTACGTGATTTATGCAGGCTTAAAAAAGACCATTCCCGCCGATCGTGCGGGAATGGTTGCTTTACTCAGCATTCGTCACGTAGGCGACCTCTGAAACACGTCGGGAGAAAATTGCATTACGCAGATTACGTCACACAGGCTGCATCAGCAGGCCGCATTACGAAACATGGTTTCACCAGAGCTTGTTCAGATAGGTCATCCTCACGACAAAGCTTCACGCACATCACTTCGGAAAGGTTGCAACGGTGACGTTACCCGCAAAGTCCGTGGCGGTCACCTGAACTTTTGTTCCGGCGATTGCCGCGTTGTTTGCAGTAGTCACATAGATCCACGCGTCTGCTAAACCTTCACCTGCCTTAGCCGGACCCGATTCGATCTGCACGCCGTCGGCACCCAGAATCGCCACTGAAACAGCGGCAACTCTGAAGTCGTCAGATGCATCGATCAGGATCGTTTGTCCAGGAGCGCCGGTGTAGCTTGTCAGATTTACTGAAGTGATCTCCGGCGACTTGAGATAGTCGCTGAGCGCCACGAGGAATGCATTGTGCTTCTTTGCCGTGAGGCCTTCCGCATACAAGCGCTTAACCTCTGGCTTTGCATTCTGTCGTTTCGCATAGCCTGCGGCCTTCGAGAAACTCTTCCTGACAAGAACTTGCTTTTCTGATACCTCGGTTGATGGCGTCGGTCTTTTCGCCATCACCACCTTTCCTCGAACACGACGGTACACAACGACCCTCGCGAACTTTCCACTTGCTCCTTCGAGTAAGGGGTTTTCATTTACGATACTCATAAAAATATAAAAGTTTAAAATTTCACATCAACACGACTGGCCAATAGACGTCATATCGGGATTAGCCGCTGATGCTTGGCACAAACATGCAACATTCCGTTGGCACAGGGTTCAGGTTTGAAACGACTCGACACAACTTCGCACAACTTCGCACGATTCGTCACGATTGCCTTTTTCGACACAACCACAGGTCAATCGCAACGCGAACAATGTCCATAGTCCCGACTGATCCTCAATAAAGCCTCAATAAAAGGTCAATAAAACCTACACTTATCAAAAACAACCTGGCAAGGTCGGAACCGCAACGACAGCAATTCGACTAGCGGGGCGTTCGTTATGGTAAAATCTGCCAGCGATATAATGCAGCGTAGTATTTCCGAAAAATGCCGCGTGTTGAGCGTTGATTTTAGCGCCAACGCTCTACAGCACTGGTAAATGTTCATGATACACTTTTTATAAATTTCATAATGAGGCTGGCTTCTACACTGTTGAATTTCATAAAATAAGTCTAATGACGATTAAAATTTCAACAAATTTCAATTTTACTCTTGACCTCTCCTTCGCCCGCTTCGTATATTCGATGAATAGAAAACCAAAAACTCAAAAGAACAACAAATCAAATCAGACCCATTAACCGAACACGTTATGTCAAATTCAATTACACCTCCGGATCAGGATCCTACATCTGACGATCAGTCTGCAACACCTCAAGGTCAGGGTGAGAGCGCGATACCTCACGATCAGGATCCAACTCCTTCTGATCAGGAGCAGAAGGAACAACCAGCTCCGCCCGAACCAGAACCAATACGGTGGCCAAAGACGGTTAAGCCAATCGAACCGAAAAATTCCAAGCAACTGGCCGGGGATCTGGGTGTTAGCCTTAGGGTCTTTCGCCAGTATTACAAAGCGATTAAGGCCAAAGTTGGCGAGCGCGTTGGCCACATGTTCAGCAGAAAACAAGTTTTTATGTTTTATGACCATTACGGCTACCCTCATGGGTATTTTAACGACTAATTAAACACTGCTCCAACAGGTTTGCCACTCGTTTATAATTGTGAATTTCGACGGATTTACATGTGGATTACTCATTGTGTCCAGTCGCTGCATTGGATATCTTTACTTTCATGCAAGCCCATCCAAGAATACCCCTAGTAACCATAGTTGCCTGTCTCTTGATACTATCCTCCTGCAGGCAAGCGAGCGAGAATGAAAATCATAAGCTCAAAGCACTTATCATAGATGGTCAATCCAATCATGGGGTCTGGCCAAAGACAACTGCCATGATGAAAGATTATCTCGAACAAACCGGTTTATTCACGGTCGATGTCGCACGTACTGCGCTCACCTGGCAGGGACCGCATAGCGATAACGATGTGACCCTGGGCAAAGAACGACGTGAAGGTCTCCTGCTGGCATATCCCATAACAGGACTCCCTCCGACTACCGTCGTTGATAAGCCTGAACCTGATCCAAACTTTCACCCAGACTTCTCCAACTATGATGTTGTCATCTCAAATTTTGGATGGCAGGCAGCACCGTGGCCAAAGGAAACACAAACGGCACTGGAGATGTTCGTCAGTGGCGGCGGTGGTTTGGTTGTAACACATGCTGCCGACAATTCATGGGGCGATTGGGAGCAATTCAATAAAATGATCGGAATGGGTGCCTGGGGTGATCGCGATGAAAAGACGGGCCCGTATGTGTACTACGATAAGCTGGGTGGTATTGTTCGCGACACAACAGCTGGAACCGCCGGCTCTCATGGCAAACAGTATTCGTTCCTGATCACGATGCGCGATACAACGCATGCGATAACCCAGGGGATGCCAACGGAATGGCTACATGTGCAGGATGAACTCTACGATCGTCTCAGGGGACCAGCGCAGAATATGGATATTCTTGCAACAGCATTTTCGGACGTCACAGCAAACGACTCACCTTTCTCTGAATTAACTGGCACAGATCGCAACGAGCCGATGGCTATTACCATTGGCTATGGCAACGGTCGTGTTTTTCATACTCCTCTCGGACATGCTGATTACTCCTGGGAATGTGTGGGGTTGATTACGATGTTCCAGCGGGCATGCGAGTGGGCAGCAACAGGCAAGGTTACCATGCCAATGCCTTCAGATTTTCCAACGGCTGATAGTGTTCGGATCAGGAAATGGTCTCATTAAGATGCCCTAGCCTGTCCGTTAGCGGGTACCCGTACGGGGCATCAGCTGGTGGCACTCAGCCGTAATCATCCGGATCATATCATCCAGCGTATCGGTAGAATACAACGTATCTTCAGGCTTCAGCACATACGCAGAATAAATGGCGTCTGAAGCTGCCGCAGAATTAGTCTTCCATATACCACGGCACTTTACCAGGTGATAACGTTGATCAGAGATATCAAATATGACACCCTGAACCAGCGCTTCTCTCAGAGAGCCGGGATAAACGAGAAACAAAGGAAAATCAAATAGTCGGGCGCCCGCCAGGTCGGGAATCAGGTTCGCATCAAAGAACTCATAGCGCGTAATACGTGCCATAATGCCCATGGCAAGCAGACTGTCCTTGAGCCTGGTCAACTTTTGCTGCATCACCTTCAACGGGGACGCGTTCTCGTGGAACAGCGAAATGGGCAGCCACTGTTCGTGTTCAAACTGGCAGATATTGAAGTGCATTCTTACCTATCGATAGTTTGTAATCGAAGAATGGATAACCGGGAACAAAGTAGCCAGGATAAAAATATCGCATGCCCAGCTCCTTGCAATGATTCATCTTCAGGTAGATGAGATACTTTCCAAGGCTATACTTTTTGTACTCGGGATCATAGATGCTTGAAATACCCATGCCCGCCTCTTTACCGAGATCAAAATATCCTACAGCAATCAAACGATCCTTGTCGAAAACATCCACTTCGAAGGTGTTGTAAACTGTTGCTGTCGCCTTCCCGAACAAGAGATGGTTCAAAGAAGCGGAAGCTTCGAAAGGAACGCTCTTTTTGTATTTGGCGAAGAGAGATTCCTTCTCATCGGTAATGGTTGCTCTCCGGATTCTGGTAGTGAATACGCTATTGGTCTTAAACAGCTTAGCCTGCGTTTTACCTCCTTCGAAATCCGCAAGGTCTACACGCAGCCAGACTGCGCTGTACAGATTCTCCTTGAAACTCAGAAAGTTTGTTGTGAATATGGTCGGTCCCATACGAAACCATCCCCGCGCCAGGTAGGCGTCGAGCTCCGCGGGCGATAGACTTTCAGGATCATGAACCGAAGCAAACATCTAGTATCGCATTGACCACGCAAAATGGGGCACAAACAAATTTAATAAGTTTGACCACTGATACCAACGAAGGAACGGCCAACGGCGTTCAATTCCAGATTATAAATTAGTTTGGTCAGACGACACGCCGGGTAGGGCGAATCGCAACAATCGTGATGATGGCTGAAATCAGAAGTGAACCTGCCATAAAAATGTAAGACAAGCCAAAGCCTCCCGTGCTTGCATTAAACCTTCCGACCAGATAGGCACCCACGAATGACCCCAGAGCACCAAAACTATTGATTAGAGCCATTGCGCCGCCCGAAACGTTCTGAGGCAGCACTTCTGGAATGATGGCAAAAAATGGCCCGTATGGAGCGTACATGGCAGCGCCCGCAATGACCAGCAATACAAACGACGTCCAAAAGCTGTCCGCACCAATCAGGTAAGAGCAATAAAAGGCAATCGCCCCGATGAGGAGGAATGGCCACACAAATATTTTCCGGTTAAGCGTTTTATCGGAGTAGTATGACGCCGTGAGCATACCCACAATGGCAAATACGTAGGGCAATGAGGACAGCCATCCCGTTGTAACGATATCCATGTTAGGCGCCGCCTTAATAATCGATGGAAGCCACATGACGAACCCGTACACACCGATGCTCCACAAAGCGTACTGAAAACAAAGCATAATCACGATAGGCGATTTGAAAGCTTCACCATAGTTGCGGACAGGCTTAATGCCCTGTTGCTCGCGTTCCAACTGTGCAGCCAGGGCCTCCTTCTCAGCCGGAGTCAGCCATTTCGCCTCGCTTGGTTTATCGTTAACCAGCATCCACCAGAACACAGCCCATATTACTGCAGGCAAGCCTTCCAGGATGAACATATTTCTCCACCCGACTGAATTAATCAGATAACCTGATAGAATTGACATCCACAAGATGGTAGCCGGATTTCCGAGAATAAGGAATGTGTTAGCTCTTGAACGTTCTGTCTTGGTGAACCAGCGACTCAAAAGAATAAGCATCGCCGGCATTACGGCACTCTCCACCACGCCAAGCATAAAACGAATGACGATGAGTACATTAACATCGTTCACCATGCCTGTAGCCATGGCTAGGCCGCCCCATAAAATCAGCGACCAGAATATTAACTTCTTTGCACTCTTGTTAGCGGCATATAGGGCACCCGGTATCTGAAAGAAAAAGTATCCCAGGAAGAACAACGATCCTAACAAAGACGATACTTCCGGAGTGATTTTCAGGTCTTCCGCCATTCCGCCGGCTGTGCCGAAACCGAAGTTCGCGCGGTCGAGATACGCCAGACTATAGGTGATGAAAGCTATTGGTATCAGTCTATACCATCTGGATTGTGCAATAGTATTGTCCATCTTGCCCGACAGGGGTTACGTTGGGTTCGCTGCTATATTAGTACTTAAACCCTGTCGTCACAAACGTCATTGTGATGATAGGTAAGTGTGTGTCGGTGTGCTATCGCGAACTATATGCGATATCGAGTTGCCGGATAAGTTCTGCTCTGCCCTGTTTGATTTCAGCCTCAAGATTTTTCCAGCGGCACTCCATCACAATAAGCTTGCGATACTTCACCTTGTTGAGAGCCCGAAGATAGGGAACAAAGTCCTGACCATGAACGCCAGGTGCTGCACGTCCCTCCCGCTCGGCGATATCACAATGAACCAGATATTCCTTCGTGGTCTCTATGATTGCGGGCGGCTCATTCTCCATCAGCATATGATAGATGTCGACACAAAGGCGGAAGTTTGGATGATTCACTTCCTTCACAACCTGCAATGCATCTGCAACCGTATTGATAAAGTTTGTCTCGGTAGAGTTGAGATTCTCAAGGGCAAGCTGTATCCGATATTCCTTAGCCACCTCTGATACTTTCCGCGCAATGGAAATGAACTGCTGACGGGCTTTAGCCGGATCAAATCCCTCGGGAACACGTCGTGCACCGCCGCTGCCCCAGATGATAAGATCGACGCCCGCCTGGTTACAACGCGCAAATACACCTCGCGCATAACGTATGATCGCTTCTTCGTTTACGTCCGGTCCCACAAGCTTCATGTCGCCAGGCATGAAGATATTGAGGCAATATATCTTCGTCTTCATCCTGGAGAATGATTGAAGGTTCTTTTGAAAGGCTGCGTCGTCGACGCTGAGCGGCGAGAAGTACTTCACTACGTTCTCCACAATGTACCGGTAACCTGTGGCGTATAGCAGGCTGTCGCTACTGTGATCCATGACGATTCCAATCTCGGGCTTCTTCTGGCCATAGAGGACGATCGACAGACTTAAGCTCAGGACGAGTAAGGTTAGTTTCTTCATGAGGGGAAATTGCCAAATCTACCTGGTGATCAAAAACCGCCAGTGTATAAATAAAAAGCGCAGGCCCGCTTTTCGCGAAGACCTGCGCCTAAGTAATAGTTACCGAGGTAATTATTTTACGTGCTTGCTAACCACTTTGGCCAGTTCAAACATCGATACCTGGTTCTTGCCGTCGAAGATTGGCTTCAGTTTTTCGTCAGCGTTGATCATACGTCTGTTCTTGCTGTCCTGAAGGCCATTCTTCTTGATATAGTCCCATATCTTTTTGATGACTTCAGTGCGAGGCAATGCCTTGCTACCTACTACCTCAGACAACAATGCGCTTGGCTGGAGAGCTGCCATGAACGCTGCATTAGGTTTTCTCTTCTTAGCAGCCTTCTTAGGTGCCGCCTTCTTTGCGACCTTCTTAGCAGCTTTCTTTACAACTTTCTTGGCTGCCTTCTTGGCCGGTTTTTTAGCTGCTTTCTTCGCAGCCTTTTTCGCTTTCTTTGCCATAGCGTTTTTTGAATTTAGGATTTAGTGAAATTGTTTATTGATTAATGCCACAGCTCGTGTGGATCCATTGAGAGTAAGTACGATGTCGATGATTTCCCTCGTGAAATGTGTACTTAAAGATAAAACCATTCGCTCGTATCGCTGGAGTATTGATCGCCAAAAATAGAATGCTTAAACAAATTATCCTAATGCACACGTGATAGTTCCCCTCTGAACTCCCTCTGAAATGTCATCATTTTGCCACGACCATCGGAAACAATCGCCGTATGTCCGCCTCTGAAGGTTGAGTTCCATACTCACAAATCTCAAATGCTTCGGCGTGTTTTACCTGTGCAGCGTAAGGCTTTCCATACCATTTCTCGAGGGAAGAACGCACTTCCGGCGTTATGCGCACCGTTCTGTTGCCCATCAACCACTGCTCGCGTTTTGATACATCCTGAGGAACTTCAGAGAGAAAACCACCAATCCATGGAAGCCATTCATACACCTGAGAAACATGTGCATCAAGTGCATGAATTTTTTGAGCAAATACATCTGATATGTCTACAGCGACGTCCGGACGGAAGGGATTTGGCCTCTGAAAGAAGTCCTGAAAGTAGAGGAAGACAGGATTCTTCTTCAGTGGAGGCGTATCGGATGCTACGTTAGGAACTGCAACCATATACGCCGCATCCTGTACAAGAACCCCTGTGTAGCGATGATCCGGATGATAGTCATTCGGCCTGGGAGCAATCACGATGTCAGCGTTCCACTCGCGAATTTTTCTGATCACCTGAAGCCGTACGTCAAGCGTGGGAAGCAATTCTCCGTCGTGATTACCCAATACTTCATAGGTAACGCCGAATCGTTTCCCAGCCTCCTTTGCCTCGGCCAGTCGACGCGCAGCTAATATTCCACCACCCTGAGACTGATGACCAGCATCTCCGTTGGTAACTGCTACGAACTTTACTGCATATCCCATTTTCGCAAATAAGATTGCCGTACCTCCTCCATCCTGATCACAATCATCCGGATGCGCACCCAGCATGATTACTCGTAAAGGGGTATTGGATTGACTAAATGCCGTCGTGAATGCGGCGGTTATCAGAATAAGAACGCTTACAATTATCTTCATAAGGGATTCAATTTATTTTTGTTTCATAGTGCCTATTCCCAATTCCAGTCCGCGCAACTCGGCCAGGCCACGCAGCCTTCCAATAGCAGAATACCCGGGATAAGTAGTTTTTGTGAGGTCATCCAGCATCTGATGACCATGATCCGGCCGCATAGGAATTGCGTAACCTGTTTTCTGCATGAGTGTAACAACCTCCCTCACCACTGAAGGCATATCCGCATTCCCCTCGAGGTGATTTGCCTCGTAAAAGTTGCCGGCAGGATCGCGTTGTGTACTTCTCAGGTGCAGAAAATGAATGTGTTCTCCGAGACGAGTCACCATTTCCGATAGCGGATTGTCCGCACGTGCTCCATAAGAACCAGTGCAAAAACAAAGACCATTAGCAGTGGATGGGCACGCGCGAATAACTTCCCAGGCATCAGCCTCCGTACTCACAATTCGCGGAAGACCAAGTATCGGATAAGGAGGATCGTCCGGATGTATAGCCATCCTGAGTCCATTAGCCTCAGCCACGGGTACGACCTCGCGAAGAAAATAGAAAAGATGTTCTTTCAGTTTTTTTGCGTCGATGCCTGAATACAACTTAAGAGCGGAGAGAATTTCGCCAGGTGTAAATGGCACATCGCTCCCCGGCAATCCAAGCAGACAGTTTTTAAACAACCTGGCTTTCTCTGCTTCCGACATGCCGGCAAATCTTTTTCTGGCGCGTTCTATTTCTTCCGGCGCATAATCCTTTTCAGCACCTGGTCGCTCGAGAAGGAACATATCGAAAGCAACGAAGGCAGCGCGCTCAAAATAGAGGGCTTTGCTACCATCTTCCATCGGATAGGAGATATCGGTTCTCATCCAATCCAGGATCGGCATAAAATTATATGTAATGACCTTCAGTCCACAGGATGCTACGTTGCGAAGACTGATCTTATAGTTTTCGATCCATTCGAGATATCTGCCTGTTTGACGTTTGATGTCTTCATGCACCGGCAAACTCTCGATTACTGTCCAGTCCATACCGGCTTCTTCTATCATCTTACGCCGCTTGTTAATTTCCTCTACGGGCCATACTTCTCCGACGGGAATGTGATGAAGCGCCGTTACGACTCCTGTACATCCCGATTGCCTGATATCTCTCAGACTTACGGCATCGTGCGGCCCATACCAGCGCATTGTTTGTTGCATTCGAATCATAGTCACAAATGAAATTTAGCTAGGTGTTATACTTTCAAACGGTCCGGTTTACTTGCTATCGTCCATTGGTGGTTGTGCAAGTCCGGATTCATTCGCCTTTGTTATTGCGTGCGTTATATTAGCGAATATGCTAATACCGCCGGGAAAGAATGTATTTATTTGTCGGATAAAATACTTTAATTTCAATACCTGGTTCGCTTCCGTGATCATAGGTTAACCTATCAGCATTGAAACGAATCAGCTAATACTTGATTGCAACCAGAACCTATCCTTTGAGTTATGAGTGAATCTAAAAACCACCTGAACCGTCGGCAGTTCATCAGCAAATCAGCAAAGACGGCTGCTGTTGTCGCTGCTGTAACTGGCTTCCCGACGATCGTGCCGGCAAGTGTATTTGGCAAGCATGCACCCAGTAATCGCATAAACATAGGCGCTATTGGTGCCGGAAGAATTTCACGCTCACATGACATGCCAGGCGTTTGGAAATTTGATAGCGCTCAAATCATGGCAGTTTGCGATCTTGATCAGAAGCGAGCGACTGAAGGGCAAACCCTGGTCAATGAATTTTACACCAAGAAGTATGGCAAGCCTTATGACGGTGTGAAGGTTTACAATGAGTATCGGGAACTACTTGCAAACAAAGATGTGGATGCAGTCATCATTAGTACTCCCGATCATTGGCATGCACGCATTGCTGTAGACGCAGCAAAAGCAAAGAAGGACATCTACATGCAGAAGCCCGCATCACTTACCATCTCCGAGGGAAGAGCCATGAGCGATGCTGTTCGCAAAAGCAAACAAATATTTCAGGTGGGAAGTCAGCAACGTTCCAGTCAGCAATTCAGATTAGCAGCAGAACTGGTTCGAAACGGACGCATCGGAGACCTTAAAACAGTGTATGTGGGATTGCCCGGTGATCCATCCGGAGAAGTTGAACCTGAGATGCCTGTACCGGCAAATCTCAACTATGACATGTGGCTGGGATCAACTCCTGAAGTATTCTACACGGAGAAACGAGTTCATCCACAAATAAACTATGATCGTCCAGGTTGGTTACGGTGCGAGCAGTTTGGCGCGGGAATGATTACGGGCTGGGGTTCACATCATATCGACTGCGCACATTGGGCAATGGGCACTGAACTCACCGGGCCAGTCGAGATATGGGGACACGCTGATTTCCCTAAGTCGGGATTGTGGGACGTACACGGAATCTTCAGGACCGAGGCACGATATGCCAATGGAGTGCACATGGTTGTCAGCAACGAGCTTCCCAATGGCATTAAGTTCGAAGGCACCAAGGGCTGGATCTTTGTAACGCGTGACAATACTCCGGTTACTTCGAGTGATCCTGCCAACAAAGAGGTAATGAAACCGCTGGACGCGAGTGATCCTTCGATTCTCACTTCGGTTATCGGTCCAAACGAAATTCATCTATACGAAAGCAAAGATCATCATGGCAACTGGTTGGAGTGCATCAAAACCAGGAAGGAAACTATAGCACCTGTTGAGGTGGCGCATCGTTCATGCAGCACTTGTTTGCTTCACCACATCGTTATGAAACTGGATCGGAAAGTAATGTGGGATCCAGCCGCAGAAAAGTTTATCAACGATGACGAGGCAAATAAAATGCTATCACGGCCACAACGCTCGCCATATGCTTTGAAAACCTGATGATCAATTCGTAAATCGCCATTCGATACGAACCAGAATAGCTATCATGATCAACTTTTTCCGTAGACCATCTTCGTCGTTGTCAATGGCAGCGGCGGCTCTCATGCTTTTTGCCTGTAAACCAAAAACTGAAGACCACGCCGTGATCTCAAAGCCAGTTCAGCTTGTTACAGTCGATCCGGGGCACTTTCACGCCGCGCTTGTACAGAAATCTATGTACGGCGACGTGGATAGTACGGTGCACGTGTACGCACCAGCAGGACCAGACGTCGATATGCACCTCGGACGCATCGATAACTTCAACAAGCGACCAGAACAACCTACAAGGTGGAATGAAGTTGTCTACACAGGCAGTGATTTCTTCGACAAAATGCTTAGTGAAAAACGCGGCAATGTGGTAGTCCTGGCAGGCAACAACGAGAAGAAAACTGAATACATCGCGCGATCCATTGATGCAGGATTCAATGTATTGGGTGACAAGCCTATGGCAATCGATTCAAAAGGTTTTGATCTTTTGAAGACAGCCTTCACACAAGCCGCCTCGAAGAACCTTCTGTTGTACGATATCATGACTGAGCGTTATGAGATCAGTACTATTCTTCAAAAGGAGCTTTCACAACTACCTGAGGTATTTGGGACACTGGAGGCTGGAACACCAGATAATCCTTCGGTGACAAAGGAAAGTGTTCACCATTTTTTCAAATACGTCTCTGGCAGTATACTAACGCGGCCACCCTGGTTTATGGATGTTAAACAGGAAGGCGAAGGTATCGTTGACGTTACAACCCATTTGGTTGACCTCGTTCAGTGGGAATGCTTTCCCGAGCAGTCGATCGATTATACAAAAGATATTGAGATCATCAAGGCAAAGAGAACCAAAACACCGATGACGTTGTCGCAGTTCAAAGCCATCACCAGGCTCGATGCGTTTCCTGATTATCTGAAGTCAATTGTTAAATCTGACACAGTGCTTGAGGTATATTCCAATGGGGAGATCAACTACAAGATTAAGAATGTGCACGCGCGCGTTTCAGTGATATGGAACTATCAGGCTCCCGAGGGCGGTGGTGATACACATTATTCGATTATGCGGGGAACGAAGGCGAACCTCGTCATCAGGCAAGGCAAGGATCAACAGTACAAGCCAACCCTTTATATCGAGCCGATCAAAGCCGCAGGATTTGAAGCGACGCTTACGGAACAATTCAAGAAGATCCAGGAAAAGTATGCTGGCGTTGAACTGAAAAAGAACGGGAAAGGATGGGAAGTTGTTATCCCGGAACAATACAAAGAAGGTCATGAGGCACACTTCGCACGCGTGATGGAGAAGTTCCTCGGCTATCTGAAGGATCACAACCTGCCGGCATGGGAAGTTCCCAATATGCTTGCGAAGTACTACACAACAACGAAGGCCCTGGAGGTCGCAGTAAAGGAACCGTAGATGAGGAATGTTGTTAGAAATGGCTTGTCGCTCTGGGAATTCGATTCTCTGGCGACGAGAGGCGCTGTCCGGCATTTTGTAACGGATCGGAACACAAATCCGCAAGGCGAGCCGTTCACACTGAGTTATTCAAGCACGCCGGACAAGGCGCTGGTAGTTAATAATCGCCGGTTACTCGCGGAGGCGATGAAGGTAGACGAGCGCGCGCTTTACCTTCCTTCTCAGGTTCACAAAACACGCATTGTACATGTAACGCCTGCGACCACAAAGGAAGAACTCCTTGAAACAGATGCGCTCATCACAACACATCCGGGTATCTGTATCGCCGTGATGTCCGCCGACTGCGTGCCGATACTTCTCTTAGATACCAGGAACAATGTAGTAGCTGCTGTTCACTCAGGCTGGCGTGGTACCGTTGCCCACATTTTGGAAAAAACACTTTCCGAAATGAATGAACACTACGGTACAACCGGCGAGGACATAGTCGCGGGTATTGGCCCCTCAGTAAGTCAGGAATCGTATGAGGTCGGCGAAGAGGTTATTACTGCGGTACAGGCTGCGTTCGATACCCATAGCCAACTGCTGGTTCATACCACGTTGCAAAAAGCCAGATTAGATCTTTGGAATGCCAACCGTCATCAGCTGCTCGGGTTTGGAGTTCCTGAGGAGCAAATCGAGATCTCAAATCTTTGCACAGTGATTCACAACCACGCCTTCTTCTCCGCCCGAAAGGGAGATGCTGGCAGGTTTGCAGCAGGCATTGTCCTGGCCTGATCTAGTCGTTGTACAATTTCGGGGCTGAGTTTAATCCATATTGGGCACGCTGGTGCCAGTAAGGATAGACAGGCGGCACTTCACTTGCGGCATCCAGGCGCTTCACCTGATCGATGGTCAGCTTCCAGCCAGTAGCCCCCAGGTTGTCCTTCAGCTGTTCTTCGTTGCGGGCACCAATAATGATGCTTACTACGGTAGGGCGCTGCAACAACCAGTTTAGTGCAACCTGCGCGATCGTCTTTCCTGTTTCTTTGGAGACTTCATCTAAAACATCGACGATACGAAACAACAGGTCATCAGAAACTACGAAGCCCGGAACCGGACTACCACCCTGTGCCACACGGGCATCTGGCTGTGGTTGTCCGCGACGGTATTTTCCGCTTAGCAATCCAGATGCGAGCGGACTCCATACCAGGGTACCAACACCCTGATCGATGCCCAGCGGCATGAGCTCCCATTCGAAATCGCGATTAACCAATGAATAGTATGCCTGATGACCGACATACTTCGCCCAGCCATGTCGCTCTGATGTGCTAAGCGATTTCATCAGATGCCATCCCGAAAAGTTGCTGCACGCGATGTATCTGACCTTTCCGCTTTCAACCAGATTGTTTAATGCACTGAGCACTTCGTACACGGGTGTATTGGCATCAAATCCGTGCATGTGATATACATCGATGTAATCCACTCCCATTCGGGTCAGGCTCTGTTCGCAGGAACGTATGATGTTGAGCCGCGACGAACCGTAGTCGTTGATCTCATCGGTCATCCTGAATGTGCACTTCGTTGATATCAGCAGTTTGTCGCGTTTACCCTTGACTGCCTTGCCTAATATTTCCTCCGACAATCCCTTTGAATAGACATTGGCGGTATCAAAAAGATTAACGCCCGATTCAAGGCACACGTCGATCAGCCTGCTTGCCTCGTTAACCTGCGTTGATCCCCAGGCCTTGAAAAAATTCCCAGCTCCGCCGAAGGTGGCCGTTCCGAAACTCAACACGGGCACGCGCAAACCCGAAGCTCCCAATTGTCTGTATTCCATAATTGTCGATTGGTTATTGTGTCGATAGTCTTCTCAATTGAACTGAACTACTGATAAAACATGGGCCTCTAAGTTAACAGGTCCCGCATACCGGTATCGGCGCTGTCCAACAATTCAAGAACATGCAAGCCTTCCTTATTGCGTGTATCAATCACTGCCCCGGCATTAATCAGCATCTGAGCACACTGATACTGGTGGTATCTATTCTGCGGACCCCCGCGCTTAAAACCATGTATTGCCCAGAAAAGTGGCGTAGATGCAAAATCTACACATCGCATCTCTATCGGTGCCCCGACGTCAATGAGTTTGCGCACGAGCAGGTCGCGCCCGCACCACGCCGCCCAATGCAACGCCGATCCTCCATGGCATCCGCGATGAGTTATCGACGCACCTCTCCCGATATAGTATATGCCCGTAAGTTCTGCGGAGAGACTTGCTGCAGCAGTGAGTGGTGAATCCTGATTCGCTTTTAGGTTAGTGCCGTTCACATCGGCGCCATGAGCTACAAATATTTGTGCCATCCCGCATGCTTCCGTATCCGAGTAGACGCCCCCAAAAACTCCGTCGCAGAGGCGGTGCAACGGATGGGCCACTGCTGTTCCCTGCCCAGGCAGACTGATGCCTTTGTTGGCAAGCTCCGGATTATTGAGCAATAGTAATCTTAATCCTTCCAAATCCACTCTGGTGATAAGCTCTCTGATATCTTCCATGCGAACCGATGCTGCATCCAATATAGGTCATATTAGAAAAAATCCTATTTTGCCTGCGGTTTACCTCTACCTATGCCATCAACAACATACGTGGCGCATAAAACGCCCGGTGACTTTGTTATCTCTGGTGACGGTTCTTCACCGAGGTGGCAACAGTCAACAAGCCTGACGGAGTTCCGCTATCCCTGGGAAACTGAAATTCCTTCGCGAACGTCTTTCAAGTCTCTGCACGGAGATCAATGGGTCTATTTCCTCTTTGACGTCGACGACTTAAACGTGCATGTCGAGGTAAAATCAAACAACAAGCTGGAAGTCATCGACAGTTCTCGGGTCGAAATCTTTTTCCGCGTTAACGAACAACTTTCCCCTTATTACTGCCTTGAGCTTGATCCGCGTGGAAGAGTACTGGATTACATCGGCCACTATCACCGCCAATTTGATTTTGACTGGATCTGGCCGGATGGCGGATTGGCAGTAAAGGCCAGCACACGGCCCGGGGGGTACATTGTTGAAACCGCAATATCCAAGGAGTCGTTGAAGACTCTGGGATTACTTGCCGGCGGCAAACAACAACTGCAAGCCGGATTGTTTCGTGCACAGTGTACCCGTACCGTTGTTCCCAAGGACCACATGCGATGGATCAGCTGGATACAACCCAATAGTGAGACACCGGATTTTCATATTCCCTCGGCTTTCGGTTTGCTGGATCTGGAGGAATAAAGCCACCGGAATTGGATCTTCCATTCAACACGTATCTGCACTTGCAGGCGTATGAAAAATTTTGCAAAATCACACTTTCATAATTGGTACAGCGCCCTTACTGGATCAATTTTCCGATCCCTTGAACGACGATTCTCACTATGAGTAAAACGCAGGTGTCAGTGGCAGTCATTGACGACGACCAGGATGATCTTGAGATCATGGAGCAAGTGATCATTGGACTTGACCATGAGATAAAATGCAGCTTGTTCATGTACCCGCAGGAGGCCGTGGACAAACTGGTTGATGCCTCTGCGCGTCAGCTTCCCGATTACATTTTCATCGATATCAATATGCCGGGACTGTCCGGCGACAAGTGCCTGCAGATCTTCAGATCCAATTCTGCTTTCGACGACGTTCAGATTATCATGTATTCGACTTCTATGCCCGGAAAAACGGCCCTGCAATTGCGTGCAGCCGGAGCGGATTTTGTATTTGAAAAGCCCGTTCGGATCAAGGATTATTCAGACATCCTCGGTACGATTGTCAAAGCTCAGTAGCGATTTTCCGCGTGCGCACTCACGTACAAGGCCCGCAGTGAAACCAACATCACAGACTTCCACACTGATTCCAGATCCGATTTTCTCATTTCAAAATTCCCATCAAAGCATTCAGATTACTTTGATTCAATAACATGTCTACGGCAACCTGGTCAACTGCATGTTGCGGCATAATGGGGAATTCCGAGTAGGAAGGATCCTGAACCACCACGAAGGCGCCCTTTCGCTTCGCAGCAACTAATCCAGCTACGCCGTCGGCATTAGCTCCTGAAAGTAACACGCAGGCCAACCCCTCACCTACTATTGCTGAGGCGCTCTCAAAAGTAACGTCAATGCTCGGTCGACTAAAATTCACTTTTTCTGAATCGTCGAGGGAAAGTGTGCGATCCTTCTCAACAAGTACGTGGTAGTCAGCAGGCGCGATGTAGATCACTCCAGGTGTCAGCTCATCTTTGTCATCAACCTCCTTAACAACGAAGTGAGTTCTGGTGGCGAGCAGCGAGATCAGTACATCGTCTTCGCTCGCCTTCCGGTGTAATACAACGATGACACTAAGCGCAGAATCCCGTCTGATCGCTGCAATAATATCCATCACAGGCTGCAGCGCACCCGCAGATCCACCGATCACCAGCAGCTCAAATTGTTTTTTATCGAACATCTATGTCAGCTTTCGCCAGATCCGTTCGCGATTTTCCAGTTGCTTGAATTTGTGCGCCATCGACGTAAACTTGATCGTTTCCTTCGATCCAAGTGCGAGGTATCCCAATGTTTCCAGGCTATCGTAGAAAAGGTTCATAGCCCTGTCCTGTAACGCTTTGTCAAAGTAGATCATCACATTCCTGCAAAGGATAAGTTGAAACTCATTAAACGTTCCGTCTGAAACAAGGTTATGTGTTGCCAGCACCAGTCGTTTACCCAAAGATTCATCGAACTTTGCAGAAGCGTATTGTGCCGTATAGTAAGATGAGAAATCGGCGCGGCCACCGGAAAGAATGTAGTTCTCAGAGTATTGTTTCATCTGACTGAGCGGAAAAATGCCAGCCCGGGCCTTTTGCAATACAGCCGGATTGATGTCTGTGGCATATTGCACGGCCTTGTGATACAAGTTAGCTTCCTTCAAAAGAATTGCCAGCGAATATACTTCTTCACCGGTGGAACATCCGGCATGCCATATTCTGATCATCGGCCACGTGGCAAGCACAGGTAGAATCTCTTCTCTCAGCGTTCGGTAGAAGTGCGGATCGCGAAACATTTCTGTTACATTAACTGTAACCTGTTCGACAAATCGCGTGAGGTAGTTAGCGTCTTCAACCAACCGATATCTGAATTCGGCAAAACTCAGGAAACGATCCTGGTCCATCAATCGCGAAACTCGTCTCTTGAACGAAGCCCGCGAATAGTCCGTAAAATCATAGCCATAGCGATCAATCAAATCGCCCAGCAGCAATTCAACTTGCTCATCGGTAAGTTCGATCCCACCCTCGACCTTCATTATTTAAACATACGATTTACTAGTTCCATCAGTTGATCGACGTCGATAGGTTTTGACAAGTAGGCGTCTGCGCCGGCAGCAAGGCATTTGTCGCGGTCACCCGTCATGGCTTGTGCTGTTACCGCCACTACTGGCAGAGAACTCCGTCCGCCCCGCCGTATTTCTCTTATGGCTTCATATCCGTCCATATCCGGCATCATCATGTCAATTAAAACCAATCTGATTGCCGGATCCGAATTAAGCAATGCCAACCCTTCGGCTGCACTGCCCGCACAGACGGCGTTTACAGATCGTGACTTCAGCACTGCTTTCAGCGCAAAAATATTGCGCTGATCATCATCAATAATTAAAACGGTATTCACAATATTATCACTGAGACCCTTCATATAACCAGACTCGCAAAAGAGAGAACAATTGATCCGCATCGATCGGCTTGGTGATGTAGTCAGATGCACCTGCATCAATGCACTTGGCGCGATCTCCCATCATAGCCTTTGCCGTAACAGCAATAATCGGCAGCTTCCTGAACTGAGGCATTGTGCGGATCTCCCGAATTGACTCATACCCATCCATCTCAGGCATCATCATGTCCATCAGGACGATATCAATCTGCGGGGTAGCCTTGAGTTTTTGAAGCGCATCTTTTCCATCAACCGCCGGCACCACGCGCATTTCATACTTCTCCAACGCTTTTGTCAATGAGAATATATTTCTCATATCGTCGTCGGCTATCAGTACAGTTTTGTTCTTGAGCACCTCATTGAGAGCCCCAAGCTTGGCATACTTCGGTGCAGGAAGCGGCGTGCTCTTGTCCTTCTCCATCAGGTGAAGAAAGAGCGATACTTCATCAAGAATGCGCCGGTATGAGTGTGCGGTTTTAATGACGATAGAATCAGCGTAGTGTTTGATGCGCATTTCCTCGGCCTGCGACAGGCTCTTCCCTGTGAAGATGATGATTGGCAATCCTTCAAGACCCTGAGTCTTCTTCACTGCCTCCAGCGTATCATAAGATGATTGATCCGGCACACCCATGTCAAGGATAACGCAATCCACATTTCGTTCCTTGAATGACTGAATCGTTTGATCTATCCGGGATGTAACTTCAATATTCACTGCAAAACTCTCAAGGTAATACGCGAGTGCAGTGGCGTGCTGCGTATTTTCCTCGACGATCAATACTTTCTTCGGATGCTGAGTAAGAACATACTCTATGCGCTGGAAAATATCCTGCATATGCTCTGATGTAACAGGCTTCTTGATAACATCGATCGCTCCACGCACGCGCCCCTCATTCTTTGCCTCGTAAGAAGACATGATATGAACCGGTATGTGGCGGGTCAGCGCATCGGCTTTCAATTCTTCCATCACCTGCCATCCGCTCTTTACCGGTAGCTGGATATCGAGCAGTATTCCTACAGGAAGCAAAGCTGCGGCGAGATCGACTGCTTCGTCGCCCCGCACAGCAACCACAGCCTTGTATCCCTTCTTGCGCGTGTAGTCAAGAAGCGATTTGGCAAAGTTGACATCGTCTTCAACTATCAGGATCACTTTATCGTGCGCGCCAATGCTATTCCTGTCGTCAGGGAGACTTGCCGGGATTGTGGGGCTAATAAACTTATCTACGGGAAATGTCGCTTGCTGAGTTGGAGTGATTGTACCTGGAGCCTGCAGATCCGTTGTAACCGAACCTGAGATCGTTGTTGCCGATGGCTTTCGCAACGGCACGGTTAGT
Organism: Chryseolinea sp.; assembly: GCA_049840655.1. Classification (GTDB taxonomy): domain Bacteria; phylum Bacteroidota; class Bacteroidia; order Cytophagales; family Cyclobacteriaceae; genus Chryseolinea. The sequence continues at coordinate 89,357 of JASGJX010000009.1, forward strand.
GTAAACTCACTGCCTTCACCTACGTCACTCTTCAAAGTGATCTCACCACCCAGAAGCTTCGCCAGCTCGCGGCTGATTGATAGTCCTAGTCCAGTGCCACCAAACCTCCTGCGGGTAGATCCGTCCGCTTGCTGGAACGCTTCGAACACAAGCTTCTGCTTGCTGGTTGGAATGCCGATGCCCGTATCCTTAACCGTGAATTGAATAAGCTCGGCCACGGGTCCCTGGCGTATTGAAAGTTTCACAGAGCCTTTTTCCGTAAACTTGATTGCATTCGAGAGCAGATTGCGAAGAATTTGATCCAGTCGCATTTTGTCCGTCTCAATTGTCGGGGGCAATTCGCCATCCATTTCAATTTCAAATCCGATATGTTTGTCGCGCGCGACTGCACCGAATAAACCTTCAAGATCTCCTGCGATTTCTTTAAACAGGATCGGCTTGTATTCGAGTTGCATCTTACCTGCTTCGATCTTCGACAGATCAAGGATCTCATCAATTAGCGACAACAAACCATTTCCGGAGCTTTGAATAACGCGGGCATATTCAATTTGGTCAGTACTGAGATTGTTCTCAAGATTTTCGGTCAGCAATCTCGACAGCAGCAGTATCGAGTTCAGTGGCGTTCGAAGTTCGTGAGACATGTTGGCCAGGAACTCAGACTTGTAACGGGAGCTTTCGGAAAGTTCATCGGCCTGACGCTGTATGTCTATGTTCCGTTCTGTGATGATCAGATTCTTTTCTTCCAGCATCCGGCTTCTCTCTTCCAGTTCCTGGTTTGCCTGCTTGAGTTCTTCCTGCTGTACTTTCAGTTCTTCCTCAGATGCCTGAAGTTTCTCCGCCTGAACCTCGAGCTCGCTCGTGAGGTTTTCCATCTCGGTATGCTGCACTCGCAGCTCCTCGGCCTGAGCCTGAGTCTCATCAAGAAGGTGCTCCAGCCGGCGTCTATTAAGAGCAATATTGATAGCAATACCGATGATAGAAGCACACGTTGCAAACAATTCAAGTTCCAGCTTGGTATAATTGGAAAGAGCACCAAGTTCGATCGCTCCGGCAATAGAATGGCCATCGAATACGGGAAAAGCTACTATTGATATTGGTCGCACCATTCCCGTCGCGAATGTAATGCTCACGTTATCCTCGGGAATGTCAGTGAGGACTATAGGTCGCCTGCTTGCAACTGACTGGCCCAGCGCACCATCGCCAACTTTGATGGTAGGCCTGGTACCCGGAAGACAAGAATACCCTGCCGTCGGAATAAGCTCATTACCCTGTGACAGGTATATAACACCCACGTGGCTATTGGTATAAGTTGCCAGACTTTCAACGACATCGCTACACAAAGTTTGGATGTCCTTCTCTCCAAGCATGACTTCATTCAATTTTGTGACCCCATTCTGGAGCCACTCTTTATCAGCCAGAGAATTGAATGAGTACTGTAATGACTCAGCCATTCTGTTAAGTGATCCGGCTACGCTGCCCAGTTCGTCGCTCTGTTTGTCGTCGACTCGAACATCGTAACTGCCCTGCGCAATCTTATCCGCGATGCCTCTGATGATTGTAATGCGGTTGCTGATTTCTTTCTCCTTTGCTTCCAGTTCTCCCTGAAGGCGAATTCTCTCATCGTAGTCTTTTCGCACACGCAGATAGAACGAAATGGTTATGAGCAAAGCAATTATTGCAGCTACAACAATCAGTCGTGGAGTAAAGCCGGCAAACCTATTGAGATCGTCAGTCCGTTTTTGCAGCAATGCCATTTCGCTTTGCTCCATTTCGTTCACCAGCGTTCGCAGCTGCTGCATGATGCTATATCCTGCCTGCAAGTCCTCGGCATTGATTGGCTCGTTCGTTTCTTTCCGTTTTGCACTCTTATCGAGGTACTCAAACCTTTCGACCACTATATCATTCAGCAACGGTACACGTGTACGTTGCTCTTCATTGTCGGATGTCAAACTGCGAATAGTGCCAAGCCCGTCCATTGCCCGTGTACGTGCTTCGTTGTACGCCTGAAGCATAGACTTATCCCCTGTCAACAGAAATCCGCGCTGCACGCTTTCGGCATCCGTTACCGAACCGCGAAACCGTTCCAGAGTCTGAATAACTTCATGCGTGTGGTTTACCCATTGCGAGCTTTCCAGCAGATTGGAAATACTGACATAAGAAGCAATGGACGTGATGATGAGAATGATGAGTGAGGCACCAAAACCAATAAGTAGATTTCTTCGAACGTAGTTCATGTATAAAGGCGAGTATCGTATTTCGTTGTTATTGTGAGGGGTTTTCTTGTGATCTGCGCATCATGGTATCGCATTATTCCAAATAACTCACCTCCTGACTTATCCTGGCATTGGCTGAGTGTCGGAAGGGCAGAACAATGGTAAACGTCGCGCCGACATCCTCCTGGGCATGCGCTACAACCAGTCCATCGTGTCGCTCCACAACCTTATGAACTATCGACAATCCAATACCCGTACCTTCAAACTGATCCCGATCATTGAGCCTTTGAAAGATCTCAAAGATTTTGTCTGCATACTCCTGCTTAAACCCGATGCCATTATCGCGAAAGGTAATTCTGCACCATTCACCAGTTGATGAAGGTACCGAAGCAATACTCTTGCTCTCCACGCGCTCGGCTTTAATGTGGATATGGCACGGAACATCCGGCTTCCTGAACTTAATTGAATTGCTGATCAGATTTTGAAACACCTGCCTGATCTGTGAAGGCATCACCTCCATCTCAGGCAGGTCATCCATTTCGATCACCGGCTGTTGGGCATATGAAGGAAACTCCAGATCACTGATAGTCTCCTCCAAAATCGTGATCAGCTTAGTTTTGACAAAAACTTCCTCTGCATTTACGATTGAATACCTCAGCAGGTCGGTAATGAGATTTCGCAAACGCTTGGTCGATGAGAAGATCTTATCAAAGTAGTATTGGAGCTTCGTGCGGTCGTTTAAATACCGGTCGACACAGATATTAATAAACGTTTGAATTTTCCTTAACGGCTCCTGAAGATCATGTGAAGCTACGTAAACGAACTGCTGCAGTTCCTTGTTGCTTTGTTCAAGCCTCTGATTGGATCTGAATAGTTCACGTGTACGTTCTGCCACTTTTTGCTCCAGCATGCTTTCTGCCGCCTTTCGCCATTCGATTTCGTCACGCAATGACTTCTCCAGAGCAATGAGTTGTTGTGTCTGCTCCGATAGCCGGTAGAAGGTTTTTACCTTGAGAAGAAGAATGTCCGGATCAAAGGGTTTCGTAACGTAGTCAATGCCGCCGGAACGATAGCCCTTCGTGACAAACTTCTTGTGCGTGTTAACTGCTGAAAGAAAGATGATGGGGATGTCCCGACTCTTGCTGTACCCCGTAATTGCGTCGGCAACTTCAAATCCGTCCATCTCTGGCATTTGAACATCCAATATTACGAGCGAGTAGGCATTCAATATGATTTTTTTCAACGCCTCCTCACCCGAAGACGCAGCATCGACCTCGAACTTGTTGAGAACAAGAAGCGATCTCAGAGAAAAGATATTTTCCTGGTTGTCGTCTACAATAAGTATCATTCACGTCAATTATCTGGGCGCGACTGCAAACGGCAGCCAGGTAGGTTCGTTTTCAGGCGTGCTTCAACGAAAAATATACCAATTGGGAAATGGTGGCACAGCAGCCACAGATGGGCGCAAAAACGCCTTATCTGCAATTATTCAAGGCATTACAACCTTTTGATTTGAAATATAACCACAGCATATGTGGAATAATCTCCACACATGCTTTTGAATATTGTTGCTTAACGGCTTACTAAGCCATCGGCCAATGCCTGCCATTGAATTTGCGAGAACCGTGTACGGGCAGCCCACGCTACCATGTGATTTCTAAGTTTGTCGACCACGTTAGCTGCGTCATTATTTGGCTTAATATTTCTGTCGCTGATCGACACAATCACCCGTTGCCCATTTCTCGACACATGAAATGTGCTGGTCGATTCATCATCATAGAAATGGTCGGGGCCGCTCCTGTGAGTTGTCGGCTGGCTCGCAGGCCTAACACGAAATCCATATGTGTCGGCATCCTCGCGAATATTCTCAATCTTCACCCAATCGTAACCCTTACCGGACGTACCCGATGGCCCCATAATATCAATGCGCAGGTAGTCGCCTTCCTGAGCTTTGCGAAAAACTTCCAGACCCTCTTTATTCACTAACTGAAATTCAGCAGACAATTTTCCGGCAATAACTGCCCAGCTATTAACGTGCTGCATTCGGTTCTTTACCAATTCAAAAAACACCGCCGCTGTTTTCTCTGTACTCAATAATGCAAAAGCTGTTGCGTCTATTGCCTTTCCTGTGTGTTGTGGCGGGACAAGTGATTCATCTATATTATTACTTGTCTTATTTTCATTCTCGTTCATGATGTTCTACATCAAAAAGTCATGCCACAAAGAGTCTAAAGCGATTTTATCAGTGAGATTGGCATTCATATTTGCGGTGTACTAATTGCGATACCACGATTTGACTAAAAAATTCTACACATCACTTCTCTTTGATTACTGCAGCTCGTGTCAATTACTATAGAGTATGCATGATAATAGTCCTTACACTAGATTGCTTTCCGATGGCACGCATATTGACTACGTTATTTTGAAAGATACTTGGACGTTATTCAATTTCAGTTGTTATGAATACAATCACTATCATAGCCATACTGCTCATGAGTCTCTTCTTCACCATCGCCTTTGTAGTCGTGTTGAAAAGCCGTGGTCCCTGGGGAAGCGGATGGAGTTTCTTTACAATCAACCTTCTCTGGCTAGCAGCCGTATCGTTGTGGATCCCGCCTGCGGGTCCTGTGTGGTATGGTGCGCCCTGGATTGATCTCTTTGTAACGGGATTGCTTTTGTCGTTCCTTCTGTCGGCGACGCCAGGCGCAACGTCTTCCTCAAATATTCCAACTGATGACTTATCTGATGATAACAATAGCGACATAACAAAACAATCTTCGTCTGGCCCACACGGGGCCAGCAATTCTACGACCGTAGCGATTCATTCAGAAGCGAAGAAGGATGCTGAATTCTCCAACGTGGAGAATCACACAGCTAGTCGTTCGCGAATTACATTGAACGCCGGTGGAGTATTCTGGATGTTGTTGCTTTGTTTATGCGCTCTCATAATCATCGGAGCTGCTTAAGAATGCGAGCTCCGGAATGATTCAAAGACCTGTTTAATCCGGCTTGAACGTGCGGATATCTTCTCCAAATTTCTTGCTGTAAGCCGCTGCAACTTTAGCCTTCACCTGATCGCGTGAGGTGAGATCACAAGTTTCCCAAAGGAGATAATAGTGTGCAGGATTTTTTACGTCGAAATTCCCGCGGTTGTTTATGAAATGATAAGAGAGCTCAGCCACTTCTTCTTTCGACAAATTGAAGAGCAGGTTATTAACGAGCCGTTCACTGTTATTCAGATTCGACGTGAACTGAGAAAGCATTGAGGCATCACCCTCATTCTTTGCGTGAAACATATCAACCAGAATTCGGGTCGTGCGCATCACCAGGTAAGGATGGCCGGGATGAGTTTTTAATTGAAGCAGGAGGTTGTACAGCGCGATGTCATATTGACTGCTCTGATAGGCTGCCTCGATAGATTGAAAAGTCATCAGCGAGGAAATATTCGCCCTCATTGTACTATCCGTTGTGTTAGCACTTATCGCAGCATCGCAGGGTAACCGATCGGAATTAGCCTCATAACCTTCAAGCATCTTTATGCGCTGATCCATCTGCGGGTGCGACCGGAGCGAATCGAATGACCATAAGAAAGTACTGGTTGGCTTGCGATAATAAATCTTCAGACGCTCATCCAGCCAATGTTCCTTGAATGGAAAATCATTGAATTGGAAGGCAGCAAACAAATTGGATGGTTCGGATTGGCGCAGTGAAGCCAGCGTGCTCAACGCGCGCCCAGCCGCAACGGGCGCATACCCCGCATGTTGTATCAGCGACAGCGCCAGTGAATCCGCCTGCATTTCGTGTTCACGACTCATGGCAGCACTGGCATATATCGTGGTCCTGAAAGCATCGATATATTCCTCGTTAACATCAGTCAGTAAAATTCTCGCAAAGGTAGCAGCAGGGTTCCGGGCCTCGCGCTCCCTTGATAATGCACGAAGTGATTGTTGCACGTGCAACAATTCATCATGCGCCATCTCGTGTGCAAGGATAAACGCCAGTGATGCTTCATCCGGCATGTTGGCCAACAGTCCTGTGGTTACTATAAATACACCGGATCCATAACAAGCAGCATTGCTTTCGGGACTGTTCATGATGAGTACCAGTCGCGATTTGGATCCCATTTTATTATGGCTGGCCAGGCGCTCGAAATATTGCTCAACATAACGCTGCACCGTATCATTATTAACAAATGCTCGTGCGCGAACCATTCTCTTGAGTAAAGTGGCCTGGCGTAATCGAACGTGTTCGATCCATGGATCTTTTGCCGCCCTCCCCGTCAATCCTTCAGCGGAAAGATGTCTGTCGATTTGCGACATCAGGTCGACCGATTTCGGTCCGTGCAGGCTAAGTGGAATAAAGTCCTGATTCTGCCCAAAAGCAAAAGGACCGCAAAGCAAAATAACGAGCAGGGCAATTAACAACTTTCCTGTTTTGGGAAACAGCTTTCGCGACCAGGCTCTCCCGGCATTTGACGCATTTGTTGTTGCAATAAGGATGTAAAAAGTAGGCACAGATCGAATTATAACGGCAGTATAAATAAGTGTGCTCATCCCATGGTAACCTGCCGACCACTAATCAAATATCCGGAAAAAGCACGCAAATCCACACTACAGGCCACATTCTTAACGGACTCCCCATAACGGTATTGTCACGGCAGGTATTATCTTTCGCCCCGCGTTCTGCCATCCCTCACGCCGAACCGACAAAACAACTTGTGTATCAAACCTTAGCCTCATGGCCAATTGTATCTCGCCACGCCACCTACAACCTCTCAAGTCAGTTATCATCTTAATACTATTTTTCTCACTGGCACGAACGGCCCATTCGCAGGACTTCATATGGGCTGCTGACGGCTCGGGCTTTTACGTCACTGAGGAAAATGAACTCGTGAAGTACGAACCGAAAGGTATGACGCGGACCGTAATCCTGTCGGCGACAGATCTCCAGGTAAACAACAAAACTCTTGAGATTCGATCATTTTATTTCTCGGCCGACGCTGCAACCGTGCTTATTTATACCAACTCTTCAAAAGTTTGGAGACTGGACACACGCGGCGACTATTGGACGATCAACCTTCAAACTAAACAACTGAAACAACTCGGCGGGCAACTGCCTTCGTCGTCATTGATGTTCGCGAAGTTCTCTCCGGACAGCAAACGTGTAGCCTATGTGTCTGGAAACAATATCTACGTTGAAGATATTGCCTCTGGTAATCAAACTCAGCTAACGAAAGACGGCAACCGAAAGCTCATCAATGGAACTTTCGACTGGGTATACGAAGAGGAACTTGCTTGCCGCGATGGCTTTCAATGGAGCCCTGATGGAAAGAACATTGCTTTCTGGCAGGTGGATGCGACAAGCATCCCGGACTTTAACATGATCAACAATACGGATTCAGTTTACTCTTCTATCATCCCGGTTGAATACCCAACTGCCGGAAAGGATCCGTCATACGTTCGCATTGGTATCATTCCATCGACAGGTGGTGAAACAAAATGGCTACCGATACCGGGAGACCCTAAGCAAAACTATCTGCCAAGGATGGAATGGAATTCTCCGAAATCATTGTTCGTCGAGCAAATCAACAGAAAGCAAAACGAATCGCGCATCTACGATTGTAACACAGAGAGCGGGCAGATCACACTCATTCGGACAGAACATGACGATGCATGGGTCGACGTCATTACTCCATGGGAGGACTTCTACTACATAGAATTCAGACATCACTTTCGCTGGATCAATAACAACAAGGAATTTCTTTGGCAGAGCGAGAAAGACGGATGGAGTCACTTGTATCGCATCACCAAAGCAGGTCATGAAGTCCTGATCACACCAGGCGCCTTCGACGTTATGAACGTTGAGGTAATCGATGAAAAGAATAATCTCGTCTACTTCACTGCCTCACCCTCGAATGCATCTCAATCATACTTATTCAAAGCACGCCTTGACGGTAAAGGCAAGCCGGAACAGGTTACGCCTGCAGAGTTAAAAGGCACACATGAATATGACATCTCGCCGCTTGGCAACTATGCATGGCACACGTTTAGCAACACGTACACAAGACCACTGGGCGAGTTTATTTCTTTACCCGACCATAAGCCTCTTAACGCAGGGCAAAGTATTGCCGCCAATCTTTCAAAGGCAGTCCAGAAAAATAATGTCGAATTCTTTAAGGTAAAAACAGAAGAAGGTACAGAACTCGATGGCTGGATGGTTAAACCCGAAAACTTCGACCCTTCGAAGAAGTATCCCATTGTATTCATGGTTTACGCTGAACCTGCAGGAGCGAATGTGAAAGATACTTATGGTACAGGGCGCAATCATTTATACGCTGGTGACATGCGTGCAGACGGATATATCTATGCCACTATTGATAACCGCGGCACGCCTGCGCCGAAAGGAAGAGCCTGGAGAAAGGCTATCTACAGACAGATCGGACGACTTAACATAAAAGATCAGGCTCTGGCAGCCAAAGAAATGCTTAAGTGGTCATTCATTGATCGCGAGCGTGTAGCCGTATGGGGATGGAGCGGTGGTGGCTCAACAACACTGAACCTGCTCTTCCAATATCCGGAGATCTATAAAACAGGTATCGCGATTGCAGCGGTCGCCAATCAACTTACTTACGATAATATCTATCAGGAACGCTACATGGGTATTCCCCAGGAAACTATGGCTGACTACGTGGCTGGTTCCCCGATTACGCATGCAAAAAACCTCAAAGGCAATTTATTGTACATCCACGGAACCGGAGACGATAACGTGCATTACGCAAACGCTGAGATGCTGATCAACGAACTGGTTAAATACAACAAGCCATTTCAATTTATGGCATATCCTAATCGAACACACAGTATCAAGGAAGGAGAAGGCACATCAAAACACCTGTCGACTCTTTATACGACATATCTGAAGATGCACTGCCCTCCGGGAGCGAAATAGTTTAACAAACGAACTAACGCACGACCTTATCTGCCTTTGGTGGATGAGGCGTGTTTAAGCCCAATGTTTAAATCCTTCGCCAGTTCAGACTCCTTCACAACTGACAGTTCCTCTTTACATCGAAGGTGAAATACGATCTGGCCTTCGTTGTCTTCGCCAACCTGCGTTATTGTCCAAAGCTTACCTTCATGGTTCAGCTTGTCGCCCATTTTTAGCGTTTCGTTCATGGCTTTTTTGTGAACAATCCCAAATTCCATACCATCACCCCTGGCACATCAAAAAGTGCCGGGGGTGATCTTTGGAAGGTCAAAATGTGTGGAACTGAATCCACTCAATTTGTGGTAACAAAACGAGAATTACTTGATCTGGATTTCAAAGGTCACATCGAGATCCGACTCACCCATTTCCGACGTGGAGGTTTCACTTTTGAGACCAGGCTGATGTTTCAGAAGGATACGAAACGTTCCATTGGTCATGGGTGATGTCGTCCATTTTGTATGAAGCCCCAGCGGCAGCCCGTTAATGTCGGTATCCACATATTGCAATGCGTCATTACGCGAGTCAATGTTCCCGTCGCCTGAAGGATTTGAAAACAAATTGCCATTCCATCCAAAGAAGAGCATGTGTTCATCGCCCTCAGCTTCAACCTCCGCCGATATGTCGTATTCATCAGAATCTTTATCGGCGAGATCGTTGTACATACCCAGTGTGAGATCATAAGTTACACCAGGTCTGAGTACGATAGGACCATCAGTTTCAATATCACGAATTCCTTCGGCATCAGGATCAACTGCCCGGCCAATAACGGGTTCACCTCCGTCCTGAGGGGTAAACGTAGCAGTGACCGTAGTCACCATTTCAGGTGAATCTTCGCGGGTCGGTTCTTCTGCTTCACATGCCATGATAAAGAAAGTAATGATAACGGCTGATGAGCGCATAAACCCTATTCTGCGAGACACATGGCGCATGTTGTATATTTTCAGCAGGAATGTTTTCATCAGAATATACATTTTACGGAAAGTATAATGTTGCGTCCCATGTCGTCTGCATAATATCGAAAGCGATTCGTGTACTCCCGATACGAAGTATTCAGGATGTTGTCGGAAGCCAGTCTGAAATCGTATTGTGTATTCTTTCCTCCAAGAGTCCATCCCAGCGCGACGTTCCAGAGCAAATAACCATCAGGGGCCGCCATGTAATCGAAGTTGGATGGATCATTGGCAAATGGATTGCTGCCAGATTCAATGGCGTCCTTAATTTCTTCAACTGTTACTACTCTGGGTGCCCGGGTCTGCTTTGAAACATATCTGAATTTTGTTTCCGCATAAAAATTCTTACCGAATGCCAGCGCTGGTTTCTCATACCGAACCGCAAGGTCATATCTGTTAGACGGAACATACACTAAGTAGTCATCGTTACGCACGTCACTTGCCCACAATAAAGAGCTGCTTCCCGTAATCTTCCAGTGATGGCTGGCCTGCAGCACGATACTCGCATCAGCGCCTGTAAAGAGAGCATCGGTTTGTGTGTACCTGAAGTAAGGATAAGTCCCGCGTGAATTTTGCGTTATACCTGTCGGACGGAGATAGGTGTAATTGAAGATGTAATTAACAAACGGACTGACTAAGAACGACCACTTACGCCAATCGATCTGATAGCTCACGACAGACTTCAGGGCCTGCTCTGTTCTGAATTTTACATCATCAAAATTCATGATCTCATTAGTGGAGTCATTGAGCAGCAGACCATATTCGATGGCAGCGGCGCTCTGGTGAGTACCCAGACTGAACAGCTCAGCTACATGGGGTGGCCGCCACGCGCTGCTGACGCTTATCCGAAACGACTGCTTATCGGTTATCTGTCGCGTTGCTCCAACAGTAGCGCTTGCGTTGTTGAAATGAAATGAAGTAGCGTAGTAAGTATTCTTGAAGTCATAGCCCTTCACATCATAATAGCGAAAATCATAGCGGGCACCTATGTCAACGTTCCAGTTGTCAAGGGAGATCTTGGTAAAGGCAAACGCCCCGGAATTGAAAGTAAAAAAGTTTGGAATGAAAGGAATGCGTTGCGTGCCTGGGATATTTTTGTTGTCCTGCGTCATCAGATTGACGCCGAAGGTATGGGTAGCAGGGCCGGTATGCAGCGTTTCCCACTCCGCATCGAGGGTTTGCGTTGTGAGTTTAAGATCCATTGCTGGCGTGTTCTCCAGGTCACCCATACGCAAATCGTACTCTTTCCGATTGTTCTGTTGCAATCCATATTGCAGTCTCCATTCTCCCTTACTCGTCTGGATGTGGCCATTGAGTTTTAACAGACTGTGGTTAACGGTTTGCCTCGGTGCTCCAATGTTGTAAGAGAAACCACTTGTATATAAGGGCTCTTCACGATCCATCGCATTAGCAAGGTCATCGAGGTTGCTGATGGCTGTTCCTTTCAAAATGCCCAGCTCGCTCTGGAAGCGACTGAAGAACACATCAAAACCCTTCTTCTCTTCATGGTACCCTGTGGCCATCGAGAAATTGAGTTCTCGAACACCTGTGTTGGTCAGGGAATAGTTGGCAGCGTGATAGTCGCCGGCGCCCTTTGCAGTGCCTTGTACGCGCCATCCCCAACCGGCCTTATCTCCGAATCCACCTTCCAACGTACCGGATACTGTACCTGAACGACCGTTACTTTGAAGCACGGTATGTATTGCGCCGGTAACTCCTCCGCCTTCGGGTAGCTCCGCAGGATTCACAATGATGGTACCTCCAAGTGCATCGGAACCATACTTGATTGCCGAAGCATCCTTAACCACAACAACGTTCGAAGCAACAAACGGATCAATCTCCGGAGCATGTTCCGCTCCCCATTGCTGCCCCTCCTGACGAATACCATGATTCAGAATCAATATCCGTTGACTGTGAACGCCGTGTATCACCGGCTTGAAAATTCCAGGACCCGACTGAATGCTATTCACGCCGGCAACGTCACGCATCACCTCGCCCAACGTTTTGCCTGCATTCTCCGAAAGCTTACGCTCATCTATTTCAGTGATGTTTGTCGCCGTTTCCGTGTGCTCGGCATCGTGGTGGATAACTACTTCTTCAAGTTCTGTGGCTAACTCCTTTAAATGTATTTCACGGTTGACATTACCTGAAACACGTAACGTCATTGACAGATCCTCGTAGCCAAGGAACTGAACCTTTATCGTATAGTCACCGGAACAAAGGCCTGTGAACTGAAATTTTCCTTCTGCATCTGACAACTGTCCGAGTTGTCGCGGTGTAATCATAATCGCCGCTCCGCTAAGCGGTCGGTCTTGTTCATCAACGATGATACCCGTAAATGTACTGGTACATGTCGACTGGGCCCCAGCCGGTATACAGATACACAACCATGGCGCCAGCAATAGTATACTGCGCATGAGTTTTGTTTAAAATGAGTAATAAGAAATTTACAGCGTCAAGTTCAGACGTGTAATTCCGCAGGTGGGCCCCTGGTGAGAAATGTGTAGGATACGATAATCGCCTGTGCACTCTCAGGCAGAAGAACTTTCGCTATCCCTGCTGGGACTGAAAATGCGTGGCAGGTATCAAATAGCGCGGGATCAGAATGCGTCAGCGTATGAACGAATGTGCAGGAATGCTTCTTGGCAAGGTGAAACTCATGCCGGCAACCACTATCCATACCGTGGTACATCGACCGATGGCATGGATCCTGTTCCTGTTTCTTAGTGTGAGCTGCTGTCGCCTCCTCTGGGTGCAGAAGCTGATGAAGATACCCCGTCTGTGTACTGCCAATGATGTATAGCGACAACATCGCAGAGATGCTGAGCACTCTCGCGATAAATTTCAATTGTCGCCTGGGCATTGGGATCATCATCGCTCGCTTCCATCGGTTGCAGTGCTGCCTTTGACTAACGCAAGGCATTGAGCACCAATGAAGGCACCAAAATAGAAAGAGCGGTTCCTATTTGCAACATTATTGCACGTAGGAACCGCTCTTTTATGATGAGGGCGATTTATGCCTGATTATCTGCGGGAAATTCTTTGACAGTCGGCGGTTCGGTTTTACGGCGGAACCACTTCAATGCCGCGGATACCATTCCGACAATAGCAAGTCCAATCAGCTTGATGTTTTTGAGCAGCAAAGCAATGATACCTGCCTTTGCAAGAACTTTGCCTGCTACAAGGCCACCAACGGTCCAGGCAGCAACCTTATCAAGTTCGGGATTAAAGTCGTCATACTGATAACCGTCGGCATATTGAAATGCGCTCAAAACAGGATTGATGTTTTCTTTAACTGTAGGCAACGCATCCATGGAAGCAACCGCGTTGAGTATCAGCACGCCTTTACGTCCAAGAACGCGTACGTTGTAGTTCAGGGTGTGTACATCAGAACCTCCAAAGGTTAGTTCTTTCGCCCAGTGCAATACCTTTTTGTCTTTATCGTAATAAGGCTTTGATGCCCAACCAATGATAGAAATAGCTTCATAACCTTCTTCTTCACGCTGTTTATTCTCTTCAGCTGTTTCTTCCTGCATCTCACTCAACATGTCGTCATAGTCGATGTCATCCGCGTCATCGTCTTTAACAAAACCCATTTCATCGTAAGTGATAATGAACGCCCACGATTCTGCGGACGTAATAGGAATGTTCGAAGGAACGATCATACCCATGGTGCCTTCACCTCCCGGATTTCCCCAGAGATCGTGAAGTACGAAACGGGTTTGTTCGGCATCGAGGTAACGAAAGCCTTGAGGTACTTTCAGCGTGCCGACATTGTTGTCGAACTTGATGTCACCCTCCTGATAGTGAAAGGTGGATTCCAGGCTGTCCAGGAAAACTTGCGTGCTATCGACCTCTGGGTCGGCAGCGAACGCAGGCAGCAAGACGCAGCTCAGGAATAGTGTAAATAATTGCTTCATAGAGGCAGGTTGGTAATATTGTAAAAAGAGACTCCATCCGGCAAACCGATTTCAGGTAACCAGCGCCGTACGCGGTAGATACGCCGGAACATCGTGTCGTGACCACGTGCCGCTGAAGTACGCGTTGAGTCGCATGTTTCGGTTGTCGAACGGAGGATCTCAGAGCCAGATTTAAAATACAATGGAAAGAAAAGTTTCCCCAAACAGTGACCTCATTTCAAATTCGGTCGTTAATTCTTAATTCTTAATTGTAACCATGTTTGTCATCGATCTCCACTACATCGTTCCGTTAGAAAAGCTCGACGCGCACATGACGGAGCACGTGAAGTTCCTTCGGAAATACTACAGTCAGAATGTGTTCATAGCCTCCGGTAGAAAGGTGCCCAGAACAGGTGGGATCATACTGGCGCTCGCGGATTCACGCGAAGAGCTTGATAAAATTCTCAGCGAAGATCCCTTTCATATACATCATCTCGCAGAGTTTCGCGTAACGGAATTTCAAACATCCCAATATCATCCTGAGTTTAAGAAGCTGTTGAATATGAAAAGCCGATAGTAATCGATATTTTGTAGCAACAAACCTCAGGATTAACCTAAACCTATTTCACTCATGCGAATAGCTACGCTATGTGCGGCGCTTGTGATTTCCGTTGCAGCTTCTGCACAAAAGCCCGTCCCTCAAAAGATCATCAACGATTTCGATTTACATGTTTCCAGGGTGATGAAAGAATGGGATGTGCCCGGTCTCGCCATCGTTGTTGTGAAAGACGGGAAGGTGTTGTTAAAGAAAGGTTACGGTGTGCGTGAACTGGGCAAGCCAGGAAATGTCGACACACAGACGCTCTTCTCCTGCGCTTCCACCACAAAAGCAATGACTGCGCTTGTTCTTGGAATGCTGGTTGATGAGGGAAAGATGAATTGGGATGATCCTGTAAACAAATACATCCCTGAGTTGCGTCTTCACGATCCCTATATCACACGTGAACTGCACGTGCGCGACCTGCTGCTCCACAACTCCGGTCTTGCCAGCACAGATTACTTCTGGAGCATCGCCGATTTTACCTGGCAGGAAATGATTGAGAAGCTTATTCACGTGAAGCCGGTTTATTCATTTCGCGGAGGCTTTGAATATCAGAATACTATGTACATGATTGCCGGAGTTGTCATAGAACGTATCACGGGACAGAAATGGAACGACGTGATGACGGAGCGACTATTCAAACCGCTTGGCATGACCAGCACGGTACCTGACAGAGTGCTTAGTAAATCCCCGAACATCACGCGTCCACATTTTCCCGTCAACGGAGAGATCAAAATTCTGGATTATGACAAGAGCACTCAGATCGGTGCGGCCGGTGGCGTATGGTCAAATGTTGACGACATGGCTAAATGGGTTCAGGCTCTGCTCGACAGCGGAAAATTCGAAGGAGGACGTCTTGTCAAAGGAGAAACATTCCGCGAACTGTTCAAACCTCAAACTCTTGCACCACGAAATGAATATCCCACATTCAGTATTTTAAAACCTCATTGGGTGACCTACGGAATGGGTTGGTTTCAAATCGACTATCGCGGCCGCATGGTAAACTTTCACACTGGAAGCCTGGCTGGCCTTACGGCAATCATAGGCCTTTTGCAGGAAGAAAAATTCGGAGTTTATGTCTTTGGCAATTATGATCACGCCGAAGTTCGGCATGCCATCATGTATAAGGCATTCGATCACTTCGTATTGGGCAATGACCGCGACTGGAATGCTGAATTCAAAAAACTTTATACGTCGCTAAAAGAAGAACAGCAAAAGCATGTAGCAGAGTTTGAAAATGAACGTGTCGCCAATACAAAGACAACACTGCCGCTGCCGGCTTTCGAAGGGGAATACACCAGTGAGATATATGGAGCGATACAGGTCAGCGCTGTGGGTGACAAGCTCCGCTTTGATGTGAACAAAAGTTTCCTGGTGGCCGAATTGCCGCATTGGCACTACGATACTTTCTACGGACCAATTGGTGAGGCCAATCAATACTCGGTCTATGCAACGTTTACAATAGGCGCAGATGGCAAAGTCGAAAAACTTAGCTTTGATGGTCTCGAGTTTGGGAAGAGCCCTGTTACATCGAAACCATCGCCTTGATCACCTTTGATTGCGGATCAAGAAGCGTAGCGAACTGGTCTGCCAGTTCGTTGAAGTGCAGCTGATGGGTTATGTAAGTTGTTGGCGTGATATCTCCACGACTCATAGCAGACATAACATGGTCAAAGTCCTCGCGGGTTGCATTGCGGCTGCTCATGAGTGTAGCCTCCCGCTTGTGGAACTCTGGGTGAAGTACACCTATACGATCGCGTTGTAATCCCACGAGTATATATCGTCCGCCATGCGCGATCAGTTCAAAACTCTTCTCGATGGCGCGAAGATTCCCGGTGGCGTCTATCACTGCCGTTGGCATGTCTCCGTTCGTGATCTCACGGATAACGTCAGTTGCATTTGCATGCGATGCGTTCACCGTAAAAGGAACGCGAAGTTTAGTGCTGCAAAATTCGAGTCGGTCATCGTTAATGTCCATCGCTATCACGTGTGCTCCCGCAATTCGGGCAAACTCCATAATTCCCAAACCTATTGGCCCAGCCCCAACAACCAATACAAATTCACCTGGCTGAATCTGCGCACGGCGTATTCCGTGTGCTCCGATGGCAAGTGGTTCGACAAGTGCCAGTTCTTCATACGAAAGATCGGAGCAAATCAATTTGTCGACTGGCACCTGGAGGTATTCCACCATGCCGCCATCGCTATGCACTCCGCACACATTAAGTGAGGCGCAGCAGTTGGGTTTACCGTTGCGGCAGGCGATGCAATGCCCGCAGTTGAAATAGGGAATGAAGGTGGCACGCGCGCCCCGTTGAGGTTCGATCCCGTTCCAATCGTATACATCGGCCGCCAGCTCATGACCTAAGATGCGCGGGTACGAAAAAAAGGGCTGCGTACCCTCAAAAGCATGCAGATCAGTTCCGCAGATGCCTATCCGTCGGATTCTCAAAAGAACGTGATCCGGTTTCAACGGCAAACGTTCGACATCCCTGTACTCGAAACGAAATGGTTCCAGGCAAACAAGTGCTTTCATCTGATACTTTTTAAACAAGGGTGAAATCCGAAATTAATTCGACACACGATTAATTTTTATAAGAGACAAATATCGTTGGATTCGAATCGGCATCCTCCAGGATCAATATCCAATCGTTGCCAGATCCCAGTACAGGCGGCGTGAATATCATTGACGACGATTTTGCCGCTATTGGATTTGCGCTAACCTTACCGTTTCGTGGATTATACCAGTTGCTCTTGATTCGTTTACCACTTAATTGAGACGCGTTTATAGTCACACCTTTTCCAACTGGAAGATAAATCATCGCATATTTTTTTGATGTAGCGCGGAAAGCTTCTGCATGATCCTTTTTGCTATTACCCTGCCCGGCTACAATTAGCGACAAGTCTCTCACGCGACTGCCCGGGTAAGAGTCCATCAGATACCTAAGGTACTTTACCTGAACGGCCCCAGGTCTGTCAAGTGCATTGACCCAGCCACGGTCGGCGTAATTTGACACTACTTCCCGCTCGTTCAGAAATTGCCACACGGCGTGGTGCCCATACGTTACACCAAAGGCTCCGGCAAACACTGAACGATAAAGCTGCTTGCGCACATCGTACTCCCTGAAATAACCGCTGTCGGGTTCCCATTTGGGCCACGGATGAGCTGGATGATCCTCATAGTTTGGCTCCGCATCGAGTGTGGGTTTGCGTGGCGTGCGCTGCAAATCTGAAGCAACAAAATCCCAATTAGGCGCATCGTGTTCTCCATGGCTGGATTGGATCATGTTGAAGTCAAGCCACGCGGCATCGTGAAACCACTTTGATGAAGACTGATACCCTGGTGGATGATAAGTTATTAATCGCTCTCTGCCCGTGGCGGAAATGATACCTTCTGCCATGGCCGTCCAAACACTTCTGAAGTCCTTTTCCTTTTTTACCGGCTCTACATCACCTCCCAGTATCCAAATGATATTTGGATACCGTGCGTAGCGCTTAGCCATCCAGTTGCCGAAAAAGTTTGCCTTTGCTTCATCAAAAACAATTGGATCGACACCGTATCCCGGCACCCGAACAACTTTATCGCCCCAGGTAACAACGAGGCCAATTACCAATTGTCGTTCGAGCGCAAGGTTTACAATCGTATCGAGTCGGGCAAAGTAGGCTTCATTTGGCTTAAGCGGGTCCGCATTCTGCAATGGCAAATGACCATAACGATCCTTTCGTTCCAGTGATTCCAATGATAAACCAGTAATCTGAATCACATTAAATCCCTTCTCCACGCGATTGTCCAGATAGGCAATCGCCTCCTTTGTCGTGAGACGGTTTAGCAGCTCCCAACCGGTGTCGCCCAACCAAAAGAAAGGTGTTCCATCGGCATATTGAAGTCCCGAATGGTCGGATGTGACACGCAGCCGTCCGTGTTTCCAGGTCGCCTGAGCACTCAGACTATTGGGGAGCAATACTGTTAGCGCCAGTACGATGCACAATGCTATTTTCATAAGGGTATACTCGATCGGAAATATACGATGGATCCGCACACTGTCGCATTCGACCTCCGAGAATGTCGGATCTACCCTTACTGTCCTGAGATTGATTTGATAACTTTGAAATGTAACAAGCAAATTGACCAGCCCTACCACAAACACTAACGCATATGAAAACGGCTAAAATCATCTATTGGATTTCCACGGGAATCTTCGCTGCCTTCATGATATTCTCTGCGATCCCGAATATCATGGTCAACCAGCAATCCATCGACATCTTTACGAGTCTGGGTTATCCAACATACCTCATCGCTTTTATGGGTTGGTTGAAGCTTATTGGCTCAATCGTAATACTTGTACCGGGATTTCCGCGTATTAAGGAATGGGCATACGCTGGCCTCTTCTTCGACTTACTCGGCGCGACCTACTCTGCAATCACAGTAGGCGGGTTTTCGCCTCCAATGTTGGTCATGCTCGTACCATTTACATCGGAAGCAGTAAGTTACATTTACTATCACAAGGTATTTACTGCTCCTTCTTCGCCTCCTCGATCTCTCGCCTGATTGCCCAGCGCAAATCTTTCAGGTTATAATGCGCAATGAGATGATCAATGCGGTGGACCACATATTGAAAATCGTCGCCGAATTCTTTTTTCACCTGTTGAAGCAGGTAGTCTTTTATACCCTTGTCAAGTAGCGAACGTCCGATCTGATCCATAGTTGTTGTATGAAAAAATCACCAAAAAATACGCTAACCAAGGTAGTACTGTAAATATCGTGCCCTATTGAAAAGCCTGATTGCACAATGGCAAAGCACACAATTTCAAATGTGTGAGGCGAATAGACCACAATGACTCCACAGGCGACGAGCGATCGAATTACCGTGGAGCATACGTCACACCTTCGTCACTTCTTTGTAGAAAAATCCAACACAAAATATCAATATGATCAAGAAAACGCCGACGGAACACGATTGAAGTCGTGTTGGCACGGTTATTCATTCATGATATAACAACTGAATCTTTAAACTTTAACTAAAATTTAAATCAGAAGTATCATGAAAAAGATAGTATTGATGATGGCAGGTGCACTTTGTTTGGGTGCAGCTGCATATGCACAAGAGCCTTCAACACAATTGAAAGACTCAACTTCTATTAGTCCTTCACAACCAGCTACTCCTTCACAACCAGCGGAGCAGGCGCCGCCACAGGATCCTCAGACTCAGCAGCCTCAAACGCAACAGCAACCTACTGAACAGGCTCAACAACCTTCTCAGTCAGCAACTGTTCCTGCATACCGCAAGGATATGACACAAATTCAACCTGGTGATGTTCCAACCGGACTTCGCTCAACGTTGGACCGTCCTCAGTTTAAAGGATGGGAAAATGGTGCAGTATATTCTAATGTAGATAAGTCAGTGTTTATCGTTGAAATAAAGGACGAAGTTGAAGGTCGCTTGAAAGCATACCGCTTCGACGCAAATGGTAAGCCTATTACAGATAACTAATACCATTGATTCGGTGTTAAAAAAGAAGAGAGGCTGTCACGTGACAGCCTCTCTTTGTTTTTATATTCGATCAACTACAGTTTTTCAATTATACTCAAGCCGTACGTTGCCTGAAGTTGACAAATTAACAGCGATACCCCCACCGTTTGATTTCCCCTGAATATGCTTCTCATCGGAGCGTCCCGAAAAGTTAGTCAAAGGAACATCCAGGGATTCGCCTTTGATATCAAGGTCAAGACCAAGGTTTGACGGAACTGTGATGCTAATGTTGCCGTCGCTGGTGTGCGCACTTAATTCTTTAGTAAGTCGCTGAATGTTACCTCTGATGTTACCATCCGAGGTACTTGCTGTCAGTGCTCCATCCAAATCCTGGAAAGTGATATCTCCATCCGATGTTTTTGCTTTCACACCGCCCTTCACTTTTGTGATTGTGATATTACCATCACTTGTTGAAGCTGTAGCTCCCGCAGACACCTCATTAACCTTGATGTCGCCGTCGCTTGTTTTAAGTTCGGCGGCGCCTGTGACGTGGTGAGCTGTGATGTTACCGTCAGACGTCGACGCCCAAACAGAACCTTGAATATTTTCAATGCGGATGTTGCCGTCGCTGGTACGCATCTTTTGATCACGGTCGAGTCCGGCTATGCTGATATTCCCATCGGACGTACGGAGATCACAAGTAGTTCCTTTGGGAGTCTGTACCCGAAAGCTAACTGTAACCCGATCGTGCCAGTCCATTATGCCATGACTATTTGGATATTTTACAACGATGTTAAGTGAATTGTCAGTCTTCTCTACGGTCAGCTCCAGTTCTTTCTCGAGCGCAGCCCTGTTCATGCTGAGTACCTTATTCTGTTTCTTAACGATGAAGAAAACGTCAGTATTGGCACCCTCGATATTGACTACTTCGATGTCTCCATCAGACGAGGAAATTGACACTTGAGAAGAAGCCGAAAGCGCAAAGCTCTCTTTAAATGAAAATCGTGCATCTTGTGCTACCACGGTCGCGGCTAAAAGCAGGAAGACGATAAGGGGAAGAAATTTCATGGTCAGGCTGGTTTTTAAAGGAAAAGACGCTTTTCACCCACTGAGAGTTGCACCCCGGACGCAAAATGTTCGGGCTGACCTTCAAATCCTTGTTTTTGAGGCGCCTATGCGGGTAGCGCTTCCAGTTCGCGCTGGCTGTTCAGCCTGTTGATAGCCGACGTGACCTTGGTATTGATAGGAATGCTGACAGAAAATCTCGTAAAAGTGCCCGATACAGTTTCGAGGTCAATTTTACCATTTAGCGTCTGAACCGACTTCATTACTATATAGAGTCCAAGACCATTTCCCTTCGAGTTCTCATGTCCCACGAAGAACATCGTCCACAGTTTTATCCGGGTCTCATCATCAATGCCGACGCCGTTGTCGTAAACACTTAAGAATAGGTTATTATCTTCAATGCTCGCCATAACTTGAATCTTTGGGCGACGACCACGGGTCAGTGTACTGAAGAACAATGCATTTTCAATCAGGTTATACAGGATGATCTCAATGAGATCGGGATATGAATAAAAATGACCTGCAGCATCGTTGTCAATTACGACATCAATGTTATGCTCTGAAATCGATCTGTTGAATACAGCACAAATCTTCTTGATGAGCTGAGAAAGCACAACAGGTGAATAGTTGCTTGGCTGGTTCACTTCACTGATCATCTTCAACTTCTTCAGCAATCCATCCATCTTGATTGCCGTATTGGAGATCTTGTCTACCAGCTCGGCATCGCCGTCAGCCTGATGCATAGCCAGGTTACATAGTCCAATGATAGTGCAAATCGGTGCCCGAAGATCGTGCGAGGCGCGATAAAGGAAGATGTCCATCTCCTTATAAGCTTCTACCAATTGCCGCGACCGTTCAAACACCAGTACTTCGAGGTTTTCGTTGATTCGCTGGATCTCATCGTTTGCTTTCACGAGACTCTTCTTCTGTGTAACAACCCGGTTACGTAGCAACATCGACCAGATGAGTAGTGCGCCAAAGAGAGTCAGGGTTGTAACGGCAAGTAAAATCTTTGTCCTAAACTCCTGTTGCTCCTCCATCCGACGGATTTCACTTGCACTAAGTTTATCCTGAAGATCTTTAATATCCGTGAATGATGATTTCAATGATCTCAATATGATTCGATAGTCCGAAATGTTCTTATAGAACTTGTCCTCGTTCTGTCTGAGTACTTCTTCGAGAGTGGACAGATCGTTTAAAAGGTTTTCACGCTCACTGGCGCTCAGTGCAGAGGTACCTCCCGTCAACTTTTTGTTTATGACCTGAATTTTGTCGTCGAACTCCTGACGAAACTCATCCATCATGTTGCTCTCGAGTTTTGCCTGCTCAAGGAGGTTCTCAACATCGTTCTTTACAAACGATGAATCGGAAATGCGACTCACAAATTCGTTCTGACGTGAGCGAGGCTGCAGATCACTTATCAATTGATGAAATCTGTCGTCAATTTTTTTCCGTGTCGACTCATCCAGATCCGACATGTTTTGTTCCTTCAGCATCGAATAAAACACCGTTAGTGATGTTATCGAATCGAGCGTAGTAACGTTGAATGTTCCGGATGGTAGTACCTCCTGCTTCTTTTCTGTTTGCTTTTGCGGCTCTACCAACAGAACCTTGTTGGGACCAGTGCTGAGCAGTCGGGTAACCTTGAAACCATCAATCGAAAATTGCGCATTGGATGTGACCTGTTCATCGAGTGCTATAGGCAATTCAATGTTACCGGAAGCGTCCGTGGTGAGCTTTACATTCTTTCTGCCATAATACTCCACAACGACTCCTGACAATGGCTTCTTTGAAGTCGTTTGAACCGAGAGCCTGACCATCTGATAAGCCTTCGGACGAATGATTATTTCGAGTGTTCCCTTCGAAAAGTTCCAGGATTCGACTTCCCATTCAGAACGACTAAGCTTGATGGATTTCGGAGGGAGTGCGCTCTTGGGCACCTCGTAAAACGTAGCCTTCTTATCGGCCAGGGGAATAAAATCACCGTCATTGATCGATATGCTCAAATTGGACGCAGCATTCATCTCCTGATCAAATGCCTTGATCTGGATCATGCTTGTTTCCTGAGCGAGCAGCAACGGAGTACTGCCTACAAGGAAACAAAACAACAGGACTGCTACTTTCCTCATCATATTGATACTTTCAATAATCCTTTTTGAAACTATTCTTCACAACAACCAACTCAAACCGGTTCTCGCTGTATCGCGTCTTCCCAAGGTCAAGACTTACAATTGCCTCATCGTGATCTGCCGATCCGATAACCTTGATCCTGTACTGGCTGAAGTATGGGATCGTTAGATTAAACTGCCCATTGGCATCTGACACTGCTCGCGCTACCACGACCCCTTTGAGGTTATCTATCAACTCAAGATCTGCCAGGGGATATACCGTGAGCGCATCTGATTCACGCCAGTTCTCCTCCTTGTATTTCAATACACCAGCGATCGTAAATGGATATGTCTGCAGATCCATGGTGACTTCATAAATATCATCACTGTTATTTCTGTTTGATGTCAGATAGCCCTTAGTACGATCCGTGTTTAACGCAAGAGCAAAATCATCGAAGTTTGTATTCACCGGATAACCCACGTTTTGCACTTCGCCAAGGCTCCGGTCATTTACAATCACACTGAAAACATCAAAGCCACCGAGTCCGGGTAGTCCATTGGAAGCAAAATTCAATGTGTTGCCATTTATGGAAGGGAAAGTTTCATCACCCGATGTGTTTACATCCGATCCAAGGTTTCTTGGCTTGCTCCACGACTTGCCATCGAACGTTGATTGATACAGATCCAGTCCGCCATGTCCTCCTCCCATATCAGAGGAGAGATAAAGTACTTTGCCATCTTCACGGACAGCAACTGAAGCAATTGAATAGTTAGATGCATTGAACTCGTATGAAGACGATAGCTGCCACCCATCCTGACCTTTAACAGCGAAGAACAATTGCAAGGGTCGTTTCCCTTTTTGCTGATGTTCGGTGCTACTGGCTATGAAAGCCATCTGACGCTCGCTATCAAAAAATGATACTGGTCCCAGTTGATACTTAGCCTGCAGCTTATCAAAGAATGGAATTGGCTCATCGTAGTGCACAATGATGCCCGTCGAGTCTGGTTTCATTGACGACTGATACCAGCGAAAGAAAGGACTATTACCTCCATCCACATTTTTGATGACTGAGGGACGAGTGCGATTGGAGAGAAAAACAAATCCGCTTTCGAACGGAACTGCGGCAATGTCGGCAGAAGAAACATTGCACTCCATTCGTTTGATGGTGTAATGCAAAGAGTCTTCAAAAAGATAACTTCTGTTTTTGATCTGCCAGATCTTCTTCATGACCATGGGGTCATTGTCAACCAGTTTTTCATACTCCTTATAATAACTGACTGCCTGATCGTATTTGCCTTGAGAAGTAAGCGCTTCGGCATAGATCAACACGTCATTTGATGGTAAGTCAACCCCGGCGTCGAGGTACTTCTTATACCAGATCGAGGCTTCTGCAGGCTCGTGGAGATAGTAATGCGCACGGGCAAGCGCCAGATAATAGTCTGGGTCGGGCGCCCGATCAGCAAGAGATTCATACAGGCGCGCAGCCTGACGATAACGCTTGTTGGCAAAAAGTTCGGACGCCTTACGATTGTCGGACTTCATGATTGTGAAAATGGTCTCCTGACCAATTGCACAAATGACAACACATAGCTGAAGCGCGATGCTGAAAATCAGAACAGGCGATATCGTGAATCTCAGTTTCACCTGGGTGACTCCACGTTGTCGTGTGAAAACTTAAACAAATAACTGACGCTGATTTCATGCGTGCCGCGGCTTGCATTCACGACATCGCCAATCACATGATCGTACGAGTAGCCAAACTGTAATTGTTTCGTCAGTTGCGCGCGCAACAGAAAATCAATTGACTCCTTCTTTCTATAGGAAAGGCCGAGTGTGAGTGCATCACGAATAACGAGACACGTATTGATATCAAATGAGAGGGGCGCGCCAGGGTAGTACTTTAAAAGAATACTTGGCTCAAGCCTCATGTTGTCTCCCAGATCGAAGTCGTATTTAGCGTATAACAAATAGTTAACCCGCTTCCATTTGATACTGAGTGTATCGTTCAGTGAAGTTGTCTGGGGTAGCACAGAAGGCATTGACAGTCCAAGATGAAGGCGCTTACTTCGATAGTATGCACCCATCCCCATCATAAGCGATGTTGAAGATACCCCTGCTCCGCTCAGCTGAGGATCGAGTGTTGTGCTGTTGTTGTTCAACGAAGCATAGTTGGAACGCGCAATCGAAAGTCCCGCCTGCATACCAAACGATAATGTTGCTTCCCTGCTAACCGGCAAGTGATAGGCAACCATGCCACGCAGGTCCTGGTTCTTATGTATGCCAATCTTGTCGTTCACGAATGAAAGACCAATCCCAATCCGTTGTCGCTGAAAAAGTCCGTTTGCGTATAGGCCTTGCGTAACAGGAGCACCATCAACTGAAACCCATTGACTGCGATTTAGCAGAGTAAGCTTGAGTGCCTCGTCCGATCCCGCATATGCCGGATTGATAACAATGGGATTGAACATGTATTGGGTGAACTGCGAGCCCTGCTGGGCAAACGCGAATGCGAATGGCCAGACCGTGCCAATGCACAGGAAGAAGAAAAACAAGCGGTTAAATTTCATCGCTCTCATCTTACTACCTCGATAAAGCCTCTGGTTTCACTATTCTCATTCCCTGAACGAACTGTAATCGTATAGAAATATGTACCTGGAGGAACTGCGGCGCCCTGCGAGTTCCTACCCGCCAAACTTTGTTCTCGTTGTCGTAGCCGGTCTCAGCGTAAACTACGCTGCCCCATCGATCCACCACGGTAACCTTATTTTCCTTGTACAGCTCTATGTTCCCGATGATCCAGGCATCGTTAACTGAGTTGCCATCAGGAGTTACGAGTTGTGATACGTCGAGTTTGGTGTGCTCCTGTTTCACGGTGACAATAAAACTGCAGGTCGCCGTATTGCCAGCGATGTCTTTTGCCGTGTACACTACTGTTGTCATGCCGACGGGAAAATTATCTCCAGGGTTGTGACTTGACGTTAGTGTTGGTGGTGTGCATACATCCGAAGCTACGGGCGCCGCCCATGAATATCGAACTCCACCCGTAAGAGTGGTTGAGATAGTTGTATCGGAAGGGCAAGACGTGAACTCAGGAATGCTCTTATCCTTAACAAAAACATTGAAGGTGCAGATTGTAGTATTACCCACAGCATCCTTGGCAGTATAGGTGACGGGAGTGCTACCTGCAGTAAAGACTGCCCCGGATTATGTGACGAAGTTATCGTTACGGTATTACATGCATCCGTGAAGGTTGGAGGGGTCCAGGTCGCCGCGGCAGAACAACCTGTTACAGCCTGTACAGTTATATCCGTTGGGCAATTACCTGCTACAGGAGGAGTAGTATCAGTAACGGAGACTGTGAACTGCGAAGTAGTGGTATTACCGGCACCATCCTTCGCGGTATATATTACAATTGTAGTTCCCATGGGGAAAACAGATCCCGACGTATGCGACGACGTTACGGAAGCAACCGTGCAATTATCAGCAAACGTCGGAGCGGTCCATGTAGCGATTGCTTTACAATCACTGCCAGTGCTTACAATGACATTTGGAGTTGCTGAAGTAACAGCAGGCGGTGTTCCGTCGATCACGGTAACATTAAAAGTGCAGGTTGACGTAAGGTTGTTCGAATTCTTCGCCGTATAAGTTACCCGTGTCACGCCAATTGGAAATGTTGAACCAGGTGCATGAGACGAAGTCAATGATGTAACATCGCAGTCCGGTGCCGTTGGCTCCGTCCAGGTAGCCTTTGCGTTGCAGCTGGTTGTAGTTGTTGCAACTACATTGGTGGGGCAACCAAAGATTTCGGGAGGTGTTGCAGAGCCAGTGTTGGAAGTGCAACAAAGTATTCCGCCGTTCTTGCTTTCAGCTGATACAATCGTGAATAGTCCAAAGAGTGTGTTGGGGTCGAATGCAAGACTGCAATTCACTTTGATCGTGGCGTTCAGCACGAGTCCGTTTAAGGTGAAATAGGCGAAGTTGCCGGAGAAAGCGCCAGCCGTGCGTCCCATGACCAAGAAGGTTTGGCCCGGATAGACCCACTCGTTGTAAAGTGTCGTGGTCGAACCGTCGTTAACTGTAACAAGCGCAGGCAAGAAACCGTGATAACGAAGGGTTAACCTGCTAATTCCGCCGCTGCATGGATTACAATTGCCTGGCAATGGACAACATCCCTGGCCCCGTAGCTCAAAAGTTAGCAATAGCAGGCAGCCCAGGAAAAAGGATCCTTTTGCAAGGGAAAAGAGCAGCCTGAACATGTGTGTTTGGGACAAAAAGTACGAGTCAATTTAGTCCCGTTATCATAAGTAAGCCAGACCATTAGACGAGAATTCCGCAGCATTGGTCGAACATGTAAGAGGCGCGTACCTTTTTGATGAAGTTCTAATTTCCGGATCTGCGAACCTCGTTCCCGCCTATAAAAACAGCGTTGAGGTTTCGCATGTTCCGTATATCCTGGAGAGGATCTGAGTCAAGAATCAAAAAATCCGCCCAGTTGCCCGGTCGGATAACGCCCAAATTTTTAAGTCCAAGAAATTCAGCTGCATTCTTCGATGCCGAGGTGATGATCTGCATCGGCGTCAGCCCTGCCTCGCTCATCATCGCCATTTCAACGTGTTCAAAATATCCCATGAATCGTGTGGGCACGCCGCTGTCAGTACCGAACACAACAGGCACGCCGGCATCGACCATTGCCTTCAGATTAGCCTTAGCGACTGGAAGTTGTGCTTTATACGTCGATGCGGATTTACTGTCCTGAATTTGCCTTTGACGGGCGGACTCCTTCAATGGCCCAACGGTCGCGCTATCGTACTCGCGCTGGAAGAAAGGGTCACTGAAAAATTCAGGTGTCGTGGCGTAAACAAAGGTGGATAATTCTCTCGTGAGCGTGGGACAATATGGTATTCTCTTCGATGCAAGCAAATTGAGAAAATCCAATGGCACCGCCTGGTCACGGATACTATGAGCCAGCACGTCGGCACCAGCGTTTACAAGTTTGCGTGCATCATCAAGATAGTACATATGTGCAGCAAGCTTAAACCCAAGTTCATGTGACCTGCTAATAACGGCACGATAGATTTCCTCGGACATCTTTGGAGATGTTCCAAGATTGTCATCTACCCGAATCTTCATGATGTCCACCCCCATATGCGCATTGCTGTCAGCAACGGCTGCAGCAGCTGCTGGAGTTGTACCGTTAATGACCGCACCTGCTATGAACAAACGCGCGTGCGTTGACTGGGTGGAGTCGTTCGCTTGACGGACCGACTCGGCCGATGACTGATCACCACCAAGACTTACAACAGTAGTTACTCCATAGCGGGCGTATATACCCAGGTTGTCAACAACATTTTCCCTTGAATAATGACCTCCTTCGATGCCTTTTGTCTCACCTACATGTCCATGACCATTGATAATACCGGGTACGATGAATTTACCGGCAACATCATGCGTGATCGCACCGGATGGAATAGTTGTCGATGCAGCACTTCCCACCATCTCAAATTTGCCATCCCTGATCACTAAAATTCCGTCTCTGATCGGCTCCCCGCCATCTCCATCGATAATAGTTGCTCCCACAAAAACAACAAGATCACTATCAGGTATCGACTGCTGCCTGGGATTACAGCTGAAGAAGAAACAAAAAAGGAAAGATAAAAGAACGGCTATTGAGTTTGAGGCCTCACCATTGCAGTTGCCTGATTGTTTACGGTTGACTTGTTGCATGCCAGAAGATAGTATACAACGGCTAAAAACAAAAGTGACGACTTATAAAGTCGTCACTTTGCTCAATTACAGACATCAACTTTGTAATCTACAAAGATGCGGCCTAGTCTTTTTCTTTGAGAACATTACCGTCGGCATCAAACTTCACCTTCTTAGTGTCAGATCCATTCTTCAGCTCAACAGCATACATAACCTTTCCATCTTTTTCCTTTTTAAAGGCTTTGGAAACCATCCAACCTGAATAGTCCTGGCCTTTCAGTTTCTCCTGAATAGGCGCGGGAAGTTCAGTAGCGGAAATCGCGTCCTTATCTGAGTAGTCACTCTTTGGCTCCTGTGTTGGAGTCTGATAACGGTCGCTTTGCGTTGCTGTAGAATCCTGAGCGTGCAACAGTGCAACAGAACCTATCGATAGCAAACATGCTAATGCAAACTTTTTCATGGTAATTAATTTTTGTTAAAAGCTTATTTGTTTAATCTATGGTTTCCAATCGCGTTCATCTCAATGATTATCCTGGCGGGAAACCGCATTAGATAAACCTTTGTAAAACGATCTTCATCCATCGGATCATCTGATCTGCTTAGTAGAATACGAACATCGTGCCGTTACGGAGCATCACAATATTGGCCGTTTCAGCGAGCCAGGGCCATGTTTCCGTCATAATAGACACCGTTATCGTGGAATGTTGGATACAGTGTGGGTAGGGTTGCAGAAGTTTGTAGGCAGGAGAAAGGACATGCCGTGACGGGTGGTTACCGAACACACGGCAATGGCATTAAATGCGTATCTTGAAGGTCAAACTGTTACCCCCTATCCCGATGAGACTGTTATCGGCTATAATTTTATGCGCCCTCGCAGGACAGCTGCACGCACAAAATAATGGATTCCCATTTGGTCAGGTTACACTGAAAGATGTAACAACACTTCCAAACACAAAGGACACCTCTGCTTATGCCGTCGTTCTTAATGAGTTTGGTGAGGCTTACTTCGACAATTTAGGTGAGCATAACCTGGTATTCGAATATCACGCTGTAATCAAGATACTGAAGAAGGAAGGACTCAGTCTTGCCGACTTTGAGTTAGACCTTCGCCGAGGCGATCATCGAAAGGAATTTGTGCGCGTCGCCAAAGCTACGAGCTATACCCTTGAAAACGGGTCCATGAAAGGTACGCCAATGGATCCCAAATCCATTCACACTGTTAAGTACAACGAACATTGGGACCAGGCTAAATTCGCTATACCCAACGTTCGCGTGGGAACTGTTATCGAAGTGTACTATGAGATCGAATCACCATTCATATGGAACTTTCGAAACTGGGAATTCCAGTCAGACATTCCTAAGCTTAAGAGTGAATACTGGGCAACTATTCCCGGAAACTACATCTACAATATCACGTTGCGCGGATTTGTTCCTTTGACGAAGAATGAAAACTCATTGGTTAAAGACTGCTTTACACCCGGCGGAGGCCAGCGAGCAGACTGCGCCCGATATAAATGGGCAATTAAGAATGTACCCCCTTTTGTTGAAGAGGATTACATGACCGCAAAATCCAACTTCATCTCCATGATCAACTTTGAGCTTTCCGAGATCATCTATTTCGATGGTCGCAAAGACAAGATCACCAAAGAGTGGAAAGATGCTGAGCAGGAGCTTCGAACCAGTGATCGCTTCGGAGTACAATTGAAGCGTGGGAAGTCGATCGTTGACGGCCACATCGATGCCGTAGTAGCAAAGGAGACGGATCCTCTTTTGAAAGCTAAAAAAATATACTCTTTCATTCAAGGTTGGTACCAATGGGATGACGTCTACGGAATTTACAGTGAGCTTGGTATTAAGAAGGCATTTGACAAGCAAAAGGGAAATGTTGGCGATATTAACCTGTCGCTTGTAGCGGCGTTGCGCTATGCCGGAATTGAGGCCGACCCTTTGGTATTGTCCACGCGTGCCAACGGCATCCCTACTGATTTGCATCCGGTACTCAGCGATTTCAACTATGTTATCGCCAGGATAAAGGTCGGCGACAAAGAATACCTACTGGATGCCACAGACGACTTTCTTCCATTTGGAACGATCCCTGAACGGTGCCTCAACGGTAAGGGCCGGGTATTTGAGGACAAGTCATCCTATTGGTACGATATTAAGACGATCGTGAGGGCGAGGAAGAGATCATTGTTAAACCTCAAGCTCGACAACCAGGGGATGATTCGCGGTACTATTGAACAGGTGTACTCCGGTTACGATGCTATTGATGAGCGAAAGGAGATCTTTGCATCCGGATCGCACGAAGCATATTTCAAGAAATGGAAGTCGGATCACAAAACTGTTGAGTTCACGAAGTGCACAGTCGACAACCCGGAGGATCTCAGTCAGCCTGTAACTGTAAAACTGGAGTTTGAATTGTCTTGCTTCGACGATCCGAAGGCGAATAACTTCCTGTTTAATCCATTCCTATTTGATCGCATTTCACGAAATCCATTCCGCTCCGATCAACGAAACTATCCCGTCGACTATGCATCGGCCCTCGACCGTACGCTCATGATGACTTTAGAATATCCGGAAGATTTTCAATTATCGGAATTGCCTGGCAAAATTGGGCTCGCACTACCGAACGGTACGGCGAAGTACGGTTATGAAGTCACGAATGAAGGGAACAAACTGACTGTCCAAAGCTTTCTAACAATTGGGAAACCTGTCTTCACGGCCACAGAGTACCACTACTTGAAGGAGTTGTATGCACAGATCGTTTCAAACCAGCAATCCGAAATGCTGTTCAAAAAGAAAACTTAAGTTATTTCTTTTTATATCGGCCTGTACGCTTTAGCGCCTGCGTGATGATCCATTCAAGCTGACCGTTCGTACTTCTGAACTCGTCCGCCGCCCACTTCTCAACTGCTTTCATCACGTCGGCATCTAACCTCAGCACAAAGGGCTTCTTATCGGCCATCCTCTCAGTCGTTTCGAATCAATTCTTTTTGTACAACCACATTCAATTGCAGAGCTTCGGATCTCACAGGTGGAAGTTCCACTGCAAAGAACAAGCAATTAATATCGATAAGCATCAAATTCCTTATTGATGAAGCGTTCCTGTATTGACGACGGGTGTTGCATCTCTGTCAGAACACAGCACAACCATCAGATTGCTTACCATAGCAGCCTTTCTTTCTTCATCCAGTTCGACAATGTTCTGCTTAGCGAGGTGATCCAATGCCATTTGCACCATCGTCACAGCGCCTTCAACAATCTTGAACCGCGCTGAAACAACTGCCGTTGCCTGCTGACGACGTAACATCGCGCTAGCGATCTCAGGCGCATAAGCAAGATATCCGATTCGCGCCTCGATAACTTTGATACCGGCGATCTGAAGTCTCATGCTCAGATTGTCTTCCAAAGCTCTGTTTACCTCATCATGACCAGACCGGAGCGTAAGTTCTGATTCGTCTTCAAAATTGTCGTATGCGTATTCGCCGGCAAGTTTTCGCACCGCGGAATCACTCTGCACTTTTACAAAGTTCTCATAGTTATCCACGTCGAAAGCAGCCTTGAAAGTATCCTCTACCTGCCATACCAGAATTACACCTATTTGAATAGGGTTTCCGACTTTGTCGTTCACCTTGATCTTCTCGCTATCAAAATTGCGGGCACGCAGCGAAATCTGCTTTCTGCTAAATAGCGGATTTACCCAGAAGAATCCATTAGACTTCACTGTTCCCTGGTAGTCGCCAAACATTGTTAACACCATGGACGAGTTCGGGTTGAGGAAGAAAAATCCCCGGACCAGAAAAACGCCGATCGCAAGCATAACCATAGCTACGCCTTGCGACGCAGTCCCAATTGCAATAGCAGCAATGAACAGGGCAAACAAACCGCCAACCATAACATATCCCGAAACGGGGGTAATCCTTTTCTCGGCAATCATAAGAGTGATATTAAAATGATATCATAAATATATCACTCAGTTTTGAACAAAGCAAATGCAGAGTAACTAAGCCGCTCCTGATATCACTGGGCTCTGTATTGAGAAATTTTGCACGCAAAACTCCGGAAGGGAAAAAATGCGAACAGATGTTACAACCAGAAGAATAATGAGAATGAGATTATGTCGACGGCATCAGTTTCGATCCGCGAATCAGGGCGTTCGATGATCCACAAAATTCCTTAGCGTGTCTTTGTATTGATCACCGATGGGGATCGTTGTATCCCCGATCTGGAGAGACGTTCGGGTAATCGAACTGATTTGGTTTAATCCAACAATATATGATCTATGCACGCGCATGAAGCTGTGTGTCGGCAGCTTCTCCTCAAGCGCTTTCAACGAGGTGAGACTCAGCAACGGTTTCGACGCATGCTTCAGAAAGATTTTTATATAATCCTTCAAACCCACTACATAAAGAATATCCTTGAAATCTACACGAACAAGACTATAGTCAATCTTGACAAAAAGGTGATCAATTGCCGACACCTGTTCCGTGCTGTTTGCTTTAAGTTGAATCTGCTTCAAGGCCTTGTTGGACGCGCGCAAAAACTCCTCATAGCTGAAAGGCTTCAAAAGAAAATCAATTGCGTTCACACGGAAACCGTCGATGGCAAAGTGATCGAAGGCAGTGGTGAAGACAATCATCGGTGGATTTTGAACGACATGCTGATTAAGCATGGCGGCCAGCTCCAATCCATTGGTGTGAGGCATCTCAATATCAAGAAAGAGGAGATCGACCGGATTGTCATGCAGCGCAGCAAGACAATCGGCTACGCGATGACTGCCACCGGCAAAGTGCAGAAAAGGCGTACGCACGATAAAATTCCGCGTAAGCTCGAGTGCGTGAGGCTCGTCATCAATCGCATAACAGGTGAGCTTAGTCATAATGCTATTTCGAGGCTAACAACGTAAGTATTGTCGTTATCGTTTCTGCCGTGCTGCAAATGATGTTTGCCGGGATATAGCAGGGCCAGGCGGCGGGAAGTATTCGCAATTCCCACTTTGCTCTTATGCGCGTCGTCCACGGTTTTCGTGATGAAATTGCTCACCAGCAATTGGAGATGTGTAACGGTCTGGCGAATGATTATCCGAATGTTGTGTTGCTCGTCAGATCCGGATCCGTATTTAAACGCATTCTCTATAAAAGGTAGCAGCAACATCGGAGCAACCGTAGCTCCGTTGTGGAGGTCATGAATGTCTAAGGCCACAGAGTCTGGGGTTCTCAACCTTAGCTTCATCAGATCTACATAGTCTTTGATGAACGACACCTCGGCGGATATTGGCGTTAAACCTTCCTCATTCTTGTTCAAGGCGTAACGCATCATTCGGGACAATCTTAGAAGCGATTCACGGGAATGTTCAACGTTGGTATACGTGAGTGAATAAATGGTATTGAGCGTGTTGAAGAAGAAGTGCGGGTTGATCTGCGATCGCAGGAAGAGCAGCTCAGCGTTAATGTTTTGTTTCTCGGACTGTTCTTTCAGGTACGTATTCAGTCGATAATAACCGATGAGCGTCACACTGGTTGAGATTGCGATAACCATCACCGTGAGGAAAAACACAAACAAATCGAACGATAACGTTTTATGCCTGTTGGCAACTCCCCAGGCGCGGCTCAATATTGCAGGCAGGTTTGTGTACGCGTCGAATCCCCGGCTGGCAACCTGCATGAAGAGAAGAATCATGATCACCATCAGTGTGTACTGCAAATGCTTGCTGTTTATGAGCAACCGCGGTACCAGCACCCTGGCGTTCAGCAGATAGATTCCCGCCAACAGTGTATAATGCATAACCTGCTTGATCCAGAATTCGCGCGGGATATCAATTGACCAAGTGAGAAGCGGATGGATAAATAATATAAATCCGAATAGGACCCAGGCCAGGACCTGAACAATAGCGCCAATATTGTCCCTAACTAAAAGACCGGCTGCATTGCCGTTAGACATGTCGGTGTGTTTGAAGAATGGCGCAAAGATAACTATTCCAGACCCGAGTTATCCAGCTTAGAACAATCGATTTCAGCTATCTGGTATGGCGCAGTTTAATAAACTGATTTCTCGACTCATCAATAAAAACGTCGATCAGCTCGCGGAACTCCATATCATTCTTCACCTGGATGATCAGCCATGTAAGTTGCCCGCTCTGCCTTTCCGGAAATTGTCGAACACCCAAATCAATCAGCCGATTCAGGGATAGCTCCTTGTGCTTCTGCAACGCAGAAGTGATCAGGTCTGCAATCGGTTCATAATCCTTTCTGAGGATTCGCATAACTCGTGCTCCCCTTGCTCTTACCATCCTCACTTTAGCAGTGGGCACATACACTTCCACAAATTCCATCAGGGCCTTGTTAGTCGATTGAATGATATTATTCATAACGACAAAAATACGCCTGCGATCATTACAGAACCCAGATAATAGACGATCGCCCGTTATTCACAGACGAAAAGGGCTTGCCACTCCCTCGAATACGGTAACACGATCGATCACGCATTGGTGCGCACAAACTCGGTGTGTCTTTGTGCTCCACTCGTAACTCCTATCTTCCATTCATGTCACATCGCGCTATTTCACTATTCTGTCTAAGTTGGAAGCGCAGCAAGGGCATTCGATCAAGATTTTCTGATAAAAATTCTACTTTCAGTTCCTGAGCAGACGGGAATTTTCATTGATGATCCATCCCATCCGGCACTCAATCATACCGCAAGCAGACACCACTACCAGGCACCAGCGTTCGGCGTGTATCCTGGTAGTTGTGACCGCTGGTCACATGGCATTCTTATAGCTATCTAAACAATGCAGGAACTGGCAACTGAACTATTCAGTGCGCAAACTGTTCACGGGATTTGCTACTGCTGAGCGAACGGATTGGTAGCTAACAGTAAGGCACGCAATCAATACAGCAATGAAACCCGCCAGCGGGAAGACCCACCATGAAACGTCAATGCGGTAGACAAAACCTTCAAGCCATTTTGCGATCAGAAACCAGGCTAACGGCGTGGCTATAGCAACCGCAAGGACAACGAGCCGTAGAAAATCGCGGGACAACAATGATGTAATGCCGTATACGGATGCACCGAGCACCTTACGGATACCAATTTCCTTCGTCCGCTGCTCGGCCATGAAAGTAGCCAGCCCAAAGAGGCCCATGCATGAAATAAATATCGAAAGGCCTGCAAAAATAGTAAACAATGTTCCCGCCTGACGTTCGCCTTCATACTGCCTGTCGTAGTCGGCATCCATAAAACTATACTCGAAAGGCAATTCAGGCACGATGGATTTCCATTTCGCTTCTACAGTGTTCATCACACTTTGTATATCCGCGGTATTCAGCTTGAGCACGACGCTCGATTGATCTTTACGAAATACCAGCGCAAGCGGCGCAACCTTAGTCCGCAGCGTGCTGAAATTGAAGTCTTTCACGATACCCACGATGTGCAACGCTTTTACGGACTTGCCCATTATATCATCGGGATTGTATAGAGTCTTTCCAATCTCACCTGCTGATCCCAGGAACAGCGCAGCGCTTTCATTGAGAATGATTGCAGCACTATCCGACGCCATGTCTTTGGAAAAATCACGTCCCTCAATAACCTGCATCCCCATAGTCGTAACATACTGATCGTCCACATGCCACTCCTGCACATTGAGCGCGCCGCTGATATCCAAAGTAGGTGTACGAAAAAAAGTAGTGTTGCTACGCATGTAGCTTACCGGCAGATAACCAGAAACAGTAATGTTCTTGACACCTTTGACGGCAAGTAAAGTGTTTTTCAAAGGTTCAATCCGATTTCCAACCTGCCACCCGTTATTGATAATAAGTATTTGCTCACGGTCAAATCCAAGATCGCGGTTTCGGATGTAGTCCATCTGCATGTAAATCACAATGGTTCCTGCGATCAACGTAACGGAAGCAACGAACTGAAATACCACCAGCGTGTTACGCATCAGTGAGCGTTTCGCCCCATTACGGTTACCTTTCAACACAGCGACTGGCTGAAATGCCGACAGATAAAATGCCGGATAACTTCCCGAAAGTAAACCCACAATCACCACTAATGCGCCGAAGGCTCCAAGCATAGATGGCGAGTATAGCACGTCAACGCTGAATAATTTTCCTGTTAATAAATTAAACTGTGGGAGCAACACTGCCGTGAACGCCAATGCAATCAACATGGCCAGGGCACACGTGAGAACCGACTCGAGAATAAACTGCTGAATAAGACTCGACTTCACTGAACCCAAAACCTTTCGCACTCCAACTTCCCGCGCACGTTTTGCAGATCGCGCAGTTGCAAGATTCATGAAGTTGATGACTGCTATGATGAGAATGAACACAGCAATCGCTGAGAACATATACACGTATTCTATTTTGCCTGTTCCATAGAGTTCGCCCTGTCGATTTGAATGCAGATGTATCTCGGTCAATGGAGTAAGATTAACAAGGAAGTAGTCGCCCTGGCTTTTGAACTCTTCGACA
This sequence comes from Chryseolinea sp., assembly GCA_049840655.1. Classification (GTDB taxonomy): domain Bacteria; phylum Bacteroidota; class Bacteroidia; order Cytophagales; family Cyclobacteriaceae; genus Chryseolinea. Next base: position 126,820 of record JASGJX010000009.1, read on the forward strand.
GTCTTGTTGATGACCGCCTTTAACTCAGGTCCAAGATGCCGATCCGTCATCTTGCTTAATTCTTTCCAAAGCACCTCTGTATCGGTATCCGGACGAAGGCGAAAGTAGGTTGAATAGTTCTGACCTCCGGCCCAAATATCTTCGTTAGCTCGTTCATCCTCTATCATCGGGACAAAGCATTCGAATCGAAAGTGTGAGTTCGAAGGAAGGTCCTTTATTACAGCTGACACCTTCCGTGTTTTATTGTCGTCTACCGACAAGGTCTTTCCGAGCACATCGGTAGTGCCAAAGAACTTGCGGGCGACGGACTCAGTGAGAACTATGGTGTTCGGTTCATTGAGTGCCGTTTTAGAGTTGCCTGCAATGATAGGAAGTGTGAAAATATCAAAAAGTGTACTGTCGGCGTAGGCGACATTCTGCTGCCTGATGCGCTCATCGCCGACGTTAACCAACAAACTTTCGCGCCAAAGTATTCGGGTAGCGGCTTCAATCTGCGGGAACTCTGACATCGCTGTCGATGCGAACGACGCCCCTGCTGCAGCAACGATGATGTGATTGTCACCAAACTTAACTTCGGTGTTAACGCGATAGATCCGATCAGCATTTTCATTGAAGCGATCGAAACTGAGTTCATGACGCACATAGAGAACGATCAGCATACACGCAGTCATCGCGATGGCCAATCCTAAAATGTTGATGCTGGAGTAGCCCTTACTTTTCAGGAAATTTCTCCAGGCAACAACGATAAAACTTCTGTACATACTGTAGGTGTTTATGAATTGGGGTGATTGCCATGGTCGGATAATGCCTGGCCGAAACAGCAGTAACAACTCTACTGCCAGGCGAAAGTTCGCTGTCTTACGTCCGTGCTTATTGCTCCATTCGCGATAGACTTCAATAAGGTCGCCTTCAATATGGTCAACCAGTCGCGGATGACAGTACCACCGGAACAAGCGAAGCAGAGCGCGTGGAGGACCAGTACGAGACATGACAGTATTATTTTGTAACGTGTATTAACCTGTGATCTTCAGCTTCAGGGCAACCTTTGGAATGGCACCCCACAAATCATCACGTGTCTCTTTTGCGTATTCCATTGCGCGCATACCCAGCGCCGTTATCTGATAGTACTTACGCGGCCGCCCCATCCGTTCTTCGGTGGACTCTCCATCTATCGAGACTATATACCCTTTGTTTTCAAGTCGGACCAGGGCGGTATGCATTGCCCCCATGCTCACTTTCCTGGACAATCTCGATTCTATTTCATTTTTGATCGCAACCCCATATGCCTCTTTATAAAGAATGGCAATGGTTAGTATGACGATCTCTTCAAACTCGCCAAGCTGATATTTCTTCATTGATGCGACTTATTTCCTAAATGTAGGAATAACAACCATGCCAAAGCGAAATAGAGACGATCACGTGAAGGCAATCGGCCTTGGCGTTGTAAAAAACAGCGTGAAGCACCGGCTGTTAAAAAGTCCCGGCGTCCGCATGCGAACGAGAATGCTCGGAAATGATCAAAGCGAATGTTCGCCAGAATGATGGCGACCAGGACGAAATCCAGCCGTCACCCTGAGAACAAATCCCAAATGTTCCTATTTTTGTTTTCGACTTAGCAACTAAAAAATTGCCTTATGAAGATCCTCCTCTCTCTTGCTGCGTTTCTGATCGTTAGCGTCGGCCTCGCACAACCACCAGATGTTCCCGCTACGCCAGGGACGACTTACGGCGAGGAAGTAAAGGCCGCCGGAGCAACGCCAGTGGCCGAGTTGCCCAAACTTTTGAAGGACAATCAACCCCAGACGGTTAAGATCAAGGGCACTGTCCTGGATGTGTGCCCCAAGATGGGCTGCTGGCTTTCATTGGAAATGCCCGACAAGTCTACGGTGTTCGTTAAGATGAAGGATTATGGATTCTTTGTCCCCACGGCCCTAAAAGGGAAAACTGTTGTCATGGATGCCGAAGCCAAGGTGATTAAAACTTCTGTCGAAGAACTTAAACACTATGCCGAGGATGCTAAAAAATCTCAGCAGGAGATTGACGCTATAAAAACACCAAAGGAAGAGATCAGGCTTACTGCTTCCGGTATAACCGTCGTGAAATGATGCTGTGACCATCTCGTTAGTTGTCGCAGCATGCTCATTACTCCATACGTTCGCTTAACCAGCATCTTCAAGGGGACATGGAAACATTTCCTGATAGATTTGTGCGTTTGCATAGCTGCTTATTTTTTTAATCAGTATGTGCTGGCCAACCTGTTTGACGTGCCGGCCATCATTCCAACTCTTCTGGGAACAGCTCTCGCCTTCTTTATAGGCTTTAACAATAACCAGGCATATGACAGATGGTGGGAGGCACGCAAGATCTGGGGTGCACTGGTGAATGACTCACGTTCATGGACGCGACAGCTTCTTCATTACACCCGGCCTTCCGAAGAATTGAATGAAACGGAACTGATAGCAACGAGGAAGAAAATGATCATGCGGCATCTCGCATTCGTATACGCACTTAAGGAATCACTTCGGGGTTCAGCGGCGAAAGTATACCACGACTTTCTGTCTCCAGAAGAAATAGAACTGATCGAAAGCGAAGTCAATCGTCCAAACGCCTTACTGATGCTCCAGGCACGCGATCTCGAAAGTCTTTATCGCAAAGGAGCCATTGATGGTTTCAAGTTCATTGAGCTCAACCGGATGACCACCAATTTTACTGACGAAATGGGTCAGTCTGAGCGGATACGCAATACAATTTTCCCAACCACCTATAGCTACTACTCGCGCTTCTTCATCTGGATCTTCATCATCTGTGTGACGCTTGTTACGTCTGATATGATTAATCTTTGGGCAATCGGCGCAGGCACACTGGTAGGATACATCTTCCTGACTATACACACCATCGGTCAGGCATTGCTGAACCCGTTTGACTATATCCCGACTGGAATTCCATTGGACCAGATCTCACGCACAATTGAGATTAATTTGTTGCAGGCGATTAATCATCCTGAAATTCCGGACCCGATAAAGAATCTCGATAACGAATATGTTATGTAATCAGACAGGTCAATCACATCAGATGGTTAACCATTTGCAAAGACATGACCGGTGGCGACGTAACTGCATTTCAATCCGAACCCTCTAAAACTCAATCACGTTGCCTCCGATCCATGCTTTGCTAAGTATCAGGCCCGAGCCCCAGGCATTGCTGTATTCCTTAAGGAAACCAACACCAGGTGCCAGAGAGTTTGTATGCTCTTCGTCGGCCCATTGCACAACATTATAATAGTAGTTCTTACAATTCTCTACAGTTCTTGATGGCATCTCAATTGCACCCACATTCAAGGTAACATCCATCTCATCGTCGTCGACGAAGGGATAAGACCAGGTGTCTCCATCAATTGCATTCAGCTTATACTTCAGCTCTTCAATCCCAAGACTCTTACGGTAGGTATACACGTTCCCATCATTGTCCTGACGGTAGTAGGCGGAGTCCACGATCGAAGAGTTTGACGGCACTTTAGAAACAATGAGATAATAGTCGTGGCCATTAAGGTTAGCTACGCCCGTCACTTCGCGATGCATGACGATCTCATTTGTTTTGGCATTCACACCGCTGAAGTCCCAATAGTTGCCTACTTCTATTGGCAGATAATTCGAAGACAATTTCTTCTGTTCCAAATCATCCGCACGCTCACACGCAAACAACGATGCCAAAAGGCACGCTAAACTCAATACACGAATTCTCATACCCACTGTTCCGATTTTAGATGCCATAAATATGTCCCAACCATGCAGCTGCGTTAATGCGGACGATATTGGTCTACAAGCAGCAAAACAATTTTACAATTCAGCGATACATCAGTATATTGACTTAGACACCACAAGGATCTTTAAGGTTCGAAGCCCGTGCGTGAATAGTTTACAACCCCGGACACATCTACTCCCAAACAATATGGAACAACCTCTGCATATCAGTTATATGGCGGTCATCGTTGCCACCATTGCAAACTTTTTCTTCGGATTTCTATGGTATACGCCACTTTTTGGAAAGGCCTGGGCTAAAGAACTGAACTTCGACACCAGTGGCACTCCGCGAAAAGGGGAAATGGCGCGCGGTCTGATCTTTAGTCTGATCGGTAACTTTCTTCTGGCTTTCGTACTCGCTCACAACAACGCCGCCTGGGGATTCGTGCCTGAGATGAAAGGCGTACCTGCCAGCCAGCATCATCGCCAACTCAGCCATCTTCACATGGCTTGGTTTTTACCTTCCAGTGGACCTTAACCGTGTTTCATGGGAACGAGCCTCATGGAAGCTGTTCTTCATAAACACAATCTATCATCTATTATCGCTGGTAATCGCCTCCACGATAATTACCTTAATGTCGTGACATATTGAGCAGGCTGCCGTGGTCTTTTATGCGAAATAATATTTGACCATAAGGTCATCAGACTTTATGGTCAGTTCATTTATGGATGACAGCACGATTTTACTTAAGCCACATCTGACTTGTAAGCTCGCCTTCCACAACGAACTAAGTTCATTTCTGTATGATTTCATGCGGCTGACGTAACCGAATAGTCAGCAAGGGAATTGTGAAATTATTGGGAAGGATTTACAGAACAATTCGAAACGCCAGCACGCAGACGAGTGCTATGGTAACGATCACATAGAACACCTGCATGGCCTGCCTGACTCCCGGTCGATTGTTAAACATCCGACCTGAAACGGCCGTGATAGCCCAAAAGACCAGATTGCTTAAAATCAGAATTGGAAACACAGTAAACGTGAGGAAATATTTCCAGTCAAACTTTTGACTTGAACCCAAAGGCGAATCAGCGCCGGCAGTCCCTGAAAGCGTAAGGATACCGAAGATGTTCAGTGCAGTGAGTAAAATGGCAACTGTAGATATGATTGTACAGGTGTATAAGAGAGTCTTTCCTTTTTGTGATGCCACGCTAAAAACTTTTCAATTGAAGGCGAAAGATCAATGGTCAAGAAAATACAATCCTCCAAGGTAGTGAGGGTCGCGAAAATATCCAAAGTTCAAAAATGCCGACAGGCAATTGAACTGGAACAGTCAAAACGCGGCAACCACATTATGCAGCCTAGACGTTGGGACAGGTCGCAGAATACACAACCACTTTTACGACGGACCAACCAACTTGCTGCTTTTATTTACTTCAGTGGGATCCTGATAACCGTAAGAGACTCTGCATCCAGTTCAAGTGATAACACCTTCCCGTTTAATGAGATGACGCTTTCCTTTGGTGCAACATCTGTTGGATTGTCGAGACCATTGACTGCTTCAGGTCGCGCGGTCATTTTCCATTGGCGTGCCTGGCCACCACGACGAAATCCTCCCACAACCTGGATCTCCACCTTTGTACTACCTTGATTACTGTTCACCAATTTTAATATCAGCTCATTCTTCTGATCATCCTTTACAGCAGATCCGAACAAGCCTTCGGCTCCTTCAACGGGATGGCTATTCGCGGTCAATGGAACAACACGACTTCCCTTGTTTACAGAAAAAAGTTTCTGAACATAATAATTCGGAGTGCCATAGGAACGAAGATTATCGAACCAGATAAGGTCGGGCGTCCATTGCCAACCTTCTGCATGCGCGAATAGCGGCGCGTAGGATGCCATGTACACGACATCAGCATTCCGCTCGAGGCCCGTCATGAACGCAGCCTCCGACATCGCGCATCGCCAATTGTTCTTATTATCAGGGCTTACGGTGGCTACACTTTGGGCAGCATATTCGCCAGCAAAAATCTTGGGACCATTTCGATCGTACGAATCGTACCGCCCCGCATTCGAGAGAAACCATTCTGGTTTCTGGTAATAATGTTCATCAATAACATCCGCCTTCAATTCCTTTAGCTCAGCTGATGCGTAATTGAACAGTTCTCCATCTGAAGCAGGACCAGCACTGGATACAAGTTTGATATCCGGATATCGGGCATGAATGGCCTCAGCAAATATTTTGTATCGTTCGATGTATTGGGGCCCCCACTGTTCGTTTCCAACGCCAAGATATCGCAGATTGAATGACGCCGGGTGCCCCATTTCCGCACGCACTTTTCCCCACTTCGATTGAGCCGAACCATTAGCAAATTCAATCAGGTCCAACGCATCCTGCAGGTAGGGATCCAACTCATTCAAAGGGACAACTTCAGCTGAATTGAACTGACACGCCATGCCGCAGTTCAGAATAGGCAGTGGGGACGCACCGATATCTTCAGCCAGTTGAAAGTATTCATAAAAGCCTAACCCAAAAGTTTGATAATAATCCGGCGCAGGACGATGCTTAAACTCATCGTTCCAACGGTTCTTGATCAATTCCCGTGCATTGACATCACCAATAGTTTTCTTCCATTGATAACGAGTATCCAATCCGAATCCCTCGACAATACATCCGCCAGGGAAACGAACAAAACCAGGCTTCATATCAGCAAGCAATTGAACCAGATCCGCACGCAAACCGCCGGGACGTTGTTTCCATGTCTCTCTTGGAAATAACGAAACCATGTCTATATCCGTGACGCCCTGACCTTTGAAGGCTAGATTAGCTGAGGCCCTGGCTTCGGTGCCCTTTGCTATGAGTTGCGCATCATACCTCTTCCATTCTTTGCCGGCAATGTCAATACTGCAGTTGCCTAATACCTCTCCTTCCTTGGATACCAGTTCGAGTCGGACAGTGCCCGGTCCACCGTCATCTCGACGGGCCATAATTGAAAACACATAAGTATGACTGTCCTGGATTCCCATTCCCCGAAATCCTTCGTTCGATATGACGAACTCCTTTTCAGAGTTTACAGTAACACGGGCAAAGTGAGAATTGGATGCATTCTCTGTAGCACGGTTGATCACGAGCACACCACCCGACTCCTTATTCAGAGAAAACCGATTGTTGTCAACGAGCGTCCAGCCCATTAACGGTTGAGAAAACTCGAATGATCGATTCTTAATGAGCTCAGCATACAAACCACCGTCTGCGCCGAAGTTGATATCCTCAAAGAAGATTCCCCACATCGTTGGCTGGACTTGCACGGTGGGACGATCGGCATTTGCGACCAGCTTTATTTGCGCAGTGGAATGCTCATTCAGGAAGCAAATTGAAAAGAGGGAAAGGAAAATGAATTTGCGAATCATAAAATTCAAATCGGTGATTTTGAATTCTAATATATGAAACGCAATGAAATCAGTACAGCGTATTAAACCTGTTCACCCACCAATGAGGTTACATCCATCGTAAAACCCAGCACTTTTTGAGGAATTCCATTTATATCGCGTACCACATTGTACGATCCGTGAATATACACGGTGTCGCGCGTGCGATTTACCCGCTTGAATGTTCCAGTATTGACCCGACCCTTTTGAAGCTCGTCCCAGAATTTTCTGTATCCGTCAGTATCTGCCTCCGCCTCGGTGACAAATACACGATGATGTTTTCCCTTTACCTCATCCAGGCGATAACCCATGATTTTAAGGAACATCTCGTTCGCATCCAGCAAGTGACCAGTTAAAGAGAATTCTGCTGATGCCACGCCTGACGAATCAAGCGCCTTCAGGCGTTCTTCATGTTCCGTCTGCTTCCTACCCATCTCTTCCTGGGTGGCCTGTAACTCCTCCATATTTTGTCGCATCTCTTCTTCCTGAGACCGCATCTCCTCTGTTCGTTGCTCACTGTCGGCAAGCAGCATCTTGATACGGTGCGTCGTCCGCGACGACAGAATGGCTGACGCGATGTTTTCCGCTGCACGGACAATAAACTCTTTTTCGTATTCACGAAGGCGATTAAAAGATGCCAGTTCAAGGACACCTGCGATCTCATCACTGGTCTTGACAGGAACCATGAATACGCACCTCGGCACGGCTTCACCCAACCCGGATGTAATCTTGAGATAGCCCGACGGAACGTCTGTGAGATAAATAGAATCACGCTCGATATAACACTGGCCTACAAGGCCTTCTCCAATGGCTATCTCACGATCGATAAATTTCTTTCTGTCGTATGCATAGCAGGCAGTCAACTTTAGTTTTCCATTCTCATCGCCTTCATGTACAAACAGCGCAGCCTGATTCAACCCGGCGTACTTAACCAAACAACTGACAAACGCATCAGCAAGAGCGGCAGGATCATGTCCGTGCTCACGAACGACATCCCCAATCTTTGTTATACCAATAGTCACAAATTTCTCTTCATCTTCCCGTTCGAGTGATGATCGTAAACTGTCGCGCATTTTCACAAGCGATTTGCCCAGTTCGTCTGACGAATCTGTCACTACATATTCCGCTTGAAGATTCCCCTGCATGATTGCCTCGGCAAATTTTATGTTATGCTCGACGTTAGCGACCTGACGCTCCAGCATGAGGGTCTTACTGGCATCCTGAAGAACAGATTCACCCAGGTCATAAGACCAAAATCCACATATCCCCATGATCACGGCAGCCAGACCAGCGTGGAAAAGAAATGCCTGAAGTGTCATGTAATCGAGCTGCGTAAAATAGATTTCGGTGTTCCCTGAATATTGCAGCCAGGAAAACCACGCGTGATGCACCACCGTGAAAAAGAACAGTGGCAAAATAAGCTTCCAATTCCGATACGTTATAAGCAGTGCGGAGCCTACAAAGAAAAAGAAGTGCATTTCAAAAAGACCATGCATCTGATAGATGAACTGTGCAGCGAACAACCCAAACACAACACTCATAACGTATTGGCTAAGCGTTGCATCCGGAAGCAATAAGCGACATCCGAAATAGGCTATGAGACAAACTCCACCGATACTGAAAGCGACAAACCATGTATCGTAAAAGAATGCGAGAAATATTCCAAACAGAAAGTAAGTAAGAAGCACATAGGTCATGATGCTGTCCGACTTGCCGTTGATGGTCTTAAAAGCGTGGACGCGTTCTGCTTTTGAGAGGGTAATTTTGAGGGACATTATAGAGGGGTTGTTTTTTTAATTCATTGCTCAATAGAGCGACACCAGGTCAGGCCCATCCGGATCCAGGACACATCCGTACGCCTCCATTGCCAAAGCACTAAACTGCGGCGGTTGCTGATTATTCAGCATTGCAAGGAGGGACAGCTCAGCAAAATTGGTTGCCCGCGAAGTACAATAGCGTGAAATGTTATAGTTTCCGCGATAGAAGAGAGCTCCCTTCGAATCAACAATTGCTGCCTGCGGTGTTGAATACACGCCACAGGATTCCGCGATCGCTCCATTTTCGTCGTAGATGATTTTAATCCGATCACCAAAAGCCCTGGTTGCACGATCAACATCTGCCGATGATGCTACTATTATAGCAATAGAAACACTATCGCTGTAAGATCGAATCAGGCTTTTGAGATGCTGCGCATTAAAACGGGAACAGGGACAATCCGGATTGTAGAAATGAAGAAACCATGCTGTTCCTGTTTTCAGCTGATCAGGCAAAGTAATTGAAGCGCCAACCGCTACTGGCGTGTAATCTTCCGGAATTGGCGTTGGGCGCCTGTACTGCATTTCCTGTTTCCAAAAAACGCAACCGACGCAAAGCATGCACAGCACAAGGAGGACCAACGCAGTCGCTGTACGCGAGCGTCGGCTAGCAAAAAAAGTCATCTATTATACTAGTAAGGAATTTCAAATCCGGAGTTCGTGGAAAACCAGCTTGCTCTTTGGGCCTGGATAAGCAGGTTGGGCTACCTAAGAATCCCGGATTTCGAACACAAGTTATGTGTTTACACATGTTGAATACTCATGAAAATCGACGAGGTGAGTCAATCCACGAGAGAAGTGCCTAAAATTTAACGACAAACTGTATTCGGCCAACTATTGAAAACGTTTCCGCCTGGTCACGAATCCGAATTTCGACTGAGCCATCGGAGGCGATAGGCGTTTCTCGCCGTCTCACCCAGCTTGTTGGTCAGTCGATAGTTGACGACCGTTCCGACGGCCGCCCCTATTCCCGGAACAAGTTGTAAAAGCTTTGCAAGATCGATGTAGTCCCTGTATTCCTGCTGAAAGGTGCGCCAATCAAACGCCTGAACTGTGTCCGGCATTTGTTTTCGTTGGTCTTCCCATTCGCTGATCATGTCAAGCACCTGGGGTTTACGATCGTAACCAGAGAAGGTAAGCTCAAAGATGCGCAGCAGAAAGACGCGTTCTTTATAGTCAGTAGCATCGTATCCATAGATTGCTGCGATCTCAAACAGCATCTTCATCTTCAGTGTAAGCCATAAAGGGAAGTCGGCGAGACCTAACAATATTCCACCAGCACCTGTTAACGCACCTTCCGCAGCAGCGGTCTTCGCATAGAATGCAATACGTTTGTTAACCTTGCTTTCCGCTTCCTGAAAACTAATGCCCGCCATCGGATCTGTCGACGTGTATCCAATTCCAAAGCATACTGCTTCAGTCATATGTTTCACAGCCGCGGTAATTGCAGCGTGTATCCTCTCCGGTATCACACTGTTAATCTTCTTTTGGACGCGTCGTGCGAGCTGCGTTGAGTAATAGGGCTCCTTTCTAATACGGCCAGTCCAGGTGTCAACCTCGCGCTCAACCCTCTCCTTATATGAAGCTTCACTGTTGTCGATTGCTTTCATCCGGCACGTTAGTTAAACATAGTCTTCTCAAATGAGCAGCAAACAGGTCTATGAATTAGATAGATTACAATCTTTCATAGCGGCACAAACTTCGTTGCTCAAATGCTAAATAGCGAGCGCAGGCACAGTTGCGGTATACCAACTTTCTACGTAATGTTGTTAATAACGGCTGTTCCCGCTTTTGAATTACAAACTTCCTATCACCCTTGCATAGCAAGTGGTGTGCCTGAATTGACCTTCTGAACCATTGCATGAACCTCAAAGCCCCAATTCTACTCTCAGAAGCATAACGTTTGCACGCCATTCATTACTTTTGACTCATAGTTATCATTAAGAATCCAATTGTATACAACGATGAAGGTTTACGTTTTCATTTTTTGCGCAATAGTGTCTTTCTCATCTCTGAAAGGGCAACCCATCGATCGTGGCTCGACTTATAAGCCTACCACGGAGAAACGGGTAAACCTTTTGCACACGCGTCTTGAAGCAAGCTTTGACTATGCAAAATCTCAAATGATGGGTAACGTTTCAATAACGCTACGTCCGCATTTCTATCCAACCGATTCCGTACAGTTAGATGCGAAAGGAATGGACATCCACCGGGTTTCTTCAAACGATAAGGATCTTCGTTATCGATACGATGGCCTGATCCTTTCAATCAAGTTTGACAAAGTATACAAGGCCGATCAACAGATCATAGTTGATATAAAGTATACGGCCAAACCATCGGTCTTCCAGGCAAAAGGCAGCGCTGCAATCAATGACGCCAGAGGAATGTACTTCATCAATCCAACGGGAAAAGAAAAGAACAAGCCCGTCCAGATCTGGACGCAGGGTGAAACACAGGCCACTTCGGTGTGGTGTCCGACGATCGATCATCCTAATCAGAAATCAACCAGCGAGATGATCCTTAAAGTTCCCTCGAAATACGTATCGCTAAGCAATGGAAAACTGGTGAGTCAGCAAAACAATTCGGATGGCACACGCACCGATCATTGGAAAATGGAGCTTCCACACTCTCCTTATCTCTACTTCATCGGCATCGGGGACTATGCCATCATCAAGGACAAGTACAAACAGATGGAGGTTAACTATTATGTGGAGAAAGAATATGCATCTGTAGCGCGGAAGATATTCGGTTACACACCTGAGATGATTGCACTCTTTGAACGCCTTACAGGAGTAGACTATCCCTGGGTCAAGTACTCGCAGATGACGGCTCGTGACTACGTGAGCGGCGCCATGGAAAATACAACGGCTACCCTACACGGATCGAGCGCCCAGCAGGATGCGCGACAGCTGGTGGATGAGAATTCCTGGGAACGGGTGATTTCGCATGAATTGTTCCATCAATGGTTCGGCGATTATGTGACTGCCGAAAGCTGGAGCAACCTGAGCATGAACGAATCATTTGCCACCTACGCAGAATATCTATGGGATGAATTCAAACACGGTCAGGAGTACGCACACGGAAGTTTGTTCACCGATCAGGAAACGTACCTCAGCGATTCGTCAAGCTATGATAAGGATCTTGTGCGATTTCATTACCAGGATCGCGAAGACATGTTCGACAACGTGAGCTACCAGAAAGGGGGAGTTATCCTCCATTTGCTGCGAGTCTATGTTGGTGACAGTGCATTCTTCAAGGGATTGAATCAATATCTGGTGAAGAACAAATTCAGCAATGGTGAAGCTCATCAGCTTCGCCTCGCCCTTGAAGAAGTGAGCGGCAAGGATCTTAACTGGTTCTTTGATCAGTGGTTCTTCAACCATGGGCATCCTATGGTGGACATCACCTACGACTACACTGTTCGCAATCAGGTAACGGTCAATATCGAACAGCTTCAACCTTACATATTTCGTATTCCCCTGAAGATCGATGTTTATGAAGGTTCGAAGCGAACGTCCTACAACGTCACTGTTGATGACGCGCATAGCAAATTTACGCTCCCGTATAGTCAAACCCCCAGCCTGGTAAATGTTGACGCCGATAAGATTATGTTATGGCAAAAGACCGATCGTAAATCGCTCGACAGCTATTTGTTTCAATACCAGATTGGCAACTACGTCGATCGCCTGGAAGCCGTGCACGCCGCTCTTGTTACTTCAGAAAACGAAAAAAGTCAGAACCTGCTGAAGCAGGCGTTGAAGGATAAATCTGAGCGCATCCGAGTGGAGACGCTTACGTACCTGCAGCAACTTCCTGCATCAGTTAAGGATGCGCTTACCCCGTCCGTGACGGAAGCCGTGGGCGATAAGCGACCATTGGTTCAGGCAGAAGCCATTGACTTCCTGGCATCTCTCGAGAAGCCTCAATATGCCGATACTTTCAGAAAGCATTTAAATGACTCATCATATTCAGTAGCTGGCAATGCGCTGTCGGGATTGATGGCCCTGTATCCCAAGGAAGCAACTGCTTTTGCACTTCGCCAAAAGGCAACACCTGCCAGGGGAAATCTTGCCGCTGTTATCGCCAACACGTTGATGGAAACAAAGAGCCCTGATCATTTCGAATACATCATGAGCTACTATGGTGAACTCGAATGGTATGAAACAGCAGGTATGGCACAATCGCTGGCAGAATATCTCGCACAGTTAAAGGATGAAAAGTTGGTGATGCGTGGTGTCGATCTTCTTGCAAAGAATAAGGAGCAAATTCCCGAGGCATATAAACCAATGTTTGAACCTACGGTGTCCTTCGCTATCAAACAGATTGCCGATAAGAAGCGCCAATCCGGAAAGAAGAAGCTCGCTGCTGAAATTGAGAAACACGTAAGCGGAATTTGAGATTTGTTTGAATGCACTGATCTATCAGGCATCTTCATATGGGGATGTTAAGGTATGCCCTGCTTGCACAGTGTCCGCCAGACCCTGTATTTCTTTGCACTCTGTTTAATGTGATACCTGGAAGCTGGGATGAAACACCCAATCCTGCTCAAACCGATAAGATCGTTAATAACCTCCGCGAGTTCGTTAGTAAGATGCGGACATAACTACATAAGCGTATCACAGTCAGTCAATCGTTGAATATTGTGGCCTGACTTTCCTTTGCAATTGGCATTACACGATCTCCTGTTGTAATACTACCACCTTGAACAACCCTCGCCGTGATGCCACCATGGCCGCGCATTGCATTGTAAGCTCCGGGCCCAAATGCTTCCTCCATTCGACTGCAGGGATGACATTCCCCCGAGTATCGAAGCATCGCGTCTCCAACCATGAACTCCTTGTCCTTCAAGGCAAGCAAATTAATTCCGCTTACTAAAATGTTTCTTCTCGTCAGCGCGAAGTCGATAGCCTCAACGCCCAATATAGACGCCATTGCTGCCAGATGTTCGATCTGGATTAACGTAACTTGTCTTGCCCCTCCCCTTCCGTTGTAACGGTCGCCCTGAAGGCCAATCCCCTCCTCTGCCTCGACTCTATTTACCTCGATAACATCCATCGAACGTCCAGGCCGCACTGTAATACGTTCTACCAGACCAGGCTGGCGGAAAGTCTGCATTAGCTTTTTTATTTCCATAGACTATTGAGTCAAATGTGATACTTTCGTAAGCCTTACTTTCTCCATTAATCTGAGATGAAACGCTTCTTCCTTGTGCTGCTTATGGCCATCGTGCTGGTCATTGTGATTGTGTTATTCAAAACGTTCGCGTTTAAGTCTCAGCAACTAAACTTTCCAGCTTCACAGGCGTCGGAACCAAGTGAAAATGCAGTTCAACACCTCTCAGAATCCATCAAATTCAAGACCATAAGTTACGGAGACAGCGCCAGATTAGACACAGCCGCATTCTTCGGATTTCATCGCTTCCTGCAACGCACATATCCTTTGGTATATAGCAAATTAATATTGAAGGCAGTGGCAAAATACAGTCTTCTGTTCCAATGGCCCGGATCGGGTACAGAACTGAAGCCTGTAGTTTTTATGGCACACCAGGATGTCGTCCCTGTTGAAGAAGCAGCTGCCTCCCTCTGGACTGTAGAACCGTTTGCCGGAACTGTGAAGGATGGATCGATCTGGGGACGTGGAACCGCAGATGACAAGATCAATCTGATCGCCATGCTTGAAACAGTTGAAGCACTTCTGGCAAAGGGTTATACTCCAAAGAGAACACTGTACCTGTGTTTCGGACATGACGAAGAAATGGGTGGCTACGGTGCCGCCGAAATGGCGAAACTATTAGTGGAAGCAGGAGTGCAACCCGATCTTGTCCTGGATGAGGGTGGGATTGTTACGAGAGAGAAGGTGCCGGGCATGAAAAAAGCCGTCGCATTGATTGGAACGTCTGAAAAAGGATACATGACCGTATCTCTTTCGGTTGAAAAAAACGGCGGCCATTCATCTATGCCCGAAACAGAAACTTCTATCGATATTCTGACAAAGGCCATCGTACGGCTTCGTGAACATCCCTTTGAATCGCGCTTCTCTCCTTCCACCGAGGGATTCATGCGCAACCTCGGACCCGAAATGCCATTTGTTAACAGAATGGCCTTCGCGAACCCCTGGTTGTTCACACCGATGATCAAAGGCATTTATGAACAATCTGCCGGTGGTAACGCGATGATCAGAACAACGCTCGTTCCAACGATTCTGGATGCGGGTGTAAAAGACAACGTGATCCCTACACGGGCCGAAGCCTCAGTCAATGTTCGCCTGTTACCGGGAGACAGTTCAGGAACGGTACTCGCACTCATTCGTGAGATCGTCGGCGACGAGCGCGTCAGGATCGCGTTGCAAAGTCAATTTGTTCACGAGCCATCTGCAGTCACAGACGAAACCTCGTACGCTTACCAGGTGGTAAATGAAGCAGCGAAACGTTCATTCGATAATGTTATCACAAGTCCGTTCCTCATGATCGGCGCAACAGACTCTCGTCACTTTGCCAAAGTATCATCAGGTATTATCAAGTTCAGCCCGATGATCGATCCTGAAGGATTTCATGGCATCGATGAACGGGTAAGCCTCGAGGGTTACGGAAGAGCGCTGCTCTTCTACGATCAGCTTATTTCGATCATCAACAAGTAAGAATCTTTGATTTCATTCTGGTATTGAGCGGCACGAACAGTAATTCCTGAGGTTGCAAGAAATTTAACCGGGCAAGAGAACCACGGCCTGGATTTTTACGTTTTTCTTCCGGTATCTACTTACTGAATTAGCTCAGGAAACTTCGCTACCGGTGAACAAATTCGGCCCGCCATCCCAACCCTTACAGTGACATTATAGTGAACTTACAGTGACATTATAGTGACCCTCTGGTCGCGTTTTGTATGTTCGCTGTAGATTGTGCGTACGCGCTGCGGTCTATTGGCTTCCTCTAGCCGTAAGCTAGCCGTAAGCTAGCCGTAAGCTCGCTGTAGGCTCGTAGCGTATCCGTCGGCCCGGCCACATTGATTTGGATGGTCTGAGCTCCCTAAATAGAGGAGCGGGCACAACAATTGCAGCTTCAGATAGTATATTTCCGGAATGAAGATCACCCTTTTGCTTGCTTTCTCTTTCACACTGGTCATCGCACCTGCCCTTGGACAAACCTTTACGCGACAAGACACTTTGCGTGGCACCATAACGCCGGAAAGAAAATGGTGGGACGTATTAAAATACGACGTCTCAGTCGAGCCCGATTACAATTCAAAAACGATACGCGGAAAAAACGTCATCACATTTAAGGCATTGTCTTCCGGATCTGTAATGCAAATCGATCTTCAGCAACCCATGCAAATCGACTCTGCTGATTTGAACGGTGAAAACCTGCAGTACGTCCGCGACGGAAACGTCTACCTGCTTCACCTCAACACTGCTCTGGCAGCAGGACAACAGGCAACGCTAAGGCTGGTGTATTCTGGCAAGCCTAAAGAGGCCCGTAATCCTCCCTGGGATGGCGGATGGATATGGTCACGCGATAAAAAGAACAGACCATGGATGTCGGTAGCATGTCAGGGTCTCGGTGCCAGCGTGTGGTATCCTTGCAAAGACCATCAAAGTGATGAGCCTGACAACGGAGCTACCCTGAGCATGACTGTTGCAGGAGACACACTAATGGCCGTAGGGAACGGGAGACTGCTAAATAAAAAAACTTCGCAGGGGAAAGTCACCTACACGTGGGGCGTGAAAAATCCAATCAACAACTACAATATCATCCCCTATATCGGTAAGTATGTTCATTGGGGCGAAGTGTATCAGGGAGAAAAAGGAAAGCTCGACTGCGACTACTGGGTACTTGACTATGAACTCGAAGCAGCAAAGAAACAATTTAAGCAGGCACCGCTCATGCTGAAATGTTTTGAGCATTGGTTTGGCCCATACCCTTTTTATGAAGATGGTTATAAGCTTGTTCAATCGCCACATCTCGGAATGGAGCATCAAAGTGCGGTGGCCTATGGCAACAAGTTTGGTAACGGCTACCTGGGAAGGGACCTTTCAGATTCCGGTTGGGGACTTAAGTGGGACTTTATCATCGTTCACGAAAGCGGCCACGAATGGTTTGGGAATAACATCACTTCGAAAGATGTCGCAGACATGTGGATCCATGAGTCGTTCACCAATTACTCCGAAACAATCTTTACTACATGTCAATATGGAGTAAAGGCAGGTGATGATTACAGTATCGGAAGCAGACGCAACATTGATAATGATGCTCCAATCATTGGTCCCTATGGTGTAAATCAGGAAGGAAGCGGCGACATGTATCCGAAAGGCGGAAGCATGATTCACAACATCCGCCAGCTCGTGAATAACGATGAGAAGTTCCGGATGATATTGCGGGGCATGAATGAAAAGTTTCGTCTGCAGACAGTGACAGCGGACGATATCGAAAAATACATGAGCACGGCGTCAGGCATCGATCTCTCATTAATCTTTAAACAATATCTCACGACCACAATGATTCCGAACCTTGAGTTCAGGTCAGACGGCAAGGGTACCCAATGTCGCTGGACAAACGTAGTGGACGGATTCGCAATGAAGGTGAAATTAACCAATGGCACGTGGTTGTCGCCCAACACAACATGGTCAATCGTCCCAAAAGGAACACCGCTCACACCTAATCGAAACTTCTACATCACCACCAGTAAGGCGCTCTAGAAAGGCCATCCTTAACATTTTGGGCCGCGTAGACGTGTGAATTCAAAACGTTTGCGTAACTTACTTTTTTAATCATTAGCTTACTTTTTCAACGTGCGATTAAAGCTAGACCACCCCGAGGACGAAATCGAGCGATGGAATGCAATGCGTCATGGTGATGCTTTGTCCTATCAATGGCTCTATTTGCGTTACTTTCAGCCGCTGTATTCCTACGGAAAAAAGATTGGTGTTACCGAACAAGCGCTCCTGGAATCGATCCACGATGTCTTTGTGGACCTGTGGTTTTATCACGAAAACTTGTCTGAGATTCAATCCGTAAAACTATACCTCTACAGATCTTTTAGAAGAAAAGTCAATCGACACATCAGTGGCCAGTTGCTTATCGACTCGCTCGAATCGCTGCTGGAAGAACACCCCGCCTACGAAGACAATGAACTGAGGAATGACATTGTAGGCAATGATGGCCCGGAACTACAGGCACAATCTCTGAGAAAATTAATTAATGATCTATCACCGCGACAATATGAGGCACTGGTGTTAAGGTGCCACGAAGAATTCTCCTATCGCGAGATTGCCGATATTCTTGACATCGAT
Organism: Chryseolinea sp.; assembly: GCA_049840655.1. Lineage (GTDB taxonomy): Bacteria > Bacteroidota > Bacteroidia > Cytophagales > Cyclobacteriaceae > Chryseolinea. Next base: position 145,089 of record JASGJX010000009.1, read on the forward strand.
GAAGATGCAGCCGGCTCGCTTGTAGAGCGCGGACTCGGACAATTAAAAAAGTTTGCCAAGTACGTGATGACGATCGGTCTTCTGTTATGGAGCGCTATCTGAACTATTCGAGTATTGAATTTGTCCATGACGCCGATTTCCTAAATTGGGTCAATCACGGCAGATACAACATCCTGCTCGATCAGCGATGGAGGTTGTGGATCGATCGTAATCCACATAAGGCCGATGATGTTGAAGAGGCGCGTATGTTCGTGCTGACACTCGCTAAGGAACCTGCAATGGTCGCTTCAAAGATGTTGCGGGAGCAGGTCTGGCATAGAATAGAAGAGACTCTTCGTGATAACGACTCTTCTATTTATCAACCTCCCCTGATTTCACGGTGGTACAGTAAGCTGGCCGTCGCCATTGGCTTCATAATAATATTGTCGCTCTTGGTTGGGCTTCGGCAATCAAAGGTTCGAACGGTAAAGGTGGAAGACCCAAAAGTTGAAACCGGATCGTCAAACACCATTCTTGTCAAGTCTGCAGCGGAATCTCAAACACTCGCTCTCGGAGACGGAAGCTCGATCATGCTGATGCCCGGAAGTACACTCGAATATCCAAGGGACTTTGGCGCTTTAAACAGGGAAGTCTATTTGTCGGGAGAAGCTTACTTTGAGGTCTCTGCGGAAGATAATCAACCATTTGTAGTCAGGACATCGCAGTTAACGCTTGCCGCGTTGGGCACCAGCTTCAATGTGCGCAGCTACGAAAACGAAGACGATACCCGCATTCAGGTGAAAAATGGTCGTGCTTCAATCACAGAGAACACGACCAGCTCCATGAACAGCATCGTACTATTGTCAAATCATCAGGTTGTATACAAGCACAGCGATAAAGATATGAAGCGATCGCTGGTGGATAATCCCGGTATCCTCGTTCCGCTGGCGCAAGCGGACTTCATGTTTGAGGGGACACCGATATCTACGGTGCTTAAATCGATCGAACATGCTTATGGAATTGATATTGCGTTCAGTGAGTGGCAATTTTCGGGATGCAAGCTTGACGCCGATCTGAATAAGCTTCCGTTATATGGAAAGCTGAAAACAATTTGCGACAAGGCAGCTTGTAGTTATGAGGTGATCGACGCGCGAATTGTAATGCACGGAGGTATGTGTGGAGAAGATCTTGCGAAAGCCGTGAACGGGCTGTAGGGGGTGATGAGATCCTGCTGTTGGTGCAGGATATTAACTGTCCAGGATTTTTTTCATTCTTATAAAACCTTCTTCCTCAAATGATCAATCCATTGTTTTCGGGTCTGCTTGCTGCTTCGATTGTAGCGCAGGCTGCGACGTCTGATGTTCTGATGCCCGTTAAGGAACAAATCAGCGTGTCCTATGTGGTGTCTGCAACGGGATCCCTATCGACAAATCCGGGTCGTGTAAAACCCGGCAAGTCAAAAAAGTACAAGAAGAAAATGAGCAAGCAGATGAAGAAGCGCAAGCGCCATTAATGGCTGATGCGGTCTTGTAGTCTCTAGCGCGGCGTTATGGTATACACTGCATCCTTCGACGTAACGAAGGATGTGATGTAACCCTTTCCGGATGGCGTGGTGGTTGCATTTGCACCCTTCACTTTCAATGGAACAGACGACCGTATCAAACATGGTTCTCCATTGAGTGACTTAACGGTCGCGGACTTCATCAACTTCTTCTCCCATGAGACGCTGACTTCAAATGCGCCGCGTGCCCTGAGTCCTTTTACAGAACCATTTGGCCATGCATCAGGTAATGCCGGCAGCAAGTGCAATTCACCACGGTGACTCTGTACCAGCATTTCCGTGATCCCGGAAGTTCCACCAAAATTTCCATCGATCTGGAATGGAGGATGCGCATCAAACAGGTTTGGATACGTGCCTCCTCCGTTGGCGTAGTTAGTCCCTTCAACTCCAGTGAGTGTAAGCTGTTCGCGGATTAGCTTGTGCGCATGGTTGCCATCCCAAAGACGCGCCCATATGTTTATCTTCCATCCCTTCGACCAGCCTGTACCTCCATCCCCACGGATCTCCATAGTTCGCTTAACAGCATTGACAAGATCCGGAGTTAATGCGGGGGTAATTTCATCTCCGGGAAACACGCCATATAAATGCGAAATGTGACGATGTTGTGGCTCGGCATCTTCCCAGTCCTTATACCATTCCTGAAGGTTACCCTTTTTGCCAACCTGGTAAGGCAACAACTTCTGTTGTGTCTCTCTCCAGAAGACTCGCAATTCGTTATCGGTGCTTAACACTTCAGATGCCTGAATTACATTTCCCAGCAAGTCACGGATGATCGCCATATCCATCGTTGAGGCTACTGATACTGTGCCCTTATAACTTTCTGGCGTTATGAAGACGTTTTCCGGAGACGTCGACGGGGCCGTAACGAGGTGGCCTTTCCCATCTTCAACCAACCATCCCGTGCAGAAGGCAGCACTTCCCTTCATTAACGGGTAGGCTACCTGCTCAAGGAACTTTTGATCACCGGTGTATAGGTAATGCTCCCAAAGATGGCGGCACAGCCAGGCTCCACCCACCGGCCAGTTCGCCCATGATGGACTTCCGCTAACGGGATTGGTAGTTGCCCAGATGTCGGTGTTATGGTTGAGTGTCCAGCCCTCAAGACCGTAGAAATTCTTCGCCGTCTCAGCACCCGTCGTGGCAACATCTTTGATCAGTGAAATCAACGGTTGATGGCACTCCGAAAGGTTAGTTGATTCCACCATCCAGTAGTTCATCTCCGTATTGATATTCACAGTATAGTTACTGCTCCAGGGAGCTCTCAGATGGTGATTCCAGATGCCTTGCAGGTTAGCGGGACGCCCACCCTCCCTCGATGAAGAGATCAACAAATATCTTCCAAACTGAAAATACAAAGCTTCAAGTCCTGTATCGGATGCCCCCTTTGTATAGGCAAGAAGTCGTTCATCAGTCGGAAGTCTAACATCCTTGTTTCCATCAAGCACCAGTGATACACGATTGAACAAAGATTGATAATCGGCAATATGCCGGCTTTTTAACGCAGCGAAATCGCGACTAGTGGCGTTCGTCAGAAACTTGTTCATCAATGCCTTCTCATCAATGCCATCGCGATCAGGACACTTATCGAATCCATTGAAACTTGTGGCCGCGCTTATGTAGATCAACACTTCTGTCGCATTGCTGACTGTAACAGAATCACCCACCGCGCTAACGCTTCCGTCTTTGGCCTTCATTTTGACTTTCCATGCATAGCGCATACCCTTGCAACCTGTCATATCGTTGTATACCACAGGAATCTCCATAGTCTGCATGTAACTTGGATCGACATGCGATGGAGCCTTTCCCTGGACTTCAATCTCGTCGCCACCAGCCTTCACATCGTATAGAATTTCACTCGATACTCTTGCCGAAAGATTAAGTGCCCCCGTCTTGCTTGAGGTAACTCTTACTGCAATCACCTGGTCGGGCGCTGATGACAGATATTCACGCGTATAAACAACATCCCCTACTCGATACGTTGTGCGGGCGACGGCATTACTAATATCCAGTTCACGCCGATAGTCTGCTGGTTGCCCCTGAAAGTTATGTCGCAGAAACAGGTCACCGAGAGGAAGATAGGATTCTGTGAACAACCCTTGCATCCTCGCAGTAAGAGACTCTGCCAGCTTATAGTCCTCTTTGCCAAGCGCCTCGCGAATTTGTTTGAGATACTCCTTTGCCTGAGGATTCGGATTGAGGTTTGCAGGACCACCCGACCATAACGTGGATTCATTCAGCTGCAAATGCTCTTCCGCGGCACCTCCGAATATCATCGCACCCAATCGCCCGTTCCCTATGGGCAACGCCTCATTCCAGTTGGCTGCCGCCTTCTGGTACCAAAGTTTCATCGGAGCAAGTTCCTGATTTTTCAACCTGGCCTGAGCCAACGTGCTTGTATTGAAAATGCAAAAGAGAACAGAAGCCAGCAGGCAGCGAATTGAATTTGTAAAAGTCATTACTTTCGGTTGAACAAGTTGGTATGATGCGAAATTTGAATTCAATCTTAAAAGGTAACAGATAGCGTCACCACATTATCAGAACGTTTAACTTTTATCGGCACAGTTTGTCCTTTTTCAAACTGACCGAGAGCCTTCATGTAGTCGTCGATATTGGAGATCTTGTTTGCTCCCATCTCAATAATAACATCGCCAGTTTGAATGCCTGCCTTCTGGCCCGGCCTTCCATCGGTAACGCCGTCCACTTTCAATCCATTTTCAGTTCCTGCGTAACTGGGCATAATACCCAGGGTAACCTTGAATGTTGCCCGACCTGCGTTAGACTTGTTTCTCGTTTTGAGGAACGACAGCTTTGGTTCCATGTCAAGCGATGAGTTCATTCGGATGATCAAATCAAGAACTCTTGCTTCACCTGAAGAATTAATCTTCTCCCAGTCATCCGAGGGCTTGTGATAGTCTGAATGGCTGCCAGTGAAAAAATGAAGAACCGGAATGTCTTTCAGATAAAACGAGGTATGGTCAGAAGGACCCATTCCTGATGAATCCATTTTGATGACGAGCTCCGGCGATGAAATACGTTGAAGCAACGGTTCCCATACTGGACTCGTTCCCGTTCCGCTTACAAACAAGGTATGCGTCGACCGATCAAGCCTGCCCACCATATCCATATTGATCATGTAGTTGGCCGACTGCAGGTTGATAGTCGGATGTTCAGTAAAATACCTGGAGCCCAGAAGTCCCAATTCCTCTCCCGAAAAGCATATAAAGAGAAAATTGTTTCGCTCTTTGATCTTGTTGTCACTATAGAATCTGGCAAGTTCCAGGACTCCTGCAACGCCGGATGCATTGTCGTCGGCACCATTGTGTATCTTATTGGACGGATTAGGATCAAGCGAACTGCCCTGACCATCATCACCAAGGTGATCATAGTGTGCACCGATAATAATTGTTGTCGCTGCCTTGTTATCGATATAAGCCAGGACGTTTGCCGCTTCTGCTGGCTTTCCCTCTCCGTGAACTCCTTTGTTAAAAGTGAACTTTTGCTGAAATGTTCCCTTATCACCTTTTGGTAGCAATCCCAGCTCTTTAAATCGCGACGCAATATAAGCTGCTGCTGTCCGCTCCCCGGCTGAACCTGCACCACGTCCGTGATTTCTATCATCCGCCAAAGATCGGATGTCATTCAACACCCGGATGCTATCCGTTTGAGAAAACAGTGCTGTTGTATTCAGGCATATCATAAACAATAACAGATAGCGCATTGAGCACGGCGAAAATCCTGGAGGGCATTTATGAACCATAAACCTGGGTGTCGGCACGTTTTAAATATCAAATTACGATGCGCAATAATATTAATACATCGAATTCAAACTCGTAATACAATTAACCCGAACCCTGAAAAATTGTGTAAAAAATACTCAATCCGGTTCCGGCTCTGCCAGTCCGCGCCGCAACGATTACTTCATTAATCTGTAAATGAAGCCTTTAATCCATCAACGCCAACTTTGGTGACAAAATTGATAGCCCAGAATCACGATCTGTTAACAGCATCAACACTAAACAATTTTGTATGCCTGGTGATCATCCCATTAATAGGCTTTGCCCATCGCTGGTTGTTCTGGCTTTGCTCCTTTCTATTGCTAGTGCCCAGGGGCAGGGAACGTCTCTCGGAATCTATGCTACGATGTCGGAATACGATGGTGATCTGAATGGAAACACTCATCAGTTCTATCAGTTCAAGACCAACAAGATTGGAGCTGCGATATCCTTACAACAATACATTAACCGGTCCTTCAACATCGTCGAGAAATTTTCATTCAATCAACTTCGCTATCAATCGGACGATCATCAGACAGGATTTGATGGAGACTTTTATGGTCTTAATGTCAAGCTTAAATACAAATTTAATAACGGGTATATCTTCCCTGAAAATGCGGTAATCGCTCCGTTCCTCGTAGCAGGCGGCGGTGCTCAGTATGTTTTTACAAACCAGTACAACGGTGTGAGCAGTGAACCCATCATGGATGGAGGCTTCATTGGCAACGTGGCAGCGGGTGCAGGTATACTTTTTCAGTTAAATGAACGCCTCGGTATTGAAGTAGCCAGTACGCTGAACATGCCACTGGACGACACGTGGGATGGCGTCGACAATGGCTACTATGACTTTTACCTGCAACACAACGCCGGTCTCGTATTCAAACTGCGCAAACCTGCTGATGCAGATAAGGATGGAGTGTCAGACAAAAAGGATAAATGTCCGAACACACCATCTGTCGCCCAGGTAGATGATAAAGGATGTCCGTTGGATGGCGATCAGGATGGTGTACCTGATTACATGGACAAGTGTCCATCGCTTTCCGGAAAACAAAATCTGGAGGGATGTCCGGATAAAGACAACGACAATGTTGCCGATCAGGACGACAAATGTCCCGACGTTAAGGGTGTTGAACGCTTTGGCGGTTGTCCGGACAGCGACAACGACGGTGTAGAGGATGCTAAAGATAAATGCCCGAATGAAGCTGGTCTCGTTCAGTTCGACGGATGCCCTGATACTGACGGTGATGGAGTGCAGGACAACGAAGATAAATGTCCGGATACACCAAAAGGAATGCGAGTGAACGCGACGGGATGTCCTATGGACTCCGATAACGACGGTGTGCCCGACACTCAGGATCGCTGCCCTACATCGAAAGGAGATCCGGCAAACAACGGTTGCCCTGTGGTAAAAGAAGAAGTTAAAAAACGCCTTAACTTTGCCATGCGTGGCATTCAGTTCGAGACTGCAAAAGCAACACTGAAGCCTTCATCTTACCCGATGCTCGATGAGATTGTCAGCATCATGGCGGAGTACACAGATTACAATCTGCGAATGGGAGGTCATACCGATTCAAATGGCTCCAATGCAACCAATTTGAAACTGTCTCAGGCACGTGTCGATGCAGTGAAAGTTTATCTGACACGCAAGGGAGTAGATGGCTCTCGCATTGAAGCAACCGGATACGGCGAAGAGCAGCCTGTTGCTACAAACAAAACATCTGCGGGCCGTGCGCAAAATCGTCGTGTCACGCTGGAACTTGTTTTAAAGAATCCGTAATTCTATCAGTCGCGTCTAAAAAAAAGAGGTGTTCCCGTTTCGGGGAACACCAAACCAACAGACGTGCAAGCGACATTCTATTCCGGAGCCGCTACTATATCCGCCACCACAACCGGCCATACTCCTGGTGTAGGCACGCTCACACCTTTATTGTCTCCACGAGTCGCATCATTCTTGAAGTAGTACAACGGCCAACCCTTATAAGTGAGTTGAGTGTTGCCCATCACTGTAATTGTTCCAAAAAGAGTCTTATCAAGCGTCGATGGCACGCTTCCCATAGTGGCTCCATATATCGGCCAATTCGCGTCGTGTGCACCATCTCCGTTTGTAAAGTTGTTATCGTTCTTTTTGTCGTTAGTGAATCCGTACACCGAGCGACCTTTGGCATCAACAAAGTACTTCACCATCTGGTCACCTTCCGTGTAGTCTCCCTTATAGTGCTTTCCATCCATACCGATCAACTGCGCATTGGCCATCATAAAGGTGTAATCAGTCTTGCCAACGAACCATACGCCACCAACCGCCTCGCCAGTAGTTTGTCCTGCAGCCTCGCGGGTTCCTCCAGGTGCGTAGTAATAAAGCGGCCATCCTTTGTAAGTTGTTTGCGGACCTGATGCCGCCGTTACTGAACCGAAGTCATCAATTGACAACCCGTCACCAAGGTTGTCTGCCGCAAGCGTACCGCCATTGTAGACGGGCCAGTTTGTAGCACAGCCACCTGTGCAGGTATTCTGTCCTTTTACATCATTCGAGAAAAAATACAATGTATTGCCGTCGGCATCCGTGAGGTAACTGCCAAGCGTGGTGCTGGTACCCAGCTTAATTTTCACGGGGGTTGTTGGTGGTCCTGAACTACCACCATCGTCATCGTCGCTGCAACCAGCTGCCAGTGCACAGGCAGCGACAGCAAAGATTGCCACAAGCAATTTTGTAAGTGAGATGGTTTCTTTGTTTTTCATAGCGTTCTAAAAGTTGGTTTTATGACTGACATCCAAATTGTCCAATACTGTATTCCTCTTTGCCTTAAAGAGTACCTATTCTTCCGGCCTGAAAGCGAATTCTAACGTGACCTCTACGCGCTCGGCAATGTTTTGCCACATCAGCCGTGGTATTTCAATCTTATAATCTTTCAATTCCACCATAAACTTCGATGACATGGTGAGTCCCTTATCAGATCGGGTGATCTGTCCGGGCACATTGATATCGTGGGTAACTCCGTGTATCGTCAGCTTTCCCTGAGCATTAACTGTTTGCTGTGTAGCAACATCGGGATTGAATCCTGTGATCTTTCCCTGAAACGTGGACTTGGGATAACGTTCACTCTCGAGATACTTTTCATTGAAGTGCTCCTGCATCAAAGACTTTGCGAAAACAAACTGATTGATCGGTACCACAAATGCTATAGTCCCCGACCCTGTATCAAAAAGACCAGTAGCCTTTTCGTTTGTTGCCGTTATATCCTCAATAGCCGCGCTGGAAAAGAACTTTACAATCCCCCGTTCAGTCATAAACCTCTGACCATACGCACCCGTCGCGACTAAAACCAACACAATTACTTTAATGCCATTCATAACGCTACCTATTTAGATAAAGGCAATACAATTCCGCTCCCGCTGGTCGGGCGATTTGTTTATGCCACTTCTCATGAGTATTACTTGGCGGATCTTTACCGCGAGACTCAACTCAGTGGCAACTCGCATTCGCAATCCAGAGCCACATTCAAGCGAGTGTGCGAGTTGCCCTGTAAGTTGATTATCTTAAAAATGAACGATGTTGTTAATTATCGTCATGGATTTATCCAATACTTTACTGAAACAAAGACGCCTGCACTCACCAGATTGACCTTTCCTTCTCCTACGCCTTTCATGGGAGCCTTTAAGAACGGCTCTCCCTGTACAAACCACCTTTTAGCCACCTGGTGCTGAACGCCCAACGACAAGTTGAGCATGCTAAACCACTCATTATTCTTATTTGATACGCTCTGCGTATACTCATAGTCTCTGTTATTATGACTTACGGTATACACATATGTTTCATCCAACATGATGTACGACGAAGTTCCAACCGTCACAAACACACTGGTCTTTCTGCCAGGAAGCATATAGTATGTTAGATTTAATGGGATATCAATGATGCGACAATCTCCATTAAGCATATTCGCCTTTACCGGGTAACCACCAACGTTGTACGCCTTCGGATTCTCCTGGTCGTAAAGTTTCTTTGACCAGATCGCTCCTGTACTGATACTGAACTTTGATGATAAACCATATTCCACCATTGGACCGAAATTAAGACCAGTCTTTCCTGCCTTTCCATAATCAATCGAACTGAAGTCCGGTGAGATGGCAAGCTTTACAAACAGCGGATGTCCCGCTCTTACTGACGAAGCGACAACTGTACCGGGAACCTCGACTTCCATACGTTCAGGCTTTTGTACAGGGGATGTGAATAGAGGCTCCGTTGATGGAGTCTCTACAGTGAAAGCCCCAGGCACATACCTGGTCGCTGCTTCGGACTTCGGTTGCTCTCCACCTGCAGCAAGGGGCGCGACTATTGCACCCTGTCCGACAGATGTACTCTGCACGACCGAAGTACCTTCTGCGACCGCTTTACCCTGTGCGTTCGAACCGGTCACTCCATTACTCTGCACATCTCCGTTCGCGAGTCCCCCCGCTCCAATCGTTCGAGCTTTAATTGTTGAACTCTTTTGCTGGCCGGTTCCATCCTTCTTTCCGTTACTGATACTTCCCGAAAGGCTACTACTCTTTTGCTGTTTATCACTATTGAAGCTAGTCCCATTGTTAGACTGCTTGTCTCGCTCTGGCTGACCACTCGTTACTGATTCTACCTTAGCGGCTTCTTCCTTATCGGTACCAGCAGATGAACGAACCTTCTCCGGTGCAATGGCATCGTCAACGTCCGATGCGGTAGCTCCGGCGTCTGTTGAGGCCGTTATGTCTGTTGAAGCTTCTTTTGTACTAGTTCCGGCCTGTGCTCCGTCAGCATTACTGATGGCGTCTACCGTCTCAGTTGCGTTAAGTGCTTCAACGTGCTCTACCTGCGGCATCAGTGACGCCTGATTTTCCCGGCCAGACTTAAAGTGGTCCGGAATCACGAAGCTATAAAGCAACAGCAGTACAAGCATCGAATAAAGAGAGATGTTTCTTGCCTTTGCATCACGCTCAGCTGCTTCCAGGCGATGCTGCATGTCGTCCCAGTCACCAGCCTGTTGCTCTGGTGTGACCCTGTTTGCGGCTTCGCGGAACAGGTTGTCAAAGTCCTGATCTGTCATCTTAGGCATACCGCTTCATGTTATTTTTCTTAAATGCAGCCTTCAGATGTTCCCGCGCTTTGAACAGATTCGACTTAGACGTCCCTACCGAAATATCCAGCTGGCCAGCAATCTCTTCATGCGTGTAACCGTCGATCACATACAGGTTGAACACCGCCCGATAAGCGGGTGACAACTCCTGAACCATGGCAATTAACTCTTCATAGGAAAGCTCATTTAGCGCGTCCGCTTCTGTTGATGCAATCCATGTTACAGAGTCATTAACCTCCTTTACCTGATAATGTTTGTTGTGCTTCCTGTAATGATCGATGGCCGCATTGATCATAATCCTGCGCAGCCATGATTTGAATGAAGCGTTCGTATCCCGCGTACCCAACCGCATAAAAACTTTCATAAACCCGTCATTCAAGATCTCCCTTGATTCTTCTCGAGTTTTGGAATAGCGCAGGCATATACTCGCAGCATAGCCGTAAAAATGCTCGTATAACATTTTTTGCGATTCCCGATTGCCATGAAGGCAACCCTCAATCATCTTGTCCAAATGAGATGGATCTTCCAAAGAATCCGGGATTTTGAATGCCCAGACGCGCAACCCGTCTAAAGGGTTGCCCCGCCCGCGGATAATTATCTACACATGAATTTACGGGTTAATTAAGTCCCTTTTTTCACAATTTTGGAGACATTTAGACTCACCGCCTCACTGAACGGTCTGGCAACAAATTGTGGCCACCTTTCCTCACTTGTACTATCGTAAGGTGCTCCAGCTACCATTTGCAGCACAGTTCCTCCCGGCATTGTTTTTATTCCGGTTAACGTTGTTACTATTATACTCTGTATTATGGAATTTGAACACTGGACAGGGCTCATCTTGAAGAAGCTGCAGGGCTGGCTTCAAACGTTCATTAAGATGCTTCCGAACATGATCATAGCAGCACTGGTTCTCGTTGCCATGTACTTCATTGGGAAGCTTGTAAAGAAAATTTCCTACAAGATCTCATATCGCATTTCACATAGTGACTCCGTGGCGAGCGTTGTCTCTGTCGTGCTGCAAACAATGGTCATGACCCTTGGACTTGCTACGGCTCTCAGCATCCTTAATTTATCGCAGGCAGTATCATCAATACTTGCAGGGGTTGGTATAATAGGACTTGCACTTGGCTTTGCGTTTCAGGATCTGTCGTCAAACTTTATTTCGGGGTTGTTCATGGCCTTCAAACGTCCTTTCGAAATCGGCGATAAAGTTGAGACCAACGCGTTCGTTGGAACCATCAAGGAAATAAAACTGCGCGCAACGACATTGACCACCACTTCGGGCCTCCATGTGATCATTCCCAACAAGGACATCTTTCAAAAGCCAATCATCAACTATTCCCGTTCCGAAGACCGTCGTGTTGAGCTGGACTTCATCATCATGAACACAACTGATCTTGAATATGCTGAGTCCATCATCCGCGATGCTGTAAATTCGATTGGCAATGTGCAGGATGTCGAGATTTATTATTCTGCTGTTGACGACCCGAAGATAAAACTTACCGTTTCGTACCACATCGACAATTCAGAGACCGGCGGCTTCAAGAACCACCGGCATCAAACTATAATCTCAGTTTATAAGGCATTAGGAGATCATGGGATAATAAAAGTAAATGTACCTGAACAGGCAGATGCTAAGGTTTAAACCTCTCTCGTCTGTGGCCACAATCCCTGTAGCTTCCGAAGAAACATGATCTGCCCGGTATGATAGCTATCGTGCGAGGCAAGGCTTAACACCTGCCCTCCTATGGGTGCATCCGGTAACGGTTTGTCCAGTTCCTCATCCGTTAACGCGGCAACTTTGTCGCGTATCACGGTCTGAATATGCGCAAGGTGCAATACACGCGCCTGCCACTCCTGCTCAGTAGATCCATTTCCCCTTTGAAATGTTTGCTCATTATCTGTAATGGACGGTTCAAATGCCTTGCCTTCCAGCCTGCAAACAAATCTATCCTTATAGCAGATCAGGTGATTCAGCAGCTCCCATATATTATGAGCATCCTTGTGTGGTCGCCATAATGCTCCCTCGTGATGCAGATTCTCCAGCGCATCTTTTAATGGAGGATGCCAGCCTTCTACATTATAACTTGTATCCCAAAGATGAAGGATGATCGCTTTGCGATTCATAATGATAACTTTTGATCAATGAAGGTACTTCTAATTTTTGAATTAACTTGACATAGGGATGATGAGTACAATTGATAATTGACAATTTACAATTACCAAGAAGTCCGAAGGACTTACACATGAGTAGCCGGAGGTTAGCACAAAAGGAAAAACAACAACACAACAAACGATGCGATTGAATCCTGTGACATACTTCTTTTGTATGCTGCTTTGGCTTGCATGGGTTGATGCTATTGCTCAACAGACGATCACTAATTCAATCGGCATGGAATTCGTCTCTATCCCGGCCGGTTCATTTACCAGTGGTGCTTTCAATCCACCCTATCCGGTTCCGGAAGATACCGTCAAAGGCGCAAGCAGACCTTTTAATATGTACATGGGCGATGGGAGAAGTTATAATGCGGCCGAGTTTGCACTAGCCAGGACGTTGGCCAAACGCGACCAGCGCAAGGGTTTTGTCGTTAAAATAAAGAGGACATTCTATCTGGGCAGGTACGAGGTTACTCAACAACAGTGGAAGGCGGTCATGGGAAATAATCCTTCGACATTTTCGAATGATGGTGAAAATCATCCGGTCGAGAATATTTCCTGGAACGATGCCCAGGCATTTATCATGAAGTTGAATAAGCTCGAATCAAAATACAAATATCGCCTCCCTACAGAGTTTGAATGGGAATACGCAGCGAGAGCGGGCGCCAGAGATGACATCCCGTGGTCGATTATCGAGAAAGCTGCCAATCTTAATAAGTCACACACCATAGCCGTCGGCCAGAAGCAGCCCAATGCCTGGGGCCTTTATGATATGCTGGGCAATGTTTGGGAATGGGTAAACGACTACTACAATGAAAAGATGTTTGCCGATCCTCTTTCATCGAGGCGAGGAAACGAGCATGTATTGAAAGGTGCTTCATTTGTTGGCGATGTAAAAAACGCAACGTACATGACTCACGCAGGCGGGCCGGGCAACGGTTGGGATGTTGGTTTTAGAATCGTCCTCGAACAGAAATGAAAGGCTTTACAAAAACACTCACCGCGATTATTATTCTGATTGCCACATTGTCATCAGATGTTGCTTCTGCTCAGCCGGCAGGGTTCGCTTCACTCTTCAACGGTCATGATCTGTCGGGCTGGCACGTCAGCCGAACATCACACCAGGGCACCACGCCCAATTTCTTCGTGAAGGATAGCGCTATCATCGTCAACCAAAAACCCTACGGCCAGGGAGGTGTGCTCCTCACCAATAAAAAGTATCACAGCTTTGAACTTCACATAGAAGTGAAGATAGATTCATTCTGTAATGGCGGCATCTTCCTTCGATCAACGGAAAGCGGGCAGGCCTACCAAATCGAACTGGCATTGCCCGGAGGTAACGGATCGCTGTATGGTGAAGCGATGTCTGTCAGCAGGTCTGTAAAAGCCGAAGGCGTCGAACGCGTATGGAGACCGGGCGACTGGAATTCACTTCGCATTCGTATGCAGGGCGATATTCCAACGGTTGCCCTATGGATTAATGATGTGTTTATGTGGGAGGTCACGCAACCAAAAAATGACTTCACCGCTGGAGCCACGTCAGGAATGATTGGCCTGCAGTCACATTGGTCGGCCACTTATCAGGGTTTACCCGGTGGCTTCAACATGCCTGGCGCCTGGAGGCCCGGTGCAGCACATCGCTTCAGAAATGCATACATCAAGGAACTCGACTAGTTCAAAGTAATTTTCTTGTTCTAATCGTATGGCTTGCCATCTTTTGCGGATTGGTATTTGCTGTATAACGGCACATTAAGATTTTTTCACCTCTCATGTCAGCTTTGTTTAGAGTCTGGCTGCTCGGTCTGATCGCAGTAATTATCTCATCAGGCACCGCGCTCGGCCAGTTTAATGATTCGATTAACCACTATATCTACATTGGTTCAACGGGTACATTCAGCAAAACAAACGATTTAGCTTCGTACGTTTTGGCCAACAACTTCAAATTCACCATCAGTAAAAAGAAACTCTCTTTTAATACCGCCAACAGCTGGGTGTACGGCGAGCAGTCCGATGTAAAGAGCAACAATGACTTCTCCAGCCTCATCGAATTCGATTTTCTCAAGAAACAGAAACGGCTTTACTATTGGGGCAACGGCACTTTCGATAAGAGTTATTCCCTTAAGATTGACTACCGGTACCAGGCAGGTGCGGGTCTGGGTCTTAATATCTCGCAAACACCAAACCTGGTCCTTAACGTGACCGAAGGTTTGATCTATGAAACGGGTAGTTTGATGGACAAGGATCTCGGAGAAAGGAAGTATGACGTCTGGCGAAACTCGGCGAGGTTCAAGTATCGATGGGTGATTCAGGACATTGTCATACTGGATGGATTTGTTCTGTACCAGCCTTCCATATCCACCCGACATGACACGATCTTCAAAACAGCGACGACACTTTCCGTCAAAGTGAGAAAGTGGCTGAGTTTGTCTTCTGCATTAACATATAACGAGATCACGCTTACCGACCGACGAAATCTTATCGTAACTTACGGTGTGGTAATGGAGCGCTTCTTCTAAATGTCTGCACAAGGACCGAACTGGACACAATTCTGGAAGTCGGAGCGGCATGCCTTTGATGATGTCATGCGTCTGGCAACCGGTTACTTTGCCAATCAGTTTTACAAATCCTTTGACATATCCGGCAATACCTTCGTCTTCGACTACGGATGTGGACCGGGGTTTCTTGCCGATGAACTTATTCCAAAAGGCCTGTCCTTCTCCGGTACTGATATCAACTCGTATTTCATCGACCGTTGCAAGGCGAATCATCCCAATGGAAACTTCTTTTGCATCAGCGCCGATCCGAAGAATAATGGACCTGTGCTTCAACAAAACCTAAGCAGGCCCGCTGACTTTATCATACTGCTGAGCATCACGCAGTATCTTTCATCACCCGATGATCTTGAGCAAATTGTTGCGTCGCTAAAGCCACACCTCTCCGCATCAGGAAAGGTCATCATCGCCGACGTGGTGGATGAAGATACCCGCTCCTATCGGGATGCTCTGGCACTGCTTGCCTATACTATAAAGAAAAAAAGGTGGGCGCTTTCTTAAAGTTCATGAACTATGTGCTGCGCTCCGAGTACGCGCGTATCGCCGAGAACAACCGCCTCACGCTTATCCCTGAAAGTTTTATTTCAGCCTTGTGCGACCGTCAGGGATTCACCATCCGGCACCAACCCGGACTCACCCTTCATCCGACGCGAAAGAACTACATCCTTCAGAGCAAAGGATGACCTACACCTGATCGTCTTCGCGATTCACCATGAACATCGCGGTCGGAACGAAGCGTTTAAACAATTCGTCTTTCAATTTTTCATCAGCCTCAAGGGCACCAATTGCCTTTGCCATACACGACAGCCATGCAACGGCATCCTCCTGACCAATGGGATGCGGCATGTGACGGGCTCTGAGCTGCGGATGTCCGTACCGTTGAGAATACAGAGGCGGCCCTCCCAGAAATTGCGTCAGAAACAGACGCTGTTTCTCTTTTATCAACTCCTTGTCAGTCTTAAACAAGTGGCTGATCTGAGGATGCTGAAAGACGAGATCATAGAATTTATCAACAAGGATCGCTATCCGCTCTTCTCCCAACTGCTCGTACAATGTTTCTGACATGTGGTGACTTCACTGATTAGTCTCACAAAGATATTGTCGGATGCTCCTTTACCCACTATTCGAACTTCTTAAATGCTGTTACCGTTTGCATGGTGTGGTACGCTGTGTGTGTGCGTCCATTCTGACAAGGAGAATCACATAAATACCCAATTTGTTATTGTTAAAAGGCTATTCGCATCCTGAGGAACTTTTATATTTGACCAAAGTCCTCACATTATGCAACCAAACATTGGAATTAAAAGCGAACACCTCGCCGCAGTAGCCACATCATTAGGTAAGATCCTGGCTGATGAATTTGTTCTTGTAACCAAAACCCGCAAGGCACACTGGAATGTAGAAGGCCCCGACTTCTACAGTAAGCATAAGTTTTTTGAAAGTCACTATGAAGAACTGGATGAGATTATCGATGATGTTGCAGAAAGGATTCGTTCCATCGGACACTTCCCTCCTGCCAGTTTGAAGGAGTTTCTTGCGCTTACGCACCTTACTGAAGCGTCGCGGAGCAAGAACGATAGTCAGTCCTTTGTTAAGGAGTTGCTTTCCGACCACGAAAGCATCATCATCCATATCAGGGAAAATATCGATGGATATGTCACTGCGTTTCACGATGCAGGATCAAGTGATTTTGTAACTGCACTTGCTGAAAAGCACGAAAAGATGGCCTGGATGTTGAGAAGTCATCTGGCTTAGACGATATCGACGGTTCGCTTCCGACGGCGGCCCTTAACTACGACATTTATTCAAACCAGAACCAGGGCACGGAATGCCTGTTCATTGGCTGCAGATCTCCAATTGAAACCTGGCCCTTATCAAAGCCAGGCCGGGGCCGATAGGACAGCCTATGTCCATACAGACGCGGGTACGCTAAAAGACATTGAATTCCCGCAGAAATCGTACTTTTGTTGAAATTTTACCAACCCGCTTATGCCAGGAACAGAATTATTTGGCGCAGAGGAAAAGAAGGAAGTCAACGACGTGCTGGAAACCGGCATTCTTTTCCGTTACAATCATGACGCTCAACGCAATAATATTTGGAAAGCCCGTGAGTTCGAAGAAGAAGTAAAAAAGATCACGAAGGCCAAATTTGCTCATGCTGTGTCCAGCGGCTCGACTGCAGTGTCGTGTGCCTTAGCGGCGGCTGGCATAGGAGTCGGCGACGAGGTAATCGTTCCTCCGTTTACATTCATCGCGAGCGTTGAGGCCGTATTGTTTGCAGGTGCGCTCCCCGTATTTGCCGAGATCGATGAAAGCCTTTGCCTCAGTCCTGAAGGTATTCGCGCTGCCCTTACTCCCAAGACCAAAGCAGTATTGCTTGTTCACATGTGTGGCGGTATGGCACGCATCGACGAGATCGTTGCTCTCTGCAAGGAGAAGAACATCGCCCTCGTTGAAGATGCCGGACAAGCTTTTGGCGCAAGCTTCAAAGGTACCAGCGTTGGTCTGTTTGGAAAAGCTGGAAGCTATTCATTCGACTTCTTCAAGATCGCTACAGCAGGTGAAGGCGGTATATTTGTCACTAACGATGAGCAGGCTTATCGCCATGCTGAAACATATTCTGATCACGGTCACGACCACATCGGTAACAATCGCGGGATGGAGAACCACCCGATCGTTGGATTCAACTTCCGTATCGGCGAGCTCAATGCAGCTGTCGGCGTAGCTCAGACGAGACGCGTACCCTATGTGATCAAAAAGAATCGTGAGAACAAAGCCTTTATAACAGCGGAGTTAAGCAAGATTCCAGGCGTAAGCTTTTCAACGCTTGCCGATCCTGCGGGCGACTCTGCTACATTCCTCAATTTACTTTTGCCCGATACTGCTTCAGCGAAGCGCGTAGTGGAAGAACTCAACAACGCTGGCGTTGGTGGTTTCAACTACTGGTTCCTTAACATGTACCACTTCATCAATCAGTGGGACCATCTGAAGAACATGAAAACCTGCAGCTCCATTAGCTGTTCAGGTACTTGGTGCGCCACAGGACTACAACAACCTGCAGTTGCCCAAGTCTCAGGAAGTGATCGGACGTCTGATTTCATTTGGTATCCGTGTTGACTTGGACCGAGGATGACATGAAAGCTCTTCTGCGCAAAAGTTAAAGCCTGCATTCAAAAAGCGTTATCACCCATCCATGCATAAGAATTTCAAAGGTATTGAGAAGACCGTGTTTGGTCACGGTAGTTTTAATCAATTGGACGAGATACTGGCAGAACGACGCGGCGACAACGCGAAGTTCATGCTCTTCGTGGTAGAGCAATACTTCAAGGACAAGCCGCTTGCCAA
The DNA here is from genome assembly GCA_049840655.1 of Chryseolinea sp. GTDB lineage: Bacteria > Bacteroidota > Bacteroidia > Cytophagales > Cyclobacteriaceae > Chryseolinea. The sequence goes on from JASGJX010000009.1 coordinate 163,555, forward strand.
ACGCATTCCGGCAAAGCCCGAAGACTCGGTAATCTTTATCGACGTCGATGTTCACGAACCTACCACGGAGCAGATCGATAACCTCCGCGACAGCATCCTGAAAACAAAAGGGCTTCCCGCAGGTGTCGTGGGTATCGGTGGTGGCAGCGTGATGGATATTGCCAAGGCAGTATCGCTCATGTTTACCAACGAAGGCTCGTCAACGCTGTATCAGGGTCTTAACCTCATCAAGAAGCCAGGCATCTACCACTGCGGTGTTCCAACTATTTCCGGCACAGGCGCAGAAGTATCAATGACCGCCGTACTCACGGGTCCGGTAAAGAAGTTGGGTTTGAAGTGCGAATGGACAGTCTTCAATCAGGTAGTACTCGATCCTGAATTGATTGCCACCGTGCCACGCAACTGGTGGTTTTACACCGGCATGGATACGTATATCCACTGCGTTGAATCAGAGAACGGACAATTTAATAACGCATACAGCCACGCCTATGCAGAGCAGGCAATGAAGCTTTGTCTCGATGTATATTTAGGAGAGAACAGCGGACAGAATGCCGAGAATGACGAAAAGCTGATGGTCGCTTCACTGATGGGCGGCCTGAGCCTCACGTATTCTGAAGTAGGCGTTTGTCATGCATTGTCTTACGGCCTTTCGAAGATCCTGGGTACCCGACACTGCTATGCAAACTGTTTGGCATTTAATCATCTCGCCGATTTTTATCCTGAAGGCGTTGCAGAATTCAAGGAGATGATCCGCAAGCACAAGATCGATTTGCCTCAGGGCCTTGCCAAAGAGTGGACTGATGAGCAAATCACAGCGATGGCAACTGTGTCATACAATCTGCCACACATGTGGAATCATGCCATCGGCACGGATTGGAAAGACAAGATCACTATAAAGTCAATTGAAGAACTTTTCCGTAGACTATAAATCATGCAGATGATCTCATCAGTTTGCACTGGATGCGATCGACAGCAATGAATTCATTTAAAAAGATCAACCACGCTTAAAGCGACAACAATGAGCAAGAAAATTGTAAAGGTAGGAAACATCGAATGTGGAACTGATGATCTGTTTGTCATCTCAGGTCCCTGTGTGATCGAGGAAGAGAGCATCATGATGAAGACTGCTGAGAAACTGAGAGAGGTTTCTGAGCGCATGAAGATCAAGATCATCTACAAGAGCTCGTTCCAGAAAGATAACCGCAGCAGTCTGAAATATTATAACGGTCCTGGCCTTGACAAGGGTGTAAAAATGCTTGCCAAGATTAAGGAACAGTTCGGCTTCTCTGTGTTAACCGACATCCATTATCCTGATCAGGCAAAGGCTGCAGCTGAAGTGGTAGACGTACTTCAGATCCCGGCATATTTGTGCATGCAAACAGACCTTATGGTTGCTGCTGCCAAGACCGGACGCGTCGTGAACATCAAGCACGGTCAATTCCTTGCTCCGGACAACATGAAGCATCCTGTTACCAAATGTAATGAAGCTGGTAACGATCAGATCATCCTTACTGAACGCGGTTACACTTTCGGGTACAACGACCTGATCGTTGATCCAAGAAGCTTCTATCACCTGGGCAAACTTGGCTATCCGGTAGTATTCGATATTACTCACTCTATCCGTAAGTATGGAATTCCAAGTGCTTCATCTGCGGGTGGCGCGCGCGAGTTCCTTCCGGTTTTATCCAGGGCAGGCGTTGCAGCGGGTGTTGACGGCGTATTTATTGAAACACACCCTACTCCTGAAACAGCACTCTGCGATGCGGCAAGTCAGCTGTGCGTATACGATTTGGAAGAGTTCCTGAAGCCATTGATTGAGCTTCACGCCATCCAGGTGAAATACAGAGATCGTGAAGTTATCCCCGCTTGATTTATAACGTAACCGACCTCTTTCATGGAGTTGTATCTTGATTCAGCCGACATCAACGAAATAGAAGAAGCTTTTAAACTTGGCTTCCTGTCCGGACTCACCACCACGCCGACGTTTATGCATCGCGGTGGAGTTACGGACATTGACGGACTTATTGTAAAACTTTCAAAAATTGTACCCGTGCTTCAGATCGAAGCACTGGGCGATACGGCAGAAGAAGTACTTGCCGAGGCAGAAAGACAACTTGATCTTGGGCTCGATCCAAAGAAGACTGTCTTTAAGATCCCTGTGTCATTGGAAGGCCTTCGCGGCTGCGCGCTGTTGAGAAAGCGTGGCTTGCAGGTTAATGTACACCTGGTGTATACACTGCAGCAAGCCTATATGGCGATGCAGGCCGGTGCCACTTATGTATGCCCTCTGGTTGGACGTCTCCAGGACCAGGGCCACGACGCGTTGTCACTCGTGGAGCAATGTGTATTTGCAGCTGATCATTATGATTATGACACTAAGGTAATGTTCTCTTCCGTGCGTACAGTCGAGCATGTGCGGAATGCGCTCAACATCGGCGTGCACACCATCACTGTTCCCTGGAAGATTCTGAAAGTATTGCCGGAAAATAACTTCACCACCCTTGGTACTGATCAATTCATCGAACACACCAGGTTGATGACGGTGAAAGTTGGTGAAGCCATCAGCAAGACCAATCCGATTGTCAATGCCGATGTGCCATTGATGGATGCCATCGTAAAGATGACCGAGTATGGATTTGGAGCAGTAACAGTAGTGAAGAAAGATGGGTCACTCGTCGGAGTATTTACCGATGGTGATCTTCGCCGTAAGATTCAGTCTGAGGGACGCGATGTTCTCAAGAAAAACATTGGTGACTTTACTTACAAGGCGCCGGTGTCAGTTGAAGCCAACGCATTGCTTAATGAAGCCTCAGCGTTGTTCAAGAAAACGAGTGTCGATTCCATTCTGGTAACAGACGGTGGAAAGCCGGTAGGCATGATTGACATTCAGGATCTGAAGGCCAACGGCACAAATTGAACTACAATTAATCAACGATTATAAGTCGGGCAACTCGCCCGACTTTTTTGTTAAAGCGCGACATGGACATACAGAAGATATTTACAGCCATCGGTGGAGAGTTTTATACCCCATTCGAAACATTTGCGTCGAAACTTAAAGGTATACGCGCTTTCATTTTCGACTGGGATGGCGTTTTTAACGATGGCATTAAAGATCATCAGGGAAGCAGCAACTTCAACGAACTGGATGCGATGGGAACAAACATCCTGCGTTTTAGCCGGTGGCTCGATCGCGGCGAGCTGCCAATCGTTGCCGTAATGTCCGGTGAACGAAATACCTTGTCGTTTCAACTTACCACAAGAGAACATTTTCATCAGGGCTATTTCCGTGTCAAGAATAAGCTCCAGGCGTTTCGACACTTTGCTAAGCTGCACGACCTCAATCCAAAAGAAATAGCTTTTGTGTTCGATGATGTACTTGATCTGGGGCTTGCAGAAGAAGCCGGATTGAGGATCATGGTCCAGCATCAGGGAAGTCCCCTTTTTAAGAAATATGTGCACGACCGTCAGCTGGCCGATTATGTTGCCAGCCGTTCCATGTATGCGATACGCGAAGCATGCGAACTCATCATCGGAACCACTGGAAACTATGATGAAGTGGTAACCCATCGGGCACAGTTTACCGATACATATGAGCGCTACCTGGCCACCCGACAGGCCGTCGAAACAGAGTATTTCACTGTTCAGGACAAGGAAATGCGCCGTGCGGAGGTATAGTTAGACCGGTCGAGTTCCCATCTGGTGCGTCGGAAGCATCTATCTGTACGAACCCAAAATCTGGCGTGTCGATTATTGCTAGCTTATGTGTATTCCAATTTAAACCCAAGCACATGAGACAGGCCGACACATCACCAGCAGGCAATAGCAGGGTTCGAACGATGTGGCTGGCTTGGCTCATGGTCGGTACTTTGGATATTACGGCGGCTGTTATTCAAACCCTTATCAATGGCAGGAATCCGCTAATGATGCTTAAATTTATCGCGAGCGGTGTATTTGGTTCCGAGGCGCTGGCTGGAGGAAACGGCTATGCCGTCATGGGATTACTCTTTCACTACATTATCGCCGGGATATGGACATGGCTTTTCTTTTTGCTGTACCCGCGTCTCAGATTCCTTCAGGAGAATGTCTGGGTAACTACGGTGGTGTACGGACTGTTTGTTTGGTTCGTGATGAATCGTATAGTCCTTCCGTTGTCGAACACTCCCTCTATTCCATTTACGGTACGGGGCGCGCTTATCAGCGCAACTATCCTGATCCTCGCGATTGGTATGCCACTGGCTCTTATGGCAAGACGCCACGCCTTGTCAAGATAGAGAGGCCTCGAATCCGACGAGACATTTACTCACTGTTAACATCGTTCAATTGAAGTTCATCAACGCGCTTATCTACAGCCAGCGTCCCTGGATCCGGTTCCTCCGCCATGTATTGTTCTGGCTTGCTGATGTCTTCAATTGGATGGTTGTTGCAATCGGCGCAGGTGCACCTCGTGGTGAGTTGTACACCTTCCTCCTATCGCTGCCTGTTTGTATGGTGGCTACGTATTTCATCCTGTATTATCTGATGCCAAGGATATCCGGAGCCGCGTTATTTGGCTATATCGCTTTGACCATCGTCGGACTCGGAATATTTCTGCGCGTTTACAAAGTATATTTTGCCTATCCCGTTACGGGCATGACGTTTCCAGAAGGCTTCTCTCACTGGAATCTCGGAATGATCATCAGAGAAGTCTTTACGTGGCTGGGCGTGGTGTGTATGGCGATCATTGTTAAACTCGTCAAGAACAAAACCGACCTGCAGGAAAAAAACGAACGGTTAATCCTGGAGAAGAGGCAGGCGGAATTAAACTTTCTGAAAGCGCAGATGCATCCGCACTTCCTGTTCAACACGCTGAACACACTATATTCAGAAACATTGAAGCATCCCGGTCGCGAGCAGGAGATCGTATTGAATCTGGCATCACTGCTACGCTTTACACTAGAGGAATGCAACAAACCCGACATTCCGCTTGGCCGTGAAATCGAAGTGATCAGGCATTACATTGAACTCGAACGCATGCGTCACAACTCAAGGCTCAATGTTTCATTGACTACTCCGAGAGAGGCGCTTTCACAAAGAATATCACCGCTGATCTTTCTCCCGTTCGTCGAGAACAGCTTCAAACATGCGCTGCGAAACATCAGGGGTTCAGTTCAGATTATCATTAACATTCAGGCGTCGGGAAATCGCGCCATGCTGATGGTTGAAAATGATCACATCACAGGAAATGGCAATGGAAATGGGCAAGGCACAGGCATTGCTAACATACGGCGACAGTTGGAATTGTTGTACGACAATAACTACACACTGCAAATCTCTGACTCGGACAATAAGTACCGGGTCTCTTTATCAATACCAGTTAATGCATAGCTATGGAAAAGGTGAGTTGCTTAATTATTGAAGACGAAAAGCCTGCACAGGAGATTCTTCGGACGTTTGTAGGCAAAACTGATTGGTTGGTGCTCGACGGTGTGTTTAACGACGCCGTGGAAGCACTTGAATATCTCAGGAACCATCAGGTTGATTTGCTCTTTCTCGACATTCAACTTCCATCCCTGACCGGATTGCAGTTCCTGCGTACACTACCAGATCCTCCGGCGGTGATCATAACTACTGCCTATTCCGAATATGCCCTTGACGCGTTTGAGCTTCATGTACTCGATTACCTGAAGAAGCCCTTCTCATTTGATCGTTTTCTTAAGGCGGTAAATCGATATCCCGCTCTTGTTGCGACTGGTGATAAAGACGCCACTACCGGAGGAAGTCAGGCTTTCGGATTCTTCAATGTCAACAAAACCATGAAGAAGGTGATGTTCGATGATCTGCTTTACGTGGAAAGCATGCGGGAATACATCTATCTGCACACCAGCAAGGGACGGGTAATTACCAAGATGAGCACCCATGAAATCGAAGAGATCCTTGGCGATAAGTTTCTGCGCATCCATCGTTCGTTTATTGTAAACATAGATAAGATCACCGCATTCAATGCTGAGGAGATTTTTATTGACGTGAAAAACATTCCTATCGGCATCAGTTATAAAAAGCAGGTTGACGAGGTATTGAGGAAGCACGCCTTCTGAAGGACGTCACGAAGGCACTCTGACTCCGCAGATTGCGACGCAAGTGGGTAGTCGGCGCATCGCTTTCTCAGGCTGTTCACCGAATTGTTTTCTTCGCATTATTTCCAATTGCTGCCTCTGCATTGACAGTTTCCGGAAAGACAAAACCCCACACCGTCAGAAACGCTTCCTGCAATATTTATAAATTGTATACGTCTTTCTGGTTATCAATGAACAAGTCATGTCGCTCAAAGTAATCATAACAGGCTCGACCGGTATGGTCGGCGAAGGTGTACTGCTCACGTGCCTTAACAGACCTGAAGTAACGCAGGTGCTATCAGTCAGCCGCAAGCCTGTAGGGTTAAAACATCCTAAGCTCAAGGAATGCCTTGTCGGCGACTTTCTGAATCTGCAGGCTGTGGAGTCACAACTCACGGGGTACGATGCATGTTTCTATTGTGCGGGTGTTAGCTCTGTGGGAATGACAGAGGAGGCGTACACCAAAATCACCTATGACACGGCCGTAAACTTTGCCAGCACCGTACAGCGTTTGAATCCGGGTATGGTGATCACACACATTTCAGGTTTGCACACCGATGGAACAGAGAATGGAACCGTAATGTGGGCGAGGGTTAAAGGGAAGGCCGAGAATGCATTGATGAGAATGTCTTTCAGGGGAGTATATAATTTTCGACCTGGCTTCATGTCGCCGGTCAAAGGTCAGCAACATTTGAAGACTTTGTATCGTGTTCTTCTCGTGCTGGCTCCTGTGGTCAGGGCGGTGTTTCCCAAACAGACTTTAACACTCGATGAGGTTGGAAGAGCAATGATCAACGCAGCGACTAAGGGCTACGAAAAACAAGTGCTGGAGATAGCAGACATCCGTCAACTCGCCTATCGATAGAGAAGATCAATTTTCAATGCAATCTTCGCAGTTGTTGTAATGTTCCGAATAAATCGCGCAATCGGGTACGCAAATTCCGCAGCACTCAATACAAACGTCCCTATCGAAAACGTTTTCAGCTGGAAATGCTTTGTGGAAATCGAAGGAATTTTATATAATTCCTAATTATTAAATTATCACAAACATTAAAAAAGTATGAGCTCGCAGCGTTTATTATCAATGTTTTTTCTGCTGGCAATTGCAACGGCAGGCTATGCGCAGACTGCAAAACCGGCATTCACCGACGACGATTTGAAGAAGTATGCCATCACGATGGACTCCGTGAAGGACATGCAGGAGACCCTGAATGAAACCATTTCAGACATGGTTCAAAAGACAACCATTATGGAAGTCCAACGCTACAACGAGCTCTTCAAAGTTATTGGAGATTCTACCAAACTGGTTGCTGCGAATGCCAAAGCAGAAGAGGTAGCCTTTGTTAAGGAGGTTGCTAAAAAGCGTGCAGACGAGTCTGCGAAGATCACGGCTACATTCCAGGCCCTTGCAAAGGACTACGTTGGATTAAAGGCCTTCAATGCGATCAAGAAGTCACTTGCAACTGACACGGCAGTAAAGGAGAAATACGACGCCATGGCTAAGGAGCTGGATGCTAAGAGTTAATTTCCTGTCTGACACGTGAACGTCATTGTTATAAAGAGCGGCCGTTGAGCCGCTCTTCTTTTTTTATGGCGTTGTTTGAAGTCTTTATGCGATCAGCAAGCTGACCTATGGTACGCATACGGTCTGGCTATTGGCAGATTGCTGTGCGACCGAAGATACTGGACAAAAACTCACTTGCAGCTGAATGAATCCTCCATGACAGTCTCAATGATCAACGCTCGACGGGAGTGCGTTCAGCCTGGCGGATCTTCTTTTTAGGTGGCTCTGCTTCCTTGACATGTTTCTCCATTCGAATTGCGCCCTCGTACATCACATATGCGGCGATAGCAAGCAGCACATGGCTGGCATCAATGTAGTTGAACCATGTATGCAGAGAAATTTTATTCGTGAAGACAATAGATGCTACCGTGGTTACTCCAACTGCACCCAGAATGATAAGACTTCCTTTGTCGCGCGTCCGGTAGTAGGCATAGCCGTGAAATCCGGCGACAGTTATCAGAAGACCATAAGCGTTGTGATACTGAACCCATTTGAAATCAAGTGTGATGATGGTAATGGCGAGGATCACACACATCTCGACGATGTTGATCACAAGGAAGAACTTACCAATCCTGGGCTTGATCAAACCTTGAGCATGTGAGATGGATGAGCGCTCCACAAGCGCAACCGAGACTATGCCTACAATCCATCCGGGTAGTTTCCAGGCAAAAGTAAAGGCATATAGAATTCCATGGCCAATGATGCCGCCCCAGGCCGTCGCTATCGCAACAAGCAGGAAATATCTTCGAAAATGGATCTGTGCCCAGGAGTCTAGCCCGAGTCGGCGCATGCGAACGTAGGCATAAACGCACACGACCGTCACAATCAGGTCGGTCACCATTGCGACTGGTTCGTCGATTCTTATTCCAAAGGGAAAAATGGATGGTTGCGGATCTACCATGCTAACTTAAAACGGCAGTTCAATGGATTTGTTCCGCCACAATGTGCGGCGGTATTCGAACCAAGATAATTCTTTCTGATACATACCTCGTAACCCACTGTGCCTCCTCGTGTTAAACATCCACTTCAAAATTAACCAACGTAAACGATTTCCTTACGAATGAATTTCAGGGTAAAGCCGCCGATCGAAATCAAGGAAAGCAGTTCTGACGACGTGGACTCACAAACCTGATGCAGAATGCAAATATTTATTACACCGATGTCGATCTCCAACGATTGCAACAGCATATTTTCTTAGCCAGCGGTAATTTTGAGCTATTAACCCAGAATGAATGGCGGCGATAAAGAACCTGAACGGCCTCTCGGCCGAGCAAGTCGACCGTGAAATCCAGCGCGGCGGACGATTTGTGATGTATCAATATACAATCTCTTTGATTGTAGTAACATTACAGCGATCGTCGGACATATACTTTATACCTGCTGACGAAAAGGGCATAGCAAAAGGAATGGTTTTCACTTGTGTCTCTCTTGCGTTAGGATGGTGGGGCCTGCCCTGGGGACCCGTTCGCACGATCAGCAGCATTGCCTGCAATCTGTCAGGTGGCAAGGATGTGACCCAGGAAGTGATGAGCCTCATGGACACCTTCGGCGACGGCAAGGCAGCGACACGACAAGTCGCATAGCTCAGATCCGAAGTACTTCTCCAGGATTAACAATCTTCAATTCAGCTTTCAGCATTCCATTCGATTTCAACGACTCGAGTTTTGCTACTGGCTCGCCCGGAGGTTCATCACTAAGATCGAATGTTCCGTAATGCATGGGGATCATCATCGCGGCATGGAGGTCGTTAACTGCAACTACTGCTTCTTCCGGTGAAATATGAACATTCTTCATCATCCACACCGGCTTATAGGCACCTACTCCAACGATGGCAATGTCAATGCGGGGAAACAAAGCCGCGGTTTCCTTAAAGTGTTCACCGTAGGCAGTATCCGCACTGAAATAAATTGTGTGAGTTGCTGATTGAATCATAAATGCTCCCCACAATCTCATGTTTGTATCATTGTAGCCGCGCTTCCCCCAATGACGTGCAGGTAGAAAACTAACAGCTATTGATGAGCGCGTTTTGTACTGTTGATACCATCCGGCGCATTGAATGCGTTCAATGTGAATCCATCGATCAAGTAATGAATCCATCCGAAGCCCGGTGAGAACTTCTATGTCGGGATTGAGTTGAATGATCTCGCGTATTGACTGTGCCTGACAATGATCACGATGATCATGTGATATCAAAAGATAATCGACGCGACCTATTGCAGAAGGTGACAACGCATGTCTCGAATAACGCTTTATGAAAGGCAGGTCGTAAAATACCGGATCGATCAACAACACGACACCTGCCAGTCGAATATAAAATGTAGCATGTCCCAGCCAGACGATACAATCAGTCTTTTCATGAATGAAAGATGCGTCGTCAGTTACTTTAAGACGAAATGTGTCATGGGCCTTTTCAAATCGCTGCGGATTGCGTCTGAATGTCCACTTGAGTACATCACTGAATCGTGGCGCAAAAGGATGTTCTTCGTTTACAAACCGGGCGCCATCCTCAAATAGGTTGCCGGTCCAGCCGGGACGAATAACCGGCAGTCTATAATTCCTTACGCGTATCGCTGTCACTGGCTGAGGATAATGATCATTCAAAGTAACGTTTTAAGTCCGTATTCGGACAAAATTATCCCTGCACATTCGCCTGCAAAGTTAAAGGCCTCTACCGGCCGCCGTCGCTTCTGTGCACCAATTGCCACAGTTAGTACATTCGTTCGGACACAGTTCACATCGAATAACACTTCACTACGCTTCAGGTAACGCCCCACATCCATGCACGCATTTTGTGTTGTCCGTGAGAAAAAACTCTTATGGAAAAGGAAGCATCGAAATTCAAGAACCTTATTAATAAGGAAGCGATAGACAAATTAAAGGAACTCGTAAAGCATGAGTCGACCTGTTTGCTGACTACCAATCTGTCGCATGTACCACTTAATACTCGTCCGATGGCAGTTCAGAAAGTATGCGATCAGGGCAATTTCTGGTTTCTCAGTGGAAGTGACACGGATAAGAATGCGGAGATTTCAAAAGATCCCAGGGTGCAGTTGTTCTTTCTGAACACCAGTAACTATGAGTTTCTGTCTGTATATGGCGAAGCGACCATCACACGTGATCGTGCAAAGATCGATGAGCTTTGGACGGACATCGCCAAGGCATGGTTTGAAAAAGGCAAGGACGATCCCAGGGTAACCGTTATTAAAGTGGCGCCGAAAGAGGGATACTATTGGGATACCAAGAATGGTAAGCTCGTTTCATTGCTGAAGATTGCTGCATCGGCGATAACCGGCAACACCATGGAAGAAGGTGTTGAAGGGACGATTGCTGTGAAGTGAGAGAATCAGGTGCCGGTGCAATGCCTCGGACACATCGTCCGGATCGAACAGAGGGCGAATGTGAATCGGATAAACATTCAGCATTCATAGGCGATGCATCGACTATATATAGAGTATACATCCACGATCGATCGGTATAAGGTCGGTATAAGGCCGGTATAAGGTCGGTATAAGGTCGCTATAATGGTGATCAAAAGTGACTGAAGCTGACCTGTGCTGAATAGTTGTTCCGGCGGTAGGCGGTTCCTTCAGAAAGATAAGGCAACTAACGGAATTGTTCCGGAGATGTTCAAAAATGAAGAGGCTATCTATGCAGATAGCCTCTCTTGTATTGTGTGTTACTTATCCTTGTCCTTCACAGACAAGTAGATTATTAAATCAATAGTTGATGTTCAACGTAATGGGTACTGCGGCGAGTGCCTTTGAAATTGGGCAATTCTCTTTTGCACCGTTGGCAAATTTCTTAAAGTCTTCAGCAGACACTCCGTCGATCTTGGCTGCAGTGAGATCCAGCGTTATGCCGGTAATCTTTGGTCCGCTTGTATCAAAATCTACAGTTGCTTTTGTGTTGAGGTCGTTAGCGACATGTCCTGCTTGTCCGAGGGCAGCGCTCAGGGCCATGGTAAAACAACCCGCATGAGCAGCACCGATGAGCTCCTCAGGATTGGTTCCAACTCCCTCGGCAAATCGGGCATTAAAGGAATATTGAGTATTGTTCAGGGTGGTGCTTTGCGTGGTGATCTCGCCTTTACCGGCTTTAAGATCACCCTTCCAGTGAGCGCTTGCTGTACGTTTCATAATCGAAAGGGTTAGTGAAATCTTTTGCGGTAAGTAGGAGAAAAAAACTGAACTGCACAATGAATCGTGTGTGCGATTGGGGTGTCATAGCCTGCAGGTGTAAGTCAAAAAAGTTCGATTCAACGCAGTGTTGCCGGTACCTGTAATCGTTAGCGCTGTGCGGTCGATTGCACAACCTATCGGTGCCCTGCTATGTCCTGCTCGTCCGTTTATCCTCCCCATATACCGTGTAGACCCACTTTATAAAAATAAAGGTACTTGAGACACTTGTCTTGTAAGGCAAAAATTGCAATCTTCGATGCAATCGATTGCTTTATTTGCCGTTGAGTTTAGCTGTGAAAGAGTTGATGTGAAATCTTCCATACCGATCTCCTGAATGAATTGTGAGGGGCAGGCACTCAGCCAGCCAGTTGACTTTGAGACTATACCAGGCTAATGAAACGGCTAACGCAAGACAGTTTATAAATGAAACTTCCTAATCCTAAATTATATGACAAGATCGCTACTACTATGTATGCTTGGGTGGTTTGCCATATGCGCGACGGCGCACGGCTATCCACTATCGTTCTCCTCTGCGTCGGTCGCAACCGGCGCAGAGTCTTACTTCCAGAACTCGTCCGTAAGCGGAACAGTTAATGATGAAAGTGGGTCTCCTCTACCGGGCGTAAACGTAATCGTCAAGGGAACCTCCAACGGTACCACTACTGACGCGGACGGCAAGTACACCATACGCCTTGAAGCAGATCAGGTTAACGGCACACTCGTATTCTCTTTCATCGGCTTTAAGCCACAGGAGATTGCCGTAGGTGGTCAATCCAGAATCAATGTTTCAATGGCCGCCGACCTCGCGGAACTCACCGAAATCGTCGTCGTGGGTTATGGTACTCAGGAAAAGCGCGACGTCACTTCTTCTATCTCTTCTATAAGTGGCGAAGCAATCACGAAAGTATCAACCGGCAATGCCATGGACGCCATGAAGGGACAAATTGCCGGCGTCGACGTACTCTCGACCGGTGGCCGCCCAGGACAATCACCTCAAATCGTAATTCGCGGACGACGCTCTCTGGCAGCATCAAATGATCCGCTGTTCGTAATTGACGGTATCCCCATGACTGCAGGTACTCAAACGATCAGCGACTTCAACCCTTCAGACATTGCTTCTGTTGAAGTGTTGAAAGACGCCGCCTCTCAGGCTATCTATGGATCACGTGGTTCAAACGGCGTTATTCTGATTACTACCAAGCGCGGTAAGCCAGGCGAAGTTTCCGTAAACTTCTCCACTACCTATGGCGTAACACAACCATTCAAGACCATTCCCATGATGAATGGTGAAGAGTTTGCCGCTCTCAAGCGCGAAGCAAACCGCCTTGATGCAAAAGGCGCCTCTGGTCGCACCGCGTGGGGTGACGCAGGCTCCACCATTCCTGCCGACGCAGCTGTTTTTAATGATGCGGTCGAATACAACTCCGTCGTAAACGGATTGTCTACAGACTGGCAGGATCTGATTTATCACAGCGGCTCGCAGTTGAATCAACAATTGAGCTTGTCAGCCGGTACTGAGAAATCATTGATCCGGATGTCGTTCGGTAACTTCAAAGAGAAGGGTATTGTTGACGGCACTGACTATACCCGTTACTCAGGACGGATTAATGCCGATCAGGATATTGGGAAGTATTTCCGCGTGGGCATGTCATCCATATTTTCACGGGGTATTCAAAACTATGGATCGGGCTCTGTGATCCCTGAAGCGGTGAACCAGTCTCCACTTGGATTACCATATGATGCAAACGGAAATATCATCTTCCTTCCTATTTCAGACGGTATCCGCTCAAATCCGCTAAGCGAATTGGTGCCCGGCAAGAGAATTGACGAGCGCAGAACAGATCGCATCTTTAGCTCCGCATATCTGGAAGCAAAAATCCTCAAAGGACTAACTTATAAGTTGCTGTTCGGTGTCGATGTTCAGAATTATCAGAATGGTGTTTTTGAAGGACAATACACAAACACCAGAAAAAATGGAACACCAGCAGCATCCCTCAGAAAGGATCAACAGTTTGGCTACACGCTTGAAAACCTCATTACTTATTCCAAGGAGTTCGGAGACCATACCATTGGTCTGACAGGATTGCAAAGCGCTGCGCATCAGCAGTACGAAACAGGATCGACCGCTGCGCAGAACCTTCCATATGAAACCATGAAGTGGAACAACCTGGGTCTCGGTACGATCACCAGCTATTCAACACGCTTCCTGGAATATCAACTGTTGTCGTACATGGCACGTGTTAACTACTCGTATAAGGGCAAATACTTATTCCAGGCAAGTATGCGTTGGGATGGTTCCTCACGTCTTGCACCGGGTAACAAGTGGGCAAGCTTCCCTGGCGTATCAGCAGGATGGCGTATTAAAGACGAAGGTTTCATGGCCGGAGTTCGTCCGATCAGTGAATTGAAACTCCGTGCCTCTTATGGCGAAGTGGGTAACACTTCAGTGCTTCCTTATCAAACACAAGGCACACTTACCGGAACGTTCTACGATTGGAACAACGTTGACGCACGCGGCTTCCGTCTCGATCAGATTGCCAATCCCAACTTAAGCTGGGAAGTTTCACAGTCTTTTGACGTCGGACTTGATTTCGGATTATTCGAAAACCGACTCACTGGTTATGTCGACTATTATCATACCTCGACTGGCACTTCACTCCTGTTGAATCGTCAGTTGCCTCCAACGTCTGGTTATGCATCTATTCTGCAGAACATAGGCGGAACGGAGACTCAGGGATATGAAGTGACATTGAATGCAACCATTCTCGATTTGCCTAATAGCCTGAAGTGGACAGCTGAATTCAACCTGGGAAGTTTGAAAGAAAAAATTGTCGACCTGGCACAACGCGGGGCTGATGGCGAGAAGAAGAACGATATAGGTAACGGCTGGTTTATCGGACAACCTATTCGCGTATTCTACGACTATGAAAAGATCGGCATCTGGCAAGCGAGTGAAAAGGACGCAGCTGCTGGCTTTAAACAGTATCCTGGTGAAATCAAAGTCAAAGATCAAAACGGAGATGGCAACATCGACCTCACTAACGACCGCAAGATTCTTGGCAACGACGTGCCCAAGGCTTATGGTGGTTTAAGCAGCAAGCTGACCTTTAAGGGAATCGACTTTGCATTCTTCTTCTACTATCGCCTCGGCTTTATGATCAACAGCCAGTTCAGCAACGATCAGGCGACTATGCAGTCTCGTTACAACAACCTGGTAGTTGACTACTGGACAATCGACAATCCTACGAACAGCTATCCTCGTCCTAATAAGAATCAGGAGAGTATCACTTATGGCTCCAGCCTCAACTACATGGACGGCGGATACATCAAGCTGCGCACAGTAACGCTGGGCTATACATTCCCAACTGCATGGACTGACAAGATATATACCAAGAAGATCCGGGTGTATGCTTCTGCACAGAATCCTCTCGTATGGTCGAAGTATAAGTTGTTTGATCCTGAAAGAGCAGGCAACGTGACATCGGGCGAAATGCCATCTACAACTCTATACATGGGCGGCATCGAGATCGGTTTCTAATGAAAATCCTAAAGCATTACAATATGAAAAAATATATTTCAATAGCGGTTTCAGTGAGTCTCGTGATTGTCGCACTTGTGGCGCAATCATGCAGTGACTATCTGGATGAGCAGCTGGTATCGGATGTGACCGCATCTACCTACTACAAAACCCCTGCAGGTTTTGAGGATGCCGTAGACGCGACCTATACCTTCCTTCGGGAGATTCATAGCGAGGAACGTGCATGGAGCCTCTCTGTATTTGGTACCGACACGCACACTAACGGTGCCGATGGTGGATACAAGGGCTTTAACTGGTACGACAATACCCTAAACTCGTCAGTGGATATTCTGCTGCAGCAATGGACATTTCTGTATCAGGGTATTAACCAGGCGAACGCCGTAATTGGCCGGGCCGCCGATGTAGAAGGAATGGCAGACGATCTGAAGCTTCGTCGCCAGGGAGAAGCGAGATTCTTAAGGGCTTTTTATTACTTCTACCTTGTCCAAACATGGGGCAACGTTCACCTGACACTAGAGGAAACAAAGGAAGCACAGACTACAGCAAACTACACGAATGAAGCCGATATCTATGCGCAGGCGATCATTCCTGACCTCGAGTTTGCAATAGCGAATTTACCAAACTCTCAATCGGACTATGGTCGCGCGACAAAACCTGCGGCACAGTTTCTTTTGGGCAAGGCCTATTTAACTCGTAGCTACAAGTCCTTTGCAGTGGGCGGCGACGCCGCTAAAGCGGAAGAAATGTTCTCTCACGTAATTCAGGACTATAGCTTTGCGCTCGTTCCTTCACATGCCGACCTCTTCAATCAGGACAAGCAGGTGAACTCAGAAGTGATCTGGGCAGTGCAATACTCTACTGACCTCATTTTGAATGGAGGCGATAACTCAGTGGGTAATCGCGGACACCTGTACTTCGGGATGGAGTACGACATACAACCAGGGATGATCCGTGACATTGCGAATGGTCGTCCCTTCAAACGCTTCAGGCCAACTGAACATATGCTTGATGTGTGGGCAACCGAACGATTGAAAGATCAGCGCTATGACGACAATTACAAGAGCGTGTGGTTCTGCAATGACAACCGGACATCGGGTAATGGTATTCCTCTCTGGAAACAAATTCACGTAGATAAAGGAGCGAAGAAGGCTGATGGTACATTGGTGACTGCAGCCGACATTGGCAAACGCAGATTTGCTATTGGAGACACAGCTCTTTATGTGCCAGGCCCAGGTCAGGATGCCAAGTGGTTAGGCGATGAAAAACTCAAAGTTCGTTACACGGTAATTACAAGAACAAAGGCGAGCTATCCTGGTAGCACACTACCAACCAGCGATCCGAACTTCTATCCTTCTGATCCGTTCTTTTACAATGAACGTCTGTTCCCGGTTGTTAAGAAGTTTCTTGATCCACGACGCCCTACCATCCAGTGGGAACGTGGTTCACGCGACTGGTTCTCCATGCGCCACGCTGACACTTATCTGTTGCGTGCAGAAGCCCGCTTAAAGCAGGACAAAAAACAACTCGCCGCGGACGACATCAACGTAGTGCGTACGCGCGCTGCCAAACCTGGCAAGCTTTCGGAAATGTTGATCACTTCTGATATGGTTGATATCGACAGAATCCTCTTCGAACGTGCACTTGAATTTGATGCTGAACAAATACGCTGGTTCGATCTTACGCGAACTGGTAAACTTGTCGAGTATGTGAAAAAGTGGGGATCCTCAGCAGGGGCTGCTAACATCAAAGACACCCACGTGCACCGACCAATACCTCAGGCACAAATCGACAGAACAATTGGTGGCTATCCGCAGAATACCGGCTACTAGAAAAGACTTAAGATTTACCGACCTAAACTGAATTGAAAAGTGCCGGATGAAAACATCCGGCACTTTTTGTTTTTATCAGACTATAACTAACTGGATGCAAGAATAGCACGTTCGCAACTGCAGGACTTCATAAAATTGAAAACCCCTGACACTGTTTGGTATGCCAGGGGTTCTTTGTTTTTGCTCGCCCGTCCGACGTGGACAAGGAGCATGGGTACAAATGTCTTAAGATTTTCGAATGTGCAGCATGGCGTAAACTAATTTATTTTTTTCATTACAATGATGTTGTAACAAAAGGCGATTTGATTCTATTCTGCAAGCATTAGTTGTGTCACCATCAATTCGAAAGATGTTGCAACTAAAGGTTACAAAACTGCATTCACCAGCTAGGCATTGAGAAATGTTGTTGCAATCATATTGCGATGATCAGAACTAACATTCCGACACCGAAGAGATCCTGGTGTTACCGACATGTTTTCTAACCAGAAAAAGCAGGTGCATTTACTGGCATTGATCCCACACGCAATTGGCGGGAGGCGTTAGTTTGTCGCGGCCTTTTCATATTTTGGTACTATTGCATATGAGCCTGACCTGTCAAAACTGTGAACAACCACTGGGTGCATCGTTCGTCTATTGTCCGGAATGTGGTCAAAAGACGGAAATGCGCCGGCTTCGGATGCGCGAAATTATCGGCGACTTCTGGATGCAGTTCACCGACATCGACAAGGGCTTCTTCACATTGCTGCGGTCACTCGTTGTACAACCTGGTATCGTTGCTCGTGAATACATATCAGGTAAAAGAAAAAAACACTTCGGTCCGCTAAACTTTTATCTTATCGTCGGAACGTTGTTGATCCTTTCCATGAACATAACGGAGTGGATACGCGCCGAGAGCACCGGATCAAAAGTTGCAGCCAGTACATCAACTCCGCCGCCGAACGAAAGCGCAGAGGCCACCAAACCATCCCTGTCTCCAGGCGATGCCTCCCGCGACAAGAACGACTCTCAAACCCTTGTCCGCGAAAAAATGAATGCCAGGAGACAGGCTGCTTCATCATTCTGGAAACAGTATTCAGATCTCGTTTCCATTGCCGCCGCGCCTCTGCTCTGTGTCTTCTTTTGGGTTTTCTATCGGGGCGCGGGATTCAACTACACAGAACTGCTCGTTGCATGTTTCTATATGATGGGATTCACTAACCTGGTGTTTGCAATAATTGTTTCTCCGATCAGTTCTACTCTCGCAGCGATGGGATCCTACAAGGCAAACTATATGGCAACGGGTATTTTCAAACTATTCGAGATCACTTACTTCACTTACTTTTACAGCCAGCTTACACGGGGACTTGTTCGCAGGCCACTCCTGCGGGCGCTCATCGTTTCTATCCTCGTAGCTATTTTTTGGGTAGCATTGACCTTCACACTTATGGCCATCTATATCAGGACCGGCTTTGGTTTGCATTGATGAAATCACTTCCCGGTTTGAAACAGATCCTTATACTCCTATCCTGCCATGTCGGCCATGAGTACTGCGTATGACAGCTTGTTTGTCCGACATCAGAAACTTTTGCGCTGGCTGCAATTGTCTGCAGCTGTAGCCTGTTGAATCCGTTTCAACAACGGCCGATAGAAGGAAATGTATAGGTAGCACTAAGCTTTAGTCACTCCCCGGCTCTCCAAAATCTTTCGAAGCTGCAAGACAAAACTCAACAGGAACAGAATACCGAGCGTGATGTAAAAGGCCATTGGAGGAACAGTCCATTTGCTGATGAACAGCTTGCCCAACAAAATAAAGAACCCGCTTGCCAAAAATGAACCAACGCCTGACCCTGCTACATAGATAATATATTGCTTACTCACGGCTCTCATTATTTTTCTCTCGGCGAGCAGCGTTGTCCATCCCAGCCAGAAAGGCAGTTGAACGGGATTAACGATCATGATAAGGAATCCGAGCACCAGGGGTGATGCGCCGTCGGCGACAACGATCTGCTGGTATACTGGATTGTTCAGGGCGACTACAAAACATGCTACGGTAAACGCAAGAAGCACAGTTAATGAAATCCATTGCAGAATGCCTGCGATACCTTTGAACCGAAGCATTCGATCAACCAGTATCAGGCTTGCGGACACAGTAACCAGTTCCGCGAGTAAACATCCCGCTGAAAACAAAGCAGCGGCAATGACACCGTCTTCTGTAACAAGGCGGACTGTCATTAGATTTGTTGTGCCTGGCGGTAACGATCCGAGAAAACTCAGAAGGAAGGCAACACCAAACAATCGCGTATGGTCTATACTGTCAGTCGCCGGAGAGTTGATCAGCCCGGCGAACAATTTTATACCCAATTGGTTTGAACGCATAGTTATTTGATTTTTCGGCCGAGCATGCGGTCATGCCAACGACCAGGTCCATGTGGGCCTCGATACGAACATAGTCTCCGGCACGGCTCATCGGCGGCCTGACGTCTATCCTTCCCGTTGTTCCGTCAACATCCACGTGCATAAAAATATTGAAACAAACGGGGATCTGATCGGGCAGAATACCATAGGGTGCCAGGGCTTCGACAAGATTACCAAAGCACCCGCGGTGCGGCGAATGATGTCCATAAATTATTCGGAATGTATCCGAGCTGCAAGGTGTCAGAAGGAAGTCGTGTCGCTTCACAGTATCTTCGACCATTGTGAACATCACGTTACTCCTGTTCGAATAAAATTGATGGCCTGCGGTGAGGAAAATCGTGTCAGCATAGTCGATTGTTCGACCAGATGACAAATATTCCCGCGTGTCGCGCAAGTTAAAACATACGAAATCTGATACCTGCTCGCCTTCAAGATCAGTTACTAAAAGATGCTCGCCCTTAAGAAGAATGAATGCTTCCCCACTCCTAGGAGGAATGACTGTTGTTTCCTCTATGCCCGGGGACGAAAGGACATTTCCAGTTTGTTCCATTTTGTATTCCGCTATATTGAATTGCCTCGGATGATTCGCCAAAGTCAGCAAGCATTGGATTGATCGAGCCTGCGTAGGCGAGATCGCGTTGTCGGACAGCACGCCTCATTGCATCATACTTACCGCGTGCGCGAAGGCGTTCAAACTGTGAATGCGGATTAAAAATGATTGCCGGATGTTCAAAGCGCCTTGCAGGTCGCGAGCTATTGGGATGAAGACCTATGACGTAAAGTGCTTCGGATTTTATAGAGAATCCAAAATTTCTGGAAGAGGGATCCGATGATACGCGCAAGTCATAGACATAATTTGATGCGTCGATATCGGCCAAGGCCTGTAAGCGTGACCAAAGCAAGCCGTCAAATTCCCTCTCCGACAACTCCGCCGGTGTATCAAAGATCACGGCCGCACTGCATAATACTGGCCCTGCCTTCCGGTAATCATCTATGAAGCTGTAAAGGAAGTTGATAATTTCTTCGTCATCTGCGTCGCGTGATAAGTCGGATGCAACGAAGCTGCTAAGCTTTTGTTTAGTCGTCACTGCTTTCGCCCCGATACAGGGATATGTCGATTGCCCGATCATGCGCAACAATTCCTCGGTGTAGGATTCCGTCGCATACGCAAGTTGTCGATGGCCTTTCATATGATTTCAGAATTGGGTGAAAGCGCCTTGGCATACCGTTGTGCGAATGGAATGAACTCCGCCGGGATCACTACAGTCTCCACGGAATCAGCAAACTCAAAGCTATCATCAAGAAGCTTGAGCATGCGCATATGCTTTCGCGCATGATTAATGAAATACTTACCGGATTCGTGATGCCATACGGGTATTCCGTTGAGCCTGTTCTTCCGGGAAATTCGAAAGAGGATAGCCCAATGATGAACAAGGATCCGGCAAGCAGCAAATAATCCGTAACCTCCACTATAAACATGGTGTGGTTCGGCACCTGCTCCATTGTATTCAAGAATGCTGAAATTGCGTCCAGCTTTAAGATCTTCAATGGATCTGCACTTAACATCATACCGTCCGTAAAAGAAGCTTCCGGTATACCGGCTGATGTTATCAAATACCTGCAACAACTGACTGTCGTTGTGCTCCTCAAGACTTACAAGCCTTCCGCCGCGGCTGAGATTCAGCGCATACGAAAGAATAAAAGCTTCACCATCTGGCACAACCCAGTTGAGTTTGCTTTCATGCTTGCTGAAAAGTTCCGCGCGGCGATAGCGGGCACGCGGATAATCAACTATAAGTTGCTTGAGCGTCTTTATTCCATCACCTGCGACCTGCATGTATTCCTTTTTGATAAAGCCGGTGATATGACCCGACTCTTCGCCTGGTATGCGGTAATAGAATACGCTAACCTCAAGAGGATAATCTATGTATTCCTGCAGCACGTAGGGCACAGGCATCGTGCGGTGGTATTGTTTGAGCTGATCTAGTGTTTCGATCTTTCGAAACATCAATCCCATTTGCCCCACGTCGGGTTTCGCGACAATAGGAAAATTAAGGCCATGCGATATACGCTTGCGATTGAGCTGTTCAACTGAATTGCCCGGAGTTGCCAGCAGAGTTGTGGGATAAGTCCCCAGTGGCAACTGCTTGTAGATGGCAAATTTTGACTCGCCTACGAATCCGCCAAACGTTATGGTTGGGTTGGAAGGAGTGAAAAACCAGAAGGAGCGCGCCCTTAAACAGTACAAGAGCCACGCAGGACCAATGAGAATGTACTTTGCGAACCAGTGCCAAACCTCCCAGTGAGCGATGTAATAGAATAGTCGTGCGATCATTTGACGACAAATGCCCAAAACGTATGCCATGGGCAAACGTCGCAGGAACAAACTATTTACATCGGAAGTGGGGAGTTAACTTCCCACATTGTCTGGCCGGCTGACGCAGTTAGCGGCCCTGGCGCACAATGCGCGGGCTATTGATTGCCCGCGCGCTTATCTTGTGTAGGTTTGAGTTCGTATTCCCTGGGAGGTTCTGCGCCTTTCAGGTACCGGACGAAATAATCCCAGCGACGACGCATCATATAATAGGTGTCTTTGCCAAAGCCATGTCGTGCATTGGGAAAAATTATCAAATCAAAATCTTTGTTAGCCCGCTCGAGCGCCTCCACAACGAGATAGGTATTGTAAGGGGGAACATTGTCATCCAGGTTACCATGCGCGAGTAAAAGTTTTCCCTTCAGATTTTTTACCTGCAATTGATTTGCCTGCTCTTCATAGTTGCTTGAACCGCTTTCACCTTGTCTGATCAAACCATTATAACGTTCTCCCCAATCGTCCTCATAGTTACGATTGTCGTGGTTGCCTGATTCGGAGATGCCAACTTTAAAAAAATCAGGATATCGGAACATCGCCGCTGGCAGTCGCAAAGCCTCCTCCTGAATGTCCCCAGATTCCAACGCGCTCCAGATCCATGTAGGGATACCGTTGTGAAAGCTGTTTCATTCCGGCAATCTGATCTTCGAGCGTATTATCGCCCATGTTGCCATAGCAAACGTCATGAAAGGATTTTGATCTCCCTGGATTGCAGGTGCCATCCAATTGAACAACAATGAAACCTAATTCTGCCAGGGCCTGGCAGTCTATTCTTGACGCTGCAAACTCACGTGAACCCACGCTTCCCCCCTGAGGGCCAGGATAGATGTAGTTGACGACGGGATACTTTTGAGTCTCTGAAAGATTTGAAGGAGTATACATGAGTCCGTACAAATCCCAACGTCCATCGCGCGACTTTACAGTGAACGGAACGGGAGGTTTCCATCCTGTCTGCTTAAGTCTGGATATGTCGCTTTGCTCGAGTGTTGCAATCAATTTTCCTTTGATGTTTCGAAGCACTGCAGTTGGCGGTACATCAGGCTTTGAATAGGTATCAACAAAGTAATTGCCATCTGGTGATAGTTGTACGCGGTGCGCGCCATCATCGGGCGTGAGTAGCTTAATTGACTTCCCTGAAAAATCAACACTATAAAAATGACTGAAATATGGATCGCGGCCGGGTTCCTTTCCTTGACCTTCAAAATAGATCATGCGGTTCTTCGCATCAATCAGCAATATGCGGTTCACAACAAAGCTTCCCTTTGTGATCTGGTTTTTTAGTTTGCCTTTGTCATCGTACAAATAAAGATGTCCCCAGTCATCGCGTTCACTATACCAGATAAATTCGTGGGATGAAGGAAGGTATCGCCAGTTGATAGCACCGCGTCCTGACTCGTATTGTGTTTGCACCGACTCCTCCATGATCTCGGTTACCATTCCGCTTGCAGCATCAGCAACGCGTAACTTGGCAACCTTGTGATCGCGGCTCGACGATACAAATGCCAGCTTTGATCCGTCAGCACTCCATTCGTTATCATCAAATGCGCCTGAGCAACTAATATCGTCGCATAGCGTGCCACGTCTTGGATCGGGTGGAACATTCAGCGGAACTACAGCTTGATTTTCAACGTCGATAATGACACGATGAATACGAATGACATCCTCGTCGCCAGGGATGGGATACTTCCAGGCCTGCAACTTAGGTTCACCGACCTTGGTTTCAACAAGGTACATGTCGCTCACATGTCTTTGGTCCTGCCGATAGGTTGCAATCTTTTTTGAATCGGGCGACCAAAGGAGGATCGGGCGATCACTCTTCCGCCAGCCCGCATTGTCAGTCGCGTAACCGAAATCCTTTATGCCATCCTTCGTAAGCTGTGTTTCCTTTCTTGTGACAGAATCACGCACCCACAAATTCCAGTCACGGATGAATGCTACGAGTTTGCTGTCTGGTGACGGCACCGTTGTATTGGAACTTCTGCCTCTTGGAGCAGCTTTCGTTTCCTTTGCCCATTCAGCACGCGTGGCAGACGTCTGGCGGCTTCCGTCTTTCGGATTGATAAGTACATACTCTGACCCTGTAGCAGTGAGCGCCCGATACCAGAATTTGCCATCCGGAAGCCAGTTTGCCTGTACGGAACCGCGATCGATAAGCGGTGCGGTGCGGTACAACAGCCGCGACTCAGCCCTGGCATAGTCTTCAACTGTTACGGATTGAGCTTGTGCAAGACCTGGCAGAATAACACAACAAAAGAGAACTGCCCTGAGGCACATTACGATACGACGCATAAAATGAGATTAGATTACCCGGCGAAATATGCCGGAAAAAGCTAGAGGTGCAAGAGCTTTCAGAAGAAGAAACCAAATTCATGATCGATGGCATCGACGGCACGCTTCGCTCCATTCTTAGTTGCACTGGCGGTTGCTGAGAACCGGGGCAATGAAGAAGACATTTCATTCAACGACGTTGATGCAACATTTTGAAGGCGGCTCAGAGAAATTGCGACGATCAGCTTGCTGACCATAATTCGCCGAAGGGTGCCATTGTAATCAGCGCAACAGATCTTCGTTCTTTACCCATTGTACGGTCACCAACAATTGACCCACGTGCCGTTGAGTATGCTCCGCAGCATGAAACAACAAGCCTAGCACATTAGTAGGAATTTGTTTTCTACCGATTCCGCGAGAGGCCAGAAGATCATCATCAGGAGTTTGCTTCAACTGGTTAATAGCCCTGTCAACCTGCTCTGAAAAATTTCTGGCAAGCAGGATTGATGGTTCATCACCCGGAATACCTTCGCGCTCCAGATACTCCAATTGCTGGGGTGTGAGTGAGGCGCCTCGCGCATATGTGAATAACCTGTCGACCACACCACAGAGGTGCTTCAGATGAAATCCAACGGATGCCATACCCGCAGGCTTCGACCACAATAGTTTATCATCAAAGTCCTGTACGATTGTTTCAACCTCCTCAACGGACTGCAAGAGCGCGTGGGCTGCAGGCTGCAGTATAGCCGGTACTTCCGGCACCGGACCCCGCATCCATACTTCTGGTTTTTTCATAATTCAGTTTAGAAAATTAAGGAATGCATTTCATGACTCAACATACATCAGGCAGCAAACGTGCCTATTAATGAGACAAATCATTTCACCGATTTCACTTGAAACTGTTTCAAATCGGCGCCATCTTTCCGAATCGGGTAACACTTTGCTTATGACGTTTGAGATCTTCCTTCGGTACGTTCATTTCCTCTGCATTTTTGCCATTGTCGGTTCGTTGTCGTCTGAACACCTGCTTCTGAAAAAGTCGATGACCCGAAGAGAGATTGCTCGCCTGGCATCTATTGACGCTGTCTATGGGATTGCCGCCCTCACGCTTGTCGCCGCCGGACTAACCCTTTGGCTCGGCAGCATAGGCAAGCCTGCGGTGTTCTATTCCAAAAACTGGATCTTTCATACCAAACTTACCGTATTCATATTAATTGGATTGTCGTCGATTGTACCGACAGTGTTCTTCACCAAAAACAGAAAAGGCAACCCTGACGAGACTGTTGATGTACCCAGCCGCGTCGTGATGATGGTGCGTATCGAGTTAGCCTTGCTGGTGATTATGCCATTACTCGCAGGATTGATGGCACACGGTGTTGGTTT
The DNA here is from genome assembly GCA_049840655.1 of Chryseolinea sp. GTDB lineage: Bacteria > Bacteroidota > Bacteroidia > Cytophagales > Cyclobacteriaceae > Chryseolinea. Next base: position 189,172 of record JASGJX010000009.1, read on the forward strand.
TTTTGGCAACTGAAATCAAATAGCCATGACAGAACGCGAACTGAGAAAATTAGAAATTACTATCAAATCGAAGATGACCGATATCCGTGAGCGCCGTGTTTCGGTAAAGGATTCGGGAATAGGTTCCATGCTTAATTCACTGAAGAAGGTGGATGAAGCGCTTTACGAAAAGATATTACCAGAGTACAAACAGCTGGTAACGAGTGGGAATGTTATTAAGTAAAGCCACCACTTAAGCGGAACAGGCAATTCCTGTGTTGCTAAGACTTTGTCTTCCTTGACAACTCGTTATTCTTTGACGACTTGCTTTTCTTTGATGCCTTTGCGCTGGGATTAAATTCGAGGCACAATTGCATCCAGTATTCAAAATCCCTTTTCAGCTTAAAGCCTTCCGGACTTACGTAACAGTATCCGTTCATCTCCCTGCCCTTCATTATCATAGGCATGAATCCTTTTCGTTTGGAGACCTCATCATGACGTTCGGGATCAATCCTGCACATGAGATTATTACCACTGATATTGACACACATCTTGCCGTTCACCAAAAACGCAAGTCCGCGAAACATGGTCTTCTCGGTGATTTTTAAACGTGGCACTTCTCCAAGATACAGGCGAACGCGATCTGCAAGTTCAATATCGTAAGGCATAGGCTATGATCTCAATAGTCACAATGTGAAATGCTTCATTGAATCGGCGCGCTTAGTTTGTTTTCCCGGGCGCGAATCCGACGAAGTAAGTATACGGAATTTGAATGAAGGTGGATGCAAACGTTGAATCAGACGCTTGCCTTATTGGTGTTACTGGTGGTTGCTTGACACTGATCTGCACTCCTGCGCATGACTCCATGCGGACTCAAGATGCAATGCGTACTCAAGATTGCAAAACCGACGAATCGGGACTAGTGTTCGTACTGGAGTTTGTTATTGATCTCACGCACAACTTTATCAAGCTCCAGCGCTGACTGGTGTATCCTCACGTTATACTCCTTAACGAGTTCGACCGATGGCTCAGACTCCATAAGTCCTGCCAGACCAAGAATGCGAGCCAGCGGACCACGGACGTTATGGGCGTTAAAATAAGCGTATTCAATCAGCATCTGGTTTTGTTGCCTTATTCTTTCCGAGCGATGCTGTACTTCCTGTTCCAGTGATTCGTTGATTCGTCGAACCTCTTCGTTTGCCTTCTCTAACTGTTCAGTCTGTACGAGGATCTCAACGTGCTTGTTTGAAATTTCGTCGTTGAGCTTTTCAAGTTCTTTCGCTGCCTTTCGCTTATCGCGATAATAATGGTAGCTGATATATCCAAGTACAGCCAGCACGATCATCAACACACTGATGATCGATATAACGGTAGCCTGAAAACGTAGCTTATCATTCTTTTCGCGCAGCTCGCGATCTTTGCTTTCAGTTTGATATACTTTTTCGAGCGTTGCCATCTGGCGCGCTTTCTCTGTATTGAATATCTCCGCGTTCAGCGATACACACTGTTCCTGATAATACAATGCAGAGTCGAGGATACCGGCATCCTTGTAAGTATCTGCCAACTGCCGTCTCGCCATAATCCGTCCGTTGCTATCGTCGTTGTCATCAGACATCGCAATGGCCCTGTGAAGATATTTGCTGGCCTCAACCCGATTACCCGTGTGATGGTAGATCGCCCCAATCAGTCTGAACAATTCACCGGCAGTAAATACGTCGGCAGTCAAATTCAACTTTTCTTTCGCGCGCATCGCCGTGGCTAGCGCCTCCGGATAGTTTTCGAGTGCATCATAAACACGAGCAATCTCCACAAGGGCCCAGCCCTGCTCGACAGTCATCTTTTTTGCTTCAAACAAATCGTGAGCAGTCGAGAACATGGTTAACGCAAGCGCGTAGTTCTTCTTGTTCATGTAGATGCTGCCGATGTTTATATACCCTAACCCCAACTGAACCGGACTGTTGATCTTTCGCTTAGCATCCATCGCCTTCAACGCATACTCGAGGGCGCGGTCGTAGTCATGCTGATAAGAAAATACCCGTGCGATGTTGGATGTAGTATTGGCAATCGCCTCCTGATCAGACAACCCTTCACGAATACGCAATGCCTGCATAAAGTAGTCCAGCCCTTCGCTGTAGTTGCCGCGTATTGACGAACAAATGCCGAGGGTGTTATAACTTGATGCAATTCCCTTACCGTACCCAATCGGTTGCGCCAGCGATAACGCTTCCTTAGCTAGCTGTTCGGATTTGGTGAGTGAGAGGGTCGAATACGACAACGACAATTTGTTGATCAGCTCAATCCTGTCTTCAACCGTTGGCGCCATCGCTAATTCCTGTTGAAGGGAATCCAGTTCTTCAGTCTGAGCAAACAACTCGGTAGTAATGAACAGCAGGAACAAAATCGCTCTCATACGCATTCGGGGAGTTTGTTGATTTTAACCGAACTGCGAAGATTCTTCAATGATTCTTATTGTGCAAACATAAATTGACGAGTTGCGGATCTCTGCCTGTAGACGTCTACCTGCACATCTCAACAGCAGGGGTTGAGTTGAGGCGTATCTGAATGAAAAGATGGATGATCAGAGATTCATTGACGCAATTTGAACCCTCTCTCCAAAATAACACAATGATTTATCTCCCTACGAGACAATTTCCGCCTCAATACGTTGTTCCGAAATTTTTTCGCCATCCAGGCTAACGTAATAGCAATGGTTCTCGGCATTCAGTGAAATAGCGTTCCTCAACCGGCCATTAACAAAGATCATCGCTGCTTCATCATCACATGCATAGCCTGGGCCGATTGTCTTATTCTTAATCAGCTGTTGGTATAATGGTCTGCGTCCGGACTCTCTTAAATAGTGTGGCGAGTGACTGAAGTCCAGAAACCCAAGACCCTGTACAACGGTAAGTTCTTTTGGTCTGGAATCGGTTGAACCTTCGTTAAACCAGCACAACGAGCCGGCGCTACCTCCTGCCATAACTATACCAGCATCGTATGCTTTACGAAGCGCAAGGTCGATTCCGTGTGCACGCCATATCGCAATCATATTAAGTGTATTGCCCCCACCTACGATCACTGCATCCATGCTTAACAATTGTTCCTCGAACGATTGCGGCGTGTAAAGCGAATTGATGAACGTTCTCATCACGTAGGGCCTGACTTCTAAGTCTTCACAGTTGGCGTACCAATTGAGAATAGTGTTAGGATTGTCGCCAGTAGCAGTCGGCACATGGCAGATTTTCGGGTTCACCTTCCCCGTCATCTTTGCGATATAACGGATATACACCTTACTATTGATCCCTGAACCGGCAGCGAAAATGACCCGTTCCTTCGCCATCGATGACTGCCCAGCATCTGATTTTACTGACTTGTTCCCGTGAATGCCTTCCATATCCGTTCAATATTTTGAAAGGCGCAAAATAGCAGCAGCAATTATCTGCGTCAAGATAAAAAACGGTCTACCAGTCTCTGCCTCTATTTATGCTTGTAGAAGTCGCGTATCTCCCGTTCACTCCTCGATGCCATCGCGATCTTTTCACGGATAAGATACTGGCATAGCGCATAGGTGACCATGTCCGTTCGCGCAAGTAGTTGCTTCAGCATAGGTTCGATATGTTTTGTCACGAATGCGAAAAAAAACTCTACCTCATTTGCCCCATGTAAAGTTTTGTCGCGTTCGCGGCGATACGTGCTATACCACTTCGGTGACAAATGAAAAGTCTTCTCAGCATACCTGAAGAACTTATCGATGTCGGATGCATCAAAAAGTTTTAGCTGCGGAGGTATTAATGAACGGGGCACTCTTTCGCTTCTGATCGACATAGTAATGCCACCTTAATTTCATGCCACTGGTTTTTTACTGCTGAATCGATGTCGCTTCATCAGCACAACAATTTCATTGCCCGAAAAAGCACCTCGCGAACGGCGGTACTCAACAACCATCTGTCGTGTCGTAAGTATTGCCCCGCCGTTTCCGGTAAAATCTATTCTGTTTACGTAATCTTCAGATTGTAAAAACTCGTAGTTGATCGCCTGGTTTTCGAACCGCGACAACTCCATCTTGCCATAGGTTTCAAAAGCAGACACTACATTCTTAAACCATCCTTTCAGAAAAGTGTCTTCCACAGGGTAAAACCTGGCCAAATTCGATGTTTTGACCTGCTCAATGCTTATTGTCATAGCCATAGTTTCGCTTGATGTTTGTAAGACAAATCTAATATTATTAGTCATTCACTAAAAGCATTTGTACTAAAAATATTAGTTTTATCTTAACAATTGACACTAGTTGACAAAGGGCCAAAACGGGCCGGTTTAAAAGGCATTTTAACAGCGTCAGCGAGATAACAACCCGCTCGATTATTGTTTTATATTGTCAAAAGCAATAACAGGAAACTATGTGCTATCATAAGTCACAAACCAACAGTATCGACTACCTCGCAGAATACTATTCCGCATCCTACACCGACCTGATGGCCGAGTTATATCAGACCCATTACCACGAAAACGGGTTCGATTTTCTCCCATCGCCGATCGTCACTTCGGAACACAAAGGCGAGTTACTGCCATTTAACTGGGGACTTATTCCCTGGTGGACAAAAGGATTGGACGCCGGACTGAAGCTTCGCGTACAGACGCTGAATTGTATCAGCGAAGAGATGTACGACAAGCCCGCATTCCGTGATGCAGCGAAAGAAGGTAAGAGATGCCTGATTCCCTGTTCTGGATTTTTCGAGTGGCGATGGATGGATGAGAAAGGGAAGTCCAAAGTACCGTACTATATCACCTTGCCGGGACAAAAGGTATTTTCAATTGCCGGGTTGTATTCAACATTTCGCGATCGAACCACTGACCAGCGCTTTCATTCGTACACAGTTCTGACAACACGCGCAAATACGCTGATGGAAAAGATCCATAATAGCAAGAAGCGAATGCCAGTAATTATACCCCGCGAATATGAACAGGACTGGCTGAATCCGTCCTTGACAGAGGAGGATGTGCTCGCACTTTGTCAACCGGTGAATGCAACCGTGATGGAAGGACATACCATCAGCAAGTTGATCACCAACAAGAAAGAGGAGACCGATGTACCACGTGTATTAGAACCTGAGTCTTATCCCGAAGTTATTGCAGCCGATAATGGTTCGCCCGCTGCGTCTGAAAAGTCAGAGCCAGCGAAAAAGCCTGCATCTAAGTCATCCAATAAGAACGACAGCAATCAAACTGAACTATTCTGATGTATCGCGAATCGCTCGACACGTTATACATAAGAGAGGTGCTCACAACAGAAGACTTCGACAAAGTGTGGAATCTTCTCGAGGAGAAATTCTCAATGAACATAGTGGCATGGAAGGAATCGTTCGAAAGGACCGAAAGGACACGAGGAAGGTTCACAAGTCGTGAGGAGGCATTCCTGATCTTCGGTAAACAGAAGATCGAACCGCTGCTTAACGATCTGCTCTTTAGAAGACGCGTGCCCACATGGATATATCTATTGCGCTATGTGTTGCGCGACAAACTCAAGGTGCAGGAGATGAGGGCGGCGCGCTATCACAACCGGCTGAAATGATGTCCATAACATTCCACAGTTTTCCTTAATTGGCACTGAAACGAATGTTTCTACCAGCGAATAGCTGTTGCAAACAGATGATATGAATATTCGCAAAGGAGAATTTCCAATTAGCAGCTGGTTTTTTATTAGATTTGTCTTTGCATTTTTTGCTATCATATAAGACTCTCTGATTATGAACGCGCCTGCTTACTGTTTTCAACGTGCTGACGTCAATACATTTCAACTGCAATTGAATGTATTATCGCATTTATCGATCACATTAAATAATCAAACAAAATGAAGATCGATTGCGCCATAAAGATTGAAGGATTTTCTATTGATCAATTTGAGATCCGTGATCATTCGTATACTCAGGACCTTGAGAACAGGTTCTCTACGCGGTTCGCGCCAAATGTGACATCTGAAAAAGACAACATCAGGCACTTGGTCGACATCAAAGTCGAAACGCAAGCCTATAGACGCGGCAAGGTGTGTGAACTCGTAGTGTCTTCAAAATATCTGCTTGAGTTTCCAATGCCATACAAGCTCTCCAATCACTATTCCGCTGATTTTGTTGTCAATATCTTCTCTCAGTTGTTCCTATATGCAAATGGTCAGCTGGCAGGTGTGTTCGCGGAACGAACGAAAGGGACGATCTTTGCCGATTTCGTCATTCAATCACGCTTTCAGGATAGCTTATCTATCCTCACAAGAAATGTGATTGCATCAACCGTTCACTAACTCTTTTTACGTTTCGCTGTTTTTGATTTTCGCTTTGCTGCGCCAAAGGCATCATCGATCAAACCTGCTTCATACAGAAGACCTCGTATGATATTGTCGTCGATCTCCGAGAGCTTGCGGAAGTACATCACGTAAACCTGTTTTCTTCCTTCGGCCAGCAGGAAACCCTCATCGTTAGACATCATGTATCCCTGGCAAAAACCAAGTGTGACAACTCCTTTTTTTGCCGGGTCAGGTTTGTCTGTTTCCCATAATACGGATGATGGCCATATGTAACAGATGAGTCTGTGGTGTCTATAGAAAGGAATGCCCAACCCATAGAACTCCTTCTCTGTTGCCTTCGGTAGGCATTCAATGACGAGACTTCTCAGCCGATCAACCATGACTCGCTCCTGCTTTGGTAGCGTCGATAGCATGTCATCGATCGTAACTGGAGTAGCCATGAAGAAAGATAACCCAAATTAGTGTGACCCTGAAAGTCAGCTGAGGTATATCCATCCGTGTAGTAGGTAGAATTAAGTCTACAACATTGTGGAGCAGCAACGTTCCTCCACACTTCTGATAAATGATTCCGTGACTGATAGACGAATTACCGGGCACACGTTGATGCAATGATTAGCACCTATGAAAGTCCGAAGGTCTTCATGCTATCCACGCATAGACGCCTGAATAAATTTTGCCGGATGATAAACGACTTCTGTGATACACGAATGCAGAGGCACACCAATACATCGAGTATAGTGTTCTAACTCATTCAGCTGTCTCTTCATCATTGGAATGACGAGCCTGCCAAATGAATAGCGACAACACTGCCGCTTATCCGTAAACAGAACAGAATAAGGTATTACCAAGCAGACAATTGAATGTCTGCCTGTGATATGCAGCTGAGCTGCCCTAAAGTTACACCGCGGGAACTGGCGCTGCTGCTGCCGGGATTGGCGAAATGCGCTCGCGCTCAACTATCTGAACGCTGGTGCCAGGAATCTCGATGATGAACTTTGTTTGGGCTTTGTTGAATGACTTCAGGATAACTGCTTCGGTCTTGCCATCAATGAGGCACTTCGATCCGATTTCAAAAAGAATCATGATAAATACTAAATGGTTGCTTGATTAAAGAAAAAACTATAGTTGCTTGGCCGTTTGTTGGCGCGGAACGTATGTGGGTGTTGCAAGGATCGTTCCTAAATACTTTAACTGGATTGGCGCCAAAATGGTTTATATATGAATAACTATTTTGCTGTATTAGTGGGTGCGGCAATGGGATTATGCAGAAGGCGAAACTGTTGTTTCGTTCCTACGAGCTTCGTGTCCCATCCTTTGTAAACTCCGTTGAAATCCCTGGCTTTAGTGCTGAGATAGGTAGTTTGTTCATTCATTTCTTCCAGACTCACCGTTCCAAACCTCGCCAGGCGCACTTGATATCGGAGGCTGTCGCGAAGCATATCGCGCTCATCCTTGATATCGTATTTCATCCTGCCAATATAGCGTATAAACAATTCGCGATCCTCAATTGTATCGAAATAAATCAGGTGTTCAACGAATCTGGGACGACTCAGGGCGTCACCTGCTTCTTCCATGCTCGTAATTGCCCGGTTATTCATCATGAAAATCCTCAGCGATTCATTCGGATAGAGAAACATTCTGTGTACGTCCCATTCTGGGTCTTTCATCATTTGAATGTGATAGGTGTAGCCCTTACCGAATTTGTGATATGCATTCTCCAATGTCGTACGAATGCTAACGGTATCTGTCACGTATATATAATCGAGTCGCTGACACCGATGAGTAAAACTTCCTGCGAGCACTACTGGTGTTCGATTGGCTTCCGCATCGGGCAGGTGCTCCATTGGTTGTGATTCTGCATGAGTTGATGGCAACGACAGAACCTTCATCAGTTGTCGGTTAACAACATCAGACAATCGATACAGTCGTTTGAATTCACGATGGACGGGGAAACCATCTCCTGTGCAATCTTTACAATCTACTCCGGTGATCACCAGGAATGACAAGCCTGGATACCTTTGCTTATCGATATCCATGTTAAGGACTACTGATCCAAGCCCCGCCTGATATCGGGCTACATACGCATCCCAATGATCCTGAGCACGTCCGTGTACGAACACAGAGATCAGAGAAAACGTTAACGCTGCTTTTATAAAAATTGATTGTCCCATCAGGAACCCCCGTTCCTTATGAAACGAAACTTGAAGGGAAATATTTTAGGTTGCCCAGGTCTTACCAACTTCTGTGAGTGGTACGCAGCCTTTATAAGGTCCTGGCGCCTGGTTGTACTGAAGGACCTGAGTCGCGCCTGGCTGACTCGTAAAGAAACCGAGGAGTATCAGCTCTTTCATTTCAATGATAAAGGGTTTGTCCCCGCCGCCGCTCGCACGCCACCACCCAGCTGAACTGTCTCCCTGCTTGCCTGCCAGTGCTTCATGATGTTTCTTCACCAGGCCGATCTGATCCTCCTTCTTAGCAGATGCAAATGCATCTCCGTAGGCGGATTTTGATTCTTCGTCAAAAGCTGCGAGTCCTTTAGCAACGCGATCCTTGTCGGCCTGCGTGTAGACGGACAGTAACATGTCATCAATGAACTGAGGTACGCCGGCCTCCACAGCACCCGGTGTATCGGTCTTAGGCATGATCACGTCGCAGAGCGCCACGACGAGTTGAGCCTGATCTGCCGTTAAATAAGAGGGCTTGAACGGAAGTTCAGGTGATGCCTTGCAACCATTGAGTACACCTACCATGGCCGGACCTGTCACGGCATACCCCAGCATCATGGCCGTCCGTTGAATAGCTTCTCGTCTGTTCATATTTCTGAAAATCTTTAATAGCCTACAGAATTGAATTCCTAACTCTTAACTTTTAACTCTTAATTCTTAATTCTTAATTGCTCAGATGTTTCCTTTCTTTTGCTCACGCACAGCATAATCAACCGCGCGTGCTGTCATGGCCATGTAGGTGAGCGACGGATTCTGACACGCAGATGATGTCATGGCCGCGCCATCAGTTACAAATACATTAGATACTTCGTGCAGCTGATTCCACTTGTTTAGCACCGAAGTCTTTGGATCTCTTCCCATGCGTGCCGTACCCATTTCGTGAATGCCAAGACCAATGTTGTCCGGAGCATCGTACGTTCTTACGTTCTTGAAGCCTGCACCTTCCAGCATTTCAGCTGCCGACTCACGCATATCCACGCGCATGGCCTTTTCGTTGGCCTTCCACTCTGCATCTATTGACAAAGTTGGTAATCCATACTTGTCAGTCTTTTCTTTATTCAATGTCACACGGTTATCGGAGTAAGGCAAGCATTCACCAAAACCTGTGATACCGATGCGCCATGGTCCTGGCTCCATAAGTTCCTTCTTCAACTCTTCTCCGAACGACATTTCAGCAACGCCACGCGACCAGCTTTCGCGACTGGCGCTTCCCTGATATCCAAAGCCGCGGATAAAGTCTGTGCGTTTATCGTTACCAATATTTCTGAATCGTGGAATATAAATACCATTAGGGCGGCGACCGACATAATATTTGTCTTCGAAACCTTCCACTTCGGCTTCAGCTCCCGTGCGATACTGATGATCCATAAGGTTGCGGCCCAATTGATCACTGCCATTACCCATACCGTTGGGGAATCTCGATGACGTTGAGTTGAGCAGAATGAAAGTACTACCTAATGATGACGCATTAAGGAATACTACCTTTGCAAAATAGTCCGTCTCCTGTTTTGTTTCTGCATCAAGTACTTTCACCCCAACTGCCTTTCCTTTCGCTTCGTCGTATAGTACTGAATGAACGATAGCATTGGACTTCATCGTCAGGTTACCAGTTTTCTTAGCCCAGGGAAGTGTGCTGGCATTACTACTAAAATATGCCCCGTATGGACATCCGCGATCACAAAGATTTCTCGACTGACAAACGCCACGACTCGGATCATGAGGTAGGGGTGCCGTTAGATGGGCAACGCGTCCAATGGTAAGTTTACGTCCAAACTTTTCGGAAAGGCGATCACGTAGTACCTCCTCCACACAGTTAAGCTCCATCGGCGGGAGAAACTTTCCATCAGGAAGATGTGCCAGTCCTTCTGCCCGGCCACTAACACCGATGAACGTTTCTACATAATCATACCATGGTGCGAGATCAGCATAACGGATGGGCCAGTCGACACCTACTCCTTCCTTCTTATTGGCCTCGAAGTCGAGATCTGAGAGGCGATAAGTTTGTTTACCCCACATCAGGGATCGACCTCCTGTGTGATATCCCCCTGATCCAATCAAACGGCTTGACTTCTGTGTAAGGATTGTCGACATCATTCACCCACCAATGTTTGTTTCCCTGATTGATCCAGTTTGTTCGTGATTGCACCGGATAGAACTTCAACTCTTCTGGCGTGACCCGACCACCATGAGGTAACTCCCACGGATTTTTCATCATCGTTGGATAGTCGCGCAGGTGCTCCACTTCACGGCCTCGCTCCAGTACGAGGGTCTTAAGCCCTTTTTCCGTAAGCTCTTTTGCCGCCCAGCCTCCACTGATACCACTTCCGACAACAATAGCGTCGAATGTATTTTCCTTTACTGCATCGATATTTAGATTCATGGGGTTATCGTTTCAAACGTTGAAGGTAATGGTTATTGTCCATTTTGCCACCTGCCGGATAATTGAACGTGGATGAAAATGATGTGCGCGGGGACAACTTCTATAACAGTCGTTTATTACGGGATAAATAGCTAACTTCATCAAACGAGCAGTAGCATTCAGTAGAAATCAATTAGGAGTAATATGAAAGCATCAAGGTTGTCGAGGTTATTGCTGATTGCGGTGATCCTGCTGTGCAATTTTGGGTGCGATCAGCTATCGAAGCATATCGTACGCAAACGCATTGCAGTAAATGAAGAAATCCCGCTTGTAAAAGGTCATCTCACTTTAACCAAAGTCGAAAACACCGGCGCTTTCCTCAGTCTTGGAAACGGACTACCACAACAGTTGAAGACTATTCTTCTGGCATTCTTTCCCTTGCTTGCGTTGGCGATCGCCGTGCTCTACCTCGTCCTCAACGATCGCATCACTTATCTTCGGGCGGCCGGTATCTGTTTTCTCGTCGGTGGTGGTTTGGGAAACATTATCGATCGGCTATTCTACGGTTCGGTCACTGACTTCCTGCATCTGAGATATGGAAATTTTCAAACAGGCATCTTCAATTTTGCCGATGTATCGATCGTGATTGGCTTAGTTCTTATCCTGATCAGTTCCTATACTAAGAAGGTTCACCAGGTTTATTAAAAACAAAGAGAGACCCCATCTCTGGAGTCTCTCTTTTGTTTCGGTGCAGTCTTATCAATGCTTTAACTGCTTAGATCAACCAAGTTTATTCCCACTTCCAGTCGCCGGCGAGGCGAAGTGGCTCTTCAAGATGATTGTCAATCATAAACTTCCTTGTAGTTTCTGAATCCATCTTTGATGCCGGCAGCTTATCGGCGTTTGCCAGTCCATAGAGTATCATCGTGCCGAATCGCGAAGTATTCATCAGATGCTGTTTGTTCACCAGTTTGAAATCATCGCAGTTAGCATGGTAACAGCCATAGATCGCACGATCGAGATTTCCATTGAGGTCAAGTACGGGAACACCTTCAAGCATGAAGGGCTGGTGATCGCTGTGCAATCCCGATTCATCAGTAATCTTGTTTTTGAATACCGTGTCGATGCGGCTGATCTCTGCTCCGAGATTTTTGAAAAATGTAGAGTCGTCGAGTTGACCTCCTGCATTGATGCCTATCGGATTGCCCGTCATGTCAAGATTCATCATGTAGCGGATATTTTCGATAGAGCCGTCTTTGATCGCCCGCTCAACCATGTATGTCGAACCCAGCAGGCCCTGCTCCTCTCCCATGAACATAATAAACTGCACAGTGCGCTTAGGCTGCAGGTTATTGGCTTTGAATGCGCGTGCAATGTCAAGCACTGCAAATGAACCAATGCCATTGTCGATTGCTCCTGTAGCCAAATCCCATGAGTCAAGGTGGCCCCCAATAAGGATTTTTTCATCAGGTAACTCTGTGCCTTTAATCGTAGCCACCACGTTGCGTGCCTTGATCGGATCGCTGTGATTAGTCATTGCAATATGCGCAGACACTTTCTTCGTCTTCAGCTTGTCCTTGATTTTGAATCCCTGTTCTTTCGGAATGCAGATGGCGGGTATATTCAGCAAATCTCCCGTGACTGATGCAGTACCCGTAAACATTATACCACCGTCGACCTGGTTATAGATGATTACGCCAATGGCTCCGTGACGGATAGCAATTGCCGTCTTTTCACTTCGATGAAGGTTGCGCGAACCGGCCGGGCTGCCAGGCAATATGCCTATATAGAAGAAAGCAATCTTCCCTTTTACAGCGTCTGGCTTGTCAGTGTAATCTGATTCGAGTCCACTTCCCATGTCAACTAGTTCACCGGTTATCTCTGCCTTTACAGGCGAATGACCTAGCGTAACAGCGGGTACGGAGTCACCATCGATCTGCACGGATATTGTTCCGCGTGACCAGGCTATGACTTCAAAATCCTGATAGGCAACATCATCAAAGCCATACTCCTTAAACTTATTGAAGGTGTATTCTTCCGCCTTCTTTCCGTTTTCCGAGCCCGTCAACCGGTGACCAATTGTCGAGGTCGCTTCTTCCAGGGTGGAGTAGGCCTTAAAATTATTTTGCACCTCGCTATCGATACGGGCGAAGGTGTCGTGAATTGTCTCCTGTTTCTTGCAGGCGGTCGCGGCAAGCAGAATAACTGCCGCGGGAATAAAAGAAATCTTCATACAGTATAGGTCAAGCGGGAAAGATAGTGTTATCCGCAGCTCATGTTCTGGGCGAAATCGGTTTTTTTTCGAATGGCCGGAGGTTGGCAATTGTCGATACTTCGATCGGTTGAACAGAAGTTGGTGCTGGGCCGAACGGAGATTTCAAAAGCGCCTTTTCAAAATCTGCAACGCATTTGCACGGCGCACGACCGATTTTCAGTTACCTTTCGAATTGTGAGTCCCAGGTACAGTCATTTAATGCTCATCGACGATGATGAGGACGACCGCGAGTTTTTTCTTCAGGTTATGGATGAGATTCTTCCCGATATGGTATGCGATACCGCAACCAATGGAAAGATCGCGCTCGACAAATTAAACTCGTCCGAAACACGACCGGACCTCATCTTTCTGGACCTCAACATGCCGCTTATGAATGGCAGGCAGTTTCTCGCTGAGATTCGCAATCACAAGCATCTGTTAGATATTCCAGTGGTAATCCTCAGCACCAGCGGCGATACACAAACTATCAGGGAGACCCTGAACCTGGGAGCCCGCCATTTTATAACTAAGCCTGACCTGCTTCAATCATGGGAGTCGGTCCTGAAAGATTTCTTTAGCGACGTTGAGAAATTCGTAAAAAAATAGACCGCATGGTGACCACGACGAGCAAGATGAAGCACCAGTTTCTTGAAGGGGGCGGTGAGATGGGAGCGCTGACACGAGCGTACGATTGGTCAGGCACGCCATTAGGTCCTGTTGAGCAATGGCCTCAGACATTAAAGGCCATAGTTGGAGTGATATTGCACTCCGAATTTCCCATGTTTTTGTGGTGGGGCGATGAATTGATTCAATTTTATAATGATGCATACCGCCCGAGTCTTGGTGAGAATGGAAAGCATCCAACGGCGTTAGGGCAACGGGCAGCGGAATGCTGGCCTGAGATCTGGGAAGTTATTTATCCGCTGATCAACCAGGTACGCACCACTAACAAGTCTTTCTTTCTTGAAGATCAGCTGATTCCAATTTACCGCAACGGCCAGCTCGAAGAAGTCTACTGGACCTTCTCCTATAGTTCGGTAATTGGTGAAAGTGGATCGATCGACGGAGTCCTCGTAGTATGTAACGAGACAACCAGCAAAGTAAGAACGCTACAGGAGCTTGAGCGAAACAAGAAGTTACTGCTGGCGCGTGAATCAAACCTGTTGAGCATTATCAGGCAAGCTCCCGTAGCCATGTGTATCCTGATGGGTCCTCAGCACTTTGTTGAGATTGCCAACGACAAGATGTTTGAATTGTGGGGAAAACCACGCGAAGAATTCATGGGCAAACCTGTATTCGATGTTCTGATCGATGCCAAGTATGAAGGCTTTGAGGACCTTTTGAAAAATGTCTATAAAACAGGGAAAACGTATACTGCGTATGGCGCGCCCGTTACGCTCTTCAGAAACGGAGGCACTGCTACATCCTATGTGCACTTTGTTTATGAAGCATTCCGTGAAGCGGATGGCACCATACTGGGCGTCATGGTTGTCGCTTCCGAAGTGACCGAAGAAATTCTGGTGAGGAAACAACTTGAAGAAAGCGAACACCAGATCAGGTCTATTATCGAAAGCGCTCCATTTCCAATAGGAATTTACGTGGGCAGGGAGATGAGGATCACGATGATGAATCAGGCGATCATCGACGTATGGGGTAAAGGGCCCGGACAGGTAGGCAAGACTTACTATGAAGCGCTGCCGGAACTGGAATCACAGGATATCTTCCCGCTGCTAGACCGGGTATTTATGACCGGAGAACCTTTTCATGCCCGTAATCAAAGAGTTGATCTGGTGGTCGATGGGAAACTGGGCACATACTATTTCAATTATAGCTTCACCCCGCTGTATGACAAAAACGGCAATGTTTACGGCGTTATGAATACCGCAGCCGATGTCACGGACCTTAATCAGGCAAAATTACAGATCGTGAGAGAGCAGGAGTTGGCCCGTCAAAAAATTGAAGAAGTAGTGGCAGAGCGAACCCGCGATCTTCAGAAATCAAATGCTGAACTATCGCAGTTTGCCTACATCGCATCTCATGATCTTCAGGAACCTGCGAGGAAGATCAGTACATTCATAGGGATGATCAACAAGTCGCTCGCCGACAAAGTAGATCCGAGAACAAAATCCTATCTCGAGAAAATTGAGACGTCGGCTTCACGTATGCTGGCTCTGATCAGAGACGTTCTCAGTATCTCGCAGCTTTCAAAGTTTAATCATCAGCTTGAAAATGTTTGCCTGAGCAGGATTGTTGAGGAGGTCAGCAATGAATTCGAATTGATGATCGAACAAAAGCGGGCGACCATTGAAAGCGATCCCCTTCCCGAGATCCAGGCAATTCCCGTACAGATGAGTCAATTGTTTGGAAACCTGATCTCAAACGCACTAAAGTTTGCGAAACCCGACGTAGCGGTACGTATCCGAATCATTGCTGAGAAATTAACACGTGCTCAGCTGGGTTTTGATCCGGACTTGAAAGAAGCGGCCGCGTATTATAAGATTTCGATATCAGATAATGGTATCGGATTCAGCCAGGCAAACGCCTCGCAGATCTTCGATATTTTTCAGAGGTTACACTCCAAGTCAGAATACGAAGGCACGGGCATCGGTCTGGCTATGTGCCGGAAAATAGTGGAGAACCACGGCGGACGCATCTACGCCAATGGAGAACCGGGCATCGGTGCGCGATTCACCATGATCCTGCCGGACTAATTGTTAAATCTTCTTACTAACAATGGAAATGCGTCAGCAAACATCCACTATAGCATGCTGAACAAGTACTCTCAGTACTAAAAACAACTCAGGACAAAGGACTCAGGACTAACGACTATTGAAATAGCAAGAGCGGTGCTACCGGCAGATCTGTTTTATAAATAAAGTTGGTGCGCGACTCTTCGAATTGCCGGAACGCTACACATGTTTTAATGTGGCGTCCGAAGCCTTCAGCACTAAACTCTACGAAGTGGCAGCAGTGCACGCACATCCATTGACCTCTGCGGCTGGGGGCCTGAACGTCGTCAGTCGGGATAAAAGTAAAATTGGTAATCATGGGGGCCTTAGGTTAAAAAATCTTTTAACGATTTTCGATGTTTTTTAACCCTGCTGCCAATTCAAAACAATCCGCTTTTGACTCAGGTAAGGTTTTCGGAAAAAATGGAGGAAGATTCCCTCGCCTCGGTTTAATTCCGTATCTTGATGGAATCTTCAACCCGCAATGGACGTTAATCAGCTCCTCATTACAGCTATCGCTCTGATCGGTATATCCGCAGGCAGTTTCTGCCTGGCACGATGGGCAAAATACCCTGAAGCTGCTGATTTTAAGCTAAAAGCATACGCGGTATTCAATACAACGGTCGGTACTTTCTCGCTTACCTACGTGATGATACACGTGTTTAAGAGCCTCTTGCAATAGGTTTGCGTTACAACTCGCAACTCGTTGCGACGCCCTTACGGCTCCTTCATCCTACACTCATCCTACACTCGTCCTGCACTCATCCTGCACTCGAGGTCTAAGCTTCCCCTTAGTTTTAGTTAAACTTTCGTTCAATCACCTGCATCAGGAGCGTATGCCTACGTCAATGCAGACTAGAACCGCAAAATGTAAAACGCTGAATGTAAAATGTAAAAGTAAACTTTGGCCACGGCATAGGCCGACCGAAAACAAGTGTCTGCGCGACACTCTCCTGACCTGCCAGTTGGAGACAGGCAGCGAGGAAAGATGTGGGAACCAAGGTTGCGTATTAGTACCCTCTTCGCTCTCACACTTTTTTTACACTCTGGTGAGCTTAACCGGCGGGGTATAGCTGGCATTCCACTGGCAGACGTAGACGTTCTTCTCGTCGTCCACACAAACATCGTGGCCATGACGGAATACTCTGGCTGCTGACTGCATTACTGGTTGCAGCACGTTGTTCTTATACACGGGCTCGTTGCCGCCCGGGCATGACACCACCTTGTTATTCTCATCCAGGATAGTCACAAATCCGGTGTCGGATTGCCTGTTTCCCGCCGCATCCTTCGACCAGCACACACCTGCATACAGATTTTTACCGTTGATGACTGGCCGGCACACATACATGCCAGGCATGTCCATTCTCTTGATAAACTTGCCGTCAAGTGTATAAACCTTGAAACAGTTTTCCTCGCGTGAGGTGCATATAACCGTAGGGTTAGCAGCATCGCGCGTATCAACGGCAACACCATGCGCATTCACAAGGTTATGTTCCTTATTCGCATTATTTCGTCCTCCGAAATGACGGATGTATTTACCGTTCTTATCGTAGTGGATGATGTAATCAGATCCATAACCATCAGCAACGTATATATCCCCATTGGGAGCGACCGTTGTTTCTGTCGGTCTGAAGGGTTCATCATCTTTATAGATGCCTATCGTCTTTGGATGGCCAATGGCAAATACGAGTCGGCCATCTAAGGTCGTCTTAACAACTTGTCCCGCCTGACTGCCCCAGCCTCCTGTTTTATCCTGGAAGTATCCGCAATCAGTGATATACAAAAAATCTTCCTCGCCCTCGTGCGAAATGGAAAGACCATGGCCTCCGGGAAAAGAGCTTCCCCAGAAATCAAGGAGCTTTCCAGACTTGTCAAATATCAGAATGTTATTTCGGGTACAGTCCCCCAACATGATCAGACGTCCTTTTCGGTCCTGCACCATCTCATGGCAGTTCAGGAGTGGGTTCGAAGTGACGCTAAGCTTGGCCCATCCTTTATCGACCTTGTATTTAAATCCGCCGTGGCCAACAATGGTGTCTTCTGGTTGCATGTTGTTATGATTGATGTTAAACTCTTTTATAGTATTCGCCAGTCCTTTAACTGGAACAAACGCCGAAGCGGTGGAGACAGCAGCTGCTGCTGCTATGGAATTGCGCAGAAATTTTCGTCTTGTGGCCATTGGGTGTTTATGCCGGTTGAATGTCAATAGTTGAATTGATATTCGAACTGCTGACACACGCAATTTAAACAAGTTATCATCAGTGCAATGGTTTACGAAGTGTTTGAAATGGAAGTTTATTTGACTGGTAGGCAGCGGTGGTTTGTCGATCGCTCACGGACACCGCCGGTCGTTTTCGTTCGGGTGTGATAATACCAGGATGGCTTACAGAACTCAGATTCGCAGATTTTAGAAACCAGTACATGGTGGTTTGATTGTTGACTACAATTATTTGCTGTTTGAAAATTCAGTAGGATCCAGGATAGTTTATCGATCAGTCATCACTTGCCATGAAAGGATTTCGCCTTGCCATTCGCCACCTTCTTCGTCAGCGACTCAATAGTACGCTGCACATTGTCGGCCTCACGCTGGGTATCAGCGTCTGCCTGCTGATCGGTCTTTTCATTCACTATGAACTAACCTTTGATTCCTCTCAAAAGGACGCTTCGCGGATCTACCGCATCAATTCCATTTTCAAAGACGTAGGACGGTCAGACATGACGTTCTCAACTCCGATGCCTCTGGCCGACGAGCTTCGAAGGGAAGTAACGGGTCTGGAGACCGTTGCCTTGTCGCATCCGGTTTACGAACCCATCGCCATTGTTGAAGTTGAACCCGGAAAGCGATTTAAGGAGCAGCGGATGATGATCGTTGATCCATCATTCCCCGAAATTTTTAATCTGACGGCACGGGAAGGTGATCCGATGGAGGTTCTTTCAAAACCTTATCACGCTCTTCTCACCGTCTCAGCAGCAAAGAAATTTTATGGCACCGATAATCCGATAGGCAAAACCTTTCTCTTCAAAAACAAATTCAACATCACCGTTGGGGGCGTAATCGAAGACATCCCTTCCAACACCCATCTTCCTGCAACGGTAATACTATCGTACACGGCAAACGAAGAATATCTCGGACATGGACTACAAGGATGGACTTATGTGAGTGGCACCTCAACCTATGTAAAGGTACCGCCTGGTTTTGATTTGAAATCACTTCAGTCCAGTCTCGACCGGATTGCCGCGAAGCATCTAAACGCGAATGCTCCATCAAAGCAGGTATCCAGTTCCTTCGATATCCAGCCGCTGAACCTGATCCATTTTGACGGACGATACTCCGGTGGCAGCGAATGGGTAAAGGCCGTGAGTAAAAGCTGGCTTTGGTTCTTTGGATCAATTGCCCTGGCTGTCCTGACGCTCGCGTGCATTAATTTCGTCAACCTTTCTACGGCGCAGGCGCTTACAAGGGCACGGGAAGTCGGCGTGCTGAAAACAGTTGGAGCGAGTCAATTCCACCTCATCACTCAGTTTCTGCGCGAATCATGGATCCTTTCTTTCACGGCCGGGCTACTCGCAATTGGTGTCACGCAGATCGCCCTCCCTTATGTGAACAACATTCTGAACAAGGACATTACGTTTACCATTCCCGAGTCTCCCCTAACGCTTGCCTGGATTCTAACCGGTGTGTTTGCAACAGGGCTGCTTGCCGGAATCTATCCCGCATACATTATCGCCAGGTTCAATCCCGCTGTTACCCTGAAGGCAACGTCAGGCAGTGTGGGCAACTACGGTTCATCGTGGGTTAGAAAAGCACTCGTCGTTGTTCAATTCGCAGTATCAGCAGGTCTGCTGATCTCGGTAATCGCCATGGCTCAACAAGTGAGTTTTATGCGTGGCCGGGAGATCGGATTCGATCATGAAAATATCCTTAACATCCCAATACCTGGTGCTGACAAGGCGCAAGTATTCAGGAATGAAATTTCACACATTCCGGGAGTTGTCGACGTTTCGTTCGCCACCGCTACTCCATCCAATGATGGACACTGGGGAACCATCATGAGTCCTACAAATGGTGATGATCCTGGGCGGCAACACATCACGATGCTGCTCGCCGACGACAACTTCTGCAAAATGTATGGATTCAAATTACTGGCGGGCAGGTTCCTGGTTTCTCAGGACACAGCGTATGCCTCTGAAAAATTGGCAAGGGAGCAACAGGTGATGCGGGTGGTTGTAAATGAAAGGACAGTTCGTGGTCTTGGATTCCCGTCAAACGAAGCTGCGGTGAACAAAAAATTCTGGATCGGTATGAATAGCGGAAACGCAGAGATCGTTGGCGTAGTGGCCGACTTCAATACCAATTCTTTACACGATGCAATAGCTCCAACGTTGATCATGATCAACTACCGGCAGGCTGGTCAAGCGGGTATCAAACTATCTGCAGGCATTGATCTCCCCTCGACCATATCGAAGATCGGTGAGGTTTGGAACAAAGTATATCCCACAGGAGTGTTTGAATACAAGTTCCTGAATGATCAGCTCGATGCGTTTTATAAGGCTGAATCAAACCTGTATTCGCTCTTCCGAATATTTGCTACCATCGCCATTCTGATCTCGTGTCTGGGATTGTGGGGACTCTCAGCATTCTCCGCTCAGCAAAGAACGAAGGAAATTGGAATACGACGGGTTCTGGGTGCTTCAGTGAATACTATCGTGATATTGTTGTCGCGTGACTTTTTGATTCTCGTCGCCCTTTCCATTGCAATAGCCATTCCGCTGGCGACCTGGTTCCTTAATCAATGGCTTGAAAACTTCGCCTTCCACATTACTTTAGGCTGGCGCGTTTTCTCGTACGCGGCGCTTACTTCGATCGCAATTGCCATGCTCACGGTGTGCACTCATTCAGTGAAAGCTGCGATGGCGAACCCGACCGATTCCCTGAGGACCGAATAAACGTTATTGGTGTTGGTGATGATGTCGCTTCTTCTTCAGATAGCGACGTCGCCAGACTTTATACCAGTGCTTGTTGGTTGGATATTGACGCGATGGCGTAATGTTGTTAAAGATCATGGCAACGATCAACAGGATCGTTACGCCGCTCGCTATCGGATTAAGGACATAAAAGAAACCCAGGGCTTTGATCTTGGTGGATCCGATGACTGCGATTAGCGCAGTGGCCCCTCCGGGAGGGTGAAGCGTCTTTGTAACCTGCATCGCCACAATAGACAATGCCACAGCAACTGCTGCCGCCAGCCATAGGGTTGGTATAAAATAAGCTACCGTCGTTCCCACAATAGCGCTCACCAGGTGGCCACCAAAAACATTGCGCGGCTGCGCAAGCGGGCTATTGATTACGCCATAGATCAACACCGACGTCGCGCCGAATGAGCCAACCAGAAAGAGATTGTCACTTTCCGACAGGTAGTAGCTTTGAACAAGACCAATGGACCCGATACCAACGAAAGCGCCGATGAACGTCCATAGGTGCTCGTTGAAATCAACGAGTGTCTCTTTGTATATGACCACGCGAGCGAATCGCAGTGATTGTTTTATTTTCTGCTTCATGAAAGGCCCTGAGTTCAGAGAGCCGCTATGAGACTGAGTTCTCCGGACAATGCGGCCGTCAAAAAATTGGCTACAAATTTAATGAAGGCTGGGGTGTATAGGGATCAGGGTAAACCCTTAGCATAGAGGGAATTCGTTCAATGGCAAACTCTAGGCATCCATTGAATTGCTAACGATGAATGAATTATTCGTCTTTTTGTGCGCCCTCCTTGCCGCCATCATTGGCCGCCTTGCTCACTAGGAAATAACCCACCGCCAGTGCGAGAATGACCACGCCCACAGCAATCTCCTCCATCGGTTCCGCGTGGGTCATGTCTCCCATGAGTAGCTTTCTGGTTACCGCGATAATGCCGACGATGAGTATGATCTTAATCTTGATAATGTGTCCCTTCGAGAAGGTTTTCACTGTTTCCAGGACCTCAAGCAACAGGAGAATATTGAAGAACAACCCGGCGATCGGCATGCCATGCTGGCTGACAAAAAATTCTCCTTTCATAAAGGAGCTATAAAGATTCTTGAACACGAGATACACGAGCTCTATCGACTGATAAATGGCAAAGATCAGCCCCACAGTGATGAGCGTGTAACTGATGTATTTCTCTACTCTTTCAATGATGTGTTCAAATCCTTTGTCCATACTGAGAGGGCGGTTGGGTCATAGCCAAATTACGATTCGTATGGTCAAAAAAAAATCGGATTGTTAAGACAATCCGATTTCGTGCTCTCTTTTCAACAGGAGCGTACCCTTGAAGTGACTTAATGATTACCTACTCGTCTTCGCCGGCAGCATCTACGTTGATGTGGTCTTCGGCAATCTCCGTTAGCAATTCATCGGTCTCTTTTTCTTCTGATAGCGTTTGGCCCAGGATGTCCTTAATATCAATCAAGCCCAGGGTCTTGGCCAGCTGCGCCAATCCACCGTAGGTTGCGATTTCATAGTGCTCAACCTTCTGTGCAGCTATGATCAATCCCACGTCACGCGTGGATGTTCCATCCTCCGTATCTTCAATGATACTCTTGCCTTCTTCCACAAGCCCCGCCATGGCATCACACTTTTTAGCCATCGGTTTCATACCCAACATCCCGAACACCTTCTCCAGACGGGCAACATGTTCTTCTGTTTGGGATAGGTGATTTTCAAAAGCCTCGCGCAACTCGTCTGAACTTGCGGCCTTGGCCATCTTAGGCAGTGCTTTAGTAAGATGCTTCTCCGCCCAATAGATATCCTTCAATTCGTCAACAAGAAACTCGTGCAACATCGATTTGGCATCGCTTCCCTGTGACATAGCTTTTGCAGCGGTCGTTCTGCTTGCAGACTTCTTCGCCGTTGGTCTCTTCATTGTCTTGCTCATATCTGTTTGTTGGTTGATTTATAACGGGGCATCTTAAATACTATGCCGGTTTTAATCGTTTGATATTGATAATTCACGGCCTCGGCTGTAGGCATTTATCCACATTGATGCTGGATCATTGTGAACAGTTTTCCGCCGCTAATCACCTCCACAGCCGCTCTTAAACCGATTTCGATAGTCTCAGTAAAAACGCTCCGCAATACTTTGGCTCGTCTACCAGATGCCTTTACCTTTGTCAACTTATGAAACGCATACTGGCCTATATGCTGACGTTGCTGGTTATTGGGGAAACTACGTCTCTGAATCAGCTCATCAAGGTGCCAGTACTTTATACTCATTTTGTGGAGCACCACGAAATTGATCCCTCGGTCGACTTCGCTACTTTTCTTGAGTGGCATTATTGGGGTGATGATTTGAATGATCAGGACGACGATCGCGACATGCAGCTGCCCTTCAAGAAGTTTGATCATCAGTCGCTCACACTCATTTTTGCCTTCACCAACAAGGTAGTTCCTCACAACAACTGTTGGCCCATAGCGCGTGACTTTAACATTGAGCGTCCGCTCGTTTACTTCGACCCTGCACCGACGTCCCTGTTCCGCCCTCCCCGTTCATGATGATTGCTCCAGCCCATCCGTGGGCTGACTACGTGTGATTTTGTTCGCCATCATGGCGACGAGTTCTAACTGCATTCATCACAATCGTCATGTTAAAACGTGTCATTCAATTCTCTGTACAGAATAAATTGGTTATTGGACTGCTCATGCTTCTGTGGGTCGCCTTTGGATCGTATCAGCTTACCCAATTGCCTATCGATGCCGTACCTGACATTACGAACGATCAGGTGCAGGTAATAACTTCGGCACCTGCGTTGGGCGCCGAAGACGTAGAAAGGCTGATCACATTTCCAATCGAATTGGCAATCAGCAACATTCCAGGCATCAGGGAAAGCCGTAGCATGTCGCGGTTCGGATTGTCTCTGATCACGATTGTGTTCGAAGATGGTACGGATGTTTACTGGGCGAGGCAGCAGGTATCTGAAAAGTTATCAATGGTGGAGATCACCGGATATGCAGACACGCCTCAGCTGGCCCCTATAACGACCGGGCTGGGCGAAATCTACCAATATGTGCTACGCCCTGGGCCCGGATACGAGAAAAAGTATTCACTCGCAGATTTGAGATCGATACAGGATTGGCTGGTGCGCCGTCAGATTCTGGGAACAAAGGGAGTTGCTGATGTCTCCACGTTCGGAGGTGACCTGAAACAATACGAGGTTTCGGTGAACCCGTCCAGGCTCAAGTCGATGGACCTTACAATCACCGATGTGTTTAATGCCCTGAGCCGGAATAATCAAAACACCGGTGGTGCCTACATCGAAAAAGGTTATACGGTTCTCTACATCCGCAGTATTGGACTAACGGGATCGATAGACGACATCAATAATATTGTTGTCCGGTCAAGTGCATCGGGGGTTCCCATCCTTATTCGTCACATCGCTGACGTTCATTTCGGGTCGGCAATCCGATACGGAGCCCTGACCATGGCGGGAATTGGAGAAGTTACAGGTGGCATCGTGATGATGCTCAAAGGCGGCAATTCGTCAGAGGTCGTAGAGCGGGTTAAGACACGGATTGAGGAGGTTCAGCGTATGCTTCCGGAAGGTCTGGTCATCGAACCCTTCCTCGATCGCTCCAAAATGGTTGATAATGCTATCGGCACCGTTGAACGCAATCTGCTCGAAGGCGCATTGATTGTTGTGTTCGTACTGGTATTGTTCCTCGGTAATGTGCGGGCAGGCTTAATCGTCGCGTCGGTAATCCCGTTATCGATGCTTTTCGCGGTATCGATGATGAATCTGTTTGGAGTATCCGGTAACCTCATGAGCCTCGGCGCACTTGACTTTGGATTGATCGTAGACGGCGCGGTAATCATCGTAGAAGCTATTCTGCACCAGCTTCACCTGGGCAGCTATGCCAACAAAAATGAGATCTCGAAAGAAGAAATGAATGGCGAGGTTGTTGGATCGGCCACTCGTATGATGAACGCCGCTGTCTTCGGACAGATCATCATTCTTATCGTATATCTGCCTATTCTCTCGCTTTCAGGTATCGAAGGAAAAATGTTCAGGCCGATGGCGCAAACCGTTGGCTTCGCCGTGCTTGGCGCATTCATTCTGTCGCTCACCTATGTACCGATGATCAGCTCGCTGTTCATCAGTCGCAAACTCAGCCATAAGCCAACGATTTCCGATCGCATGATGAAAGGCATCGGGCAAGCCTACGGCATTATGCTGGAACGCGCACTATCACTGAAGAAGACGATCGTCGCAGGCGCGATTGTTTTGTTCGCGGTATCACTTTATCTGTTCATTCAAATGGGCGGCGAGTTCATACCTCAATTGGAAGAAGGTGATTTTGCTGTCGAAACAAGGTTGCTGGTGGGAACAAATCTCAGCACGACCATCGACGCGATCAACCGCGTTTCAACGGCTATTCAAAATAAGTATCCTGAGGTAGAGAAGGTCGTATCACGTATCGGCACAGCAGAAATACCGACTGATCCTATGCCCATCGAAGGTGGTGATATGATCGTGCTGCTGAAGGATAAGTCGACCTGGACAAGCGCGTCCACGTTCCCTGAGATGGCGGAGAAAATGGCGGCGACCGCGCAGGAGGTACTCCCTGGTGTTACCACAAGCTTTCAGTATCCGGTACAAATGCGTTTCAACGAATTGATGACCGGAGCCAAGCAGGATGTGGTCTGCAAAATATTCGGAGAAGATCTCAACCAACTTGATGCCTATGCGCAAAAGCTGCAGGCGATTGCCCGCCAGGTAAAGGGAACAGCCGACATCTACGTCGAAAAGGTGGTAGGTATGCCACAGGTGATTATTGAATATAACCGTGGGGAAATCGCCAGATATGGCTTAACGATAGAGGAAGTTAATCGAACCATCAACTCCGCGTTTGCCGGCGCATCTGCAGGCAAAGTTTATGAAGGCGAGAAAAGCTTTGATCTTGTTGTTCGCGTCGGCGCCGAAAGCAGAAAGGATATTCAGGATGTAACGAATCTTCAGATATCCACTCATGGGGGCATTCAGATTCCATTGTCAAGTGTGGCAAGCATCCGCGAGATAGAAGGGCCAAATCAGATACAACGTGAGAACGGCCATCGTCGGATAATAGTAGGATTTAACGTTCGGGGACGTGACGTGGAATCGATCGTTGAGGAACTTCAACATCGTGTAAACCTTGAGATGAAGCTTGCACCAGGTTACAGCGTTTCCTATGGCGGCACATTCCAGAACCTTCAGGAAGCGAAAGACCGCCTGCTTATCGCAGTACCTGTTGCATTGCTCATGATCTTCATGATGCTATACTTTGCTTTCTCGTCGCTTAAAGAGAGCGCGCTCATTTACATTTCCATTCCACTGTCGGCAATAGGTGGAGTGTTCGCGTTGACGCTTCGCGGGATGCCATTCAGTATCTCAGCAGGAGTTGGATTCATTGCGCTGTTTGGTGTGGCGGTGCTGAATGGCATCGTGTTAATCACCGAGTTTAACAGATTACAAAGGGAAGGTGTCGAACCTTTGATGCGGGTGATCAGAGGAACGAGAAACAGGCTTCGTCCTGTTTTAATGACGGCCTCCGTTGCATCGTTGGGGTTCCTGCCCATGGCACTGAGTGGTGGAGCCGGCGCAGAAGTACAGCGACCTCTGGCAACCGTTGTCATTGGCGGGCTGGTGACTGCAACGCTCCTGACCTTGTTCGTCCTGCCTGCAATATACCTGCTCATCGAACAGAGAAAGGGAAATTCGTCAAAGGCCAATATCCCAGTCGTTGTGGCGTTGCTCCTTTTGTTGTCGACTCTGTCAATGGCGCAGTCTCCGGCCACGGTCACCTTAGATCAGGCGATGAACATTGCGATGAAGAACAACCTTTCAGTTGAGACTTCACGACTTGATAAGGAAGTAGCTGAGCGCCTTAGTCACACCGGCATCGATCCGAAAAAAACTGCAGTTACCGCAGACTACGGTCAAATCAACACCATTCATAATGACACACGGTTCGGAATAGCACAGGAATTCAGCTTCCCAACGGTCTACTCGAATCAGCGTCAGGCACTGTTATCAGAATACAAGGCCTCAGAAAATGGTTTTGAGCTCACTGAACAATCCATTCGTACCGAAGTACGTCGCCGCTATTATGAATACAATCTCCTGTTGGCAAGACGTAAACTTCTTCTGAGAGCTGATTCCATATTCGGTGGATTCGCTGAGAAGGCGTCACTTCGACTCCAGGCCGGAGAGGCCAACGTGCTTGAAAATACCGCTGCCACTACACGCCGGCAGCAGATTGCCATACAGCTTCGTCAACTCGAACATGATCTCGGGATCACCCTGCGTCAATTCAATTTGTTGCTGCAGGATTCCGTTAACGTTACTCCTGATGAAGTAACGCTGCATGTTGATGGCGCAGACATAACAGACGTTTCACCTGAATCTCTGCCACAAGCAGATCTGTTGCGCTATAAACAGGACGCTGCAAGATTCCGATGGCGAACAGAACGAGCGAGGCTTCTGCCCGATATAACAATTGGTTATAATAATCAAAGTCTCATCGGCCCCCAGGTCGTCGACGGTCAGGATCGATACTTTAATGCAAGCACAAGATTCAGCTATTTGAATGCGGGCATCACACTTCCTTTATTCTTCAAATCGCAGTCTGTGCGTATAGAAGCATCGAAGCTCGAATACCAACGCGCGGAAAGGGCGTCTGAG
Source organism: Chryseolinea sp. (assembly GCA_049840655.1). GTDB lineage: Bacteria > Bacteroidota > Bacteroidia > Cytophagales > Cyclobacteriaceae > Chryseolinea. The sequence continues at coordinate 216,704 of JASGJX010000009.1, forward strand.
CAACACAACCGGCAGATGCAGGCGGCCATCACAAACGCAAAGGCGGAAATTGAAAAGTACAGCGAGAGCCTGATCTACTACGAAGGAGAAGGACTACGCAACGCGAAAACCATCATGATCGCAGCCGATCAGAAGTTTCAGGCAGGTGACATTGACTTCCTGCAGTGGGCACTCCTGATCGATCAGTCGATAGCGCTCGAAACAGAATACATCAATACCCTATCCAGCTATAACGAAGCTGTTATTAACCTGAAGCATTTGATCCATGAATAATAGAATCAACTTACTCTCTGGTGGCAACTCCGGCCTACAGCGCCTTGCCATTGCGTTAACCATGTTCTCTCTTGTCGGATGCGGCAATAACACAACCGAAACAAATACATCACTCTCGGATGCGGCATCATCGGCAAGCGTACACCTTACCGCTCAGCAGGCCGAGCATGTAGGTATTGAAATCGGTCACCCGAGCCTGGATACAGTCAGCAGTATTCTGCGACTCCAGGGAAAGATCGATGTACCTCCTCAGTCCATCGTGAGTCTTAGTTTTCCGCTGGGCGGCTACCTGAAATCAACTGACCTCCTACCTGGCATGCGCGTACGAAAGGGACAGGTGCTAGCCACACTTGAAGACATGCAATTCATCCAGCTTCAGCAGGAATATCTGCTTGCCAAAGAAAAGCTGTCGTTAAGTGAGTCGGAATTCGAACGTCAGCGCGTCCTCAATTCAAGCAAAGCAAGCAGTGATAAAGTCTTCGAACAGGCCCGAGCAGAATTCGAGTCGAACAAAATACTCGTTAGTGCCTATGCACAAAAGCTGCAAGTGATCGGTATCAATCCCGCCAAACTTTCATCGGAGTCGCTTTCGAAGGAGGTGCAAATTATTTCACCCATTGACGGATATGTTGCCAGCGTAAATGTCAGCATCGGGAAATACACCGCTCCTACAGACAACCTTTTTGAATTGATTGATCCGAGAGACATCCATCTCGCGCTCTCTGTATTTGAGGGTGACCTTGGCAAGATTGCTGTGGGTCAGAGAGTGGTTGCATACACGAACAACATCCCTGAGAAAAAATACGAGGCTCGTGTTATCATCGGCAACAAGACTCTTAACAATGATCGCATAGCTGAAATACACTGTCACTTCGAACACTACTCGCCGGAGCTTATACCGGGAATGTTCATGAACGGAGAAGTCTTTGTAAAGGGGCATGATGCGCTAACGGTACCCGAGGATGCAGTTGTGAGATGGGAAAATAAGTTCTACGTTTTCATCGCACGCAACGATGCTGATTTTGATATGGTTGAGGTAGTAGCTGGAGTACTCGATCACGGCCGGCAGCAGATCACATCGGAAGAGATTAATCAACAATCAAAGGTGGTGATCAGGAACGCGTATGCGTTGTTGATGAAGATGCGCAATGTTGACGAAGAGGGATAACGTTGATAAGAGCGGCAATGTCGACAGGAGCGATAATATTGATGAGAGCGGTAATGTTGATAAGTGGATAATGCTGATAAAAGCGATAATGCAGGTAAGAGGAACGATATTGATAAGAAGATAACTTGAAGTCAAAGGTTTTCAAATTCGCTTCTCCACTGATCGTCCATAACCTTGTGCGTACGCTGGAAGTTTTCGTTCATCTTTTTTACGGCAGCTTTGAATTGCTTCTCCTCAAAGATGTCTTCACACAGCGGGTCGACGTCAATGAGCAGCAGCAGGTAGTGAAAATACTCTTGCGTATCGGCAAACCTGGTGATCAGATCCATAGCTTCCTGCTTCTTGCCCGTGTGCAGTAGCAGAGACGCCTGGTTCAGGTCGTGATAGATCGTTTGATCCTGATCAACATACGACTGGTACTGCCTGAAAAATTGACTGGCCTTCGCCGTATCTCCAACATGTTCATAAGTCATGCCAATGCGCAGGCCCTCATGTTTCAGGATATCCATTCCAAACATGTTCATCATTTTAAGTGAGCTGTCGTAGCGAACGGCGGCCGATGCATAATCGCGCATCATAAAGTCTGCCTTCCCTATTTCAGCCAGGATATCGAAACGCATAGGAGACTTCTTATACTCCTGCTCCAGTATCTCCTTAGCAGCCTTCCAGTTCCTGCTTTCAAAGTTCGGCAGCCATGCCCGCAGATATCGTGCAAAAAATCCATCAGGATCGAGCGCGAGCGACTTTTGTAAGTATTGATTCGACTCCTTCATAAACCCGTTCTGTAATAAAGCATTGCTTACATGAAAGTAATTGAACGCTCTCGTCGTTGAGTCGTTGGCTGCATCTACACGTGCCTTCCGTATAGCGATTGCGAGGTACTTCTGAGGATTGGGGTCGTATAGGTTGTAGAACTCAGCAAGGAAATGCATGACCAATCCGGAGCGAGGCGAATACTGAAGTGCACGCTCGAGATACGGGGTTGCAAGATCATAACGGTGCCGCTGGGCAAAAGATAGTGCTTTCGCGATCAGTGCTTCGCTCGACTTTGGATCATACAGTATAGCCTTATCTGACAAATCATCGACGTCGGCCGTATGATTCTTCGCTACGTTAAATATGTCGAGGTAATAATAAACCATCACGAGATGCGCATACGCCACAGCAAACTCGGGGTCATGTTCAATAGCTTTCTTAAACCAGGGCACAGAGGCCTCCAGATCGCTCCTTCCGCTTCGATAAAAGTGTTCCTTACCCTGCAGAAATGCCTCGTATGCCTCGACATTCTGAGTGGGAAGTTTTTCTATCCTTCCCAATTCCTCCGGCGTGACGATCACCTGGATCTCACGAACGATATCACTTGAAATCTCCTGCTGCAACGCAAAAATATCCGACGACTCTCGCCGGTATTGTCGCGCCCAAAGGTGACTATCGGTTTTGGCATCGATGAGCTGAATATTCAACAGAATTCTATCACCGATTTTCTGGCCACTCCCCTCGATAAAATATTGAACGTTTAATTCGGATGCCATCTCCGGAATCGACTTCGTGGTGTTCCGGTATTTTTCTGCCGTTGTACGACTAACAACATTCAAATTCTCTATGCCCTGCAAGTTGCTTAACGTTGCATCCATCAACCCATTGATGAGATAAACGTTTGACGAGTCAGCGCTTTCGTTCTTGAACGGGAGCACGGCAATAGACTTTGGGCCTTCGGGTTTCCTCAAATAATACCAACCAACGGCCAGGCCAAGCGCAATCAAGGCTATTATGGTGGCAGCCCATGCCCAGTTAAACGGACGTCTGGCAGGGACAGCAACTGGCGGGGTACCCGTAGGCTGGATGTCCGGTAAGTTATCCAAATCTGAATGTTCTGATGCCTTAGATCCCGCTATAGTGTTGTGGGACAGATCAGATGTTTCAAAGGTTCCGGGCTGAGCATCTCCCTTCTTATTTACCTCGCCGGGGGGAAATCCATAGTGTTCCCTGAAACACTTTATGAAGTACGAGGTGCTGTTGAACCCGACCTGCTGGGAGACTTCCGTAACATTAAGTTGCGATGTCTTCAGAAGATCCATCGCCTTTTTCAAGCGTGCCTGGCTGATCAGTTGGCTGACCGACAGGGCCGTTTCCTTCTTCACCTTACGAAGGAGGTTTGAACGGCTCATGTTCATCTCATCTGCAAGCTCTGTAACACCAAACAGCTCGTTCGAAAGATTCCGATCGATAACCTGCTTAAGCGCATCAAGGAAGGACACTGACATCAGGGTAAAACTAATAATACTTGTACGAAAAATGCGTGGTTGCGGCTATCAACCTTCTCCAGTCACTTCTTTAATGAAGGGGGCAAAAAGGGAAAATCAAGGGCATCTGAGCGCTTCGCTGCATCAAAATTTATACTCCTGCGCCACCATTTATACCCTACTCCTCAAAGGTGATGCTTTTCGGCGCAAAAGTGATCGGCCAAACACCGTGTTCCTTCCGTTTTTCGTGTCATGACTATTTCACAAAACAACACCTTAATTATGAAACACTTTCATCGCCTCTCAATCGCATCCAGGTATGCGACAGCTAGCCTTGCCAATATTTTGTCTCCCTCCCGGATGGCACAAGCCAGAATCCTGGGTGCGCTCTTATTAGTAGCGGCAACAGCAGCATGCACTAAATCGCAAAGTAATACGAAGGAATCCGCTCCCTCGGTCGATATCCACACTGCGGTCGTTACCGGCAATAAAGAGGCACTGCAGCAACACATTAAAGCGGGTACAAACATCAATGAAAAGGACCCTTTCGGCGGCTCCAGCCCTTTGATCAGTGCTGCAGTCTTTGGAAAAACAGAAGAGGCAAAAATCCTTATCGATGCCGGTGCAGACCTCAATTTTCAAAATAACGATGGGTCTACAGCTTTAATCACTGCCGCGTTTTTCTGCCGTCCTGAAATTGTAAAAATGCTTTTAGATAAAGGAGCAGACAAGACCATCAAAAACAAGTATGGAGCAGGCGCCTATGAATCAGTTGCTGGTTCCTTTGAAGAGGCGAAGCCAAGCTATGACATGATGAGCAAGGTGCTTGGTCCTATGGGGTTGAAGCTGGACTATGCTTATGTCGAAAAAACACGCCCGGAGATTGCAACTCTTCTGAAATAAATCTGTCACTGAAACAATGAACCGCAGATACGACATCGACTGGCTCCGTGTAATAGCGATAGGCCTTCTGCTCATCTATCACGTTGCTATTGGTTTTCAATCGTGGGGGATCATGATTGGATTCATTACGAACGGCGAATCCTGGCCGTCGCTTTGGCTACCCATGGCCATGCTAAACATATGGAGAATCCCTTTTCTGTTTTTCGTGTCAGGAATGGGTGTCTATTTCGCCATGCAACAACGAAACTGGCAGGCGCTTTTGAAAGAACGCGCCCTTCGAATATTGCTGCCCTATGTGTTTGGAATGTTCTGCATCTCTCCCATAAGCCTGGCGTTGTGGCAGTATTACAATGACATGAAGGTTACCTATGCCGTCAGTCCCGGCCATCTGTGGTTCCTTGGTAATATCTTTTCGTACGTCGTCATCCTCGCTCCGGTTCTATACGCTCTTAAAAAGAATCAGGAAGGTTCCGTTGTTCAGCTTATCAGAAAGATATTCTCACACCCTGCCGGGCTCCTGGTCATTACCGGATTGTTCGTCTTGGAGGCTTATGTACTCAAACCGTTCCCTTATGAAATGTACGCCGCGACGTGGCACGGATATGTGCTTGGCTTTATCGCATTTTTTAGTGGATTCTGCCTCGTGCTTGCCGGGCAATCGTTATGGAGCATGCTCTTGAAATGGCGATGGTTGTTTCCAGTGCTGGGTGTCATCGGGTTTGTAATCCGGGTGATACTAAATGTAAAGGTGCCCATGTATGCGCTCGTCGTTGAATCTCATGCCTGGATCTTTACATGTTTTGCATTCGGCTACAAATATCTCAACCGCCCTGGAAAGACGCTCACCTATCTTAGTGAAGCAGCGTATCCAGTATATATTTTACATATGATCTTCCTGTACGCAGGATCTATATTCATTTTCCCTTTGACTCTGGCGGTTCAGTTGAAGTTTGTATTTCTGCTGTTGTTCACGACCGCCGGTTGCTTTGCTACCTATGAGATCGTTAAACGAGTGAGGTTTCTACGTCCGCTGTTTGGATTAAAATGGAATGTGAGAACGGGAGAAACTTCTCAGCGTGCGTCGCTACAAACAAAAACTACAGGGAACGTTACAGATACGGCCTACAACAATTGATATATGTAATGCCTATTCTCAACTCGTACTATGGTCTTCTCTATATAATCCATATCCTTTCGTACCCCGCGAACAATGGCTATGAGAGCTCTCGTGGTTATCGAGCAATGTGTAGGCAACGTATCCGACAGACATAGATAGTTACCGATTCACAACACTTCGCATGCAGAAAAACCATGCGGGTTGTTGTGGATTGATTTTTTTACGCTACCTCTGGCCGTCATCTAAACGGCAAATGGCTTAAATTGCAGCAATCGCTTCCCATGCCGCGCATTGCTACATGCCTCGTTGTAACAACCTTGCTATCGCTCATCTGCCACTATGCTCATGCGCAGGACGAAGACTGGGTTGAAGAAAAAAAGAAGAAACGAAAGTTCGACCTGGCCGGGATTCCGATTATCAGTTACAATACCTCATATGGCGCCATCATCGGTGCGAACACCATGTTGTTCTTTGATGTCAACCCCCGGGATACTGTCTCTCACTCAAGTGTTATTGGACTAGGGGGAGGCTTTTCGCAGAACCGATCTTTGTTTGCTGCCGGCTTTACTCAACTCTATCTTGGTCAAAACAAATGGCGTATCGCAGCAGCAGGCGGAGTGGGTAACATTAATTTCCAGTATTTTGAATCACCGAGTGATGCGGGAGACGGTGACTATGTCGACTACAGTGCTGTGAATACCTTCGCGCTTCTCAAGGTGTTGCGTCGCGTTACGGGTAATCTGTACGCCGGGCTTGTATCGAAAATCCAATACACCAATACATCATTTGAGACTGTACGACCGCGCGAAGAGATTGTAAATGCCAACGGCATCGGGCTTACGATGAGCTACGATTCGCGAAATCACGTTTACAATCCTCGTTCCGGAGTCTTTTCAACAATTACCTTATTAAATAACTCCGAATGGATGGGAAGTGACAGCGCTTTTTATTCCGTTCGATTCTTTTTCAACTATTACAAGCGAATATCCAACAGGTCAGTGCTTGCGTCTAGACTAACATGCTTTGGAGGATTTGGTGATGTGCCGTTCAGCGGACAACAATCTATTGGTGGCAAGGATATTCGTGGCTATACCGACGGAAAGTACCGCGGCGATATTGAAGCAACAGTTCAATCGGAGTATCGGTGGAATTTCTACAAGCGTTGGGGTATGGTCGCGTTCTTTGGGTTAGCGATTACAGAGAGGCCGTACAGTGGAGTTCTTCCAGGCGGTGGTGCAGGCCTTCGATTTAAAATGCTCGAAGCGCGCAATGTCAACATAGGCATCGAAGGCGCCTTTGGAAAGAAAGATCAGGGGATTTACTTCCGCATCGGGGAAACATTCTAGCCTATTTCTGTGAACGCTGTTGATTGCATTCGTTCAATACTCAGCTTAATATCGGTGAACACTCTGGCATACTTTCGATGAACAATCCAGCTTTAATGTTAGTGATCACCCTGGTTTACATTTGATAAACAATCCAACTTCATAACAGTGATCACTCTGGCATACATTTGATGAACAATCCGGCTTTATGCGGTGATCAGCCGTACTTTGATGAACCATGCAACTTTATGTCAGTGATCACTCTGGCTTACTTCAGGGATGCATCCTGACTAGACAGCAGGATAGAGCTTGTTCACATACTTGAAAGACCGGTCAACAATTTCCTCCAGAACCTTCACGTCTATATCAGCAAGTTTCTTCACATAGATGCACGCTTTACTGGATTTATGCTTTCCTAATCTCTTAAGTAGTGGCTCACGTTCCGAATCGGGCAACATGAAGTAGATCGTGATGGCTGCTTTACGGGGAGAAAACGCAGCAAGACATGAATCTCCCTCGTGGCCGCTTTCATATTTATAATGATACTTGCCAAAACCTACAATTGACGGTCCCCACATCTTAGGTGAAGCACCGGTAATCTTTTTCATGATTTTGGAAATTGCTCTGCAATCGTCTCTGGTCTGTTCGGAAGATATTTTGTCGAGAAACGCGTCAACAGACTGGTCAGTGGGTTTTGTCTTTTGTTCTGCCATGACATGCTCTTTGTATCAAGATAACAAAAAAGCCTCAGCCGCACGATTGAGAAACAATATTCTGTTGACTGTAGCTCAGGGCAACCAAGTCTACAAAGTGATATGGTAACACATTAACGGGTACCTCAACCAGGAGCGTCCGGCAAAGCTAATGAGATCTGCCGAGCTCACTTTGGGGCTTTCTAAAGCGGTGCTGCTGCCGCGTGCGAAACGCGTCTTCGCGGCTGGAAAGCATGACGCGGAGACGAGCAATTTATAATACCCGCCTCCGCGTAGCCTTTACGTTAGGTCAATAGTATTCGTAATAAGTAGTCTCGTTGACGCCTGGTCCGGTTGCAGTTCTTGATGAAGGACGGCTTCCCTGGAGAAATTGATATGAGAAAGAGTAATCCAACACTTCTGATTCTGATTCATGGTGATAGCTGCCCGGCAGCTTATTCTGGATTGGTTGTCCGTGAATAATCTCAATTGGAAAAGGATTCACACCATCCACATAGTGCTCATAGGTATCGGTAGAAATAAGTGCTGGTTCACCCGCTGCTGCAGGATTGTACGCCATCTTCTTATAGAGATTGCCATCATTAAAATAGAGATAAACAAAGTCGAGAGAGAAAGCGAAGCTGCCATCCTTTTGTCTGTCGTGAATAGCAACCTCTCCGATGTTACCCATATGATCGTATCCATATAACGTATACCGATCAAGCTCTTCGTTGTCGTACTCTTCGGCCTTTATAATACGGCCGTTCTCACGAATGTATTTGATATAAGTAACTGCGTTGACTATAACCTTCTCAATTTGTCCCGCGTCATTGTAGAGGTATCGGTATTCCCCACCGGTTTGACCGGGAGTGTTGTTCTCCCACGCAACGCGTTCGATACTTCCACTCAAGGTGTAGTAGATCTGTCTTTTACTTGACCACCCATTACCAGCACTGGTGGCATAGGACTTGGCTCTTCCTCCCAGTTCATCGTCGGTGATCGTGAACTCGTGCGATGCCCGTGATCCTTTTTCAAAGACCGAAGAGACGGTCTTGATATTAAAATTGATCTTCCTGTCAGCATTAAAAAGAGCATCGTTCTTCGGATCGATAGTAAAGCTCACTGAAGAAGCACCACGATGTACGGGGAGTACGATCGTACCATTTACAGCTTCGGGGAGCGTTGTGAAGTCGGCTCCATAGACACCCTGACTGCCTGAGAAATCGATCTCGATTTGTCCATCACCGGGTACCGCATGAGACAGTTCAAGGGTGATGACTGATCCAGTCGAAGATGATTCAATCATGGTGCCCCGTTCCACGGCAAAGTTTATCCTTGAAGGGCTTTCATCATCAATCCACGTAGACTCCAGTCGATTCGGAGAACCAACCTGAATGCCGCGCGTGGCATTACCCAATACAAAGCTTACGACCTTAGTTCCGTCCAGGACATCATTGTCGATGGGCGCTACTTTGATAACGGCGCCTGAACTTCCCTGCGATATTTGCAGGGTGATCACACCATCGGTGGGAGCTGGTAAGAAAGTAAAATCATTTAGTGACTGAGACTCTATCGCAACGGAGAGAGTACCCGCCTCATTTGCCGGTTTGCTGAAAGCAATAGGAACGTCCTGGCTGCCATCTTTTTCGGAATAGGAAACGGTTTGGATTGAAAAGGTTGCTACAGAAGGGCGTAGCGCAAGCTCGGCTTCTTTGTCGCATGCACATAGGAACAGCGCAAAACCCATTGCCGAAATGGGTAGAGTGTGGGTTTTCATAGAACGTCTTTCGTACCACACTTGTACGGAGCAAATGCGCAAGGGTTAGACGATGCCCGAAAAAAAAAGATTAAGTATTTGCCCGGATAATAGAGCAAATCTCCACATTCTGCGTGTAGCCCGCCCTTTGCTGCCTTGCAGATCAGGGAGTTCACGAAGAAGTTATACCCAATCAGCGCGACACCTAACTTACTGACACATGCATTACCGGGACCTGACCCCAGTCTCCCGCCTTACTTCCTGTTCGGCAAGCTCCCAACTGATTTCTATCTCTTCTATGAGCTTCTGAATGATCTCATCGAGCCCGTCGTACCAGTCGAGATGGGGGCTCCACTTGCCGCACCCGGTGGGTGCGCTAAAACATTGGGTATCTTTCCAGATTTTGCCACAGCTGGGACATCTGCCAGCCGTTGAAAAAGTATTCCATTTGTGGCCGCAGGAGCATGACCATTTATCATCCGGTTTCGGTTCCCACTCACATTTTGGACATCTGATACGTACGTCACTCATGGTCTTACTATTATTTGAACGATTCGATGTAACAAAGATAGCAAATGATTCATTGAATCAGGTACGGGAGTTGTGACTCAGCGCACCAGGTTGTGAGTCAGTGTACAAGCTTGCGTATCCGTGTACAATCTTATTTACTCCGTGTACGAACTTGTGAGTCAGTCTGTGAACTTGTGAGTCAGTACTGGATGTGGTACCGGATGTGATTCAGTGTATGGGATGTGAGTCTCTCTGCAGGATGTAATTTACTGGCACAAGGATGTCACTCAACAATGTATTACCTTTATTGGATGAAGAATGGCCAAGGTTCACATGACACCGCTGCGATCTGTTAATGTAACACGATACATCACACCGTTGCGGGAAGGTGGATCAATGCCAGGATTGGTTGAAGCCGACGATGGCTTTATGTATGTATTAAAATTTCGTGGTGCCGGTCAGGGTAAGAAGGCTCTCATTGCAGAGCTTATCGGATGCGAAGTGGCAAGGGCACTTGGACTTCGTGTTCCCGAATTAGTGTTTGCCAATCTGGATGTTGCATTCGGACGAATCGAAGGCGACGAAGAGATCCAGGACTTACTGAAGAGCAGCGTCGGTGTGAATCTGGGTGTTCACTATCTCTCTGGAGCCGTAACATTTGACCCGGTGGTTACACCAGTCGATGCAGATCTGGCGTCGCGCATTGTTTGGCTTGACAGCCTTCTGCTTAACGTAGATCGTACTGCACGAAACACGAACCTGCTGTGGTGGCATAAAGAAATATGGGTTATCGATCATGGAGCATCACTATACTTTCACCACTCCTGGACGGAATGGGATACCCGTAACCGCCCCTTTCCAAGAATTAAAGATCACGTGCTACTTCAGGCCGCGTCAAAACTGGAACAGGCAAATCTTGAATGCATACAACTGCTCGATGATGAACTGATCAGAAACATTGTCAATCAGGTCCCCGACGATTGGCTCGATGACCATGCGTTTGATGGACCTGCGGCACAACGGGATGCCTATTATACATTTCTTACCAATCGCATCGCTGATGCCGATTTCTTTGTAGAAGAAGCTAACTATGCAAGAGCGCAGCGTATTTGAATATGCCGTGATCCGGATCGTACCAAAAGTGGAGCGACAGGAGTTTTTCAATGTCGGAGTAATCCTCTATTGTGGTCCTCAGAAGTTTCTTGGCACGCGTATACTCGTGAACCGGGACAAACTCAAAGCATTTGGTGACGTCGACTGCGAAGAACTCGATGGATACATACTTGCCTTTGAACGAATCAGTGCCGGCGGAAAGAGCGGCGGTCCCATTGGCGAACTACCTATTGCCGAACGCTTTCGCTGGTTAACAGCTACCCGCAGTACGATTGTTCAGACTTCACACGTACACCCAGGCCTTTGCCTTGACGCAAAAGAAATGCTGGATAGCCTCTTCGCACAGCTCGTACTTTAAGCTGCGTAGTTTAATACTGAAAGTATAGGGCTGCCAAAACTATTCTCAAACCTTCAGCCGCCAGAAGGCTCCGACGGAACAGACCCAATTCCCAATTGTAGTAGGGAGCAAGTGGTGAAATCACGAACACGTGGCTGAACAGAGAACGTGGGAGGCCCGTGACCCATCACTGATTGTAAACCCACCATATATACAAACTACAGATGCACGATGTGTCGACTACAAATGCACGATGCATCGACGTTCCATCGGTATAAGGTCGGTATAAGGTCGCTATAAGGTCGGTAAAAGGTCGGTATAAGGGTGGGCAATTTTTGCACTGATACCAACGATCAACCAGAATTTGAGCAATGCAGGCATCAATATACGAAGGAGGTCCTTGTGAGTTACAGCTATAACATTTTTCACATCGCATCATAAAGCAAAGATCATTCCCCGTTTGACACACCTGAATTGGTACCTAATAAGATTCTGAACAGTCCCTATTCAGGTACTGGAAAATAAGAACAGAATATTTTACTTGCCTTTGGAACAGAATACCAATACTGAATCCGAATACTTGCAATGAAGCCTCTTGTTATATCACCCGAACGAGCACGCGCCATCGTTTTACATGCTGCAGGTCTCTCTAAGCCTGCACAATTTGGTAAGGGCAAAGAGGCCGTTTTTAAGTTCATCGAGCACCTGGGATTTCTTCAGATAGACACAAACTATATCATCGAACGCGCGCATCATCATTCGATATGGTCACGTGTACCAGACTACGAGGCGGAATGGTTGTTCGAGTTGCAGGACGATAGCAGGATCTATGAATTCTGGACATTCGCTTCCGGCTTCATGCCCATGGAAAATTTCCGATTCTCATTTCCGATCAAAGAAGCGCTTACCGCGCGAAGAAAGGACGTATCAAATAAGGAGAATAATCTGATGAGTCAGATTCTTGATCGGATATCGCGCGAAGGTCCGCTTATGGCCCGCGACTTTGAGAATGATCGTGTTACGAAGAGCACCGGATGGTGGGACTGGCGTCCATCCAAGGTTGCCCTCGAGCGACTTCACTCCGATGGCAGATTGATCAGCACCCGGCGGAGAGACTTCCAAAAGGTGTATGATTTAGCAGACAACGTCATTCCGTATGACATAGACAAGACAAAACCAACTCCTGAAGAGTTCGCTCGTCACGTCATCATCGGATCTTTACGCGCCTGGGGATTAGGTTATATCAAAGACGTTGCCTATCGGGGCCGTTATGTCAAAGACAACGTTATCAGGTCGGAGATTAAAAACCTGGTTGCCCGGCGAGATATATGTCAGGTGGAAATCAGTGGGCTCAAGTCCGGACCGTTATATATGTTGCCGGAGTATCAGAAAAGAAAAATAACTGTGTCGAAGGAGGTGTTCATCCTATCGCCGTTCGATGTTTTAAATGTGCTGCGTCACCGACTCAAAGACTTTTTCGATTTCGACTATCAGGTTGAGTGTTTTGTTCCCGAGAAGAAAAGAAAGTATGGATACTTCGCGCTACCCGTGCTGATGGGTGACAGGTTCATCGCACGGTTGGACGCAAAGGCCGATCGAAAGCAGGAAGTATTCGTGGTGAACTATCTGCACTTTGACATCAAAGAACTGGACCAACAGGGTATCAGGAAACTGGCGAAGGCAATACGAGAATTTACCGTATTTAACGGCTGCCATAAAGTGGCGTTTGTAAAATGCAACGATAAGAAACTATTGCAAAGTCTGATTGTGTTACTCGATGATATCGTCCTGCCTGAGGGAAAGCCAAAGACCAGATCAAAGCGATGAGTTAAGATTGGCTACGAGGTAAAACAACAGAAGAACGCCAACAAGAATAATCGAAATAGTAAGTAAGACCGACAGGGTTAGTGACGGGAAGAACGTGTTTGAGAGCAATTGTTTTTCAATATTCTTATACCGAAAGAAAGCCAGCAAACACATGAGGGTCCCTAGCCCTACTAATCCGATGCCTACGTAAGCGGAGTGAGTTTGCTGCGGAGGCGATACAGCAATATTTTGTGCGGAGAGTACGAGTGATGCCTGCCTCACAAACAAAGCAAACTTCACAACAACGAAACCAAACGCCATGATGGCGATACCAGTTCTGATCCATGCCAGATATGTTCGTTCGTTTGCCAGGTGATCGGTAGCCGAAGGCTTCTTTCCATCAGGAATGTTCATAGCTATAATGTGTGCGTGTTCAATCAAATTTATTGAAATTCAGGTATTGATTATATAGCCGCTCATCCTCATGATTATCAAAGTTGAAACCCTGCGACTTATCCACGAAGGGAAAGTCACGCTTCAGTTCAGAAAATGGACAAGGCCCTCTGTGAAACAAGGAACGTTGCTTAAGACTGCCATCGGGCAGGTCGAGATAAAATCAATCGATGTGGTCGAGCAGAAGGATATTACAGAAAGTGCGGCAAAGGCAGCCGGATACGAATCGTGCGACGTATTGCTCAAAGCCTTGAGCAAGCACGATGGAGGCGACATTTACAAGATCTCCGTTCGATATCATTCTGAAGATCCGCGGATCAAGTTGCGCACGACTACTGATATCGGCGCGGACAAATATAAAGAGTTGATCAAAAAACTTCACCGACTGGATGCATCCAGTAAAGAAGGCCCGTGGACAAAGGAATCATTAGACATCATCAGCAAGAATCCACGCGTAGTGTCCACAGCGCTGGCCGCAAAGCTGGGCCGCGATCGGATGTGGTTAAAACTAAATATCCGTAAACTAAAAAATCTCGGTCTGACAATTAGCCACGACGTGGGTTATGAAATTTCACCGTTGGGCAAAGAGGTTCTTGGTCAATTGTGATAGCTTTACGCTCGTCACAACATGATTCTGCTGCTAAGCCTTGCCTGTCTTCTGGCGGGAACTTTCATACTTAAAAACATTCGGCTGGGGGCGGTGGCAGGTATTGCCGTACAGGTGGCATACGTTCTCTCAGGCACCGGATGGCATGGTAACCACACAGCCGCCGTTGTTAACGGTGTGGCTATTACCCTGGAACTTGCCATTCTTCTTTTTGGGGCCGTAGCTTTTTACAGATTCCTGTTAAACAACCAGCGCCTTGCTTTTCTGAATCAATTTGTAACTACGAGCCCTGGCAGACCATATCTTCTGATAACGTATTGTTTCTTTCTGGGTTCATTCTTCGAAGGTATCGCCGGCTTTGGCGTCCCTCCTATTCTGCTTATTCCTCTGTTAGTAAAGTCTGGTTTCAAGCCACTGACTTCCATCGTCGTTGCCCTAAGCGGCAGCATCAATGCTGTAATATTTGGCGCTCTTGGTGCACCTTTAATCATTGGCCTTGGTATTACCGAACTCAATGAAACCATCAATATTGCGATGGTCATCAATGCATGTTCCTGTATTATGATGCCCTTCATCCTCACCTATCTTTACAGCAGAATCGAACGTGTCGATGTCAACTGGCGTAAGGTTCTTCCCATGCATTTAGGTGCCGGCATCATCTACTACGTATTATTTTTTCTGGGCAGCAGGTTTACCGTCGAGTACCCATCGGTCATTACGGGATCGCTCGGCATGATTTTGTTTATGATTATATACAATCCTGCCGTGCGGACATGGGGAGTGAGGTTTTGGGTAACGTCGTTCTGGCCCTACTGCGTATTGATTGCACTCTTGCTCCTGAGCAAATTGGCTCTCAGTAACTTTTCACTTGTTGTTCCCGGTGGAACCAAAGCGGTCTCTGCATATCAGCCCGGACTGGTCTTCCTGTTAAGCATTGCGGTCGTTAGTTTGATATTACGAATGACCGGACAGCGCGTCGCGGTCGCCGACGCGGTTCAGAAGTCAGTACAACGCACAGTTCAGTCGGCATTGACGATCGTTGTACTCATTATCTTTTCTCAACTCGTACGTTGGGAGATGGTTGAATACATTGGCATTTTTATCGCACGGCAGCCAGAATACCTGGAGCCTTACCTGCTCATGTCTTTTGGTGTTCTTGGTGCGTTTCTAACGGGTAGTGCAACGATGTCGAACTTGCTGTTGAACGGATTACTGACGAACGCTACCGCTAACTATTACCTGGGCATGGCAGTTCTTCACAGCGGAAGCGTAGTGGGTAATGCGATTGCCTTACAAAACATTGTCATGGCGCGATCGGCAGTCGACGATCCGGTACTTGATCGTGACGTATTCAGATACACCTCGAGAACTTTGCTGATTTGCCTCGCGTGCCTTTCGGTATCTACAGCAGTGTGGTTGGCATTTCACTAGCGCCGGACAAGCACTTTCTCCAGCATCTCTGAAATTATCTGATAGCCTTTGTCAGATGGATGCAAACCATCGTAAGTCATGTCAATTGCTTCGACTGGATAAGGATAAACATCCGTCTCAGGACTGAAAGGCACACCAACATAATCAGGATAGCGGTAGTCACGTAGCTCACCAGAGTCCGGATCCTTCAATCTCTTGAACACAACCATATTGTCCAATGTGATGCCACTATCGTTGAACAAGTCGATTACGGGCAATTTCTCAAAAGCACCTATATCTTCGATCGCCTGAGCTACCTGCTTTAAAGTCTGGCCATTCTTGTCGCGATACGAACCGTACGCATTGTTCTTCATGTCGTTGATATAGACAAAGTCGCCACGCTGAAGTGGTGTCATCAAAATAATCCTCGCCTTTTTGTTCAGTGACCGAAGTTTGTTCACAATAATCCGGAATGCGCCATTGATCGTACCATCTCCCGTGTTATTCTTATAATCGCTGATGTCGCCTATTGGTTTGCCCTGCCACCAGTCGTTCGTACCAAGAAAGACCGTGTATACGTCGGCGGATTCGAGCCCGAGCGTCTCAATCTTGTTTGCAATTCCACATGACGTCCACCCATTGAAGCCCTTGTTCACAAAGTGAAGATTAGAATGCCGGCCGGCAATGATAGACATGTAGCCCTTCGTTATTCTGTTGCCGGTCTCATTAGCATGGTCATTCAAATAAGTGATAGAATCTCCAATAGCGACCCATTTGATTGGTCGGTTAAACGAGGTACAGACGACCAGGGTCAGTATCAGTATGGATATTCGCGCCATATCATTAAAGGTATCCAACAATGTCGGCATTTTGTCGGATTTCCAGGCACGGGATTCCGTAGTCCAATGTCTGTTTACATCAATGGTTGGCCATCACGCCTTAAAGGAATGTTGTTGCAATGAAATGTTTCACCTCATCCCAATGCTCGAGCAGCAACCAGAAGAGTATTAGAATGACGACAACTACCAGATTCTCCTTCCACTTGAACCTTCTCTTCAAACTGTTTGAATTGGATTGTTCATTGTTGTTCATGATCATTTAGATTAAGTAGAAACTCCAGGTGACAAGGGTGGGTAATCACACGTAAAGCAGTGATTACCCGATATCACCCCTGATAATACCGGCATCCATCTACCATGTACACCTGATGGTCTATTTCTGCCTCTCAGGTTGACCAGACAGTCCTGCTTTGAAATTATCCCAATCTCTGACTACAGCGCCGACGATAACGGCAAGACTGCCTCCAATCAACTGTATAATAAATCCACCGGAGATAGAATTCTTTTCTTCTTCGGTTAGGGGCTGCAACCCCTGCAGTTTTGCATCGAGAATTTTCATTCTTAAAAAGATTTAAAGTGACACAACGTATTTATTGTCCCGGCCAGAAACTTGAATAAACCTACAAACCTTTACCGCCATTGCCTTAGAAATGAGCTTCGGTTAACCTGACAATTTCAACATGCTGCCGGCACTGTTCCGCCGGCAACTTTACAAATGCATTTTCTACACAACGGGATGTGAGCAAGATCATGAATTTGAAAACACCGCGAAATCAGGAAATCCTGACAATCTTCAGACCTCAGGGTATTGATTTTATTTTAGCGGCTGCCGACGGATCAACCGTTTGTTTATCTTGATCCACAACAAAACCCAATATGAAGCGCCTATTTAAATTCTTCAGTTTTATCGCTGCCATAGCCTTGTGTTCCACCGCTGCTATGGCTCAGCAATTTAAAGTTCTGCTGTTCACTAAAACGGATGGCTTTCATCATCAATCCATCCACGAAGGTGTTGATGGAGTGCGTCAGTTGGCCAGCCGGCACAACTTTGTAGTAGACTGGCAGGAGAATGCCAGTGTCTTCAACGACAAAGCATTAGAGGGCTTTCAAGCGGTGATCTTTCTCAACACAACGGGCAACGTGCTGAACGACGAGCAACAGGCAGCCTTTGAAAAGTTCATCAAAAGCGGCAAGGGCTATGTAGGAATTCACAGCGCTGCCGATACCGAATACGATTGGGCCTGGTATACGAAGCTTGTTGGAATGATGTTTAAGATCCATCCTCAGCAACAAACTGCTTATCTCAATGTCCAGGATAGCAACTTCCCAGGCATGGAAAGGTTTCCAAAGAAATTATTGTGGACTGACGAATGGTACGAGTACAGCGAGCGCAAAGCTGATGATCTCAAAGTTCTCGTGACAGTTGATGAGAAAACTTATGATCCGAAAGTAAAGTGGGGTACCAACGAGGGCAAAGGAATGGGCAACGTTCATCCGATTTCATGGTATCACAATTACGATGGCGGTCGCGCATTCTATACAGGACTTGGCCACATCGGACTCGTGTTCTCTGACCAGACTTTCCTCGATCACTTATACGGCGGAATTTACTGGGCTGCGACAGGAAAGGGAATGTGATTGCATTCCGTGTGGTCGCAGACAGTTGAAGACTACCAGTCAATATATTTATAGATCACTCTGATGAGCTTATAGGCTTCTGCCATATCTCTGGCCTGATAAGATACCGTGAAACCGTCGATACGTTTCATGCCGGGGATGCTCATCGCAATATCAGCACGTGTTGGAGTATCTACTTTGATTTTGAATTCCACTGGTCCAGATACAGGTAGCGGTTTTGGTTTGTTAGGGTCCTTAATCGCTGCTTTTGTCTGGGCCTGGAGTTCTTTGATCACAACATCCGGATGCAGCAGTTTCGCTGCGTTGTTTCCGATTGCCTCCTTCGTCACGACGGTACGAGGTGTGATTAGTTTCTTTATTTCCTCAGTGAATGTCTTGTCACCGCTGGCCAGCAGTACCGGCACACCAAGCGAACCTGCGTAGTAAGCATTCAGACCACCCTCCCCAACTTCGGTTCCATTTATCCACAGGCCCTTTACGACACCTGAGCCAGTGTGTGCAAGGAATCCATTTTCAGTTCCTGCCATAGCGTGGTATCCGATAAAGATTGCCCCGCTAAAGGTATTATCGAGTCCCTGAGACATTCCCAATGGTTTGATGTTGCTCTGAATGTATTGTACACGTGAGTCAAGTTGGGTGTGCAGAAGGTTTTGCATGTCGCCGTGGCTATCGTTGACGACGATCTCAGCAGGACCTGACTCAAAGATTGCTGCAACTACTGCGTTTACCTCGGCAGTCATAAGCTTACGCCCCAGCTCATAGTCTTTTCCCGTAGAGCTAACCATTGCTGAAGTGCCTATTCCGCCAATCCCTTCCATATCAACAGAGATAAAAAACTTCGGTGACTTTTGCGCATGAACACCAGTGGATGCAAGTATCCCGAACAATGACAAAGCAACCAGACGATTTGCCGATGCCCTGAGAGAGACCAATAAAAAACGCATAGGTATAGGGTTGAGGGTGATTTTATAAAAATACAAACCTTGGATTACTTTTCCCCGCCAAAAGCTGATCCGATCTTAAAAGTTATAAGAAACGACCCGCGACCGGCAAACGCGATCGGCTAAATTAATGAGGAACATATTACTCAACCCGCAGCCAGCCGACAACAAGCGATCGAGATGCAGATCCTTTTTGATTGATGGTCTAATCGATTGTCGCTGATTATTTGCACCCGTGTCGTGGTTAGTTTGTGCATAGTATGGTGGCATGAATTTTCGAATGCGTGAAGCGAAGAACATCAGAAACCATCCATATGCAAACGAACAAAACCTATAAACGAAAAGGCGAACAGGCTGCCAGACAGCAGCGGAAGATTCAGACCAGCGTGGCCCGTGCAGAAAAGCGGCTTGGTAAAGCTAAGGAGCCTGCTGCCATGCAGGCGGGTGCGAGAAGGTATCCCGAGGCGCCGCTGCCCGGAAAGAAGCTTAAGAAACCGGGGATTGAATCGGATCTTACGCTCGAGCCTATGTATGATGCTCCCTATTATCAGGGATCAGGAAAGCTTCGCGATATGGTGGCGGTTATCACCGGAGGTGATTCAGGCATCGGACGTTCGGTTGCCATACTTTTCGCACGGGAGGGCGCCGACGTCGCTATTATCTATCTCAATGAACATTCCGATGCCAAGAAAACGAAACAGCTCGTTGAACAGGAGGGACGAAAGTGTATCGTAATGCCTGGTGATGTTGCTGATCATGAATTTTGCCATTACGCGGTAAAGCAAACCGTCGATGAGTTTGGCAAGCTTGACATTCTCGTGAACAATAGTGCGTTCCAAATGCACGTGCCGGACATCGATCACCTATCGGAGGAGCATTTTGATCTTACTTTAAAAACCAATCTCTACGGATACTTTCATATGACGCGTGCAGCCCTACCGTATCTTAAAAAAGGGAGCAGCATCATCAACACCGGATCTGTTACAGGAATAAGAGGCAGCAAGAATATTCCAGACTACTCATTAACGAAGGGCGGTATTCACGCATGGACCCGCGCATTAGGAGGAAAGCTCGTGAGCAAAGGGATTCGCGTGAATGCAGTAGCGCCTGGTCCTGTATGGACGCCCCTTAATCCAGCGGACAAAAAGAGAGAACAGGTTGAAGAGTTTGGGGCCGATACACCGATGAAGCGCGCCGCTCAACCGGAAGAGATAGCACCGGCATACGTATTCCTTGCTTCGCCACAATGTTCAAGCTACATCACGGGCGAGGTGATTCCGATTATTGGTGGATACTAGCTGATCGGCGTTTGAAGATGTTGCATGCTGCATAGCACACTAAGAGATTAGGGCGCGTAAAGATCGCCGACAACAACCAGGTAGCGTTACCGACACTTGCACCCAAAACTTTACGCACGCCTAACTCTATATCTTTTATTGAACGCTACTGCTTCTTCGGGGCACTGGTCCCTTTACCAACACCGTGCCACGAAAAAGCAGTGAATGCCGTTCAAAATTAGAGATATGATTCAGGATGCGCGTCCCTATTCGGACAACGATGTCCGGATGCACTCATTCAGGTTGTTCTTATTCAGATCGAAGAACCTGTGCCGGGTTAGTCATTGCGCCTTTGAATACCTGCAGACCAACCGTTAGCAATGCTATAAGGGCGAGGGCGCCGAATGGTAGAATAAACAACGGCCACCCTATATCAATTCGAAATGCAAATTGTGCGAGCCAACTATCCATGCCATACCATGCCAGCGGCATCGCGAGTATCGACGCAAGAGCGACAAGCTTCATAAATTGCCCGCAAAGCATGTAAACAATGTTGATGACCGATGCGCCCAATACTTTTCTTACGCCAATCTCTTTTAGTCTTTGCGCGGTAGTGAATGATGCCAGCCCCCATAGTCCAAGGCAGGATATGGCAATGGCCAACGCAGCAAACAGACCAAAAATCTTTCCAAATTGAAGGTCACTTTGATACTGTGCATTGAACGCGTCATCAAGAAAGTAATATTCAAATGGTTCTCCGGGGATCAGCTGCTTGTATAATTCCCCAATAGCTTCTGTCGCAGATTGAATTTCATGAGCGCTCAGTTGTATGGAAATGTTGGCGGGTACAATGGTGTCCGCACCAAACAGAAACGGAGTCACCTCCGACTTAAGTGAATTCCAGTTATAGTTGCGTGCCACGCCAATGATCGATGACGTATCACCATCGAGAACGAGCTTCTGTTGTAAGGCCTCTTCTGCAGTTCCCAAATCGAATGCCTCGAGTGAAGCCTCATTGATAATGAGCGCCTTCATATCAGATGCGATCTTGTCATCAAAGTTTCTGCCGGCAACTAAAGGAATATCATAGGTTGAAAGAAAGTCAGGATCTACCCAAACGACACAACCCAGACGAAAGTCGCTTTTCTCTTTGCCAACACGATAGACGTCGGCGCCCCAGTTGTAACCTGCTCCCGGCAATGCACCTGATGTGGTGATCGCCTCAACGCCCCTGATCTTTTTTGCTTCATCCTTGAATACAGCAAGACGATGTTTGGCATCTTCCCATTTGATCGTGCCCGGGCCTGGCACCACCAGCATCTGATCCATTTGAAGTCCGGTGTCCTGCAACTGCATAAATGATACCTGACGATAAACAACGAGCGTGCCTGCAAGCAACAGTAATGAGCAGGCGAACTGAAATACAACGAGCACCTTGCGAAGTGAGAAGCCCTCCCGCGAAGTTTTCAATGCAGTGCCTATTTTGTACGATGACATGATGAACGCCGGATATGCACCGGAGGCCAGCGAACCTGAGACGAATAAGATTGCAAGAACAATCCACAATCGGCTATCATTTAAATCCAGCACAAGCTTCTTTCCCAACAATTCCCCCAACTGCGGAATTACGAAGATCGCCAGTACGAGTGCAAGCAGCACTGCAAAGGTGTTTACTACAATCGATTCAAGCAGAAACTGAAAAACAAGTTCGCTTCTTTTCGCACCAATCGTTTTCATGATGCCCACTTCTCTGGCGCGTTCCATGGCGCGTGCAGTGGAAAGGTTGATGTAATTGATCCAGGCGATCATCAGAATGAACGCAGCGATAAGTGCAAAGAAGTAAAGTGTATCGGGACTCACTGTTGGCACATCATGTCGTATGCCCGTTTCGAGATGAATATCACGCAGGGGTTGAAACCTTAGCTCAGCTACACCCCCAATGCTCACCAACTTTGGATTGAGATATCGTTCGGCAACGCTTGCCAACCGGGTGGAAGCATTTTTTTCAGATGTATCATCCTGAAGTTGTACATAGGTAGTGAAATTATTCCATCCCCATCCATCGTCGTTCTTGTACTGACCCTCAAGAAAGATATTATGCAAGGGCAGCAGAAAGCTAAATGAAAAGCTGGAGTTGGCCGGGACATCTTCAATGATTGCTGACACAACGTAGTCGCCATTCATGCGGCCCCCGTTGAGCTTAACATCACGACCAATTGCATCCAGGTTGCCAAAATATTTCATCGCCATGGAACGCGTCATGACGATGCTGTTCGGATTGTCGAGAGGGTGCTTTGCGTCTCCCGCGATGAATTTGAATGTGAACGCCTCCAGGAAGGTTGAATCCACGATGAGCAAGTTGTTCTCATGAAAGGCTTTCTCTCCATTCCGACCCTGAACAGAAATCACGGAGTTGCCATTATGGGTACGGACATAATTTTTGACTTCCGGGATACTCTCCTGAAGCGCGGGGCCGAGCCCGTAGGTAGTCATTACGTTGGATTGCTGACGTTCCCCGCTTTTGATAAGAGTTCTGGTCATTCTATACAGAGACTTTCCATGCGTATGAAAATGATCGTAGCTCGTTTCGAAATCGACGTACTTGAGAATCGTGAGGCATGCACACATTCCGAGGGAGAGCCCAAAGATGTTGACGAACGAGAAGGACGCACGCTTACGCAGATTCCTGAAAGCCAGCAGGAGGAAGTTTCTGACCATATTGAAATGATTTTGCAGTCACGCACCCGCGCGCCGCGAGGATAAACCGCAGTTCCTGTGAAACGTTACAGAACATTGGATAATATTTTCAACTCTTGATAGCTTGCAGGACCAACTGTTGAGCATGGAACCAATTGATGTACTGATAAGTCACCTGAAGCGCTTTGTTCCTTTTCACGAAACAGAGGCATCGATCCTAAGAAAATATCTGGGCACTTTGCATGTGGGTAAGAAGGAGCATCTGGTCGAAACGTTACAACCATGTCCCTATCACTATTTTGTTGTTGAAGGATGTCTGCGGATGTATTTTTTCAATGAAAAGGGCGATGAGCAGACCGTGCAGTTTGCCATTGAAAATTGGTGGATGACCGATCACTCGGCCTACACACAGGGCAACGACAGCCTCTTTTGCATACAAGCCATTGAACCCAGTACTCTTCTCACGATCAACAGACAGCTACAGGAAGAACTTTTTAAGGTGATGCCATCTTTGGAACGATATTTCAGAATCATCTACCAGAGGGCTTATGCAGCAGCTCAATATAGAATGAGGGTTCGGCAGGACTATTCTGGTGAAGACACCTACCTTATGTTCAAAAAGAGCTTTCCTGATTTTGTCGATCGCATACCTCAGTATATGCTGGCATCTTACCTCGGAATTACGCCGGAGTATCTGAGCGTCGTAAAAAAACGACACACTTAATCCAGATTAAGTTTTCGTCGCAGCTTCATGCTTAGGTTTGGATATAAACAAATCAAAAGCATTATGGAAAAGCGAATTGACATGGCGCAAACGCAACCGGCGGCCTACAAAGCCATGTATGGACTCACTGATTATCTCCGAAGCACCAAAATCACTGGCAACATCAGGCAGCTGGTCAAAATGCGCGCGTCACAGATCAACGGTTGTGCATTATGTCTGGAGATGCATGCCGAAGAGTCACAAAAGATTGGAATACCTCTCGAAAAATTGATCCTGCTGGATGCATGGAGAGAATCAAGTTATTTCAACGATGAGGAGCGTGCAGCGCTTGCGTTAACCGAGGAAGTAACATTAATAAATCAAAAGGGATTGTCGGATGAGGCCTACAAACAGGCAGTTGCTGATTTTGGCGAAGAGTATGTCGCTGCATTGATCATGGAGGTTGTGACGATTAACGCGTGGAATCGAATCTCAATTGCTACACGCAGCGAATTCAGGAAGCACCACTAGAGTAATAATAACAGCTTATGTGTAAAAGTCTAAAGCATGCACTCTACACGTTAGCTCGACTTTAAGGCTATTGAATGCGATGATCCACAGCGGTTGATTGTCTGGTGCCATCGCCCTGCTTAAAACGACAACACTATTCCGAAGTACACGACCCGGCGTGAGAACAGTTGCTCGGCGTGGGTCGTGTAGTCGGAATTGTAGATATAAGATTGTACGTTTCTAAAGTCGGCGATATTGGATACGTTCAGAAATGCTATTGCAGTTGTCTTCGCATTTAACAGGAATATTCTCGAAGCACTGAAGTCAATGGTGTTGTATGAAGGAAGCCGCGCCGGCATCTGTGCATACACTGGTTCAAACAATCCCAGGTCTTCGTGAAACACGGCTGCCTGGACGGGACTGTAGTAGCTACCTTCGCGCGCAAGAAAGACCATTGTAAATGTCCACATTCCATTGAGCTTGTATTCAACATTTCCCCGAACGAAGTAACTTATGTTATAGGGTGTACCGATGTCCCTATCATCGTGCGCATTCAGGCTGGTTAGGGAAAGCTGAGTTCTCCACGAGTCGCCCAGCTTAATGCGACCAAAAAGCTCCACTCCGCTGAGTTGCTCGAGGCGATCGGATCGTTCGATCCTCTTCCTGAATACAGACAAGGAGAGATCAAGCTTCCTGTTCAGGTATGAGACGTCAATGCTGTGCTGACGACTCTTGAGCAGATATCCCTTGGCATCGCGCTCCCGTTGAAGCACGTATTTGTTATAGTCGCCCGCGGATACGTTTACACTTAATCTCCGTACCGGACGGATATTCACGTTTCCCTGCCAGCTTAGATAATCAACTTCATCGTGGGGAAGGTTCTTGCGAATTCCCGCGCCAACGATCAGCGCATTTCCGATGTATTGCTTGTAGTAGCCGAACCACTCCAGTAACTCTATGTTGTCGCTTCTTTTGACCGGAATAGATCCAAATTTTGCGCCGTAGGCATAAGTATACGTGGGATACTGTCCTCGCGTTCCCGATTGCTTGTACTCGTATACCAGGCCCGTTTTCCATTGATAGTTCGGCGTTGCGCGATGCACGTTAATGGCTGCATAGTAGTTCTGCATCGGTGCTTCAACGTTAAGGGTGCTGAATGCATACTTCGCTGAGGAGAAACTCAGACCCTGATTCAACGACAGTGTGGGGCCTCCAAACTGTTTACGGAGATTAGACACGGTGAAGTTGCGTACGCGATCCTGCTTGAAAATTCCTTCTAACGTTGGATGTATGTATTGATACCGGTAAGCTTCGCGCAAAGTGTAATTAAAAATCTTCAACGACAACGTCGGCGATAGACGTGAGAAATAATGTACGCCGGCGTCTGCCGAAAAAAAACTTTTCAATCCCCGCAGTGCCCTGGCATTGACCTTATTAAACAACGCGGACGACTGCACGTTACTGAAAAGCGTCAACGATGACCGTGTTGTTAATTTTCTCGCGTGATATGCCCCCAGGCTGGCAAGGGTGGCTGATAGCTGTGTGGTATTACGATCAGGAATTTGTTCGTCAGAATACAATGCTATAACGCCAGAAGTACTGTTCCCGAATTCCAATGGAGGATTGCCTGGATAGACCTGTACTTCATCCATCAATGCGGTGTTGAAAATACTGAATGCGCCAATGCCGTTCATTTGAGAATATCTCACGGCATCTTCGATGGGAACATCGTTAAGGAAAATGCCAGTCTCGGCTGGACTACCTCCCCGCAGGCTAATGTTGGCTGACTCATCAGTGGTGGTCGCGAAGGGCATTGAATTCACCGCCAGTATAGGATCTGCCTTTGCACTTGGATTCGTATAGACATCCAGTCTGCTAAGTTTGCGTATTGCAAATTCTTCGGTAATGAGTCGGTCTCCTTCTATGACAACTGCTTCGATACCGATCGCAATAGGCCGAAGGGCAACTGATACCTCACACGATTCAATAACCATTGCCCGGGCTTCGTAACCCACAAATGAGACACGCAGTGTGTCACCATGCATTGCGGGCAGAGAAAACGAGCCGTCGGCGTCTGCCAATTGACCTGCGTTTCCACTACCCGCCTTAACACTAGCACCAGGCAGGGCTTCACCTGTCGCTTCATCTACGACATAACCATTTACCATGGGGCAGTCCTGCCCGTATGACAAACCAATACTAATTGAACAGACAACGAGAAGGACTGCTATGCGCATTTCTTATTTTGCTTTCGACTGTGCTGCAGGCAACAGGTTGTACTTTATCCAACCAAATGAAGGTTCAATAGCAAGCGCTTTTTCATAGGTCGTTACCGCTTTTGACGACTCGTTATTTCTGACGTACGCCTGACCAAGGAAGGCCATTGTATCAATATACATCCAGTTATTTTTGGTCTTTTCGGGCGAAGCTTCATAGAGGGAGATCGACTTTTCGTATGAGGAAATGGCCTCTACAACGTCTCCCCCATACGCTTCTGGTGTATGGAGCATCGAGTTAGCATAGAGCCTCCAGACCAAAGGCGATGACGGATCCGTCTTTTTAGCCTTGCTAAGCAACGAGCTACTCCGTGGTCCGAGGGCCATGCCCTTCGACTGATCATAGGCCATTTGCAATCCATACACCGCTGCCAGCATGGCCATTGCCTCGCCTTCATGTTTGGCTTTGATTGACTCAAGATTTGTTATCGCGCCATTGACATACTTTTTGAACGTCGTCTCATCCTTTGAACGCATGGTTGAATTCAACAGACCATACTGTGCAAGGGCAAGCTTGAACTTTGCATCATCGTTCGCTGACGTCTTTAGCTCATTCTCTGCTGACGATACGAGCGTTGCCCAGGCCTGTTGGGCATCGGTGGCCGATCGGCTCAGATATGCCTGATAGGCTGCTGGATTCGATTCTGCAGACTGTGCACTGCAGTTGATTGAGCTGGCAATTGTCAATACTATCGACGTTACCAGAATGATTATGGTTCTCATTTTATAAACTGGTTTATGTTATAAACTATACAGATAAAAAAAATTGAAGATCAGGGCTGAATGTATGCTTTAAGCGCACTCACATAATCTTCGAAAGCTTTGATGCCTGCCTTGGTAATCGAACAGGTAGTAACCGGCTTCTTACCTTTGAAGGACTTAGTGACCTTCAGGTACCCCGCATCCGAAAGCTTATCCAACTGAATACTCAGGTTGCCGGCAGTACTATTCGTTTTTTCCTTGATGTACGTGAACTCAGCGGAATCCACCGTCAGCAGCAATGACATTATTGCCAGCCGAAGTTGTGAATGCAGCAAAGGATCAAGGTCTTTAAACATCAGTCGCGTCGGTTTTTGAGCATGTAGCCCGGAACGAGATAACAGCAGGCAATCGCAATAGCACCTACTAAGGGTTGAAACTCACGAGGCAGGAGGAAACTTACAATACCAGCTATCCAAAATAGCACTCCTCCTACTACCAGTGGCTTAAATTTAAGGATGACACCAGATGTGAATGTGGGGATAGCACTGATCATAAGGATGATCGGACCTAGCTGATAGTTGATTTGACTTCCGAATGCGACCAGCGTAAATATCACAACGCCCAGGCTAACCCACAAGGCACTGCTGACGCGTTCGAAATGTGTCGCTGCTGTGGCAGACCTCCTCTTGCGAAATCCCCATACAAGGGATATGATCCAGGCAGGTATAGTGATAAGCCAAATAACATAAGGCCGTTCATATCCTATCCTGCTCAGAGTAAACATTCCGAGGTTCGCCAGGAGGATTACCCATCCCCATAACAAATAATAAAAACTGTTTGCTTGTACACGACCTTTTGCCTCCCGGATCATGCGGCTGATGAGCTCGAGGCTTTGATTGGCGGTTAATTCGTTTGAGGGTTCCATATTTATCGTTTGAAGATATATACGGATCAAATATAAACTGGTTTATGTTATAAACCAAAATATTTAATACGAAGCTTGCCCGAAGGTACTGCCCGGGCCGTTATAGGGATGCCACCGGAAGACGTTCCCGACCGAAAAGACTATGGCAGGTTAAAGTGATATAATATATCAAACTCACCGTCGACATCGCGTTGACTTGTTGCGTAGCCATCAGCGTTGTATTCATACTCGTATGTCGTTTCTCCAACAGAGCCATTCGAATTTTCCACCCGCCAGACCCTGGCATTGTTTCTGAATGGCACATGGTAAGGGTTGATGAAATTCAGGAACAGAGATGCTGTGTTCTTCTTACTATCAAAATCAAGGAATAGCGAAGTGGCTACAAGCGCATAACCCCTGGTCGTTGGGTCATAACTTTCTGATTCCATTGACGTGGCATTTCCCACTCCATCATATGAATAGAACTTTCGGCTGACTGGCTTCTCGTTTTCGCCATCCATACCTTTAGTGATCCAGGCATCTACCTGACCCGCATCGTTGTAGATAAAAGAATGCTTCGACACTACCTGACTATTCGCATATTCCCACGACTCGACCAACTTGCCGTCATTATAAACATATCGGAAGGCCTGCGACTCATCGCTTGCTATAATCCTCTGAATGTTAGCTCCCGAATAAATAACGTGAAATAATGTTTCAACGCTATCCTTGTCCTCGTCGATCAAACCATGCACCACTCGCACGATCCGGTCGCGCTCATCATAGTGAAGGACGCTATAATGATGGTCTCCATATGACATTCCAATGGTTTTAAGTTTAGGCTGCTCATTATTAGAATGATCGTCATCACATCCGATAAGGATCAAAGCGCTTATCAGCAGGATGCAAATGTGGGGTGTTATCAGCTTCCTCATGTTCATTTAAGTTCGGAAGTAGAGACACGCCTTATGAGGCTGCGGTTGGAATGGAAGTAAATTTCAGAGAATAATACCTTTGGTAGAGGTATGTTTGCCTCAACGTCTGAACATGGGCAATGGATTCAGAGGATGGCGCAAGGTATTCACTGCGCTTTGCTTGATCAGGAAACGGTGGAAGCCCTGAAAAGGATAGCGGCCCCACGCATCACGAAATGGTCTCCGCGGTTGACCAAATGACACTAGCCCAGCCGTGACATCGATCCAGTCAGCCTTCCTGAAGCTTTCCGTCGTGAGCGCGTATTCACCAACGTATGGAGTTAGCTTATGATGCCAGGTGATCATCGTTGAGATTTCATCAAGATGACTGGCTGACTGACTGTCTTGTAAGAATGCGCGAGCGCGTTGGATGGACGGCAGAATGTAATCGAACGTCCGATCCGTCCATATACCGATATCATGAAACACGGCAGCCAATGCGTACTTGCTTTCATTCTCAGGAGAAGGATCGAGTATGCGGCAATTATGAAATACCCTATATACGTGATTGCGATAAGTATCGAAGTCTTTCCCGATATCCAGCCTGAAGTACAGCAATACTTCGTCAATCAGTTTTTTTGAATGCATGTGGGGTACACGGGTTGTTTATGACAGCTTGTTCTTCTTATGACAGCTTGCTTTTAAAGAAGTCTACAGTTCTTGTCCATGCCAGCTCAGCAGCAGCCTTGTCGTAACGCGGTGTCGTATCGTTATTAAATCCGTGATTTGCATTCTCATATATGAATGCCTGATAAGACTTGTTGTTTGCTTTCAGTGCGGCTTCATAGGCGGGCCATCCTTCGTTCACCCTGGTATCAAGACCGCCATAGTGTAACATGAGAGGTGCTTTTATTTTTGGAACATCATCCGCAGAAGGCTGACCTCCATAAAATGGAACCGCTGCTGCGAGATCCGGGATGCGCACTGCCATCATATTTGCAATCCATCCTCCGAAACAAAATCCTACTACACCAACTTTACCATTGCAATCCTTATTGCTCTTCAATGTTTCAAAACCAGCAATGAAGTCTTCAAGCATTTCATTCCGGTCTCGTTTCGACTGCAACTCTCTGCCCTGGTCGTCATTTCCGGGATAGCCACCGAGCGGCGTAAGAGCATCCGGAGCGAGTGAAATGAAACCGGCTAAAGCAACTCTTCTGCCGATATCTTCAATATGTGGATTCAACCCCCGATTCTCGTGAACAACAACCACGCCACCAAGCTTACCTGTGAATTTGGCTGGCACTGATAACAGCCCTTTGATCTTGCCTCCACCCTTTGAGGACTGGTATTCAATATAACTCGTTTTAATGCGTGGGTCATCTTTAGGTGTCTGCAAACGGCCCTTGTAATCGGGCATAAGGAAACTCATGAGCGATGCAACAGTTACTCCCCCAACAGCATATACTGATAAGCGCTGCATGAACGTCGACCGGTCTATTCGGTTGTGAGCATAGTCATCATACAGATCAAACACTTCCTGCTGTATGTCTTCTTTACGGAGGTTATGGTTGGTCGCATTCATGGCCTTTAATTTGGTAGAAGGTAATAAATTGAAATGCATAATGCACAACCCTGCTGTGAAATTCCTTCGTCGGACGTTTCCGAGTGCAGGTTCGGCTGTTTTTTTGACTGAACGTATACTACCTTGGTGGCTGGCAAAAGAAAATAAACATTTTAAGAAGATGTCATCCGGAAAATTTCGAGTTCTGATATTGATATTACTCATTCCCTTTTGTGCAGCTGCCCAACCATCAACCGTAGAGTTCAAACGTTTCGAAAGTGGACAACGACTCGACATGGATATTTATCCGCCGAGCAGTTCAGCAGCAGATAGAAGTGAAACCGCGTATAGCCCTGTCGTAATATGCATCTTTGGAGGTGGCTTCCTTGCCGGCGCCCGAACAGACGCAATCTATCTTCCGTACTACAAGTTTCTTACGGAGCAGGGATTCACCGTGGTAGCTATTGACTATCGCCTTGGCTTAAAAGATGCCAGGAAGCCGCCGTCACTGTTCAATCGAAAGCCGATCATAAACGCGATTGAGATTGCCGTACAGGATGTTTACGCAGCGACTGACTATTTGCTCAAACACGCGTCCGATCTGAAGCTCGATACCGGCAAGGTTATGCTCAGTGGTTCCAGCGCGGGTGCCATCACGGCATTGCAGGCTGACTATGAAAAGCGAAACAATATGAAGAACGCGCAGATACTGCCCGCGTCGTTTCAGTACGCTGCCGTGGTATCATTTGCTGGCGCGGTATACAGTCGCGAGGGCAGGCCTGACTACAAGACGCCTCCCGCCCCAACTCTCTTCTTCCACGGAAGCAAGGACAACTGGGTTCCCTATAATAAAGTTAGCCTCCTGGGCACTGGCATTTACGGCTCAAAGAGCCTCGCTAAAAGAAGGAAAAAGCAAGGCTATCCGTATTGCTTCTACTCCTTCGAAAACGTTCGGCACGACGTAGCTGCATTTCCCATGAAAGAGTTTCAACCTCAAATCCAGGAATTCTTCCGCGACGTCGTTTTCTCCAGGCGTCCTCTCTTTATGGATGTCAATATAAAAGATAACAATCGTAAAAATTCTTTTACGAGAAATCCGTCCGACGTCTATAAATAGCAGACCGAATCTTTCATCGTTTTAAACCACTTAAAAAGTATTTTCTTCCACCCGATAGATCGTTAGATCTTAAAAAATTTGCAACAGCTTCTGCGTTCTCGGTAACACACTGTAAAACGGTGCTTTACAACAATCGATGTCATTCAAGTGATGGTTTAAATTGACAGGAATTACCAGTACCTTTACATGATTCACCCAGTAGGGAATGCACATCAACAAGGCGTTCATCGTGCTCATATTTGCTCTCTCAGGCTGCACTCTTGCGATGGGGCAGCCGTCCGGTACGGATAGCCTTGAGAGATCGTTAGGTAACATTAAGGGAAAACCACGAGTCGACGTCCTCAATAGGCTGACGTATGCTTACATTACAAACGATAGCGCCAAAGTCAGCTCATACAACAGTGAGGCATTAACCCTTAGCCATGCGATCGGCTATCTCCAGGGTGAGGCCCGCGCCTATACGTACCGTGGAGTGGCTGAGTACCTTTCCGGGCAACTGGATGCCGGGCATTCAAACCTGCGCCGGGGACTGGCATTGGCCGTTGCCTCCCATGACGATGCCCTGGCAGCATATTCCTACCTTCAATTAGGAAACTGCAGTCTGGAAGAAGTGCAGATGGACTCCGCGATGATCTTCTTCAAACGGAGCCGGCTCATATTGAAGGATAGCGCCGACCCTGTCACTCTTTCTAAGCTTTACCGGAACATCAGTGCCCTCTATGGACAACGCTATCAGACCGATTCGCAGCAATTCTATCTTGACCGCTCCATTGCTATCCGTCGTCAGTTACCAGACAAAAATCTCCTCATAGAAGCGCTGGCCATGAAGGCTGATCTTAATCTGGTATTGGGTAATATTAAGGCAGCTGAAAAATTTACAGAAGAAGCCTCCCGGATTGTTCGCGATCCGTCTGCAGATCAGGAATTCAAAAACGATGTTCGCAGGCTTCACGCCCTGCTGCTTTTTAGAAAAGGCGATTTCGACAGGGCCTCCGTTCTGTTTGATTCTGCCCGGAACTACTTCATGCAGAAGAGCCTGATCAGAAAGTACGTCACCCTGTTGATTGACGTAAGTCGCGTGTTTACTGAACGCGGTGACTATGAGATTGCGCTTGACCATCTATACAATGGCTTAAAGGTTAGCCAGCTGCATCACTTCGATGCAGAAAGCACTATCATTCGCATTCAGATCGGATGGATCAATCATTACCTGGGCGATCCGGAGCACGCGGTTCTGATGGCAGACGAGGCTATGCAGCTCAATCCTCAGAAGCTACTCAAAGGTGAAGTTGCCGATGGTCTAACGCTGAAAGGTGTCGCACTCATCGATCTTAAGAAGTTCAACGCGTCCTATGTTTGTCTTGATTCTGTATTGAACATTTACAAACACTTTGGAAGTCAGCAAGGCGTTAGCGAAACCTATATGCACCTCGGCTATCTGAACTTGCAACGGAATGCCTATGCACGTGCAATTTCTGACTATACGGAGAGCATTAAACTGGCGGAGCGTATACCCAGTGATCAGGTGCTGGCCTGGGCCTATTGGGGTCGCGGTCAGGCTAAAGTACTGACGACAGACTTAAATAATGCGTTGCCCGACCTTGAGCACTCAGAGCAATACGCCAGAAAATTTGGTGCAAAAGAAGTGATTGTCAGGAATTATAATACGCGAAGAAATCTGCTCACGGCTCAGGGTAAATTCAAGGAAGCACTTGCGTTTTCAATACTGGCGGAGCAACTGGACGATTCCCTTCGCAAGACAGACATCGCCCGTCGATTTATCAACCTGGAAAAGATCCAGGAAATTGAACAACGTAATCGCGACATTCAGTCCTTGCAACAGGAACAACTCCTCTCCAACAATAAGATCCAGTTACAGGAAGAGAAGTTGAAAAAACAATCGCTCATGATCATCGGTGCGTTCGTTGGTCTGCTGTTAGTAGCCGCATTGGCGTTTGCCTACTATCGATTCTATGAGCGTACAAAAGTCTTCAACATTTCAATCACAGAAAAGAATGCACGCATCCAGGCGCAGGCCGACAAGCTGCAGGAAGTGAACGGAGAGCTCAGCAGATTGTACAGCGAAGTATCAGAACAGAAGCAGGAGATTCAGACACAGGCTGAAAAACTTTCAGATAGTCATCAAAGCATCAGCGCAATGAATCGCGGCCTCGAACAAATCGTTGCCGAGAAGACATTGGAGCTTCGACGCATCAACGAAGAGCTGATCAAGAATAACAACGAATTACTTCAATTCTCCTTTACGGTATCACACAACTTGCGTGGTCCTGTGGCCCGATTGCTAGGCCTCTCTGACCTGGTATCCCGACAAGCGCTGCCGGAAGAAACGCGTCAGTTGGTGAGTTTTATCGAGATCACAGCCGACGAACTTGATCACATCATCAAAGATCTCGTAAATATTCTTGAATTAAGGAACGATCCCAAATTCAGCCGCGAGCATATCGTACTCGAAGAAGAGTGGACGCAAACTGTTGGCCGATTGAAAGACAGTCTTACGGGAAGTGAAGAACTGTCAACAGATTTTAAGAATCTTCCTGAGTTGTTCACGGTTCGCAGCCTGCTTGATAACATCCTCTACAACCTTCTGAGTAACTCCATCAAGTTTCGCTCACCGGAACGGCCGTTAAAGGTGCAGGTTTCAAGTCGCGTCGAGAATGGCCGCGCAGTTTTGGAAGTACGCGACAACGGGCTAGGCTTCAACATCAGACAACACCGCGACAAAGTTTTTAAACTCTATCGCAGATTTCATTCGCATGTCGGTGGACGTGGAATGGGATTATACCTCATCAAAACTCAGGCAGAAGTTCTTCATGGATCCGTTGAGGCCAATTCAGAACCAGACAAGGGTGCGCTCTTCAGGATCATCTTACCCTTGAATGGCGAAGAACATGCCTAACTCCAGGGCTATTCGCTTCTCAGGCATTTAACGGGATTCACCCTCGACGAGCGGATCGCGTGTGAAGCGACAGCCGCCCATGCAATCGCGAGCGCGACGACGCCAGCAACAATGAAGTACCACGGTTCCAGGTCGACATGAAATGCGAAGCGCTGCAACCAGATATTCAGTAACCAATAGCTGAACGGAATACCCAACACGATCGAGATGATCACCATCCTCGTAAAGTCGCGAGAGAGCAACATCACAATTGACGTCGACGATGAGCCCAATGCTTTGCGGATACCGATCTCTTTCAGACGACGTTCAGCAGTGAATGCGGCCAAACCAAATAATCCAAGACATGAAATAACAATGGCGATACTTGCAAAATACGCTGACAGTGTGGCTACTCGTTGTTCAGAATCATAATGGTGAGCATACTCTGCATCCTGAAACTTGTAGTCGAGCGTGAATCCTGGATTGAACGTCTTATAAAAGTCTGACAACGCATCCAGAGTGGTTTTCTCTTTTCCTCCCTCCAGGCGAACCATGATGTTCCAGGTATTTCCGGGAATGATTCGAACGAATAGAGGATTTACTTCGCTGTGCAACGACTGAAAGTTAAAATCCTTGACAACACCGACGATTTCAAGATCGTATTCCTCCCATAATTTGATCTTCTGTCCTATCGGATTCTTCAGGTTCATCACCCGAATAGCCGCTTCATTAAAGATGATCCTGGTCGTGTCTGAGGGAGACGATTCATCGAAGAATCTACCCTCGGCCAGCTCCACGCCAAGGGTCTCGAGAAGCCCATAGTCTGCACCCATATTTTCGAAGAGGATCTTGTCGTCGGGGTTCTTTCCTTCCCACTGCAGTCCCATGGTGTTATTCGTTCGACCCAGCATACTGTGGCCAATAGCCGCGGCGTTAGCCACCCCGGGAATGCGCCTCACCTCCTTCACAAAAGTTGACAGGTTTGATCGAACTTTGCCCTCAATAGGAAACTGAATCAAATGATCCTTCTTGTATCCCAGGTTCCTGTTTTGAACGAAGCTGATCTGATTGTAGATCACCAGAACTGACGTAATCAGGAACACCGATACGAAGAATTGAAATACGACGAGGCCCTTACGTGCCCATAGCTCGGCAAAGCTGCCCTTAACTTCCCCCTTTAGAACTGCTGCCGGTTTGAATCCGGACAGATAGAGAGCGGGATAACTTCCTGCCAGTAATCCTGTAATTGCCGTTACTGCACAAATCCACAGCAACGTGTTGTTGTTCCAAAGGTGCAGGATGATCTTCTTATTTGTAATGATGTTGAATTGTGGCAGAAACAACCATACAGCGATGCCCGCAATGCACATAGAAACCACCGCTGTCACCATCGACTCAGTGAGATACTGAAAAATAAGCGTTCGTCGCTGGGCTCCGACGGACTTCTTGATGCCCACTTCCTTTGCCTTGCGCGATGCACGGGCCGTCGACAAATTCATGAAGTTGATGCAAGCTATAAGCATGATGAATACGGCAATGATGGAAAACAACTTCACATATTCGATCCGACCGCCAGACTGCTTACCGTCTTCAAAATTGCCTCGAAGATATTGATCGGCGTAACGATACAGGAACAACGTGACATGCGAGTCCTTTTCCTTCGTCTTAATGTATCCTGCTATCTTGGAATCAAAGGCCTTCGAATCGGTCCCCTCTTTCAAGACAATAAAAGTGGAAGGGCCGTTATTTCCCCACTCCAGAACCCATTTGTTATCGTCTTTGAATTCATCGAAGGACATGACAAACTCGAAGTCCATGGTCGATGATGGAGGAAGATCCTCGAATACGCCCGTTACATGAAAACTTTTATCGTGTTGCACTTCCACCATCTTGCCCAATGCATCGTCTGCAGATCCAAACAATCTTATCGCGAGGCTTCGCGAGATAACAAGGCTCAGTTTGTCATTAAGCACCTGCGATGCATCGCCCTGCAGTAATGGGAATGTGAAGATGTTAAAGAAGTCCTTGCCGACATGAAAGCCTCTAGCCTTGACGTTGTGGTCGGCAATAGACAATGTATACCCGGATATCCAGGTTGCCGTAGCCGCAAATTCAACTTCAGGGAATTCCTCTTTCATCGTTTCTGAAAGAATGCCCGGAGTAGAAGAGGTGGTCATGATCTCGTCGGCATACTTCTGGTGTTCCATGACCTGAAAAAGGCGTGCCTCCTTTTCATGGAATCTATTCACGTGAAGCTCGTCCTGGACCCATAGAAAAATAAGCAGGGCGCAGGCAAGTCCCGTCGACAGGCCAACCAGGTTGATGAGAAAATATCCCTTCGCCTTGATGAAATTCCTGTAGATGATCAGAAGATAGTGCTTAGCCATGGCTGGAATGGTTTGGTCTACTATAAGATACCTTCCACGATGGCAAAGGTTGCATGAAACCGGTCAGAATTTATCCAATTCTATACGACATGCTGGAGCAGGAGCCCTATTCCGGACTTCACTAATGATCCATTGCTTCGACCCTGGTGCGGCAGCCGTGTTGTACCTGTATCACTAGAACCCTCAATCGATCAACCGTCGATGATAGTTCACCTGTCCCAGATGGTACGTCAGGTGCGTAGCGAGATGAATCAGCATGTATTCCGTCGACGTCATTTCTTCGAAGACCAGTATCGGATATTGTTGTTGCATATCCTCCTCGGAAACGTGGTCAAGGGCTGCATCCACAACCTTCATTGTGTCGTCGATCATCATCAAGAGCCGGGCTTTGGGAATATCCTTCAAGGCAAACTCGGCTGGCCGATCGCGAACATAATTCGTTCCACCAAGCTCCTTACCAATGTAAGTATTGAGGTTGCCGACAAGATGGAGGCAGAGATTTCCGCCGGAGTTCGCTATGTTCTTTTCAATCTTCCAAATGTTTGCTTCGTGCTTATAG
Source organism: Chryseolinea sp. (assembly GCA_049840655.1). Lineage (GTDB taxonomy): Bacteria > Bacteroidota > Bacteroidia > Cytophagales > Cyclobacteriaceae > Chryseolinea. The sequence continues at coordinate 254,341 of JASGJX010000009.1, forward strand.
GAAGCGATCTCTGTACGGAGTTTCGAAAGATCACGCGCAAACAGTTTCTTCAGAGTGCTAATGGCCATAAACCAGAAAATTGGTGATGACCGCAAGATAGAAACTTGGACAATATGACAGGCGGACTTAAGAAATCGGTTAGCTGATCACTTCGCTCTGAGGTATTGACTGGGCCATTGTATCTCTGCCCCAAGTTCCTTCGCGGCGTGCATCGGAAAATAGGGATCGCGAAGAAGTTCTCTTGCCATCGATATGGCATCGGCCTCACCATTCTCCAATATTGATTCTGATTGCTTAGCTGTGGTAATCAATCCCACGGCGCTGGTTGCGATATTAGCCTCCTTACGAATGCGCGCGGAGAATGGTACCTGATAACCCGGTCCTAACGGTATGACTGGGCGCTCAAGCGTTCCACCTGACGAGCAGTCGATCATATCAATCTGTATTTTCTTCAGTTCTTTAGCCAGCACTACGCTTTGCTCAACGTCCCAGCCGCCTGACTCCGCCCAATCCGTTGCTGATATCCGAACAAAAACAGGCCAACCCGATGGCCATGCATCCCGCACAGCGGCCGCAACCTTCAATGGCAGTCGCATTCTGTTTTCAAGCGAGCCTCCATACATATCGGTTCTAACATTCGAAATCGGCGACAAAAATTCGTGCAACAAATATCCATGTGCCATGTGAATTTCAACCACCTGGAAGCCTGCCTCCTTCGCACGATGGGCAGCCGTCACGAAATCACTTACAACCTGCTCAACTTCTGCGGCTGACAACTCCCGGGGTATGGGATAAGTCGCACTGAATGGTGTGTTACTCGGGCCCACTGGTGTCCACCCTCCGGAATCGACTTTGCCATGACCCTGCCATGGAATTTTTGTAGATGCCTTTCTACCAGCATGCGCCAGTTGAATACCCGGTATGGCACCCTGATCCTTAATGAAAGCCGTGATGGGTTTAAATGCCTCAACCTGTTCATCGTTCCAAATACCAAGATCGGCAGGACTAATCCTTCCGATGTCGGTTACTGATGTCGCTTCCGCGATTACCAGAGCAGCACCTCCGACAGCTCTGCTTCCTAAATGGACGAGATGCCAGTTGTTGGGAACACCGTCTTTAGCAGAGTATTGACACATTGGAGCTACGAATATCCGGTTGCGAAAAGTTAGGTCGCGGATCTTAAGGGGGGCAAACAGCTTTGCTGACATGAGATGAATACGATCAAATTACTTTACTAAATACACGACTAGTTGGTGCGAAGTTCAATAGAAGCCTTTAAAATGCACCTCCACCCATCCAGTTTTATATGCACACGATGACGGCGTGCTGATAGCGGGTGGCAAGATGATTCGCATCCAATTTGCATCAGGCTTGCACGTCGCCAAAATATCTCCTTATTTTAGTAACAATCGAGCCGTGCACCAAATCATGCTTCGGAGCCTCATCCATCGATCACGCCACATCATGCTTTACTCCCTGCTCATGGGCGTGATGGTATTCCTGTTGAAGTGGCTTCAGTGGAAATATCTTGTCGCAGATTACTCGGTTGAGTTGTACGTAGGGCTAATTGCCGTCGCATTTACGGGTCTCGGGTTGTGGATTGCCACGCATCTATCTCAACCCAAAGTACAAAAAGTGTTCGTCGAAAAGGAAGTCTATCTGCCACAACGGGCCGAACATCGCGTCAATGAAGTGGAGTTGTCTAAGTTGAATCTTACCAGTCGTGAATACGAGGTCCTTAAGCTGTTGACGAAAGGCTGCAGCAATGCTGAGATCGCAGAACAATTGTTCCTCTCGCTCAGCACCATTAAAACACACGTCTCTAATCTGTTTGTAAAGATGGACGTCAAGAGCAGGATGCAGGCCGTTCAGAAGGCAAATCTTCTGGGCATAAGGCCTTAAACCATCGGTACCTTAGTACATCTTATTCAGAATGAGCATTTTTGGTACTAAAGTATGAGGCCAACGAGCGGCCCTGACGTTACGTTCGCATAAAAAAGTCATGAAAAGAAACGTACTAATATTCGGGATCGTACTCGGGACGATCATCGCAGGCAACATGGTATACATGGTGAGTGAGGTCTGCGGCAACCCGGAAATGGCAACTAACGACGTTGTCGGATATGCGGCAATGCTGGTTGTTTTTTCGCTTACCTTCTTTGGTGTTCGCAACTACAGAAACAAAGACCTCAACGGTGTAATCACGTTCGGTCAGGCATTTAAAGTCGGCGCATTGATTGCTCTCGTCGGCTCAACAATCTACGTAGGTGTATGGCTGTTCTATTATTATCTGTTCGTTCCTGATTTCATTGACAAATACTCGCTCCATGTTTTGAGAGATGCCACTAAAAGTGGTGCCACTCCAGCCGAACTATCCGACAAGACGAAGGAGCTGGCAGAGTTCAAAGAAATGTACAAGAATCCTCTCTTTGTTGTACTCACCAGCTATGCCGAAGTGCTCCCCATTGGTTTAGCAGTTGCATTGGTCAGTGCATTGGTACTCAAGAAGAAACAAAAAGGCGACTCACCCGAAGCGTTCGAGATTGCAAAATGATCTGACGTGCTGCCAAACAGGGTCGCTTGATATACGATCAATTTCAGATCTGAGTCCTATCTTGCAGGACTTACAAAGCATAATTTGAAATTCAAGATCGATGGCTTCGTGATTGCAATCGTTATTGTGATCGCGATAGCCTACCTATTTCCCCAACTGGGTCGTGACAACAGTCCTGTGCCTCTTGATACGATCGGCTCTGTTGGCGTCTCTTTAATATTCTTCTTCTATGGACTGAAGCTCAGCAAAGAAAAGATAGTTTATGGCCTCAAAAACTGGAAACTCCATGTCCTTGTTCAAAGCAGCACATTTCTGCTCTTTCCAGTGATCGTGCTGCTGGTGCTTCCCTTTATTAAAGGTGAGCATGCAAGGATGATATGGCTGGCCTTTTTATTCCTTGCCGCGCTGCCATCAACTGTATCGTCATCGGTAGTTATGGTTTCCATCGCCAAAGGCAACATTCCGGCAGCTATCTTTAATGCAAGTATATCGGGATTAGTTGGGATTGTGATCACTCCTCTGTGGATGGGAATGTTCATGCAACAAACATCAGAAAGTTTCGATCTCAGCCAGATCTATTTCAAATTAACTGTAGAGATTCTTGGACCCGTTTTGTTGGGAATAATATTGCAACGACATCTAGGCAGGTATGTTCAACGATACGCCAGGCAGCTTTCGTTCTTCGACAAATCAGTGATCCTGCTAATTATATACAAGAGCTTTTCTGAGTCGTTTGATCAACACATTTTTAGCACAGTGCGTGTAGCAGATCTTGTCGTAATCATGATCGCATCAATGCTGCTATTCTTTGGAGTCTATCATCTCACCGGTTACCTCTCCCGGGCGTTACGATTTAACCGTGAAGATCAAATCACTGCACAGTTCTGCGGAACGAAAAAGTCTTTGATCCATGGCACGGTATTTTCCAAGATACTCTTTCAGGAAAGTGCATCGGTTGGAATCATTCTACTTCCCCTCATGCTCTTTCATGCCATGCAGATATTCATTATCAGCATCATTGCATCGAGAAAGAGCGACGAAATTGCTGCGTAAAGTAGCATTCGAATCCGTACGGGGGCTAGCCTTCACATTCGCGAAGAGCACGTCTGATCAGGTAGCAATTGCCAATACTAACAACCGAAATGCAGATAGAGTCGCTCATCATCTTCCATAACATTGAGCAGATCCAGCAGCGCAGCTTTATCGTTCTTGTCAAGAAGAGTTGTATCGAGCACCCAGTCTTTTGATTGTTCAAAGTTGCTGGGCCTGAAGAGTACGGCGCAAGGCTCACCACTGATGTAGTCCACCGCGATTCGAAACTCTACCGTTATCTCCTGACCCGCAATGCTTATGCCTCCCTCGAATTCCATCCATCGATACCAGAGTGGCTCGTCAACATCAGTTGCATGCCACGCTTCGTCCGACAGTCGAAACGGTGTGATGATGAAGTTCATCGAATCAGTATTTATCATAATCAATGTGCGTGATGCCCGTTGCATACTTAAGTCGAAGCGGCTTATCGTATTCATATTCCTGCTGGTTGTCCAGACGGGATGTCCACCGCTGATTTGAAATTCTGAAGGTCCGCAAGCACCAGCCTTTCAAAAGCCGGATTTAATGCATGCGCCAGTTTCTCACCTGCAAGTCCTGCCGGGGCTCTGTAGGTGATCGTTACATTGATTCGAGTCCGGCCTTCACCAATGTCAACAAACTCCACTTTGCCTGCGTTATGCAAGGGAGATCCTTCGCCCGACTCCCAACCGATCGCCTCATCTACCTTATCAAGTACGATGGTCGCCTTCCATCGGATATTCATCGGAATACCAGGAATTGATGCCGTCCACTCGGAATGTTTATTATCAAATTCTTCAACGCTCGCGATATGCTTCATGAATGAAGAAAGATTTCCAAGCGCCCGCCAATAGTGATAAACTTCCGATCTGGGTCGATCCACCATTATCGACGTCCGGACGTTCACATTTCTGGGATAGTTTATCGTATGACCACTCATGAAATTATAGATTACGCAATGACCCGTGGCAGCGCGATAAAATAAATATGCCGCTGCTCCGAGGCCAAACAATCTTGAGGGACGCGCAAAAACAGAGTAAAGCAATGCTCCGCCTGCTGCGGCAGAAATTAATCGCTCGGTCATGCCGAGGTTCTGATTATACGAAGTCACATCAGCAGTGATCGCATTCGAACTACTGACACTTACAGGATCTGGTTGCGCGCTGGCATTCAGTCTACCACCTTTTGCTCGAGTATTCATGACGATTTCAACTTGTTTGTTTATTACCTGTTATTCTCCCCTCATTACAGCTAATCACCGGGCTACTGTGAATAGCGCATTGTGGCCAGCATCATCCTGCGCATAGGCATCTCGTTTTCATCGAGCATAAACACCTTTCCTCCCGACAGCACCGTTTTAAGTATGGTTCTGTCAATCAGATCGTGATCATTTGGACCTTCGGATGCATGGACAATCAGTGTATCGTTGATGTCATCAAATGATCCCCAAAGTCTGGCGTTCCTACTTACAAATAGCGTATCGATCCGCCGATAGTAGGCAGCGCGTACAATGTCGTCGATGATATGTGCAGTAAGCCCCGTGGCTGACTTGTTACCATAGTCGGCAAGGGCCTTTTTCCTGGCTTCTTCAAAGAACCCCTGCATCATTTCTGAAGCGGCTGTGAACAGCTTTGCTTCGTTTTCGTACTCGTGGTTGCCGGTAATCGACTTATCCCACACGTGAGTATATTTTGTAACCTTTTTATAGATTGGAATCAGATAGCCCACGCCGGCCAATAGCAGAGGTGCGGTTGAATCATGAAGAACTTCCTTACGAATGGTACTATCCACCTCAGCGAGATACATAGCAATATTCTCCTTATCGTCGGGGCGGCTTGATCCGGTGCCGTGATATACAGCACCACCACCTCCACCACTGCTTCCGGTCCTGAAAAGGTTTTCATCATCCTTCTCTTCGAGATGCACTACATCTTCTATTCCTAATGGCATTTCCTCCAATGGGATGAAAGTCAAACCAAATCTGTTCCCGCGAAATAGCTTTGACTGCTTCTTGCTCATGACCAGCAGATAGTAGTGTTCGTCATCAAATATGAACGGCAGCAATGGCGAGATGACAAACGAGCTATTCACGATCGTTTGTGTCTGTGGGGCAGACGGGAGAGCTACATGTTTGAAATAGCCGTCCGCAAGGAAGAATGCAAGACCTTTTGCTGTATGACTTCTCCAGAAATCACCATTGCGAAGTAATTCATATCCCGGGGCGAGCACGCGCTGCAACAGCGCTTTGTCGTGCTGTTCATTGGCTTTATCTGCCTGTTGCAATGCTGCTTTAAAAGCAATCGCATTGGACTGCTCATTCATATCAACACTCATTTGCTCAGTTGAAATGTAGATAGATATGCAGGGTACCGACTGATGCTCAAAAAGCTCCATGATAAAATCACGCGAAATCTCTGCGACACTTTGAGGTACCGAATCAGATGAACCAGAACTCTGTTGCAGATTTCTTATCGTTGTAGACTTTACTGCCGACTTCCGCTTCACATTTCGTTTCTCCGGGTTCCGATTCGGGTGGCGAACCTGGGCACTCATTATATTATTGGTATCAGGATCAATTCCGTATCGGTCTTCAATCTCGATTTGTTTCTCAAGATTATTGTGGTCAATGGTTACATCCATCGTTACGCCCCGTTCGGAAGGCGCTACTCCTTTCGTATGAAAGTTCCCTTCTCTTTCTTTCGCCATGATTCAATGGGTTTAATGTCAGACATTACTACGGTTCACCATGAACGTGCGATGTAGCACAGCGTTGTGGCATTGTCAGGTCGACTTACCTGTGTTCACGTGAACGCCAAACTCAAAAAGTAAATTTCAATTCGTATGCCATGTAATAATGGCTTTCTGAGAACTGTATGCACACATTTGAAAAAATGAGGTGTGCGGTTGATCCACAATAGTTCATCAAATCGAGGAACCATACTATGGTCCAATTTTTGAAACTATGCCGCTGCTAATTGGTTGGCTTAGTGCAACGCTTTGACCAAATTGGACAAAATTCACGCCGAGCCAATATGGAAAACTACATAGCTCCCGCACAAACACGCATTGGCCACGTTCATTTGAAAGTTTCCAACCTGCAACGTTCACTTGACTTCTATACCGGACTTCTCGGTTTCCAACTAATGACTACTTATGGGCAAGATGCGGCGTTCATTTCTGCCGGAGGCTATCATCACCACATCGGCCTTAACACGTGGTATAGTAAGAACGCTGCTCCGGCGTCGAGGGATGGCGTTGGATTGTTTCATACCGCCATCGTGTATCCGACGCGAAAAGATCTGGCCGCCATTTATGTTCGGCTGCATGACGCCGGTTATCCGTTTACCGGAGCTTCCGATCATGGTGTCTCCGAAGCACTTTATCTAAACGACCCCGATGGAAACGGTGTTGAATTGTACTGGGATCGTCCCAAAGAACAGTGGCCTTTGAATTCGGACGGCAGCTTGATCATGTATACTCGTCCGCTGCGATTGGAGGATTTACTTGCGGAACTTCAACACTAGTTAAGCGCCGGTATTCAGGCCCTGGGGACAAAGTACTATCAGTAAAAGTTAGATGTGAAGCAAACAAATTCAGGTCTGAACAGGGTTCTCCAGAGATAAGAGAAGTTCTCCGATACAACTCGCGCAAAAGAACTATCTTCACGATAAACACCGTACTTTTGAAAAGACATCTAATCCTGGCACTTCTTGGTGCAATCTTGTGCAACCTGTCGCTTCATGCCCAATCCATTACCTCTGACCACGACACGAATACAGACTTTAAGAAATACAAGACGTATGCCTGGCTCGCTCCAGGTGATAGTGTACTGAATCGATATCGAAGAGATAAACTATTTAGTGGTTCGATCACCTACGCAGCCAATGCAGAGCTGAAAAGTCGCGGCATGACTATGGATACGCTTAAACCTGATGCTGTATTTTTATTTTTCACCAGCGTAGAAGAAATCACCACCTATTCGCAAACACCCATGCTAAGCCTCGGGATCGGAGTTGCAGGTCCTGGATACTATGTCGGCGGTTCTGCCCCGGTAGCAGGAGGAAACATCATCGAAAAAACGGAAGCCGATGGTGTGCTGAAATTCGCCATGTACGATACAAAAACCAGGAAGCAGGTCTGGACAGGTATGGTGAACAAAACTTTCAATCCCTCGGACGACGTTTCAGAACTCGTTATGGAGTATACCGCCAAAATATTTAAGAAATATCCCGTTAAGAAATCCCGTTAACTTCTCCTTTTCAGAATCATTGATCATGAAACGTAACATAGTGGCTATACGCTACACAGTGGCTTTATGCACACTCGTCGCGTGCCAAAGCAACAGCAACAAATACGAAGGCAAGCCCTTCAGCGATGCACAGCACAACGGAGTGCAGCAGATCCCTGGCCGACTTCAATTCGAACTATTTGATACAGGAGGCGAAGGGGTGGCTTTTCATGACAACGATTCAATCAATTCGGGTAGCGGTGTTCTGAATCCTGCTGATGGGAATTACCTGAACGAATTCAGACTTCAGGAGCCGGTTGATATCTCCTATACCAAGTTCCGGGAACCGTTAATCGACAACTCGCCATTTAATTTTGTTGAACCTGAACCCGATCAACTTTACGTTGGCTGGACTGCGCCTGGCGAATGGATCAAATACACCGTAGATGTTAAAGAATCCGGCAAATATCGTCTCGGACTGATGTACACGGCTAATCAGGATGGAAAGATCTCTCTGGCGGTAAACGATGTTGATGTGACAGGACCCATGGATGTGCCCTCCACATATGTAGACAACGACACGATCGCCTGGCGACAGTGGCATCATTGGAATTATCTTGATCAGCTGCCGTTCGTACAACTTGAGAAGGGCACTCAGACGATCACTATCCATACTGTAGATGTTGGTCAGATGAATTACGAGCATCTTGATTTTGAGCTTATCAAAAAGACGAAGTGATCTCAACATGTGCTATCACATCAGAAGCCGCGCACCTGGTTGGATTTATGATCGGACAGGCACGACAAAGCTTAGACAACCTTAGAGAAAGTTTAGAGGAAGCTTAGAGAAAGTTTAGAGAATGCTTAGAGAAAGTTTAGAGAAGGTTTACAGCTAGCATCCACCTACGTTACGCCTAGCTTACAACAAGTAACCAGAAAGTTTAGACAAAGTTTACAGCGGGCTTAACCAGCGTCTAAACAACGGAGTCATTTGTGTGCCATGCGATGCAGATGACCTGCTGGTTATTAATTGCAGACCTATTTAGAAAACGCGATTCTGAATCCCTTGTTGTGATTCCGGGATGTGGGCGACAACGGGTTTCGATAAGCGTTTCGCGTATTGCGTGCACCGATATCCCACGCACCACCGCGCAGCGTTTTGAATCGGCCTTGTGATGGACCAGAGGGATTTACTTTAACCGGGGAGTCGTAGTAACGTTCATCGTACCAGTCGGAGCACCATTCCCAGACATTGCCCGACATATCGTATAGTCCGAGCGCATTAGGTGGCTTACTGGCAACTTTCATGGTGCCCTCTGAGTGATGTCCATACCACGCGACTGAATCGGGCACATTGTTGCCGCTATAAAGGACTGTATTTCCTTTTGAACCACCGCGCGCCGCGTATTCCCATTCCGCTTCTGTTGGAAGTCTGAACGACATCTTCATCGTTTCCCTCAGCCAGTAGCAATAAGCTACAGCATCATCCCAACTGATGTTGACTATAGGATGATCATCTTTGAAACCAAACCATGGAGCGTTAGGCATAGCGCGTCCCGTGCGTAAACAAAACAATTTCCATTGACCGACAGTGGTTTCAGTTTTAGCAATCCAAAAATCACCTACTTCTACCTTGTGAACCGGTTTCTCATCCCGTTCACCCTGATCACTGCCCATCTCAAATGTTCCGCCCTTTACGAAAATCATCTCTGGAACATCCTGAGCATACACCGTTACACCGAAGAGGATCAGGAGCAGAATAGCAGCAGTCTTCATTTCGCAACGGAGTTAGTTTTTGCTGCATTACCTTTTCCGATCCACATCAGTGCGCTTGCGATCATCTTATTCTGAAGGGCGTCAGACATCACTGCGTCGCCGTGCCCCATATTCAAATAGATCATCCGATAACGCGTGTTGGTCCAAACCACAGGGGTATCGCCTCCAGTAATAATATCTTTAATACCCAGCGGATAATTCATTGGATCCAGGGTGAGCAGCACTTTAACATTCTTGTTTGATCTCGGACTGGGTTTCCATTGATACCATTCATTCGTCGGTGAAGCCAACGCCGGGGGTATGCCCTTAGTGACGGCATGTGTTGTGTCTTCTACGATCAGGCGCGCGGGCTGTGGTGGCCAGTTGTTTGTGTAAAAAACTGCACCGCCAAGAAAGTCAACAAACCAAGGCCAGGCAGTAGTCTTATCGTTGTAACCGGATACGTGAAATCCGATCCATCCTCCGCCCCTCTCCATGTACCTTTCAAAAGAACGTCGTTGTTGTTCTGTGTGCGGGAAGTCGTTAATCCACATCACCACCTGGTAATTTCTAAGGAGCGTATCATTAAGATTCGTCCAGTCTTTCGTGACATCGAAGGTGAAATTTCGCTCATCAGCAAGCTTCGTATAGAATGCACGAACATCCTTGGAAAAATCCTGATGATCCTGCTCGACCTTTGTGCTATAAAAAGCGAGTACCTTAAAGTCGGGACGCTGAGCAAAACATTCGCATTGAATCAGAATGCCGGCAACAAGTAGTAGAATTGATTGTCTCATTTCTTTACCTCCAATCGCTCAACTCCACCAAGCCATAACAATCCATCGGTGATCATGTTGTTTTGGTCATAACTGGAAAAGATCTTATTGCCATGTCCCATATTCATGTACAACATCCTGTATTTAGTATTGGTCCATACCACCGGTGTGTCACCATCCCTGATAATGGTTTTAACCCCGAGCGGGTAACTTTCCTTTGACAGCGACATCAGCACCTTTACGTCTTTATTGTCACGAGGACTGGGCTTCCACTGGTACCATTCGCCAGTGGGTGAATCGTAGGAAGCAGGTAAGCGCCTGGTCACCGGATGCGAGCGATCATCGACGACAACTTTCGCTGGCAACGGCGGCCAGTTGTTTGAACTAAAATATGCGCCTCCCAAAAATTCGTTGAACCATTTCCATTTTGAATCAGGAAGATTAAAGGCCGAGACATGACAACCGAGCCATGCACCGCCCCGGGCGATGAAGCGTTCGAATGCCTGTCGTTGCTCATCGGTTTGAGGAAAGTCGTTCAACCAGATTACTACATCGTAGTTGGCAAGGTAATCGTCGTTGAGGTTTGTCCAGTCTGTTGTCGCATCAAATGTGAAGTGCTGCTGTCCGGCGATGAGATCAAAAAAATACAGGCCGTCTTTGGCGAAGTCGACGTGGTCCATTTCACCTTTCGTGGAATAGAACGCGGCGACTTTGAAACGCGGGCTCTGGGCATTGGCACCACCACCGGAAAGTAACAGGATGAAAATAAACAAAAGGGGTCTTGTTATCATAATACAGAGATGCAAGCCGAATATAGTAATTAACTTTAGCGACCTAACAGTCAAGACATGAGAAACCTTTCCCTTTGTGCGCTCCTCCTATGCTATCTGACAAATACTTCTGCGCAGGATTTCTACGAAAAGGAACTGCTGAATCTAAGCAGCGTTCGCAAACTTGCCGGGTACCGCATTGGTGAAATGGACCAGTTGTCGAGCTATGACCGGACAGGTGGCAACGACGATGGCTTCAGCGGAAAGTATTCTTATGTGAGAAAAGAGTCAGGAGGATTGGTGATGGCAGATCTGAAAGGGCCAGGCGTTGTTAATAGGATCTGGACACCGACTCCTACGAAGGATACTGTAAAATTCTACTTCGACGGTGAAAAGAAACCTCGGATTGCTGTTCCATTCATTGCACTTTTCACAGGAGAGACCTTTCCATTTCTTGCGCCGTTAAGTGGCAATCAGGTCGGAGGTTATTATTGTTATCTGCCGATACCCTATGAGAAGTCGCTGAAGATTGTGTATGCGGGCACTGACCTGAAGTTCCATCAAACGCAATACCGAACGCTGCGTAAGGAAGATGGTGTGAAATCATTTACAAATGAAATGGTGCATTCGCATCAGCCTGCGTTAGAAAAAATTGCTTCAACGTGGAACAGAAAATCTTCGCCGGTTGATGAGTATGGAAAAAATATCAAAGAGAAGAAGGTCAACTTTGTACTCCGCTCAGGCAGTGAGCATGCCTTGTTTTCGGCGATCACTGGCGGAAGAGTTGTTGGCATCCAACTGGACGCCGGGAGTTTAGCAAATGTATATAGAAAGGTCATGCTCACGGCGCGTTGGGATGACGAATCACGGAATGCGATAGACCTTCCTTTGCACGATTTTTTTGGGTATGCGTTTGGCAAAACAGCGATGCAGTCTATACTTATTGGATCGAATACTCAAAAGCTCTACTCCTATCTTCCAATGCCCTACGATCAATCGGCTGACATCACATTGCGTTACGACAAAGGTCCAGCCGACATGGATGAGATCCTGGTTACCGGTACAGTGTTTTATACGGAAGACAAACGAAATCAGGCAACGGAAGGAAAGCTATATGTTCAATCGCGCCGGGAGTATAATAGCCCGTCGGGTACGCCTCATCTCATTGCTGACATCAAAGGTAAAGGCCACTACGTTGGAACGGTGTTGATTTCACAGGGACTTGAAGAGGGACATACCAGATTCTTCGAAGGTGATGATCGGGCGACTATCGATGGAAAGCTGAAGTTACACGGCACCGGATCTGAAGACTACTTTAATGGAGGATGGTATGCCGTAATGGATCGATGGGATCGCGGTATAAGTTTACCCATTCACGGATCTCTGGATTATAATCTGATGAGTGCGCGTACAGGTGGATATCGGTTCTACATGAACGACAAACTGAACTTCAATGAGGCTTTCAATCTGACCATCGAGCATCAGCCGGATGCAAATGAAAACGTCAAGGCTGATTACACGTCTATTGCATATTTCTACGCCGACCGTCCTCAGTTCGAAAACAAGCCGATTCTGATTGATGGAACTGTCAGCAAGATTGCGCGCCGAGATAAGCTCACAGCACAGGGAATGATGGTCACACTTTACTGGCTTGCTTCGGCCAGTTACGACGATCCGGCCATGATCATTTCGATGAAGCGCAGCGACAAGTGGTTTGCCACAATAGATCCCGAAGCAATACCCATGGCACAAATTGTTGTCAATTCGCTCGACAACGGCCGCTATAAACTCTACGTCGAGTATGGCAAGACGGAAAGTACGGAACCATTCAGCATATGGCAACGGTCTGGCCAGGTGTCGGATTGGATCACTGCTGGAAACGATACGCCTGCTAACGGAAAAACAGTTGACGCCGGAGTTATAGAGATTTCAGATGAGGTGAAGACGATCACCATCAGGAAGAAAGCGGGTGATACTTCGGTTAAGATTATCAGTCTGCAGTTCGAAAAGATCAATTAAGCCAGATATTGATGAACGTGATGACGCCCAGCAGTAACAAAATTGCGCTGGGTAACATGGCGATGAGCTTGTTGTGTTGAATAAATCTTGATACGCGTTGAGCGGCAAATGCGAGTAGCGTTAATAGCGCCAGAGCACCCAACGATGTGCCTAGTACATAAGCATGAACTTTGACAGTCGAATCTAACACGATCCAGCCCTGGGCCTTCAGGTATGCAGTCACTGCAATCCACCATGGAATTGCCTGAGGGTTCAGAATGCTTAGTACTAACCCTCTTACAAATCCGCTGTCCTGTAGCTTAACCGTTGCCGCCGAAGGCGTGCGTGCCGACCAAAGACCGATGAGCCCCAGGAGCACCATGACTGATGCCGCGAGTATCTTAAAGTTCTCTTGTACAACGGGCGAGCTGGTAACCCAGCCTTCAAAGGCAACCGCTATCCAGGCATAAGGATATTCTACTATGGCAACGGCGAGCGCAAAATTGAGTGCGGCTTTAAGCTTGTTCCCGAGTCCAAGCTGCAACACAAGGATATTTAATGTACCCGGAGGAATCGATCCGATGAAGCTGGCAACAGCGCCTATGATGAAAACCTGAAGTATCAAATCGATGGTACGCTAATCTGTGTCCGCGGTTATAGTCGTGGTTGACTACAAATGTAGTTGAAAAAAAAGAGGCGGCACTACTGCCGCCTCTTCTATGGATTCATTTCAACCTTTCTGTGACCATCATTTCGGTCCTAAATCACCCGGTTATTTTGAGCGTTTTTCGAAATCTTCACGCCTGATCAAAAGCGGAGTACCTACCTGCTTTCCATTTCTGAAGCCCACTGCCCTGAAGCGATAGACGTCCACCGGGATCATGATCTTTCCCCCCGTATACTTAGGATGGTACTGATTTGGTATGGCGTTATCGAGCGTGTAATAAATATCGAGATCATCCAATTCAGTCTTCATTTCGATCGCGTACTGATCTCCCGACTTTGTAATCTTCACGGCTGGATCGTATACGCTTCTGGAGTAGTTAACGCCTGCCGCGTCAAAGCGGACGAACTGATCCTCTACACGAGTCACAAAATTCTTCCAATCTTTATTCTTTTCAGGCGACCACAACGTTTCCGAAACGGCTAGGGCCCGGGGATATGTCATGTATTGAAGCTGTGCGACTGACGCAATCTGTTCCGTCCAGATGTTAGCTTGTCCACCGATCACATAGTTGGCATCAATGCCCTGTGGCAAAAGGTTAAACTTGTATACGTTATCGAGGCGGGATGTGCCGTACACCGGAACCTCTGTGGAAACATCACCCTGCATCATATCGAGATACCAGTCCGTGGCAGGACTCATCACAACTGGATGTTTGAGGTGAGTTGCCTCTACTCCACCTTTCACTCCACGCCAGGCCATAACGGCCGCGTTAGGCGCAATGCCGCCTTCGAGGATTTCATCCCATCCAATCATCTTTTTCTTTTGACCCTCTACGATCTTAGCCACGCGTTTCATAAAATAGGCCTGCAGCTCGGTGCCCGAGGCAATCTTGTTCTTCTTCATAAATGCCTGCGCGCCGGGATCGCGTTCCCAGAATCCCTTGTAACATTCGTCGCCTCCTACGTGTATGTACTCGAAAGGAAACAAAGCCGAGATTTCAGAAAATACCTTAGTCAGGAATTGATAGGTATTTTCATCTGTTGGATCAAGTGAATTGTCGGTGTGCATCACGAATGTACCGTTGCCCCATGTCGCGAAAGAGCTTCCCGGATTAACACGTATAGTTGTATCGTTGGTGATTGACAACTCAGGATACGAAGCGATTGCAGCCATGCTATGACCGGGAACATCCACTTCTGGCATGATCTCTATGTATCGCGCCTTTGCATATTGAATGACTTCCCTGATGTCTGCCTGTGTATAGAATCCTCCATAGGTTGGCTTCTCTCCTGGCTTCGGCGGCGCCATCGTATTAAAGAGTCCGGTTCTCGGAACGCGCCATGCGCCAACGCTGGTTAATTTCGGAAGGCTCTTGATCTCAATGCGCCATCCCTGGTCGTCTGTCAAATGCCAGTGAAGGCGGTTGAACTTGAAGCGCGCCATCTGATCGATGTATGCCTTCACCTCTTCCTTGGTGAAAAAGTGCCTTGACACGTCGAGCATCAATCCTCTCCATTTGAAACGCGGATAATCTGTAATACTCACAGCCGGTATCCGCCACGTTGCGCTTTCAGTCTTCTTACTTTCAACTTGTGGTGGCAGTAACTGCAGCAACGTTTGAACTCCATAAAACAGGCCGGCAGCAGAATAGGCTTCGATGGTTACGCCGGAGGCAGACGACTGGAGCGTATATCCTTCATCGCCGAGTGCACCCTTGTCGGCTCCGCTCTTTAATGAAAGAACAATGCCTGCGCCCGATGCAGCCGAAGACTTCAAAGAGAAACCAGTTGCGGGCTTAAGTTTTTCAGAAAGGTAAGTAGCCACCTGAGCGACTTCTGGTTGTTTGTCGGGTATACCGATAGTCGTTTGTTGTGTGATTGTGTACTCTCCACTTTGAACCTGAAGGCTAACCGGAACTGGTGTAACCTTAATGGTATTGGATTGGGATTTTGCAGGATGTGCAAGACACATGACACACGCGCAAATTAAAAAGAGCAGAATGCGTGACATTACTTTGATGGGCTTGGTTTGATTTATTCTCTGTTGCTATTTAGCAACCCAGCAAAGTAACTCAATAATTTATCAAATGCACATCAGGATACGCGGGTAGCAAGATCATTTGCCACGCAACGAATAAGTGAGGTTTAGATAGTAGAGGCCGCCTATGGCCGGTCCGCCAATGAATGAGTAGTAGTACTGATTCAAAACATTGGTGGCTCCAAGTTTCGCAACGAGTGAACCTTTCAAAAGATCTGCAGTCACCTGTAGATCAAGTGTTCGATACCTTGAAACGGTTCCGGTTGCCAGCGCAGATTGCCAGAGAAACTCTGCTTGCTCGCGATAGTTGATACCGAAGCCGAAGTATTTGTATAACGAAGTTCCGGAAATGGAAAGGTTATAGATCCATGGCGGGGTATTGAAACCATCTTCGAGTCCATCGCTTTGATCCTTATGCCCCAGTTTAGCGTAAGTGAAATTACCTCCGACCGTAAGTTTATGTGTCAACGCATAGCCCACCCCTGCAGTAGCTCCGTAGTTGTGACTGATTGTTTTTGAATTAGTCCACAGACGATAGAGATTCTGCTTTGAGTTCTGCTGCAGATAGAAAGGGATACTGTCGGCCTTTTCCGTTTTGGGTACGTTGGCATCGATCTGGGCGATGAGGTTGTCGTAGATGTTATAGTATGCGTCGACGTCGAGTGTGAGTCGATTGTCGAACATTACAGCGCGATATCCGGCCTCCAGACTTCGTACACGTTCAGGCTCCAGATATGTATAGGGGTTTTCGGCAAGTAATACCTGTTCCTGTACGATGGCGTCATTCAATGACATGCCTTTGGTGTTTACATCGCTTTGAACGGCGCGTTGAAATTGCGTAATAGAACTTTGCGTATAGCTATTCTCGAACACTCCGTCGGACATTACACGCAGTCCTCCAATCCGCTTCCGTCCACCACTATTGATATTGGAGAATGCTTCGAAGATGCTCGGGAACCGATAACCACTCTGTGCGGATACGCGGATCGTGTGTGTTGGTGCAGGTGTATAGACCATCGCCAATCTTGCGTTGAGTTTAGGATCGAAGTATTGATTCTTTTCGAGTCGCATTACTGCATTTATTTTGAACTTGCCTTCCCACATGAGTTTCGTGGCCTGTACAAAACCGCCAACCTTCCAGTAGTTGATATTCTTTCCTTCCTCTTCCGGATTTACGAAATAATTGCCATCGGGAACAATGTTGAAGTCTCTGTAGTCAGCGCCATACATCAATTGAAAGCTGTTCGATTTCCTGAATAATAAATCTGTAATGTCGTGCTGAAACTCGGAATGAATAAGAGCAGCTTTTACGCGAAGTGCCGCACCAATGTCCCAGTTATTGATATCACGAAGTTCATCGATCTTATCGGCCATAGCTTGTGTACCAGGTTGAATTCTTCCGTTGTCAGCCATTGACCGGGCATGCGCCATAGCATCCGGAACCGACATGCCACCCGCTACATCACTGTTGAATTGTTTCGAGAAGTCCGAAAACCAGACGTTGTCTGCTTTAAAGCTGCGATCAACGTTCTCGGCCATAGAACGGATGTTGTACGATTCGCCTGTATTCTCCTGCGTTACATATGCCTTGAATTGGATAGAATTCGATTTAAGAGAAAACGCATGTTGCTGTGTCAGATAGTCTTCGAAGCGGAAACGATTCGTTCTCTGATAAATATTGTTTTGATATGCCGTACGGTATGTATAGAGCATCTCAACCTTCGAGTTTGGTCGAAAAGCAATCATGGCGTCGCCCTTCATATTTTGTAATCCATAGTCGGCTACTTCCTTCTCGGCATAGCCAGTGCGGCTTACTACATATTGCTTTCCACCGAGCGTAAGCGTACGGCGATTGCTGGATTCGTCACCATACTGATTCACTATGTCAGCACCTGGATTTGAATCGTCCGTAAGGCCGGTTGAAGTATTTGCGTTGGGATTCAAATCGGTACGGTTGTTAGCAACCCAATCGGTCCCTTTTACGAATGTTCCATTTATCTTGAACGCCCACTTATCATTGAACGCTTTAGCTATACGCAGGTTCGTTTCGCTGAATGCTGTGGCTTCTGAATCTGGTGAGTTGATATTGTTAACGCCAGTCTTCTGACTGATTGCAATGCCCTGATACAAGAACGGATCTCTGGTAGTGAAATTAGCGACGCCGTTGATGGCATTCATTCCATACATGGCCGATGCTGACCCTGGAATAAGTTCAACAGAAAGAATATCGAGGTCGTTAGGTCCCAATGAATTGCCGATAGGAGCTCCGATATGCGGAGCCTGGTTATCGATGCCATCGACCATTTGGACAAATCGAACATTGGTGGTATGAGCAAAGCCGCGGGCATTGATGACTTTGAATCCAAGACTTGGCGTGATTACCTGAAACCCCTTAAGGTTAGTGATAGCATCGAAAAAGCCCGGCTGGGCCGACTGCCTGATAAACTGTTGATTCATTTTCTCCACGCTGGCGGGTGCCTGCAGTAACGACTCCTGATGGCGACTGGCGGTAACCACGAGCTCCGTAAGGACGGTGGTTTTTACTGAGTCATTTTGCACCTCCTGAGAGAAGGCACAGAACGGAATAAGTGCAGTGAGTAAAAGGAGGCGAGCCTTCATGGAGTCGTATCGGTATGTACAAATATACATATCGGGCCGTCATGTCAATGCGGCGTTTCACGACGTGCGGATTTTGGGGTACATACGACGTTCCAATTGGTACAAAAAGCCTGAAATAAGTCCGATGGAAGTTGAGTTCATCCGTTAGGTACAGGCAGGAATATCGAGTTATTTGTTGATTGGTTGACTTGTTGATTGGAAGCCAGCGAATCTTACAATTGCCTTCGACAATGCTCTATTAATGGAAGGCATCCAGCACGAATGGCTGTTCTGCTAACTATTAAAGCGTTTGCTCAAATACAACACGGTCCATACCAGGGCCACTGTAGTTGCGAACGACATGAACCCCCTTTTCATTTGGTTCACCCAGCAGTCTCATGCCGATCTTTTTATGAAACGCAATGGACTGAGCATTTGACGGAATCGTCATCGCTTTGATAATTTTACATCCCTTCTCACGGGCAACTGACATAAAGTGCTGATACAACAATGTGCCCAGTCCCCTGCGCTGAGCATCGGCCCGAACACCTACCAGATGAGCGTACGCTGCAGGCCGCGTCTGAGCATAGAAACCAAACATATACGCGAGCACACGGTTGTTCTCGCGAATAACAAACGCAGTATCACCGAATTCGTAAACATACATCGGATGATGTAAATGAAGAGTTCGGTCGCTTCCCCAGAATTCAGAAATATTGGAGATGATCTCAATGTAGTCATCATAAGTACAGCGTTCGATATTCATATTTGCTTCGCGATTGCCACGCCATACGAAATTAAAATAAAAAACTCCCCGGCAATATGCTTACCGGGGAGTTCCTGAACTTGAAAAACTATCTCGTGTTAGTTGGCTTTCCTATATATATGATAGATGCTGTTCGCCTTCTTCATGTCTGACACCTCTGAGCGCGGAATCATTACAGTTTCAGTATAGTTTTCGTCCTTTTCAATCTGAGTAAGTCCCGTGGCTTTCGTCACTTCATAAGAGTTCCACGCAACGAGGAGGCTATCGCCTGATACCGCTTCAATCCGGAACGTAGTGTAGTTGTCGTTAACCTTTATCTCATAAAGGTCACCCTGTGCCGGATTGTTAAAGTAAGCCTCCTCCTTCTTGGCTGTTTCACCAGAAGCGTAGGAACCATAAGCAACCATTACACCAATGACTACGAGGCCTACAAAATTCCAAATAGGAATACGTGTCTCGTTGACAAGATCCTTATAGGATGTCTTGACGGATTGTGGCATTTCGTTCTCTTTAAGAACGTGTTTGCAATGCTGACACTGAGAACCACCGGTTCTTCCAACGGAGAACAACGGAACCCAAAAAATATGGGCGTACTGGGCAAAAACACTGGCTGTTAATGAGCCGTTGGTGCCACAATGTGGACACGCAACATGGATTAGCTGGGAGGTTTTGAGATGCGTCGCTCGTCGACCGTATATAATCATAGCTATGTTTTTATAACTGTTTCTGAATACCGCAAACAGCGGCAATGTAAACCCCAAAAAAAGAAGAAAACCTTACAGAGCTATCAAAAGCATGGTCCTGGATGCCTTCCAGCGGCTTAGTTTAAATGTCTTTTAGAATCGATACCCATTCGTTCACCGAATATTTCACCAACATCGGGTCGTATTTTTCGCTAAAGGCATTATCCAACCGTGCAGTGTGTTTTACCTCTTCGGATCATCGATCGCGTGCATTCTCGCGCCTACTCATTCTGTTAAAAGTGAAAAGACGCAGCGATTTAACAAAGCCTCCAGTCGAAACCCATCTGGCGATTCTACCGTTTACAACCCCACCCTTACTGTAAACTACACCCATGCAAACAAAGATTCTCTCTTCTGTGCTTCTTGCAATGTTGTTGATATTCTCCGGATGCGACAACGACGATCCAGATCCTGTTAACAACGAAAATACGGTAACTATTGAGGGTGTTGAATACACAACGGTAGCAATAGGCACACAGACCTGGACCAGCACCAACTACGCTGGCCCCGGAGGCGTTTCATTCGACGATCAAAACTCGAAACCAGAGTTCGGAAAGTATTATAGTCGCCTGGAAGCAGAAGCTATCAAAGTGCCGGCGGGATGGAGACTACCAACGAAGCAGGACTATGAAAAACTTGCTGCGGTTTATGGCATCACTTTTCCTACTAACATTACCCAGACTGAGAACATTAAGAAATTAACTTCTACATCCAACTGGAACAACGTGGCCGGCACAAACACTTCAGGATTCAATGCGCATCCCGGAGGTTACATCTTCCAAGGTCCACCAATTCCTGGTGACATCGCAGAGTTCTGGACGTCGGAGGGAATCACGATGAGTATTCAGGAATCAGGCAATGGACTCACCAATCTAAGAATGACCTTTTATCAAAGCGACAACAGTCCGGACTACAAATTCAACGTTCGGTTTGTTAAGGATTAACAGCCTTTAGCAGGCCCCCAAATAAGACCAATACTGCGTATATTGATGATTGCCCCCGCGTTCTTCCGGGGCAATCATCAATATTATGGAAAAACTCCGCGATTACTTTGGACACGTTGGATTTAGTGGACCAGCACTCGACCAGGTTATTGCCTCTTTCAAGCTTCAACACTTCGAAAAGGACGAACTCGTGGTAACAGAGGGAAAGGTAAGTCGCCATATCGGTATTGTTGAAAGCGGAATGTTTCAGTACTATGTCGTAAAAGACGGCGACGAGATCACGAGCTATGTGTCTGTAGAAAATACATGGCTTGCTTCAGTGATGAGTTTTGTTGCAGAAAAGCCATCGCTTGAAAACATTCGTGCGCTTACGAAAGGAGCCGTGTTCATGATCAGCAAGACGGATCTGAAGAAACTTGTGAATGACGTTCCGCCCTTTAAAGACTTTTACATTGCTTTGCTTGAGCAGTCTATTGTTGGAATCGACGAGAGCCGCCACGACCTCATCGTACTTTCGGCCGATCAGCGTTATGCAAAACTCCTTAAGAAACAACCTCACCTTTTGCAGATGATTCCCTTGCAGCACCTTGCCTCTATGCTGGGCATCACGCCGCGTCACCTGAGTCGCATCAGGAGTACCATCCGTTAAACGAACAGGCTGCCGATATGTAACATGTCGCTTTTGGACATTTGTCCAGTAGAATCGCTTCCGGCCGTGAGAGCTTTGTATCGTCAAAATAAACCACGATACAATTATGAAAACGCTCCTCACCACCGCTCTAATCACATTTGTTACATTTTGCGCTGCTGCTCAAAGTCGCTTCTCTCAGAGGGAAATCAGCATCAATGGATTTCGGAATCCATCCGTCGGGCTCGAATATCGATGGAAGCAAATTTCGATGCACGGCGGCTACTATCCCACCGCCTTTAAGGCGGGTGAGAATACCTCCTTTCTTAAGATCGGTACATCTTTCTGGTTCCTGCCAGTTGGCAGGAAGGAGAACCCATCGTCGTTCTACGCAGGCATCGGTTACCTGAGAGGATATAATGGCGAATACGAAAACAAAAATGCCATGTCGATGGAGGCCGGGTTCCGCTGGATGGTTTGGAAAGGTCTGAATCTTCGGATTGGGGCAATCGCTGTCGCGGGAGGTGGAGAAAGTGTAAAGATCAATCCTGCTCCGGGTATCAGCTACTCATTCTTTTTCAATTAATAGCCAGGCCGCCGTCTCTTTAGGACAAATGTCCAGGACTGGCGCCTGCTGCTCCCTCTACCTTTACGTCATAAACAAAAACACCCCCATGGAAAAGAATCCTCGCCAGCAAAAAGTAATCGGAATACTATTCGTTTCAGGATCAATTGCCCTGTTGATCCCCTATACGATCTTAACTATCATCTTCGAATATCCCGACATACTTCGAAAGGATACTGCTGACATACTAACCCGTTTTCACGAAGGTGGAAGTCAATTGATATGGACATGGTTTGCGTTCGCGATCACAGGCATTCCATTGATTCCCGCTTTCGTTATGCTTGGTCAGCGATTAGAATCAAAATCATCAATCGCCCGTGTGGCCACCAGCCTTGGCGTTGTGAGCCTTGTTGTTCAGATGATTGGACTCTTGCGTTGGACATTCGTAGTTCCTGTTCTTGCAGACGCATTTGTGAACGCAACAGATGAAGCGACCAGGGCAGCTGCAATTATTGCTTTTAAAACGATTCATCAGTTTGCCGGAGTGATATTGGGTGAACACCTCGGACAATTGTTCACCATTGCGTGGACTGTTATGGTGTCGGCATTGTTTTCAAAACTGCGGATACTTCCGAGCTGGATCAATATACTTGGCTTCGTTTCATCGGCCATCTATCTGGTTGCACAGGCTGAATTGTTTGCAACTGTGATGCCGCAGTTTCCAGTATGGGATTTAGCAGGATTTGTTGGGAGTACTCTATGGCTCATCTGGATGATCATCGTTGGCATCAGGATGATTAACGTGAAGAAAACGTCGCTTTAGATTTCACGTCGGCAAGCACGCCAGAGATATAATCCTTCATCGACAACAGCAGTACAAATTCTTGTAGAAATCCAGACAACGTGGGAGGACAACCCTGGGCGACCTTTGCAGAAGGGAAGCTCAGGGTTTATATCTCATCAGACTTTTCTCCATATCGGAATAGAAGCCGGACATAGGATAAGGAAAGGCACCGTAGATTTCTCCTTGTCTTAGTTCACCTTAAAGGTTCCCTCAATCCAAATATCCTTTTCGATGTCCTTGATAGCAACATGTTCGATCCACAGGTAATCATCGTATTGATAATCCGTGTTGATGATTACTCCGGAGACCACGACGGCATAAGCAAAGTGCCGCTCGTGAACAGCCTTTGCGTAACGGGTCATCTTCTGTTTCGCTTCCTGAAATACAACCCTGGTTAACGCAACTAATGGTTCTTTAGCACTAAGGATCTCATCCTTGTGACGTAAGGCAAGCCTTTCGATTATTCTTTCCTGATAGTCATCTTCCGAAAGACTGTCGCTGGCATGCAAAGCATTCTCTTTCAGTTTCGTTAACGCTGCGACCAGCGCACCACAGCATGTGCTGGAGTGGTGTTGACCGTGTCGGAGTATCTTGCCCCAGCCTTCCTCCTGCTTATAGCCAATATGTGGTCCAACCAGCAGCAACGCAGTGCCGCCTTCGGGGACGTGATGGGAAAAAGCGCTCACTCCGGTGACTCCAGTGAACGGTAAGCCCCCCAGTCCACCGAAAGTAAACGGACCTTTTATCTCCGGATGAATCAGCTTGTTCTTGGTATTGGTAATATCATCGACGCACGTTGATTGTCCCCATAAAATCTGGTCCGGTGAAATGCCTGATTTGGACAGGTGTTGAAGCAGGGAATCAATTGCCATACTGAATGGCATTGCGCCAGGAAACTCCTGTTCAATTTTTTCAGCCACTTGCCGAGGGAGATTTTCGTGTGCAACAGCCAACGATGGCGCTACTGGATTGTCATGCTTCTGGCAGGATGCAAGCAGAAGTATGAAAATTACAAGCGGAAGAGATGTGTTTAATGATTTTGTTTTCATTGTCTTGCGGAATGTCCGCGATGAACGGTCAAATGGATCGCAGGTGGGGCAGGCTTCGGGGCTGCTGCCGGACAAAATTGAGGGTTTGTTAAATATAAGAAAGTCATATTTCAAAACGCTAAAATGCCACGTTGTGAAGAATTTCGTTTTATGGTAACTTGACCAAACACCATCGTGGACAAAGAAGCATTACGAATTGAGCGGGAGATGCGCGCGTTAAGCGTGTTGTTCAAATGCAGCCAGGCATTACAGTCCCGGGATGTGGCCATTCATAAGATTCTCGATGAGATCGTGCAGTTACTTCCGGAATCATGGCACGATGCGACCTCTGCCCGTGCAAGAATCGTACTTGCCGAAATGGAATTTGCCACTCCAGACTTTGCTTTAACTTCGTCGACCGATCGTTTTCAGTTCACAAGCAAGGATGGGTTGCTGGGGTTTCTTGAAGTAGCGTATACCGATCAATCTCATGTTGGCGCCTGGCAGCGTCTCACCGAAAGGGATTTGCACACTATGATATCGGGCATGATTGGCACTTTTCTCAATCGCCGGTTCGATGAGGACATCGTGCGAAAGGCGGAAGCAAATCAGCGCGCTATGATAGACAATACGAACTTCATCGTATGGTCTGTGAATCGCAAATACGAACTCATCAGTTTTAACAAACCATTTGCTGACATCATCAAGTTCAGGTTTGGTACGACGCCTCAGATCGGCCAGCGGCTTACTGATGGCATTGACCGGCTAAATGGCTTACGCGACGAATGGAGTCCGATCTATGAAAAAGCACTATCAGGTGAAACATTTAAAATCAATTGGGGCTTCAAGGATATATATCACGAGTACACCCTTAATCCCATAATAGAAAATCACAAGGTGATTGGCGCTTCGATATTTGGCGAAGACATCACTGATCGTCTCCGCCTTGAGAAGGAAATGCTTGACATCAACAAGCGTTTGGCCGAGAGCCGGCTTATGGCGATAAGGGCAGCTATGAATCCGCATTTCATTTTCAACTGTCTGAACTCCATACAATACTACATCATGGAGAACGACAAGCGAAGTGCAGTAAAGTACTTGTCGAAGTTCTCGAAACTTATCCGCGCAACGCTCGATAACTCCGTTCACAGTAAAGGGAGCTTATCAGGAGCAATCGATCTTATAAAATTGTACGTTGAGCTGGAGGCACTTCGGTTTGAAGGCAAGTTTGAACTCAAACTACAGGTAGATCCCTCCGTGAATCGAGAGACAGTTGAGATCCCATCATTGCTTATACAACCTTACATCGAAAACGCGATTGTTCATGGATTAACTAACAAAGAAGGAGAAGGAACGCTTCGTGTATCCTTTGCGTTGCAGGGACCGATGCTTCTTATCGAAGTCGAGGATGACGGTATTGGGCGAAAGGCAGCTGCTGAACTTAAGAAAGTTGCCCATCCGGAACACCGGTCACTTGGCGCGATGCTTACCGAGGAACGATTGAGGCTGATCAATGGGGTAACGGGAACGGTTGTCGAAACTCTGGATCTCGAAAAGGACGGCGTACCATCAGGAACTTTAGTAAAGCTCTTCGTAAAAATTACAGAATGAACAGCAGATCTATGCTTCGGGCCATTATTGTAGACGACGAATTGAAGAGCAGGGAAAGCCTGAAAAAAATGTTAACTACTTTTTGTGAGGGTGTCGATGTTTTGAGCTTGTGTCAAAACGTCACAGTGGCAAAAGAAGCATGTGTTCAACTAAAACCGGATGTTGTTTTCCTGGACGTAAGGATGCAGGGCGAAACAGGATTCGACCTTCTCGATCAGTTAAGAACTGTTGATTTCCAAATAATCTTTACCACTGCGTTTTCGGAATACGCCATCAAAGCAATAAAGCTTTCAGCTCTGGACTATCTGCTAAAACCGATCGATGTGGATGAGCTGGTCAGGGCCGTTGAAAAAGCAAAACGCCGGAAAAACGATAATCCGTTCGAAAGAATTCAGCAGCTTCTTCAGAACACAAAAGTCAATGCTTCCGAAAAATATAAGATGGCGCTACCTACGGCCGAAGGATTATCTTTCATTGAAGTACGCGATATTATCTATCTCAAAGCATCGGGCGCTTACACCGAAATATTTCTGAATAACGGCCAGAAGCATCTGGTGACTCGTCATTTGAAGGAATATGACGAAACGCTTTCGGAACAAAATTTCTTCAGGATACACCATTCAATTCTCGTTAATGTCAATCTTGTCACCAGCTATGTACGCGGCAACGGGGGGTATGTGGTGATGTCCGACGGCTCGACACTTGATGTTTCCAGAAGAAAAAAGGATGCCTTCCTTCAGCGAATAGGATACAAGGGATGATCAGGTGTCACACTTGTGTCTCCCATCCACATATCCATTAAAATCAGCCAGTTATTCATTCACGCTTCAGGAAATTGCCCTTCTGGCTACTTTTATGGTTTTCCCGGGATCAGTGGCAGACAATACAATCACGGCAGAAGGTCGCGGGCGTTGATTCCTAATGTCTCATTTCCAGAGAGGTGTTCCAAATCGCGACAACGGGCATTTTTCCCCGTCTTTCTGCCGCTCAATAAAACCGGCCAGTTGTTCAGTCAAACGTGCCACTGGTTATCCCGCCATTCGTTATTCAAAAAGTGATGGATAAACTTGCCTGACGATCAAAATCAGAATTTCATGGCAAGTCTCACCTCATTCAAGCTTGTTAATAAGAAGCTTATTGAAAGTCTTCAGGAGCGCATCGCGACCCAGGATGCGGAAATAACATCGGCTACGGCATTCATCAAAGAAATGGAAAAAGGGAATCTGGATAATATCAACACCGTGGGTGTTGATGCCAATTCTCTTACCGGTTCGCTGGTGACGATGGGAAACAAAATGAAATCCATCGCGCAGGATGAGAAAGAACGCAACTGGGTAACGGAAGGTCTTGCACTCTTTTCGGAGATCCTTCGCTCTCACAGCAACGACCTTCGTGAGCTCTCCGATCGCATTATCTCGGAACTGGTCAAATACATGCAGGCCAACCAGGGTGCACTTTATCTCATCAATAACAACAATCCGTCAGATGTACATATAGAACTGATCTCTTGTTATGCATATGACAGAAAGAAATACAGCATCAAGAGAATAGAGCCGGGAGAAGGAATGCTGGGTCAGGCAGCCCTGGAAAAAGCAACGATCTATATGACTGAGGTTCCTACTGACTACGTCAAGATAACGTCAGGGCTGGGCGAAGCGCTGCCGCGCAACATTGTCATTGTTCCTCTGAAACTTGAAGAAGAAGTTTATGGATTGGTCGAACTTGCATCATTTCATGTGATCAAAAGGCACCAGCTGAACTTTGTTGAAAAGCTCAGCGAGACGCTTGCATCAACAATAGCTGCCGTAAAGACTTCTGAGAAGACACAACGACTGCTCAAAGAGTCTCAGATACAAGCGGAACAATTGCGTTCACAGGAAGAAGAAGTTCGCCAAAACATGGAGGAGCTGTCGTCCACGCAGGAAGAGATGCAGCGCGTCTTGAGGGAGGTGGAGCGCAAAGAAAAAGAAATCAGCGACCTTCTCAATGCCAGCAACGACGTGATCGCCACAGTGAACAGGAGCTTTCAGATTCAATTGTTCAACAAAGCTTTTGCTGATACTTTCAAGCGGGCAAACATTGCCAGAGGTGCCGATTACCTAAGTCTGTTCTCAACTGAAGAACAAATACGAAGGAAGGGGCGCTTCCTCGACGCGTTCGAGGGCAAGCGGGTCGACACTGTTGATCACATCAGGAATGCAGATGGGAGCGAACTGTTTTATCGTGTGAGGTGCGTGCCGTTGCTGGATATCAATACGGGAATGGCTCATGCTGTTGCCGTCTATGCTACGGACGTTTCAGAACTCTATCTGGAAAAAACAAAAGCAGAGAGACTCGCCAGCGAGGCGCAACAGCAAACGGAGGAAGCAAGAGCGCAAGAGGAAGAGATTCGCCAAAACATGGAAGAGCTTCAGGCAATCCAGGAGGAGATGAAGCGCGTAAATGCGGAAGTGGAGCGCAATGAAAAAGAAGTTAGCTCACTGCTCGATACATCAACGGACTCCATTCTCACGCTCGATAGCAACTTTAAGGTAATGCGCTTCAATCGCGTGTTTGCAAGCTCCTTCGATGGACTGAAGGTAGAAAAGGGATTGGACATCCTGACCATGTTCAACGATGAATCGGAGAAATCGCGTAAGACAACAATATACAATCAGGCCTTTAATGGAAAGGTGATTGAATCAATAGACCACATCTCTATCGGTGGTCACGATCTCTATTTCCGGGTTACTCATTCACCCCTGCTTGGAGCCGATGGCACGGTAACTTCTATTGCCATCTTCGCTTCCAATATCACAGAGCTGCATCTCGCAAAAGATCAGGCAGAGCAAAAAGAAAAAGCAATATCCGAACTTATTAATGTATCCAGCGATTCAATTCTCACCATTGACAGAGATTTTAAAGTCGTTCAGTACAACGACATTTTTTCGAAAAGCCTTGGAGGTTTTAATGTCGAAAAAGGATTTGATCTCATGGCCCTGTTCCCTTCGGCAGAAGAACAACAGAAGAAGAGAGAACTTTTCGCGAGGGTTTTCGCTGGAGAAACCATTGAGCTGATCGATCACAGCGAACTCAACGGTGTAGAAATGTATTATAAGGTGAAGCATGCGCCGCTGCACGATGTCAGTGGAAACATCAGCATGATTGCACTCTATGCCTCTGACGTGACCGATCTGTACAAGGCCAAATACGAAGCAGAAGAAAAAGCGAAGCAGGCCATGCAGCAGATGGAAGAATTACGTGCACAGGAAGAAGAGATCCGTCAGAACCTGGAAGAGCTTCAGGCAATTCAGGAGGATCTAAGTCGCAAGAACCAGGAGATGGAAAAAATCAAACTTGTCGAACGCGATCGAGCTGACGTCGTGCTCCAATCGCAAAAGAACAATATGCGAAACATCATGACCAGATTTAAAGAACTTGAGTCGGGGTATAAGTCACGGATCGCTGAGTTGGAGAAGAAAGTTGCTGCAAGAAAATAACTACAAACACCATGGCTGTATATCAAATCAAGAATAAAAGCATTGGCACGTCAGGCCAGGCACTTCAGGGGTTCATCAATGGATTGGGCGATAACCGAGAAACCGGGCTTGAAGTACTTTCGAGGCACGGCATAGTTAATCCAAAGGCTGATCAATGGTATTCGCTTCACGACTATCTGCAGGCTTTTCGCGAATTGGAAAGCAGTCTTGGTCCTGCTGCATTGTATTCAATTGGTTCGAAAATTCCTGAGAGCGCAGCATTACCTCCAGAGATAGATACAATCGAAAAGGCATTGGGTTCACTCGACATTGCTTACCACATGAATCACGCCATTGATGGCCAACCGATGTTCAATCCCGCTACTGGTAAAAAGCTTAGCGGCATGGGTGGCTATGAATTTAAAATTACGGGAGATGGGGAAGCGGAGATCACCGCTGACAATCCTTATCCAACATCATTCGATGAAGGATTGATCTTTGCCATGGCGCAGCGCTTCAACCCGGCGTCTATGGTGCAGGTGATCGAGGAGAGATCCTCCAGAAGCAAAGGAGGAGACAAGGATGTTTATACGGTGCAATGGTTCTAAGGATTGTGACTATTGTCTGTTAACATCCGGAGGCTCCTGTTGGAGCCTCCAGTCTTTTATGCCGTTTCTATTTGACACACATTCCGATCGTTCCCAATTCCGCACAAAAGTGTACGGCCAGGAACATCACGAAACATCGCGTGGCCTACAGCGACTCGCCACAGCAGTGAGAATACTTGAGCAGTCCACAGTGTTTTCATGATTCCAGGCCGAAATCAGCACACCATTCAGCCATAAAACGAGCGTGGCACATTAATTGGAAAAAGAAGGTGACCTTACCAACCTTCAGCATGCTCAAGACTAATCT
Source organism: Chryseolinea sp. (assembly GCA_049840655.1). GTDB lineage: Bacteria > Bacteroidota > Bacteroidia > Cytophagales > Cyclobacteriaceae > Chryseolinea. Next base: position 284,297 of record JASGJX010000009.1, read on the forward strand.
GATCATCGCTATCCGCACCTTACTGAAAGAGAAGGTGAACTTTATTATCAATACCGGCGGACTAGCAGTAAGCTTTGCCTGTGTCATGCTCATTCTTACCTACGTTTTCTACGAACTCTCCTACGATCGATTCCATACAAAAGCAGACAGGATATTCCGCGTAGCCACAGATGAGGTTCTGCCGAATGGAACCATGAGTCACCTGAGCAACGCTCCAGGGCCTGTAGGTCCAGCGTTGCAAACTACCTTTCCGGAAGTAGAACAGTTTACGCGACTGGCTGGCGCTACGATGCTCATGCAATATGGAGAACACAAATTCCAGGAAGATCATATTTACTTTGCTGATGCCAGTGTATTCGACGTCTTTGATTTTAAGCTGACACAAGGCGATCCTGAAACTGCTCTGGCGAATCCCAATACCATTGTACTCACGCAATCATCAGCAATTCGTTATTTCGGCGATGAAGACCCCATCGGCAGATCACTGCTTATTGATCGGGAGGTGTTGTTCAAGGTTACAGGTATTATTGAGGATCCGCCCGCTCAGTCGCACATCGGTTTTGACATGTTGCTCTCGATGTCTACACGCGACGCATTGAGTCCGGGATGGTTGAATACCTGGGAATGGTCAGCTTACACCTACATACTACTTTCATCTGACGCCCGAGCCGAAGCGGTCGAGGATAAGTTAGCTCAGTTCGTGAAAGCTCATACTGGCACGCATATGATGCCTGACGATAAACGCGCCATTGTATTGCAGCCGTTGACAGATCTTCATTTGCATTCAAATCGAACTGGCGAACCTGGGATACAAGGCAACATAAACTACCTCTATGCTTTTCTGGCGATTGCCCTTCTCATTCTTGTAATCGCAAGCGTGAACTTCATCAACCTGTCGACCGTGTACGCGGCGCGACGGGCGAAGGAAGTTGGACTTAGAAAGACGATCGGTGCAACACGTTCTCAACTGGTTAAACAGTTTCTCCTGGAGTCGGTAATTGTCAGCCTCGGCGCATCGTTATTAGCTATTGGCATTTGTGAAGCTACCCTTCCTCTGCTCCGTTCTCTTGTGGGAGTACCTGTAACGATTGACGCGCTGTTTGATTTGAAGGGCGTATCCATCTATTTGATGATCGTCATGGCAATAGGGTTAACTGCTGGCGTTTATCCCGCACTGGTATTGTCGGGATTTAAACCAGTGGCCGCGCTGAAAGGACAATGGATATCATCGCCACGTTCGATTGCCCGCGAGAGTTTAATTGTATTCCAGTTCGCTGTATCTATTGCACTGATCGTGGGTACGATAGTTGTGTACAATCAGATTCATTACATGCGAAATTTCGATTTAGGTTACAATCGGGATCAGGTGGTCGTTATCTCAATTGGCGATGATGATATCGTGCAGGGCCACATTCATACCGTTGTCGATCAGCTCAAGTCAGGTTCATTTGTGCACGAAGCGAGTGCATCATCTCAAGTTCCAGGCCGACAACCAGGCGCGGTACGGGTAGAGCTATTAACCGGAACGGGAGCAAGCACAAGTGATATGGCCAGGCTTTCTGTCGATTATGATTTCATCGACTTTTATCAACTGCAACTTGTCTCAGGACGACAATTTAATCGTGCATTTGCTGCAGACTCAATTGAAGCGCTTGTGATAAACGAATCTGCATGTAACGCACTGGGCGTAAATACAACCGACATCGTGGGCAGGGAATTGAACCATGGAAATTTGAAAGGCATAGTAATCGGCGTTGTTAAGGACTTTCACTTTGCATCACTTCATAGTGCAATTGCTCCATTGATCATGCGGATGCGATCAAAGAGCCTTTCTTACATCTCGCTACGTTTGCCCGCAGGAGATGTGAGCCACGCTATGGGCGACATCGAAAAGCGATGGAATGAAGTCGCGCCTCATCGCCCGTTTGACTACTTCTTTCCTGATCAGCAATTCGATTACCAATATCGCGCAGATATCAAATTCGGAAAAGTATTTGCCATCGCTGCCGCTTTAGCGATAATACTGGCAAGCCTCGGACTTTTCGCTTTGGTGTCGTTCACTGTACAGCAAAGAACAAAGGAATTGGGCATCAGAAAAGTTCTGGGAGCATCCATTCGATCCGTGCTATCCCTCCTGTGTTTTGAATTCCTAAAGCCGATAGTGGTTGCATTTTTCATCTCCTGTCCTATCATCTGGCTCCTGATGCACAAATGGCTGCAGGATTTTGCGTACCACGGAGGAATTGAATGGTGGATGTTTGTCTCCGCTGCGGTAGCATCGACCCTAATCGCGTTGACCACTATATCAGTAAAAGCCATTCGCGCAGCAAAGGCGAATCCCGTACAGCAACTGCAATGAAGACTTACGTCGTTGAAAACTGTTTAGCGACAATGCCACTCTTTTCTTTTTTCATATAATCCAGGAACGCGGCAGCAACAGGTGTATGCCTTTTTCCTTTGAGCCATACCAATCGCCAGATGGTCTTAAGCGGAAAACCAGTTAACGGAATAATCTGAAGATTACCGTTCTCGAGTTCGTGCTTCATTCCAAACTGAGGAATGATTGAATAACCGAGCCCGGCCATCACCGCCTCTTTCACCGCCGCATTTGAAGTTAGTTCCATCTTCGGCTCAATAGAAAGACCATTGCGCTTCATATAGTCTTCCATGAATTGCCGCGTACCCGAGCCATGTTCGCGAAAGATCAGTGGCAGGTCCTTCAAAACAACTTTCGGATTCCCTGCCTTCTTTAGTTTCAGCTCACCATTGCCAACCAAAAACAATTTGTTCTCAACGAGATCGAGTCGTTCGATTGCAATTGCCGTGGGCAGATAAGACAACAACACAAAGTCAACGGTGTTTTGTTCGAGATTTTCGATAACGTGATTTTGATTGGTTACATCCATAACCAGCTCAAGATTCTGATGTTGCTTCATGAATGGCGACAGGAAATACGGCATCACGTAAGCACCTGTTGAAACGATCGACAACTTCAGTCTGCCCGTGAGCATCCCGCGAAAGGCATCCATCTTCTGATTGATCGCGGCCACCTGCTCGAGTATACTTCCGGCCGCTTTAGCGATTTCTTTCCCGAAGTCTGTGATGTATATCTTTCGTCCCACCACTTCAGTGAGCGGTATATCAAAATGATCCTGAAGATTCTTTAATTGAATAGAAACCGCAGGCTGAGTAAGATGAAGCTCTTCCGCTGCCTTCGTCACACTTAAGGTCTGAGTGATCTTCAGGAATACTTGCAGTTGGTTTAACGTGTAATTCATAAATATTATTTATGCAAGTCATAATAAATATAAATAGAAATTTTCGATGATTTTCCCTCTAATTAGTAATTCATACATCGCATTTCATCGGAAACGGCTGACCGCTTTTGAAATCGCTGACAAGATATCGCCATCAATTCGTACTCCTTGTGACCTTAGTCGTTGGGTACAGTCAGCTATTCGTTCCGATGACAAATCCATCTCTCTTTGAGGCTCCCGACAGCCATGTTCATTACAAATCTCAGACGTGCATGACAATCGGCATTAATCCCTGTTATTACGAAGAGGGCCGCACGGACGAAGACGATAGGTTTTCAAAGAAGATGGTTGAACTTCCGGGTTACAGCTTATCATTCCTCTATTCGGTACTTGAATTCACGGCGCGCCCATCTATTCAGATCGCCGTCCATAACACCGTTTCAAATTTCAATGAATCACCCATCGCGACGCGCGTGCTCAGATTGTGAGCGCTATTTCGCCGACGCATTCATCGTTTTGCTGACAGCTAGTTTTTAAGGTCCTCGCCCTAGCCCAGGAAATCGCGGACCCGGACGTGCTTGTATGCACGCCCTGAAAACAAATACCCGAATTCTCTAAACCAAAGTTTATCATGAACAGAATCCTCATTTCGATGGGTCTGTTAACCGTGTTGTGGTTAGCAGGCTGCGGATCGAAACACGAAGAAAAGGAACAAGCAACCCGTTTTCTGGTTACCAGTCCCCTCCAGAAAGATACCGTGACTACGCGTCAATACGTTTGTCAGATCCGTTCGATCCAGCACATTGAATTGCGCGCACTGGAACGAGGATATCTGCAAAAGATCTATGTAGACGAAGGTCAGAATGTTCGACAGGGACAACAGATGTTTCAGATCATGCCGATGCTATACCAGGCCGAGTTGCAGCGCGCACAGGCGGAAGTCAACTTCGCGGATATTGAATATCGCAATACCAAAGCGCTGGCTGACAGTAACGTGGTTTCAGCCAACGAGCTCGCCATGACAAAAGCAAAGTTGGACCGCGCTAAAGCCGAGCTGACGCTTGCTGATACACATCTTCAATTCACGCAGATCAAGGCGCCGTTCGACGGAATCATGGATCGCTTCTACGCACGACAGGGAAGCTTGCTGGAAGAAGGCGATTTGCTCACGATCCTTTCGGACAACAGTAAGATGTGGGTGTATTTCAACGTACCAGAAGCCGAATATCTTGATTATAAGTCGAAGGAAGACAATGACAACTTTCGACACGTGAAGCTTCAGATGGCGAACCATCAGATGTTCGAATTTCCAGGACTGGTGGAAACCATAGAGGCAGACTTCAATAACGAAACGGGTAACATTGCATTTCGCGCAACCTTTCCTAATCCCAAGGCGCTCCTCCGTCATGGAGAAACAGGAAACATATTGCTAACGCTTCCCATCCAGGACGCGCTGATCATTCCTCAGAAAGCCACATTTGAAATTCTTGAAAAGAAATATGTGTTCGTCGTGACTCCTGAAGACGTTGTGCAGCAGCGGGAGATTACGATTAGTGCTGAGATGCCTGATATCTATGTCGTAAAAGACGGACTGAAACCAGGCGAAAAAATTCTGCTGGAGGGTCTGCGTAAGGTGAGCAACAACGATAAGATCGAGTACGAGTATCAGGAACCGAAGGAAGTGATTGCACACCTCAGAGTGTATGCAGAGTAGAATTCTGAAAATCAAAACCAGCAAGAAATGTTCAGTCGATTTATACATAGGCCAGTATTGGCCATCGTCATATCGCTCGTCATCATCTTTCTGGGGGGCCTTGCGATAGAAACATTGCCTACCTCCCAGTTCCCTGAGATTGCGCCTCCTGTTGTTATGGTGAGCGCGTCGTATCCCGGTGCCAGTGCAAAGGTATTGACAGAATCCGTGCTTATTCCATTGGAGCAGGCGATCAACGGCGTATGGGGCATGCGTTATATGACATCCGATGCGACCAGCGCCGGGGAAGCGAACATCCAGATTGTTTTTAATCTTGGAACTGATCCGGACCAGGCGCTTGTGCAGGTGAACACCAGAATTGCTCAGGTGCTGAACAGGTTGCCGATCCTCGTACAGCGCGAAGGTGTTATTGTGAACCGTATCATGAACAGTATGCTGATGTACGTAAATCTTTACAGCACCGACAAGCATGCCGACATGAAGTTCCTGTTCAATTTCGCCGGAGTAAACATGATTCCGGAGTTGCAGCGTCTCAATGGCATCGGCCAGGCCCGTATTCTCGGAAGCCGGCAATATGCCATGCGCGTATGGTTGAATCCAGACAGGATGCGTGCGTACAATGTATCGGCCGATGAAGTTATGGAGGCACTTGCCGACCAAAGTGTTATCGGATCACCGGGCCGTATTGGTCGAGCAGATGGTAAACGGGCTGAGGCGCTTGAATATGTATTGACGTATCAGGGACGATTCAATAAACCCGAACAGTACAAAGACATTATTGTCAGGGCCAATCCGAACGGAGAAATCCTAAGGCTGAAAGATGTAGCCAATGTTGAACTGGGCAGTGAGTATTACGATATCTACTCCAACCTCAACGGATATCCTTCTGCAGCTATCGTGCTGAAGCAGACCTACGGAAGTAATGCCAGTGCTGTAATCGCGGAAGTTAAGGCAAAACTCGAGGAGCTGAAGAAAGCATCCTTTCCGCCGGGCATGGACTACGAGATCAGCTACGATGTTTCAAACTTTCTTAACGCCTCTACCGAGAACGTTGTTCACACACTGCGCGACGCATTTATACTTGTTGCGCTTGTCGTTTTTGTTTTTCTCGGCGACTGGCGTTCGACGCTGATTCCCACGCTTGCCGTTCCCATATCGCTGATAGGAGCTTTTTTCTTCATGCAGGTCTTTGGGTTAACCATCAATATGATCACCCTGTTTGCCATCGTGCTGGCGATCGGTATCGTGGTGGATAACGCGATTGTCGTGGTGGAGGCCGTGCACGTGAAGATGCATGAAGAACATCTTAACGCATACCGGGCAGTACAACGCGTGTTAGACGAAATCAGCGGCGCGGTAATCGCCATCACACTGCTGATGACCGCCGTGTTTGTACCGGTAGCATTCATGACGGGGCCTGTTGGAATTTTCTACCGGCAGTTCTCTATCACCATGGCAAGTTCTATAGTGCTCTCGGGTATTGTCGCCCTTACTGTAACGCCGGTACTATGCGCAATGCTTCTGAAGAACGATCACGGAAAGCCTAAGAAAGCGAACGCGTTGACGAGAGTACTGGACAGTTTTAACAACTGGTTTGAAAAGGTGACCGATAAGTATGTGATACTTCTTCGGAAGATTGCGCACAGGCGATGGCTCACTGTAGCCATGTGGCTTGCGTTCGGAGCCGGCATCTTTGCGTTGAGTAATCTATTGCCTCCGGGATTTATACCCAGCGAAGATCAGGGTATGATCTATGCCATCATACAAACACCTCCGGGATCGACACTCGAACGCACCAATGATATCTCCCTGAAGTTGCAGCAGATCACGGAAAAGATCGATGGTATTAAATCTGTTTCTGCATTGGCGGGATACGAGGTACTTACCGAGGGGCGTGGTTCCAATGCGGGAACGTGTCTGATTAATTTGAAGCCGTGGTCAGAACGCGACCATTCCGTCGCGGAGATCATTCTTGAACTTGAAGAAAAAGCTAAAGCAATACCCGGTGCGACGATCGAGTTCTTTGATCCGCCTGCCGTACCCGGTTATGGTGCAGCTGGCGGGTTTGCGTTGCAGTTGCTTGATAAAACAAACAGCGCGGATTATGAACAGCTCGAAAGAGTGAAGAACGATTTCATGAAAGCGCTTGGCGAGCGGAAGGAGATCACCGGTTTGTTTACCTTCTTCAGCGCCAACTATCCGCAGTACGAACTCGAGATCGACAACCAGCTGGCTATGCAAAAGGGTGTGTCTATCGGAAACGCCATGAACACGCTGTCGATTCTCATTGGCAGTACCTACGAACTCGGCTTCATCAAATTTCAGCGCTTCTTTAAAGTGTTCGTGCAGGCCTCACCTGAATTCAGAAAACTTCCGGAGGACGTCATGAACCTATATGTTAAGAGTAATCGCGACGAAATGGTTCCGTTCTCCTCGTTCATGAAGATCAGGAAGATGCAGGGACCGAATGAGATCAACCGATATAACATGTATACAACGGCTGCGATTCGCGGTGGCCCGGCAGAAGGATTCAGTAGCGGCGAAGCGCTCGCTGCAGTTAAAGAAGTAGCCAAGACGTTACCTCGTGGATTTGATATTGATTGGGCAGCGCTCTCCTATGATGAGGTGCGTCGCGGAAACGAAGCGATCTACATCTTCCTCATTGTATTGCTGTTTGCCTATCTCGTGCTAGCGGCACAATATGAAAGCTTCATCATTCCGTTGGCCGTAATTCTGTCTTTGCCGCCCGGCGTATTCGGATCGTTTATGCTCATTAAATCAATTGGACTGGCGAACGACATCTACGCACAGGTGGGGTTGGTCATGCTTGTTGGTCTGCTTGGAAAGAACGCCGTGTTGATAGTGGAGTTTGCCATGCAGAAACACAACCAGGGGGCTACTGTTCTGGAAGCTGCAATCGAAGGAGCCAGGGTAAGATTCCGGCCGATCCTGATGACCTCATTCGCATTCGTGGCGGGCTTGATTCCTCTGGTACTGGCACACGGAGCCGGTGCAATAGGAAACCGCACGATCGGCGCGTCTGCGCTGGGTGGTATGCTATTCGGAACAATCTTCGGGGTGGTTATCATTCCGGGATTGTATTACATCTTCGGTAAGATGGCTGAAGGCCGTCATCTGATTCGCGACGAGTACGAAGATCCACTTACCGAAAGCATCGCTCACCACATCGACAATTTCCCTCAAGACGAAGACGATGAGAAACAATAAGCCATTCATAAGAATATGTATCTGGCTTGGGGCATTTTTACCCTCAGCCTGTACGTTGCTCCCTCAATTCGTACCACGTGCAGAAAATAGGAATGTTCCCACTACATTCCCTTCTATCGCTCAGGATACTTTAACAACTGCCAGGGTTGCCTGGAAGGCATTCTTCACGGATCAGAATCTGACGGCGCTGATCGACACGGCGCTTCGGAACAACCAGGAGTTTAACATCATGTTGCAGGAGATTAACATTGCGCAAAATGAAATAAGAGCGCGGAAAGGAGAATACTTGCCATTCCTCTCAATCAATGCTGGTGCCGGTGTTGACAAGGTTGGTAAGTATACGAGATCGGGCGCCGTTGAAGAAAATCTGGAAGTTGCTCCTGAAACCAAATTTCCGGAGCCACTTCCTGATTATATGCTGGGAGCCTTCGCATCGTGGGAGGTCGATATCTGGAGTAAGCTCCACAATGCAAAGAAATCATCGATGCTAAGATATCTCTCAAGCGTAGAAGGCCGAAGTTTCATGATCACTCAGCTTGTTTCTGAAGTTGCCAACTCGTATTACGAATTGATGGCACTAGACAATCAGCTCAGCATTCTGCGGCAAAACATCGAGATCCAGACGAATGCTTTGGAGATTGTCAGACTTGAAAAAAGTGCGGCGCGTGTGACGGAGTTGGCTGTGAGAAAGTTTGAGGCCGAAGTGCTAAAGAATCAGAGTCGGCAATACGATATTATTCAAAGTATCATTGAAACCGAGAACCGGATCAACTTTCTAACCGGGCGATACCCGCATCCTATTCAACGAAGCTCACAAGCCTTTAGTGAACTTGTACCGGACACAGTTTACGCAGGGATACCATCTCAACTCCTGCGCAATCGACCAGACATCAGACAATCCGAGCTTGCGCTTGAGGCAGCCAAAGTAGATGTGAAGGTTGCCCAGGCAAACTTCTATCCTTCTGTTCGTCTCACTGCAGGTCTTGGATTTCAGGCATTCAATCCATCGTATTTGTTTACGACGCCTCAATCACTGATCTATTCACTCGGAGGCGAACTCATCGCTCCATTGGTGAACAGAAATGCGATCAAGGCAAATTACTACTCTGCCAATTCAAAGCAGATTCAGGCGGTGTATGATTATGAGCGGACAATATTGAATGCTTACATCGAAGTAGTGAATCAGCTTTCCAACATCGCGAACCTTCAGCGAAGTTATGACCTGAAGACGAAGCAGGTGGCCGCATTGACTGAGTCGATAAACATTTCCACTTCATTGTTCAAATCTGCCAGGGCAGATTACATGGAAGTACTGATGACTCAACGAGACGCTCTTGATTCAAGATTTGAATTGATAGAAACCAAGAAGCAGCAGATGAATGCCATGGTGAATTTCTATAGAGCGCTGGGTGGAGGATGGAGATAGGCCGTTTCAAACTGGCCAATACAAATCATTCCACGATGAACACTGAATACTACCGAAAGTACAGGGTGAAGTATCGTTCTGCGCACAAGATATCGCGCATCGAATGGTGGCAGATTATCCTCGTTATTGTCGCGGCAGTCCTAATCGAACCCATCGTAGTTTACAACAAGTTCCGTCAAATACCCTTTACGCAGAGTTATTATGTTCAGCAGATCAAATACTTTTTGTTACTGAGCCTGCCGGTACTGGCTTTCTACTTATGGATCAACTGGCGGGAGTCCGTGAAGCGAAGCCGCGGATATTGTTGGGTCGGTCGATTCGAAGTAGCTAAGAAACATGCATCATTCCTATCCTGTTACCTGACGTTGACACCGGGCAAAAATAAGCTTAGAGTAAATCGAACATTCTATAATAAGGTTCGCGAGGGAGATGTTGTAGTCGTGAGAAGAAACGCCCTTGGCGAAATCGAGCGCACGATTCGAATTACCGGTCTCGCGTCGCGACTGAAGAATTTACGTGGTGGCTCAAGCTAACCGTGGCCACCGTTGTTCGCAAGGCTGCAAAGCACAATCCATTGGATGCATTAAAACATGAGTAGTGCTTAAGGCCGTATGTGTTTTTCGTAGCGATGGAGAATGGCTACAACAATTCAAACCTGAGTGCATTGCCAATAAAAGTCCTGTCGCTTTACCCATCGAATCTTAGATGGAATAAAGCGACAGCATTTCTTTCATTGTAGCTGTATCAACTTTACATCGCCTTTTCCAGGATCAAATCCTGAGGTGCAATGGGTGCTGGTACGCGGTTCGGTATGGGCTTCAAAGATTGAAGGAACGCAAAGATCGCACGGGCATCTTCATCGTGAATGTTAACGAGGTTCTCCCACGGCATGGGAGGAAGCAACGAACGACCACCTTCTATACCACGATACTTTCCGTGCGTGATCGCCGTCTTGAACTGATCGTATGACCATCCACCAAGACCGAGAGGATCAGGAGTAAGATTCGCAGCGAATGATGCGCCCCATGGTCCTACTGCTGCGGTGAGGCCAGGCGTGAAAAGCACGAATGGACGATTGGGTGGGATCGGCGCTAGTTTCTCGTCGGACGGGTGTCCTGAAAGTCGGCGGGCCGTATCCAACACAGGACCATGCTCCGTCATGATCTTTGGTGTATGACAATCATTGCAAAGCATGACTGTTGTGAGATAACTCCCGCGTTGGATAAGTTGCTCCTGAGTAGGTTCCGCAGGCAACGATGCCGCTTGTACCGTACCCGGATCCTGAGGACGTGAGCATGAAAACAAAATCAACGCTGCCACGATAGCGGCAGTAGTTGCATAGGTGCGAAGCAGAATTCCTTTTGCAATGGACGACCTGTCCATCGCAATTGTTGTGATGAAAACTTTCATGGGTGTATTACTTTTTTGCGAGGTGAGTGCGACGGCTGTGTCCGTCAAACTATTCTAACGTCGTAGGAGGTTGGCAATGCAAACAATACTGTAGAACGGACGATCGCCCTGGGGGTTGAGTCCATGGCGATGGGGTGCATCAAATATTACGGATAGGGTATTTACTCCGGATGGGGTAGGATGAGAAATTGATAATTGACAATTTACAATTGATAATTTTGGAGGCCCCTTTCCGGGCCGGTCTTTCTATTCAAGAGATGCGCTGGATGCTGTCATGGGGTCTTAAAGTTTATGCGAATGTCGTCAATTCTTAGAGGAAGATTGACGCAGCACTCCGGAGAAAACGCGCTGTACGAAAGCAAGGTCGGCCTTGTGCGCATCGACTGCACTCATTGTATTTGATGTTTTATCCTCCAGGCACTGCTCAATGACCAAATGAGGATAGATCTTCCTCCGCACGAGCTCTGATGCAAAAGCATCGTAATCGATATCTCCCTGTTCCAGCTTCTCGGTCCAAACTCCGTTCACTGACTGGCGGATGTGAAGCTCGACAGTACGGTCTCCATACATTTTCAATGCATCGAAGACAGCCACCTGCGAATTATCAGATCCGCGAAAAATCCAGTGGACATCGAAACAAAATCCGACATTCTCCTTCGAGGTGTTTTGCAGTACGTGATGAAACTCACGCGCACCTGCCATCAGTTCTGTATTGTGCGTATGATAAGCCAGCTTGATCCCCATAGAACGTAGCGCCTTTCCAAGTAACTCCATGTTCTTCGCCTCTTCCCTCAGCTCATCGTCAGTCTTCAAGGTGGCTCCGCTCCAATCGATAGGACTCGGGTTAGTAACGATGATTTGCGTATTGTATTTCAAAACTTCTTTAGCTATGGCAAGTATAGTGTCGATGGAATTTTTCGCATCTTCTTTTTTATGCAATACACTATTGACATAAACCGATGGCATCTTTATTCCATACTCTTTCAATACAGCAATAGCAGCAGTTGCATCTGTCGCGGACGAGAAGCTTGGCTCCAGTGCCGGAATGCCCGATTTGACAAACTCTGCGGCGCTGGCACGCGGATCCTTCCACCATTCATTTCCTTCTCTCCGATAAAAGGTCAGCCACGTATAGGAGTTGCACGAAATGGGTAGAGCAGATGCGGGCAACGACGTGGTTGAGTACATCAAAAGTGGAGAAGCAGATAGTGCTGCAAGATTTCTCAGAAAGGTACGCCTGGTATCCATTGCTGTCTTTTAAGATCACCAATCTACAATAAACCAGACAACTTTGATTGGCGGCGTTGAGTTGTGCCAATTCATTGCTGGCAACAGGGTGTTACGCTTAAACTACTACAGTACCAAGTATTATAAAGATCAACAAACATTTATCCTAAGAGATACATAGGAATCTCCCCTGCAGATTCCACCTGTCGGTCAATGGTACAGACCGGATTGATATTTATTTAATAAACTCATCGACGTTGTCCTTCGTGATTTTCAACAAGCCAGTGTTGATAGTTGAGGGCACGTTAGTGATACCTGCAGCTGCATCACTGTGTGAGAGGCGATTCGTTTGATGAACCATGTCATAGAGAAACTGAGCGCCATACCATGTAAACAACTCGCGCTTCTGCCCTGCCAGCATACTGATCGTTCCATCTTTTACCAGTGCAAGATGCTCCGGTTCCCAGTCTACTGTGGTGACCTTAACCTTCCCTGCCTTTCCCGCTTCTTTAACCGCGAGTGCAATCCCCGGACCTGAGTTGGAATCAAATCCACAAAAGCCAGCAATATCAGGATGAGCTGACAACACGTCTGACGTGATACGGGCTGCAGTTTCCACGTTTGCTTTGTCGTCGTACTTGCCGACTACTTCAATGTTTGGATAATTCTTGAACACATCAAGCATGCCGCGAAATCCGGTCTCCATATTTGTCAATCCAAGGATACCCATGTAAGCGATCTTCCCCTTACCACCAGTCAACTTCACCATTTCTTCACCCTGCATCTTACCGATCTCGTACCAGTCAGTTCCCAAAAACGCGTGACGGCTTGAACCAGGAATATCCGAATCATATACAACGGTCGGTATACCGGCAGCAACCGCCTTGTTAATCGCCTGCGCAATCGCCGGATCTGTTCCATTAATCAGCAAGCCCGTTGGACGTGTACCGATTACTTCTTCTATCGTATTGATCTGTGCAGGGACATCCCATTCCGCGGGACCGAGGATCGACACCTTTACGCCTCTCGCCTTACCCCATTTAATAAATGCAGCCTGATCATGATGAACGTACATGGGCATGGTCACGGCGGTTGTCACCATCACATACTCCTCGTTCGCCACGTGAATACTATCACTCACGCTGATCGTACGCGATACTGTTCCAGTATTTCGAGGCGGAAGCTCACACCCAAAGATGACTGTGGCTACGATTAAATATATCAGCCTGCACTTCGCCATCATCTACAAGTTAAGTTTATATCGCCGCTGAACAAGGTTGTCGGCCCACAATGTCAGGATCAATATGAAACCGAGAATGATCTCCTGCCAATATCCCGATACACGGGAGATCACCATGATGTTGGCAACGATCCCCATAAACAACGCACCCATTAGAGCACCCGTTACTTTTCCGGAGCCTCCGCTGAGGCTTGCTCCTCCGAGGATCACGGCGGTGATCACCCTGAGTTCGAGTCCCCTGCCCATCGTTGGAAGTGCTGTGCCCAGGCGTGATGACAATAGGATCCCTGCTACACCGGCCAGTCCAGCCGAAAGCATGAAAGCAAACAGCTTCATGCGCTTTACTCTTATTCCGGAGAGATCTGCTGCTTTCTCATTGCTGCCAATGAAGTAATAACGCCGGAAGAAGATGGTTTTGTTGGTCAGGAACGCGAAGAGCAATACAATAATGAGCATGTACCATACAGGCATCTGAATCCCCAGTAGTCGCGATTGCCCGATGGCGTTAAACCAATAGGGAAGATTCTGAATACCCGAACCACTCACCAGCAGTGCGCCTCCACGCACGATGCCCATCATGGCGAGTGTCTGGATCATGGGATTAATTCCCTGGTAGGCGATGAGATAACCATTCAGCCAACCAATCAGCAGAGCGCTGAACAATCCGAGCGCCAACGCAATGGGTACTGGAAACCCATAGACATCCATGAGCCAGGCAGTCAGGCATCCGGTAAAGGCAACGATTGATCCGACTGAGAGGTCAAACACACCCGCGATCAGCAGGATCATCATCCCGACGGCTACAATAGTATCGATCGACAGGTTCAGCAACAGCTGACTCACGTTACCGAATGTGGGAAACGTACCCGGAAAAATTATAGCAGCCACAATGCTGATGAGTACAAGCAGCACCACCAATGAATAGACCCGATCTCTGATGATAGTTTTCAGAAACATATTGTCACATAGCTAAAGACAAAATCTTTTCTTCAGTTGCTTCTTCCGCGGATAACACGCCTGATATCTCTCCACTTCTTACCACAAGAATGCGATCGCATACGCTGAGCAACTCCGGAAGCTCACTCGAGATGACCAGCAACGCGAGTCCGCTCTTTGCCAGCGCGATCAGGATATTGTAGATCTCTTGTTTCGCACCGACATCGACACCGTGCGTGGGCTCGTCGATGATCAGCACCTCAGGTGATGTAGCTAACCATTTTGCAAGGAGCACCTTTTGCTGATTGCCGCCGCTCAGGTTGATTGTCAATTGCTGGAGCGAACTGGTTACAATATTCAGTTTGTTTTTATACTCCGTCGCGAGCCTCGCCACCTCGCTTTGATTGACGAAAGTGCTGGCTGATACACTTTCCATACGAGACACGACAATGTTGTCGGCCACGGTCATTCCCTGAAACAATCCAATCTTCTTGCGATCTTCAGGAACGTAACCTATTCCCCGATCGACCGCATCAATTGGATGATGAAGCGACAACGTGTTGCCATGCAACCGTATCTCCCCCGTATCATAGGCATCAATGCCAAAAACGGCTCTGGCTATTTCCGTTCGGCCTGCACCGACGAGGCCAGCCATGCCCACTACCTCTCCCTTATGCAAACTGAAGGAGACATTGTTGAATCTGCTTGATGAAAGATCTTTTACTTCCAGGATCACTTCTCCCCGATCGCGCACGTCTCGCTGTACTTGTTGTATCTCGCGACCCACCATGCGCTGGATCAGCTCCTCCCGGGAAAGCTTTGATCTTTCGAACGTGCCTTTAAATTCTCCATCCTTCAAAACAGAAACCCGGTCGGCGATCTCAAAGATCTCGGCTAACCGATGTGAGATATAGATGATCGACGTTCCCTTCTTCTTCAATCTGATGATGATATCAAACAGAGTTTGAATAGAATCATCCGTTAGAGATGCAGTTGGTTCATCGAGTATCAAGACCTGTGGATCTTTTGCTAACGCCTTTGCGATCTCTATCATTTGTCGCTGTGCAGGAGACAAACTTGCAACGACGGATGAAGGATCGATCCGGATGTTTAATTCTTTCAGTAGTGCAGCCGTGCGTTGGTTGAGCTGCGAATAGTCGATCAGTCCAAACCGATTGACCGGTTGCTGATTCACAAAAATATTCTCAGCGACGGAAACTTCATCGGCCAGACTGAGATGTTGAAACACGACTGCAATACCAGCCCGAAGGGCATCGCGGGGACCATCGCATATAAGGCGCTCACCATTCAAAAGGATCTCTCCCTCGTCTGGCAGAAGATTTCCGCTGAGCACATTCATCAACGTGCTTTTTCCTGCACCATTCTCGCCACAAAGCGCATGTACTTCGCCTGCAGCAACGGAGAGGCTGACGTGTTTCAACGCCTTCACTCCAGGAAAGGACTTGCTTATCTTTACGATATCGATCCTGGAGGCTGTCATTTGAAAGTTGAAAGGCGGATCAGCGAGTTCGAACGTGCCGAAGCGTAGGCAGCATGCACGAGGCGCACGGTCTCGAGATTATCAATACCTGTTGTTTCCGCGTTATGCTGACCTTGAAGATTTTGAAGTATGTCGCGGTTGCAGGCAACGATACTCGCATGAACCAAAGCATATTTCGGATCCGCCCAGGCATACTGCGGCGGTTGTGCGTTAATGGTCTCGGTCCCTTCACGCGTCGTCACTTTGATCACGTAATCATGCTGAAGTCTTATTGAGCCATTCGATCCCTCTATCAACACATAGGTTTGAGGAAATGACTCCTGCTCGAGTATCGATGCGTATGACATCTCCGCATAGCAAGTCGATCCATCGGCCATCTTCATCATGACATTGGCAACATCCTCGCCTTTGATCTTTGGGTTGACCGTTGCCACATTGCAATACAACGATTCCGCCTCGCCAAACAGAAAGCGACACGCATCAAGAATGTGTGAGCCGATGTCTGTAAGGATAAACTCATCGAGTTCGGCCAGGAACGGTTGATTGTCGAATACCGGAAATGCCGAACAGAACGTAACACGACTTTTGAACACCTTACCTATACGCTGCACGTTCAATAACGATTTCAGTTTTCGCATGGGAGCCTGCCAGCGCCAGTTCTCATGAACAAAGAAGGGAACTTTCTGCTGGCGACAAACATCTACCATTCTTTGTGCCGATGGCAACTTCGGAGCCATGGGCTTCTGACAGATCACGGGAATGCCACGCTTTGCAATGGCTTCCGTTATCGCTGCATGTGAGTCTACATCCGTTATGATGTCGGCAAAATCCAATTTCTCCCGCTCGAGCAGCAGTTCGTAATCGTCGTACACAGCAGCCACATTAAATTTCTCCGCCATGGCCGTGGCTTTTGATTTGGTTCGGTTGTATACCGCGACCAATTCCACGCCACCCACTTCGTTCCACGCAGCGATCTGATAGTTGGCCCAAAAGCCGGTTCCAAAAACTGCGAAGCGAAGTTTCATCTACTGTTAGTTGTACCGTTGATAGTCGTGCCTTTTAAGTTACATATGCTGCTGTCAAAGTAACCTCTAGTCAATTGTTCCGGGTCGTTTGAAGTTCTTCGAGGCATCGTCTATAACCAACACCCAATCCTGGCCCGACTTAGGAGGTGTGAAGCTCTTGGTCCCATTTCCACTAATGCCCTTCCCTTCGGTCGCCTCTCCGGTACGAGGATCAAACCACCACACATTCTTCCTGCTGCCTGATACTTTGCTCAGGTCAACACTCACGGATTTGTTCTGCGGAAGATAAAGCATCGCATAAGACTTTTCCGAATCGCGCGTCGCGGCAATGTACTCCTTATAGTTATCGGCAACCTTAGACCTGATCATGCTTTGATCACCGATGCGCGTATTGTAAGGACGGGAAAGCATCAGCATCTTAAGATACTGCATTTCTCCTGCAGCTTCCGCTTTTACAGCGGTCCGCCAACCGATAATTGTATCACCGATATTAATCGTCGGATACAACTCCTTGTTCAGGAACTGCCAGATCTGGTGATGTCCGTAGGTTACGCCACATGCTCCTGCAAACACGCCGCGATAGATGCGTGCCCGCACATCGTATGCATTAAAGTATCCGCGTGCGCGCGTCCACTTGTTGTCCCAGGGATTTACCGGATGGTCTTCATAGCAAGGCTCCATGTCCAGTGTTGGCTTCTGTGGTTTCATTGACAAATCCTTTTCCACCCACTTCCATGGATCTGTTTCGCGCGCGCCATGCCCTGACTGAAAGGCGTTCATATCGAGCCAGGGCTCTTCGTGAATGTAATCTGTCGTTCTGTAGTTGCCGCCTGCAGGGTGATAAGTTATGAATGCTTCACGTCCCAGCACGCTTTCAATTCCCTTCGCCATGGCACGCCAGATCGGCCGGTCATCGTATTGTACTTCCGTCCCAGTCGTTTTTGACTTGTAATAGGCGGGGCGATCACCTCCGAGAATCCAGATAATGTTCCATTGTTTTGCATATCTGGTTGCCAGGATGCGGCCGTACACCTCAGCATTCTGCTCATTAAATATGATGGGACCGTCGCCCCACAAATGCGCGACCTTATCTCCCCACGTCGGGAGCAGACCGATGTACATTTTTTTATCAGCTGCCTTCTGAATAGCAAAGTCTACGTGATCCCAATAATCGTACTCATAAGGATTCTCAGGATTGTTACCTGGTGTAACCAAAAGTTGTGTAGGGTCCTCGTTGTTTAAAGGATAGTCGCCATAACGGTTAGGTTGACGGACGCCCTCAAACTCGGCAAGCGCTACACCCTGCAATACCGTGAAGCCTTGTTCGCTCCTCGTGTTCACCAGATATTCTATTTCCTCGCGCGTGAGGCGGTGAAACATTTCCCAGTCGGTGTCGCCCAGCCAGAAAAAAGGCTTTCCATTTTCAACGAGGAAACGTCCATTGTCACTCACCTTTATTTGTGAATAGCCGGCGAGGCATGAAATGAAAAACACCAGGGTCAGTAAAAGTCTACGCATGTTCATTGAAAGTGTTTGTATAGATGGCATCTGCTGCGAGAGCATAACAGATTTATAATAATGATTATAATGCTGGTTCAAGGATCTTAATAGTTGTCTGGATAAGTGCTTATGATTTTGTCATCACCTCAACCTGGTACTTCACGTGTTCAGGATCCAGAACTTTTTTCCAGTCGTCTCTGAAGATGAGCGGTTTACCAATGGCGATGGCCTTGTAGCAGGCATCGGAAAATACACCACCAGGGATTTGATCAAAGCAGAGAGCAAGATCTATATTGATGTGTCCCATGAAGAAGTCGAAAGCGGCCTCCCTTGGAACGCCCTTAGCGATGATGTCGTCGAGGGCTTCGCGCATGGTGAACATGACGGCTCCGAGGAACGTTTCTGCGAGGCCGGGCTCGAGCAAGGCCATCTGTTCAACGGTGATCCTATGCGCGCGCGATACCGGCGCGTAAAATATCTTCGCCAGTGCTTCACCTTCCGCATAGTGTTCTTCGGGTCCCTGCGCCAGAGCGCATACGATGGATTGCGTTGCACTGATGCCTCCGAAATAATCAAAGTGTTTCTTGCGATCGGCCTCCCAGTTAAACACGGAGGGGTGAGTCGGATGCGTAACAAAATAGGTGATATCGTCTCTCTTTGGAAGATGACCTCCCATCGCAGCGGCAGGATCAAGTGTAATTACCATACATCCTGGCCTGAATTTTTGCAGCAGCGCAGTTGCAACTTTTCCAATGTGAATATCCGGAACGGCCAATATTACAGCATCTGCTTTGCCAATAACATCATCCGAAGATACCGTGACTCCACGCTGAGCCAATCTCTCCTTTCCCGCCTCGCTTACTTCCAGGTAAGAAACTTCATAGTCGCGGTTGTCCTTTAAATTATCGGTGATACGGCATCCCATTTTGCCACCAGCACCGACGAGTGCAATCTTGCGTATCATTTGATTATTTGATTTGTCCTTTGAAATTCAAACTTGCTGATCGTCTTCAAATACCTGAGACTTTCTTCCGCCCAGCTCTGTTCGAGTGCGATAGTTGTATCCAGATCATTTTGAAAAGGCACCCACTGCTCCAGTACGGCGCTTGCACAGCGATGATAGCGTTCCAGCTTTTCGACCAGTGCGACTGTATTCACAAAACCGCGACCTGCAGGCACGCCAGTGATGTTGAGTCCCATAGAGTGCGTTACACGCTGGACAGTGAAATCTTTTATATGGAGATTGACCGTATAAGGCGATAACAACTCAGCGACGTGATCAAGTCCTTCACCTGCTCCCAACGAATTGACCGTATCGAGGCAAATGCCCACGTTATGACTTCCCAACGATTCCATCAGGAACACCAGTTCTGTTGCTTTGAAGCGATCATGGTTCTCAATGCCAAGCACAATAGAATTCTTCTCGAGCGTTGGAATAAAATCCTCGATGATGTCGGCAACGCTTGGGATAGACGGCTCGTATGAACCTTCGTCTATAACGAAGCGGACTAGCGGAGCATTAAAATACTTTGCCAGCTCTATATAGGTATTAAGCAGGTGCGCGGTGAGTCCGCGTGCTCCAAGTTCAATGCGAATCCCAAAGTCGGTAGCATTCTGCTTCAGTGCTTCACGCCGTTGGAGATCGAATTCGTGTACCGGAAGGTTATCGCCGAATTGTATACAATGGAGACCATGTTTCCGGGCAATCAGCAGGAGATCGTTCTCCGTTAACGGACTCGCCGACCTGGCATTCCTCACGCCGGCCCACCATCCGTATGTAAAGCTGCTGATACCCAGAATCATGATTCTTCCTTAATCCGACTCAAGAATAGGGGCTATTGCAAACCTTTGCATCTGCTATTTTGATTGATATTGATGCTATTTTTGCACATTTTTAGTGGTGACTTCCTTCAGATTGCTGTAATTGTACATAGCGCTATGAATCGTCTTCCCCAGCGACCTCATTTACTGAAGATTACGCCACCACTGCTCAAATCGATCGTGGTGAAAGGAGATGAAATACCCTATAACAATCCCTGGCACTACCACCCGGAAATTGAATTGCTTCACTGCGTTAAGGGCAAGGGAACAAACTTCATTGGTAATAGTATCAGGAGCATGGAAGAAGGTGAGGTCTTGCTGATTGGCAAGAATGTGCCGCACACTCGTCAGCGTGATCGCGCCTGGTATAATGATCATCCCGGGGAAGTGCCCTCAAGCGTCGTTATACAGTTCAGAGAAGATTTCCTCGGTCATGAGTTCTTTGTTGTCGAAGAATTCAAACCAATAGCCGGGATGCTGACCAGAGCATTACGGGGATTGAAGTTCATAGGGACAACAGCCGCGACTGCTGCAGAACGTCTGGCAGTCCTTAACAAAAAGAGTTCAACGGAGGCGATACTGGAAACGCTTTCGCTTCTCAACTATCTGGCGCGGTCGGAAGAGTTTGAGTATTTAAACTCCGTGAACTATGTAAGTACCGTTCACGAAAAGTTTTCGCAGCGCATCAACAAGGTCTATCACTATACGGTTGAACATTTCCGGGAAGACATCACGCTGGAGGAAGTAGCCGCACTTACCAATCACTCGCCAGCGGCGTTTTGCCGATACTTCAAAACAAGAACGCGGAAAACATACGTTCAATATCTGACTGAATTAAGAATTGCCTATGCCTGCGAGCTTCTCATGCAGGGGAACCTCGACATAGGACAGGTCTGCTACGAAAGTGGTTTCAACAACCTCTCGCACTTTCACAAGCAGTTCAAAAGACACATGCACACAACACCGAGCGACTACCAGAAACAATCTCAGCTTAAGGTTCCTAAGGCACGGTAGCCATTGGCAAACATACCAGCAGTGAATTTGTTAAGGTTTGGCAATCAAATATTGTGTGCAACGGAACACACACCGAACACACACCAGAGAGAATCAACATAAGATTCTGCTTATAGCATTATAATCGCCGTCGAATGTTATTTTCGATGCGCTTATTCAAATGCCGATCCCACACTCATGACGCTTAGATCTCTATTATTTTCCCTTGTACTTGTCTTAACAATATCACCAACCGTTCTCGCGCAACAAGATGTTGTTCCTGCGCTGCAGGAATGGGTAGCGAAGAAAGGAAAGTTCACCATTACTGATAAGTCATCGATCATTGTCGATCCCTCAATTCAGGATCTCGTCAAGGCAGACCTGAACATGTTCCAGGAAGATCTCTACACAATCACCAAAAAGCGTATCGCCATTAAGTCAGACATAAATTCAAGGCGTGATGGCGACATCGTCTTCACCAGCGTCAAAGAGGTATCCGATCAAACTGAGGCCTACCGACTTTCAATTGATGGTCAACTTACTGTTTCGGCTTCATCAACAAACGGATTTTTTTATGCGATGCAGACCATACTTCAAAGTCTGGTTCAAAGCAAAGACAAAGTAAGTCTTACACGAGGCACAGCGTATGACTTCCCAGCGTACAAAGAGCGAGGTGTGATGCTTGACATCGGACGCAAATTCTTCGAAGTAGAATACATCAGGAAGACCATCCGCGATCTCGCCTGGTACAAGATGAACTTCCTTCATCTTCACTTTACAGAGTGGCATTCGTTCAGACTTCAGAGCACTTTATATCCAGGTCTCGCGGCTAAAGAATCCTATTCAAAGAAAGACATCGCGGAGATAGAAGCCTATGCAAAGAAATATCATGTGATGATCGTACCGGAGATCGACCTTCCTGCTCACGCGACGGCCATCACAAACTACAATCCGAATCTTGGATTCAGCTGTGCATCCATGCGGGAAGCGCGGTGGCAGGGAGATTCAACGAATGCGAAGGGTCAGGCGTGGATCCTGGATGTTACTAAACCAGAAACGAAGATCTGGGTGAAGGCGTTGCTTGATGAATTCATTCCATTGTTTGAAGGTCCATACTTCCATATCGGTGGCGATGAATGGCAATACGACGATCAGAAGGAGGCCTGTCCGGAACTCATGGAGGCGACGCGCAAGCTGGGATTCAAATATCCGGGCGACGTGATTGTGAACTTCATGAATGAAATGAACGCGCACGTTAAGAGTCGTGGCAAGCGCTCGCAGATGTGGACGTGGTGGAACTATTCGCCCAACGACAAACAAGTCAATAAATACAGCATCACTCCCGACAAAGACGTTGCCATCAACATCTGGAATGCAGGGAGTATGGAGGCGACACTGCAGGCAGGATACAAATCGATCATCACGATTGAGTCGGGCGAGGGAGCTTTGTATATAACGCCAGGCTATGGGAAGAAGCTGGGCGACTATGCGTATTTCGACTCGAAGGCGAACTATGAAAAGTGGCAACCCTCGCGTCATGAGAATGTTCTGGGATTCAAGATATGCATTTGGGCTGATCAGGCGGAGCGAATGCCTTCGGCCTGGTTTGACGGATATGCAGATTTACCAAAGGCCATCTTAGCTGAGCGGATATGGTCAAGGGCCGCATCTCCTACGCTCGAACAGTTCAAAGTGAGAGTAAGCAACGCGAAGAAGGCGTCGGAGTTGTTCGGTGTCAGATAACGGTTGCGTTGTTAAAGATTTATTTTCGTTTGAAGGATACAGATCAATGGCTGTTGTCCGCCAGTCTGTAAATTGCAGCGTGACCAACGTATTGATCATCGACGACGAAGAGAACCTGCGCAAGTTGCTTGCCCGGGTGATCGAACTTGAAGGCTACGCGGTTCTTCAGGCCGCGACGGCAAAAGAGGGTCTCAAGGTTCTTCACAGGGAGAACGTTCACGTTGTGATCTCCGATGTTAAACTCCCGGATGGGAATGGCGTTGATCTAACAGCCACCATCAAGAAAGACTTTCCGGCTGTTGAAGTTATCGTCCTTACAGCGTTTGGTACGATCCAGGATGGCGTACAGGCAATCAAGAACGGAGCTTTTGATTATCTCACGAAAGGCGACCACCAGGAAAAGATCATTCCATTGTTGAGCAAGGCCTCCGAGAAAGCAGTACTCCAACAACGCCTCCTGACATTGGAGACACAACTACAAACAAGATTTGGATTCGCCAGCATACTGGGAGAGGACAAATCCGTGAAGGCGTGCGTCGCGCTGGCGAAAAAGGTATCGGCGACCGACACAACGGTGTTGCTACTCGGCGAAACAGGAACCGGCAAGGAAGTGTTCGCTCAGGCTATACATTACGAAAGCACAAGAAAGACAGAACCATTCGTCGCGCTTAACTGCAGTGCATTCCCGAAGGACCTGCTTGAAAGCGAGTTGTTCGGTCATGCTGAGGGCGCGTTTACCGGTGCTACAAAATCAAAGAAGGGATACGTTGAGGAAGCACATGAAGGAACGCTCTTCCTCGATGAGATTGGGGAGATGAACATTGACCTCCAGGCGAAACTCCTTCGCATACTGGAGACTGGAGAATTCTATCGGGTGGGAGAAAGTAAGGTTCGCAAGGTCAATGTCCGATTTATTGCTGCCACCAATCGGAACCTGGAGCATGAATCGGAGAACGGCGCATTCAGAAAGGACTTGTTCTATCGTCTCTCTGTTTTTACTATTTCATTGCCGTCTCTGAGAGAGCGGCGTGATGATATCCCAGCGTTGGCAAAATATTTCATTCGTCAGTTTTCGCTCAAGACGAATAAGCCGGATCCCAAACCATCACCTGAATTCCTCAAAGCCCTCCAACACCATCTGTGGAAGGGGAATATCCGCGAGCTGAAGAACGTGATTGAACGAAGTGTGATCCTTGCAGATGGTGATCTCGATGCCTCACTCCTTCCCGTTGACTTTAACATAGAAGCCGACAACACTTCACTGGACCTGGCGACGGCAGAAAAAAGACATATCATCAAGGTGCTTCATTACACCCAGGGCAATAAAACGCAGACGGCCAAACTCCTTGGGATAGGGCTTACGACCCTGTATCAAAAGATAAAAGACTACAGTATCGATTACGTCAAATAGACCTCGCGTTTAATTGTTTGCCCGCGATTTCATCGTGCGCTATTAACGTTTAAGCCCTTCGCGTTTGGTTATCGTTGCTTGTTATTTAAAGGTGCTCAACTCAAATGACTTCGCTGAATGCTGAATAGCATCTTTCAGCGCTGAAGCGTGCGTACTTCCAATTCGTATAATGCGGGCCGTATTCTTCAGTCGCACTTCCACTCCATCTTTACCTTTTACATTGTATAACATGCCATTCGGGATGAGGCGGATGCCCCAACCATAATACCAGGGATTCGAAACAACTTCCACCGATTGAACATCCGAAAGCTTCACCGTTATGTGAATCAATCCGACGCCAAAGATGAGCCGCACACGATCCTGGTCAACCACGGTGGTCATGCCGTAGAACAAAATGTAAACGAGCACAAAAGAGACGTTGACCAATACGAATGCTGATGCGGGCATCGGATGCGTTCCCATCTGCATGAGATACGCGTAGGTAATGAAGATGTGGATCGGAATTAAAATCGCGAAGATGATGGTCGCGAACTGAAATTCTTTGAAGGTGTTCATATTCATAATATAGTGATTTCCCACGCAAGTGTCCAGTACGGATCTCCCATGGAACAGGATTGGGCTCACGATTTTGCAAGAATCAAGATCAAGCCTTTGGATTCGATTCAGCATCGGCTTGGCTGGGAGATTTCAGGCTTGCCGCGACGGGAAAAAGAAGTGTAAATATTGTTTGCTGGTAGGGCGTTGACTTAACGCCGACAGAACCGCCGTGCATGTGAACAATCCTCTTCACCAGCGATAACCCGATGCCGGATCCTTTGGTTACCTTATTAGCATGCGCCCTGAAGAATGGATCAAAGATGCGGTCGATCATATCGCCGCCAATACCGGGACCGTTGTTCACGAAGTCCAGGGCAACATTTTGAGGTTCATCGGTCCTTACCACCACCTTCACATTCCGATCGTCGGAATACTTACAACCGTTGTCCATAACATTCATCAGCGCAATTCTCAGCAACTGCTCATCCGCTTCAACCGATAAAGCATCATCGCCAATACTCATCGGGAGTTGTATCTCCACATTATATTCCGGATGCACTTTTGCCAGCTCGTCCTTTGCCTCCCACAGAAGATCATCAATCCGAATGACGCCAATGTTTCGCAAGGGCGTATCCGAGTCGGTCTGCGCAAGAACCAGCAACCTGGTTGAAAGACTGTTCAACGACTTCAAACCCTGGAGCACCGAACGAAGTGTGTTCATGTAGTAGGCTTTATCGCGTTCCTGCAGCAAGGCGACTTCAATTTCACCGGACATCACAGTAATGGGTGTCTTAATCTCGTGAGAGGCGTTGGCGATAAATGTCTTTTGTGATGCAAATGCATTTTGAAGACGCTGCAGCATTCTGTTGAAGGTAGCGGCGAGCTTACCCAGTTCATCACTTTCATTACCCTGATCGACGCGCCGGTTGAGATTCATCTCTGTGATATTATCGACATCATTTACTATTCGGGAAATCGGGCGCAACACGCGACCGGCAAACAGCCATCCGACTACTGAGACAAACACGGTAGATATGAGGAAGACGATTATCAGGGAGTTTCTCAGGTAATGAAGGGCATCCATTCCATACACATCGGTTGCTGCAGCAACAATGGCATAACGTTCGTTCTTGCTTTGAAACAGAAATCCGGTTATCTCATAGTCGTTGCTCCTGAATTCAATCCTCTGCTTAGCGTTGATTGCCGATAACAAAGCCTGGTCGACGGGAATGCGTTCCGTATTTTCGGATCGATACAATTCTTTTCCACCGCGATCAAAGATGACTATATACTGATTGGGCAGGCTGGCCGGATTGTTCTGCTCCATTCGCCTCAGGAGATCGGCGTTCACCTCTTCTACTTCGACCAGTAGCTTGGCCGTGTTAACTGCGCGATTGGTCAGCCTTCTGTAAAAATCCTCTTTGCGGAAATTCGAAGACACGATATAAATAGAAACAGATATCGCCGTAAGCACGATGATAACGATGCTAAAAAATAACAGCGTAAGGCGCGCGCGAATGTTCATCAATCCTTGCTTAATACATACCCGAGACCGATGCGCGTTTGCAGCAGTTTGGGTTCAAAGTCTCTGTCGATCTTGTTTCGAAGCATATTCATGTATACTTCAACAACATTGGTGTTCGTTTCGAACTTCACCTTCCAGATCTTTTCCGCCAGCTCCTGACGCGGGATAACTCTTCCCGGATTCTCCATGAAGTACCTCAGCAATGCAAATTCCTTTGCCGATAGTTTGATGACAGCATCGTGGCGACGTGCTATCTTCTTTTCCAAATCGAGTCTCAGGTCTTCAAAACGAAAGACATTGTTATGAGGTACGCCCGATGAGGTATGCCGGCGGGCAAGCGCTTTTATGCGAGCGATGAGCTCAACAAATTCAAATGGCTTCAACAGGTAATCATCTGCACCGGCATCAAATCCGGAAACCTTATCCGCTGTAGTTCCCAGGGTAGTGAGCATGAGAATAGGCATAGCAGGTTTCTCAGTCTTAAGAGTCCTGCAAAGATCGAGGCCGTTTATTCCTGGAATTACCAGGTCGAGCACCACTACGTCATAGTCGCGACCTAAGGCCAGACGTTCACCCATGGTTCCGTCGTAGGCCACATCGACTTCGAAAGATTGCTCTTCAAGCCCCTGTTTGATAAATGAAGAAACCTGCAGTTCATCTTCGACCACCAGTATTCTCATTGCAGACCTTTTTTCGGTCAATTTCATCAATAATAACGGCGGTTCCAAGGCGATCTCAATCAACGGTAACACTACTTCAACTCTGCATGTTCATCAGATCGATCATGAGATTAAACGCATCCAGCGATGGCGGACTCTCGAGTTTCAACGGCTTCGTGATGAAACCCGATATACCAAACCTGGCTCAGCCATCTTGTCTTCTTTATCGTCGGATGTAGACAAGACAAACAACTTGATGTCTTTGAACTCATCGATGCTCCTCACCTTTTCCAGGAATTCGAAGCCGTTCATCTTCGGCATATTGAGATCGACGAGAATAAGATCGGGACGATTGTGATTTGCGCGCGACTCATCAAGAATCGTCAATGCCTCTTCACCGTTCAATGCAATCTTAAGACGATGCACTATCCCCTTCCGCTCCAATGTGCGCTGCACCTCCATTTGATCAAGACGGTCGTCTTCGACCAAAAGAATATTAATCACTCTCTGCATCATGATACTTTTTTGGCCAGAGGAAGGAAAACACCGAGCCTTCTCCCTGAGCCGATTTAATATTTATTTTAAGGTCCCGGTCATCGAGAATCTTCCTGACAATGGCAAGACCAACACCAGTGCTTTCAAAACTATCACGGGCCTCGAGTGTCTGAAAGATCATGAAGATCTTCTCGTGATAGATCTTGTCAATACCCGGACCGTTGTCTTCGACGAAGAACTCGTATTCATCTCCGCTTGTCTGATAGTAGATCTTAACAAAGCCGTCACTCTTGTCATGATACTTGACGGCATTGGAAATGAGATTGGTAAATATCTGAAGGAGTGGAAGCCGATCGGTAGTGATGATCGGCATGTTCTGTTGAACTCTAAAAGAGATTCCGTTTCTCTTTGGAATATCCTCGGTGACTTCGGTGACGAGTTCCGATATGTCGACGAGCTCAGGGTTGCGAACTTCCTTTCCGATGCGGGCGTAGTCGAGAATTCCCTTCAATAGGTTTTCGGCTCTAACCACACGTCCCTTAATCAGCGCGAGATATTCCTTCACCTTCGCAGGAAGGTCGAAGCTGTGGTCCTCCTCTATCCATGTCACGACGTTATCAATGCCACGCAACGGCGCCTTGATATCGTGAGAAACGATGTGCGCGAACTGATCGAGTTCGTCACGTTGTCGCTTCAGCAAAGTAAAGTTCGTATGAAGCAGGTCGGCCATGTTGTTTAATGCACGCGCGAGCTGACTCAACTCGCTTTTCCCATGGTCTGACATACGAACAGTGTAGTTTCCATCCGCTATGTCGTTCGCCATCGTCACCATTTTCACAATACGACGAGAGATATAGTCGGCGATAAACATCGCGATCATAATACCAGCAACTACGGAGATCAGTGTCAGATAAAAAGAAATGCTTCTCGTACTGCTTACGCTCTTCGCCAGTTCTTCCTTTCGGGAATCGCGGAGAACATATTCTACATTGCTGAAGTCCGAGAACTTTTGCTGCAGACTGCGTTGCACATCCTTCTCCAGGCCAGCAACTATCTTTTCTTTATAAAGCTTATTAAAGGCCGCCTTGCTGCTATCTGAATCACCACTGTTCTTCTTGGCATCCAGTAACGGCATGGCTAGTTCAGTTACCCAGTATTTCTGCAACTGACGAATATCGTCGAGTAGTATGCGCTGGTCTGAATTGACAGGCACCATAGCCGACATCTCGTCGAGGATTGATTCATTCTCAATTATTGCGGAATCATAGGTTTGAATGAAGAACGTCTCGTTGGTGAGAATGTATCCCCTCAACCCGCTCACCATGTTCAGAAAGTTTCTCTGGAAGCGATTGCCGTGACGAAGCACAACAGAAGATCGCGTGAACTCTTCCGCATTCGAATTGATCAACTCCGATTGCCGGTAATTGATAAATGTTGTTATGGAAAACAACAACAGGATGACGAAAAAACTTAAAAAGACAATGTGCGAGATCTTCATTTCAGCTGGTGATCGCGATGGGCTTTCGGATCATGCAAAATTAGACCCACTACCCTGGGGCATAGTCGCCAGGAGTCAATTTTAATGTCGATTTAATCCGGCTTTAATTCCGGGTTTAGAATGATCTCTTCACACCCGATCTCACAACTCTTGCAAGACAGGATCTATGCATTGATATCTATCAGGGAGAATGATTGTGGCGCTTATGACTGATGACCGTGACGAAAAATACCACGATGTGTATCAGTCACGCCTAGAACTGAAAGGCAAAGTAGGTACAGGGATTTGTGCCGTCATTGCGGATTGCATGCGGCACGTTTGAACCCAGATAGTAGACTACACCAGGCCCACCTTTATAAAACTGATCGCCGATTTGCATTTCGGTGTCACCGGAAATCACGAGTACAATTTCTTCGGCAACATGCGTGTGCGGGTCGTGGCTCTTAAAGCCCTCATTCAACGTCGTCACGTGCATCTCGAGGCGCTTGCACATTGCCGTAGGACGATCGAAGTACCGCCGGATGCCACCCTTATCGTGTGGAAGAAAGGTGATCTTATTCCAGTCCTTTACCATCGAACCTCCTGAGTTTGTACCTCGCGGCTTGTCGACAGTTTCCTTTGACCGATAACTCAGCAAGTAGAATGAACAAGTTTCACTTACGTCATTTGCAAGTTCATACTGCTGATCCGGCATCAGCAACGCGACGCTTCCTCCGCTGAGCATCCATGTCGAATCTTTCATGGTAATCTTTAACGTACCATCCTTTACAAGGATGAGTCGCTCCTCTTTCGCTGACGCGCGTTCGGAGCGCTTACCCTGGGTCAGAAGATTATAGGTCATTTCGATTGCCTCCATGTCATAAGCTGAACCTTTGAAGAGCGTTGCAGATTTCATGTTTTTATCTGCCTTGTAACTCAGGGATTTTAAGTCGTACATGCGCGACGCGACGGGCTGTGCCTGAACCGCGAATCCCAGTAAAAGAAAAAACAGAGAAAAGGTGTAATAGACGTTCGTTGTTTTCTGCATAAAAGTTATGACGCATTAATCGCCGTAAACAGGCTTCTACCAAGTTAACATCTTCGGACGTATTCCCGTGGAGCTTATTACGAGACAGGTCCTGCCCGCAAATGCATTGGAGTTCAAACCACCGGGAGCGGCAAAGCTGTGATTACTCGCCAACAACCAGAAAAACCAATTATTGTCCTTCGACGAAAAATCGGTAGCTTGGAGCCGATCTTGAAAAGGCTATTCTGCATACTGCTCATCGCTTTACACCTTATCAACCTGGTAGGTGGCTACTGGATTTTCTACGCTTTGCAGCAGGAAAGCAGGGAGTCACTGGCAGCCGAACTTGACCTCGACAGATATGCCGGCAGCGATGCGATCCTGATCAAGCTGCCGCTGACGGATCCCGTTTCCGATAAAGAAAACTACGAGCGTGTAGACGGTGAGTTCGAATACAATGGCACCGTTTACAGAATGGTGAAGCAAAAGTTTTACAAGGACACTGTTTATATCGTCTGTTACAAAGACGACAGGACCATTGCTGTTAAGGACGCATTCCATGATTACGCCAAATCAATGTCGGACACGCCTTCAGGAAAAAAGTCGGAAGGCAAATTCGATTCCCAGTTCATCAAAGATTATCTGCTTCAGGGTAAGGTGAGACTGATCGTCAACCTTTCTGCCATCAACGTTGTAAATCATACCGTATACCGCAACGGTTACAATAGTCAGTATGATTTCGCTATTGATCATCCTCCCCAACTGATCGCCTGATCATTTTTATTCATTCCATTAGCTTGCTGTCTTATTGCTGTTGAAGCGACCCGATGGCTATGTTTCATTATCTAATGATCCAAGATGCCGATGGATCTCACTGCTGAAATAATTGCAATCATTCTACCTCTATTCACCACCAATCAATGAACAGATATTTACTTCTATTATGCATATTCCACTTGTACGTTTTCGATGCTAACGGTCAGGCTGCAGATTCAATAGAGACCAAACGACTGGCAGAAGTGCTGGTCACCGGTCAACGAGAGGTCAACACCGTTTTGCGTCTGCCTGAAATCAAGAACACTTTTATTTATTCGGGCAAGAAGTCCGAGGTGATTAACGTACAGAACCTCGACGCAAATATTACGGAGAAAACACCCCGGCAGATATTTGCAAAAGTACCGGGCATCTTTGTCTACGACATGGATGGTACGGGGAATCAGGTGAACATTTCAGCCCGTGGACTCGATCCACATCGCGGCTGGGAGTTTAACATTCGCAGAAATGGCGCCATTACTAATTCCGATATGTATGCTTATCCCGCGAGTCACTACAGCATTCCCATGGAGGCTGTTGATAAGATCGAACTCGTCCGCGGTACAGGATCACTTCAGTACGGAGCGCAGTTCGGAGGCATGCTGAATTATGTAACGAAGCAGCCCGATTCAACGAAGGCCATTAGCTTTGAGAGTATCAATGCTGCCGGATCGTTTGGTCTGCTCAGTACATACAACGCCATCAGCGGCACGATTGGCAAATTCCAGTACTACGCGTATGCTACCTTTCGCAAGTCGGACGGATACCGCGACAACAGCCGCACAGATTACGACGCGCAGTCAGTGATGCTCGTGTATAACGCAACGAAAAATCTGAAGATCACAGGCGAATTCTCAAGATCAAATTATGTCTATCAGATTCCCGGACCACTAACTGACAGTATGTTTCATGCCGATCCACGCATGTCGACGCGGGCGCGAAACTATTTTAATCCCGAGATCTATGTGCCGTCGTTGAAAGTAGAATGGCAGCTTGGCCAAGAGACAAAGTTGCAGTGGCTGACGTCGGCGGTACTCGGAGATCGCAACAGTGTTCAATTTGACCGCACCGCGAATATTCCAGATGCCATCAATCCTGCCACCGATGAATACGCTCCACGACAGGTCGACATCGATCACTTCCACAGTTATACCACGGAGTTACGTCTTTCGCATACTTATGCTTTACTGAATCGGAGGAGCACCATCGCAGGCGGGATTCAGTACATCTACAATAACCTGAACCGTCAGCAGCAGGGAAAGGGAACAACCGGCTCGGACTTCGATCTCACGCTAACGGACCCACTATGGGGACGCGACATGCACTTGAAAACGAAGAACATTGCCTTCTTTGTTGAGAACAATTTCCGGATCACTGATAAGCTTTCAGTTAATCCAGGTGTGCGCGTTGAACTCGGAGAATCGAACATGTATGGACATATCTCATACTATCCAGCTGACGATATCCCTAACACTATTAAACATAAGTTTCCTCTGTTCGGTGTGAGCGCCCAGTACAATCTTAAGAACATGACGTTTTACGGCGGATGGTCGCAGGCTTACAGGCCGGTGCTATTCAAAGACATCATCCCTGCGAATGCTTATGAAGAAGTCGACAAAAACCTGAAGGATGCGTACGGCTATAACCTGGAGCTTGGATTTCGTGGATCGCTGTACAGTGCTTCCAGTGCATTTCGGTGGGACGTGAGTTTGTTTGATCTGCAGTACAACAACCGGATGGGGTCGCAGGCGACCTACAATCCCAGCAATACGTTCATTCTTTATCGCACAAACATAGGTGACTCGAGAACGATGGGAGCTGAGATCTTTATGGAGTACAGTCAGCCGCTGGGAAAGAAGACCAGCATTTCGGTATTTACGTCGACTGCATTTATGAACAGTGAATATCAATCAGCGAGCGTTCGATCGGGAGCTGAAAATGTTGATATCAGTGGAAATGATGTTGAGACCGTGCCTCATATGATTACGCGCAACGGCGTTACCGTACGCGCGGGTCTGGCCAGTTTGTCGGTGCTGTATAGCTTTACAGGTGAGTCTTATGCAGATCCATTGAACACCGTTGCTCCCGGCGCTACCGGCGCTGTTGGACTTGTTCCTTCTTATGGATTGCTCGATGTCAATACGTCGTTCAGAATTTCTGAGGCGATCAAGATTCGCTTCAACATTAATAACGTGACGAACGAGCAGTACTTTACGAAGAGGCCGACGATGTATCCGGGTCCGGGAGTCTGGCCATCGGATGGAAGAAGTATTTCGGCGTCGATTGGGTTTAAGATTTAAGTCGATATTGCAGTTTAGATTTACACGATTCATGTTTAACGGTTCCTTTGATAGGTTTTTAATGGCCGGTAATTCCAGTTCGTTAATAGCCCGAGATTTCAGTTCTTTAATAACCCGCGATTTCAGTTGTTTAATAGCCCGCGATTTCATCGCGGGTTATTCACATTTAAGCCCTTCGGGCTTGTTGGTAATTTGTTTTGTCGTGGGTTTGTTGTTGACGGGTTGCAGTGACCTGGACAATAGTCGGGTCGAGGCGATTTTAACAACAGAATCCGCGTATCCAAGAACCGTTGACATACGCGTGTATTGCAATGATCAAACGGCGGCGCGCGAAGTGGTCGATAAGAATCTCGCACGGCATGGCTATGTGACGGCGCAGCTCGTCCGCACGCCAGAGAATATCGGTAAGCCATTGATCAGTTTTACTGAACAGGCGAATCCATTTCTCATCCCGACAGACGATACCTTGAGGTCGATCGATGTTCAACGCGTAAGAGTTGCCGACGAAGTATTCCGCCACGTGAGAAATATTGAGATTAATCCGAAAGGAGATAAAGCTGTTGTTGACTATTCCACTGAGCTCATCAATCACACGCCGTTCATTGTGTTGTATCAGCAAACCATCGCAGGTGAGCAGCTGCGCAGAACGTTCTTCACAAAGAAGGATGATCAATGGACCTGGGATGGGAGGATTGTAAAGATGTCTAAACAGTAAGAATGCGAACGCGAATACTCCTGCGATCTCCACAATCATAGCTGAGACTACATCTACAATTCCTACGCATCAGTGTGCAGTCATTCACAGCCACACAATATCCGTTCATACTACGCGTTTTGAGATTCATGTGACTAAATCGAAAGCACCGGATTCTTATGTATATTTCCTATAGCCGCGTGTAACAACCCGAGCCGTTATTCGTCTCTCAGGCGATAAATACAATTATGATTAAAAAGATCGGCGAATCGTTCCTGCTTGCGTTCGACAATATCCGTGCGCGGTTCTTCCATACTTTATTGTCTGTATTGGGAATCGTTATAGGCGTCGCTGCCCTGGTCTCCATACTGTCGCTCATCGACGGCATGGAACAGTTCGCCAAGGAACAGATCGCCACGACTACATCGTTAAACGGTGTCATCATTCATAGTCGACCTTCAAGAGTAGTGAACGATGTGAGTGTCCCGAAGGATACATTCTCCATCATTCACTATGATGAGTTCCTGAAGGCGCAACAGGCAATAACTAAACCGTCGACATTCTACATACTCCAGACCTTAACCAACCAGGTAAAATTCGGAGATAGTCTGAAGATTGTCGGAGTAAAGGTGACGGCTACTGGCGCTGGCATTGCGCCCCAGGTGAAGCAGGCTGTAACGGGACGTTTACTTACAGAAGACGATCTCAATCATGCCGACTCTGTGGTACTTGTCAACCGACCATTCATTAAAGCAGTTGGACTTGATACGATGTCAGTCCTTAGTCAGACCATGATACTGGAAGGGCGACGGCTGAAGGTGGTTGGTGTATTTAAGGGTGGGGATCAGCAGACGCCTCACCTTGTTGTGCCCATAACTCTGTATTCCCATCAGCAACTTTATGAAAAGCCACCAGAGATGCTGATCGATGTTGCGTCAACGCTGGATGTAAACGCCGTTAAAGATGAAATTGAAGCCTGGCTTACCAGCAAGTATGGGAAAGACGAGTTCGGTGTGTTCACGAACGACCTTCGGTTAAAACAAGCTGAACAGGGATTCTTATTGTTCAGAGTGATCATGGGAATGATCGTCGGCATCTCCGTACTAGTAGGTGGCATTGGCGTTATGAATGTTTTGCTCATATCTGTTACCCAACGAACGACGGAGATCGGCGTGCGCAAAGCCGTCGGTGCCAACAGGAAGGACATCGTGTTCCTGTTCCTCGCTGAGTCGATTACTGTTTCTGCGTTCGGAAGTTTGCTGGGCTTGATATTTGGTGTTGTGGGGACGATGGTAGCGATACCGATAGTCAAAGCGATAACCAAAGTTCCGTTTCAGGCGATATACACGTTGAATACACTGCTCATCATATCGGTTATAGCGCTGGCAATCGGGATAGTGTTTGGGACCTATCCGGCGCTTCGGGCTTCGAGGCTGGATCCGGTTGAGGCAATAAGGAGAGAGTGAAGGCGGAGGGAACAACGGATGGTTTTGGAGGTTGTGGCTGTTGGAT
This sequence comes from Chryseolinea sp., assembly GCA_049840655.1. Classification (GTDB taxonomy): domain Bacteria; phylum Bacteroidota; class Bacteroidia; order Cytophagales; family Cyclobacteriaceae; genus Chryseolinea. The sequence continues at coordinate 319,768 of JASGJX010000009.1, forward strand.
GGGGAGAGCGGTTTGGTAGGGGGGGGGGTAACCGCAAAATGTAAAACGATAAATGTAAAATGTAAAAGTGAGTAGGGAGCTGTATGTTTTTAGACATGCATCGGCTCGGATAGGGAGAGCAGGTCAGTAAGGGGGCTTAACCGCAAAATGTAAAACGATAAATGTAAAATGTAAAAGTGAGTAGAGAGTTGTATGTTTTTAGACATGCATCGGCTCGGATAGGGAGAGCAAGTCGGTAAGGGGGCTTAACCGCAAAATGTAAAACGATAAATGTAAAATGTAAAAGTGAGTACGAAGCTGTATGTTTTTAGACATGCATCGGCTCGGATAGGGAGAGCAAGTCAGTAAGGGATTTAACCGCAAAATGTAAAACGATAAATGTAAAATGTAAAAGTGAGTAGGGAGCTGTATGCTTTTAGACATGCATCGGCTCGGATAGGGAGAGCAGGTCAATAGGGGGCTTAACCGCAAAATGTAAAACGATAAATGTAAAATGTAAAAGTGAGTAGGGAGTTGTATGTTTTTAGACATGCATCGGCTCGGATAGGGAGAGCAAGTCAGTAAGGGGGCTTAACCGCAAAATGTAAAACGATAAATGTAAAATGTAAAAGTGAGTAGGGAGTTGTATGTTTTTAGACATGCATCGGCTCGGATAGGGAGAGCAAGTCGGCAAGGGGGCTTAACCGCAAAATGTAAAACGATAAATGTAAAATGTAAAAGTGAGTTCTTGAGTTGATAGTTGATAGTTTGAGAATTCAATTCAATAGCAATATCTTTGCGCATCGTTCTTTGTATTCCTTGTCAAACAGGTGTCTGGTTCTTTCGGGAGGTCCGAAAGACTAAAAAGGAATCGTGTGAGAATCACGAGCAGACGTGCTACTGTAAATGATGTCCTGCATTTCGCAGGACCAGGGTTTGCCCTCAACATCCATTGTCCGCCGCGGCGGATGAGAAGGACCGGCAGATACCGTCATAAGCCAGGAGACTTGCCATCACCTTAATGACTATGCTTACACGCTGATGAGCATGTCAGGTCTGATTCACTTCATTTACCTCCCATTCCAGGGAAGAGGTCAATCATGTCTTTCTGTTATTGGTGTGTCGCATCATGGACTCTCAAAGAGCCAGGTTTATTCACACACTTAAACAAAAAAGCAATGATTGCGCACAACCTGGGCTATCCACGAATCGGTAGCCAACGAGAACTCAAAAAAGCCTGCGAACTCTACTGGTCAGGCAAAACCACGTACAAGAACCTGCTTCAGTCAGGCAGAAACATCCGACAGGAGAACTGGCTTTTGCAAAAACAAGCCGGGATTGATCTCATTCCCTCGAACGACTTTTCATTCTACGATCATGTGCTGGACATGTCACTCACCATCGGTGCAATACCCGAACGTTATCACGATGTAATTCTTAACAAAGGCAATCAGGAACTCGATCTTTACTTTGCCATGGCCAGAGGATACCAGCGGGACGGCCTCGACATCACGGCAATGGAAATGACGAAATGGTTCGATACAAACTATCACTACATCGTTCCGGAGTTCCATAAGAACCAGACCTTCAAGTTATTCTCAACGAAAGTCATCGATGAATTCTATGAAGCACAACAGCTGGGCATTAAGACAAAGCCCGTGCTCATCGGACCAGTCTCCTACCTGCTCCTGGGAAAGGAAAAAGAAGGTGACTTCGACCGCATTGATCTTATCAAGACCCTTGTTCCCGTTTACCTCGATATCCTTGCAAAACTTGATAAACTGAATGTTGAATGGGTGCAGTTCGACGAACCATTCCTGGCGCTCGACTTAACTGAAAAGCAGAAGCGATCATTTGCCTACGCGTATGCTGAAATCAAGAAGGCATTTCCGCGGCTGAAGACTATCGTTGCCAGCTACTTTGAGGGATTGAGAGACAACACAAGTACGGCCACTACGCTACCGGTATGCGCACTGCATATCGATCTGGTTCGTTCACCAGAACAATTTGATGAAGTTATCGCACAAATACCGGAGAAGATGACTTTATCACTGGGCGTTGTGGATGGCCGGAACATCTGGAAGAATGATTTCAGCAAGTCACTGGCACAGGTTGAAAAGGCCGTTTCAAAACTAGGCCATGATAGAGTAATGATTGCGCCTTCATGTTCATTGATCCACACGCCGTGTGACCTGGAACTTGAAAAGAACGAAGCACAGCTCTCCGCCGAAATGAAAAGATGGATGGCGTTCGCCAAGCAAAAGCTTTCAGAGGTTGCTGTTATTAAAGGATTAGCTGTCCCGGAAACCAGCAAAGACTTCTATATCAAACTGGCCGAAAATCAACTGGATGTTGAAAGTCGGAGAACATCAAAATTGATCCACAATACCGATGTAAAAGAACGGGTGACCAGGATTACTGAGGCCGATGCGCGCAGAAACAATCCGTTCGCAAAGCGCAAAGCCAAACAGAAGGGTGAGCTGAACCTTCCACTCTTTCCTACTACGACCATAGGGTCTTTCCCTCAAACAGCGGAAGTAAGAAGCTGGCGGTCGAAGTGGAAGAAACATGAGCTGTCCGATGCGGACTACAATCGTCTGCTCATGGATGAAACGGAAAAGGCGATACGCTGGCAGGAAGAGATTGGTATCGATGTATTGGTTCACGGAGAATTTGAGCGCAACGACATGGTCGAGTACTTCGGCGAGCAACTGTCTGGCTACACCTTTTCATCGAATGGCTGGGTTCAGAGTTACGGATCGCGATGCGTAAAGCCGCCGATCATCTTTGGCGATGTATCCAGACCAACGCCGATGACCGTATCATGGTCGGCCTATGCGCAGTCGCTGACTAACAGGCATGTGAAGGGGATGCTAACAGGTCCAGTCACGATACTGCAATGGTCGTTTGTTCGCGATGACCAGCCCCGTTCTGTAACGACCAATCAAATTGCCCTGGCTATTCGCGACGAGGTGTGTGATCTCGAGAAGGTGGGAATTAAGATTATCCAGATCGACGAGCCTGCTATCCGCGAGGGATTGCCTTTGCGAAAGTCGGACTGGAAGGATTATCTCGACTGGGCAGTCCGTGCGTTCCGCATTTCTGCCAGTGGCGTGAAAGATGAAACACAGATCCATACGCACATGTGCTATTCTGAATTCAACGACATCATCGACAGCATTGCTGCCATGGATGCCGACGTGATCACCATTGAATGCTCGCGGTCACAAATGGAATTGCTGGATGCGTTCGCTGACTTCAAATACCCCAATGATATTGGACCAGGAGTCTATGATATTCATTCGCCCCGCGTCCCATCAAAGGATGAGATGGTGTACCTGATCAACAAAGCTAAAGCCGTATTGCCGGCAGATCAGCTATGGATCAATCCGGATTGTGGTTTGAAGACGAGGCATTGGGAAGAGACGAGAAAGGCGCTGATAGAAATGGTGAGGGCTGCTCACGAGCTTCGCTCGCCGGTAGAAGAAAACGCGATATAAAATTCATGGCCGGGCATATAAAAGGTCCGGCCATTACTTAGCCGTTTGCAGTTTACAACTGACGACTTACACGCGTCTAGTATTTATTCACCCTTAAGTGAATCCACCGGATTGGCATGCGCAACTTTCAAAGTCTGATAAGACACCGTGATCAATGCGATGAGCAACAAGACAGCCAATGGCAAAAGCAGCATATCAACTGACAGGCTGATTCGATAAGGAAATTTCTCCAGCCAGCTGCGTCCGAATAACCAGGCGAATGGAAGTACAAAAGCACCAGCTATGGCAAGCGGACGAAGGAATTGACGCACAAGAAGAATTACGATAGACTGTGCCGTTGCGCCCAGAGTTTTACGTATGCTGATCTCCTTACGGCGACGAAGCGTTGCAAATGCTGCGAGCCCCCAGAGACCCAGGCAGCCGATAACAATAGCCAATACTGAAAAGGCGGTAAACAACTTTCCAAATACCTCCTCTTCGTGGTACTGGTCCCGGTAGAAGTCGTCGAGGAAGTAGTAGCTGAAGTCGTTATCCGGGAAGTCGGCCCGGTACTTTCGTCCTATATCCGTTAAGGCCTGATGCATGTCTCCGCGAAGCTGAATAGAAACGTTCGCGGCTGATACCTGCTCGCAACGAAATATCATCGGCGTATGGGGCTTCTTCATCGAGTTCCAATGATGATTTTTTACAACGCCCGCAATATGCGCTGTGTCGAAGGGAAGGATTATCTTCTCCCGAAGCGCGGACTCATTGTCACCCAGCTGAAATACTTTAACAGCCTCTTCGTTAATGATCACCGATTGGGGGTCGGTTTTAGTCTGAGCATCCCACCCTTTTCCACTGAGGAACTCAATTCCATACAAGTCGAAAAAGTACGGATCAATCCAATACAGATCACCGATCCGATTCTCACTTTCCTGGAGACCAAACTTCCTCATACCCGTGCTGATTGAAGGGTTCTCCCCCGGAACGGAGAACGAGGTCGCCACCTTGCTGATGAAAGGATACGCGAGCAATTCATTCCTGAAAGAGGACATTCTTTCTCTGCTATCTTTTGCCTCACCCAGTTCCGGTCCTTTCACAATGATGGTCTGCTTCGTGCTGAACTGTTTGTCCTGATCCTTCATGAAGTTCACCTGACGAAAGATCACTGATGTAGCGACCAACAACAGTAAAGAGCATGCGAATTGAAATCCCACCATGCCATTGCGTAAGAACCACCCTTTACCTCCGTCGCGTAGCTTGCCCTTGATGACTTCCGTGATTCTGAATGAAGAAAGTACAACGGCGGGATATACGCCTGAAACAAACGTACCAGCAATCATTAACACTCCGAGCACCATCAGCCAACCCGGCTCGTTAAGATTCAGTTCAAATGATCGGCCCGTGATGCTGTTCAGCACAGGCAACAGCAAGTATGCAATTCCCGCAGCAAAGGCTATACTTAAAAGATTGACCAGGGCAGCCTCAACCAGGAATTGAACTATCAGTTGCCGTCTTGATGCGCCGATCGCTTTCTTGACGCCGACTTCCCGGGCGCGTTCGATTGCTCTCGCAGTAGCAAGATTGACGTAGTTAATCCACGCGATTGCCAGTACAAAAAAAGCGATAACAGCAAACAGATAAATCGTTGTCAGGTGAGTATCCGGATTGTTGAGATCCGGCGAATCGTGAATGTCGAATAAGGGCTGAAACACCAACGAGGCATCCGCTTCCATCCCGCTGTCATTGCCGCGATAAGATTGAATAAACTTAGGGAGTTTTGCATGGAGATCACCGACAACAGCATCTTCTCTCAACCGGATGTAGGTATGAAAGTTATCCCACCTTTCGTGCTGGCCGCGATAAAACTCCGTCTGCAGCAGCGCATGCATCGGCAACAGGAAGTCGAATATGAAGTGCGTATTTTCCGGTGCGTCCTGAATTACACCGGTGATGACAAACAAACCCGGTGTCCAGCCATCGTGAAGTTGGATTGTTTTGCCTATCGGATCTTCATCGCCGAAATACTTTGCAGCAATTGACTCCGTAACAACAATGGAGTTCGCGTCATGCAATGCTGCTGATGATTCACCGCGACGTATTCCGAATGAAAACATGCTCAGAAAAGTACTATCGACGAATAACATTTGAGGTTCCCGGTACCTGAACTGCTTACCGCGATTTGTAAACGACACCAGGCTCCCATTACCATGGACTCGCGCAACGTCTTCAATCTCCGGAAACGTCGAGGCTAATGCAGGGCCAAGGTCATATCCATCGTACTCGTCTTTCACGCTGCCTGTATAGAACGACTCGATCACACGATACACGTGTTCTCCTTTTGTATGAAACTTGTCGAAGCTGGTTTCAAAGGAGATGTACTTACCTATGAGCAGGCAAACCGCGACGCCCGTGGCAAGCCCAACGATGTTGATCACCGTGAGGGCTTTGCGCTTCAAGAGGTTTCGCAGAGCAACTTTGATGTAGTTGAGGATCATGGAGAGAGGTTAGTCGATAGTGTAACGTTCCGGATATCCGGAAATTACAACACTGTCACCGCTGTACGCGGCAAATGCAGGAATATTTTCATAGCAGTAGCTGGGCTTTCCAAAATCCGGGACGCGACAGAACAATAAAACCGAAGCTGCCTGAAGTTATGCGCTGGCGATCCTCGAGGAAAAAGAATCAAAACGTTACAACTAATTTCAGAGCCGGGGCATCATAAATTCGAAAGGTCAACAACGATTTCTGTTACAACCGTTTTGCAATAAAAACCAAATCTTATGAGGACTTCATACTTACTCAGTATCGCTACAATCCTGATACTGTCGGGCAACGCGTATGCGCAACAAAAGATCAGGTATTCGACATTGTCACTCTCCGGAGGAATAGATCCCCTGTCAAGCAAGGATGATCTGATAGGTTTTAACAAATACAGTGGAGTGCCTGTCGCCGTTAACTCCATCTATACACGCTTTACGCCAAAGGGCCAGCACATGGTTGATTTTACTTTTTCCGGCGGTCAGGTCGAGTCAGTTGCCCGTCATCCAGCCAAGAGCAGACAGTTTTTCTTCAACTACGACTACATGTATAATCTTAAGACGAAGAATAAGAAGCTCGTTCCGTCGTTGGGTATGGGCTTGCATACGATCGTGAATCATATCGACTATTATCCAGGCTTTGAGTCGACACAAAAATACTGGTCGGCTGGCAGCTTCTTAACACTGAGTGGAAATGTTTCCTATCAGCTTGGTGAGCGAAGCTCGATCAGATTGCATGTAGCACTTCCGATCGTTGGAGTGATCAATCGCAGGAATGGCGAATACGAAGGAAGTAACTACAGCAGTTTCACTTCTTTCACAGAGAGCGCTTTGATTTCGGCGAAGCTGGAGTATTGTTATCAGATCAATGCGAAGCTCGGCTTGCTGGTTGCGTATCGATACAATTACTTTAGATTAACCGATCCCCGGCATCTCAGTATGATGAATAATGGTGTTTTCCTGGGCCTGCGCATATCACTTTAAATACTTCTGAAGGATGAATGTGACATAACCTCAGGTGGAACCACACTATATCGCGAACGCGGAGGCGTATATGCAGTCCGTTAATAGCAATATCTCGCAATCAACTGTTTGTCGACTCCTTTCGCAGCAGCACGGCCGGCAAGCCATTTCAGAACGGGCGCGATAAATGTGAGGAACCCGGGCGCGTTCATATCGCTCATCTCGAGGACGACGGCTGTGTGTGTAAGGCTCTTCGGAATGGACTTCGCATTAGTTAATCCATCTTCCGCCAAACCATAGAGAATGCGAAGCGTGTTTTCAAAGCCTTCGTGTCCGGGTTCGATCTTCACATTAAAGCGAATCGTTTCCTTTCCAGGATTAAAGAATGCATGTACCTGCATGGGCTTTACCGTATAACTTTCTCCCGGCTTCAATATTCTTCTTTCCGTTTTACCGATGCGTACGCCCAGTTCGCCATCAATGGCCGTGAATGTTTCAGAATACGTTTTGTGATAGTGCAAGGTATTGCCGCCGTTGGGCAGCAGGGTGATCTCGATCTCCGTTAATTTCTTAGCGGATTCACGGGCAGTGTTCAGGAATGTAACTGTGTCTTTGATGACCGGGTTTACAATGGTGCGTCTCATGGGATGGTGTTGAGTAATTTAGTTAAACATTTTCGAAGCCAGCAGCGGATGGTTACAACGGTCCGGTTGTGTCCGGGACTTCATTGACGACCGCCTTCTGGATTACAAGTACATTTTACGGGATATCGGAACCCGGGACGTACGTCAGATGGAGGACAGCATACGCCGGATCAATTTTACTGCGGTGCTGAATGGCTCGGGTGCAGATCGGACCGCAGCGTCTTCATATTGGATCCCAGGCGACCCTTTAGTAACTTATGTTAGCACTTTCCCGTTTGAGCACCAACCTGACACTCTATGAAGCCGCTGTCCAACTACGCGTCGCAAGACCTTCCGACCATTTCGGTTGTTGATGCCAAAGACGCACCCATGCCGTTTGGAAGCGTCAACCTGGTGTATCAATCCGACGATGCGGCGAATCCCATGACCGTGCGGGATATGTACCTTCCTCATTTTTCGTTGCGCATTTATGAGGGCCTTTTCAATCAGGACGTTGTCTTTGAAAACAAGAATGGGCAGGGTTTGGATACCGTGGGTGTTTGCCTCATGGAAAAGGGGGCAATCGAAACTATGGCCAGCAAGTCGGGATATCGCATGAAGTCGTTTGCTGGTTCGCAGAATTTCAAATACGACCCCGACAACATTTACATTCATAAGGCGCGCGCTCATGAGCACGTTCGGGTTACGCACCTTTCGGTTCTCCCCGATCAACTCTTTCCGCTCCTGCCCGACAATGAATCCTGGTCAGACAAGCTAAGAACGAGGCTCGAGAAAAAGGAGAGTATGGTCGGAGACAAGTTCACGCCCATCACGCTACTACAGGATCAGGCCCTACACAATATCTTCAACTGTCCATTCGAAGGACAGTTAGGCCAGATGATGATTGAGACTTCGATCACGCAGATCATGTTAATTCAGTTTCACACGCTCTTCAAAATGAATGGTGAGGTGAAAGAGAATGTTAACAGGAAAGACACCGATCTCGCGCAGGCCGTTAAAACCTACCTGATGACATCGTTCCTGGAAGATCACACGCTGACTTCGATCACCCGCCGGTTTGGAACGAACACAAACAAACTGATGACGACGTTCAGACAAACGTTCGGCAAGAGTGTGTTTGAATATATCAGCGACCTAAGAATGGATCATGCGCGTGAGCTTCTTGAAAGAAGAGAGCATCGCGTGACCGATGTTTCGCGCATCGTTGGATTCAAGAATCCCAATCACTTCTCCACGGCGTTCAAGAAGCGGTTCGACATCAATCCATCGCAGCTTGTGAACGCGAAGCGCTGAATACTCACAGGAGCAGGGATAGTTTCAACAAGCATTTCCTTACGAGCTTTATTATAAATGAGTAGTGAGTCTTGAGTATTGAGTAATGAGTAGACAGTTTGTCGACGTGAGCTGACCTCATAAAAAAGAGGTGGGCTTTTAAGGAACGGGCAGGCAATTTGCTATGTTTAAACATCTCAGATCGCGGATCGCACGAAGGTTAATTTTCCCGGCGGCAACTGCAGGGGTATCTTCAAGAAGAAGCAGTTAGAGTAGATCAGAAAGTCAGCAGGGTTTCAAAAACCCATTTTTTTCACTAAAAAAGCGTTTATAAAGCATAGAAACGCCTTTTTAAGCTCAAAAATCAATATTTCAATCAAATAGTACGAAGGACAAACGAATTACTAAAAAATTAGTAACGAATTAATTTTTCAGCAAATGTGAACCCTATGACCTTCAATTCCGTATCCGGAGCGTAGGGTCTCAGACTTTTAATGCCGTTATATTATGCCAATAGCCACGAACAATCCCATTCTGAAGGGCGTCTCGGGGACGCTCGGTAAGAACATCGTCATTAAACAATGGCGGAACCGCGTCGTAATTGCTAACAGACCGAAGAAACGGGAGCGCAGCACAGAGAAACAGTTAGACCAACAGCACAGATTTAAGGATGCAACCACCTACGCAAAGAATGTTAATGCCAACCCTCAGTCGAAGGCACTTTACGAAAAGGGGATCAACGATAACAAGTTTAGTGCGTACGCGGTAGCGTTGAGTGATCATCTGAATCCGCCTCAGATCAAGGACATCAACGTGCTCATGTATACCGGCGAACCCGGTGAGCTTATCAGAGTGCGTGCGTTCGACGACTTCAAAGTGAAGTCTGTAACCATAACGATTATGAGAGACGACGTCATTATCGAAAAAGGCAACGCGGAGCCGAGAGGCAAAAAGGGATTATGGCGTATGACAACTTCCGTGAGGAATGCAAGTGCTCCCGGAACTGTTTTTACTGTTGTGGCGGAAGATTATGCTGGTAATACGGCAAGAAAAAGTGTAGCCATTGCGTTGGCAGGAATGCAGGCACCGGTCGGGAAGGAGTCCGAAGTAGCGGCGCGGCAAAAAGAAAATGTAGTTATTGAACTGGAAGAAAAGCGACCAACTCTCAGCGATAACAAAGTCGTCGACGCATCTATAGCTTCCGCTAAAGACGCTTCTGCTATGGAAGCACAGGCTTCGGATTCTGTGGATAATGATGGAAAGACAAACAACATCGGAAAGACATCCAACGATGGCAAGTTACCCAATGATCAAGGGGATAGCGGAAAACAGGAACGCAGGCATCAGGAAATTGATGATCGTCCCGACGTTGGTTCATTGACAGGCGATAGTTAAAAGCCCGTTTATCTGTAGAAGCGCTGATCAAGATTTGAGTTGTGATTCAATTAAACCAAACAGCATATCCCTGTCTCCTCAGATCCCAGGCAAGTTTTTCCTCCATAACCAAAGCCTCCTCTCTCGTCATAGGCTTGAGGTTAAGGTGCTCATATAAGCTCGGGCGTAAGTACATACCGTATTTCAAGACGATGCTCGCCGACAATTTGTGTCCTTTCTTATTGACGTAGCCCGTTCGATGTTGCATAAAACGCTCCGCAGGCATCTTGCTCGTCATGCCGACGTAAAGACACTGAAGTACTCCGTTGAATTGGGGATTGGCCGCTCTGAACCTTGCATTTTCCGTGAAGACTTTCTTCGAAAGCTCAACTACATAAACCCGATATCTCATATCGTTACAACCTATTTACGCGTGACTGATAGGATTGCGCATCTTTATACGATACCGTATCTTAGCATTCAATATACCGTTTACCGAACAATATATCCTCAGTCATTTCAATTCTCAAAAAGTTATCTCAATGAAGGCTTCCCTATTTACTGCTTTGGCATTTGTTATTTGTATTCCGGCATTTAGCCAGGCAGATTACCGCAATGGCTTTGTGATCACTCAGAACCGCGACAGCATATCGGGCCTGGTGAACTTTCGCGACGGCGGCAAATCTTACAGCAACTGTGATTTCAAAAAATCTGCCGATGCAGCAGTCACTTCTTATGGTCCCAAGGATCTGATCGCCTATGGTTTTGTTGGAGACAAACGATTTGAAACAAAAACCATCAAGGACGGCGACAAAGAAGAAGCGTACTTTCTTGAGCTGGTCGCTCATGGCAAGATGAGATTGTACCAGATGCGTGACCGGTACTGGGTACAAAAAGATGGTGCCGAACTGATCGAGCTGGAGAACAACACGAAGGATCAATATGTAGATGGGCAACGCGTACTGCGCAGTGACAACAAACACATCGCCACCATGAACATGCTGATGACCGATTGTGCCGATGCGTCTGATCTGGTCAGGAATCTCAAGATGGAAAAACGATCGCTAACCAAAGCGGTAAACGGATACAACAAATGTGTGGGTGGCTCATCCGTTGTGTTCCAGGAAAAGAAACCCTGGGCAGAATTGAAATTTGGTGTAGGCGGTGGTGTGAACTTTTCATCACTTGAGTTCAAGGATCCACAGGGAGCAGCGTTTGCTATTGCCGGCACGACAAAAGCGACGGCTATGATGATTGGTGTAACGCTTGACGTAGTTTCTCCCCGGGTTAGTGAACGTTTTGCCTTTACAATAGCCGCATACTACTCCCCTATTTCGTACACGGTTGACAGCAAGTATCACCCTGGCGATGATTATATGACGATGGATCTGGATCAGGTGAAGGTGCCCGTTGGTTTGAAGTATCTGTTCAAAGGAGGACGTGTTGTGCCTTACATCAACCTGGGCGGTTCATTTAATTTCAACGCGAAATCAAAGGTTACCTGGTATGAGACGTCGCAGTCACCCATTATTGAATTTCTTCAGGAAGACTTCGAGGTGAAGCCCGTTGAACTTGGCTTTTGGGGCGGCGTTGGCACGAATATACCCATTAGTTCAAAGCTCGGAATACAGGTTGAGTTTCGTTATGAGCATACCAATGGCACGGTGCCAGCAAACCGCGCTTATATCAAGTCGCCGGTGAACAATCTTCAGGCGCTGGTGGCGCTGAGGTTTTAATTACTTCTTCTGCGCAGCGAGCCACTCCATGATGCTCACTGGCTTACCATTGACCTTAACCGGCGACCCATCGAAATCCTGTCGGGGTAGGTTTTTGTGCACATAGATCCATGACAAATGGCCATTATAGATGTAATCCTTCCCTCCGAAAAAATCGGTAACGTCATAAACGTGGTCATAGAGCGTCAGATGAACGTTCTTCGCGCCGGCTGAGATCAACCTTTTATAAACAGGAATAACGGTCTCGTCAGGCTTTGTAGTGCCATCGTCTTTCGAATGAACAAACCAGATTGGCAACTTTTTGATCTTGCCCAGGGCATCGTCGCTAATGTATTGAGACTGATAAGCCAATGAGCTGATATATGCTGCTGCAAAATAGTCCGGATACAATAGCATCAGCTTCAATGCCATATACCCACCGTTGGAACACCCCCCTACATATATTCGATTCGGGTCTACCTTTGGATTTGCTTTGACGTATTCTTTAATGAGTGCCATCAGGCCTTCGTTATAAATGTCGTTTTCTTTTCCATGAGTTGTGACGCCCTGGCCGTTGTGCATCCATGCTCCCGGACATTGCGGAACCAGAACATAAGCACCTTCAAAAATGGATTGTATTTCCGGGGACGCATAATTCGCTGCCAGATTTGCCAGTAGCGGTATCGTTGGATCCGTGCCGCCTTCGCCGCCGCCATGAAGCCAGATAATCAATGGCGACTTATCCCTGTTAGTCTTTGGAGTATATGATGCGTACGACATCGTCAACTTGTCGCTGTGTTTGTACTTACCGGTCAGATTAAAATCATCGATCAGGACCATGATCTTTCCCACCGCGTTGTCCCAAACCTGCTGGGTTTTATTGTTGACGATTGTCATCGTGTAGTCTACCCATTGATTTCCCTTTCCTCTTGTGTACTGTATTGGCGAGCCGATGGGCAGGCCAGGACCAACCTGCAGAACAAGCGTAACATACTTTCCCGTCTTAGCCCTGTTGCCTCCTTCATCGGAGACATAAGCGAAGACTACATTGCGCTGACCCGAAGCCTGCTCTTTCGCAATTTCAGTTACGTTCGACTTGCGGGAAGCGAGAACGAGATAGTCGGCGCCGTTCGCCGATGAGGTTGTATCGCCAAGACTTAAGATCACCTTATTTACGGCCGGGCCCCAGTCGAACCCCTGAACAACCTGTTTATAATCTCCGCCTGGTTTATCATTGATAATTGTTGCCTGAACTGTTAATGAGATGATCAATAACATTAGTGCAACGAAAGCTGTCTTCTTCATGGTGATTTCTTTGAGCGAAATCAATTTAGATAGAACTTACTTATTGCGAAAGGGAATATTTATGGCGGAAATGAATCTAACAAGATGTACTAGGACTTGGTTTTTCTGGAATATAATCCTGAAGCGTAAAGCTTCGAAGCTACCAATATGAGCCAGCCAATATATACTACGATCAATATCCTATTCGCATAGCCCACTACAGCAATGACGCCATCGGGTACAGAAGCCGGTGGCTTCTGACCTCAATGCCTGCCTGCTTAAAGCCGTTGATCATGATAACCATTGTAACCACCAGCAGCACGAGACTCATCCACGTGGCGTGAGCAGACCACAGCAACACCTTACTATTTTCTTTCCACTCAGGCTTTCTTCTGAGATTATACGATATCAGCAATGCGGCAATAATAAGCGTCGGTATGCCTAACGTACCTGTCATTCCATGAAGGGGATGATTGACATTGAAGAACGCCGCGAGAAATTCACCCAATCCTGAAATAAAAAGAAATATCACGCCGATCCTCGCTGCCAGAGTTGATACATAGGGCCACAACGCTACGGCCAGGCACCAACTGCTCAGTCCCCAGAAGGTAAAGAATATCATGAGCATCCATTCATAATTTCCGTTGGCGTATTCGCTTACCATTCGCCACGAGGGACCGAACTCAGGACTCAACACATGAAGGCTTAGCAATGCAACAAGTGAAATTGCAGCGGCGATCATCGATAACTTTACAGCGGTCACATTTACAACCGCCGTATTTCCGATCTGCGTGATGACTGTCATGGTGTTATTTTAACTTCTTAAGCAGCACGTCTAACTTAGCATAGCTTTCATTCATGCCACCCTCTATTCCTGAGGCAACCATACCATCGCGGTCTTCGACAGATTTAAAAATGCTTTGAATTTTGAGTCTGGTTCTGTCGTTAGGTAATGCTTCGAACAATGCGATCTCCATCGAAACATGTCCGCGTTCCGGCAATCCTTCAAATTCAAAAGTTCTAATGACACGTTCGGGCGCGGCAACTTCATGAATGGCACCGTTAAAGCCGTATCGGTTACCGCGTTCATCAACATGAACAAAGCGATATGAACCACCGGAGCGGTTATCGAATTTATCAATCTCCATGGAAAGGTTATCCGGTCCAAGCCACTGAACAAGTAAGTCCGGTTCACTGAATGCTCTGAACACAAGGTTTCTTGGAGCGTCGAATTCTCTTTCAATAAACAGATCCTGATGACCAGGTTTGGCCACGATCTTCGTTTCGTTAGTCGTTGTCATTTTTGTTCGCGTTTCAATTTGTCTAGTACTTTATCGAGTCTGTTGAATCTGTCGTTCCACAGTTTGCGAAACGGTGCCAGCCATTCATCGATGTCTTTCATTTTTGTTGGATCGAGGTGATAATAGATCTGCGTTCCGTTCTGTTGCTGTTTGAGCAATTGACATTCAGCGAGTACGTGAATGTGTTTTGAAACTGCCTGACGGGTGAGGTCAAAGTGTTCCGCGAGTGCATTGGGGGTCATCGCCTGAAGGGCCAACAAGGTGAGTATGGCTCTCCGGGTAGGGTCGGCAATCGCCTGAAAAACATCTCGGCGCGTCTGTTTTAACATTTTTATTGAGGTTCTACCAGTAATGAATGCAACTATTCGGTTGCAAAGATAAGCGCAAGTGAATACTTGCACAAGAAGGCAGCGCAATATTTTTTCAGATAGCGTGACCTAGGTGCGAGTTTTGCGAGATCGAGCCTTATAGCCGTGCGTGTACATTAAACAACGGGCGGTCTACACATCAGTCAGGGAAATTCAACCGCCGGACGAGTTCCTGAAAGCGAGGCTCATCACGCAGCGGATCGAAAACGCTTTCCTGTCGGAGGTAGGGAAAATATCCGCCCGCGCGTTCTTCAAAAGCCTGTTCCAGCCAGGTGAGTGCTTCGTCAACCCGATCGAGCCCAAGGAGTACCAGGAAGAACTGAAATGATGGCACGGCATCGGTTTTGGATTGTTCGGTCATTTCAGCGAGGACCATTAATGCTTTATCTGTTAATCCGGCCTTAGCGTAAGAATAGCCCAGGTATCCTTTGAAGCCTGAACCAGCGAGTTCCACCATCCTGGCAAACCCAACAGCAGCTTCTTTGTACTGTCCCTTTCCCCAATGTGCCATGCCTGAGAACAGCAGTGCCAGAGGAAGGTCAGGTGCTAGATCCAGAATCCTTTGCGTTTGAGCGAGTGCTTCATCATAGTCGCGCTTCCACTGATAGTAATTCCCCATGTTAGCGTGGATAATGAGCGCGAGCGGATCGAGTTCGCTTGCTCTTACAATAGCAGCGCGCGCCTCTTCAAGTCGCCACTGACTTCCCAGGTACCATGAATAATAGAGATAACCTGCGGCATAGTTTGGGTTGTATGCGATAGCGCACTTAATCTCGCGCTCCGCTAAAGCCCAATCCCAGTCATAGAAGGTCGCTGCATATCCCAATACAGCATGTGCTTCGGCAAGAGAATCATCAATGTCCAGCGCTCTTAAAGCTGCCTGTTTGGCTTTTGGATATAAGTCGCCCGCCACGCCGCCGAGCCACGCGAGATAATTGTAAGCACACGCAAGCGACGCATGAGCCAGAGCGTAATGCGGTTCAATGTTGATTGCCTTTTCAAATAAAGAAATGGAAGTGATGATCTCGGCAGGTGTCACCTGGTTCAGGTGATATCTTCCCTCCAGATACAATTCATGAGCTTTGCGATCTGGTGTCGACTTCACCACCATTCGCGCGCGTTCATTCGGAGTCAACTCCAGTCTCAGTGCATCAACAATTGAATGTGAAACCTTTTCCTGAATTTCAAACACATCATCGACGACACCGTTGAATTTGTCCGCCCACAAGTGTGCATCGTTTGGAGCATCGATGAGCTGAGCCGTAATCCGAAGTTTATTACCCGTCTTACGCACACTTCCTTCCAGCACGTATCGAACATTCAATTCCTCACCGATCGTTGTGACATCCTTCTTTGTGCCTTTGAATGCCATCACCGACGTTCGTGAAATAACATGCAGTGACGAAAGTTTGGACAGGTCTGCAATGATCTCTTCGGTCAGTCCGTCGCTGAAATACTCCTGATCCGGATCGTTGCACATATTCTCGAAGGGCAGGACGGCTATTGTTTTCTGACCAGCAGCTTCCAGCTTTCCTTCCATCTTCTTTCGCTCTGGTACGGTGAAGCCATCATTGACTAGCGCGAATACTTCCATTCTATCGTCAACGTTCTTGAAATGGAAGCTGCCCAGCGACAACGTCTTTAACCCCGGTTGGTTTTTCACCTTATTGTTGATCTCGGAAGAGAATAATATTGAATTGGATGTACCCAATGACTGAATGCGGGATGCTACATTAATGCCATCACCCAATACTTTACCATTTTCAAAAAAGATCTCGCCGACGTGCAATCCAATTCGCAGCGGCACCACAGGTTCTGACTGAAGATTGCGTTGGAGCTCGATCGCACAATTCAGCGCTTCGAGCACACTGGAGAATGAGCACAAACTTCCGTCACCGTAATTGTTTAAGATCTCGCCACGATGAGTTGCGATAGATTTCTCGAGAACCTCGTGATAGTGCTTGATGGAAACTACAGCCTTTGATTCGTCCTTCTGCATCATGGCGGTGTAGCCAACGATGTCGGTGAAGAGGATAGCGGCAAGATGACGGTCGTGGGTGGACATCCGGTACGCCGAAATTCCATTTCCCAACGATCGGCTCTGTTCTCGCTTCGGTAATTTGCTGGCGGGTAATGGAAGGGGTTAACTAATATAACTCGTTTACTTCGGATTTGCTACAATCCAGGAAGGAGAACTGCTTAACTTGCGGGCTTATGTTGACATTGGCACTCGTGGGCCTGCTGTCTAAGGATGCTTAATTACTATTCCATTCGATGAGCGAAGCAAAACCGGGCACTGATCTTCTCAAAACAAAACATCATTTCGCCATCCTCGACGGATTAAGAGGCGTAGCGGCACTCGCTGTTGTCATCTTCCACTTCATGGAGTGGGTGTTCACCGATCCAAGCACGAACTTCATTGGCCATGGTTTCTTAGCCGTCGACTTCTTCTTCTGTTTGTCAGGGTTTGTTATTGGATACGCCTATGACGATCGCCTTCTGAGGATGGGTGCAGGAGAGTTTTTCAAGTCACGGCTTATCAGGTTGCATCCCCTGATCGTGCTGGGTTCTGTGCTGGGCTTGTTGGGATTCTTGCTGGACCCGTTCGCATCATCCAGTTACGACTTAGGCAAACTAACGCTGCTCTTTGCTTGCTCGATGCTGCTGATTCCGTTTCCCGTGATGGAGGAACGTTTCTTCAACCTCTTCGCACTGAATGCTCCTTCGTGGTCGCTCTTCTGGGAATACGTTGCCAATATTGTTTATGCGTTTGTGCTGATCAGGCTTGGTCGTCGTTCACTTGCTGTACTCACACTTATTGCTGCAGCGGGAATTCTCTTCGTAAGCTACCGGACGGGAAATCTTCTCGGCGGCTGGTCGAAGGATAACTTTTTTGACGGCGGTGTGAGGGTGGCTTATTCGTTCTTAGCGGGACTTTTACTTTATCGTTCGAAATGGATCATCAACAACAAACTTGGATTCGCAGGATTGGGGGTTCTGTTGTTTTGCGCTTTCATTATGCCGTGGTCATCGTCGGATTGGCTGGTAGAGGCATTTGTTGTGATCGTTTACTTTCCGTTGATGGTTTCGCTGGGAGCAGGATCGGGTTTGTCACCGCGATGGGAAAAAATCTGCAAGTTCTCCGGCAACATATCGTATCCGCTCTACATGACGCACTATGCGGGGATATGGATCTTTGGAAATTACTTTACGAGCAGGAAGCCGGATTCAGGTGAGTTGACTTTGATCATTATACTGGGTGTTCTTTTCCTGGTTGCGTTTGGGTATCTGGCGATGGTGGTCTACGATGTACCGGTGAGGCGTTACCTTAGTGCAAAGCGCAGGAGAGGGGAATGACGGGATTAATTCTTTCGATATACTTCAATAACACCATTCATTCCGATAATGCCATACTTGTCGTAAGCAGCGCGTCCCCTCAAAACATTTACTGCATACAGATCGGGCTGTTGAGCAACAAAATTCAGTTTCCTCTTCAGCTTCCCTCGTGGCTTGTGCCTGGTACTCATCTTATATAGATTCCCGGCAACAGAAATCACTGTATGGTTATCCTTGAGAAGACGTTTGTCAACATAGGGATATCCCGAGATCGCGTCATACAGCTCATCGTCTGATTTTACAATAAACCTCGAATGCAAAAATCTCTGCACGATCAGGTTGGAAGTATCGCTATTGATGGTTGCAAACTGCACTGAACCATCATCCTTCTTGTATGTAAGATTCAACCATTGACTTCGTCATAATGACGTGTCCGGGGGCAGGAAAGATGAGCCGGCAATTGCTGCGATCCAGGAAAACTAAATAGTGTGTTGGTAGACTGTCGCCCGGTGTTGTGCGATACTCAGTCTTTAACCGCTGCGAAATCGCCGCGGCAGAGATCAAAATAAATAACACTAATAACGTAAGTCTCACTAACTAAAGATTTATTCGCATAACAACTTAGTGATAGATATTAGATTCAGCCATTCCGGCTGACCAAGCCACGAACTAAAGATACTCAACTTAGGCAAACAGTGCCTTTAAGGTTTTCAGGTAGACTGTCTCATTACTGTTTAATGATATAAAGTACTTCGTCTGCCAACTCTGCGTTTTCACGGCCAGGCTATTCGTCGGTTGATCCCAGGGTGGGTATACCCTTATTCCCCTCTTTCCTTCCTTCCCGTTTCGCGACAATACTCCTCTTTCTATCAAAACAGATTTCGGAAATATAAACTGGCCAAGCTCTCCTGTTCGTTTTGAGGTAATGAAGATAAACTCAACTTCGTCAGAGATGTTAAATGGTTCAGTTACTCCATCGCTGTTTCTCTTCCACGTTGTTACAAACTGACCTACTTTTGTTGGGGTAATCTTAGAGGCGCGATATTGAACTAATCTGCCTTCGAGTACAAATGAGCAAGCATCATATTCCTGGCTCTCGGGACTTCGTTTAAAGTTTGTCAGAATATATCCGCATTTGTCGTAGATACGCTCTTTTAAGATTGCAAGGTCGGCGCTTACTACAGCTGACTGGCTTTCTGTCGTCTTAAGAATCACAATTGGGTTGTTCACATTGTTTAAGTTCAATGGTCACGAGCGAGGGCTGGCAATCAAAAACTTCTATCCAACCAATCAACAACCCTTCTCCAACCTTTCACGGGGTATTTTCGAGTGGGTTGTGTTCTCATCACTAAAAATTCCTTTTTGTCACCAGGAATAAGATCGTAACTCCCTTACCTTCTCAACCGTGAATAGCTCATGCTGACCGCCGATGCCGACCAATGCAGCAATGACCTCATCGACTTAGCCTACTTCATTAAGTCAATGGGTAGCGTTGACGTGCTTCACGCATACTTACTTATCCGCGCAAACAAATTCTTCTTAAACTCATCCGTAAACTTAAATCCGCTAAACAACCCCTTGGCAATCTGCCCTGACTTCACTCTCTCGTCGAACCAATCGCCAAAAAAGTTCGCGTAACCTCGCGTCGAGATCTCGTTATTTCCTAAAGCAACCATCGATGGATAGTCTTTCATAAACTCTTCCTTTGACCTGATTGATTTGTTTATACTTAAAAGATAAAATTGAATGTCGTACGCCAGGTGTGAGAGCTCGTCTGCATGCAAAGCAAAATATCGCTTTTCACTCGAGAGTTCCGTGAATAAATTCCTAAGCACCTTGTCGAAATTTACAGATGTGTCCTTTTTGAAGTATTCCTGAAGGACGTCTGAAAACCGGCCCGTCTTGAACGTCTCAAGCGTATCTTTCAAATCCTGCTCTGAAGTGTCATACACATCAGGACTGACCAATGCTCGAATAAAAGTTTCAAAGTTTCTTGCTAGCACAGTCTTTCTGTATTCAAACTCCTGATCAACGTGCGCTACTTCTGGTTCGCCTTCTTTACCACAATTTGCGTAATCAAGCATGATCATATCATGGCCGGCCGACGGAGTATTGCAGATATACACTCCAGTATCCGGATAACCCCACTCATTGATCATAAACTGACTTCCCAGGCTACCACACAATGAGTACGTTTTGTTTCTGCCAATTCCCAGAAAGCCGGTCATGGCAACGTGGTTGTCTGACCAGGAAGTTCTTTCATCGGTCGGGCAGCAGGTCTTGTGTAGAATTCCTCCGTTATGAAGCTTCATCAACTCAATGTAAGATACAGGCAACTTATAGCCGAGCTCACCTTCAATGGATGTTATGAGCTCATCGGTAAGTGCTTCTTCAACATACGCTTTCAATGAGTATGCGCTGTCATCCCAAAAGTCGGTGAAATCGAAATCTTTAAATACTTTTAATTCCATGTATAATCACTGAGTTCAATAATAATCAGATTATGGAGGAGTGCAATAGTACTCAGGCTAACAACAAAATGAATTTGCGCCGCCCTTGCTGTTATCTTATCGGTTATGGAGTATTCCATTGGCGGCAAAAGTCAAAACGACCAGAAACAAGATCGTTGCGAAATAAGAAAACGACAATCTTATTTTTCACAAATTCTATTTAACCGACCTTTCCCTCTACTCTTCATCGACTTCACTGCAATTCTTCCACGCTAAAGCGAGCAACTTGTCTCTATGCTTTACATCAGTGTAAATCTGAATCCATTCAATTCCGTTTGACGCCGGAAAACAAATCCCAATATTTCCGGCATCCGCTGCTTCCTTACATTTTTTTATAGCCGATGGTGAGTTCCCCGAATTGGGTGTCTCAGTGATTCCAGGATCATAACCGTTTCGAAAGACATCAGTAAAGTCGAAATTTTTTTTCAGTATGATAACGATAGAACCGCGCTTCCAGGCTGTCGCGTTCCATAGATATTCATGACCCCTGATACACTCTTTTGTTTTATCGAACCTGAATTTCCTACGATCCTTTAACAAGATGTCGCGGTTAGAATGGAGCAGTTCGCTTTTATCGGTCAGTCCATACACGAAGGCGTCGATCGAATCGTCAAGCAATGGCCGAATTACCTTGTCGTGAGCTGGCAAAGGCTTACTTTCTTTATAATGGTAGCGGATATCACCCGGTGTCAGGCTAATGCTGAGGGGTAGGTAGAATTGAGTCACTTGTTAGAATACAGTTTTAATAAAAGATAACGATGACTGATTCAAAAGCCTAATTACCGGGTGACAATTGCTCTTCCACAACGAGCTGCTCATCAATGACCCAGTACTCGCTCGTGCCGTTCCCATATTCTCCGGCTGTGAAGTCAACGACTACTTTTATTGCAGAACTGTCCGCATTGTTAAAGACGTACCGCATTCCCCAAACATCACCGCCTCCGAATTCGGTTTGTTCGGTCTTTTTAAGGCCCTTAATTCGATCATGAATGCTGTAAGTTGACAGCGAGCTCTCCATTTTCTCCTGACATGAAAGGAGGAGGATCAATAAAAACAACGGTGCGGGACTGTATCTCATTGGCAACGGGAGCGAAACTTAAACTTAAACATACCTACCGGATTTCATGGTTGAGACTCTTTCAACCCTTCCGTTTTTGCAACCGACCCTTCGGATTCTGCATGGTCGTTTCGCGGGCTTCTCTGTAATAGATTGAAGATCAATATTTTGTTAATGCGGTACCGATGTTGCCTCAGAGGAAATCGGTCTACTATCGAACAAAGACATCGGGAGCCAGAGGACAAAATTTACTCGCTATCCAAATAGAATATAACCATACCTGATCATGATAACAGTGCTTCTACTCACTGCAGGCCTCGTTTGCTTCGCAGTCTTCTTCAAGGCAGTTGATTACTTCGAAAAAATATAAAGCTATGATGCTGATCCTATTCTGTCTCTCTATCGCAGTGTTTGGCTATCTGCTCTATGTGCTGATCAAGCCAGAAAAGTTTTGACAACACTCAACAACCTGAAACTAAAGTTATGAATACTGAAATTATTGGTGTCGTCGCCACCTTTCTGATCACGGTCCTGCTGGCCTGGCCGCTCGGTCGTTATATCTCCAGAGTTTTCAACGGCGACAAAACGCTCCTGGACTTCCTGAATCCCGTTGAACGAGTTGTCTTCAGGATATGCGGCATCGATCCGAATGAAAAAATGGATTGGAAGCAATTTCTGAAGTCTATGCTTACCATTAACATGTTGTGGCTCGTGTATGCGTTTGTGTTGTTAATCTTTCAGGACAAGCTGCCACTGAATCCAGATGGCAATCCCGCGCAGACGTCTGACCTCGCCTTTAACACCGCCATCAGTTTCCTGGTGAACTGTGACCTTCAGCACTATTCAGGTGAGTCGGGTGTAACGTACTTAACTCAGTTGTTCGTGATGAACTTTCTCATGTTCGTCAGTGCAGCTACCGGTATCGCCTGTCTTATCGGTGCCCTGAACGGTTTCAGGGAAAAGACAACGAACAATCTTGGAAACTTCTGGAGCATCTTCCTGAAGACGAACACGCGCATACTCCTTCCGATATGTCTCGCCGGGGCCATTCTTCTTGCCTTCAACGGAACCCCTACCAGCTATGAAGGCAAAGATGCCATCACAACGCTGCAAGGCGATACGGTTCAGGTTTCGCGAGGTCCGGCTGCAGGCATGATCGCTATTAAACACGTCGGAACAAACGGAGGCGGGTGGTTCGGTGCAAACTCGGCGCACCCACTTGAAAATCCCAACTACTTCACCAACATGATGGAGATGATTTTACAGGTGGTGATTCCGATGGCTATGATCTTCGCTCTTGGATTTTATATCCGTCAGAAAAGATTCGCGTACGTTGTTTTTGCCGTGATGACCATTGGAGCGCTCCTGCTGGTGATCCCAACCATGATATCAGAAATCAATGGTAGTCCGGCCATTGAGAAGCTCGGTGTATCACAACTCACAGGCGCGATGGAAGGAAAAGAAGTGAGGTTCGGTCCTGCTGCATCGGCCTACTGGAGTATTATGACGACAATCATTTCAACAGGTTCAGTCAACTCGATGCACGATAGTTCGATGCCGCTTTCCGGAATGATGCAGTTGCTTGGCATGATGGTGAATGCATTTTACGGCGGCTGTGGGGTGGGCTTTCTCAACTACTTTATCTATATCATCGTGGCCGTCTTCATCTCGGGCCTGATGGTGGGCCGCACACCTGAGTTCATGGGGCACAAAGTGGAAGCACGCGAAGTAAAGATTGCCATGCTCGTCACGTTGCTGTCGGCGATACTAATCAAAGGACTGCTGGGCGTAGCTGCGTATACGTTCGTTCAGCATCCCGATGCCGACTGGGCAGTGAAGCCATCCAACTGGCTGAACAATCCTTCGTTTCACGGATTCTCGGAGATGCTTTATGAATTTACTTCAGCGAATGCCAACAACGGAAGTGGATTTGAGGGCCTGGGTGATAACAACATCTTCTGGAACCTTACGACCGGTATCGCTTTGATACTCGGCCGCTTTCTTCCGATCATTGGTCCCGTTGCTATTGCCGGTCTGCTGGCCAATAAGAAGTACATCCCCGACGGTGCAGGTACGCTGCGCACAGATTCATTTACATTCGGCATGATGACGTTCGCCGTAATAGCCATCGTCACGGCGCTGTCTTATTTCCCACCCCTGGCACTCGGACCATTGGCAGAATATTTCTCCTTCTAATTATTAAGTCATGACACGCAAACGAACCATAAAACTATTTGAACCCGCGCTGGTAAGTGCAGCATTCAGACAATCCTTTGTGAAGCTGAACCCGCGCCTGATGATCAAGAATCCGGTAATGTTTACCGTTGAGTTGAGCACGATCATCATGTTAGTTGTAGTGATCAACCAACTGGTTACCGGAGATACTTCGCAGGGAGCACTTTGGTATAATCTCACAGTATTTATTATTCTACTGGTGACGGTACTCTTCGCGAACTTTGCAGAGGGGCTCGCTGAAGCGCGCGGAAAAGCGCAGGCGGAGAGTCTTCGGAAAACGCGCGAAGACACGAAGGCAAAGAAGGTTGTGGATGATAGTAATCAAATACAAATCATTGCGTCTTCACAGCTTAAGAAGGGTGACTTGTTCATCTGTGAGGCAGGCGACGTCATTCCAAACGATGGCGAGATCATCGAAGGTATCGCTACCGTGGATGAGTCGGCGATTACCGGAGAGTCGGCACCTGTTATCAGAGAGGCCGGCGGAGACAAATCATCGGTCACCGGTGGAACACGCGTCCTTTCTGACAGGATCAAGGTTCGTGTAACGACATCACCAGGCGAAACATTTCTTGATAAGATGATCGCGCTGGTTGAAGGAGCAACACGTCAGAAGACGCCCAATGAAATCGCGCTCACCATCCTGCTGGCAACCTTTACGATGATCTTTCTGATCGTATGTGTTGCCCTGAAGCCTTATGCGGATTATGCCGGAACTCCAATAACCATTGCAGCATTCATATCTCTTTTCGTATGTCTCATACCGACAACTATTGGCGGTCTGTTGTCGGCGATAGGTATAGCCGGTATGGATCGTGCGCTCGGAGCGAACGTGATTGCCAAGAGTGGCAAAGCAGTAGAAACAGCAGGAGATGTTGATGTACTCCTTCTCGACAAGACCGGAACGATCACCATCGGCAACCGGAAAGCGACAAACTTTCATCCGGCGAATGGGATTCATGTCGATGACCTGATTGAATGCGCAACCATTGCCTCTCTGTCGGACGAGACGCCTGAAGGAAAATCAATTGTTGAACTCGCCGCTTCAAAAGGTTATAAACATCCCACGATGATGGGTGCCATGGCCGACTTCTCCTACGGTATAGCCGGCGCGCACGTTGTTCGCTTTTCAGCGGAGACACGCTCCTCTGGTATAGATCTCGACGGAAGAAGTATCCGTAAAGGAGCATTCGACGCGATCAGGAACCTCGTGGAAAAGAAAGGTGGCAAGGTTCCCGCTGAAGTTAAAGCAGCCGTAGATAAGATTGCCGCGAACGGAGGAACACCACTCGTGGTCGAACAAAACAATATCATCTATGGAACAATTGAATTGCAGGATGTGATCAAGCCTGGAATCACGGAACGCTTTGAACGCCTTCGTAAGATGGGCGTGAAGACGGTGATGGTTACGGGAGACAATCCGCTAACAGCAAAATACATCGCACAAAAGGCAGGCGTCGATGACTTCATTGCGGAAGCAAAGCCGGAAGACAAGATGGAGTATATCAAAAAGGAACAAGCCAGTGGAAAGCTTGTCGCCATGATGGGTGACGGAACCAATGATGCACCTGCTCTTGCGCAGGCTGATGTTGGAGTGGCCATGAACAGCGGTACGCAGGCAGCGAAAGAAGCCGGCAACATGGTCGACCTCGACAGCGATCCAACGAAGCTGATTGAGGTTGTTGAGATCGGCAAACAATTACTGATCACGAGAGGTACGCTGACTACCTTTTCGATCGCCAACGACGTGGCAAAATACTTTGCCATTGTACCTGCCTTGTTCATCGCGTCGATACCAGGACTTCAGGCGCTCAACATCATGGGACTGAAGAGCCCCGAATCGGCGATACTGTCTGCCATCATCTTCAATGCGATCATTATCCCCATGCTGATACCGCTCGCGTTGCGGGGTGTGGCTTATAAACCAATCGGTGCATCGGCATTGCTGCGAAGGAATCTTTTAATCTATGGTCTCGGTGGCATCATCGTTCCGTTCATAGGAATCAAAATCATTGACTTTATACTAGGCGCATTTATTTAAGTCTGAACATCATGAAAAAGAATCTTTTAATTTCGATAAAACTTACAGCAGTGTTAGTCGTTCTGCTTGCTGTATTATATCCGCTTGCCATTTCACTTGTTGGAAAGGCTACGCCGGGTGCCGGCAACGGAGAGACGCTTTCAGTCAATGGCAAAGTGGTTGGCTATGAAAAGGTAGGTCAACGCTTTACTGAAGACAAATACTTTTGGGGACGCCCTTCAGCAGTAGACTACAATGCAGCTGGTTCTGCAGGAAGCAACAAAGGACCATCAAACGCAGATTACCTGGCCGTTGTACAGGCGAGACTCGATACTTTCCTTATTCATAATCCTGGAATACAAAAGGATCAGGTTCCTTCAGATCTGGTGACTGCTTCAGGCAGTGGATTGGATCCTCACATTTCGCCGGAAGCAGCGCGCGTGCAGATAACGCGCGTAGCGAAGGCTCGCCATATGGAAACCGCTGCCGTAGAAGCGCTGGTGAATAAACATATTGAAAAACCTTTACTGGGAATTTTTGGTCCACCGCGCGTTCATGTATTGAAGTTAAATATTGCACTTGATGAAATGACAGCCAACTAAACCGTTCACGAAAGCATGAAAGCAAGACTCTTAATACTGATATTATTTTCGACCTCAGCAGTTTACGCACAGGAAGAAACCCAGCCGTCTCCGTTCACCGTAAGTGGTTATGTTGATGTGTACTATGTTTACGATTTCAACAAACCAGAGAATAATACCAGGCCGTCGTTTATCTATTCATACAACCGACACAATGAGTTTAATCTCAACCTGGGCTACATCAAGGGGTCGTACACGACAGACAGAGTAAGAGCAAATCTGGCGCTGATGGCCGGCACCTACGCCAACGCCAATCTTGCTGCTGAACCAGGAGTATTGAAGAACATCTTCGAAGCCAATGCGGGAGTTAAAATATCGAAGACAAAAAATTTCTGGGTTGATGCCGGCATCTTTGGTTCACACATCGGATTCGAAAGCGCCGTTGGAAAAGATTGCTGGACGTTAACCCGCAGCATCCTTGCCGACAATACTCCGTACTATGAAGCGGGCGCGAAGATCTCCTACACAACTGACAATGGTAAATGGTTTCTGTCGGGTTTAATACTGAACGGCTGGCAAAGAATTCAGCGTGTTGACGGCAATTCGCTTCCCTCCTTTGGAACCCAGATCACCTTCAAGCCCACGGAATCAATTACTCTGAATAGCAGTACCTTTATAGGTACGGACAAGCCAGACAGCGCCAGGCAAATGCGCTACTTCCATAATCTCTATGGAATCTTTCAGCTATCCGATAAAGTAGGGATCACGGTTGGCTTCGACTACGGTGTCGAAGAAAAGAATCCTGATACAAACGCAACAAATCCATGGTTCTCACCGGTGATCATTGCCCGCTTTAGTATAACTGACAAACTTGCATTGGCAGTACGTGGGGAATATTATCAGGATGAATATGGAATCATCATCGCGACAGGTACGCCGAACGGATTCAAGACTTCGGGAATATCAGCAAACTTCGACTATCAGATCGTACCCAACGCGCTGTGGAGAGTTGAAGTAAGGAACCTTACGAGCAAGGACGACGTCTTTGTAGATGGTGACAACAATCCGTCGAATACTAATACGTTTGTCTCTACTTCGCTAGCGGTAAGCTTCTAATTCGAATTAAGAATTAAGAATTAAGAATTGTAGTTCAGAGTTGAGAGTTGAGAGATCAGGGGTAAGAATTAAGAGTTGATAATTTGGTTTGTCATGCAGGTTGTTGATGAAAAGGAAAAGTCGGTTCAGCACTTTTTAAACCTTATTCGCAAGTCGAAGCGGGGGAAGTTTAAGGTATACATCGGTATGAGTGCTGGTGTTGGGAAGACTTACCGGATGTTACTGGAGGCGCATAGTCTTGCAAAGAACGGGATCGACGTAAAAGTAGGATACATAGAGACTCACCACCGTGTGGAGACACAGGCATTGACAAAAGGACTCGAAATCATTCCGCGGCGTAAGGCTTTTTACAAAGGCAAAGAACTTGAGGAGATGGATCTGCAAGCCATACTGATCATTCACCCGGAGATTGTCATCGTCGATGAACTCGCTCATACCAACATCGAAGGGAGCAAGAATGAAAAGCGCTGGCAGGACGTGATGGATATCCTCGACGCGGGCATCAATGTGATCAGTGCCGTCAACATACAACACATTGAAAGTCTCAATGAGGCCATCCAACAAATCACAGGCATTGAAGTTCGTGAACGAATTCCGGATAAGATACTGCACTTCGCAGATGAGGTGGTGAACATCGATCTCACGGCTGACGAGCTCATCACCCGCCTTCAGGAGGGCAAGATCTATCATCCTTCAAAAATCAAAACGGCTCTCGCCAACTTCTTTCAGTCAGATAAAATTCTGCAACTCCGGGAACTGGCACTGAAAGAAGTTGCCTCTCACGTTGAGCGAAAGGTAGACACCGAAGTGACCGTGAATACGAAGCTGCGCCATGAACGATTTCTGGCGTGTATCAGCAGCAATCATGAAACTGCAAAGATGATCATTAGGAAGACAGCGCGTCTTGCCGGATATTACAATTCGAAATGGCACGTAGTATATATTCAAACGAGCCGTGAAGACTCCAGTCGCATTAAGCTTTCTGTTCAACGGCACCTTATTAATAACTTCAAAATGGCAACGGAACTGGGAGGAGAAGTGATCCAGATCAAGGACAACAACATTCCGGCCGCCATCGCGAAG
The DNA here is from genome assembly GCA_049840655.1 of Chryseolinea sp. Classification (GTDB taxonomy): domain Bacteria; phylum Bacteroidota; class Bacteroidia; order Cytophagales; family Cyclobacteriaceae; genus Chryseolinea. The sequence goes on from JASGJX010000009.1 coordinate 348,628, forward strand.
GTTGCAGAAGAAAGACGAATCACAACCGTGTGCATAGGCAAACCTCATCTACGCCTGTGGCAGGTAATCCTAAACACAACGTCTTCAATCAGCTGTTAAACAAGTTATCGGACTCAGACATAGACCTGGTGATTCTGTCATGAGCATCAAGATAAAAGTTACGTTGGGGGTGCTGTTCCTGTTCGCCGTGATTGTCACGATCGGAGGACTGGGGCTGTACTATTTGCAACGGTTGTCCCAGGATTCCAGGAACATCTTAACAGACAACTATGAGACGCTTCAGTATACGCAGGAAATCATTGCACAGTGTGACCGGTGCAGACTGACTCGTCTGATGCTTTAAGTGTCATAGAGGCAAATCTGAAACTACAGGAAATAAATATCACAGAAGCTGGCGAGCGCGAGTTAACCAAAAACCTGAGGTCTGCCTTCGAAAAGATGAAGAAGTCGGGTTGGGACGATAAACGTCTCGCTGAGTTCAGAAGCAACTGTCTGGCTATACAGCAAATCAACATGGAAGCCATTCAAAAGAAGAATGCCAGTGCTCAGAAGACCTCGGAGAATGCTTCCACCTATCTCATTGTGATCGGCTCCATCTGTACCCTGGCCGCCTTCACATTCATCATCAACTTCCCCGGATACATCGCGAATCCGATATCGCAGCTAACCGCAGGTATCAAGGCCATTGCCAACAAGAACTATGAAGAACGTCTCCAGTTCGACCGAAATGATGAGTTTGAAGAACTCGCCGGAGCGTTCAATCAAATGGCTGAGAAGCTCGACGAGTACGAACACAGTAACCTGGCCAAGATCATATTTGAAAAGAAGCGGATAGAGACCATCATCAACAGAATGACAGATCCGGTGATTGGTTTGAACGAGCTAAACAAGATCATCTTCGTCAATGATCAGGCTCTACACCTGCTTAATCTGGAAAGGTCAGCGATCATAGAAAAATATGCGCCCGACGTTGCTATCCATAATGATCTGTTGAGAAATCTCATTCGTACTGATGAACCTGGAAAGGACGCACTGCCGCTGATCAAAGTAGTTGTCGACGGTAAAGAGAACTATTTTACAAAGGAAAGTATCGGTGTGAGTTACCTGCCAACCGGCGAGAAGGAAAACATCAATATCGGTACCGTTATCCTCCTCAAGAATATTACCTCCTACAAAGAACTCGATCTGGCCAAAACAAATTTCATCGCCACCGTATCGCACGAGCTAAAGACACCTATCGCTTCTATTCAAATGTGCGTCAAACTCCTTCAGGACAATCGCGTTGGTTCTCTGAATGAAGAGCAGGAAAATATCACCAGGACCCTGGGAGATGAGATTGTAAGAATATCAAAAATCACCAATGAGCTATTGGACCTGTCGCAGGTAGAGACTGGCAATATCAAACTCAACATTAAGAAGGCTGAATCGAATGATATTGTTCAGCATGCCGCAGAGGCCGTAAAATTCCCGGCCGAAAGAAAGCACGTAACCATCGACCTCGCCGTCGACAAGGACATCCCGCCCGTTCAGGCCGACATCGATAAAACGACCTGGGTACTGATCAATTTCTTAACGAATGCGATACGATACAGTCCTGAGAATGGTCGCGTGATCGTAAAGTGCTACACTGAAAATGGTATGGTAAACTTTTCCGTTTCCGACAGTGGTCCAGGCATCGAACAGAAGTACCTCGACCGGATCTTTGAAAAATTCTTTCAGGTGCCAGGAACACCGAGCGGAACAGGACTAGGACTGGCCATATCGAAGGAATTTATTGAAGCGCAGGGAGGGAAGACAAGTGCGAGCAGCGTAGTTGGAGCGGGGAGCGAGTTTTCGTTTTGGTTGCCGAGGGGGTGAACGATGCGATAGATCGTTTCTGATCCAACATGCGAGAACCGCAAAATGTAAAACAATAAATGTAAAATGTAAAAGTGTAAGGGGGATGTGAAAGATGGTGCGTGGGGTGTGGGCAGCTGAGTACAATGTAGCGGGGATGGAGTGGGGCGCGAGAACCGCAAAATGTAAAACTCTGAATGTAAATGTAAAAGTGTAAGGGCGAAGGAGGGTGCGTGGGGAACTAACAACGTAGCGGGGCTGGACGGGAGTGCATTAACCGCAAAATGTAAAACGATAAATGTAAAATGTAAAAGTGAGCTTGTTAGTCGTTAGTCTTTGGAGGCTGCTTAGACTGAGCCGTACAGATACTGCTCGTAAAAATTGCTATAAGTTCCCTTGATTCTTTTAACAACGCGTCTTCTGATATATACGACTTTCGATTCAGTATTGTCAGGCAGATACTAGTCTCCCGAAGTTCCTTTAAGATGACCTTCAGTTTGTGAACAAAGTCCTTCCTGGATTCGGCGGCCTGTGCCTCACCATAATTTAGTACTGGTGACGAACCGGATCGCAGCAGTTGACTACCTAGATAATTGCAGACCCTGGTGTCGGGAAGAGACTCAACAACACTGATAATCCTGATCGTAAATTCCAAGAGGCGGTACTCAAGGTCGAATTTCCTTGTCATTAATGAAGATAGTGGCCCATTGCTCTATCACAATCAAAATCGTCCCAGACTTTCCTGACTTTTACATTTTACATTTAGAGTTTTACATTTTGCGGTTGAAAGTTGAAAGACAAAACTGTCGAAGTAGAATGCGTAATTGTTAACAATGAGTGCTTCTTACTTTCCAGTTTATCCGTTACTCATCGCGCTGTTCAACCGCAAAATGTAGAACTCTAAATGTAAAATGTAAAAGTTGGTTGATGGTTTAGATCACTCAGCCATTAGGTTCTCGGATTCGCGCTTTATAGCAATTTTGGCTGCCGGGCCCACCTGGATCGGGGCCTTTTCAACTTCGATGTTTGCTGCCTCTAGTCCGTACAGGGCCTCCGTTGACAGGCTGAAGGACTTGATTACCTGGTAGCCTGTATTGATAAAACTTTCGAAGCTCGACAGTTCGCTGTCGGCGGATGCGACGGATTGAATTGAAATGAATTTAAAATCCGCCATCATGCTGTACTTGTGAAGCGCGGGGTAAGGACTGGTCAGATCTATTTCACCGCTGTCTGCCATGTCGTGAACAATCTTATTAAAAAGTATGCTCACTCTGTGTGGCGTTTTGAATCCAAGTCTGATGCTGACAAAGAATGCCCGCTTCGGTATAATCGTGTCGACTTTGTACTTGCTGGTAAATGGACTATCCACCGTATCGACGTGCACGAACCAATAGCAGTCTGCTCGCTTGGGGCGCTTCTTGAAGATGGAATAAATAATGTTGGAGTCGATAAATCTTCTGCTGTCAGCAACAGAAAGGTATACTAGATTGGTAGCCTCTTTAGGCACACGCTTGTCTTCCTGAAGTTCTTTCAGCATCAGTTCGTAGTGCCGCAGGTCGACGAACTCGGTGTGTCTCGTGCGCAGCATACGTGCCTTCAGGAGGATATACATCAGGCAGAAAAAGATCAGCGCAATGGCAAAGGTAAACCAGCCGCCGTGCTCAAACTTGTGAAGGTTGGAAGTGAGAAATAGTCCCTCGAGAGCTATGTAGACCAGGGCGAGAATGAATGACCTGAACTTCGACTTCTTTGCCGTGGTGAAATAATAAACAAGCAATGAAGTTGTCATCAGCATGTTCACCGTGATAGCCAGTCCATACGCGCCTTCCATGGCTGACGACTCGCGAAAGATGGCCACCACCAGGATGCTTCCCACCATCAGGATCCAGTTCATTGCCGGGATATACATCTGACCCATCGACTCGCTCGGATAACGAACACGCGTCGCAGGCCATAGTTTTAGTTTCATAGCTTCGTTGATGAGCGAGAATGTTCCGGAGATCAATGCCTGGCTGGCAATGATCGTTGCCATTGTTGCTATTCCGATGCCAGCGATAAGAAACCACTGAGGCATGATGGCGTAGAAGGGAACCTGGTCTCCGAGATGCTTGCCTGTTTGCGTGAGTAGCCATGCCCCCTGTCCGAAGTAGTTTAAAAACAAACAGACCTTCACGAACACCCAGCTCACCCGTATGTTTCCTTTTCCACAATGTCCCAGATCGGAGTAAAGTGCCTCTGCCCCTGTGGTGCATAAGAAGACTCCACTCAGCAAAAGGAAGCCTTTGGGGTAGGTAGCAATCAGTTTGATCGCGTAATAGGGATTGAATGCTTTTAAGATGACCGGGTTCTCAATCATGTGAAAGAAACCAAGCACAGCCAGCATGACAAACCACAGTGCCATGATGGGTCCGAATGTTCGACCCACGACATGTGTTCCAAACTGCTGGAAGAAAAACAATATCAGTAAGATGACGATCACGATGGCGGTTGTCGGGATGTCGGCATAGACGAGCAGCAGTCCTTCTACAGCAGAGGAAACGCTGATAGCCGGAGTTACAAATCCATCGGCGATCAGTGTGCAGCATCCGATCATGGCAGGAAAAATCACCCACGCTGCTTTGTATCGCCTCACTAATGCATAGAGAGCGAAGATCCCTCCTTCTCCTTTGTTATCGGCGTTTAGTGCGAGGTAGATATACTTAATGGTGGTGATGAGTGTTAACGTCCACAGCACGGCTGAAACTCCTCCAATGACCAACTCATCAGTGATCTGCCGATCGCCGATTATAAACTTCATCGTGTAGATCGGTGATGTTCCGATATCACCATAGATAATTCCCAGGGCAATGAGGACGCCTGATAACGAAAGCTTATGAAGATGCTTACTATACGATTCCATTACCATGAGTCATGAGGATGTATTTCCGGTAAAGCGATAACCGATACCGGATTCAGTGATGATGTATTTCGGTCGGTTTGGATCCGACTCAATCTTCTTGCGCAGCTGTGCGACGAATACCCGAAGGTATTGTGACTCGCTCTGATGATACGAGCCCCACACCTCTTTTAGTAAGAATTGGTGTGTAAGAACCTTTCCAACGTTACGTGTGAACAAGCAGAGAAGTGAATATTCAGTTGCCGTTAGCCTGATCGTGACTCCATCCTTTTTCACAATTCTGTTTGCGTAGTCAATGGACAGCACGTCGAATGCAACGAGTGAGCTATTGGCTTCACTGCTCACCGTTCTGAGTGCCGTACGAATTCTTGCCAGGAGTTCTCCGGTGCGGAAGGGTTTAACCAGGTAATCGTTCGCACCATTGTCAAGTGCCTTGACGATATCTTCCTCGCTGTTCTGTACCGAGATGATGATGATCGGATTGCTGTACCATTCACGAATATGCTTTAACACGTCGTGGCCACTCTCGTCCGGCAATCCGAGGTCGAGCAGCAGCAGATCCGGGGCGTTTGCAGATACCGAAGCAATTCCTCCTGAGCCCGAAGACGCTTCACGAACGTCGTAGTTGTTGGATTGAAGCGTTATGGTCAATAACCTTCTGATCTGACTCTCGTCGTCGACTATCAACACCGACTGTTTACTCATATTGCATCTCCTGTGGATAGCTTTTCTCGGTGACTATTTCGATTCTGAATTCGGAACCGCGCACAGGAAGATTCCTCAATATGATGGTACCGCTATGCGCTTCCACAAAGCCCTTAACAATACTCAGTCCGAGGCCTGTGCCGCCTGTCTTCGACCCTTTGAGCCGATAGAACTTTTCGAAGATCCTTCCGATCTCTTCGTTTGGAAATCCGCTTCCGTTATCTGCTATGGTTAAGACCAGCCGGTCAGAAACGCACTCGGCCCTGATCGATATCACTGTATCTTCCGGCGTATGCTGAGTAACATTGATGATGAGGTTATACAGTACCTGCTCCATCAGGCCAAAGTCCAGGTTGAACAGTGGGAGAAGCTCCGGTATTTCAACTTCCACTTTGTATTTCGAAAGATTGTGATCGAGATGCTGAAGACTCTTGTAAATAAGATCGTTTATATCGACCCAGTCTTTCTTGATTTGAAAAGTACCCGACTCCAGCCGTGAAGTGTTGAGGAGATTCTCAACCTGTTGATTCAGTCTGATGGAGGCAACCGAAATTTCGTTCAGCAATTCGGCCTTATGCTCCTCGGAGAGTTTCATCCCATTGGATTGCAGATTGTCGGTAGAGCCGATGATGGTTGTGATGGGCGTCCTCAGTTCATGGGAAAGAGAATTCAGGAGTGTGTTGTAGAACCGAACAGATTTTTCTTTTTCATCTCTTTCCTTCATCTCCTTTTCCATCCGGCGGATGCGGTTTGTGAGTACAGCGTTAATCAGGGCGATGACGAAGTACATCACCAGTAATATCCTGTCGGCGGGCGTTCCAACTGTTAGCGTAAACGTTGGAGGGATAAAGAAAAAATCCCAGATGAGGGCACTAAGCGTTGCAGCGACGAGGACCGGAATGATATCGGCGAACATTGCCAGGATAGAAACCGTGACCAGCAGTACAAAGGCAACCACACGATAGTCGGTCAGGTCTTTGCTTAGTATTCCTAACAGAGACACAACTATTACCGCACCCACGGCGATGGCGAATTGTCTTTTTACGTCCAGCCGCTGAAATAGGATCCGTTTCACAAATCACTTTTGACGGATCAAAAGTAGGGTTTCCTTTATAAGGATTTTATAAAGATTTTGAGTGAATGGACGATTTAGGTCGGGCAGAATGTTCAGCAACTAAAAGATTGCGCAGTGGTTTCCGCCGGCTTCCAGATCGGCAAGCACCTGGCCATCGTATGTGCCCTTTCTGTTGATCGTTGCAATCGTTACAAAGTTCGGCGGTGTTGGCGGGATGTTGGATGAAGTGTAATCTGCAAATTCGTCTTCGCTCATTTGAATTGCTTTGATGCGTGAGCGGATGTTCCTGATCGTATCGCCAATGAGTTTATGATCGAAGGATATAGTATTCGCGGTGTGACCCGGCAACACGATGACATTATCTTTAAAAGAGGTCAGCAGCTGCAGGGACTTATATAACGCATTAGAACGTTCGATACTTTCAGCGGCATCAGCTTTGAGGTCGGGACGGCCAACGCTGTCGACGAATAGTGTATCGCCGGTGAACATGACGCGATTGCCTAGTTTAAATGTCGTGCTTTCCCAGGTATGACCGGGAGTAGAAAGAACTTCCAGTTGTGCGTCGCCAAAGTTTATCAGCTCGCGGTCGCCAACGGGAACGTAATCAAAGGCAACCCATGCTTTATTGATCATCAGATGTTTTGCACCGGTCATTTTCGCCAGATCCCTTGTGCGGGATACATAGTCGGCATGAATGTGTGTATCCATGGCATACTTGATGGTCCATCCATTTTGCTGAGCGATCCGCTGATACACTTCGGGATCCAGCGCTGCGTCGATGACGACGGCTTCATTTTCCGAACCTGCTATGTACGAGAGCACGCCTTTAGCTGCACGCCTTACCTGAATGATCTTTACGTTGTCTACCTTCAGCTCTGCCGTGTTCCAGGCGTAGTTCCAGGCTTTCATTCCTCCGGCAAGCGAATACGCGTTGATGCCTTTCTGCTGAAGCATGTCCGACGCCAGCAAACTCGTATTACCAGCTGTACAAACTGTAACGACCGTGCTATTTGCCGGAACATCAACGAGGTCTAAGGCTGCGGCGTCGCCAGATCTTAGTTGATGGTAGGCATCGACGTGGACGCTGCCATCGATCTTCCATTCGTTTCGTTGATCCGCCGGCCTCACGTCGATGATGAAAACTTTCTCCCGTTTGTTCAACTTCTCCTGAAGCTCCTGTACGGTGATTAGTTTCGCCATGGTTGTTTCGGGTTAGTTTGATTCGACCGACGCGATTTTTGAATGTCGTTGTAATTTAAGTGGCCTCTGAGAAATTGCTGCGATGCATCTCATAGTTAAATCTAACGACCTGCTGACGCCACAGCGTCAGATTTTGTTCTGCATACATATTTCCATGATTGCAGTAAACATTCAGATGATCGCGAAATGACTGGATGTACTGCGACCAATAGCCACCCTTTGAATCGTTGAGCAGGAAATAAAAGCCCGCATCGCCAAACTTTTGTCCGGACGAGTCAAGACGGAGTTCGCCGTTCGGCCCTACACTGGGTGTCATGATCACTGTAGCGTTACCATTCGGCAAAGGAAAGACTGCCTTGATACAAACCTTACCCGACGGCAGTATGCAGGTTGAATATACGCCCGAATACAACACCTGTCCTGTTGAGACGAGGCGTCGATACCAGATCGTGTACTTCACTTCGCCTGATGTGCGATCTTTAAGCGTTATTATCTGACTATCAATTTCATCAAACCCTTCGATGTTCTTTGTCGGAATGCTCAGCTGTTTGATCCGGTTGCTGAATAAGATCGTTACGAGATTTCCAAAGACCCTGAACATCGGATTCCACCGTGCCGAAAACTTCAGCTTATAATGCGAAGTGTTTACATAGAAGTCCATGATGTTCTTCGAAAGACACGCCGATTCGGTTTCGGATAATTTCAGTTCGTCAATGGAAGACAACAATCCGATGGATGCGGCATTTGTTTCTATGGTCAGATCCTCCCGCTGTGCTAACTGAATAACAAAATCATCGGCGATGGCGCCCGGCTTTCCAAACGGTCCCATAAGCCAGCGAACCTCGTCAGGTTCAATACGTCGTCCCCACAGTATTACCCACTGCTGCGTGAACCAGTCCTGGAAGTTTTGAACAGGATGAGCAATTCTCATGCGCTATATGATATCAAGACTTCGGGACAATATTAGTTCTCCCCTGCCACTCTCCGTATTCCCCGATCGGTTTAAAACGCAAGGTTGTAAACTGATGGTGAAAGTCCTTTCTTTCCCGTTCGCGCATAGCGTCGGCGTGGCGCTTAGGTTCGGGAACAGAGCTGCGGCCGTGGACCATTCCGATCATATCCCGCTGTGACTTCCAGACTGAAAACGTTGATACAGTATTCGGAAGCCTCATCGCCGCCAGAGCCAGCGTAACACCGGGATGATCACGCACTAACTTCTCAACAGGGCGACCCCACCGGATGAATCTCGGGACCTGAAGAAATTTCATACGTGCAAGCGTAACGGCAATGACCGGCGCATCCGGATCATCCAGTTTGCTGCCTATTTCAGGAATGACAAACTCGTCGATGTGTCCCCACTGTCTCACGTATTCCAGGCGGACATGCCAGCCTTTTGCCAACGTTTTTCCAAGTGTGTCGTTTGCCAGGAACTTGTCGATGGCAGCTTCGTTTTCCCATTGAGCAAAAACAACCAATTGCCGGATGAGCATTCGCGAAGGAGAATACATCTGCGAGCCCAACGTCATGGCTACCATACACTCAGCGTGGATCAGTCCGGGAACGGTGACTGGTTTAGGTGGACTCCAGAGTGCGCCGAGGGTAGAAAAGACGGTTGTTTTTGCGAGATGGAACGTGAAGATGCTCATGCGTCGGGGCACTAGCTAGCATCTTTTAGGATAACATGCAACTGCCTATGTAACACCTCCCGGGCAAAATGAACAAGTCGCCAAAGGCTGTCGCTAGGCGACCTCTATCAATATCAGAGTTATCTTTCTTTGATTCTTCTTTATTTCAAACGTAACGTGATACGTTCCGGCATTTCATGCTATTTCGTCTAAACGACATTTGCACAACGCCAGTGGTTCTGTCGGCGCTTGAATAATAAATCGGCGACAAACGGATAATGCCTTCCGCGTTTGGGTATTTCCGGTAAAGTTCTTCGTCAATCCAATCACCCTTCTCGTCCATGATGAGAGACAGGTACTCCTTATGAGTAATCACAAGTGTTTGCCATCCCGTGACCTTGAATTTATTGTCAAACCTGATCCGCTTTTGCATTAGCTGGTCCAGCGCTGCCAGAAGTTCTGGCAGGACAGGTTCGCCTCCGTGGAAAGGATCGCCGGGTATTAAAGTAGTGTCAGAATCCTGATCAATGATAAGGGTTTTATTAGCTACGCTCTCGTGCCTGCAGAGCTCTTCGATCAATGTAGAGTAGATCTTGTAGTCGTGGCGGTCCTGGCCGAAACATGAGATGCCAGGCATCATGGATAGCGCTAAAAGTAGTGCTGTAGTGCTGCGCGAGATCAATGGTGAACTGGGTTCAGATGATAGCAACGTTTGGTTTATGATAGTCGCACAAAGACTAACGACTCAGGATTGTGAGTTCGTCTTATTGCGAAAGAGAATTTTTGCAAGTACAGCGCCGCCAAGTCCTGCCAAGCCTGCAGTAGCAGTCATCATAACCGATACAGCCAGCCAGAAGGCTATGGTAACCTCATCTTCGATGTTTTCATTATTCGCTTTGAGCGCCATTGAAATCTTCCATCCTATTGTCGAGTCGAAAAGTCCCACAAGGGCCGCATAGAGAACTCCTGTCCACAAATTCGTGGCTCTTGTTACAAAGAAGCCGACCGCGCCAAAGATGCTGTATGAAACGATTGACAGCGAAGCATAGTCGAAATTGAATTGCCTCGAAGCGATAGAGCCCAGCGCATCAAGTACTGCAATAGCCAGGAATCCGGATAGCAAGATCTTATTTTCTGATTTCATTTTTGTTCTCTATCATACACAACGATGTGTCTACGGATTAGTGCGTCAAGTTAGTTTGCATTTCAGTTAACCGATGCACCAGACAACCTAATAAAAAAGCCCTCAGCATCAGCTGAAGGCTTCTAAGATAATTATCAAGTGACTTTCTATACGCCCTTCTTCCTGAAATTAATTCCCGCAAGTACGTTAGTGGCTGTTTTCGATCCGACGAGATACCCCGCATCGATGGAAGGCCGGTAGTGAATACCTCCATACAGGCGTGACATTCCAGCTTCCTTGCCCGCATCGATAAAACTCTTAAAGTTTCGCGGCGCAAATCCAAGATCGTCGTAAGTATGATCGACGAACGCAACGTTGTCGCCCAGCGCATCCGTCAGCGCAGTAGCAGCGGCCATGGATACAGACGCATGAGCTGCAGGATATTCAGGATGTGCCGGAGTTACAATCAGCGGGTTCCAGTCCGCATGACCCATGTGCTTCTGAATGTAAGTGACAGGTCTCAGAACGTTGTATGTGTACTTTCCCTTCCATGTCGCGTTGAAGGCGTCCATCAAAGCCACGTTCATCTTTACATAGGCGACTGTTCCCGTCATGAGCGACAATTGTTTCTGAGGAACGACCTGTTTGAAGATGGAGGCCCAGTGGCCACCCGCTCCGTAATATCTTCCATCGGGGAAGTCATCCCAGAAAAGCGCCATCGCCTTTTGGCCATCGGTGAGTTTGAGTGAAGTCTGATAAACTTCGTCGACCATCGTATAAAATGTTGAACCAGGTTCGGCTGAGAATTTTGTGGGAGGTTCAGGCAGCGTATTCGCGGTGCTGTTCTTCACGCATGTGCGATTGTTGTATGCATAGGGTGCTGCCGGTGCAGAAAACGCGGGAGGGGTCGGCTCCCAAAGGCCATCACCTTTTGGAATCTCATAGGCAGGCCACGATTTAGCGGCGCCGTCTTCCTTTGCCCACGCGAGGATGTGTGCAGCAACGGTTGCCCCATAGGCAGAGCCGGCCTTCACGCTTTCGGGTGAGAATCCATTGCTCTGAAAAACACCCTGATAATGTTTTTCCAGTGAGTCGATCTTTTGGACCGATGAGGGTGCGCTATAGAATGACCTTAGCACCGAGGCCATTGCTGTGTTGGCTCCTGCCTGCCAGCAAAGTTTTTTATCGGTTGCCGCGGGCACGGGCTCAAGTCCCTGAAGTTGTCCGGCCATTGTCAGATAACCTTTGTCACCGTTGATGATTGTTTCATACACGGCAATGCTGGCGTAGCCCTGGTGACGGAAAATTGCGCCCTGACTTAAGCCCTTCGTAGTTCTGATCAGCTTCAGGTGAACACTAATCCAGTCCGTCAGTAGTTTTCCACTTTCAGGATCTGAGATCTTCTCAGTTTTAGATACGCGTGCAGTCTCAAAGCCTGACATCACGATCATAGCAAACGCCATCAGGCAATAGATCCAATAGCTCTTTTTCATAACGTAGTTGTTGTGGGTATTGATGAAGCTAAGGTATACAGGTCCTTCTCCCTGGACTTTGCTAAAAGGATCAAAAAAGTTACTGGCAGGATCAATCAGATATCAAGATTGAAACAGATGGCACAATTGAATCAGATGGCAGGGATCTCCTTTCGGAAATGAAGCGGAGACTTTCCGTATTTCTCCTTGAACACGCGGCTGAAGTGCGAATTGTTCTCGAAGCCGCTTTCAAGGGCAATTTCGTTCACGCTTTTCGAAGTGGAATTGAGCAGCATGTTTGCATTCTCAAGGCGCTTGTTCAGCAACCACTTCCCGGGCGTCGTGTTGTAGATGGTTTTGAATTCGCGTTTAAACGTTGGAAGGCTGCGCAGGGAAATCTTCGCGAAATCCTCCATCGCCAGGTTGTAGAGGAAGTTGTCTTCCATAACGTCAGGGATAGACGGCTTTTCGTGCGACTGAATATTGTTCGCCATGGCGAGCACATCCTGATTCCGGGGATTATGCAAAATATTGAGCAGTAACTCGCGGAACTTCAGCTCGAGGATGGTCTCCGAGGGCGGATCCTCAAAGTAGGCGATCATCGACTGAAAAAAAGCCTTTGTCGTGGCGGTGAGGTCGAGCTTTACGATCGGATCAAGTGCCTGAATCGGCTGGCGGGTAGCCGGCAGTTGTGCGCGATTTTCGCTGACGACAGATTTGATATAGGAGTCCGGAATGAAGAATGCCATGACACAGTGCTCGACGTTCACGTACTTTTCGAACATGTACGCACCCTTTCTTCCGAAAATAGCGACGTCGGCCGAGAGATACCAGCTCTTATCGCCTTTGTGTAGCCGCTTCTCTCCGCTGAACGTGTATGAAATGAAATTATGCTGTGAATAAAATTCCTGCTTAAGCTGGACCTGCGGGCAATTGTAGTAGGCGAACAGCAAATCCTTGCAGATCAGCCGTCGGTTGTATCTGCCGGGGTTCAGCGTGATGTCTTCGTAGAAATTAACAGCGGTCATGGGGTTAACGGCAGTAGGGTTAACTAAACTTAAGGATTCCGGGGGAATAAAAAAAGGGCCGGGTGTAAACTGCATTTACATATAAAGAACTGAATACAGCACATCACTGTCGGGAGTCAAGGTACTCCATTAACCATGCGCAGTGATAAAAAAATCCTTGCGCAACTTGGCGTCTTGGCGCCCTTGCGGTTTGGAGTCCTCGCGCCTTTGCTCGCTTCAGAGTAGAGGCACGTTATACAAAGTTCCAGACGAAAAGTACTACTTCAGTGGTACTAACTATAAAGGGATAGAATACGTTTGGTCTTCGTAAAGATACTACTAATTGCATGCGTGCTGGTCGCTGGAGGCAGGGGCGCAAGGACTCCAAACCGCAAAGGCGCCAAGACGCCAAGATGCGCAACGATTCATTTTGCATTGCCTTGTAGGACAAGATGATGCTTTGGTTTCAAGATTTGTTGTTGACGAATAAATTTTGTCAGGAAAGCCTTTCGCGTTTTATGAAAGTTCTTTTCTCAGGAGGGATAGATTTGTTCATCATTAAAAATTGAGCAATGGAAACGGATGAACTTGAACTTCAGCGCGCCAGACTCAACGCCATATCTAAAATCATTGTATCAAGTGCTATTGAAGTGCACCGGCACATGGGACCCGGACTGTTGGAAAGTATTTATCAGCACTGTTTAATTGCAGAGCTTCGGTTTAACAAGTTGCATGTTGAGCAGAGAGTCCCTGTCAGCCTTTACTATAAGTCCATGCTTTTGGATAAGAAGTTTGAGATTGACCTGCTGATCGAACGTGAAATAATTCTTGAGCTAAAGACTGTCGACTATATCGATGCACTATTCGAGGCGCAGCTATTGAGTTACCTAAGGCTCACCGACAAGCGACTTGGGTTCATCATCAATTTTCATGTACCATTGATGAAGGATGGATTCAAGAGGATGGTCAACAATTTTTGATTTGCCCTGCACAGCGGGCGACGAGGGTAACCCTTCAGAAAGACCTAATTTCTTGCGTCAGCTGTTTTAAGACTTTTAATGATTTCCGCTTTTAGATTGTCGTCAACTTTTACTTTATTGACCTTATTGATCAATGCCTTGAGATCTATTGAATCGTTTATCGGTTCACTCAAATCGTCCAGTATTACGGCCTTTTCAATTCTCTTTTCCTCCTGAATCACCTTCAAAGTCAGTTCGGTTTGTTTGTCCAGCACCATAAAAAGCAATTCATTACTCCATTCAGAAAATTCCGCATTATCTCTGCACTTTTCCCCAAAGGTTAATAAGAAGTCAGCAATCTCCTTTTCGGCTAGCCGTCCAATTCTTTCGCTGGTTGAAAGCAAAATCGCGTCATCACACTTATTATCATTCTGGGCGTAAAGAGATGTTGTCAAAACGCTGAGGACAATAGATACGAAAAGTCGCATGTAAAATGTAAAGTTCTAACTAATCTCCTTGGTGGATCCAAATGAATTGCTTTCCATTAAAGTAAATAAGTCCGCCTGAGCCTTCTTCTTCTTTTATTGCGATAGCTGGTCTTTCGAGAGTGACCTTCTTTCCTCCTTCAACGTCGCCGTCTGGTTTGAATGTGGTTTCGTGTGTCACTTTTTCACTGAACACGCTCCATACATTGGCCCATTTAAAGTTGTCACCAGCATTTCCAAATTTAGTCCCGGCTCCTATCACAAACGCCTTATTACTATTTGCCAGGAGAATCAAAATTCCCTTCTTCTTGTTAGTCTTCCGTTCGATTAATATTGCAAGGTCCGCATTTCCGTCACCAGAGAAATCTGCCTCCAGGAATTGTGGTGCGATATATTTCGCCCGCACATATCGATTTGCGAATTCGCTAAACTTCTCTTGTCCCCACTTTGGCAATATTGGTTGCCCCTGAAGCAGGTGGCTGAATAGTATTAGCCCTATGGTAGTTATTGATCTCACAAAACACTGTCAGTTTCTTACGAATTGTATTTCGCGTACAACTTTGGATACATTCTCTCCAAGTCATCTCCATCTTCCTCCCACTGCTCACCTGTTGTTTCAAAGTTCTCCTGGTACGTACGGGGCATTTCATGTTCTGTGACGATTTTAAAAACCGATTCAGCTACGTATCCCAGTCCTTCCCAATCCTCTCCTACTTCAACGTCTATGAGTGTTTCCGGATTTTGCGTTGTACGACAATAGAAGTCCCTTCCCTGACCTATTACCCATTCCCTAAAATCATTAAAGCTGTCGTCTCCGCAACCTCCATGAATAATATAGATGGCGCCCCAAAGTTCCCATGTGTTTGCCTCACCTCTGAAGTATCGGAACCTATTATCAAAATGCACTATCTCCGATGCAGCAAGCTTGTTAAGTTCCTCGGCCAGTTTTAGCTGTTGTTGTTCGATGTTACCATCGGATTTGTCTTTCGATCGTTTGATTATCTCCCAGAATTGCTCTTCGTCCATGAGCTTATCCAATGACACGGCAGTGGATTCAGGAGGTTTATTGCCATCGCCATTTTTTCCGCCAAATAGTTTGTCGAATAATCCCATAGTGAATGTGTTATAAATGACGTTTTATGAACAATGGGAATACCTGAGTCATTGTTCACCGTCTAAGGTGGCAATCCTTTGGGATTTTTCAAACGCGATGATAGTCCGGGCGCCAGTTTTTAACTGCCTTCTTGATATCATCCGGCTTCATTTTCTGCTCAACAGCCTTCGCTGCCAAACCAACAAATTCTTCATCCGATGCAAACCGAAGGGCGATCACTTGTCGAAGGGAAAGGCTTTGATCCAATCTCTTACCTGTAAGTATGAAGTACCGCAGGTTCTCTTCTGCCCGAATAGCCCGGTCCTGCGCTTTAAGAGCGAACGACCGGGAATGAAAACTGACGCTGACGATCGTGAGCACCATCAGCACTATCAAAATAGGGAGAACGTAAGGACTGCCTACGTTGAAGAGATATAGAACTGCGCCCACAAGCAAGAACACCATCGCGGTGAAGGTTAGAATGTGGTATGACGGCACCAGGTGCCTGTGATTTGAGTACTCTTGCTTTGGTTTGTTCATAAACTAATTGTCATTTCTCAGCCAAGACGCAGACAAGAAGAAAGTATTGCATTATTATTGACATAATTATCGGAGTATCGGTAGAATGGTTTACAACCCTCCGAACCGATCTAAGTTTTTAACAAGCCTATCCCAATTAGCCGTCGCGAAATCCTTGCTGTCCAATACAAAGAAGCCGGACTTGTCGGTGACTCTGATTTTATAGGAGCTTTCATCAGGGATATGATCAACGGACATTTGGTCTGCACTCTGTTTTCTGTTCTTAAACAGGCCGGTGACTTGCTTCTTTTCAAAATCGAAAATGATGAGTTTCAACCCGTCTGCAATGATCAGCAGAAAGAATGCTACCGGATAAAGTATATAGAACTGTGGACCTGCGTTGTTTCTGGATGTGGCATAAGCTATGGTTACTATCAACGCGAATAACATCAGCTGATCCTTAAAGTTGAATCCTCTATACATCACATCAAGTTCATTGTTTTTATGGTTAAGAACCATTGACCGCACACTCCAGACGACAACGCCGGTGATGATTGGAACTGCAACCAGGAGACCCAGCGTTTTGTCGCTCAGCATAAAATACAACGGAATACAGCCAACCAAGCCAGCTGCAAGTCTGAGGACCTCTTTCAGTAATAGATAGTTTCTGTCACGCATAGATACTTCATTTCTTAAACAACCAGGTGCAGGAGATATTTCACTTCGATGCTTCAAACCCGTATTGTATAGCACTCCTGAGCACATCGAATTCGATATCCTTCAGGGCTTTGAACTTGATACAATATCCGGTAACGCTCGCCTTGCCGATTGTCTTGCCATACGCCTTGGGGAGATAGGTTTTGTCGTCGATACCGAGGATATAGACAGAGATCCCTGTCGTGTTTGGGCTTATGCCAATTTGATAAAACTCTTTTGTTTTTCCATCGGCGTATTTCATTGTTTGGAGCCCGTAGCCGACGTTGGGATTGGTGACAGTCTTATTGTTACTGTCTTTACCATCGAGGAACCATAATTTGCATTCGGGATTTATCTCCAGTATGACGCGGTGCAATTCCTGCATGTCGCTGCGCTTTGGCTCGGGCTGGGTGGCGATATATCGGGTGATTTGTTGTAGTACGTTCATAGCACTACCTCTCTTCCCAATTTTTTAACATGGCAATCAATTCATCGTAGTCCTCCTTGAATGCGCCGTCGAAATATTCGAATCTGTTCTTGTCGGTAAGATATTTGCGCGCCGTTTTGTCTCCGGAAATTGCTGCCATAAAGAGTTTGTTTATCAGGTCCATGTCGTTATAGTCAAGCTTTCTATTCAGATGTTCGTACTCAGCCAGCACGCTCTTGATTTCCTGTTGGGAGTATTTCCGGATCTTTCTATTTAATGAAGTATTTCGTTGAACTTGTCCGTTCTTAAAATATAGTTTATCGATATTCCATACAGTGGAAACAAATTTCAGGTCATCACCGGTTGGAAGGTTCTTGAGTTCTTCAACCCGTAATGTGTCGTTGTTCGTTACTATCCTGCAGGTAGTTATTGCGTCCCAGAAGTCGATTATTTTTTTATCACCGCAGGCTGCCAACACAAATTCTGAATATAGCTTTTCGTTGTCCTTTGTTTCAGCGTAGCCGCATAACGCGATTTTTCCATTGGGCAATGTAAAAACCGCTTCCGGTTTCGTACCCGCGAATTTGTTTGGCGGGCAATTGCAGTTCAGATCAGGGTTTTGTGCCCATGAGTTGATTGCAAAGAAGAATGCAAATATGAAAACTAACCTGGGATGCATGGATCCGACAACGTTCTGTGAGGCTTTGTCGCCAAACTAAATATAGACATTAATAGGGAATGCCGCTCGCCCAAGTTCCACATGAGCCCTTCAGATCGCCGGGCAATGCAATTAGTTGGTAGAATACTCACGCTATGCAAATCCGTTTACGATGAAGTCATAAACTCTCTTTGTGACGAGATTCACTTTGAAGTTAAAGTAACATGGTCCTCCGTCCTCAATGTTTAGTATTTGTGTCTTCCACGAGTCATTAAAGGTGACACAAAAACAGTTGACCCATACTTCTTTCTCCCCCTTCGAATTTATCACCGCGACCAATTGTTTTCTGTAGTCATTGTTTTCCAACCCAATCTTATGCTCATTATCAGCGATTGAACTATTGTACGCTCTCACAACTGATGCCAACAGGCTATCAACAGCGGTCATGTCTTCCTTGGTAAGTACTGAAGAGAAATAGCTCACGCTATCAAATGGATAAACGCTAGTGGAGATAACGGCGGTCGTCGCCGTGTCGTACATCAATTGGGCCGGTGCAATGGCACTTTGTTCTCTCATTGACTTTGATGTGCAGGAGAGGAGAATTACCAACACCGGTAAAATGGAAATGACAACCCTCATTTAACCAGTTGTTCTATCGTCTGCCCGTCTACCTTAAGCCATCCCAGAATCTGCCTGGCTCTGCCTTTGTCCTTTTGTGCCGCTACTTCAAATTCAGGCAAGAGGCGACTGGCCTCGAGGCGTTCGGTCACGGTCATCGCATCAAAACCCGGGATTTGCCCCTCCCATGTTGTTACCATAGGTTTGTGAAGCTCGTGCCATCGTCTTACAAAGCTATCGATGTTACGCAGGTCTTTCTCAATATGATTACCCAGGTCGTTTGCTCTTCGCTCAAACCCGCTTTTGGTAAAGTAACTTTTCAGCTTGTGGTTCTGGGCTCTAAAATCATAGCTGAACAAAGCGATTCCCTTGATGTCGTCACTATGCAGACGCATCTCGGTGACGCTATTGGGCGGAATGTAAAACTGAAGGCCATCCAAACCAGTTAGCTGATCAAGAGATGCAGGCGCCGGACTTAATTCGAATATGTTTATTCTGATTTGAATCCATCTGTCTCCACGTATCATGGCTGCTTTTACAATCTCAAGGTTTGCTCCGGACAACCGACACAGGTCATAAAAAAATCCCATGCTCGGATGCCAACCAAAGTCGGCGCCTGCGAAGGGTGATTTACGGAACCCATTTTGATGAAGCACAGGAATGCCACGATCGAGAAAGATCTTATTTCTTATCCGGGCGAGTTCTTTTAAAGATGCTTTGTAGAGCAATGACATTCGTGGCACTAATTATGATATCGTTGATCTTCACGGATACTCTTCGCCAAACCAAAACTGAACCAGCTTCTCATCTCTGAAATCGTAGCGTCCAAAATAGAGATCGTCCTTGATTTCGCTCTTATACGTCCAAATCGTCAATCCGTTTTCAATTTCAACTTTAGATGGAGTTCCAAGTTTACTTTTTACCTCTTCTACTGTGAGTCCAAGTTTTATTTTCCGTCCGCTTTCGAAATACGAGACAGCAAGTTTAAGGTCTGAATGAATATTTTCCGTATTGTAAGAAACCCGAAAGGCATAAACTTCATTAACGGTCCCACCAGGATAAAAGATCATTGTCAGTATTTGCCTGCCATCGGCATTAACGACTTGCGTTTCGTCCACATTAGGATCCTGGTAATTTCTTCCCCGCCCCAGCATCTTCTCAACCGACTCTGAATTTCTAAGTTTTATCCCACTGACTGAACTGTCACGATATTTCATGTCGACTAAAAGACTTTTAGACGGCTCATTAATATCAAATTTCACCAAACAAACATCACCTGATCGTTTGTCAACTACTTCAGTCAACAGTAGCCGGTTCAATTCATTTAGAGGGATGATGTCTGTACCTTGAAATGACTGACCATCGACGTTGTAACGATAAGTCACCTTATAGCTGTCGGTGTAAATTTTTGTTCCGTTCCATTTACTCTGACTAATTTGGTCGGTCTTCCCGATTTCGATAATCTTTCCTTCCGTCTGTCCTCTGAATTTCAATTCGTCGCTGGTTCGCCAACGATCCCGAATATTGGTAAAGTATAAAAATGAGACAGCTCCCAAGGAAAGAAAAAGGATTGTAAGAACCAGCGATCTTAAGTCCCATGAGTCAAGTTTTACCCTTATTCTTTTAATCATCGCTGAGTGATTCATGCTTTTTTTGCCAGGCGTGCTGCAAATGGCACGATGGTCAATTCGACAATTTTATTTTCCGTGGATATAATGTGTCATTAAGTTATCACTTCATTCTTATTGTCTCCTTACACGCATCACACTTAAACTCACCATTCAACATCTCTGTCGCTGTCAGAGTCAGCCCTTCTCTGCAATTGTTGCAGGTATAGGTGTCACCTCCGATTACAATTGTTCCCGCCCATAAGTCTCCGATGCGCTGATGATCGGGCGTGTTTTTTATGGCTATAATCGCTACGATACCGAAAAAGAAGAAGTCTATAATATCGAGCAAGTGCCTTTGGAATGATTGCCAAAATGAAACGGGCTCTCCGGTTTTCGACACCACTTTAAGGCCTAAGAGAACCTTCCCAAATGTTTGTCCTCTTATAGATTCAATGATCGGAAAGTAGATCAACCAAACGATAATGATCCACCACCCTTTGGGGTCATTAGACAACGTATATCCGCCCTCATCATTCGGTTCTCCGTAGGTCATTACCAGCCAAAAGAAAAATATGTAATAAATTGTGTAGTCGATGATTGTCGCAAGACTGCGTCGTAACAGTTTGGGCTCGGTTCTTATGGTCATGAATCAATGTCTATCGTTGTCAATATTGCGGTTCATGCACCACCATGGGGACTGAATGATAAGACTTCTCCAGTGGTCACATTCATCAAGACATCAATGTAAGAATCCCCACCATCGTAAACCACAACTGGAATTAACCACAACTTTTGATGGTAGTCTGGTCCCAAAAAACAAGCTACATACATGAGAACGTCACCGCCTGGAGTTCTGGCACCCAGAAATTGTCGTCCGTAATCTTCATGGCTATGGGGATATTTCGCTGTAGAGTTATAATTCTCTAACTCCCTTCTCAAAATTTTTTCGGCGTTTCTGATATCAGCCCTGCTTACAATGTGATACGTACAAGTGTCGCCGAATAGCTCCCGGTTTCCATAGTTGAGTCTCAAAACTCCATACGTAATCTTATTCAAATCAATTTCACCGTCTCCTTCTGTATCCCAGTTTACATAGGTTATGAAGGAGAGGAAGCCAATGACGAGGACGATGACCACGTTTTTCACAAGATGTCTTTCAAGTTAGTTGTCATAACCCAATAGTTTGGCCAGGTTCTTACGCCTATATACACAATGGAGAGTCTGCCAGCAGCAACTGGGAAATACTTCATCATTTCAGACCAGCATTATTGTTCTGGATTTCTCTTTGTCCTTCCAGCTTTAGATATTCAACCAGGTCGGCCAACTCCTGCTCATCAAAACCCTTATAGTCGGGATGCCGGGTTAGGCCATAGTCTTCAAAAAGCTGAACTGCCATCGTATCTCCAGAGGTGATCAGTTCATTTGCGCTAACAATCATTTTCACAAACCAAATTGAATCTCTTGTAGCAAATGAATTTCTAAGTGCAGGACCAACCATTATTTTATCAAGTCGGTGGCATACTCTGCAATTGGCTTCAAAGAGCATCAGACCTGGATGATCGCGAAGAGTATTGTTCTGTTTCAGTAGCACATCGTCAGCCATATTAACAGTTGCGCATCCGAAGCCTAGCGGCGCCTCGGCATCCTCAAGTGTTATTAGAGTGAATGAGAACAGCCCTGTGGTCAACAAAACAGTGAGCGTAGTCAATCTAAGTGCATGTCGCAGGCTATTCATACCGCTTTCTCACAACGTTCTTTAAAGGTTCTTTAGCTATTTAAGATAGGCATAAATTTGTTTCAATACCACGGCATGCCCAGGCCGTCCAACTGACAACCTGGAGACAAATAATCGAAATCAGGAGTCGTTTCATTCTTCTACGAACGATAAGTGCAACGTGCTTTCATTGGGAGGCATGCACGCAACAATTTGATCAGGTTTATTTTGAAACAGCACTTTCGTTCTGCCACGATCGTGTGCAATTCTTAGCCGCAAAACGAATTGATCCCCTTCAGTAAGATATTCACGGGAGGGATAGGATATACCGGGTTCTTCATCTGTTTCCGGATCTTCCTGAGTATAATTATTAATTGCGTAGCCCGCGATATGTGTCTCGCATTTACTATTTTTTGTCACCAGCACAAATTTGATCGAATCGTCGGCCGCACGCCAGATTCCTAGCTCTTGCCTGATGCCGTGTTCTTTGTCCTCAAACTTAAAAATAGCATTTGGTGCAAAGTAGTCAGCAATACTATTGGTAACAATGCTCATCGTCGAGTGTCCACTTCGCTCTTTTGATGCCAGGGCTCTGGGCGGCTCTGTTTCAAGCTTCCTGGTTCTTTCACAGGACGACTCCAGAAATAGTAAACTGAGAAGTGCAACTATACTCCTATAGCTTATCATGCAATCTGGTTGTTATAGTCAGCAACGTCGGACGGCTATTTCTTCTCGCTCACAAATTCCAATATATCACCCGGCTGGCAGTCCAACGCTTTGCATACTGCTTCCAGGGTACTGAACCGAATGGCTTTCGCCTTGCCTGTCTTTAAGATAGAAAGGTTAGATAATGTGAGATCAACTTTTTCAGAAAGTTCATTCAGCGACATCTTTCGCTTTGCCATCATCACGTCGAGGTTTACAATGATTGGCATAGCTTAAATGGTTAAGTCGTTTTCAGATTTCAGATCTACAGCATTCTGCAGGATCTTTTGAAAGATCGCCGCGGCAGTAGCCACTACGATAGAAGCAAAGGACGTGACGATGCACATCGCCAGAAAACCAGCCGGGTCGTCGTCTTTGTGATGGGCTAAGCTGATATACAGGCCTGCCAGCATGATTAGAGCAGTCAGGATGATCGCACAATACTTGATGCTCTTCAACGCCCGAACAGAGTCTGTTGAGAACACTCTGTTTTGCCCGATGTATCCAAGTAATCTGAACGCCTTATAGAGCGCGGTAAAAAAAGCGATCGATGCCGCGTATCCATACAGGATAAACGGGTCGGCGTAAATGTGGAACAAGTCCAGGTTGGCAGCTCTTCCTTCCAGCATTGGAAGGCGGATCATAAGGACCAGCGCCACGACGCCAATAAGCACAACGACGCCCTGAAGAAAAATGGTTGGGGTTCTTCTCATAGTGATCTCAGTATGTTAACTATGAGGCAAACATAATAAATATTTATTGATAAACAATAAATATATAGTGCTATTTATGAAATATATATTCAGGGCAAGTTATTTCTCCAGCCACCATTCCGGTTCGCGATCACCAAATCTGAAATCATTCCAACCGTTCTGACTGTACTTTGGGTTTACGCTGAACAGACCGCTTCCAAAGTCAAGGTCACGGCTATCGGGTATCCTGAAATCCCCCCAATTGCATCTCTTTGTTTTACCTGTCCTGTAACTCGTCCACGTGGCTTCAACCTGGTTGTTACAAAATCCATCCGCTACCAGCATCAATGCGTTGTAATGAATCTGATCCTTGGCGTCGAAGTAGATATCACTTGACATCTCGCCATTAATTACTCCTGATCCGTTTTGAGTTTTATCCTCCTCGATGTGCACCAGGCCAATGATCCAACCTTGCTTGTACTTAGGAAACCCCAGGTCGGTCATCAGACTTGATGAATCGTAATCGGCTGAGATGATCGTTATTGTTCCTTTGAAACTGCAAATGTTCGTCTTCACCTTCGTCTTCCCGGTGATGAGGTACACATAAGGGTCGGACTTGCTTTTGGAAATTGAAGACACGTGAATTTGAAATCTCTGATAGTCCGGATCGATATAGCCTATTGGTTCAAGTCTCTTGCACTTATCGTTACCGTCATCAATTATACTGTCCGGGAAAAAAACATTCGAAAGATCATAGTTCCTGATCTTGTTGTAAAAACTGCTTCCCTGCCTGCCCTGACCATACGACTGGATAGCCATGGATATGATCAGAAAGCAGCAAAGTGCAAGGTGTATCACCTGTTTCATTCAACTATTGGCGCTAACGGTTGGTATAAGCAACTTCGATGTCTGTGGTTCTTCCAAAATCAATTTACCCTTTTTCAAACTTCGACTTCAATATCCAGTATGACATGCTTGTAGTGGCTATGGGTACGATTGCGGAGACTATTTCGATCAACAGCTTGTAATCGGAGTATGGAGGGCCCACAGACAGCTTCACGGTGAGGTACTCCGCAACGATGAAGATCACAGTCATGATCCCCTTTCCAATCCAATTTATCTTTGCAATCAGGACTATTATTATGAACGCAACCATTATAAAGAATTGCGTTCCGAACCAGTCAAGCGTGTCGCCGGCACCGCTGGCCAGGGTAGTCAACGGAGAAAGTGTCCCGAATGCTATTCGGTATCTACTCTCTTTGCTCATGATGTTATCCTAAATAAATAACAGGCCAATGTCCACGTATGCCGCTTCTGTATGCTCTGTTAGCTGCCGCACTTACTCACGTGTCAACACAATTACTCTGTCCTTTTCCTCTATCGCAAGCTTCTTTCTGTGTCGATCAAATGATATTTGCGGTTGTTTGTTAGTATCAAATAGGATTGATGAGTTTTGTTCGCCCGAAGTACGTCCTCAACCTTGTCAACGATTTGTCCAGTGGACAGATCAATAATCTTTGGAAATTTGTATGTATCCCATGCTAAATTCTTATCAATGGAAAATAGATTTCCAAATGCAAATTCCGGAGTCTTTTGATTAGAAAACTTATTGCTATGAAAATTCCAGATAGCCATCTTTGACTGTTGTCCCCACAGGATAGAAATAGCAGGGACATTATCGCAGAACAGAGTATAACTCGCATGGTTTGTCGGTCAAAATGGTTTGCACGATCTGACGGGTTAACCGCGACAGATCCGCCCACCTTATTGCCAAAAATATCGTCGTTGTAGGCATTTCTATTTTCGAGTCAGCCACTCCAAACCTCTATTGAGATATGGATGGTTTTGTTTTATTAACTCTCTCAATTTGGTCTTTTCTGATTCGGTAAGCTGGTTAACCTGGTATTCAATCATCAAGTCCGCTGGATACACATTACCCCCGGAATCACCCCACCAAGAGTCTATCTTTGTCGTGTCACTCAAATTGTCGACGATGACAGGAAACAGTTTGGGTTCTTGCCGAAATGCAAGTGCCCCAAAGGCATAGGTCTTGACGTAAGGATGTCCGTCTGATAACAACATTCTGAGGTCCTCAACTCTTGCCGTGTCGCGTAAATACAAATACGGATGCGGTCCATTTATTAACGTCCAGGATGCCGGTGTTATGTCCGGTCTCTGTCCAACATTGTCTTTTAACGCAGCGTATTGACAATACTTAAATCTTGTCCTGTCGTCTGTGTAAAACGTGTCTTGGGAGTTCCAGTAGGGAAAGGACATGTCATGGTACTCAACGCTGTCAACGCCACTTACTATCTTGTCGTCATAGTGATCCAGTTTCTTGATCTGGTCTAACCTTGCCGAAAGAATGTTATCGCTGTTTTTATCACGTTGTCGACACTTTCCGCAACACAGTCCAATCAGAATTAGTATCAATACTCTCATTAGAAAATAAATTGCCTGCAACATTCGTTTAAGTGCAGTTTCTCTCATTTCTTCTCCTGTCCATGTTAGGAGCGTCCTTTGCCGACTGATATCAGAAGAAGAAGAACACCAGCGTCCCAATTAGTGAAGATGCCACGCAAATTGCGAAAGTCAACAGCAAAATCCTTAAGATTCGTCGTCCTCTTCCTTCCTTACCTCTTTCTAAGACGATGTTTGCCAGCAGCACAACCAGACACCCAAAGTAACCGATTATAATTCCCGAAAATGCTCGCCCCACAAAAAATCCGATTGGCGCCTGAGCGACCTCTCTTTCAAATGAATCTTGATTTCCGAGATAGAAGAATGATGTAACAAATATGATCACCAATGCCATTAAGCAAATCAATACACTGTTAACTATCCTTATAACCATATTACTCAATTACGCCCAACGTTCGCAAATGAAGCGTGCCGGCAGTCAAAATTGATAATTGTCGTGCGTTCGCCTTTCGTATTACTCGCTTAATTGGATGAATGGCTGTCCCGGGCACCGCACGGCAATTATTTGATCAATATTAGCGATCCCATGGTTTCTATTCCGTCAAACAAATTGCCAATACGAATATTTTCATTTTCGGCATGTTGGTTATTATCATGATTGGCTATAGGAACCGTAATGGTTTTGGCAGCTAAGTATTTTTCAAATATGAAAAGAGGAAGACTGCCTCCCATGGTTGGTTGTAATACAACTTGCTCTTTGGATGTAGTTTTAACTGCTGCAATAACTTTTTGTATAATCGGCAGATCCATGGATGTTCGCTGCGGATTGATGCCACTCTCATCGGGCGTCACTTTTATAATCTTAGCATATTTTTGTCTTTCCTCATCGGTAGGTTCCCGGTCTGTTACATAATAGCCCTGTGCGATTATGTGGTCAATCACTTTTTGCTGCTGTCTTTTCCAGTCATTACCCAATACCAATCGCAAATCCAGAACTGCGGTTGCAGTGGTCGGTATTTGATTCGAGGCCATCTTGCCTACGTTACCGCTCTGCATACCATTAATGTTTAAAGAAGGTTGATTGATAGCTTCATTTAATGTTATGCCCTGCATTTCAACAGCACTGATTCCCAGCTCTGTTTTTATTTGCTCATCCAATGAAGGCACCTCGTTCAGTGCCTTTCTCTCAGAGACCGTTAAAGGTATCACGTCATCATAAAATCCTTTTATTGTCACCGTTCCGTTTTCGCCTTTCATAGAAGCCAGCAGTTCTACCAGCATCATCGCAGGGTTGGGTGCCCAGTTACCATAATGGCCACTGTGCAATGGCCTCTTTGAAGCATACACCGTAAGATCAAGATGCGTGTCACCACGAACGCCAAACACGATTTGTTTTTTCCCAGATTGATGAACCGGTCCGTCACAAATGATCCACAGATCGGATTGGAGCAATGACTTGTACTTTTCCAGTATCTCATGGAGATGCGGAGAACTGGCTTCCTCTTCACCTTCGAAAAAAAACTTCAGGTTACAGCCTGGAGCCAGTCCGCTTTTATGAATGGCATCATAAGCATTCAGGATAGCAGCTACACCTGCCTTATCGTCAGAAGCACTACGGGCATATATCCTCCAATCCTTATTATAGCTACTGTCTGCAGGGAAGGGAATACGGATACCGCCTTTATCTATGGTATTCGAAAACAACCTGGCCTTAAACGGATCAAGTTCTTTTGACCATTGGGCGGGATTAACAGGTTGCCCATCATAATGGGCATAAAAAATAAGTGTTTGTTTTGCGCCAGGGACCATTACTTCACCATACACCACAGGAGGCACACCAGTTGTGGAAGCATTTAAAAGCTGCACTTTTTGAATACCCCGTTGGTGCATCATTGCCATAATGAAAGCTGCATTTTTCATTTGCCCGCTGGGATCTGCAGCGACGTTTGACAGCGAAAGAAATTCAGAGAACTCCTTGATGATATTGCCGGCATTTTTATTTCCGTATTGTCTGATCTTCAGAATCTCAAGCGATTGGGCCGACACCAATTGATTAGTCAGTAAACTAAAGAGAAATAAAAAGAAAGGTTTTGACATGAACTGGAATTCAATTTTATGCAGGAGATCTCTGTTGCATGACGCACAACGTTTGTAACTATAACTTACCGGGTGTAGGTACCAAAATGAATGACCGCAGTAAATAATTCAGGCGACCTGTTCCGGTCACTGCTAATGGTACCGAACGTTAATTCCAAACACAAACTACAAATTTACTCTGAACTCCCGCAATTTCGGATATGCACTTTTTTAGCTGCAGTTCCATTCACCGTTAATTGTTCCGTATCGTCTTACTTAATTCTAGTGGTCCTCATTAGTTGAAGAAGTTCCTTCAATTTCTCCTCCATTTTGTCGTCCTCCAGGTAATATACCTGGGGCGCTGGTTCGCTTGGCCGAACAGCGTTAACAATCAACTGTCCCAATCTTAAATCAGGATTTTCAATCCACACTTCATTTAAAAGTGTCAATAGTTTTGGTATTCTGGATTTGTCCCGCATTGTTGATTGTCGTTCGTGATTTTGTCTGGAGCCTATGCGGCTAACGTCTGTGTATTCGTTGGCCGATGTTAAGCCTTCACCCTAACATAAACTAGTTTGATTCCTTTCTTGTCCGTTTCCCGTTCATTAACTTCAAATTTATCAACACTCTTTAACATTTGACCCAGCTTACTATAACCAAAATTTCTAGGGTCAAAGTCCGTTTGTTTCTTTATTATCAAACTCCCAACATCTCCTAAGAAAGCCCAACCTGTGTCGTCTGCTAAGTCTGTAATGGAACTCGCAATTAAATTTATTGTCTCTTTGCCCACTTTTTGAAATACAACATTACCTGCAGGAGCAGCAGCCTTCCTCTCAGTCCTAATTGAGTCAGTTCTTGTTGCCTTGGGAGATGCCGCTGCAGACGTAGCTGGAGTCAATATTTCCAAATAGATAAACTTGTCACACGAAACAATAAAAGAGCTTGGCGTCTTCCGTTCTCCAAGTCCAATGACAGTCATACCAGACTCCCGAAGTCTTGTAGCGAGTCTTGTAAAATCACTGTCACTGGATACAATAGCAAATGCATCAACTTTCTCCGAATAAAGAATGTCCATAGCATCTATGATCATTGCCGAATCGGTGGAATTTTTTCCGGTAGTATAACCGTATTGTTGAACGGGAGTAATCGCACTTTCCAACAGCACACTTTTCCAGCCTGTAAGATTGGGCTTAGTCCAGTCACCATAAATTCGCTTGAATGTCGGTGTACCATACTTTGCAATTTCTTCCAGCATGCCTTTAATATTGGCTGATGGAACGTTGTCGGCATCAATCAAAACTGCAATTCTTATGTCTTTTGTTGTCTTCATAATCTTGGGCATAATTTTGCAGCAACGCAAAGTAAAAGCCGGCTGGCGCTTGAACGTCGTTTGTCTATAAATTTTTAAGATACCAACCTGCAAAAGGCTTTACTGTTGCACAGTTTGGGCCGCCATCCTTGCCCGTGCCAGGAACACTAGTCTGCAGCATTGATTTGCCGTTTAACGAATCAATATGTGTCCAGGTAATTCCTGTCAGAGGAATTTTAAGCCGTCTCGACCAGGTTGTATCAGATTGGCCAGCATAGGTTCCGATGTCGATATATACAAACTTATTGTCTGCGGAGCCTTGAACAAAACTTCCTGACAATTTGGGAAATTTATCTTTTGATCTGTCACCCTTAACTTTAATTGTAAAAGCAAAAGTTAAATCGTTGACGGTTGAAACTTGCTTTTGCACCGTTTCGTAATTGTTGCCTGATCCCTTTTGCAGCCCAAAAACCACAGCTGGTGTCGGCTTAACAAGGATGATTTGAAGCGTTATTTCAGACTCCACTTATATACTAAAGTTAGTGAATCCCTGAAGTTCGGCCATTTGAAAGTTGAATACAAATTGTCAGTCCCTCCAATTTCAGGACGGACAGGAATTTGAGAATCGGGTCTGTTTGACCTCATGCCGCGGCAACCACCAGACACAACACGAACTGGGAATGTATGTCTGTTTCGTATATTCGTTAAACTTGAACAAATAAAGCAGAAACTGAATCCGTTTATCACGACACGTTATGTAGCCCACAGTAACACCGTTATTAGTTCACTCAAAGCAAAACAACTGCGCAGGAAGAAAAGGCAGCCAAAGAAAGTATCGGTAACACAGGGTACCTGAATTGATCTATTATGGCCAGCAAAGTTGATCTCATCTTCAAAACGATGGCTTACGCCAAAGAGAACCGGGTGCTGAGTTGGTATTACCTGTTGTCGACGTTGCTGTTAGCCGCAATTGCATTTTCGTTCACATGGATCGGCGCCTACCTTGTTGTTAAACTTGTATCCGGAATTATCGCCGGACTTATAACGGCCAGGCTGGTGGTCATCTATCACGATTTTCATCATGGTGCTATACTTAAAGGGTCCAGGCTTGCACATGCTATCATGACGTCAGTGGGATTGCTCACCTTGACACCTTCCAGCATCTGGGACGAATCGCACGAGCATCACCATCGTACCAATTCAAAATTTGCCACGTTTGTGTTGGGCAGCTTTCCTACAATATCGACATCCATGTACCGAAGTCTTTCACGAAAGGAAAAATTCAGATACGGCCTTCTCCGTCATCCACTCATGATTGCCTTTGGATACATCCCGATCTTTCTGATCTCTTTTTGTTTGTGGCCCTTCTTCGAAAATCCGAAACGCTATTGGGACTGCGGCCTGGCAGCCCTGCTCCACTTTACACTTGCATCCGCAGTATGGGTTTACAG
Organism: Chryseolinea sp.; assembly: GCA_049840655.1. Classification (GTDB taxonomy): domain Bacteria; phylum Bacteroidota; class Bacteroidia; order Cytophagales; family Cyclobacteriaceae; genus Chryseolinea. Next base: position 379,000 of record JASGJX010000009.1, read on the forward strand.
CGGTGCCGGTGCAGTAGTGGTCTCTGTACTGATCCCATCGGTCGTAGCGTTTTCACTGGGAGGATATATATTCTATGCACAACACAACTTTACTGAAGTTGCCCTCGCGAACGACGACTCCTGGAACTATTTCGACGCCGCATTGAAATCTTCAAGCTATATAAAAATGAATCCAGTGATGCATTGGTTTACTGCGAACATTGGCTACCATCACATCCATCATGTAAATCCCCGGATACCATTTTATAACCTCCCGGTCGCCATGCGTTCAGTAGTCGAGCTGCAGAGTCCGCGTTGCACGTCGCTCCATCCGAAGGAAATCTGGCGTTGCCTTCAGTTGAAGTTGTGGGATGATGACCTTGGAAGAATGATCACTATGCGCGAGTTCCGTGCCGCGACTGCAAATAAGCCCTAAACAATCTTCAACACAGATTGTCTGAGCGCATGCTGCCCGCACATTTTTGCCAATATGCCGGCCTATTTCGTTTTGTAACTGGCGCGTCGGGCTTCATTGGCTCGGCCATCAAGAAAGAACTAATTGGCGCCGGGACATCAGGTGAGCGTTTGGCTCGCTCGACAGAGGCGGCGAAATCGATCAGTAAATCAGGTAGAGAAGTGGTGATGGAGACGCAAAACTTTATACCCATCAAGCAGGAAAAAGAATATTAAACACGGCACCCCTCTGCAGCTCGCTCTCCGCCCACACAAATCCATTGTGACTTTCAACCACCTTCTTCACGATCGAAAGTCCTATTCCAGAACCTCTGTATTCTTCCTCTGAGTGCAGGCGCGTGAAGACTTTAAAGATGTTCTCCGCGTAAATCTGATCAAAGCCGATTCCATTGTCGGCTACAGATACCAAATGAAACAGCTTGTCGAGCGAATCAACAGAGACCTTATCCCTGAAGTCACTTCCTTTAACCGTCCTGAACTTTATACTAATCTTTGAAGGGACATTGAGCTTGGAATATTTGAGCGCATTGCCGATCAGGTTCTGGAACAACTGATGTATCTGTCGTTTGTTGCCGAAGATCGTTGGCAACTTGCTAATGTCAAGGTCCGCGGCCTTCCTTTGAACTTCCAGCTCAAGATCTTCGAGTACCATTCTGATCTCCTCATTGAGATCAATGTTCACCAGGTCTGCCTCACCTTTAGCTGCCTGAGAATACTCGAGAAGATCTTCGATCAGCTTCTTCATCCTGAGCTGAGACTTCTCCAGGCGTTCAAAGAGAGCCACCTGCTCAACGTTCAGGCTATGCTTCAATTCCTCCCTTAAGCGACTCACAAAGTACTGCGCCTTGCGTATGGGTTCTTTCAGGTCATGGGATGCCGCATAGGCGAATGCCTCCAGGTTCGCGTTTGAATAGCGGAGGTCTTCCAGCGTCTTCTCGAGCTTGAGCTCCGCTTCCCGAATGGTGGTGACATCCGTAAAATGATGGATCAAATGACTGTCGTCCATCTTTGATACAGTTAATTCAAGCCACCGTTGACTAAAGTCCAGGAAGTACCGCATGATGAAAGGTTCGCCGGTCTGCAAGGTGTTGATACAAGCCTGACCATACGGTGAGGCTATGATGTTGGGATCAAAATAGGTTGCAGGTTTTGACAGGTACTCTTCCTTTGGAAGTCCAATGTATTTTACTGCAGCATTATTGGCCAGAATTGTTTGGGCGTCGATGGGCCGACGCGAGTGATCAAAGATCAGCCTGGATACTGAAATGCCATTGGAAGAGTTTTCGAGAATGCTGTTGAGCAGGTTGTCCTTTTCTGCGACCTGCTCAGTCCTTCCTTTTACCAGGCTTTTCAGTTCTCTCTCGAGAGACTTTTGACTTGAAATATCGGTGCACGTGCCATACCAGCTTACTACCGTGTCATCTTCAAAAACCGGAATGCCTCTGGCGAGAACCCATCCATAAGTTCCATCCTTTTGACGATAGCGTGCCTCGAGCTCATAGAGCGTCCGATGGGTCAGTGCATAATTCCAGGCTGAGAGGCATCGGTCTATATCTTCCTGATGTATGGCAGCTGTCCAGCCAAAGCCCATCGATTCCTCGCGCGTCTGACCTGTGGTTTCATACCAAAGTTCATTGAAGAAGTCGACACTACCCTTCTCGTCGGCGGTCCAAACCATTACTGGTAGAGAATTGGCTAGTTGCTTCCACTTTCTTTCACCACGCTCGACTAGTCTCTTTGCATTGATCTTCTCTGTTACATCGTGACCAACTGCGATGACACCGGTAATTTCATTGCCTTCGTGATAGGGTTGATAGACGAAATCAAAGTAGTAGATCTCTTTGAGATCGCCTCTTTCAAAAGTTATGGGGTACTCAAAGCCGGTGAAAGATTTTCCCGAAGCGCGGACATTGTCGAGCAAGTGTCTGAACCCTTGCGTCTCCAACTCCGGAAAAACGCTGAATACTGACTTGCCGTAAATGGAATTATCGGATTTCCATATTCTCAGAAGACCGTCGTTCGCAAATTCAACTGTGTAGTTTTCGCCTCTGAAGAAGCCGATGATAACGGGTGCTTGCGAAAAGAATTTATAAGCATTTTCAACACCGAGATCGCTGTTTCCGGTGGGCTTATCGTTGTTTGCTGGCATCTATACACGCGCTTTTAAAAGATGACTTCAATTGTCATAGTCTGTCAGAAGCCACTGCTGTTGCCGGCGATGAATCCATCAATTGACCAATTGCGCCATAAGTCTACCAATATAGTCAACCGACATTGTACAGCAAGGGAACAATGACACACTGGCGATGCCGTCGCTGCAAAGCTTTTGCCGTAGTTAACTGGTGTGAGTTTGCGAAATTTACCACGCAGGCCTATGTGCCGCTAATGCATAACGTCTACATGTGTACAAAAGTATCCACAGGGAATTGACTGGCACCTGGAGCAAATGACCGTGATGGATTTAACTAATAATAACCAACCCGTCCGAAACAATCACGGACAGGTTGGCTGATACTTAGCCTTTGGTGAGATCTAGTTAGCGTCGCGGCTTGAGTTGCCCAGTCTGAATCCAAGGCCGGCGGCAAACATCCATCCCTTATTTCTAAGGGTAATTGTACCATCGTTGTCATTCAAGTCCTGGAAACTCCATCCGTAACGTCCGTCAATAGTGAAGAATATTCCACTACCCCGCGTTTGAATATCGATACCTGCACCTACAAGCCCTCCGATGTCTGATTTTTTTACGTCAGCATCGTTGACAGTAAAAGTGCTGCCGGATTGGGTATCGGTCGCCGTTGCGTGAAAATCTGTTTTGAACGCAAAATCAGGACCGAACAAAATGTGTGGAAAGATCACTTCGTTCGCTAGTGGAAGCCGAAGTTTAGCAAGCACTGGAACGTCGAAATAGTTGATCTTAATATCGCTCTTAACATTGTTAGCGCTCACATTTGCGCCCCGCTCGGTCAATAAAAATTCAGGTTGCAGGGAGAATACTTTTCCAAGCTGGAAATTTGTAAAGATCCCATAGAAGCCGGACGTACGTGAATCAATATTCGCAGAGGTAGTTCCTTTAAACGTGGTAATAGCAACGCCACCTTTAGGCCCGAGAGCGAAACCAAACTGTGCTTTTGCGTCTATTTGCGCAAGCATTAAAAAGCCTCCCAGCACTCCTGCGAGAAGCAATTTATTGATGGTAAATTTTTTCATACCGTTGTATTTATAATTACTGGGTTTAATTAATCTAAGTGCGCCGCAACGCACTCTTTATTCATCATTCAAAACAGATACCAGATGCCCCTGTACCAGCGTAATTGACACTGCGGTGCGTGCGGATGAGGCAAAAAGCAATATGTTCCTTGTATTAAACATTGTTGGATGTAGAAGTGGTGTGTAGACATTTACTTGGACTGGGTAAAACCTTTCTTAAACTCTTGTTACCGGGAGGGCGATTAAAACATATCGTTTTGACTACAACGATCATCGGATTGGATACATCGCGCATTCCGGCTATGCGCACCTTTGTACCAACAAAAGGAGAAAAAAGATGAAAGTATTTGTAACTGGCGCGTCGGGTTTCATTGGCTCGGCCGTTGTTAAAGAACTAATTGACACCGGGCATCAGGTGATCGGTTTAGCTCGCTCGGCAGAGTCGGCGAAATCGATCAGTGAAGCAGGTGGAGAAGTGCTGATGGGAACGCTTGAAGATTTCGATACGTTGAAGCAAGGCGCAATGCGTGCGGACGGTGTTATTCATACTGCCTTTATCCACGACTTCACTCAATATGCGAAGGCAAACGAGGCTGATAAAGCCGCTATCAACGCGATGGCAGAAGTACTCGAAGGAACCAGTAAGCCTATCGTTGTAACAGCCGGCATTCTGGGGTTGCCGCCTGTCAATGGAATGATTACCGAAGAGAGTGCCGCACAAAATTCGCCGCGAAGCTCGGAAGCAACGGCCATGGTATGGGCTGAAAAGGGAGTCAACGCTTCCGTGGTCCGTCTGCCGCCATCCGTTCACGACAAAGGCGATAAGGGCTTCGTTCCGTTTATCATCCATCAGGCACGCAAGCATGGCGTATCCGCGTACCCGTCCGATGGAGCTAACCGCTGGCCGGCAGTGCATCGCCAGGACGCGGGCAAACTGTTTCGGCTGGCTGTTGAGAGGTCATCGAAGGGAGCTTTATACAATGCGATTGGCGATCAGGGGATAGAGGTAAAGAAGATTGCGGAATTGATCAGTGAGAAAACCAAATTCCCGCTTGTGTCCGTGTCGGGGAAGAAGCCATTAAACACTTTGAATGGATGAGCAGGTTCATCGCGTTTGATAGTCCTGCGAGCGGTTTGAAAACACAGGAGATGCTGGGCTGGAAACCAACGCACATCGGACTACTGGAAGATCTGCGAAAGAATTATTTTTAAGATAGAGACAGCAATCTCAGAGCAATGGCGACAAACGAACCTGTGCGAATAAAAACCATCAGCGAATATCACGCGCTGCGTGGATTGCCGCCTCCGGAGCATCCGCTCATCAGTGTAGTTGACTATTCCAAAATGAAAGGATCACCCGTGGATGAATCCGCAGGTCTTCTGTTCGACTTTTACGTTGTCTCAGTCAAGCGAGGCATGGAAGGCAAGATGCGCTATGGTCAGCAATCATACGACTTTGACGAAGGTGTCATGGCTTTCATGGCGCCTCATCAGTTGCTGAAGCTCGAAAAGAATCAGCGTGCCGATGCTAAACGGACGGGCTGGATGTTGCTGATCCATCCTGACTTCATCTGGAAAACATCGCTCGCAAAAACGATCAAGCAATACGAGTTCTTCGACTACTCCGTAAACGAAGCCTTGTTCCTCTCTGAAAAGGAAGAGCAAACGATGAACGAAATCGTTCAGAAGATTCAGCAGGAGTACCGCTCAAACATAGACAGGTTCAGCGGGCAGATCATTATTTCTCAGATCGAAGTGTTGCTTAACTACGCCGAGCGTTTTTATCACAGGCAATTTATTACACGCAAAAAGTCAAGTCATCAGATCCTGGACAGGCTTGAAAAACTTCTCAACGAATATTTCGATCAGGAAGACTTAATCAGCAAAGGCCTGCCAACGGTGGAGTCTATATCGGAGAGCCTGAACGTTTCACCCGTTTATCTGAGGAGTTTGCTCAAGGCTTTAACCGGACAAAATACGCAGCAGCACATTCATGAAAAGCTCATCGAAAAAGCAAAGGAGAAGTTATCGACAACGGATCTGTCAGTGAGTGAAATTGCTTTTCAGTTGGGATTCGAACATTCGCAGTCGTTCAGCAAGTTGTTCAAGACGAAGACCAATCAATCGCCACTGGAGTTCAGACAGTCCTTCAACTGACGACGATCCTTTCACGAACTCTCTGTTGCCAACAAATCCGTTACATCTTTCTGAGGCAACACTTTCTCGTCCTGTTGTCGGGCTGTGCTTAATGCGTTATCTTCCTAATACTTATGGAAGACAACCCCTCACCGCCATCACGGCGTTTTGACGCCGACAAAATACTGGCCATCTCGGCGATCTTCATCAGCGTTATTACCGCGATAGTATCGGGCTATCAAACGAAGATCATGCGCGAGCAGCAGTACAGCTCCGTATGGCCTTATGTGCAATGGGATATGTCGATAAGCAGTGTTGAGGGGTTTGATATTACAGTGATGAATAAAGGTGTAGGTCCTGCAATCATCAAGTCGGCGACATTGCAGATAGATGGTGTGGAAGTATCGACGTTAAAGTATCTAGAGAGGATATTTGGTACGCTTGATTCTACGACCTTTTACTACAGTTCTATAGATAAAGCCGTACTATCTCCCGGCGAGAAGGTGACTTTATTCAGGGTGTCGAAATCAAAACAGCTGACAGTGCTGACGCCGGAAGTTTATAAAAGAACGAAGTTTGATATCTGTTACTGCGACATCTACGGATCATGCTGGACGTCGCATGGAGCGGAGGTAACGAAGGGCGGATGCGTGTCAGAGTAATCTCTCAACCTTTCGGATCAACAACGCGATAAGCATCAAGTGCAGCCAGCGCGCCGTCTTTGCCGGGTTTCTTAATGCTGTGTTCCAGTCCCATAAATCCCCTGTATCCTTTGTTGTGCAGATACTGCAAGGCATTGGTAAAATTGATCTCACCTGTGGTTGGTTCCGTGCGACCGGGATTGTCAGCAAGCTGATAGTAGGCTATCTCATCGTATGCATAGTCGAGCGTCTTTAACAGGTTGCCTTCCTCGATCTGCACATGATAGAAATCGAACAACACTTTAACGGCCGGACTGCCCACTGCTTTCGCCAATGCGTAAGCCTGAGGAATGGTATGAAGGAACATTCCCGGATGATCGATCTTGTGATTCATAGACTCCATCACCATCACGAGATTATGAGGTTCGTAGATCTCTGCAATCCGTTTCAGCAATTCAATGGCGTTGGCCATCTGAAAATCGTAAGGAAGTTTGGGATCGCCCATGCCCAATACGTTATGCACAAATTTCGTATTCATGCGTTTCGCGATCTCCACTGATTGCCTGATGTCCTTCAGCACTGCATCACGTGCTGATACGTCTTTGCCGGCAAAGGTGACATGCTCGAAGGTCATCGTACCAACAAACTGTCCGAACTCCATCCCCAACTGCTGCACCGTTTTGCTGATCGATTCCTGTTCACTTACGGAACGAAACTTCAGCCCGGTGTTCTCCCATGCCCGAAACCCCTGATCGTATCCCCACTTGATCTGGTCCACAATATTATCGCCGGAGGCAGCCTTAAATATTCCGAAGTCGGGAGAGAATTTCATGTTGAACGCCTTTGCACCTTCAACGCCGACTGCCAACGGAGTGCCTACCAGCAAAGCGCTGCTGGCCAGCGTTTGGCTTAAGAATTCGCGCCTTTCCATATTATTGATTTACGGTATGTCTGAGAATACGCTGGTCTGTTTCAGGATCCTGATCCTGCCCGAGCAGGAAAGCCATGAGATCTGCAATCTCATCCTTCGTCAACAGTTTGTCCAGGCCCTGGGGCATCATCGAGACATCCGACAGCTCTGTGTTCTTTACGTCAGCCTTTGGAATCCGGATTGTACTTTGAAGAGATGTTGCCAGAATCAATTCATCCGGAGTTTTGCTTCTGATGATACCGGTATGCTCTCCGTCGCTCGTTTTCACTTTATACGTTTCATATTCTCTTACGAAGGAAGCACTTGGATAAACAATCGCTTCGAGCAGGTCATGCGTGGAGCGGTCGCGTTGTATCGACGTAAGATCAGGACCGAACTGTCCGCCTTCAGAGCCTATCTTGTGGCAGGTGTAACAGGTCGCTTTCCCAAAGAACAAAACGCGTCCTTTATCAAGTACTCCATCGCCGAGATTTGCTTCGATCTCCTTGAGATATTTGATACGGTCTGCATGAACGGTGTTCAGTTTTTCGATCAGCTTGTCAACGTCAGGCTTTACATCCGCCGGATACTTTTCAAATATGCTGAGCAATCGCTCTTCTGAATATCCATCCAGTGTCGACGAGTTTGCCAGTGTCGAGGCCAAAGCTTTCCCAATGTCGGCAGCGTGTTCTCCCTGAAAGGCAGCTACAAGCTTTGGAAGAATGAAGGGATCGGCCTGTGGCAGATATTTTTCGGAAAGACCTCTCAATTGTTCATCTGTCAATTCAGACTTCTCCAGGACAGCTGCGGCCTGTTGTGCATTTGAGACTTCACCTTTCTGTGTCAGTTGTTCAAGGAGGAATGTGAAATATTCGCTATTCAACCTGCCAGCACTTACAACTTCGATGGCCTGCATCCGAAGTGGCGCAGGATTTTGTTTGCTGCTTGCAACGTCGGCGAGATTCTTGTCGATCGATTTTAAGCTGCGCAGTTGAATGAGCTCAATGACTTTCGACTTCACCACCGCATCGGTCTTTCCATCCAGCATGGAACCGAGTCTGGACGTCCATACCGCGGGAAACTCTTTCATATTCATGCGCATCATTGAACTAAGCAGAAAGAGTTGTCTGTCAGGGCTTGCGTTGCCCAGTTTGTTGCCGATATACTTCTGCATCTTCGGATCACTTCCAAAAGAGATCAACATGTCGGATAGAAGCTTCTCATTGGATGGCAGTGGTCCATTCGCGTTTAGTTGCTTGTCGAGGAAGACAATCATGTCGGCGCTCCATCCGGGATGATGCGAAGCGGCCCAAAGTGCAATCTGCTGCAGTCTTTTATTTTCATGTGAAAGAAACGGTGTCACCTCCTTAACTGTTAGCGGAGACGTGGGCATCTGGTCGAGGGTGATGATCACAGCCTCACGGACCCTTGCGGATGTGTCTGATAGTCTCGCGCGCACGCTGTTCACATCGTTGATGGATATCAATGCATGAATGATCGCATGCCTGATGAATCGGTCATCGGTTTTCGACGAAGCATTGATCAGTGTGGTTACCGCTTGCTTATCTCCAATCTGTCCAAGGGCGGTTGCAGCCTGTCTCCTGAGCGGATCGGATCCACTATCGACAACCTTTAACAGATCGGGAATTGCCAGTTTGTCTTTCGACATGCCGATGGATCGCGCAGCTGCCACGGCTACCTGATCTTCCGGATCTTTTAATGCATCACGAACGCCGTCCATGGCAGAAGGCGTTCCGATTCTATAAAGTGTGAATACCACTTTTGTCCTGGCATCGGTATTCTTTGAGCTCGTCGATAATTTTCTCAATGCTGTGACAGATTCATCGCCGCGATCAACCAATGCCTGCTGGGCGCGATCGGCAAGAAATGGATTGGCGTCTTCCAGATACTTCACGAGTGCATCCGGCGGAAGCGTTGACCATTTGATTGTATTGCCATAGGGATCATCAATTCTTTTCACGTCCTTCCTTCTAACGCGATATATCGTACCCTGAAGCTGAGGCTTCGACACCTGCGATAACGGACAACCTTTAATAAACCATCCACCGGTTTCCACAACGAGCAGGCTGCCGTCCGCATCTTCCAGTACATCCGTTGGATGAAAATCCTCATTGCTGTTGTTCCAGAAAAAGATTTCGTCCTCGGTGCGAAATGAAGCGCCTTGTCTGATCAGCTTGTGCCTGAGCACGCGATGCGTATTGAACTGTGCGCTGAAAAGATTATCCTTGAAATCATCACCTAATCCTTTCTGCCTATAACGCCCAATCCCTGAAGGTGCAACACGTGAATATTTAGAAACGACGGGCATGAGTTCTCCCGTCAGTGGAAGCTTGTCGCGCCTGATGTTGTTATTCGGTTTGGGATAAACGCCGCCTTCAATCCAGTAAACCAACGCATCCCGCTCGCCTGCCTGAGGTTCGGTGAAATAGGTTTCCGTGCCAATTGGTTCGGCCGCTTCTGTGTATGCAAGCTCGACAGGATTATTCATTCCACCCGCCGATATCCATTCAAGTCGCGTTCCATCGGGTTTTACACGCCATGTTCTTGCTGTCTCTCCTACTATTCTCTCGCCTTCCTTCGTGGTCACGTCGAATCCTTCAATAGCATTAGTCATGTAGAACCATCCATCGGGTGACAACGATGGGCCTACCAGACTGTTCGCATTTACATTCAGCACCCAACCCGACAAGATGACCTCCCGCTGATCGGCCACGCCGTCATTGTTGGTGTCTGTAAATTTGATCAGGTCAGGAGCAGAAGATGCATAGAGCGAGCCCTTATAAAATACGCCGCCCTGTGGAAATCCAACCTTGTCAGCGAAGATGGTACTCTTGTCATACCTGCCATCTGCATTGGTGTCTTCCAGAAGATTAATTCTGAATTGAGGATTGTCAATGGCATCGTTCGATTCTTTGTACTTGTCTCCGGTTGATTCAAAAACAAAGAGTCGTCCGGACTCATCGAGGGTACTGAACATAGGGAAGTCGACCAAGGTTGAATCGGCCGCAACCTCAATTGCATATCCATCAGGAACCTGGGGGCCCGTCTTGTTATCAGCAGTTGTTGATGGTGGATCTTTCGTCACGCATGCAGCCAGCGTACAAAACGCCAGGAATAGGGCAACTCGAATCATTGAAGGAGAGGTTTTGATGTGGTCTTCCCTTCTAAGTTAAACTATTTGAGAGATTATTGTGGGTGTTGGCATACTGCCGGGATACACAGAGTGTACAAAGCGAATTCCATCCTCTCCGGACGTTTTTTTGCAAGGGAGATACCGCGTGACAGAAAAGATAAAAATAATCTTATCTTGGTTTTTCTATGCCACACATATCACTACCTGAAGGAATCCCCGGAATTCGCGGCCCACTATCCATTCGTCCCGACATCGCGAAGCCGTTGAGTGAGTTCACAGAGACACTGATGCGCGGTGAGAACTCTTTGTCGCGCGGTGAGCGTGAACTCATCGCTACAGTAGTGTCATCTGCGAACGACTGCTTCTTCTGTGAGAACGCACATGGAGGAGTGGCGCAGCATTATTTGCAATGCGACATGGCTTTCATCGACGGCGTAAAAGCAGATTATAATTCGGCTGACATCCCGGAAAAGTTGAAATCGCTTTTATCAATTGCCCTGAGCGTTCAAAAAGGTGGCAAGCATGTTACAGAAGATCAGATCGCAAAGGCGAGAGAACTTGGGGCGACTGATCGTGAGATTCACGATACCGTTTTGATTGCCGCAGCGTTCAGCATGTTCAACCGTTACGTCGATGGTCTCGATACGTGGGCACCCCGCGACCGAAGTTTTTACATCGATAGAGCGAAACACGCTGCCGAACTGGGATATCGCGTAGAGCCGCGCTAATAAACCAAAGTGGTGCAAGCTTCCTTCATAAGAGGCAGCGTTGATGGTTGCGTTCAATCGAAGTGGCCAGAACTATTATTCAGTTCTAAGCGTTCGTGCCGGATTTATCAATGCGGTTCTGACCGACTGCATGCTCACGGTTAGCAGTGCAATTGCCACAGGTATAACTGCCGCAAGGACGAATATCCACCAGGTTAATGTCGTATGATAAGCAAAGGTCTGAAGCCATTGCTGCATAGCGAACCATCCAATCGGGAGCGCAATCACGGAAGAGAACAAAACCAGCCTGGAGAAATCAGTGGTGAGCAGCACAACAATACCCGCTACAGGAGCACCCAACACTTTCCGGATACCGATCTCGCGAACGCGCTGCTGCATCATGAATGTAGAGAGGCCGAACAAGCCCATGCAAGCAATAAGGAACGACAAACCGGCAAAGATGTAAAACACCGATTCCATCTTTTGCTCGCGTCCGTATTGAGCCTGTAATGATTCGTCGACAAAAGAATAATTGAGCGGAACATCAGGTGAACGCTTTGACCACACGGCTTTGAGATGGTCGAGTCCCTCTCGGATATGGGCGCGTTCAATGCGCATGGAAATAGTTCCTCCACCGTGGACATGACCGATGAGCAAAGGCTCTACGCTTTTGTGCAGGCTTTCGAAGTGGAAATCTTTTACAACACCAATTACTTTTTTGATGTTATCTCCTGATCCAAAAGGTTTACCCAGGGCATCCTGAGCTGAAGGCCATCCCAACATTTTCACTGCTGCTTCGTTAACCAAAACAGATTTGGTTGTATCTGCTGTACCGCGTTCAAAAACGCGACCAGCGACTAGTTCCATTCCGTAGGTGTCAAAGTAATCCGCGTCTGCGGCCAGGCGATAGATACTTGTCGTTACCTTTTTCCCATCATTGTTTTCGGTATCGATCCAGCCGTTACCTAAACCACCGACTACATTAGAACTGTGAAGAGTTACGGCTTCGACGAACGGCATTGAGAGTAACTCGGTCCTAATGGCCTGATATTGTTTATTCACGCTCTCTTCTCCGTTAAAGTTTACTGCAACCACCGCGTCGCTCTTATAGCCGAGCGGTTTTTCGCGGATAAATTCCATCTGTTCATGCACGGCAAGAATGGACACCAGCAATACCGTTGATATTGTGAACTGCAGAACGACAAGTCCTTTTCTCAGTGCCTGTCCAAGATTGCTGTGAGCGAACCGGCCCTTCAGCGTTGCAACGGGTTGAAAGGACGAAAGAACAACTGATGGATAGAATCCGGAAAAGATTGCGATAAGCAGTATGAATCCAACTACAGCAACAATGTTGGTTGTTGTAAACTCCAAAACGTATGGTTGTCCTATCCATGCCGAGAATACCGGCAGCATACCTGAAAGCAATAGTATACCGATGGCCACGGATATTGTCGTTACCATCAGCGTTTCCAAGAAGAACTGCCGCATCAGTTGCTGGCGGCTTGCGCCCGCGACTTTCCTCAGTGAGATTTCCTTGGCCCTCACGAGCGCTGTAGCCGTTGTCAGGTTGATATAGTTGATGCATGCCAGCAAAAGAATAAAAATCGCTACAGCTACGAATACCCGCACCGTTGTCTGGTTGCCGTTGTTTGCTGAATCATACCTGAGCGAAGATTGCAAATGGATATCGCGGACCGGCTGCATGAAATACTGATAGGAAAACTTATTGTTCTCCCATTCCTTCTTTGCAAAACGGGCCACCATATCATTGATGGCCGACTCCGCTTCTGCTTTTTTTGACGGATCGCTGATCTCCACATAAGTATGCGGCCATCCTCCTACCCACATGTCGTTTACGTCCTGCTTCCAGTTCTCGAGGCCATATAGGCGAAGCCATTCAAATGGCACGACCAGGTCGAACTGGATGTGCGTATTAACCGGAGGGTTTGCCGCTACGCCCGTGACCGTCATGGGAGTCTGATCTACCATTAGTATTTTATCCAAAGCGTTGTCGGCATTACCAAAGTACCTGATGGCCGCGCGTTCAGTTAATACAATTTCATTCCGTGTGCGCAGAACCTGGTCCGGATCTCCTTTGAGAAGCGGGAAGTTGAAGAAGCGGAACACATTGGAATCAGCAATGATCGCATTGTTCTCAAAGAACGTTTTATCCTCATAACGGAGCTTGAAGCTGTTTCCAAAGATCCGGCATGAGCTCACGATTGAAGGGATATGTTGAGGGGCCTGAGCTCCCAGGGCAACGCACGATGGCGCCTGTGAAAAGGTCTCGCTCTCGCTTTTGAATGTATTCCAAACCCTATACTTGTTGTTGACGTTCGTGTGAAAATCGTCGAAGGACCACTCACGCTGCGCCCAGATCATGATCAACAGGCACGTTGATATGCCGATAGCTATGCCGGCGATATTCAGGAAAGCAGCCGTCTTGTTCTTGAACAGATGGCGAATGGCTGAGCGATAGTGGGTGGTCATGAGAGGATTGGCTTTTGACTTTTAAGTTAGGAAGAATTAACTCGGAAAGCGTACCCACAATTGGTGTATCCTTCTATATGCGGTGGGTGCATGGAAGCCGTTCAGGCATGTCACCCGCTGGTTAACCTGTGCGCATATCGCGCCCAGAAGGAGTGGTCTGGCAATTTGCTGAACACGACATAAACGTTTTTGATAAGGTGTGCATTCTTTTTCACGGCCAGCGTTCCGAGGCTAATCAAGAAACAACAAACGTTAGCACACATATGAAATAGCAGGAAGCCGCCTTTCATCTGCTGCACCAATCGCCGTATCCGGTCGACAGGCGTGGCTGATCATGTTTACGAACTGATCGCCAATCATTATATTACTTAACAACTGTTTACGTGGTGTTGTTAACCACGTGTCACAGAGCCGGCCTAAATCACAAGATGGATACCACAGAACATGGGCGACTCTCCCGCTCGAACAACTATAAGAATTGGAAGAAATGGGGACCTTATATTTCAGAACGTGAATGGGGTACCGTCAGAGAAGACTACAGTTCGGATGGAAATGCCTGGAGCTACATTACTCACGATCTTGCCAGGAGTTACGCCTACCGGTGGGGTGAAGATGGAATAGCAGGGTTCTGTGATGTAGATCAGATTCTATGTCTTGCACCAGCATTCTGGAATGGAAAAGATGCCATCCTCAAAGAGCGACTCTTTGGATTGACAAACGAAGAAGGAAATCATGGTGAGGATGTTAAAGAACTTTATTTTCACCTCGAATCATCACCCACACATTCTTATTGCCGCTTCCTTTACAAATATCCGCAGGAGCAGTTTCCATACCGCGAGCTATTGAAAGGGAACCAAACCGATCGCGTCAGCACAGAATTCGAGTTGTCTGACACAGGTGTATTCAAAGATAACCGCTACTTCGATTGTTACATAGAATACGCCAAGGATGAAATGAATGACATCCTGATGAAGGTCACAGTCTTCAATCGCGGACCAGAAGCTGCCAGGATTCATGTGCTGCCACAACTGTGGTTTCGTAATTTCTGGAGACACAATCCCCGGTTTAACAAGCCAGAGATTATCTCTCATACACAGAATTGCATTCGAACAAGTTCAGGCCGTAATGGAGATTTCTTTCTCTATCACCAGGAAGGTGAACAATTGTTTTGTGACAATGAAACGAACAACCGGCGCGTTTACAATACGCCCAATGACTCGCCCTTTGTGAAGGATGGCATTAACAACTTTGTAGTTAACAATCAGAGCACGGTAAATCCAAAGAAGAAAGGAACCAAGTCAGCCATATGGATGAAGGAAACTATTCGGCCAGGAGCGTCTAAGGTGTATAAGGTCAGACTCAGCAAGAATCAGGTGGAAGATCCGTGGGCCGACTTCGATGATATATTCATCAGGCGCAAGGGAGATTCCGATGAGTTCTTCAATGACCTTGCACCGAAAAACATTTCCACGGAACATAAGGCATTGCTTCGGAGTTCGATAAGTGGTCTTTTATGGACAAAGCAATTCTATTACCTCGATGTGTTTAAATGGCTGTTCGGAGAACCCAGTGAGTCTGCACCTGCGCGAACCAAAAAGCGAAACTATGACTGGCAACATCTCACCTGCCGGAATATTATCTCGATGCCTGATAAATGGGAATATCCCTGGTTTGCCGCCTGGGATCTTGCCTTTCATGCGGCAACCTTCGTGCACATCGATCCGGATTTTGCCAAGCAACAACTGCTGGTTGTGCTCCGGGAGTACTACATGCATCCGAACGGACAGATTCCCGCATACGAATGGAACTTCAGCGATGTGAATCCTCCGGTACATGCATGGGGTGTATGGTACGTATATGAAGCGGACAAGAAAAAAACGAATGTACCCGACTGGGACTTTCTCGAGAGAGCTTTTCAAAAGCTGTTGATGAATTTCACCTGGTGGGTCAATCAGAAAGATGCCAACGGAACTGACATCTTTGAAGGTGGTTTCCTCGGACTTGATAACATCGGCGTGTTTGATAGAAATCACATGCCACCAGGAATAAAAAAACTTCAACAGGCAGATGCTACAAGCTGGATGGCGATGTATGCTATTAACATGCTGCGTATGTCGCTGGAGTTGGCACAACATAACAAGGCCTATGAAGAATCGGCTGCAAAGTTCTTCCGGCACCTGCTCAACATCGGATGGGCTATGCATCATATCGGCAAGCGTGATATTTCACTGTGGGACGAAGAGGATGCGTTTTACTACGATGCTGTTCAGTTTGAAAATGGAACAACTCAAAGACTGAAGATCCGTTCCCTTATCGGCATTATTCCCTTGCTGGCCGTAGAGATTATCAACACCAGCGTATTCAGAAATCTCCATCAGTTCAATACCAGGGTTGAGGTAATCAAGTTAACGCGACCAGACCTCACCCGGATCATATCTGACATGGAGCGCAAGAATAAGGATGGGAATTATCTGTTTGCCATTATTATGGACGACCGAATGGACATGCTTTTGAAAAGGCTGTTAGACGAGGCCGAGTTCTTATCCGACTACGGCATACGGTCTTTGTCCCGGAGCCATAAAGACAATCCTTACGTTTTCGGATACCATGGGCACACCTACAGCATTCAGTACGAACCTGGGGAGAGCACCAGCTCAATGTTTGGAGGCAATTCTAACTGGCGCGGACCGATCTGGTTTCCTTTAAACTATCTGATTATTAATTGTCTTCGAAAATATCATAAGTATTACGGAGACTCATATACGGTCGAGTTCCCTTCAAAGTCAGGAACGAAGCTGACCCTAAAACAAATTGCTAACGAGCTTACCCGAAGACTATTGAAAATCTTCGAGCGTAATGACGCAGGACAGTATCAGTATCACGCACAGCATCAGACGCATTGGCGTGATCCGCATTTTAAAGATCATCACCTGTTCTATGAGTTTTTTCATGGAGACACAGGACAGGGTCTGGGCGCCTCGCATCAGACCGGATGGACTGCACTCATCGCTAACTTACTATTGGAAATGGAAGATTGATAGTGATGAACCGTGCTGCTGATCTGGGTATCGGATAGAGTCGAGGTCACAATCATTCAATTGCCGGCGTGGTGGCAATGCTTCGTAATCGACAGGAAATCGTTAAATTGTTATCGTGAAAAAAAAGATACTCATTGGAATAATCGTAGTGGTCGCTGCGCTTGTCCTCGGATTCGTGTACCTCAATTACAGAAACCGAACATTAAGTCCTCCTGGAAAGACTGAGTTAACCGTTAACGGATTGACTGTGTCGATACCTTATAGCCGTCCGTCCGTTCGGGGGCGTCTGATCTTTGGTTCGGAAGAACAAGGTGCACTTCAACCGTATGGGAAATACTGGAGACTTGGTGCCAATGAATCGACAGAGATAACGGTTAACAAAGACTTTCTTTTTAATGACCAGCCGATGAAAGCCGGTACTTACAGAATGTACGCCGTTCCTGCCGCAAATGAATTTGATATCGCTTTGAATTCAGAGCTCGGTAAATGGGGTGCAATGGAACCCGACTACGGTCTGGATGTTTTGCACACGAAGGTTCCCACTGAACATTTGAGTTCACCTGTCGAGCAATACACTATTACGCTAATTGAAGGCGATGGTGGTATTGATGCTGTCTTTGAATGGTCGGATGTCAAGTTCGTTGTTCCGATCAAAGCACAGTAACCTGATTGATCCCTATTTTTCAGTAGCTTCCAAATGCCCTTAGGCCTTTGCTAAAGACTAACACTACTAACACCTAATACTCCAGACTTAGGACTCAGTATAAAAATCACGAGCGGACGTGCTGTTTTTAACCGCAAAATGTAAAACGATAAATGTAAAATGTAAAAGTGAGCAGGGAGCAGGGAGTTGATAGTAAGTGTTGATTTGAATATTATATCTCCTGTTCGCAAACCCCTTTGCGATGGATGCGGTAAGTGACAGCTGTGCCCTGGTGGCATCAGCAGGCACATTTTTCAGGATGCGAATCCACTACGTACGTCGCTCAAAAAAGATTTTGAAATAGTTAGCAACGCGCCGAACTAACTCTCGTTTACATTCTTATTATCTGAAAGACTAACAACTAATCGGCGTGTAACCACACTTTTCATCGGCGAGCTTTCTGCGAACCGCTTCTTCCTCCGCCTCTTGTCAGGCGCATTTCTCTAAGACAACATTTCAGTTTGACTAAAAAACATAAGTGTTCGAAAGAACATTGACGATAAACTCATTCCCAAAAACCAATAAATACCCATGAAAAAGTTAATGATGCTTGTATTGATTTGTGCGAGTATCTTCACGTACAATCATAGCTACGCCTCTGGCGACTCTCCCCTACCGAGTAACAAGAGTGCTAAATCAACTAAGGCTCACACTTCGACGAAGACGAATAGTAAAGTGCGCAATGTTAAAAGGAATAAGAGTCAGCGCGGATATAATTATTACAGGTACGCCAACTCTCACGCTTACTTAAGGTCGATGGGTAAGGCAATCAACGGTCGATAATTACCGGATCTTAAGAACTAAAGCCCGCCTGATAAGCGGGCTTTTTTATTGTCCTTATGTACACGATGTGAAGCGCAGAAAACTTAAAATCATTCTGCCGCGATCTGCAACAACTGATACCTAGTTACGAGTTCCTCGCAGTGCCTTCGCGATGGCTTCGAGGTGTTCGTTAAACGAGCTCAGTTGTATCAGCATTTGTCCCGACGCGTCGCCCTCGTTTAGCACTCCAAACTTGTTGTTCTTAACAAAGATCTCCTTGATCTGCTTCCATCGCTCAACCTCCGCGCCATTCAGAAAGCCCGCGATTTCTTTCAGACGGAGCAGGTTTGCTTCCGCGTCTGAAGTCAGTGTCTGGGATTCTCCTTCGTAGTGAGAAAGGATTAATGTGTTCACTTCTTCCGGATTCATGAGCGGCACAACCTTGCCGGCCATCTTGTTCATGTTCCGGTACGAGCCCTGCAACTTGAACGGGGGTTCCGTGCGATAGGCATCCTTCATGGCCGCGCTGGCGATGTATTGCTGATTCACCAGCATCACCACGTCGCGGATTCTCATAATGTTCTTCAGCACCGCGATGGCGTCGTCGATCTCCTGCTGGTTGTAGTTACCTTCCAACTCTGGCAACAGGTCGTTCTTCGTCTCAACATAGCTGATCAGCTTATACAGGTCGTCGAAGCTGCGATTGCTGATCCGTTGAAGATATCTGTTCTCAGCGACGCAGTTCTCGATCAGGCTGAGTCTGAACAACTGATCGGAGCTTCCAATCACGTCTCCAAGATTGTAGACATCGGCGCGGTTAGCGAGCATGTCGGGTATCTTGAACTGTTCGCCACTCTCCGTATACGGGTTGCCCGCCATCACCACGCAGAAACGTTTTCCGCGCAGGTCATAGGTTTTACTTTCTCCTTCGAAGATGCCATCCATCTTCCGCTGACCGTCGGCGAGAGAGATGAACTTCTGCAGAAACTCCGGACTGCAATGCTGGATGTCGTCGACGTACAACATTACATTGTCGGCCATCTCAAAAGAGAGGTTGATCTTCTTCAGTTCAGCACGGGCGCCGGATGTGGTGGCCTCCTGCGGATCTATTGACGTGATGTTGTGCCCGATCGTCGGACCGTTGATCTTCACAAAGTGAAGTCCCATAGTCTTCGCCAGGTACTCCATCAGCGTAGTCTTACCATAGCCCGGAGGTGATACTAGCAACAGCATCCCCATGCGTGCCGTGCGTTTGTCGTCGCCGGCAGCACCGATCTGCTTGGCCAGGTTGGCGCCAATCAACGGAAAGTATACCTCATTGATCAGTCTGTTACGAACAAACGAACTCAACACTTTCGGCTCGAGCTCACTGATCTTCAGCTGCTGACGATATCCCTGCACTAATTGTTCCTTCACCTGATTGAACGAAGTGAACGCAGGTACGATCGTGTCGAAGTAGCTTCGCATCTTCTTCATGAAGAGATGAAAGTTGAGTGTATACTTTCCTTCGCCGTGAATTACGGCGTGCGTTCCTTTGAGTCCGAAAAGCTCCAGCGAATCCGCTGCAGGTCGTTCCTTATATGCATGGTCCTTGAACAGAAGCAGGCAGCACGCCTCGTCGACGTATTGTGTTTCCGAAACTCCGGTGCGTGTTTGAAGAAATGCGTGCAACCAGCTCTGAATGATGTAAAAACGTTCCATGGTATCGAAACCAGGATTGCTCATTTCATTCAGGAACAGTGCCGTCCTTCTCTGAGCAACCAGGTACTCATCGAATGCTTTCTTAAGATGAAGCGCCTGCTGGCTGCAGGTAAAATGTCTTGCCACTGAAAGCTCCAGGTATAAATACTGGGCAACTTCATTTGCATCCACCGGTTCGTAGGCAACCTTCGACTGCGCAAACCGGCCCGATAGTTCCTTCTCCACAAATACTGCGCGTTTGCTCTGAGGGAAACTCTCCTGGATCGAATAAGCTGCGATGATCAGTTGCTGAAGCTTTACGTGTGACGCTTCATCCAACCCAAACCAGAACAACTGTGCCGCTACACGTACTGCCGGAGCAAACTGGAGGATACCCAACTCGTTCTGAAGCTTTTTAAGTCCCTGATAAATAGCAGCAGCATCCACGTTGTGAACTCCTTTAAGATATGCTGCGCCATAGTCACGCTCGGTGCGATCGTTCAGGAACGTTTCATAGTTCCATTGATCGTTCTGCTGTAAACTCTCGAGATACGTCTGATAAACGAGGTATTCAGACCGGTAGATATCCTTATTCTCGGAAACCAACTCCTGCTCCCAGATTGCGCGGTGCTTGTAGAGCGACTCATCCGTCACTTCTTTATAGAAGCTGGTACCTAAGAGGTGATAATATAGACGGTCATTCTTTCGGACGATCGTGAGATCCAGCACCTGTTTGTTGACGATAAACTTATAGGTACCCAGCGCAATGATGTTCTGGCCGTCGGCAAAGAGATCGGTCTTGTCCTTGAGATTGCGCAGGGCCGTCTCCTGAGAAACCTTCAGCAGGTTCTCAAGATTTTCCGCCTTTGCCACATCGCCGAGGTCCTTCAACTCTACCATCAGGTTACGGACCTTGTCGACCATCAGATCCGTCGAGAAAAATGCGTAAATGCTTTCCTTATCGTTAAACGACTGCGCCTTGTTCTCGATGTTCTTCAATACACGCAAGCCGATCTGCTCCAGTGCCGTCGTGCGCTTGTTCAGCTGCGCGATCAGCATCTCCTTCTTACCGTTGAACGCCTTGATCACCTCATCGCGTTTGTCTGCTATCTTCACGATGAACTCGTCGAAGTCGGCAAACTTGCTCTCAAGCTCTTCAACCTGGATGCTCACTTTCGTGAAATACTCCTCACACTTCTCCGGCGACGTAGAGAGATCCAGGAAGTTCACGATACTCTGATCAAGCAACGTAAGCTGCGCATAGAACTGCCCCGTCGATTCCTGTGACCGCAGATTGGTGGTGATGCGTACCAACTCAGCCTTCACTTCGTTCAGCGACGCAAAGATCAGCGAGATCTTTTCGACGATGCGCGTCGTTTGCGTGGTGTCTTCAATCTTCAGGCTGTTAAGAATATCAATCAGCATTTCAAGGCCAGAAGAGATTTCTTTTATCGATTGCTCAACAGGCTGCGCATCGATCACCTTGGTAACTCCACCGGCGGCCTTCTTCAGTTCTGCAACCTTTGCTTCGTATGGTACAAGCGCCTCATCCTTTAAAAGGAACTGGACCGTGTCCTGCGAAAGTGAACTGTTGTATTGAGCGAGGATTTCTTTTAATGCGTTGACGCCATTGGTATCGATGTACCGGATGTTTTGCAAATCGATTACTGCACCCTGCATGCTTCGCGTCGACGCAAGCAGCTTAACCAGTTGATCGAGCGACGTGATCGTGGCGCCCTTCACATCGATCACGAGCTGATCGACGCGCTTTTGCATAGCCGTAAGGTTGTCCTTCGCATGCTGACGCTGAGCCTGTACTTTTGCAAACTCATCGATGGCCGTGTTGGCAATATCCCTGATCTGACTCAGCGGAGCAGCGATATCGAACGTGCCAGTATCCTTCAGCCAGAAATAGGAGTCTACAATGTCGTTGGCGCGCTTGTGAATGTCCTCGTAAAGATCCTCATAGCTGTCTTCCTTCTGCAGGAGATGAATCACCTCCTGGCTTTCGCTCATCGCACTTACGATGTCCTTGTTGCCGATCTTATACAGCACATTGTTGATCATGGCTGTATTCTCTTTGAGCGTTGCCGTATATGGCGTTTGCCAGATCTGCACCTGGTGATGTCTTACTGCTTCGTTTTCCGATTTGAAGTAAACCAGCATCCCATCATCGAAGATGGTGAAGCCATTGCAGATGATCGGAGTCTCTACGTGCTGACCGATCATGTTGTACGACATCAGCACATAGGTATTCGTTGTCTTCTGATAAAAGACGAATAGAAAGTCTTCACCGTTTGGTGACGCGACGCTGTTATTAAATTCCAGGTCCGCGATCTGAAGATCGAAGATCTTGTGCTCTCCGCTTTGCAGGTAGTAGCCGCTCGGAAAGATGATGCCGTGATTGTCGGGTAAGAGCACACCGGCATCGAGCAGGCTATTGATGGGAAGTACCTGCTTCGTGCGAACGTTAAAGATGTAGGCACGAAAGCTTTCGCCATATGGCCTGATCTTGATCGGGATCAGATTGCCAATGTCGGCATAGTGATACTCCGCATCATCCAGTTGCTGATCCTTGTTAGTTACCGGCTCACTATAAATTCCTCTGCCGGAATCTGTGTTGTTTTCAATTTTGA
Source organism: Chryseolinea sp. (assembly GCA_049840655.1). Lineage (GTDB taxonomy): Bacteria > Bacteroidota > Bacteroidia > Cytophagales > Cyclobacteriaceae > Chryseolinea. The sequence goes on from JASGJX010000009.1 coordinate 401,517, forward strand.
AGGTTATGTCGCCATGAACCGCCTCGATGAATACCTTATCTAAAATTGAGATATGCGGATGGACGCCCAATCGCCGGTTGTTGAGATCGGTGCGGATCCAGTCGAATTCAAACTGCGGGGCCTTCTTTACTTCATGTACACTTCTGTCATCAACATAAACAAGCTTGTCGTCTTTGATCAACCATTTAAAAGCCTTCCTGTCGTCGGGGCTTTTGCTGGTTTGAAAGATCATGTAAACGTAGTTCTCGTTCCTGAAGAACCTGGCGAATATCGAATCGCGATAGTACTTGTAAAGGTTGCTGAAGTCGGTGATAAAGTTGTCATCTTCAATCAGCGTGAGCGGTTCCGGATTAAAGTGATCGCCCGTGAATTTATAGATGCTGAAAACATCGCTGAGCTTGATGTTCTCGCGTAGACCGAAATGAACGTTGTAACCGAAGATCGTAAGATTGCCGAAGGCCAGGATGCCCCGCGCCACACCACTGTTGAGCGTGGTGATGCGTTGATTGCCGGCCAGCTGGAACCCAGTTGAATTAAATATCTCCTTCCGGGCATTATTCAACTTTGCCAGCCTGTCCAGCAGGTTCAACCGTTGTTCATCCAGTCGCTTCCGGATGATCTCGTATGTTCCGGTATCCAGTATTGTATTCGTCTGTTCAGTACCTGCCATTCGAAAAAGATAAACGCTGATGAATCTTCGTTCATTAAAATTGAATCATCAATTCGCCGCAGGACGATAATTTGGTTTCATCCTGCGGCTGCTCCACGTTAATGGAGAAGATTGATGATAAACTACAGCTTCTTATTAGCTAACCCCAAACTAGTGGCCAGGTTTGCAAGGCTCAACAGTGATGGACGATCCTCATCGGAGCTCTTCTGCTGCATTTTCAGAATGAGGCTCGAAATGGTCAGGTTTTTGATATCGTTCGAAGTTATATTGTACTTCTCCGCGAAGCCTTTGATGCGATCCATCAGGTCGCCGGGATTCTCGCCATCACCCAACAGCGCATTCTTAAGCTGAGTTGCGTTCTCGCTTTCATTGATCAAACGATCGAAGCCTTTCGCATTCGAGATCTGGTTAACGATATTATTAAAGAACATTGTCTCCCCTCCCACGATATCGATTCTCGCAGACTTCAACGCTTCACCCAATATTGCAGCCTGTGATGCAGCGATGTCTTTTTGAATATTGATCTGCGCGAGTTGAATGTCTTTTTCTTTTGCCAGCAGTAACTTGAATTCCTCGTGGTCTTTACCAACCGTATCGAGTTTCTTCATCGCTTCGGCCTTCTCCTGGATACCGGCAGCTTCAGCAAGTGCCTTCTCCTTCGTGACTTCGGCCTGCGTCAATCCTTCCTTGCGTTTCGCTTCAGCAACTTTCTCAATAACTGTAGCATCAACGATACCCTGTCTTTCAGCAGCTTCCGCCTTTGCCATCAACACTTCTGCTTCAGACAAACCGATCGTCGCTTCTTCACGCGCCTGAGCTTCAGCCAGGATCTTACGGGCTTCAGCCTGTTTCACCGCAGCCTCCTTCTTGGCGTCGGCATCGATGATCATTTGTTTCGCCTTCTCTTCGGCTGCCTTCTTTTCCGCTTCTGCAGCCTTCACTGTATGAATAAGTTTCTCTTCAGCCTGCTGAGCAGCAAGCGTAAGGTTAACGGTCTTGTTGCGTTCAACCTCGCGGAATGCCTGCAAGTCTTTTACACCCTGCTGTTCTTCCACTACACCCTTCTCCAGACGCACGCGATCGCGGATGACGTCCTGAATATTTTTGCGCTCTACTTCTAATATCTTCTCCTTCTCGATCTGAGCCAGCGTTACAATCTTCTCACGTTCCGTAGCTTCCAGCGCGCGATCCTTCTCTACGCGTTCCGTTTCTACTGCGTTGGTGCGTTGTTTGTTCTTTTCTGCGATGATGATCTGACGAAGCTTATTTTCTTCCTGTACGGCGAGTGATTCGTCGGTCTTGATGCGCACAGTTTCAGCTCTCAATCGCTCCTCCTCTTTGACCTTAGCCACTTCGGCGCGCTCGCGGGAACGCACATTCTCAATCTCCCTGAATTGCTTCTCCTCCTTTTCGGCCATCTGCCGATCAAGTTCCAATATCGCTTCCCGCGCTTCTACATTCTGCTTCTTAATAATCTTTTCCTCCTCGCGCTTGATGAGGTTAGCTTTTACATTTTGCTCTGCGGTAAGCTCGGTGATCTTCTTAATACCCTGAGAGTCGAGGATGTTCTGAGGGCTAAGGAATTTTATCTCCGTTTGCTCGAGATAGTCGATCGCGCAGTCGTCCAGGATATAACCGTTCAGATCGGTTCCAATGATATTCAGGATTTCAGTTCTGAACTCACGGCGTGCTTCATAGAGTTCGATGAAATCGAATTTTTTACCCACGGTCTTCAACGCCTCTGAGAATTTTGCTTCAAAAAGATTCTCCAGCGTTTCGACATCGCTGGCGCGCGCAGTACCGATGATCTGCGCGACATTCAATACGTCGTCGATACTTTTATTGACGCGAACGAAGAAAGCGACCTTGATATCTGCGCGGATGTTATCCTTGCAGATCAAACCTTCCTGCTGAAGGCGGTCGATCTGCAACTTCTTCACTGAGATATCCATGATCTCCATCCTGTGGAGAACGGGAATCACGTACATACCCTTGTTGAAGGCAACCTTACCTCCACCCACACCGGTACGTACGATTGCTTTGCCGTGCGGTATCTTCTTGTAGAAGCTTGCAAATGCAAAGAGGATAATGAAAAAAAAGAACACAATTCCACCGATCAGCAATAAGCCAATGCCGCCAAGTACGTCCATAGCAATAGGAAATTTTAGGGTTTAACGAAGGGGATTTATTATATACGTGTTATACAATCAAACGATGTTGGAAAGGTTAATATCCGGAACCACCAGGTAGAACTTTTTGTCATCCGATTCGCCGGCAATCATCACTTCTGCATCATAACCAATTGACTCACCTGTCTTACTCTTAACGTTGATGCGAATGATGTCACTTTGAATCTTCAGTTCTGCTGCGCCGATCTTATCGCCGGAGATGCTGGACTTCATCCTTGCAATCCGGCCCATTAAATCCTGCGACTCTTCTCCATTGTAACCCATGGCTTCATAAACTTTTATCAATGGTTTTGTTGCGTACGCCGTGATGAGGTATGCGACAAACAGGACGGGAACAAGAATGAAAACGGACTTCCAGCCCCAGGCTGCCAGTCCAAGAAATACCGATGAGGCAAGCGTAATAATCCAGGCGATGAACTTAAAAACGGAATATACCACCATGAATGGCACCTTTCCGATGTTCACAAACTCGAGTGCACTCTGCACAAAGGACTTGTCGCCACCAACGTCAGCGCTATCTACATCGGTGTCCAGATCTGCTCCACCCAGGTGAGCATCTCCATCCACTCCGGCATCGCCAAACAGGTCGCCTGTGATGAAGGTGGTTATCCAATAGAGAGCAGTCACGCCGGTAAGCACCGTCATAATGGCGTTGCTCAGCGGATTAAACAGCAGATGGAATATGTTTGACATCGGCACGTACAGTAGTTACAGTCGTTAACGGTATTACGATATACCTAATTTTTCTTTGATCGCCTGCAGGTCTTTTTCAACAGACAACGAATCGTTCTTCAGAAGGCTGTTCAGTTCATCTTTCTTGTCATTCTTGTCGCGTGCGATTTCTCCATAAGCCTTTGACAACGCTTCCTGGTCTTCAACCTTCGACTTCATGCGTTCGAGCATGGTAATGATACCGTTGCTATCGGCCTGTGCAAGTTGTTTGTTTACCTGTTCAGTCGCTTTGCTAACCTTAACCCTTGCGCGCAGGGTTCGCAATTCCTTCTCCCACTTCTCCATGTTCTCCTTCAGAATCTCGGTATTGCGCAGCATTTCCTTCGACGATTGCTGCAAAGCAATAGCCTGAAGGCCCAATTCCTCTGATTCCAGGTAGTACTTTTTATGGATTGAAAGTGCTTCACGCGCAAGGTCTTCAGCCTTCACAAGGTCCACCTGACCCGACTGAGCTCTTTGCATGATTAATATAGCCTTTTCAGCGTAAACTCTTGACTCCTGCTGGCAGTGCACCTGGTCATTCTCAGTTCGGATAGCCAACGCCTTTACTTTCGCATAAGCTTCGGTTGCCTCTGAGAGATCAGTTCGCAGTTCACGAAGGCCCTGTTCTGTCATTTTGATGGGATCTTCCATCTTATCAACCGCGGCATGGATCTCCGCCTGGCCTATTCTGAAAAGTCTTTTGAAGATATTCATGACTGATAATTTTTATGTTTTAAACAATAGTAGCGTCGCAAACTAGAGCTTCGAGAAATCAATGATCTCCTGCGAAAACTCGCTCATTAATAATCCCAGAGAATTAAGCGCACTTTCAAATTCGTTGAAATCGATGTTCTGAAGCTGCATGGTATAACGAAAGAGAACCTTGTCTCCTTCCTCATTGATGACGAATCCGCCGTGAATTGTGTCACGGTTCTTTTGAAGCAGCTTTTTGAACATTGTCAGGTTGTCCTGACGAAACGAAAAGAGGAACTGCTCCATGATCAGAATAGGGGGAGCAATACCCAGGATGAGGTTGTGAATGCCGTCGGGTTGATTGTCGATTTTGAGAATGCCATTCTTTTCATTCTTATACAGGATCCTGCAATTGAGCCGGACTGCGAAATCTTCGATGGTCTCAAAATGATTCATGCGGGTAGGTTCTGCTGGCAAAAGTAAATCTACTGATTAAACGGGGATGTTGCAAAAAATGTTAGCATTGTGTTAATGAAAATTACAATTATATTTGGCAAATGACGAGGATCGGTGCCAATATTAAGAAGATCAGAACGGCGAAAGGGCTTAGCCAACAAGCGTTTGCGCAGTTATTTGAGCTTACCAGGGGCAATATCTCGTCGTACGAAGAGAACCGCGCAGAGCCCCGGATAGAAACGGTGGTTCAAATTGCCAATCATTTTAGCATTCCGCTAAGCCAGTTTATCGCCGAAACGCTTTCCATACATGAGATCCTCAAGTATAATGGGGATAAGTTAATTGAAGATGAAAAGCATATCATCAATCTTCAATTGAGGAGCGTCCCTTTCATTAACGATGCGATTTATTTGAAAGGCTGCTATGAGGAACTCTCTTTTAATGACTTCGACAGCTTTCCAAAGCTGATCCTGCCGGAGGTGAACAAATCCAGCATGCTGGCGTTGAGCTTCAATCCCAACATACCGCATCACGAATCGCTTCCTCAATACCAGTTAAACGACGTGATGATCTTTGAAGAAGTAACGCAGCAAAACATCCACCTCTGCCAACAGAAGACCGGACTGTTCGTTGCAGAGCGTGAACTCATGATCGGCAGGTATGAGATGAAAGATGAGAAGATCGACCTCGTGTTAAATGATTTCAAGAGAGAGCGATTTGATTTCACTGTAACGCGACGGTTCTGGAAGCTGTTTGCCATGTATCAGCATATAGTGTGAAGTCCCACTAACCCCCATTGTTCCACCGTTATAATTGACGATATTAGGTAAGTCGAAATACCCGCTTCGATGTTCCCCTGTATCTTCATCTACCCAAGAGCAAAATATGCACTTGAATTGGTGCTGATTTTTTGGATTGTCTTTTCTTCACAAGCAGTACCGGGGCAAATCAATTCGCTTTTTAGCAACACTTTCACTACAGAGCAAGGGCTGTCTCAAAACAATATCTCGGCAATAGTGAAGGACAAGGACGGTTTTATCTGGGTCGGTACCGGAGACGGCCTGAATCGCTTTGATGGATACACTTTCCTGAAATTCTATCACACAGACAAAGACTCCACCAGCCTGAGTAACGATGTCGTAAGATATCTGCTGGTGGATGAAATGGGTAGGCTCTGGGTTGGAACGTACAATGGGCTAAATCTTTACGATAGTAATACAGAGAGCTTTAAAACCTTCCTGGCAACCGGCAAAAACCCGATTAGTCACAATACCATTCTATGTATGATGGAAGATCGAACCGGACATCTTTGGGTCGGAACATATCGGGGTTTGAACAAAATAGATCTGTCAACACTGACAGTTACAAAATACTTTCAGGAACCTGATGGCACTGGGCTTGTCGACAATGCGATTAATGCTTTGTTCGAAGATCGGTATGGTAAAGTATGGGTGGCCACCAGCAAAGGAATTAACATCATCGGCAACTCGGGCGTAGAACATACCATACATCAAAGCACGGAGCAAGGAGGGCTATCCGCTGCATTGATCGTGGATATCATTCAGGATTCTTTGAATACCATTTATATTGGAACGCTTGGAGACGGTGTTCTGCGTCTGGATGATGAACATGATCGTTCTTTTGAATATTTACCGAAGCAGCATGATGCAACGGCATTAGGAAGCAATACTATCTCCACCCTGAAACTCGACCGCAATGGATCATTACTGGTAGGAACAGATGGCGAGGGCTTATTTCGACACTTAGGGGATGGCAGGTTTGCAAAGATACGGTCGCGGGAAAATCGGATACTTGATCATGGTAGTGTCCAAAAAGTTTTTATTGATGACCAGAACAACTACTGGATTGGTTTGTTTGGAGCGGGTCTGACTTTCATATCGGGTACACAACCCAGATTTGAGCACTACAAGTTCTTCAACGCAGGCATGGAGGCAATTGGAAAGAATTCTGTGCTGGCCATCGTCGAGGACCAGAATCAAAAGATATGGATCGGAACTGATGGCGCCGGCCTGTACAGATTTGATCCGCTGTCAAAACAATTCGACTCCTATCTGCATTCTCCGTCGGCCAGAAATTCTCTCACAACAAACGTCGTCAAATCACTACTCGTCGATAGAGAGAACAATATCCTCATTGGTACCTATGCCGGGGGATTAAACTATTTGAATACAAGTACCGATCGGTTTACTCATTACAAGCACGAAGCTGGCGACACCACCAGCATAAGCACCGATCACGTCTGGTCGCTTTTGCAGACGCGAAACGGAAGAATCTTTGTAGGACAACTAGGAGGGGTCGACGAATTTCTTCCGAAGCAAGGCAAGTTCAGGCGACTTACCATTCCGCGGGGAGGTCTTGTAACTAATCAGACTGCCTCCGTCTTTGCTATGGTCGAGGACAAGGAAGGGTATGTTTGGATGGGTACGCGGCTGGCAGGGATCCATCGATACGACACTAAGACCGATACCTTCAAATCATTCCTGCACTACAAGGAAGACACCACCAGCTTTCCGTCAAATGAAATTTTGGATCTTGAACTGGATGCCGCAGGAGATGTTCTCATCGGGACTGACAATAAGGGGTTGATTCGATTTGATCCCGATAGATTCCACTCTCAGAAACTCATCCCTGAATTCAACGAATCCAGTGTACCCTCCATACTTGAAGATCATGCTGGTAAAATCTGGTTTGCTTCTTTTGATGGTCTTCATTCTTACGACCCGCGCTCTAAGAAAGTTTACAATTATGACGAAGCCGACGGCCTTCAGGGTCTTCAGTACAACGAAGGAGCATGCCTGAAGAGCTCATCAGGTGTATACTACTTTGGAGGGACCAATGGCCTGAACATCTTTCAATCAGACGATGTTGTTGAGAATTCGAAGATGCCTAAGGTCGTTTTTACAAGACTTACACTCTTTCACGATGACGTTAATATCAATGACAGAACGGGGATCCTTAAAGAAAGTATTCTAAAATCTAAAAGCATCACCCTCCTGCCGGATCAAAATGTATTTTCAATCGAGTTCTCCTGCCTTGAATACAGATTCCCTAAGAAGAACAAGTATCGCTACTATCTCGAAAACTTTGACAGTGACTGGAACATGATTAATGAAAATAGAACAGCCACCTACACCAACCTTCCTCCGGGTGAATATAGGTTGAAAGTAAATGCATCAGGCAACGACGGTGAATGGCGTACTGAAACAGCCAGTCTAAACATTACGGTCCACCCACGCTGGTATCAACGGTTATCAGTCAGAGTTTCCTTCGCTACCGCTATTGTCCTCATGCTGCTGACGATCATTCATGTCCGCACAAGGTTTCTGTTCAAACAAAAACGAAAACTGGAATACCTGGTAAAGCTGAGAACAGAGTTAATTGCCACTCAGAAAGAGGAAATCAATGACAAAAATGAAAAACTTGAACACGCATACGAAGAAGTTAAATCAGTGAACGAGGAACTTCATCGCGTTAACTCAAATCTGGAAAGGTTGATTGCCGAACGAACTCGCGAATTGCAGGATACGCTAACAAAACTGTTAGAAACCGACAAAGGGCTGGACACGTTCCTGTATAGATCAAGTCACGACCTGAGGGGCCCGATCACGTCGTTGTTAGGCCTGGCCCGGGTTGGCAGAATGCAAAATCAGCAGCCAGAGCTAAACAAATGCTTTGAGTATATCGACTTAATATCGAACAAAATGCTCAGGCTTTTGAAAAAGCTGAACGACACCGGTGCATTATTTCGCGGCGGAATCAATCCGGGAATTCGCTTCATATGGTTTCGCTGCCCGAGAAGCTGTTCATGGCGCTGCTCAACGTCACCGTGGTGGGTCAGGACCTGACCTTGCATCTGGCGGTGCAGGGCGGGCATTTCGTCTGGACCGACCATCCGTTCAGGCTCGATGGGCGCGACGCCTTTCATTTCATGCTGATCCCGATGGCCCTGGTCGCTCGCGCTCGAGATCTACTTCATGTGCTGGTGCCCTTCATAGCGCGGCGGCCCGCCCGGCAGATCGCGCTGCTGATGGCCGTGTCGATCGCAGCGCGGATCGCGGCGGCGCTGCTGGGCTACAGCGGCGATCCCGTCTCTATCCGCTTCTTTCCCTTCGAGCTGGCGCTCTTCCTGGCCGGCGTGCTCGCTTACAAGGCCTGGGCGGCGCGGCCCGAGCGCTGGGACGGGGCGAAGGCGCGCCTGCTGGCGATCAGCCTGCCCTTCGTGCTCGCCGCCTATCCCTGGCTGCTCGGCGATTGGCCCGACGCGGCCTTCTTCTCGCCCGCGCGCATCGGCACGCTGCTGCTGGTAGCCATTGCACTGCCCGCGATCCACGGCTGGACCCGCCATTCGCGGCTCGACCGCACCGTCGGCGAACTGTCCTATCCGGTCTATCTCTCGCACTTCCTGGTTACCGCGATCATCCCCGCGGCGGGCATCTTCGCGGCTCGGCCCAGCCTACGTACGCTGGCCGTGATCGCGGTCACCCTGGCGCTGTCCTGGGTCGTCGTGCGGTTCCTCGACGATGGAATCGAGGCCTGGCGTCTGCCGCATCGCGCGCCGCGCGGGCGCCACCGGCGAGGCGGGCGAGTCCAAAGGGGGTGACAGCAAGCCTCGCTTCGCCTAAGGGGCCGCCTTTCCAACCAAGCGCGACCAAAGCGAAAGCGAGTGCAGACAGATGAAACTCGAACGAAATCCGTGACAATGATGGTGCCCGCAAGGGACGCATGCGCGTCGGCCGGGGCATCGGCTCGGGCAAGGGCAAGACCGCCGGCCGCGGCCAGAAGGGCGCCAAGGCGCGTTCGGGCGTCAGCGTCAACGGCTTCGAGGGCGGCCAGATGCCGCTCCACATGCGTATCCCGAAGCGCGGCTTCAACAACATCTTCGCCAAGGACTATGCCGAGGTGAACCTGGGCCTCGTCCAGAAGGCGATCGACGCCGGCAAGCTCGACGTGAAGGCCGAGATCGACCACGCCGCGCTCAAGGCCGCTGGCTTGGCCCGCGGCGGCAAGGACGGCGTTCGCCTCCTCGCCAAGGGTGAATTCTCGGCCAAGGCCAGCTTCAAGGTCGCCGGCGTGTCGAAGGGCGCGCGCGAGGCGGTCGAGAAGGCCGGCGGTTCGGTGACCGTGCCCGAGGCCGGCCCGAGCGAGCACGAGAAGAAGACCGCTCGCCGCGAGGCGAACAAGGCCAAGGCCGCCAAGTCTAAGCATCGGGGCCCTCGCGAAAGCGGGGGCCTCACGCTTTCGGTCAGGCGTCTCGTGCGCCGAACGAGGCCCCATCATCACAGGGCGTGGACAGTTGGACCACAGGGGTTCGACATCCGCACTTCGGCATTATATGGGCATAGGCTAGCCGGTAGCACACCGGCAATCATGCAAGGCTCACTACCCCGATGGCATCACGCGCCGACAATATCGCGAGCAATCTGAGTCTCGCCAACTTTTCCAAGGCGACGGAGCTCAAGAAGCGGATCTGGTTCACCGTCGGTGCGCTGATCGTCTTCCGCTTCCTCACTTTCGTGCCGCTGCCGGGGATCAATCCCGTGGCGCTCAAGCAGTTCCTCGATCGGAGCGCGGGCGGCATCCTCGACTTCTTCAACATCTTCTCGGGCGGCGCGCTGTCGAACTACAGCCTGATCAGCCTGGGCATGATGCCCTACATCACGGCCTCCATCGTCGTGCAGCTGGCCTCGTCGCTCCATCCGTCGCTGGCCGCGCTCAAGAAGGAAGGCGATTCGGGCGCAAGAAGCTCAACCAGTATTCGCGCTACGGCGCCGTGCTGCTGACCGTCGTCCAGGGCTTCGCCATCCTCAAGAACGCCGAAGTCCAGGGCTTCGCGGTCGATCCCGGCACGCTGTTCTACGTTGCAGGTCTGATCTCGCTGGTCGGCGGCACGATGTTCCTGCTGTGGATCGGTGAGCAGATCACCTCGCGCGGGATCGGCAACGGCACCTCGCTGATCATCATGGCCGGCATCGTCGCGCAGATGCCGACGGCGATCGCCAACCTGTTCGAAGGCGGCCGCACCGGTTCGGTCAACGGCTTCCTCGATCGTCGGCATGCTGCTGCTGCTGGTATGCATGGTCCTGCTGATCTGCTTCATGGAGCGCGCCCAGCGGCGCCTGCTGATCCAGTATCCCAAGCGTGCGACCCAGCGCGGCATGATGCAGGCGGACCGCAGCCACCTGCCGCTCAAGATGAACACCGCCGGCGTCATCCCGCCGATCTTCGCCAGCTCGCTGCTGCTGCTGCCGCTGACGATCACCCAGTTCGCCGGCAAGCGGGCTTTCGCCCGACACCGCGGTCGGCGCAGTTCGTCGTCGCGCTGAACCAGTACCTGCGGTCACGGCAAGCCGGTCTACATGGTGCTCTATGCCGCGGGCATCATCTTCTTCAGCTTCTTCTACACCGCTGTCGTGTTCAACCCGGAAGAGACGGCGGAGAACCTCAAGAAGAACGGCGGCTTCATCCCCGGCATCCGTCCGGGCAAGAACACCGAGAAGTATCTCGACTATGTGCTGACCCGCATCACGGTGATCGGCGCTGCCTACCTGACGATCGTCTGCATCCTGCCCGAATACTGTCATCGCGCAGACCGGCATCCCCTTCCTGTCGCTGGCGGCACCAGCCTGTTGATCGTGGTCAACGTGACTGTGGATACGATCACGCAGATCCAGTCCCATCTGCTCGCGCATCAGTATGGTGATCTCATCAAGAAGGCCAAGCTGAAGGGCCGTCTGCGCTGAGGGTCGAGAGCGCCTTGGCACGCGCCACGCAACGATAAGGGGCGATAAGACGTGAATATCATCCTGCTGGGCCCGCCGGGAGCGGGCAAGGGCACCCAGGCACAGCGGCTCGTCGAAAGCCGCGGCATGGTCCAGCTGTCGACCGGCGACATGCTGCGCGAGACGCGCAAGGCTGACACGCCGCTCGGCCTCCAGGTCAAGGCCGAGTCATGGATTCGCGGCGAGCTGGTCTCGGACGAGATCGTCTCGGCGATGATCGACGAGAAGCTGGCCAGCCTGTCGCTCGTGACCGGGGTGATCTTCGACGGCTATCCGCGCACCGCGGCGCAGGCCGACTTCGCTCGATGAGATCCTCGCCGGCCGCGGCCGCAAGCTCGACAACGTGATCGAACTCGAAGTGAACGAGGACGCGCTGGTCGAGCGCATCACCGGTCGCTATACCTGCGCGACCTGCGGCAAGGGCTATCACGACAAGTTCGAGCAGCCCAAGGTCGAGGGCACCTGCGACAAGTGCGGCGGCCACGAGTTCAAGCGCCGCGCCCGACGACAATGAGGAAACCGTGCGCACGCGCATGGCCGAATACCGCGCCAAGACCGCGCCGATCCTGCCGATCTACGAAGCGCGTGGTATCGTCACCCGCGTCGACGGCATGGCCGAGATGGATGATGTGACCAAGCCGATCGAGACGATCCTCGGTTAGGCCGGACGAGGGGGTAGGGGGCAGATGCGGCGTTTCGCTCTGGCCGCCCTCGCGCTGTCTCTGCGCTGCCGGCCAGCGCCGAGTCCGCGCAACGGTTCGTCGTGCGCCCGTTGGTAAGAGAGGCTAGCGCTGTCGTCCGGCGACTGGTGGAACGGCGCGCACAGCTTCTCGGGCGATGCCAAGAACCTCAGCCTCGATCCGCGCGCCGGCGGCTGCTTCTGCGAAGTGCTGCCGGGCGCCGAAGAGGAATGGGGCGAAAAGGGCTGGCTTCACCCGCGCGGCGGGGTCGAGCACATGCGCGTCGTCTTCGTCGAGCGCGACAGGCTCTGCGCATGACCGGCGCGCTGGGCCCGCTCAGTCCGAGGCGCTGATGGGCACGCTGACAATCACGCTCAAGCCCATCGACGGTGACACCCGGCTGACCTGGAATACGTCGTCGGCGGCTTCATGCGCTACAAGCCCGAGCAGATCGTCCCGGCGGTCGACAAGGTATCGGCGAGCAACTGACCCGGCTTGCCGCAAGCTCGGGCCCAAGGCGCCGCCGGCAAGACTTTGCCGGCTCCGAAGCCGCCCGGCGAAGAGCCCAAGCCGCAGCCCGGCATGGAAAGCGGTCGCTGGATCCCGCAGGTGGGCTACCGCTTCTCGCTTTGACCTCGTCCCGGCGATCCTGTATGGCCTGGCCCAGCAAGCGGGGTCTCGCCGAAGTCGTTCGGCGGGCCTGGCTTTTCGTCATCGCGGCGTTGACACTGCTTGCGAAATCGCCCTAAGCGCGCCCTTCATTCGACAGAAATCGGTTGAGTCCGGCCGGCGCATTGCAGTGTTGCGCGCCAACGGCTTTTTGCCTTTGTGTTCCTGTAGGTGGACAACGCGTTGAGATGGGGATGCGCCAGTCCGTCTTCGGACCTGATGTCAGCCCTGTGGAGCATGGAGAATTAAGTGGCTCGTATTGCCGGGGTGAACATCCCCACCAACAAGCGCGTGATCATCGCGCTGACCTATATTCACGGTATCGGTCCGCGCCAAGGCGAAGCAGATCGTCGACAAGCTGGGTATCGAGCACACGCCGCCGGGTTCAGGACCTGTCCGACCAGGAAGTGCTGCACATCCGCGAGACGATCGACGCCGATCACACGGTCGAGGGTGACCTTCGCCGCGAGACCGCGATGAACATCAAGCGTCTGATGGACCTGGCCTGCTATCGCGGCCTGCGTCACCGCAAGGGCCTGCCGGTTCGCGGCCAGCGCACGCACACCAACGCCCGCACCCGCAAGGGCAAGGCCAAGCCCATCGCCGGCAAGAAGAAGTAAGTCTCCTTCGACAAGCTCAGGACGAGCGGACCGAAGCGAATCACTTCCCTTACCGAGACACGACAGGATATACCGATCATGGCACGCGAACCCCAGCGCATTAAGCGCCGCGAGCGCAAGAACATCACCAGCGGCATCGCGCATGTGAATGCCAGCTTCAACAACACGATGGTCACCATCACCGATGCCCAGGGCAATGCGATCAGCTGGTCCTCGGCCGGCATGATGGGCTTCAAGGGCAGCCGTAAGTCGACGCCGTATGCTGCGCAGGTCGCCGCTGACGACGCCGGCAAGAAGGCCGCCGAGCACGGCGTCCGCACGCTCGAAGTCGAGGTCAAGGGCCCCGGCTCGGGTCGTGAGAGCGCGCTGCGTGCCCTCCAGGCCGTCGGTTTCACGATCACCTCGATCCGCGACGTCACGCCGATCCCGCACAACGGCGTCCGGCCTTCCAAGCGCCGCCGCGTCTGATCGAGCTTTACGGCGGAAGGTTCGCTTCCGCCGCATTTCGGATCGGCCGCGGACCCGCTCGGGAACGCGGCCGCAGCCGTAAGAAATGCCCCAGGGCCCAAAATTCATTAGGGGACACCTATGACTGTCAACATCAAGAACTGGCAGGAACTGAAGAAGCCCAACAACCTCGAGGTGAAGGCGGGCAACGACCCCAAGCGCCGCGCCACCTTCGTTGCTGAGCCGCTCGAGCGCGGTTTCGGCCTGACGCTGGGCAATGCGCTGCGCCGCGTGCTGCTCTCCTCGCTGCAGGGTGCCGCGATCACCTCGATCAAGATCGAGAACGTGCTGCACGAGTTCTCGTCGCTCGCCGGCGTGCGTGAGGACGTGACCGACATCGTCCTCAACGTGAAGCAGATCGCGCTCAAGATGCAGGGCGAAGGTCCGAAGCGTCTCCAGCTCTCGGCGACCGGCCCGGCCGAAGTCACCGCGGGTGACATCGCCGTCACCGGCGACATGGAGGTGATGAACAAGAACCTCGTGATCTGCCATCTCGACGAGGGTGCGACGCTCAACATGGAGCTGACCGCCGACACCGGTAAGGGCTATGTCCCCGCCGTGGGCAACCGCCCGGTCGATGCGCCGATCGGCCTGATCCCGGTCGACTCGCTCTACTCGCCGGTCCGCCAGGTCTCCTACAAGGTCGACAACGCACGTATCGGTCAGGAGCTGGACTTCGACAAGCTGAGCCTGACCGTCGAGACCGACGGCACGGTCACCCCCGAGGACGCGGTTGCTTACGCTGCCCGCATCCTGCAGGACCAGCTCGCGCTGTTCGTCCACTTCGAGGACGTGGCTCCGATCGGCGCTTCGCCGATGATCGGCATGGCCGCTTCGGCTCCGGCCGAGGAAGGCGACACCAACCAGCTCAACCGTTACCTGCTCAAGAAGGTCGACGAGCTCGAGCTGTCGGTGCGTTCGGCCAACTGCCTCAAGAACGACAACATCATCTACATCGGCGACCTGGTCCAGAAGACCGAGGCCGAGATGCTCCGCACGCCGAACTTCGGCCGCAAGTCGCTCAACGAGATCAAGGAAGTCCTGAGCTCGATGGGCCTGCGCCTCGGCATGGACATCCCGGGCTGGCCGCCCGAGAACATCGAGGAAATGGCCAAGAAGCTCGAGCAGGAACTGCTCGGCTGATGGCCCAAGGTCTCACCCCGGCGACGGCCGGGGTGAGAACCGCAAAGGTGTTCGGCAGCCACCTCGAGCGCTGCCTGGTCTGGGCTACCTGATACGGGCCCTTAACGAACGGAGTACGAAACATGCGTCACAAGTACGGCGGCCGTAAGCTGCAGCGCACCTCTTCCCACCGCAAGGCGCTTCTGCGCAACATGTCGGCGGCGCTCATCAAGCACGAGCAGATCACCACCACGACGGCCAAGGCCCGCGAACTCGCGCCCTACGTCGAGAAGCTGATCACGCTCGGCAAGCGCGGCGGCCTGTCGAACCGCCGTCTCGCGCAGTCGCGCCTGATGGACGACGCCCAACTCGCCAAGCTGTTCGACGTGCTCGCCACGCGCTATGCCTCGCGCGCCGGTGGCTACACCCGCATCATCAAGGCCGGCTACCGCGCTTCGGACGCCGCGCCGATCGCCGTGATCGAGCTGGTTGACCGCGACGTTTCGGCCAAGGGCCAGGATTCGGGCCCGGTGATGGTCGAGGATGAGGATTTCGCCGAGGCGTGAGTTCCTTCTCCGCGGCTTCGGCCTCGGACATGACATTGCAAAGGCGGTCGCGAGTGCTAGGCTCGCGGCCGCTTTTGCATTTGGAGAAGAGGATGCCCCGGTTCCCGCTCGCGCCGCTCGCCGCGGCGTGGCTGACCCTAGCCGCAGGTGCATCCGCTCAGGACATGACATCCATTCCCTATCCGGAAACCCGCCGCGGCGACGTGGTCGAGACACTGTTCGGCGAGACGATTGCCGATCCCTATCGCTGGCTCGAAAACGACGTCCGCACCGATCCCGAAGTCGCCGACTGGGTGACGCGCGAGAACAAGGTCACCCGGGCCTATCTCGACGGCCTGCCGCAACATGCCTGGTTCGCGGCGCGCATCCGTGCGCTGATGGACTACGAGCGCTTCGGCCTGCCGGTGAAGGCGGGCGGGCACTATTTCTACACGCGCAATTCGGGGCTGCTCAATCAGGCGCAGCTCTATGTCCGCAAGGGGCTGCGCGGCAAACCGCGGCTGCTGATCGATCCCAACGCCTGGGCCAGGGATGCCGCCACCGCGCTCGATGCCTGGAAGCCATCGGACGACGGCCGGCACCTGCTCTATTCGGTGCAGGACGGCGGCAGCGACTGGCGCATCCTGCGCGTGCTCGACGTCGCCTCGGGCAAGGTCATGCCCGACGAGATCCGCTGGGCCAAGTTCACCGATCTCGCCTGGGTGGGTGAGGAGGGCTTCCTCTATTCGCGCTTCCCCGCGCCCAAGGAGGGCGAGGCGTTCCAGGCGCGCAACTACGACCAGGCGATCTATTTCCACCGCCTCGGCACGCCGCAGGATCAGGACCAGCTCGTCTATGCGACGCCCGATCATCCGGAGCGCGGCCACAGCGCCGCGGTGACGCAGGACGGGCGGATCGCCGTCATCACCAGCTCGCTCGGTACCGATGCGCGCTATGAACTGCACACGATCGATCTCGCCCGCCGTTCGCGTGATGGCTGGAAGACCAAGTCGCTGATCGACGGCTTCGACCACGACTGGAAGCTGGTCGACGGCATGGGCACGGTGCTGTGGTTCGTCACCAACAAGGATGCACCGCGCTACCGACTGATGGCCATCGACATCGGCGCGAAGCAGCCCGAATGGCGCGAACTGGTGCGCCAGTCGGCCGAGACGCTGCAGCAAGGCACGATCATCGGCAACCAGCTGGTCCTGCAATACCTCAAGGACGCTTCAAGTCGGGCACTCGTGGTCGATCTCAAGGGCAATTCGGTGCGCGGGATCTCGCTCAACGGCATCGGCACGGCGGCGGGCTTTGGCGGCAAGCCCGGCGATCCCGAGACCTTCTATGCCTTCACCAGCTTCAACCGGCCGCAGACGATCTATCGGATGAACCTGGCGACGGGCGAATCCAGCCCCTTTGCCGAACCCAAGCTGGGCTTCGACCCGCGCACCTTCGACGTCGACCAGCGGTTCTACACCTCGAAGGACGGCACCCGGGTGCCGATGTTCATCGTCCGCAAGAAGGCGATCGCCACGGCGGGCAAGCCGGTGCCGACCTTGCTCTACGGCTACGGCGGTTTCGACGTGGCGCTGACTCCGGGCTTCTCCTCGATCCGCATGGCCTGGCTCGAGGCCGGCGGTGCCTTCGCATTGGCCAATCTGCGCGGCGGCGGCGAGTACGGGCGCGAGTGGCACGATGCCGGCCGGCTCGACAACAAGCAGAACGTGTTCGACGATTTCATCGCCGCGGGTGAGTACCTGATCGCCCAGGGCATCACCCCCAAGGGCGGGCTCGCGATCCAGGGCGGCTCGAATGGAGGGCTGCTCGTCGGTGCGGTGGTCAACCAGCGGCCCGACCTTTTCGCCGCGGCCAATGCCCAGGTCGGGGTCATGGACATGCTGCGCTTCGATCGCTTCACCGCCGGGCGCTACTGGGTCGACGACTACGGCTATCCCGATCGCGAGAAGGATTTCCGCGTCCTGCGGTCCTATTCGCCCTATCACAACATCAAGCCGGGCACGGCCTATCCGGCGATGCTGGTGACCACGGCCGACACCGACGATCGCGTCGTCCCCGGCCACAGCTTCAAGTACACGGCTGCGCTGCAGGCCGCCCATCTCGGCACGCGGCCCCAGATCATCCGCATCGAGACGCGTGCCGGCCACGGCTCGGGCAAGCCGACCGACAAGGCGATCGAGGAAGGCGCCGACATCCTGGCTTTCCTCGCGGAATGGACCGGGCTGAAGGCTACGCCCTGATCGCTCCGGTGTCCGCCGGCGCTTCGTCGTCCTGGTCGTAGTAGAGCGGCCAGGCGATCAGCTCCGCGAGGTTCTGCGGCGCGCGGGCGAGGCCCGTCGGCGGGAAGCCGTCGGGCCGGTGGTAGCTGCCGCAGATCACGTCGAAAATCGGGAAGATCGCGGCGAAATTGCTGTCGTAGTGTTCGGGCAGGCTCGAATGGTGGCGGCGGTGATAGGCCGGCGTATTGATCAGCCACGACCAGCGGCCGATGTCCACCGGCAGCCGCGAATGGGTGAAGAAGCTCCACAGCGATGCCAGTGCCGTGGCCCCGGCGATCTCCGGCGTCGGTGCCAGGATCAGGCCGGCTGCCGCCCATATCGTCAGCTTCTTGATCAGCGGATCGGCCCAGTAATGGCGCTGCGTGGTCATCGCCGACATGTCGGGGTCCGAATGGTGCAGCGAATGCATGGCCCATAGCAGCGGGATGCGGTGCTGCGCGCGGTGGAACAGATATTCGCCGAGATCGGTGATGACCAGGAACGCGGGAAAGGCGATCCAGAAGGGCAGGGCTGCGCCATCGACCAGCGCCGGCCAGGCGGGCAGTTCGAAAGGCGGATGCACGGCAAGGCCGGTGAATACCAGCAGGAGCCAGGCCTGGAGGTTGATCCACCAGTCGCTGCGCGCGGGCTTGGCGAAGCGCTCTATGGCGGTCAGCGCCAGGACCGTTCCGATCACCGGTGAGAAGGGAAGCGCCAATACCATGGCACCGTCTTACCGGGGCGTAGTTAACACCGGGTATTTGCCCGTCGGTTCAGACTTGCGAAAGCGATGTCGTGCCAGGCATGATGATCCGGGCTTCAAGGGGTTGCAGCCATGATCATTTTCCGTTCGCGCACTGCCACTGCGCTGGCCGCCGCCGCGGCGCTTTCGCTCACCGCCTCGCCGGCCATGGCGCGCGGGTGGCATCGTCACGGCGACGGGATCGACGGCGGCGATGTCGTCGCCGGTCTGCTGATCTTCGGCGGCATTGCCGCGATCGCCGCTGCCGCCAGCAAGTCGAGCAAGGACCGCCAGGCACGTACCGATGACCGCTACCGTGACGATGGCTATCGCGATGACGGCTACCGTGACGAGCGCAGCTATCGCGACGATGGCGCGGGCTATACTCCGAACGGCGAACGCGGCAGCTATGCGCCGAGCGGCAGCAATTGGCGCTCGGGGCTCAGCGTCGACGGCGCGGTCGACGCCTGCGTTGGCGAGGTCGAGCGCGGCACGCGTTCGATCGACAGCATCGAGGCGGTCAACCGCGACGGTGACGGTTGGCGCGTCTCGGGCCGTATGCGGGGCGGTAGCGACTTTTCCTGTTCCGTTGCCGGCGATGGCCGCGTGCGGAGCGTCAGCGGGCTCTAGTCGGCCTGTTTGCTGCCGTGTATCGGTAGCGACAGGTCCCAGTGTATCGCCGCTCCACGGAGCGCAAAGCCGGCCGCCGCCGCGACAGTCCAGACCAGCGCGGGCTGCAGGTGCAGCAGCGTTCCGGCGACGGCCAGCGTCGCAGTGAGCGCCGCCGCGGTGACGTAGAGTTCGCGCCGCATCAGGATCGAGGGTTCGCCGGCGAGCACGTCGCGGATGATCCCGCCGACACAGGCGGTGATCACGCCCATCAGCGCGGCGGCAACCGGCGGCACGCCGTAGCCCAGTGCCTTGACTGTCCCCAGCACAGAATAGGCGGCGAGGCCGGCAGCGTCGGCCCATTCGAGCAGCCGCCCCTGCCACCAACTGTGCGGGGTGAACCAGGCGAGCAGCGGCACGGCGAGACAGACCGGCGCGACCAGCGGGTCGTGGATCCAGAACACCGGCGCGCCGATCAGCAGGTCGCGCAGCGATCCGCCACCGACACCCGTCACCAGTGCGAAGAAGCACATGGTGACGAAGTCCTGCCGCAGCCGCGCCGCCAGCAACGCGCCGGTCAGCGCGAAAACGGCTATTCCGGACAGATCGAGCAGGCGGACGAGTTCGGCAAGGCCAGGGGCGGTCAGCGGCATCGCGCCGCTATAGCACCATCCTCGGCGAAGCGCAGGCCGCCGCTAGGGACCTGCGGAAACCTGTTCGCGACGACCGACATGCAGCCGAGCGTGGCAGCGAAGAGGCCGAAGGCAGCGAGGACTAGAACGTCGAAATGGGAACCGACAAAGCCGAACATGATCTTCTCCAGAACGGGACGGCTTCTCCTGCCGCCGGTCTGGACGCCGCGCTTTGATCGGGATCAAAACCGGGCGCACCAAAGCTCCCGCATCCGGTCCTTACATATGGATCGGCTTGCCGCGCACCGCCATCGCCGCTTCCTTGAACGCTTCCGAATGCGTCGGGTGGGCGTGGCAGGTATAGGCGATGTCCTCGCTGGTCGCGCCGAATTCCATTGCCTGGGCGGCCTGGGCGATCATCGTGCCGGCGACCGAGGCGATCATCCAGACGCCGAGCACGCGGTCGGTCTGGGCATCGGCGATAACCTTGACGAAGCCGTCGGTCTCGCGGTTGGTCTTGGCGCGGCTGTTGGCGAGCATCGGGAACTTGCCGACCTTGACCTCGCGCCCCTTGGCGGCCATGGCTTCCTTGGCCTGTTCCTCGGTCAGGCCGACGCCGGCGATCTCGGGCGTCGTATAGACCACGCTCGGGATCACTTCGTGGTTCACGATGCCGATCTGGCCGGCGATGTTCTCGGCCACGGCGATGCCTTCGTCCTCGGCCTTGTGCGCCAGCATCGGGCCGGGGATGACGTCGCCGATCGCCCAGACGCCGTCGACCTTGGTGCGGAAGTCGTGGCCGGTTTCGATCTGGCCGCGCTTGTTGAGCTCGAGCCCGATCTGGTCGAGCCCGAGGCCCTCGGTATTCGGCCGCCGGCCGATCGAGACGAGCACGCAGTCCGCTTCCAGCGTCTCGGCCGCACCGCCCGCGGCGGGTTCCAGGGTCAGGGTGACCTTCTTGCCCTTGGTCACGGCCTTGGTGACCTTGGTCGAGAGCTTGAATTCCATACCCTGCTTCTTGAACAGCTTGCCCGCTTCCTTGCGGACCTCGCCGTCCATGCCGGGCAGCAACTGCGTCGAGGAATTCCACCACGGTGACCTTGGCACCGAGCCGCCGCCAGACCGAGCCGAGTTCCAGACCGATCACGCCGCCGCCGATCACGACCATGTGCGCGGGCACGCGGTCGAGCGCCAGCGCGCCGGTGCTGTCGACGATGAGCCCCTTGGCATTGTCGACCTCGACGCCGGGTAGCGGCGTCACCGACGAGCCGGTGGCGATGACCACGTTCTTCGCGGTCACGGTCTTGCCGGCGACGGCAACGGTATGCGCGTCGCGGAAGGCGGCGTGGCCCTGCAGCCAATCGACCTTGTTCTTCTTGAACAGGAAGGCGACGCCATTGGTGAGGTCCTTGACCGCATTGGCCTTCTCGCCCAGCAGCGCGGGCAGGTCGAGCTCGACGCCGCTGGTCTTGACGCCGAACTTGGCGAGCGTGCCGTGCGCGGCTTCCTCGAACAGCTCGGAACCGTGGAGCAGCGCCTTGGAGGGAATGCAGCCGACGTTGAGGCAGGTGCCGCCCAGCGTCTCGCGGGCTTCTGCGCAGGCGGTCTTCAGCCCGAGCTGGGCCGCGCGGATTGCCGCGACGTAGCCGCCGGGGCCGGCACCGATGACGAGGACGTCGTAGTCGTATTCAGCCATTGAGGCCTCCGTCGCACTTGGCCTTTGACAAGCTCAGGCTGAGCGGGGTTGGGTTATTCATCAAATGTCCGCTCATGCCGAGCTTGTCGAAGCATCATCCTGAGCTTGTCGAAGGATTTCGCGCAACGTCAGGACCGTTACAGATCGATCAGCAGCCGCGTCGGGTCCTCGATCGCTTCCTTGATCGTCTTGAGCGCGGTCACTGCCTCGCGGCCGTCGATCAGGCGGTGGTCGTAGGAGAGCGCGAGGTACATCATCGGTCGGATGACGATCTCGCCATTGCGCACGACCGGGCGGTCCTCGATGCGGTGCAGGCCGAGCACGGCCGACTGCGGCGGGTTGATGATCGGCGTGGACATGAGCCCGCCGAAGATGCCGCCGTTGGAGATGGTGAAGGTGCCGCCCTTCATGTCGTCCATCGTCAAGGTGCCGTCCTTGGCACGCTTGCCGAGATCGGCGATCGACTTCTCGATATCGGCGAAGGACAGGCTGTCGACGTTGCGGACCACCGGCACGACGAGGCCGTTGGGCGCCGAGACCGCGACCGAGAGATCGACGTAGTCGAAATAGACGATTTCCTCGCCGTCGATCTGGGCGTTGACCGCGGGAATGTCCTTGAGCGCCAGGCAGGCGGCCTTGGCGAAGAAGGACATGAAGCCCAGCTTCACGCCGTGCTTCTTGGCGAACAGGTCCTTGTAGCGGTCGCGGGCGGCGATCACTTCGGTCATGTCGAAGTCGTTGAACGTGGTCAGTAGCGCTGCGGTGTCCTGCGCGCTCTTGAGCCGCTTGGCGATCGTCTGGCGCAGGCGCGTCATCTTGACGCGTTCCTCGCGGCGCTCGCCGGCAACGGCCGGGGCGGCGGAGGGCGCCGGCGTCGGCGCGGGGGCAGGGGCCGAGACCGCCGGGGCCGGCGCGGCCTGCTTGGCCTGGGCGGCGTGGACGATGTCTTCCTTGGTCAGGCGGCCGTCCTTGCCCGTGCCACGCACGGTCGAGGGATCGATGCCGTATTCGAGCACGGCGCGGCGCACCGAGGGCGAGAGCACGGCGGCATCGCCGGCATCCTCGGCCTTCGGCGGCAGCGTGTCCGAAGCGGGCGGCATCGGCCTTCTCGTCGCGCGGTGCGACCGGCGCGGCGCCGGCGACCGCGGTGGCATCCTCGATCGTGGCGATCAGCGCGCCGACCGAGACCGTATCGCCTTCCTTGGCGATGTGCTGGCCCATGACGCCCGCTGCCGGGGCCATGACGTCGATCGCGACCTTGTCGGTTTCGAGGCTGGCGATCGGCTCGTCGAGCTTCACCGGATCGCCGGGCTGCTTGAGCCAGGAGCCGATCGTGGCCTCGGAGACCGATTCGCCGAGAACGGGGACTTTGACTTCGCTGGACATCGTGGACCTTCCTTAGATCGCCCGACAGCTGATTAGCCTGCGATCACTTCTTGCCGGAACGGCGGCGGATTTCGGAGCGGACCGACAGGCCCAGCGCATCGGCGACGAGTGCGCCCTGCTCGGCCTCGTGCCGCTTGGCGAGGCCGGTGGCGGGCGAGGCGCTGGCCGAGCGGCCGGCGTAGCGGACTGGTCTTGACCTTGCTCTTGGCTTCCTTGAGCGATTCCTCGATCAGGTGCTCGACGAAGAACCAGGCGCCCTGGTTCTTCGGCTCTTCCTGGCACCAGACGACCTCTTCGAGGTTCGGCATCTTGGCCACCCGAAGCGCCAGCGGCTCGCCGGGGAAGGGATAGAGCTGTTCGAGCCGGACCACGGTCACGTCCTTGAGCTCGGCCGCGTCGCGCGCTTCCATCAGATCGTAGCCGACCTTGCCCGAGCAGAGCACGAGCTTCTTGACCGCCTCGTCGGCCGGCGGAGTGCGGTCCGACATGATGCGGCGGAAGTGGCTGTTGCCGATGAAGTCCTCGAGCTCCGACTTCGCCAGCGGATGCCGCAGCAGCGACTTCGGCGTCATGATGATCAGCGGCTTGCGGAACGAGCGGTGCATCTGCCGGCGCAGCACGTGGAAGTAGTTCGACGGCGTGGTGATGTTGCAGACCTGGATGTTGTCCTGCGCGCAGAGCTGCAGGAAGCGTTCCAGGCGCGCCGACGAGTGCTCGGGCCCCTGGCCCTCGTAGCCGTGCGGCAGCAGCAGCACGAGGCCGTTGGCGCGCAGCCACTTGGCTTCGGCTGCGGCGATGTACTGGTCGATGATGATCTGCGCGCCGTTGGCGAAGTCGCCGAACTGCGCTTCCCACAGCACCAGGGTCTTCGGATCGGTCATCGCGTAGCCGTATTCGAAGCCGAGCACGCCGTATTCGGAGAGCGGGCTGTCGAGCACTTCGAAGCGGCCATGCGGCACGGTCGCGAGCGGCACGTACTTGTGCTCGTCGTTCTGGTCGACCCAGACCGCGTGGCGCTGGCTGAAGGTTCCGCGGCCCGAATCCTGGCCCGACAGACGCACGCCGTAGCCTTCGGACAGCAGCGAGCCGAAGGCCAGCGCCTCGCCGGTCGCCCAGTCGAAGCCTTCGCCGGTCTTGAACGCCTGGCGCTTGCCGTCGAGCACGCGGTTCAGCGTCTTGTGGATCTCGAGGCCCTCGGGAACCGTGGTCAGCGTACGGCCGAGGCTGTCGAGCAGCTTGTTCTCGATGCCGGTGGGCACGTTGCGGCGCGCGTTCTCGGGATCGTTGGGCTTGTTGAACCCGCTCCAGCGCCCGGCGAACCAGTCTGCCTCGTTGGGCTTGTAGCTCTTGGCCGCCTCGAACTCGGTCTCGAGCGTGCCGACGAAGCGGTCGGAATATTCGCCGAGGTAACCGGCATCGATCACGCCTTCTTCGACCAGCCGCTTGGCATAGATCTCCGACACCGGCGGATGCTGGCGGATCTTCGCGTACATCAGCGGCTGGGTGAAGCTGGGCTCGTCGCCTTCGTTGTGACCGAAGCGGCGATAGCACCACATGTCGATCACCACGTCCTTGTCGAACTTCTGGCGGAAGTCGATGGCGAGCTTGCAGGCGAAGGTCACCGCCTCCGGATCGTCGCCGTTGACGTGGAAGATCGGCGCCTGGACGCCCTTGGCGACGTCCGACGGATAGGGGCTGTTGCGCGCGAACTGCGGGCTGGTGGTGAAGCCGATCTGGTTGTTGATGATGAAGTGGACGCAGCCGCCGGTGGCGTAGCCGCGGATGCCCTGGAAGCCGAGGCGTTCCCAGACGATGCCCTGGCCGGCAAAGGCGGCGTCGCCGTGCAGCAGCACCGGCAGCACCTGGTCCTTGTCGTCGAGGTCGTCGCGCATCGTCAGCGTCGCGCGGACCTTGCCGAGCACGACGGGATCGACCGTTTCGAGGTGCGAGGGGTTGGGCACGAGGCTCATGTGTACCTTGATCCCGTCGAACTCGCGGTCGGTCGAGGTGCCGAGGTGATACTTGACGTCGCCCGAGCCGCCGACGTCTTCGGGATTGGCCGAGCCGCCCGAGAATTCGTGGAAGATCACGCGGTACGGCTTGGCCATGACGTTGGCGAGCACGTTGAGGCGGCCGCGGTGCGCCATGCCGATGACGATCTCGCGCACGCCCATCTGGCCGCCGCGCTTGATCACGGCTTCGAGCGCAGGGATCATCGATTCGCCGCCGTCGAGGCCGAAGCGCTTGGTGCCGACGTACTTGCGGCCGAGGAACTTCTCGTACTGCTCGCCGCGCGTCGACGGCCTGGAGGATCGCCTTCTTGCCCAGCACGGTGAAGTCGATCGACTTGTCGGCGCCTTCCATCCGGTCCTGCAGGAAGCGGCGTTCCTCCACGTCGGCGATGTGCATGTATTCGAGGCCGACCTTGCCGCAGTAGTTGGCGCGCAGGATCGCGACGAGCTCGCGGATCGTCGCCCAGTCGCAGGCCGAGGAAGCCGCCGACGAAGATCTTGCGGTCGAGCGCGGCCCCGGAGAAGCCGTGGTATTCGGGCGAGAGGTCGGCGGGCAGATCCTGCCTGGCCAGCCCGAGCGGATCGAGATCGGCGGCGAGATGCCCGCGCACGCGATAGGTGCGGATCAGCATCATGGCGCGGATCGAATCCGTCGCCGCCGCCTCGATCGCCGCTTCGTCGAGCGGAGCGCCGGCCTTTTCGGTCGCGGCCTTGATCGCCGCCTTCATCGCCGTCGGGTCGAGCGCCTGGGTCAGGTCGTCTTCGGACGAACCGCCGACCAGCGGCCATCCGGCACGCTGCCAGCTCGGACCCGGCTGGGGGCAGTCCGATCGGGGAGGAAATCGTGGTTCTCGTTACCCATAGCGCGCAACCTCATGTGCCCCCGCGCGGCGCGAGAGCCTCAGGTATTTGCGGGGAGCGCATCGGGCACGCTCCCGCCGATGTTCTCCGGCAAAGCCGGAGGATTTATGCGAGTTCCTTGAGCAGGCCCGAAAGCGTCGTGCCGAGCTCGGAAGGCGAGGGGCTGACGCGGATGCCCGCGGCTTCCATCGCCGCGATCTTGTCCTCGGCGCCGCCCTGGCCGCCCGAGACGATCGCGCCGGCGTGGCCCATGCGGCGGCCCGGAGGCGCCGTGCGGCCAGCGATGAAGCCGACCATCGGCTTCTTGCGGCCCTTCTTGGCCTCGTCGTTCATGAACTGAGCGGCTTCTTCCTCGGCCGAACCGCCGATCTCGCCGATCATGATGATCGACTTGGTGGCGTCGTCGGCCAGGAACAGCTCCAGGACGTCGATGAAGTTGGTGCCGTTGACCGGGTCGCCGCCGATGCCGACCGCGGTGGTCTGGCCCAGGCCTTCGTTCGTGGTCTGGAACACGGCTTCATAGGTCAGCGTGCCCGAGCGCGAGACGACGCCCACCGAACCCTTCGAGAAGATGTTGCCGGGCATGATGCCGATCTTGCACTCGCCGGGGGTCAGCACGCCGGGGCAGTTCGGGCCGATCAGGCGCGACTTCGAGCCCGAGAGCGCGCGCTTGACGCGCACCATGTCGAGCACCGGAATACCTTCGGTGATCGCGACGATCAGTTCGACCTGTGCGTCAATCGCTTCGAGGATCGCATCGGCAGCGCCGGCGGGCGGCACGTAGATGCAGCTCGCGGTGGCGCCAGTCGCGGCCTTCGCCTCGGCGACGGTGTCGAACTGCGGCAGCCCGAGGTGGCTGGTGCCGCCCTTGCCCGGAGTGACGCCGGCGACCATCTGGGTGCCATAGTCGAGCGCCGCCTGGGTGTGGAAGCTGCCGGTCGAGCCGGTCATGCCCTGGGTGATGACCTTGGTGTTCTTGTCGACGAGAATGGACATTCAGTGCTCCTGGGGAGGAAGTTTCAGGTCCTTGGGGGCGAAGGCGATCGCCCCCGGGAAATCAAGCCAGCGAAGGATCGATGCCCTTGCAGGCAGCGACCAGTTCCTTGACAGCATCGATCGACACCTGGAGGCCAGCCTTGGCGGTAGCGTCCAGCTCGATCTCGATGACTTCCTCGACGCCGCCGGCGCCGATCACGACGGGCACGCCGACATAGAGGTCATCGATGCCGTACTTGCCCTGGACGCGTGCGGCGCAGGGCAGGATGCGCTTCTGGTCGCCGAGGTAGGCTTCGGCCATGGCGATGCCCGAGGCGGCGGGGGCATAGAAGGCCGAAGTGCCGAGCAGGCCGACGATCTCGCCGCCGCCGAACCGCGGTGCGCTTGATGATTGCGTCGATCTTTTTCTGGGTCGAACGGCCCATCTTGATCAGGTCGGGGATGGGGATGCCCTTGACGGTCGAATACTCGGCGATCGGCACCATCGTGTCGCCGTGGCCGCCGAGCACGAAGGAGGAAACGTCACGCACCGAGACGCCGAATTCCTCGGCGAGGAAGGTCGAGAAGCGGCCCGAGTCGAGCACGCCGGCCATGCCGACGACCTTGTTGTGCGGAAGGCCCGAGAACTCGCGCAGCGCCCAGACCATCGCGTCGAGCGGGTTGGTGATGCAGATGACGAAGGCGTCGGGGGCGTTGGCCTTGATGCCTTCGCCAACGGCCTTCATGACCTTGAGGTTGATGCCCAGAAGGTCGTCGCGGCTCATGCCCGGCTTGCGGGGGACGCCGGCGGTGACGATGATGACGTCCGCGCCCGCGATGTCCTTGTAGTCGTTGGTGCCCTTGACGTTGGCGTCGAAGCCCTCGATCGGGCCGCACTGCAGCAGGTCCAGCGCCTTGCCCTGGGGAACACCCTCGACGATGTCGAACAGGACGACGTCGCCCAGTTCCTTCTGCGCGGCCAGGTGGGCCAGCGTGCCGCCGATGTTGCCGGCGCCGATGAGGGCGATCTTCTTGCGAGCCATGGGTGACTGTCCTTCAGTGGGGCGAATAGTGCGCGTCGGCGAAAGGCAGCCTGCTCGTGCCCCGGGGAGGCAGGTGCCGGGTTTCGTGAGGTGCCCTAGGCGCGTGATCCGCGCATTGCAACCGCGAAAAGGCGCAAAAACACGGATTTCTCAGGGTTTTTATGATAACAGTTCGCAATATCAATAAGGCCTTCAATCGAGGCCTCAAAGCGATCCACGCTGTGTCGTTTCCTGGGCTGCCGGCGATGACGAACCTGTGACCGCGAGCCGGCAAGGACGGGGTTCAACCGCGGCGGCGGGTCTTGCTGCTTGGCTTCTCGCGTTCTTTGGCGAGCAGCATGGCGGCGAGGTAGTCGGGTACCGGGCGGCTGAAGTAGTAGCCCTGGCCGAGCGTACAGCCGGCTTCGGAAACCGCGCGGACCTGCTCGATCGTCTCGAGCCCCTCGGCGACGATCTCCATGCCCAGGGTTGCGCCCATGCCCGAGACGGCGCGGATGATCGCGTCGCTCTTCTTGCCCTGGTTGATGCCCGAGACGAAGCTGCGGTCGACCTTGATCTTCGAGAACGGATACTTGTTGAGATAGCCGAGCGATGAATAGCCCGTGCCGAAATCGTCGAGCGCGAAGCGCACGCCGGCACTGGCCAGTTCGTTGATGAAGTTCTCGGTGTTCTGGCTGTGGTCGAGCAGTACCGTCTCGGTGATCTCGAGCTCGAGCCGCGCAGGGGAGAGCTTGGCCTCGCGCACGGCCTGCAGGATGCCCAGCGCGGCGCCCGGGGCCTTGATCTGCAGCGGCGAGAGGTTGACCGCGATGGTGATGTCGTCGGGCCACTGCGCTGCGGCCTTGGCGGCCTGCGCGGTGATCCAGTTGCCCAGGGTGATGATCGCGCCGGTTTCCTCGGCGACGGGGATGAATTCGTCGGGGCGCAGCTCGCCCTTCTCGGGGTGGAACCAGCGCACCAGCGCTTCGAAGGCGCGGATGCGGCCGGTTTCGAGATCGACGAGCGGCTGGAAGAAGATCGACAGCTCGTCGCGCTGGAGCGCGAGGCGCAGCTCGGTCTCGATCTCGCGGCGGCGCACGAGGTTGCGCGTCATCGAGGGGTCGAAGAAGGTGACCTGCTTGCGGCCGTTGACCTTCGAGCGATAGAGCGCGAGGTCCGCGCCCTGCATCAGCGTGTCGAAATCCTCGCCGTCGTCGGGGAGCAGGGCGATGCCCATCGAGCTGGCGATCTTCGAGCCGGTCGTCGTCGATGCGGATCGGGCGGCTGATCTCGTCCATCATGCGCGCGGCGAGCTGCTCGACCTCGCGGCGGCCGATCATCTCGCAGGCGACGATGAACTCGTCCCCGCCGAAGCGGGCGACGGTGGCATCGGTCGGCGCGCAGGCCTTCAGGCGGCTGGCGACTTCGGCCAGCAGCTTGTCGCCGGTCTGGTGGCCGAGCGAATCGTTGACTTCCTTGAACCGGTCGAGGTCCATCCAGAACAGCGCGAACTTCTTGTCCGGGATCGAGCTTGGGAAGCCGTTCGACCAGATGGTGGTTGAGGCCTGCGCGGTTGAGCAGCCCAGTGACCACGTCGCTGCGTGCGAGGACCTGCATCTTTTCGGCGAGGCGCGCGCTGGTCTCGGCCGCGGCGATCGAATTGCGCAGCACCTTGAACACGTTGAGCGTGATGGAGATCATCGCCGGGATGAGCAGCAGGCAGGCGACCGCAAGAACCTTGTAGGCCCAGCCTGCCTTGAGGAAGAACACCCCGATCGTCGGAACCATCGACAGCAGCAGCTGGCCGATCGCGATCGCCGGCCTGCCGGCATTGCGCGCCGCGATGCCTACGCCGTAGCAGAAGGCGGTGATGACGGTCAGGAGCTGGGCGACGAGCGGCGCATCGAGCTCGACGGTGACGGCCGCGAGCAGGCCGATCATCACCGCATAGCCGAAGGCGCCGATTTCGAAGATCAGTTCGAGCGGGAGCGGCTTCGACGTTCTTCGAGCCGGGGCAGGACATAGGCGGCGATCGCGCGCGCGGCGGCGATGAAGGCAACGACCATGGCAGTGCCGGTGATCAGCGGTTGCTGAGAGACGTAGGAAGTGGTGGCGCTGGTGGCGATTCCGCAGAGCGCGCCGACCGCAAGGCTTGCAGGCTGCGTATACAGCGTTTCGACCAGAATGCTGCGCACCCGGTCGTCCAAGGCGTTGGTGCGGAGCCGCACCCGCATCAAGTTGCGCAAACGCGAAATCGAATAGCTCCCACTCGAAGCTCAGCCACTAGCGTGAAAGCTCTCACTGAATGGTTAACGGCGCGGTGATAACCATCTTTATCGCGCGTTTACGGCCTTGGCGAGCACAGCCTGGCCATCCTCACGCGGTGGGATGGAGTGGTCGATGGATGCCCGGGGCGGCGTAGGGGTCAGCCGTGGTTGGCCGCTTCCTGCCGGGCTGACGACGGCATCCGCCATACGCCGGTCGAGCATGCGGCAGATGCCGCAGCCACCAGCGGTATTGTTCGCTGTCGCCGGCAAAGAAGGCGTTTTCGGCCTTGCTGCGCGCGGCTTCGGCGGCGCCGAGGCCATGCGCGGCGAAGTGGCGCAGGCGCCGCGCGCAGCATCCGGTCGTCTGCGATCGCTGCCGACGTTGTCGTTCACCGCGACGCGGGGAAAGGCGCCGCCGAGGACATTGCGCAGGTAGCTGTCTCCAGGGTCGGCGGCAGCGAAACGGATCATCATTGCGGCAAGGTCTCCGGCAGATTCGCTGCCTCTACCTATCACGCACACCTAAGCCTTTGTTCTGGCCTATGGTTGCCGGACTGTTCACATCTGGGTCAGTTAGCCGGGTTCGGCGATCCAGCGGCCGCTCTGCTCGTATTCGGGAGCACGCCGGTGCGGCCGGGCAGGCCGTCGCCGCGATAGAGCGCATCGCCGCCGCGGCGCTGGAGTTCGGCCGAATAGACCGGGCGGCGAGCGGGCCTTGGCGGCGATCAGGCCCGGGCGCGGTGCGGCACGGGCCCATTGGCCTGGGCCATCTTGAGCCCGGCATCGTAGGCGCGCTGGATCGGCGACCGGATCGGCCGTCGCTCTCGGCGGCATCCAGCACCGCTGCCGCGCTGGTGCGGTTGGGCCAGCGGCTCGCCGCCGGCATAGGCGAAGCGGAAGGTCACCGGCGCACCGGCCGCGCCGCCGAAGCGATAGAAGCGGTGCGCGCCGATCGTGCCGAGGTAGGTCAGCGTCGGCGCCCAGTAGGGATGCACTGCGACCGTGTGGTAATGTGTTGCGAGCCCGATCGGGCGCATAGACATAGCCCGACAGCGCATCGCGCGGCGACGGTCTCGGCCCGCTGCCAGAACATCCGGCTGGGCACGCGCGCCAGCGCACCGTCGCAGGTGAAGCTGAACTGGCAGCCGGTCTGCTCTCCGACCCCTGATAGACCACGCCGCAGACGGTCTTGGGATAGGCCGGGTGGGCGACGCGGTTGAGCACGACCTGCGCACCGCGCGCTGGCCGGCGTCGGGTTCGCTCGCGGCTTCGTAATAGATCGCCGCGGTCAGGCACTGCAGCGCGCGGCTGCGGTCGACACCGCTGTTGTCGATGCGCAGCGCCCGCGCGGCTGGCCCGACCGGATCGAGTAGTGTCGGCGGCCGGTCCTCGGCGTCGGAATGGACGTCCTCGGTCGCCAGCCGCGCGGGCGCGGATCGTTCGACAGGTAGTAGAAGGCCGCGCCGGGAAAGCTGAGCCCCGGCCGCTCGAACGGCATTGGCGCGACCGCGGGCTCCGCGCTGACCGGCGCCGCCGATGTCAAGCCCCCATTGCGCCGGGCGCGGCGAAGGCCGGCAGTGCGAATGCTGCCAGCCAGCACCACTGCGCGGCGTCCGTAATGCCGCGGCGCCTTGACCGCGCGCAGGCTGCGCACGCGCGATCGCCGGATCCGCGCCGAGAAATCGCGCGGAGGGATGTCGCTCGAGGGCAGGGCGGTCAATCGGGTCTCATCGGCCTCGCTGGTCGCTACGCGCGAAATGTCGCGTATCGTCTTGCGAACCGCTTCGCAGCCTGGGATTTCCCGGCGTGCCGAAGCGGCACAACGCCAGCAGATAGCCTTAAGGCCTTAACCAATCGCCCCATCGCCCTCCGGCGTACACGCGCAAAAGCCCCTCCGCATGGCGAAGGGGCAATAGCCGATAGAGGTTGCGTGCCTCAGAGGTTGGGGAACAGCCGGGTCTTGTGCGGCTCGGTCAATTCCCGCCCCATCTTGCGCCGCAGGTTGCGATGCAGATCGAACAGCAGCGATCCGGTGGCAAACCTTTCGTCGTGACCGAAGAAGCGGCGGCGATAGTGGGCACGGGTGCCTAGGGACATGATCCTTCCTCTCGTCGTTCTTGCGACCCCTTTCCGGCGCGGTGGGGGTGGGGGAGGTGCGCCGGAAAGGGATCGTCACTGATGTAACGCTGGCGCGGCGTAGTTCCCGTGCTGCCGGGAATGGCCTCGTCGGGATGGTCCGGTCAGGGCGCCGGTGCGATGAGAACCCAAGACAAGGCCGATTGGCCGTCGCTCTACCGCGCAGGGCGGCAGGCCTTGCCCTCGTACTGGAAGCGGTTCAGCGCATAGGCGCGGCCGTTCCAGCGCCAGACTGGGAAAGCAGAAACCCGGCCCGCCGAGCTCCACGTCGGGCCAGCCTCCTGCAATTCCAGGCGCTGCTCGTCGCTGCAGGAAGGTCGGGATCGCCACTTCGTTGAGGATCAGCTTCCAGGTGCCGTCCGCCTGCTTGCTGACCAGCCAGAAGCTTTGCCCGGTCATGCCGTAGCACATCGCCCCGCCTTCGGTGATGACCGCGTCGGGCATCCCGTCGCCATTGATGTCACGCACCTCTTCGACCGTGCCCGGCGTATAGCTCGAGGTGCTGTTCGGATTCTATCGTGTTTCCCTATTAACCTTAGCAGGAACGGAACCAAGGCTACATAAACAT
>JASGJX010000010.1:0-125832 GCA_049840655.1 Chryseolinea sp.
AACTGGATCGCTTGGTTTACAGTGCATCTCATGATCTGTCGGCACCATTGAAATCAATCAATGGACTTGTTCAGCTCATCAACATGGAGCAGGAGCCGGCAAAGATCTATGAGTACACAGTGTTTAATCAGGCAACAATCACCAAGCTTGAAGCAGTCATCAAAAGTATGGTTGACTATGCGCGTAATACTCACGTGCTCGTAAACTACGAAAACGTATTTCTTAGGACGTTAGTCGATGAAGTAGTAAATGAGCTGGCCTTTTGGCAGGAGGCATCTCGTTTCCGGTTCATGAATGAGATTGATGATACTTTGCAGGTAACAACGGACCGCGCGCGGGTCCAAGGTTGTTCTTCACAACCTGGTCAGCAACAGCATCAAATATCGTGACCGGTATAAAGACGAAAGCTGGATACGGTTTACCGGCACCACAATGGCTACCTACTGGGAGCTCACCCTTGAAGACAACGGTATCGGCATCCGCAGTGAATATCTAGACAAGGTATTTAATATGTACTTCCGCGCTACTGACAGCTCTAAGGGATCAGGTCTCGGATTATTCATTGTAAAGGAAACATTTGCTAAAGTGAATGGAACAAGACACGTGGAATCTGAGCTGGGTTAGTTTACGAAGTTTGTAATCAGGGTCGGGGTTCTGATAGGCCTCAGGAATTAGTTCTTCTTCGCCTGATCCTCAAAATACGCCACACTAACTGTCCCTTTGTAGTCGCGGTCTGAGTACTTCAACGTATAGAAATAAACGCCCGCCGCCTGATCTTCAGCATACCATCGGAAGTCGCGATCGCCTGAATTATAAACTAACATGCCCCATCGGTTAACAATGAAGATTCCTTCAAAGTGACCCTCGCAGTTGTCGACAGGCAGGATGTTGATGAGCTCATGTGTTGACGGATCCTCCCTTACCATGGCGAAGAAATCATTTTTATCGTCTCCGTTTGGAGTGATGATATTGGGTGGCAGGAAGGTCTCATCGTCGCGATCGACGTCGCGCACAGTTACATCGACAGCCAGGGTATCACCCTTTTGATTCCAGCAGCGGTCATCGGTGACGTTGAATGTAAATGTAAACGTCGCTTCCGACTGGTCACCTAGCATAGCGCACTCTGGTTTCCAGGCAAAAGTTGTATTCACCGATCGTCGACCATCTGCAGCTTCGAAGATATAACCTTCAGCACCGCCTTCCACATCAATCAAATCGAGGTGCAGCATGTCTGCCTGGGTGCCACATCCGGATCGGTCGCCGTTAGGCCTAGCGTCACTTGCTGTCCTATCAGTGCAGACACTGCGTTGTTTACCATTGGCATGTCGCGTTCCAGGCTGGTGACTTGAAGCAAGGGCGCATCATTATCGGGCGGCAGAAGTTTCACCGTGACATCCAATGTATCCGCCCGATAAACCCGGCAGCGATTGTTGTCATCAACAAGTATGAAGCGGAATGTAAACAGATCGCGCTTTTTAAGGTCGACATTGTCGCAGAACACGTTCCAGGAGAATGGAGATACAACGCACCATTACCTGCCGCGCCGGGGAAGGTAATGTTGTAATCGGTCAGGGAAAAGCCAACCCCCTGCCCTGCCAGTACAAGGTGATCATTGTCGTCGTCCCGGCCCATGACGTGGAAGAACAATGACTCATTTACTTTTCTCGTAATTCCCGTCACATAACGCTCTGCTTGATTCGCAGTAAGATCAGAGTCGATTACCGGTGGACCGTTGGGTGGAAGATCAACCTTCAGTTTAAATATCATGACGTCGGGCTCTGATAACATGCAATCATCAACATCATCCAGGAGGATCCTGATATTAAATTCTGACTTGTATTTAAAGTCTGCAATATCGCAGTGCGTGTCCCAGACAAGCTCCGCCTCATAGAGGCCGTTGGTAAGCTGATGCTGCACGATCTTCATGCCGACATCCGCCAGTACAAAATTATCAGTTGAGACACCGACAATAAGCTCGTCGCCATCGGCATCTATTCCTCGTATCGGCCAGGACTTGACGGTACCTTCTGGTACCGTCTCATCAACATCCGGAGTAGTAAACTGTGCCGGCAGATTTGGAGGAGGCTGGATGTTCACGGTAACCACCAGTGTGTCACTCAACGGCACGCTACACGCATCGTCGAAAGCAACAATACCCACCTTAAATGGACCATTGACAAGCGGACATTCATCAAAACAAATCTGGAAGACTTTTGTACTGCCGTTAACAAGTGTTGCCGTTAATTCGCCGGGCAGAATACTGGAAACATTTTTCTTAAAGCCAATCGGAATTGCTTTGATCCTCACCTTCTCAGTCAGGTTATCATCAGGACTTAGTGCATCCGGATCCGACACTTCCACTTGAATGCATCGTTCAGCATCCGGTACGTTGGCAAACGTTACATTCATTTGCTCATCATAAGTAAAGGTAGCATCGGTCAGCTTGCGTCCTTTTATCTGAGGGGGCTCAGCCTTCGGACATGCATCAACAACAAGCATCTGGAAATCACGTCGCACTTCGCCAATCTTGATGCCGTCGCGAAATTCTTCACACTTGACGGCGAATACAAATAAGCCTTGCTGCATGGGAGTCGCTGTGAGCAATCCATCAGGACTGATTCGCAGATCGGGTGCGCCGCCAATAATATTGTTCAACTAAAGGCGGACGCCAGGATATTTCCGGATAGGGTCTTGGCAACAACGGAGGAAAGGCATCGATTGAATGCGTGCTTAAAGGGGTGACCATTGAGTACGCCAATGAGTCACCATCGTCATCGACGCCTGCGAAGTCAACGAAATAAGGTTTGCGCGGACATGCGTAGTCACTGAGTGGAGGAAATAAGTGTGGCGTCGAATTATAGAATGGAGCACCATCTTTCACAACGGGCGGGAACTCAGGATAGAATGTTTGTCCCGCTGCCTGTGGGCTTTGCGCAGGGTCATTGCTGTAAATATTTGTGATGGTATAGTTCCTGCAGCATCGTTCCCAGATAATATAGTAACCGGCGGCATCAGAATATTGTGAGTCGGATAGGGTGATCGTTGTGCTGTACACCATTTTGGTCGTCACCACTTCGCCGTGGGAACAACTCGGCTGCGTGTACAGTACCGGGGTCTCAACAGGATTCGAAAAGCTGACGCTGCGCATCAATGCATTGTCGCGCTTGCGATAGATAACAGCGGTGATAGCATTATCGCGCGCACCGGATGAACCATTGAGGACGTCAAAATAAAGGATCAGGTTGACCCGATAGCTGTTGGCCGATACGTGAATAATCTCGAATTCTCCACCGACAATGTGGGAGGCAAGCGAAGGGAGTGAAATAAGTAGTAAAATCGCCAGTAAAATCCGCTTCATATCAACCCATAAGACACTCAAGATAGGTAAATGGTTGAAGGCATAAAACCCCCAATTTGTGTATTTTGACGCCCCCATGAAAAAAAGGAGACGTAATCGAGGATATTGTAGTCGAAACCATGGCGGCTGAGGGCAAATGCCTGTCGCGCATCGGCGGTTTGGTGATCTTTCTGGAGGGCGGCGCACCAGGCGATACGGTTGATGTAGAGCTTACCAAAATAAAAAGTTCTTTTCTCGAAGGCCGTGTAAAAACCATAAAGCGCTATTCTGATGCCCGTGCGACGCCGTTCTGCCAGCACTTTGGTATCTGCGGTGGTTGCTCCTGGCAACACATTCAGTACGAAACTCAACTTCAGTACAAACAAAAGCAGGTTGTCGATAACCTCGAACGAATTGGTGGGCTGGAGCTTCCGCCCATCAAACCGATAATTGGAGCCCCAGAAACGCGCTATTACCGGAACAAGCTGGACTATACGTTTTCAGCTCAGCGATGGCTTACGTTTGATGAGATGTCCGAACGTAAGGCATCAACTGGAAATCCATGGGGTGACCCTGAACCCGCATTGGGCTATCACATTCCCCGGAAATACGACCTGGTGTTTGATGTCAAAGAATGCCATCTACAGGCCGATCCCTCGAATGCCATACGACTCGCGTTAAAAGATGAGGCATTGCGACATGATGTTCCATTCTTTGATTTGAGAAAACAAATCGGCTATTCTGAGAACTGTTACGATCCGTACCACAACAAGTGGAGAAGTGATGGTGATCCTGCAGGTAACATACGATCGGATGGAATGGGTTGATCTTCTGCTTTCCCGACTGCCCAGCGTGATTTTCCATCGATCACTTCCTTTTTGTACGTAATCAATGGAAAGAAAAATGACACGTTTGCTGATCTGAATATTCTGACTTGGAAGGGCAATCCTTACATAACGGAACAGATGCCAACAGCCGACGGTAGGGGTATGTTACAATTCAGAGTAGGTCCCAAATCATTCTATCAAACAAACTCCATCCAGGCTCATAAGTTGTATCAGGTGGCTTATGATATGGCGAAATTGAATGGTAATGAACTCGTTTATGATTTGTATACAGGTACAGGTACAATTGCAAACTTCGTTGCCAAAAAGGCGAAGGAGGTAGTAGGCCTCGAATACGTGGCGGCAGCAATTGAAGATGCAAAGGTAAACTCGAAGCTGAACAACATAACAAACACTGACTTTTATGCGGGCGATATAAAAGACCTTCTGGATCATGAATTTCTGGCCAGTCATGGACGTCCGGACACTGTCATAACGGACCCGCCACGCGCCGGTATGCACGAAGACGTATCACGGATGTTGCTAAAAGCTCAACCGAAGCGAATTGTTTATGTCAGTTGTAACCCCGCAACCCAGGCACGTGACCTCAAGATTCTGACGGAGAAATATGTCATCGAAGAGGTTCAACCTGTAGATATGTTCCCACATACGATGCATGTCGAGAATGTGGTGAGTTTGAGTTTACGGGTTGAAGAGTGAAGACTCTGATTTATTAACAAAAACTTCTCTTCAGATCAAATGCCATTCAGTCGTCGAAGGCAGCTCAATAATGATTATAACTAGTTATAACATTAGCCGCCAAAAAAAGGCTATAGAGATCTGAATATGGTCTTTTGGCTTTCTGTTGGTTTCATCTTACCATTTTTTTACGGTCAAAATCTAGACGGAAACTCGACAGCTGTCAGTCAGCGGTCGCTCTTCACGCGTTTGCTGCAATCCTGTTTTGTGATGCGTTCCTGATTTTGCAGCGTATTCACTGATTTGGCCTTATCTTAAAGGCAAGTCAGTGATTAACCCACAAATCATGAGTGATGAGAAGTATTATTTGCTGTCAGCTGAGGAGGTAAAAAAGAAGCTTTCAACTTCGATTGAAGGTCTCAGCGATGAGGAATTAAAAAAGAGACTTGAGCAGTACGGTAGGAATAATATTCCGCAGCCGAAGTCGAAGACACTGCTTCGGATTTTCTTGTCACAGTTTCTCAATCCTTTAATCTACGTGCTCATTGCAGCCGCTGTAGTATCATTGTTTACAGGCGACTCAGGTGATGCCATATTTATCACGGCGATCATTACGATCAATGCGATACTCGGCACATACCAGGAATCCCGTGCAGAGAACAGTGCAAAAGCGCTGCGCGACATGGTCAAAGTGATGACCCGTGTACGTCGCGGCAACAAGATACACGAAATAGACTCGGAGGAATTGGTACCTGGCGATATTGTGCTGCTTGAATCCGGAAATAAGATTCCGGCGGATCTGCGCTTACTCGAAGCAAAGGACCTTGCCATAGAAGAAGCGTTGCTGACGGGTGAGTCAGTTGCTGTCATCAAGAATGTAGAACCTCTGAATGCGAGTACTGAACACTCTTTAGGTGATCAGTTGAATATGGCATTTGCTGCTACGACGGTTCAGAAAGGAAGAGGTGTCGGCGTTGTTACCGGAACTGCGCAGCATACCGAAATCGGCCGTATAGCAGACTCGTTGCGCACAACCGAGGCAGAAAAGCCTCCATTGGAAAAACGAATGGAATCGTTTAGCCGCCGCATCAGTGTTATTGTTGTTTTCGTATGCGTTGCATTGGGAGTGATAGGATACTTCGAAGGCATACCGACGCGCGAAATCTTTTTCCTGATGGTAGCTGTTGGCGTTTCAGCTATACCGGAGGGTCTGCCTGTCGCGTTGACCGTAGCGCTATCAATCGGGACACGTCGTATGGCACGTCGTCATGTGATCGTGAGGAAACTCCCGGCTGTTGAAGGACTCGGAAGTTGCACGCTCATCGCAAGCGATAAGACCGGAACGTTAACAATGGATCAGCAGTCGGTTCAGAAACTATATATGCCCGACGGCGTCTTCTACAACGTGACGGGTATTGGCTATACCGGCGAAGGAGCGATTACCGACGAAAAAAACAAGGCCGCCGAGGCAACGGGCGCACTCGAGAAGTTTTTGGTAGCCAGCATCCTGGCAAACGAAGGAATTCTGCGTAAGACGGACAAGGGCTGGGAACACAGCGGAGACTCCGTCGACGTTGCCATTCGGGCACTCGCTTACAAGATTGGAAAAGAGCCTGCAACATTTAAGAGCAAGGGTGAAGTGTTGGAAATGATCCCTTACGAGTCAGAGCAAAAATACTCTGCGGTTTTCTATAAACATGATGGCAATACATTCTATGCAATGAAAGGCGCCGTCGAGGTGGCGGAAAAAATGCTTAAGGAAGATCAACGTGAGAAGGTTAAAACGGTTTCAGAGCAAATGGCCGCGGACGGATTTCGTGTGCTGGCGTTGGCCGGCGCCGCAGTTCAAAATACCTCCAAAGACCAGCTGCCTCCGCTTGAGCTGTTGGGACTAATTGGGATGATCGATCCGTTGCGGGAAGAGGTGAAAGAAGCAGTGATTAAGTGTCAACAGGCAGGCATCCGCGTTGTGATGGTAACGGGAGACCATCCGGCAACTGCACTGGCTATAGGCAAATCGCTCGGCATTGTTTCGAAGCGCGAGGAGGTAATCACTGGTGCCGAGTTGTCCGCTCTCGACAATGCAGAGCCCAGACAAATGGCTGAGAAGATTAAGGATAAGATGGTGTTTGCGCGGGTTGCACCTCTTCAAAAACAAAAAATTGTAGAAGCATTCAAGTCACTCGGTCACTTCGTAGCGGTTACGGGAGATGGAGCCAACGACGCTCCTGCATTGAAGTCTGCACACATCGGCGTGGCTATGGGCGGAGGCACGGATCTGGCTAAGGAGGCATCGTCCATCATTATAACCGACAATAACTTCGCCTCGATAACCGCCGGTGTTGAAGAAGGAAGAATCACGTTCAGCAATCTGCGCAAAGTAATCTATCTGCTCATCTCTACTGGGGCTGCCGAGCTTCTGATCGTCGCGCTGGCCATCATTTTCAACATACCACTTCCATTTATCGCCGTTCAGCTATTGTGGTTAAATCTTGTTACGAATGGAATTCAGGATATCGCGCTGTCGTTCGAGAAAGGTCATGGACCAGTGATGCAAAGTCCTCCACGCAAACCCGAGGAAAGCATCTTCGATAAGTTGATGAACACGCAAATGCTGGTTTCTGGTGTCGTGATGGCTGGCGTGCTGTTCGCGGCGTGGCTCTTCCTTCTTGATCACGAAGCTTACAACGAGCGTCATGGTCGATCGGTGGTGATGATGTTGATGGTATTTCTCCAAAACTTTCATGCACTCAATTGCCGCTCGGAAACTGAAAGCCTCTTTAAAATTCCTTTGCGCAATAATTACACGCTGATCATTGGACTCATCGTGGCGCAGAGTGTCCACATCTCGGCAGCTTATATTCCGGGCCTCAATGAAACACTGCAACTCGAACCGATCACACTTCGCGAGTGGATCATTCTTTTACCGGCAGCATTATCGATACTTGTGGTGATGGAAATATTCAAACTTGTCTGGCGAAAAAGAATTAAGAATTAAGAGTTAAGAATGAAGAATTGGTAGATAGCTGATAGTTAAGATAGTGGCGTCGCGAATGAAACTGTTGACGTAAAAAAATACTAAACGAGAACGCTCGCCATTCTTAATTCTTAATTCTTAAAACCTGATTCTTAATTACTCAACGTTTTCGCCGTTTGTTTGAAGCTCATAATATTGGACGTGATGCCAACGCTTAATTGAGTTAACGGATCGTTTACAAAGTATATGTTGTAATAATCCTGTCCCTGATAAAAACGTAAAAAGAAGGCAACTTCATCGAACCATCTTGGATAGTATTTGTAGGTTAAGTCCAGCACGAATCTCTTGTAAAAATCCAACTGCGCTGCGCCATCCATATCGCCGAAGATCCAACCACTCTTGAGTTCGAGACTCGATCGTTGCAGCCAATTGTTCACGCCGTCGTTCTCGCGCTTTCTAAAAGGCCCCACGATTCCAACTTTGCCATACAGCCTGAAGTTTCCATAGAGCTTATACGAATCATCGTCCGACCATTTTGGCGGGTGGACCTCCATCCACGCCTTCACTTCCCGTATCGAAAAGAGGTTTTTGTCAAACTCCTTAATCTGATATGCTGATATCCCGAGTTCAAGAAAGTTAGTTGAAAAATTTCCGTTTTCGGTGTTCACTTCATTGGTGCTATCCGAGACATAGAATGATCCATCCTGTCCGTTGCTATGATGAGCAAGCGACGCAAACATAATTGCGTTGTCATAGAAGATCCGCTTAAGAAAACTTTTCTCCCAAAACTTGATTTCCTTGTAATACGTCAGATAAACTTTATAGCTCGGGTTTCTTATTGGCTGCGATTTTTTGTCAAGCATCCGGATCATTACCTGCGGGTTGATCATGAAAGCCCAGCTCCGCTGCTTTCCCGTGAAAAAGTAACTGGGCGAAAGTTTGCCCTCAAAAATGAGAGGTTCCAGGTTTCCGATTCCGCTGCCAAACGTGATGTAGCTTTGTTCGCGATTGGCATTCACCAACGTTAAGAACTTCTTTTGCTCCAACAGAACCTTAGCGGAATCAGCAGACTGTGCCCATAGTTCACCACCATATACTAAGACGAAAAATAGCAAGGCAACAACGCGTCGTACTTTCATACCATAATAACTGACTAATCTGACGGCTCTTTCAATTATTGCGCCGATAGAAATTCAGCGCCGTGTTGCCCGTACAAGGCTTCAGTTCGTCATTTACATCACTTGAATAGCAGAAGCTTTTTCCACAACGCGTGTTGATTATTTGCCCATGCGTCATTGAATTCTCAATTATTCCTTGGTTCCTAGCTACAAAAGCGTCAAAATCGCCCCGAAAAATTAATCGTCATGCGACAGAGATTACTCGCAGAAGGTGCGAACGAACTTTCGTACGAGATCCGGGAGATAGTTAAGAAGGCAGAGCAGCTGAAGAAACTCGGCATGCGCATTTCCTGGGAAAACATTGGTGATCCGATTCAGAAGAATCACAAATTGCCTCAGTGGATAAAGGACGTCATCGCAGACCTTGTTAAGAGCGACGACGTATACAGCTATTGTCCCTCCAAGGGCATGCTGGAGACCAGGCAATTTCTCGCCGCGCAAACCAATGCGTATGGCGGCGTTCAAATCACGCCCGAGGATATTTGCTTCTTCAACGGCCTTGGTGATGCGATCTCAAAAGCATATCAGTTCCTCGCGCATACAGCACGTGTAATCGGACCCTCACCGGCATACTCAACACACTCGAGTGCGGAAGCTGCCCACGCAGGTCATGAGCCTCTTACCTATCGGCTCGATCCCGACAACCACTGGTATCCGGATCTCGACGATCTGTACAACAAGGTGAAGTACAATCCGAACGTGGTTGGTATTCTCATTATCAACCCCGACAACCCTACGGGTATGGTGTATCCGCTGGAGACACTTCAACGCATCGTTGCCATAGCTAAAGAGTTTAATCTTTTCATCATTGCAGACGAGATCTATCTGAATATTACTTACAACGGTGCCCGCGCTTATTCACTGGCAGAGATCGTGGGCGACGTCCCTTCCATCTCGATGAAAGGCATCTCGAAAGAATTGCCCTGGCCCGGTTCGCGCTGCGGTTGGATGGAATATTACAACCGCGATAAGGATCCGGACTTCGA
Organism: Chryseolinea sp.; assembly: GCA_049840655.1. Lineage (GTDB taxonomy): Bacteria > Bacteroidota > Bacteroidia > Cytophagales > Cyclobacteriaceae > Chryseolinea. The sequence continues at coordinate 10,002 of JASGJX010000010.1, forward strand.
TCGTTTCTGTAACGTTCTCGACAACGCTAAGATGATTGAAGTATGCTCGACAAAACTGCCCCAGCTGGCCATCCCGAAAATATTCGGAGACCCGCGATTCAAGGCCTATCGGGAAGCAACAAACGAAAATATCGGTCGTCGCGCGCGCATCATCGCCGACATCCTGCATACTGTTCCTCAACTGACTTTCAATGAAACGTATGGTGCCTTCTACAACACCATCATCTTCCGCGAAGGCACGTTGAAGCCGAAACAAAAGATGAAGATCGACAACGAACAAGCTCGCCAGCTCGTAGAAGGTTGGACAAGTCAGCCGATACCACTCGACAAGCGATTCGTGTATTATCTGCTGGCTGCGAAGGGTGTGTGCGTTGTGCCCATCTCCTCCTTTTGTTCTGAGCTTCAGGGTTTCCGCGTAACCTTGCTTGAAGAAAAAGAAGAGGTACTTGTGCAGACGTTTACGGCGATCAGAGATGGCATCGTGGAATACCTAAGCAGTTAGTCTTTAGTCCCGAGTCTTGAGTCCTAGTATTGGTTTTTAGTACAAACAGTCGTTAGTAATTGTACTAAAAAATAGCACTACTAAGGACCAAATACTCAAGACTCAGGACTAAGGACTAAGGAGTGTTCCTGCCTAACATTTGTTACTATTATTTTTAGTAAATATTTTCTAACAATTCCTTGATCTCTAGACGATAATTCTAGAAAATTGTATCTGCACAAAAGTATATGTCGGCAAGCAATCAAATAACCAAATACGAACTGATGACCGGTAGGTTTATCACTTCATTGCTGTCGCTTGTGCTAGTCGTCGTCATTTGTAAACCCAAAGGGGCGATGGTTTAACATATTGAACAAGAAATTCATGAACCGCCCCGACACAATCGGGGCGGTTTTGTTTTATACAGGGGAAAACAAACTAACAATTGTTATATGTACTATTCGAAGGACACGATTCTCTTCCTGAACGGCAAGTTCATTAAGGCGGTCGATGCTCACACGGATTTATACAGCCAGACCCTGCATTATGGCTTTGGTGCCTTTGAAGGCATCCGTGCCTACGACACCCTCAACGGGGTGAAGATCTTCAAAGCTCGGGAGCACTTCGATCGCCTGAAGAATAGCTGTGCCCTGGTCGGAATTCCCTTTCAATACGAAACGGAGGAACTGATCCAGATAGCGTATCAGCTGCTCCGCAAGAACGACTTGTCGGATGCCTACATCCGTCCACTCGTTTACTGCGGACCTCAGATGAGTTTAGTGCGTCCACAGGATGTGTATCTGATGATGTGCGCCTGGGAGTGGGACAAGTATCACGGCGATGGTTTGCTTAAGCTTTGCCTCTCGTCGTACCAGCGGCCAAATCCGAATTCGATTAAGATCGAATCGAAGATGACAGGCCACTATGTAAACTCGGTACTCGCTACAAGTGAGGCCAAGGTCAGAGGTTATGACGACGCCCTCATGCTGGACATGAACGGTTTCGTGGCCGAAGCACCAGGAGCCAACTTCTTCATGGAGAAGAATGGAACCTTGTATACTCCGGCAACGGGTCACATCCTGCCAGGTATTACGAGACAAACTGTATTGAACATCTGCCGCGAGTTGGAAATACCCGTGGTTGAAAAAAGCATAAAGCCGGAAGAATTGGAAGACGCAGATGGCGCATTCCTCTGTGGCACTGCCGCTGAAATTGCCGGCATTGAATCGATTGATGCCAAACCTTTCCGAAAGGAATGGGCCGACGGTCTTGGAGCTACTGTCCAGGAGGCGTACAAGTGCCAGGTATTGGAGAAGTCTTTCAGCTACGTCATCATCTGACAACCAGATGGAGAGGATGGTGAAGCGATTGTGAAATTGCTTCATCGCCTCGATTAAATTAAAAAAGTGATTCGCACAAAACGAAGTATAGAGGTTGGATAGAGATCGTTATCCGACAGAATTTTTTGAACTAGAACATGGAACTTAACAAATACAGCAAAACACTCACTCAAGATCCTACGCTGCCTGCAGCACAGGCAATGCTTTACGGAATTGGACTTACCGAATCAGACCTTAAGAAAGCTCAGGTGGGCATCGTCAGCACAGGCTATGATGGCAACACCTGCAACATGCACCTCAACGACCTCGCAAAGGAAGTTAAGACCGCCGTCTGGGACAACGATCTTATTGGTCTGATCTTTAACACCATTGGCGTCAGCGATGGCATGAGCAATGGAACAGAGGGCATGCGCTATTCGCTGGTAAGCCGTGAGATTATTGCTGATTCAATCGAAGCAGTATGTGGAGCACAATACTATGACGGTCTTATCGCTGTTGTTGGTTGTGACAAAAACATGCCTGGCGCTTTGATGGCGATGGCAAGATTAAATCGTCCTTCTATCATGGTCTATGGCGGTACGATCGCCGGTGGTCATTGGAAGGGACAGGAGCTCAACATCATCTCGGCTTTCGAAGCACTTGGAAAGAAACTCGCAGGCAACATCACGCCTGAAGACTATAAAGGCATTATCCAGAACTCATGTCCCGGAGCGGGTGCATGTGGCGGGATGTATACGGCGAATACAATGGCTTCTGCAATAGAAGCGATGGGTATGTCCCTTCCCTACTCTGCAAGTAATCCGGCCTTGAGCAAAGAGAAGAGCAACGAGTGCAGGGATGCGGCTAAAGCAATCTATCATTTGCTTGAACGCGATCTGCGTCCCCGCGACATCATGACAAAGAAAGCATTTGAGAATGCAATCACGGTCGTAATGGTACTGGGAGGTTCAACAAATGCAGTACTTCACCTGATCGCTATGGCAACTTGCGCGGGTGTTGAAGTTACGCAGGAGGATTTCCAACGGATTTCGGACAAGACACCATTGATTGCTGACCTTAAGCCGAGCGGAAAATATCTGATGGAAGCGCTGCACAAAATTGGCGGCGTACCTGCAGTGATGAAGTACTTGCTTGAGAAAGGCTATCTGCATGGTGATTGTATCACTTGCACAGGCAAGACAGTGGCTGAAAACCTTAAGGATATCAAGTCACTCGATTTCAATGCTCAGGATGTGATCCTTCCTCTCGAGAAACCGATCAAGGCAACTGGTCACCTCCAGATTCTTTATGGCAACCTCGCAGCAAAGGGTTCTGTGGCTAAGATCACGGGTAAAGAAGGCGAGAAGTTCAAAGGTCCGGCCCGCGTGTTCAATAGCGAGTTTGAACTGAACGACGGAATAGTATCGGGACGAGTCAAAGCTGGTGATGTCGTGGTCATTCGCAACGTGGGCCCTAAGGGTGCACCAGGTATGCCAGAGATGCTGAAGCCAACTTCGGCTATCATGGGTGCGGGACTCGGTAAGAGCGTAGCGTTGATCACAGATGGCCGTTTCTCCGGGGGTTCACACGGATTTGTAATTGGGCATATAACTCCGGAGGCATTCGAAGGAGGATTGATCGGTCTGGTCGAAGACAATGATCCGATTGAAATAGATGTACAGGGTCACACCATCAACCTTCTCGTCGATGATGCGACACTGGCGAAACGCAGAGCGGCCTGGAAACAACCCGAACTGCGTGCTAAGGATGGAATATTGAAGAAGTATGCAAAACAAGTAAAAACCGCTGCCGATGGATGCGTTACTGACCAAGACTAAGACTGCTGCAACGGAGCAGCCAAAATTGAAGATCACGGGTTCTGAAGTTTTGCTGGACAGCCTCGTCGCCGAGGGTGCGGACCTGATCTTTGGTTATCCGGGCGGAGCGATCATGCCGGTATACGATGCGTTGTATGGTTACGCCGAGAAACTCACGCACATACTGGTGCGTCATGAGCAGGGTGCCATTCACGCTGCCCAGGGATTTGCACGGGTAACGGGTAAGGTAGGCGTTGTGTTTGCAACTTCCGGACCTGGCGCTACCAACCTTGTAACGGGACTTGCTGATGCGTTGATCGATTCAACTCCGCTGGTTTGTGTTACAGGCCAGGTGTTCGCTCACCTTCTTGGGACAGATGCATTTCAGGAAACTGACGTGGTAAACACAACGATTCCTGTAACGAAGTGGAATATCCAGGTTACAGAAGCGAAAGATATTGCTCCGGCTATTGCCAAAGCATTTTATATAGCCGCGTCAGGCAGACCGGGACCTGTGCTTGTGGACATCACTAAAAATGCACAAAATGAAATGATAGAGCCGGTAACACATGAGAAGTGTGAAAGTATCCGGACTTATCGCCCGAAGCCTGTGCTTCAGCAAAGCCAGATTGATGCGGCGGCGGCGCTCATCAACGGCGCGAAGAAGCCATATATACTTGCCGGTCAGGGTGTATTGCTTTCAGGCGCTACTGAAGAATTGAAGGCGTTCTCAGAGAAGACCGGAATTCCAGTAGCCTGTACGTTACTGGGCCTTGGAGCGATTCCCAACGATCACCCGAACTATGTTGGGTTCCTGGGAATGCACGGAAATTATGGCCCTAACCTTAACACTAACCAGTGTGACGTGCTGATCGCAATAGGCATGCGCTTCGATGACCGGGTAACCGGTAATGTCAGCAAGTATGCCAAGCAGGCCAAGGTTGTTCACATCGAACTGGACAAGGCAGAGATCAACAAGATCATCAAAGCCGATGTGGCTGTTCACGCCGACGCGCGCGAGGCACTCGCTTCTCTTATTAACAGATGCGACCTCAACAAGCACGAAGCCTGGATTGAAAGCTTCCGTAAGCTGAACCAGGTTGAATATGAGAAAGTCATTCTCAAGGAATTTAATCCTGAAGGAATCCTTACCATGGCTGAGGTTATTAACCATCTCTCGAACAAAACCAATGGAGAGGCTATTGTGGTCACGGACGTTGGTCAGCATCAGATGGTAACTTCACGTTACTATCAGTATAAAAATCCACGGGCAAACGTTACTTCAGGAGGCGCAGGCACAATGGGCTTCGCTCTGCCGGCCGCTATCGGCGCCAAACTGGGGCAGGCCGACAAACAGGTGGTGGCCGTAATCGGCGACGGGGGATATCAAATGACGGTTCAGGAACTCGGCACCATCATGCAATATCAGATCCCGGTGAAGATTGTTGTGTTGAACAATAACTTCCTTGGCATGGTGCGCCAGTGGCAACAGCTGTTCCACGGCAAGCGCTATTCGTTTACCGAAATGCAGAACCCTGATTTTGTAAAGCTCGCTGAAGCGTATAGTATACCAGCTCGTAAAGTAGAAGATCGCGGTCAGCTGCAGGACGCACTTAGCGAAATGTTGAATGCCAAAGGTCCATACTTCCTTGAAGTTGTTGTTGGTAAAGAAGACAACGTATTCCCTATGGTACCAGCAGGTTCAGGAGTAGGCGATGTATTGCTCGAGCCACCCACAAACTAAATCACACGGCAATGACACTTACGCAAGCGCATACAAAGACAATTTTGAACGAAATAGACATGAAACAGGATTTCACGCTCGAGATTCATTCCGACAATAACTTCTCCGTGCTGAACAGGATCGTCAACATCCTGAACAGACGACGCGTTCGGATCAAGAAACTGATCGCCCACGAAGATGAAGGCGATTTCAAACGCGGCGTGGCAGTAGTTCTCCTGTTCACTACACCTGATATGATTGAAAAGGTGAAGCATCAGCTGGAGAAGCTGATCGAAGTGGAACACGCGGTCTATTATGAAGGAAGCAATGAATATTGCGAACTCAGCTCTAAACACTCACTGATTAGTAATTAGTCTTGAGTAGTTAGTCCTGAGTGTGCCATTAGTATCAACAGTATTAAAGACGCCACTGCAGACACTGATTCAAACTGGTCGACTATAAACCAAACTCAGGACTAAAGACTTCGGACTTATTAAAACAACGTACATCAACACTTATTAATAACAACTCAATTATGGCAAAGATCAATTTTGGAGGAACGATCGAAGAGGTAGTAACCCGCGAAGAGTTTCCAATGGAAAAGGCACTCGATATCATGAAGAATGAGACGATCGCTATCATCGGTTACGGCGTTCAGGGGCCAGCTCAGGCATTGAACCTCCGCGATAACGGATTCAAAGTTATCATCGGGCAACGTAAAGGTTCCAAGACCTGGAACAAAGCCGTTGAACACGGATGGGTTCCCGGCGAGACGCTGTTCGAGATCGAAGAGGCTGCCAAGAAAGGAACGATCATTCAATTCCTGCTCTCAGACGCAGGTCAGATCGAACTCTGGCCAACGATCAAGCCACACATCACAAAGGGTAAGACCTTGTATTTCTCACACGGCTTCGGTATCACATTTAAGGACCAGACTGGCATCGTTCCTTCTTCAGATGTGGACGTAATCCTGGCTGCTCCTAAAGGTTCAGGAACTTCGGTACGTCGCCTCTTCCTTCAGGGTAAAGGTATCAACGCCAGCTACGCTATATTCCAGGATGCAACAGGTACTGCTAAGCAGAAGGCAATCGCACTCGGTATCGGTGTAGGCGCTGGCTATTTGTTCGAAACAGATTTCAAGAAAGAAGTATACTCAGATCTCACTGGCGAGCGTGGGACTTTGATGGGTGCTATCGCTGGTATCTTCGAAGCACAATACGAAGTGTTGCGCGCAAACGGTCACTCTCCTTCCGAAGCATTCAATGAAACAGTTGAAGAATTGACACAAAGCCTTATGCCTCTCGTTGCTGAGAATGGTATGGACTGGATGTACGCCAACTGTTCGACTACTGCACAACGTGGTGCACTCGACTGGAAAAAGAAGTTCAAGGCAGCAACATTGCCTGTATTCCAGGAATTGTACAAGAGCGTTGCAACCGGTCAGGAAGCAAAACGCACTATCGAAACTTGCAGCAAGCCTGACTATCGCGAGAAACTCGCCGAAGAACTCCGCGAGGTACGCGAGAGCGAACTCTGGCAAGCTGGTGCCGCTGTGCGCGCACTCCGTCCGGAGAAGAATACAGTTGAAGCCAGCATGATTAACTGATTCGCTTACGGCGATCAGGGATCAAGCAAAAAATACGATCAAATTAATTCCTGCGCCGTCGACATCGACGGCGCAGTTGTTCAAACAAGGCCATGACATCTTTATCGAAAACACAAAACCTGAACATCGAAGCCGCGGCCGAAACGCTGAAGGCCGTGGTGCTGAAAACACCGTTGCAGTTTCATCGTAAACTCTCCGAAAAGTTTCAGGCATCGATTTATGTAAAACGTGAAGACCTGCAGGTAGTGCGTTCATACAAGATTCGTGGCGCGTATAATTTGATTCAAAGCTTAACCGACGAACAACGCAAACGCGGTGTCGTATGTGCAAGCGCCGGCAACCACGCTCAGGGCGTTGCATTTGCCTGCCATCACCTCGACATCAAAGGTGTGATCTACATGCCTGCTATTACTCCGAAGCAAAAGATCAACCAGGTAAAAATGTTCGGAGGCAGCAACACTGAGATCGTTCTTATCGGCGATACGTTCGACGAGTGTCAGGCACACGCACTTGAATACACACGTGAAAACAACATGGTGTTCATACCTCCATTCGATCACCCCAAAGTAATCGAGGGACAGGGCACTGTTGGCAAGGAAATACTTGACGAACTGTCAGGCATAGACTACATCTTCGTTCCTGTAGGTGGCGGTGGATTGCTCGCCGGCGTGGGTACGTATTTCAGAACGTTATCACCAAATACAAAGATCATTGGCGTTGAACCGCTGGGTGCTCCTTCAATGAAGAAGGCATTGGAGGCTGGACGTCCCGTTGTACTTGATGAGATCCAACGATTTGTCGATGGTGCCGCCGTAAAGAAGGTTGGCGACCTGACCTTTGAATATGGCAAAGATGTGCTCAGCGATATGCTACTCGTGCCTGAAGGAAAAGTAAGTACTACTATCCTGCAACTTTACAACGAGGATGCTATCGTTGCCGAACCCGCAGGTGCGCTATCAATCGCTGCGCTTGATCAATACGCTACACAGATTAAGGGCAAAAAAGTTGTCTGCGTACTGAGCGGAGGTAACAACGATATTGACCGCATGCAGGAGATCAAAGAAAGATCACTGCTTTATGAAGGCCTTAAGCACTACTTCATTGTTCGCTTTGCACAGCGCCCCGGTGCATTAAAGCAATTTGTGAACGATATCATGGGACCTAATGATGATATCGTACGCTTTGAATTCATTCAGAAGAATAATAAGGAAAGCGGCCCCGCGCTCATTGGCATTGAGGTGAAATCGAAGGATGATTTCAATGCACTGATTGCGAGAATGGATGGATTCAAGCTTAACTACACACTAGTCAATCAGAACGAGAATCTCTTCGAATACCTGATATAGTGGTTTGCAAAACGTATGGTTAATGAAAGAGCTGAGTGGAATCAACACTCAGCTCTTTCATTTTGCGCAGAACCCATCGCACCAGAGGCATGTAGTCATCTATATCTCACGTAAAGCACCAACGATCAGTTAAGTCAAGGGAACGCTCCCCAAACGCCCGATTGTATTTGTGTGCAGGTCTTAGTACCTTATATCGCGAGCATTAATGTCGTTGTATTATGAATCTGGCCCGCGCCTTATATTCAGCTGTCTGTCTGCTTCACCTTTCTCTACACGTTTCGTTAGCTCAATCCGGTCACGTCAGTAAACAACCTGTTAATAGTTATCCGCAGCAAGTCAACTGTTGCAATCAACCCCCTACACCCGCTGTTAGCCAATCCAAACTATGAAGAAAGCAACATTAAGATTTTGGTCAGTTGTTATTCTTTGTTTGCTTACATCAACAAAGGTTCTGTTTGGCCAGGAGACTTTTGAAATCTTAAAACAACCCGCCAATGCATTCCCTCAGACATTACCCTGGTGGGACAGCATCTACATGTTCAAGAATTTCCAACCTGGACGAATTACATACTTCACCGGATTCACTCCTCAGCAGCAGCTTAAACTGAACTACAATCTCTATTTCGGTCAGATGGATCTGATCGAAGCAAATGGAGATACCTCTCAGCTGGAGGCCTTGAAGACGATCAGGTCCATTGAAGTCGGCAACGATGTTTTCTATTACTTCCCAAAGATTGGATATCTCCGCGTGTTGACGCAGGGCGATGTTATCCTGGCTGCGCATACTATGCTGCATCTTTATACCATGGATCGCTCTGATGCATACTCAGCAGGTCCTTTGTACGAGCCCGATGTACGAGGACGTCCTTCCGCCGGCGATAAGTATTATATCCATGCGTCAGCGTATTATTTCCTGGATGATGAACGACAGGCAGTCGTTCCATCAAAAAATATTCTTATCAAAATGTTCAAGGAACACAAGAGAGGAATCAATGAGTTTGTAAAAACACACTCGATTAACTTCAATTTGGAAAAGGATCTTTTGGTGGTCGCTGAATACTGTAATAACCTCAGACGTCTCAGCTCAGGAAAAGACGGCCGCATGGTGGTTCGCGCCAATGTACATGCTTCCGATGTCTTGCGTGATAGTCTCTATCGCTTCAATGAATTTCAGGAAGGAACTGTTGTTTATCAGGATGGTAAAATGAGAACTTATGACAACGCCTTAAACTATAACCGTCTGAGTGGCGACCTTGAAGTTATTGCAGGCAATGATACGATCAGTGCGGCAAACAGTGACTTCATTACTACGTGCATATTGGGTAGCACAACGTTCCTGAAGAGACCGGAAGGTTTTATTGAAATCGTGCTGAATGGCCCTGTCTCGGTTGGAGCTGTGCGTAAACTGGCGCTCACACATTCACAAAAACCAGGCACATCGCAGAACCGTGATGTTGCCAACTACGATCCTTCGCAGATCGCGAATGACGTGGCTGACTATGATCGCGAATTTACCAGCCAAAACCAGTTCTACCTTATAGACGACCACGGACAAATACACATTCCATCGCGATCGGCCCTTTATCGGATCTTTCCAGAACGAAAAAAACAAATAGACCAATACATCAATGCACATAAGCCAGATTTGAGGCACGAAAAAGATTTGAAGCTGATCATTAGTCATCTGTCAACGATGTAGCAATGCATTGCCTACCTGATAAAGCAGGAATTTTGTGCATTCTCTCCAAAAGAGTCTTAACTTAAGACTACACCATTTTATTTTTTTGCTATGTACAATTGCGTCTGGTCACTTACCATTCTGTTCGGGAGACAGAAGGAAGCCCTGGATATTATTAAAGCTTGGGGAGCCGAGAAATTCAGGTCTTCACACTTCAAAGTCTCAACCAATCGCCTATGTGTTGGACATGTCGGCGACTCTCCATCGCAAATTCTCGACGAATATCTGTTTGAATCACTCGCTGATTTCGAGAAGGCCCTGGACGACATGCGACTTCCGCAGTTCAAACAGTTCAGCGAAGCAATCGCTCCCTATGTGGTTCCTGGTTCGCAGAAATGGACGATCTACAGGATGATCAGTTAGCCATCGTCTTTTCGTTTTGACAGATTGCCGACCTTTTCGTTTAAAGGGGAGAAATGCTACTTTACGTTGGAACGCAAAAAACTATGTCAAGGTCAACTGTTTTATTCTGCGCGAATGTCATGATGTTTGTGATGTTGTCGAATCAGCTTGTTGCTCAAAAGTCCAAAAAGCAAGCCGAATCAACACGCTACTATCCAGCCAAAGAATGGATAAAGAAAACACCTGATGAAACTGGTTTCAATGCTTCTCTGTTAAAGACCGCCATCGACTTTGCAATTGCCAGTGAGAGTACTGCCCCAAAAGATTTGAAGCTTAATCACTATCGTAGCTTTGGCCGAGAACCATTCGGAGACGCAATAGGGCCTCTTAAGGATCGCGGTGAGCAAACTGGCGTCATCATCAAAAACGGCTATGTAATTGCAGAATGGGGAGATCCATTACGTCTCGACATCACCAATAGCGTGACAAAGAGCTTCCTCTGCACTGTCGTTGGACTTGCCTTTGATCACGGACTGATCGGCAACCTCGATGATCAGGTATACAAGTATGTGCCGCCGATATTGCTATACAAGCCAGTACCTACTGGCAACAAGGCTGACGCGTTTGATCAAAAATCTGACTTAATAGAGCCCTTCAACACAAACCACAACAGACTGATCACGTGGCGACAGATGTTACAACAGAACAGTGACTGGGAAGGTACGCTTTGGGGCAAGCCTGACTGGGCCGATCGACCCAGTAACGACTATAAGGAATGGGCCATTAAGCGCAATGAGCCTGGCAGCGTTTACGAATACAACGACACTCGCGTGAATGCACTTGCGCTTGCTGCACTTTCTGTCTGGAGAAGACCTCTGCCTGACGTTTTGAAAGAACAGGTAATGGATCCGATTGGCGCATCGAATACCTGGCGATGGTACGGCTACGAAAACTCGTGGATCGTACTGGATGGAAAGATCATACAGTCAGTCTCAGGTGGAGGACATTGGGGTGGCGGCATGATTCTGAATGCTTATGACATGGCTCGCTTCGGTTATCTCACGCTTAATCATGGAAACTGGAATGGCCGCCAATTAGTGTCGAAAGAATGGAACAAGCTTGCTCAGACTCCGTCGGCGCCACAACCAACCTACGGATTCATGAACTGGTTCCTGAACACCGATAAGAAGCAATGGCCGAGCGCACCTGTGCAGGCTTACGGACATGTTGGCAATGGGACCAATCTTATTTATGTCGACCCTGTGAATGATCTGGTTGTCGTTTTACGTTGGATCGAAGACAGTAAGATTGATGAGTTCTTGCGACTATTGCTTGAAGCGAAAAGGTGATTTTCGATGCACACTCCCCGCGAAACGCCGTTTCAGGTCAGAAAATCACCTCGTCACAAGCTATTCTTAACCTGCCGTTGAAACTATCGGACGACAGATTTTAGACCAAAATGCCAGATCGCGACCGGAAGAATTATGCAATTTCGGTCTGTATACAGTCATAGCGTGTATACAATGGCCATGAAAGTTTACAAAATACTGATCGCCTTTTTCTTGTTTGTCTTCATCAGCCCTAACGTCCGAGCACAAACCATCTGGACTGTCGGTCCAATGCTTCACGTTAACTTCGGTGGAGGACAAAAGAAAAGCGTTTCATTTGCCATTGAGACTGCCTATTGGAACGTTGTTAAATGGCCTTATAGTTTCGATTTCGGTATTGAATTCGACCGTAAGAAGACCAGGCTTTACTCAGAATTTCAAACAGGCATTGGCATAGCCGGTATTTCCGCAGGACCAGTATTTCAGTTTGGCAAAGACAGTGGACCAAAACTCGGTATGCAGGTGACTTCCTGGGTTAACTACTACTTAGGTTTTGACTATCGAATGATCTTTCTGCGAAATGAAAAAAGAATGGCTATCGGCACTTATGCCAAAGTACCCATTGCAACACACGGTCTTGAATCCAGTGGGAGTCACAGTCATTGGGATAGTGACTGGGATTAAAATGCTATTACTTAAGAGATTATATCATCAATTTCCCCCGCATTGGATAATTAACTGAACAGTTTCCTCATGACCTTTCTCCTTTGCCATAGCTAAAGGAGACTCTCCTGCGTCTGACTTTGCGTTCACATCAGCACCACTGTCGATCAGGAGCCTGGCAAGTTTCGTTTGTCCATTATGTGCAGCAGAATGGAGAGGCGTCACGCCCAAATGCTGTCTGGCATTTACATCAGCCCCAGCATTGAGTAATAATTCTGCAATGTCATAGTTTGAAATAGCACACGCTGAATGAAGAGGCGCCACGCGCATCTGATTGTTCGCGGCAATATTTGGATTTGCTTTATGTGTAAGCAGGAGCTTTACAATGTCCAGTTGTCCGAAGTATGCTGCCAATGCAAGTGGAGTGAACCCATCACCTGACAAAGCATTTGCAAGAGTCGGATCTTTTGATAAAAATGTCTGTGTCGTAACGATATCGCCGATTGTAGCTGCCTCAAAAATATCCAATCCATCTTTGTAGCAGGCTATAATTTCAATGGCCTCTTTGTTTCTGTAGTAGGCCGCGAATTGAAGAAGTGATATCCCCTGTTCCGTTTTTGCATTCGCTAATGAAGGATTTAACTTGAGCTGATCAGCCAATGCATCGTTGTTTCGTGATTTGATGAGTTCTGTCAGTTCATTCATATGCTGTTACCATTTGATTTTGATGAGGTGAAGATTCTATTTATTCATTGTTCGCTTAGTGCGAGTAGTTTAAGCTACACCATGTTTACCTGGTACCGATAACAATTTATCGGTTCAATTTTCAAGCACGATGATCTCTAACGGCGCGTGCTGAATTTTTGAACTGCACTGGTGTCATGTTGTGTTGCTTTCTAAAAGCGGCATAAAATGACGACGTCGTGTTAAATCCGCTTTCGAACGCAATCCCTTCCACGGTAAATCTGTCACTCTCTGACAACAGCATTGCTTCCGCATGTTGCAGGCGATATGCGGAGAGCAGCTCCGAAAATGTCTTATTGAAGGTTCCGTTAACGGCGCGAGACACAACATACGGGGGCACTTTCAAGAGCTGCGCCAGCCTGGTCACGTTCAATAAGGGGTCAACATATATATGCTCTTGTTCGAAAAGTCGACTGATTCTCGTTCCCACTTCGCGATATAAATCAACAACTGCCTTCTGTCTCTTAGGTGGTACGAACAAACGCGCATGACCAACGGCCCACCAGCTCAATCCATAAAAGATAATCGTGGCTGAAAGAACGATCAGTCGGTAGACCAGCGGTTGGTAGAAGGTAAGCTGCAGTGCGAAGGTGACACAAAGAATGAACGTACCTGAGATAACGTACCAGACCCATCGCCATGCATCGTCGTCGGAACGAAGGGAAGATCGGTTATTGATGAGCCACGCACCGGCGACAACTAGATAGATGAGGAGATGAAGCGTGAATATCCTGTAGACAATCCAATACCCCATCAGGGCAAATACCAACGATACCAATCCTGGAATAAAATGAAATACGTGGCCACGCCTGAGCTTGAAGCTGCTATCGAATAACGCATGCGCAAACAACAGCGCGAACGGACCCGCCCACGACATACCCAGTAGTCCAATTACGTTGGCTGGTATCATAGATTCTGGAATTACAAAGATCGTAACTGACTTACCTACCCTTAGCGCGAGCGACACCAGCAATCCTGAGAGCATAAGATTTGAAAGCCGATCGCTGACGCGTACCAATACCAGCGACCAATACAAAGCGTGGGCACAGGCGGCCATGCACAACGCGAATACCAGGATCATGGATGAACTCATGTGTCGAGTGTTTACGAGGCAATGACACTACAATTTGCCAATTACTCATGCAGATTCACGAATCTGAAGGAAGTTTCTTGACAGAAGAATGAATTTGCCGGCAAAAATTACCGCTATGAAAAAAAATAGGCGAACCTTCTTACGACACGCAGCGCTCTATGCAGCAACTCCGTTGTCGTTGCTAACTATTGATTCCCCAAGTGCCACCGCAATGCAGGAAAGGCCCGCCCCGCTGGGCTCAGATCTTGTTCTCGATTTTGTAAGGAGCGCGCACCACAATTTGGCACGGGTGAAGGAGCTGCTTGAAAAGGAACCAAACCTTTTAAACGCAACGTGGGACTGGGGTAAAGGAGATTTCGAATCCGCTATTGGAGCGGCTGGTCACATGGGCCTGGTGGACATGGCAGAGTTTCTCATTTCAAAAGGCGCACGCATGGACATCTTTGTCGCGACGATGCTTGGCCGGCTGGATATCGTGAAGCCAATGATTGATGCCTTTCCCTCAATGAAAGCATCCAAGGGCCCCCATGGGATCACGCTCCTTCTTCATGCGGAAAAAGGAGGTGAAAATGCCAAGTCGGTCCTTGAATACCTTAAATCAGTGGGCGCGAGTTGACTTATTGACCGGCTGCTGGAGGAGAAAACTTTGTAATCTCACTCTTATGACCGGGAAGCGTTCTTAAGTATGTGTAGATCGCTCCAAGATCCTCGTCCTTCATGTTCGCATACATAGTCCAGGGCATGATCGTGTTGAATTCACCGGCTGCGACTGCTGGAGGAGTGTATGATGAGTCAGCATACGCTTTGAAGCGCTGGATGAATGCGCTCTTGCTCCACTTTCCGATTCCGGTTTCAGCATCCTGAGAGATGTTAGCAGATCTGATTACCGATCCATCAGGCATGCCAAACACGCGACCACCTGAGAATGCTACTTCTCTCATGATTTGGTTCTGATCATTAATCGGCGTGTGACATTCAATACAACCCGAAGCGTTTGCCATGTAAGCGCCATAGGCCACAGTGTCTGAAAGCAATGGCCGTTTAGTTGGATTGCCTTTAGCGGGAATAGTTCTGAGGATGATACTGACGGGGAAGTCTGCGGACGACTCTGCAACTTCGTTCTCGATTGGTTCAAGTGATCGAAGGTATGCGATGAGGGAATAGATGTCCTCGTCGTCCATTTGTCCATAATAAGGATAAGGCATAACGGGGAACATCGCTTTACCTTCCTTCGTGACGCCGCTGGTAATTACTCTGTATAATTCGCCATCGGTATAACGGCTTATACCTGCAGGAGTAATGTTCCGGGAGTAAAACACCCCGGGAAATCCAACTGAGTGATCGAAGCGCTCTCCACCTTTTCCGGCAGTGCCCGGTACAACGGGTCCTGAAAACTTCGACCAGTCGCGTGTAGAGTGGCAGTCCATACAAACATTGACAGCATTTGCCAGATATCGGCCTCGTTCGATGCGTTCTGCTGTGGGTTCCACTTTCAGATCAGGAGCGTCGCCTACATTCGGAAAGGCAACAACTACATAAGTGATTACTCCAAGAACTAAAACGACAATAGCACCGACGACGATGCCGACAATTTTCAAGGCTTTTTTCATGCTGGGGGTTTAGTTGGCAAGATGAATCTAGTGACGATTAAAAATCATATGCAATCGCTGGGGTTAAAGCACATGGTTTTTCTGTACGCCAGTTTCGTTGTAACGGGAAAATCGATGGTGCGTTGCCAGAATTGAAATTTATCAGCTAACAATTCAGGCATGGCAGGGTTTTCCACATCCCTTCATTGCGCAGAGGTGACCACCAATGATACACAACGTACCCGGCACGCGCACCGCGACAAGATCGTGGGCCAACAACTCAGTGAGGGAAACTGCCACCAATCCCAAAGCCAAACATAAAACAGATATATGTTGGCCCCGCCTTGCAGAAAAATATAAGGAAACAACTCCGAAGACGACCGTGGACACAAACATAATCTCGTGGACCAAAGGCTGCTGCAAGAACTCCAGTCGTACGTCAGGCATTGATAGTCCAAGCAGATAAGGTGACAGAACGATGGGTAACAACAGGCAATGAATAAAACAAATCATGGAAATGCATGTGCCCGCTATGTCGGGTAAGCTTTTTATTATTAATCCAGCGATACTCTTCATGTTCAACAATTGTTTTTACGATGGATAAGAATCCTGCGTATACCGGTGTCGATACACGCAGGAGATAGAGCACAACATGTATTTGTTTATCGCTTTGCTTCGATAATGAGATTCACCGGTGTCGTAGTCGCAGTGCGGACACGAGAGAACCCGGCCCCGGCGAGGATAGCATGTAATTGTTGTTCGCCTGCCTGCGCACCGAGACATGCGCCCCCTTCTGATTGGGAGTGCGGAACACAAAGAGCTGTTGATCCGGCATAAAACATCCGGCCAATAGGGTTCAGGTTGTCCTCGACGTTATTGCCAGCGAACGGTTCAACCAGCATTACCGAACCTTTGGCCGATAGCCTCGACAACGAATATTTCGCGGCATCTTCGGGCCTGCCGAGATCGTGAAACGCATCCATAAAGCAGATAAGGTCGTAGTCATGTCCCGGAAAACTATCAGCCTTGGCGAGTTGAAAAGTCGCGTTCTTAAGGCCTGCACTTTTGGCCCGCTCCTGCGCGACGCGGATTGATTCGTCATGGTAATCAAATCCGATGATCTGGCTTTGCGAAAAGGTCTGCGCCAACAGAATGGACGAAGCACCATGCCCGCAACCAATATCAGCCACTTTTCCTCCAGCTTTCAGGATGTCTTTTATTCCGTCCAACGCTGGTATCCACGACTGAGTTAAATAGGCTTTGTAACCCGTGCGATAGAATGACTCGACACCAAAGAACAGCTTATGCGTGTGCATATGCCATGCTAGCCCATGCCCGTTTCGAAACTCAGCAAGCAACTTGTCCTCCTCCGCCCAGATAGTTCCGGGAACGTCGAGACCGGATGCAAGAAATGCAGGGCTATCTTCGTCAACGAGGACGAGTCCGTGTTCAAATGGCAGCTCGTAAGTACGCGTCGGCACATGATAGACTACATAGCCACCTGCTGCCTGGCAGTTCAGCCATTCCTGAACATATCGCGCATGTGTATTAGTCTTTGATGATAGCTCATGTGCCGTGATTGGCCCTGCGCCATGCATGGCTTTGAAAAGACCAAGTTTATGCCCGATCTGTGTCATCGCGCTTCCCATAGTTGCGGATAGATCACCAATTACCTGGCCGGCAAATGCTTCTACCTTTTTGAAATCGATTTGAATGTTTGTTGCGTTCATCTGTTGACTTGTTTGTGATGTTGAGATAACGGAGAACGCATCGTTCATCGACTATGCGCAACGGATCACAAACTATGTGGGGAGTATTTTTCCAGCTGTCACTCTAGTATGTGTACCCAAATAGTTGACGGTTCCGGCGTCGCTGAAGCCAACTGCAAAACACTTTGTACGTTCAAATGCCATAGGATTGTATGAGACGACACCAAAACATTCAGACGAAAGGCGAGCTGGAGAATACGCTGAGTGAATTCTTCGCCTCGGGCACAAACCAGCTTGTAATTGAAGGATCTCTTGGCAAATTCGACAATCAACGTGTCGTTTGTCCGGACTTCACTTTGAACCGGCAGCAGTTTCAGAATGGCCGGCAAATGTTGGCGATCCCCATTCATCGCGATCGCCCCTGCATAACGATGATCTTTCAGTTTGGAGGACTCTCAGCCTATCGCGACAAATACAACCCATTCCTTCTTCCGAATAATCACCATTCGATCAATTTTTTCAATCGATTCGATTGTAAAACGCTCGTTGACGAAATGGGTGTTCAGCACGAAATAAATATCACCCTTGAAGAATCATTCTACCATAACATATTGGGCACGATTGCCGATGATGGCAATGAAATGTCGGAGAAGGCATTGAGAGGAATTGAATTCAACACGATCAACGACCGTATGCCCATGGATGCAGGCATTTATGGAGTTGTACAGAACATATTGAATTGTCCTTTTGAAGGATCATTGCGCGACACGTACACCAAAACACAAGTGACGGCACTTATGCATCTTCAGTTTTGGCAACTCAATAGAAGACTCACCAGCAAAGACACGTTAACCGACACCAAAATAAATGCGAGAGATGTTGCCATCCTTTACGCCATCCGGGACTTTATTGATAAGAGCTTTCTGGACCATTCAACTGTATTGACCTTAAGCCGGCGATTTGGCATTAACGAATTCAAACTCAAATACGGCTTCAAAAAAATTTTCAACACATCACCAATAAAATATCTGCTCGACAAGCGTATGTCTCATGCGGCAATGATTCTAAAATCAACACAAGATGCCGTAAACGACGTTGCGCGCACCATGGGATATAGTCTGCCTAACAATTTCACCGCTGCATTTAAGAAGCACTTTGGAATGACTCCACAGCAATATCGCAGCAGGAATTGAAATTCCTCCAGAAGTGGAAAAGCAAAGATGCCATAACATTTTGTTTACTTTGATTCTACATTTTGCCTCGCAAATGAACAATGTGAACAAACTCCGACTCGCCATCTTTGCCACTGGTTTGCTAATGCTGTCAATCAGTGGATTCTCCCAACCCACAAAGCCGGATACCCAAACGAAAACGCTGGTTGTACTCTTCGATGGACTTCGACCGGACTACATTACTCCGGAGACCATGCCTAACCTTTATGCGTTCTCAAAAGCGGGGTGCTACGGATTGCAACATCACAGTGTGTTCCCTACAGTAACTCGCGTCAATGCTTCGTCATATTCCTCGGGAAGCTACCCTCAGACGCATGGACTTTTAGGCAACACGGTATACTTCCCTGAAGTAAATTCCACAAGAGGGATGACTACTGGTAATTATGAAGACTTGTCCAAAATTTCAGAAGCCACTCATGGACATTTGCTAACGACGATAACTCTTGGCGAGGTGCTTGCAAAACACAACCAGAGAATGATGGTATTCAGTTCAGGATCGCAAGGTCAGGCGTTCATGCAAAACCATACCATCAGTGGTGGAGCTATCGTCAATCCTCAGCTGATTCTGCCAGAGTCTTTCACGAACGACGTCATTCGGGAATTGGGTCCTATACCTAAAGGCAAGGTGGATGCCGTCGTGCATAAATGGATCACTGATGCCTGGATAAAGTTCGGACTTGCAACGGACGGGCCCCTGGTAAGTTCAATCTGGTATGCGGATCCCGATGGCGTTGCTCATGATGCCGGCCTCGGAGCGCCAACTTCAATGGAATCGATAAAGGTCGTCGATGCGGAATTCGGACGCATTATCGCTGAGATAAAATCAAGGAATCTTTCAGATAAGATCAACATCATTGTTTCGGCGGATCATGGGTTCATTAGCCATAATGGAAAGATCGAACTCGAAGATTTCCTCATTACAAAGGGTTTGAAAAAGTCGAAAGACAGCGAAGATGTAGTACTGGCAGACAAGGCCATCTTCGTTGCCAATCACGATCCCGTTGTCATTCAGAAAATAGTATCGGCGCTTCAGGCAGAATCGTGGGTGGGCCCTGTATTCACGAAGGGCAAATCAGGTGATCTCAATGGAAGTGTTCCCGGAACCTTGTCCTTTGAATCCATCCACTGGAATCACCCGACGCGTACTGCAGATATTTTGATAGACAACAACTGGAGTTCCGAAAAGAATGAATATGGCTATGCTGGCAAGAGCACGTTTGTGGGCGTAGCGGGCCATGGTGGATTGAGCCCCTATGAAGTACACATCGCTCTGCTGGCAGGCGGCCCGGCGTTCAAAAAAAGTTATACAAGTGAATTGCCGACATCCAACGTCGACATTGCTCCGACGATCCTGGCCATTCACAAACTTCCAATTCCAAAAGAGATGGACGGACGCGTAGTGAGTGAGTTGCTCCTGGGAGTTCAACCAAAAGAAAAGGCTCGTGTTGTGGAGACTACGGTTTCGACCGCGATTCCCGGAGGTCAGTACAAAGCAACATTACAGCGCACCATCATCGGCAACTACAGCTACGTGGATAAGTCAACCGTCACAAGGACCACTAAATAATTGTTCTGCACGCCAGAGCTTTCATCGCAGAGTAATCAGTATTGTTTACCTTGGATAAATTCTAATTTCCAAGGATCGAATGCCTGTACGAAAGGAATCCAATGTAAAGTCCCATGTGTTTCGCGAAGGTGCAAGCCGTACCCTGGTGCACACAGAGAATCTCATGGTCGTCGTGATCGACTTCTTCAATGGCCCATGGAGCGAACCGGACCCCTATCATCACCATGTGCATGAACAAATCACTTATGTTGCTTCAGGTGAGATTATCTTTATGTGTGAAGGCGAGGAGGATCAAAAGCTTCAGGCAGGCGACATGTTTTCTGTTCCCTCTGGAATACCTCATACAATAAAGCTAGTTTCTGAAAGGGCTCGGCTAGTTGATAGCTTCTCTCCCATTCGCGAGGATTTTCTTTAGGCGTCCTACCAGCTTTGCCTGGTCGTCGGTGATTGCATTTCACCGGGAAGATTTAGAAAGATTGAGCCATGTGCAGTAATATTACTCACCACTTAGCATCCATTAATATGAATGTTGCAGATATCATTGGGCAATTCAAATCGGGCAAGGCATCAGCGCGGAGTCATATGCGGAATCTGATTGAGATTGCCGCTGCAGATGGCAACCTTGGATTTGAAGAACAGCGTCTGCTGGAGCACGCTGCAACGAGAAATAACATCGCACCTGAGCAGCTAAAAGAAATCCAGAATAATCCATCTGGGCCAAGGTTTGTCATTCCGTCGAGCAACCGCGACAAGTTCTATCAGCTTTACGACCTTGTACATATGATGTCTGTTGATAAGAATGTGCACAGCGAGGAAATGCGCCTATGTGAAATATTTGCTCTCAAGTTCGGATATCGTAAGGAATCTGTTCGCGAAATGATCGAGATGATCAAACAACATATCGAGCAATGGAGTGGTGCGAAAGAAACAATGGATGCCGTGTTGTCGAAGCTGAAGATCTACGAATAATCGGGCGGATTCCCTGGCACCCAAATCAATAAATCGCCAGATCAACAGATCAACAAATAGTCTGAGCCGAGAATGGGATTTGAACCCACGACCTGCTGTTTACGAAACAGCTGCTCTACCCCTGAGCTATCTCGGCATGATACTACAACTGCAGCAACAAATAAAGATTGACTGATCGGTGAGCGGATAGCGCAAACTAGTCACTTCTGTTAATCTTATACAAATGACCGACTCAAAAAATCGCGAAATGGACTAAATTGACGGCCATGCTATCAAAAAAATGCAAGTATGCAATCCACGCGTTGG
This sequence comes from Chryseolinea sp., assembly GCA_049840655.1. GTDB lineage: Bacteria > Bacteroidota > Bacteroidia > Cytophagales > Cyclobacteriaceae > Chryseolinea. The sequence goes on from JASGJX010000010.1 coordinate 31,574, forward strand.
TGCATATGGCAAAGACACCTGACGAGAAGTTTCTTATCAAAGACATATCTGAAGTCTGCAATATTCCAAAGAAGTTCCTTGAAACCATCTTGCTTGATTTGAAACGCGCCGGGATACTGGGAAGTAAGGCTGGAAAGGGAGGCGGTTATACCCTGCGGAGGAAGCCGGCCGATGTTAATCTGGCTGAGGTTGTGCGTCTTTTTGATGGAGCGATCGCCGCAGTACCGTGTGCTACTCATAAGTTTTACGAGCCTTGCGAGGAATGTGTCGACGAAGTTACCTGTGCTGTTCGACACGCATTCCTGGAGGTGAGGAATGCTACGGTGGAAATGCTTAAGGCTGATACATTGGAAAAGCTGGTTAAGAACGAGACCCGGTTGAAGCAGAAGACTCAAAAGGTTCTGGCCCGAAAGAAAGATTTATAGGCCGGTTGAATAGTAATAACTATTTAACCCATAGGCATAAAAGAAATTGTCTACCTTCCGGCACTAAACGAGGCGAATACTAGTTTACTATTCATTATTCAAACCTTAAAACTTCATAAATATGTCACTTAGATTAGGCGATGTCGCACCCGACTTTACCGCCGAGACAACTGAGGGTACAATCAAGTTTCACGAATGGCTGGGCAACTCATGGGGAGTTCTGTTTTCGCATCCTGCTGACTTCACGCCAGTGTGTACCACTGAGCTTGGGGCAGTAGCCAAGCTCCGTGGAGAATTTGACAAACGCAATGTTAAGGTGCTGGCTTTGAGCGCCGACCCACTCGATTCACACCGTAAATGGATTGGTGACATCAATGAAACTCAGAACACGGTGGTGAATTATCCATTAATCGCAGATCCTGAGTTCAAGATTGCGAACTTATACGACATGGTTCACCCCGCAGTCACTGACAAATTCACAGTCCGCTCCGTGTTTGTGATTGGGCCTGACAAGAAAGTGAAATTGACTATCACCTACCCTGCTGCAACAGGCAGAAATTTCGACGAGATCCTTCGGGTTATTGATAGTCTTCAACTTACGGCAGGTTACAGCGTCGCCACGCCAGCCAACTGGAAACACGGAGAAGATGTTATCATTACGGCTGCCGTTAAGGATGAAGACGTAGCTGCTAAGTTCCCGAAAGGAGTGACTCGCGTGAAGCCTTATCTGAGGACGACACCTCAGCCTAACATATAGAAATCATACGCCGCGAATAGCCTCCTGACGGCTATTCGCGACACCCGCTTTTTCGAGTTAAAAAAATACCTTCATTCGTGAGGGTATTTTTTTTGCTCGCTCTGCCCGCCGACAACGTTTGAGGTAACGTCCAACCGCATCAAAATGCCGATTACCAATGAACCTATGGCCCTTTATCATCGTTTAAATACCATTCAGGGCGTAGTAGGGCAAAATATTCTACAATAAACGATAGGGGTACTCGTCTATCTGGATGTCAATTAGGTAACAGGATGCTTATGGAAAACAGGATTAACCTTTCTCCGCTGCCCAACAGCTACCTACAGCACTTCTCAGTTGCGCAGTTAAATCTGAACTCGCTCATCAGGGAAGAAAGAATGCTTAAGCGGTTGATGCGCAGTCGGCAACGTCGAGTGAAAGTCCATTAGAGGTCGTCAGAGCCACCTCTTTGGGCTGAGCAGCGTACCGACGCAAGCTCCCTATAGATAGGGAGCGAATTATACTTCTCAGGCGCGTACCCGCAGACTCTTTTACCAATCAACAATTCTTAAATGGTATCCTCCGGGCGGGGAGGGCTTTGGTCCTCTTTAATCGTATTTGGTTGTTAGCAGAATGCCTGCAGAGTGACATTCTCTTGGTTGAGGGGCGAAACACATACGTGCGAGAAAAAATAACGTATGGACTTATGATGCTGCGCCCTTCGCAAGACCATACGTCCCATACGTTATCGTGCCGAAGGCGGGACTCGAACCCGCACAGCTTGCGCCACACGCCCCTGAAACGTGCGTGTCTACCAATTTCACCACTTCGGCATAACGACATGAAAACTAACCCGGGCCGTTTACTAGTTCGTCTGTAAAGTCGATGATTCTCGCCTAGAATCTACTTGAGTGATTAGCTCAAATCGGCCATTTCGGGGTACTGTCGGGGCGCAAATCTAAAAAATTTTGCGAAACAAACTCATCCGGCTGAGCTGAATTGTTGACAACAAAAGGAATCAAAAAAACCGCCTCAACAGGGTGGTCAAACGAATACGGACTGGTCGCGTCTGTTAAGGAAAGAAGGACAAGAACGGATTGGTGTAGCGGTTGGCGTTGGCATCTGCAGTGAGCAATGCCGGAGGATTGGGAATCATCCTTAAGCAGCTAGCTGTTGTCAGTGGCGGCGACCAGATCTCAAGGTCGCATGAAAAAATTCCACGGGGTGACGAATTCAATCAATCTATTCACCAGGTACATTTGTCATGGTTAGCCGTGTTGGACAGAGATTGTTTGAGCACGCATTCTTTTGCAATTGGCGGGAGCACAATTTCCGACAGGATTCTAAACCGCCGGTCGTTTCGCAAAAACTTGCCTGCAATACCCCTGAATATTGCTTCCTGCCCTTTTGAATCATCCCTATTCAAACGATCAGGGCCTCGATAATAAGTTAGTGGACGACCATGAATGCAAGGGTCATCATTGGTTTATTTATGTGCGCTTGTTCATTCCGAGCTCATGGACAACTGCAAGCATCATTCTATTCAATCCAACACTATACTCCGACCAATGGACTTAATTCTACCCAAACACGCGGCATAATCCAGGATAGCCTTGGATACGTTTGGATTGCAAACATCATCGGATTGAATCGCTACGATGGTTATAATTTTAAAAGTTATCCTCTTGATGCTGCGAAGAAGGCTTACCGGGGTGGGATAAAATACCTATTGCTCGATCGAAAGAAATCTATTTGGGCAGTTTCGGATATGCTCAGTCACTATTCTGCAGCGACAGATGAACTGGTTCATCATAGTCCGGATGTCAATCTTGAAGAAGTTTACCGATACTGTTTCGATCGCGACAACCGAACCATCTGGATGGGGACTGATGGGAATGGATTGTTCAGCTATGATCAAAAATCAAAAGAAGTAAAACACTTTGGGAAAACTGATCCACAACCTAAGGCAGACAACGGTACGTACTCAGTCTGGGGTATCAGTGACCGTGATACATCCTTATTGATCGCCACGCGAAACGGAATTTGGATGGTCGATAAATCAACTGGTCAATATTTGCGTCCTCAGTGCAGACCAATGGATTCGGCACGACTATTTCAAACTGGTTTTCTGAATATTATAGAAAACTCCGACCTCAACCGTGATCTCTGGCTGGTATCGGAAAAAGGCCTGACAAAAACGAGTCCTAGCCTGGATAGTGTTGAATACATTCCATATCCCCCAGGATTTGAAATAATTGAATTCCAACAAAGTGAAAACGGCAAGTTATGGATACGTTCCGCGGCGAATGAACTGTACTGGTTCGACACGAGTCAGCATACTTATACCAAGGTAGACCTATCACTTGGGGTCGACCACTTTGTGGTGGAACGAGATTGGTTCTTCGATCACGAGGAAAATCTATGGTCAGGCTCAGAAGCATCAGGTGTCTTTAAACTCACTCCCCGACGGTTGTACTTTTATCACTTCCCTTTTCCAGAACGGGTGCAATGGAGCGTTGGCGCGATGTTCAAGCACAAGGATGTCGAAAAACTTTATGTTGCCAACACTACCAAGTTTGGACTCCCTGGCGAGTATTGGGTTGCGGCCCTAAATCAAACTCAACCCCAACGTACCGAAGTTCATGCGCTAAAGACAAAAGTTAAGATCCATGGCATTACAATGTCGGTGGTGGCTGACGAATCTGCATTGTGGAACTGCACTTTTGATCAGGGAGTATTTAGAATACCCTTTGATGAGACAGGTATCCCAGATGTTGACAAGGTGACTCTTGTTCCGTCGGATCCAAATAATCCACATACTATTTCAAACGCGATGAATGCTTTCGTGTACAGGGATAATGGAACAAATCTTTGGATCGTATCTCGCGGTAATGGACTGACCCGATTGGATCTCTCCGCGTCTTACGGGCAGAAGGGCGCAGTGACAACATATCGTCATAATGAATCCGACACGAATTCACTTAGCCATGACTATAGCCTCCGCATATTTCCACACAAAGATCAATCGCTTTGGATAGTTACATGGTCTGGCCTCGACCTGTTTCAGAACGGGTCATTCAAACATGTTTTGAAAGAAGCAGAAACGCCACGGTCGGTATTGACCCTTCACGATGGCTCAATTGCAATTGGAACTCATGGAGCCATGTACAATGCTGCATCAAACGGTGATTCCTATCGGTTAGAAAGGAATGCACTTTTTGATGGATATCGAATAGATGATGTTCTCGAGGATGGTCTCGGCCGTCTCTGGGTTACGGAGCCATTTTCCAATCGGATGTTTTGTTACGATCGCACAGATAGTAGTGTCGTAAGATTCGACGAAACCGATGGTCTGCCAGCCGGCATGACACGCCTGTTAAAAACTTCAGGAGGTGCAATGATAGTGACAAGCATCCAGGGTATTACAATGTTTGTACCCGACTCATTCGAAATAAAACAGTCTGGTCGAATTCCCGTATTGACAAATCTGCAAGTTAATAATGAGCCAGTCGTAAGCGGAGCAACCCAGCACAGAAGCAACGCCTTCACAATTCCATCTCACATCAGTGAAATGAACGAAGTAACATTTGACCATCGACACAACAATTTTACTATTGAGTTTTCTTCGATGGACATGACAGCTCCGTCAAAGAACCTGTATCGACACATTCTCGAAGGCTTTGACAAATCGTGGATTATGACCGATGCTACCAATCGCACAGCATCCTATACAAACCTCGACGCGGGCACTTATTATTTCAAAGTACGAGCCAGCAATCACCTTGGAATCTGGAATGGCCACGAGCGTGTACTGCGTGTTCGAATATTACCTCCGCCGTGGCAAACATGGTGGGCTTACCTTTCATACTCGCTCGGCATCATAAGTATCCTGATAGCCTTTCGGAGTTATGACAATAGAAGAAGCAGACTAAAAATGCGCGCCGAATACCTTGTTGAACTTGACGAGCTGCGAACAAGGTTCTACACGAACATATCTCACGAGTTCAGAACTCCATTGACGCTAATTCTCGGGCCGTTGAAAGAAATCATGGATGGTACATTCTCCGGCGACATACGGCAGATATTCGATATGATGCATCGAAATGGGCAACGACTTTTGCAACTCATCAACCAGCTGCTTGACCTGAACAAATTGGAAGCCGGAAAGATGAAGCTTTCCATAGTTCCATTAAGGTTGCATGACCTTTTGAAAGACATTGCTGCAAATTATGAAGCGGTAGCTTTAACCAAGGCGATATCTTTTTCATTTCAGTCTGATGCATGTGACATCGTTATCTACGCCGATCGGGAAAAGATTGAAAAAGTTGTCTATAACCTGCTATCCAATGCATTTAAGTTTACTCATGAAGGACACGTGATCCTTTCACTGAAAGCTATCGGCCAATGGGCCGTTGTCTCAGTCGAAGATTCCGGGGTGGGTATACCAACATCGGAAATTGAGAAAGTATTCGATCGTTTCTTTCAGGTTGACAGTTCTCAAACACGCAACTATGAGGGAAGCGGATTGGGAATGGCGCTAAGCAAGGAGTTCGTTGATCTTCATCAGGGAAAGATCGAGGTAGAAAGTAAAGTAGGAGAGGGAACAACATTTAAGGTCATGCTACTCCTTGGTACGGAGCATTTGAATGCTGACGACCAAATAAAACCAGACGAGGAGAAGTTAAGCTCCTCTCCTTTAATTGAGATTGTCAATACAAGCCGAAGCGAAATGCCAGGTGTCGTGGCGGGTCGAACCTCAATAATGATTGTGGAAGATAATGTTGATATGCGGGAATTTATGAACAGAATTTTGTCGCCTTTCTATCATGTGGTCGAGACAACGAACGGAAAGCAGGGACTGGATCAGGCAATAAGAATTATTCCGGATCTAATTATCAGCGACATATTGATGCCTGTAATGAATGGATATCAATTTTGTGAAGCTATAAAATCGAACAATCTAACCTGCCATGTTCCCGTGATTCTGTTAACCGCCAAAGCTGATCAAGCAAGTAAGCTTGCTGGTTATACTGCAGGCGCCGATGCATACATACCCAAGCCGTTCGATACTGCCGAACTGAGGCTGATTGTGAGAAACCAACTTGAGCATCGGCGACTGATGCAGGACCGGTTTAGTCGTGAACTGAAACTGGAGCCGACGCATATCGAACTAACTTCATTCGACGAAAAGTTTCTTACGAAAGTCCTGACCTTTATTGAAAATCAAATTAGCAATGAGCGACTGTCGATTGATCAGTTAAGTCGTGAAGTCGGATACAGCAACATGCATTTTTACAGAAAAGTAAAAGCGCTGACAGGTCAAACGCCAAGTCAGTTTGTTCGTGCGATACGACTTAAGCGGGCTGCGCAAATGTTAAAAGCAAAAAGTGATAATGTTACGCAGATCGCTTATGCCGTTGGCTTTAGCAGTCCGCCGCATTTTATCAAGTGCTTCAAGAATGAATTTGGTGTCACCCCCGGACAGTTTGCGGAGCGACACGACCTGGCTTAGTCACCCCTTTAAACATTACTAACCGACTTCAAGAAAAGTTTGCAACAATCCTATATTGTTTCGACCATCAAGTGATTGAACCTGTAAGAACAAAATGTTCGATATGTTATCTACTATGTTAGTCCGCAATAAGCGTTCAAATTAATCAAGATCTACTATTGCACGACGGCGTATCATCGTGCCGGCCCTCGTGAAAGTACAGTTCTTTTGCCTGCTCGCGCTTCTAGCATCGATCAGTACACTGTTCGGAGAAGTGAGGAATGGCTACGAGCGCGACATTAATGGGGCCTACTCATCTCTCCGTCGTCTGAATTCATTGATGTTAGCAAGTGAACATGAATTGAGTCTATTTCAAAAGATTGAAATCCGAAGTAAGATCGACCAATTGGTCAGGCATATTCTGTACTACGAACTTACAGAACAGCTCTTGATAAAGTTCAAAGCAATTTCCCCGCAACTTTATGCCGCAGTCGATTCTGTGAAGTCAATTACCGGGGAGCCAGTAGTAGTTTATGTGCAGTTCGTTCCATCTCAAAACATGCCTTACCATGCCCTTGGTACAACGAACATTGCTCAATGCGAAGGCAATGAACATGTCTACCATTCAGAATTTGGAAACAACACGGTTTCGGTGAAGATCGCGTCAGTGAACAAGGCTTTATTGCTCCTGGCACATGAGTTCGGTCACGTCATTTACCAGGTTCCAAATTTCGGCAACATACATGAAGTTCTACTCCGAGAACTATCAGAATGACTGGTTTCGGTCCAGCTATATTGGCCACAATTCACACGACCCAAGTGGTCAAAACGCGCTCGATGCTGAGAGAAAATTCCGGCAACAGCACGCTGAATATTATAGAGCTGTTCCGGCAGAACGTCAAAACACGGTTGCTATCATCCACAGAATTCAGAAGACAATTAGTGCAAACGAATACTAAGGCTTTCGGAATCAACTTTTCCAGAACTTTGACCCACTAGGCCGGCGGCCCGCGAAATACAAAAAAAGAGGCCCGGAGAATCTAAATCCTCCGGGCCTCTTATGCATTTGAACCACACGGTTCTCGGTGCCCAGGACTGGACTCGAACCAGCACACCGGTAAAGGCACTACCCCCTCAAAGTAGCGTGTCTACCAATTTCACCACCTGGGCATAAAAATGGGCCATAGGCCCAAGGGCGACAAAAGTAACAACCTTTCGATACTAAACAAAGAAATTACAGAAATCGCTCGGAACCCTCCTTCAGGCGATGCAGCCCAGCCAATCCATCGGAATCGGGATGCCCAGGTCGTCCATGAAGTAGCCTTGACCGTTTGTTACTTGTCCGATGATGAAATTCCCTCATATTGCTGCCCTATTAGACTTTTATGCGCTACCGTATTGCTGATATTGACGATCTGCCTCGCATTCTGAACCTCTATAAGGCCGTTGCCCGAGTCGAAGGTGGCATCGCCAGGTTGGAGAGAGAGGTGACGGAGGAATACGTTAACAATTTTATCCTTCAAAGTCTTGCCTCGGGCCTAATCATCGTAGGCGAACACCCTGAAAATCCGGACGAACTAATCGCGGAGATTCATGGATACAAATCGGGGCCTTATGTTTTCGGGCATGTGCTGGGTGATGTGACCGTCGCTGTGCATCCTCACCACCAGGGAAAAAAGATCGGGCGTACGATCATGACAATATTTCTTGAAGAGATCGCCAGAAACCGGCAGGACATCGGAAAAGTGGAACTCATAACACGCGAAGGCAACCTGCGGGCTATTGGCTTATATCAATCGCTGGGCTTCCGCATTGAAGGTCGTCTGGAAATGAGGATCAGAACTCCTGAAAAAACCTACGAAGCGGACATTCCCATGGGCTGGCAGAATCCGAACTTCGAATTCGACTTTTAAAGAATACTTTCATTATACGATCCTTGGTTGTCGAAAGCATTAAGCCGCAATCCGGAGTGAGTCACGGTCTGGCTATGGGCTGCCCAATATGTCTAATACCTATTCACTTTCGTTTCAAGCGGCTCAACTCGTCCTGTAACTGCACAATAGTGTGCGCCATGTTGTCGGTGACCGGTGCAGGCGCAATCTGGGCATCTGGGAATTGATTCGTAAAGAAAGCCCTGGCTGACCAAATCTCGAGAACATCGGTTGCATCTACTGTATACGGAGCATATTGCCGGTTGTCGGAAACAAGCAACAGCTTTCCCTTATCATCAGACAAGTTGAAAATCCGTTTGAAAACAATACCATCGTGGCGCGTAACCAGTATATATAGCCTGCCGTTCTTAATACCATCAATTGCCTCCAGATACTCTCCGAATATGATACTGCCTGGTTGTAAGGGCAGCATCGAGTCACCCTGAATTTCAAACGCACGATACGTCTTATTTCTCGGCAGCACGGGTAGGCTGATCTTCGGCAGTTCTTTCACGAACTCCACATCCTGATATCCGGATAGATATCCAGCGGAAGCTTTTTGCGTTACGAGTTCTACGTTCTCTCGATTTTGGCTGTCGACCGTGATGGCCAACACTTCGCGACCACGAGCAACCGAAGCACGTTTTTTATCTTTTTCAGGCGTTTTGCTAAGATCGCTACGAACCAGGTCATCGAGGTTGACATTGAATATCTTGGACAAATCAAGCAGTGATGCCAGCGGAGGCGTTGCACGCTCCTCTTCGTATGCTCCGATTGCTGCCTGCTTCAAGCCCAGCTTTTCTGCGAGCTGCTTTTGTGTCAGGCCCTGTTGGCCGCGCAGATACTTTAGATTCTTGTTGATCATTGCCATAGCGTAAAGATAGTGATAGTCGTGAGTGGTTATGTTGCTTCGAATAGTTTGAAATTTTGCATAGCGATTGCCGTGCATGTGAGCATTGGGCACCGGCTGAAAGTCGGCGAGGCGTCGCCGGCCCGTCTTAGTGTAACGGTGGATACTATTTGATTTGCCCAGCCTATGTCTTCAATGGCTTCGCGCATTGACTTCATTTAACCTTGATTTGCAAACCGTCTCTATATACATATCGACAATGTTTGACTAATGGATCCCAAATCTTCATTCAACTTATCGGAGTCATTGTCCAGATCAGCCGATCACCTCATCCGCAGGACAGGCTCGTCAAAGTGAACCGACCACTCATTGAAACAACGGGTCTGGCTATCTTATAAATCAGTTCATTCGTGATCATGTTCCTATGCGAATCATAATTGATCGCCAAACGCGGTACACCACTCATCGCTTTCGAGATCTCTGGTCATCATCGAAAAACTCGTAACACTAGGACCACCCTTCCCGGAATTGGGAAAGGTGGAAAGTGTTGCTATGGCAAAAACAACGATGTAAAACTAAGAAAAATAGTTTCCATAGCAAATTGAAAAACTAATTATTTTAGTTTACTTGGTGGGGTGGAAAGGAATATCATCCATATGGATCTCGACGCATTTTTTGTTGCCGTTGAACGACGTAATAATCCCAAGCTTATTGGGCTGCCATTAATTATTGGAGGTGCCAGTCGCCGGGGGGTTGTCGCAGCATGCAGTTATGAAACTCGCCAGTTTGGTGTTCACTCAGCGATGCCGATGTATTTGGCGCTTCAATTGTGTCCTGATGCCAAAGTGATATCTGGTGACGTGGAGTCATATAGTAAATGCTCACATGAAGTCACGGAGCTCATTGCTGATTCGGCACCCGTTTTTGAGAAGGCCTCAATAGATGAGTTCTATATCGACGCGAGTGGGATGGATCGATTTTTTGGTGCCTTCAAATGGGCGGTTGAACTCCGACGGAAAATCATCAAATCATCGGGACTTCCTATCTCGCTAGGAATGTCAGTCAACAAATTGGTATCCAAAGTCGCAACGGGCGAATTCAAGCCTGATGCTGAAGAGCACATTCCTGCTGGGACAGAACGTGATTTTCTTGGACCACTTGGCGTTGAGAAAATACCAATGATTGGAAAGCAAACGGCAACATTTCTATATGATATGGGTGTTCGTCGGGTGGAAACGTTGCGGGAGATGCCGATGCATTTCCTTACAAGTGCCTTTGGTAAGAACGGTATCAGTCTTTGGAACAAAGCCCATGGCATCGATGAATCACCGGTCGTTCAGTATTCAGAACAGAAGTCTATTTCAACTGAATGTACATTTGACGCTGACACTACCGACGTCAAAAAATTAAACGCCATCCTGGTCGCGATGGTTGAGAAGATTGCATTCCAACTTCGAACGCAGCATAAGCTAACCTCCTGCGTGACGGTAAAGATCCGTTATTCAAACTTTGACACTGAAACTAAGCAGATGCACATCCCTTACACGTCTTCGGATCATGTTCTGCTTCGTACAGTGTCAGAACTGTTCCGGAAGCTCTACAGCCGGCGGATGTTGATCCGACTCGTAGGGGTTCGGCTCAGTGGGCTCGTGCACGGTAATCATCAAATCAACTTGTTCGATGATACTACGGAGTCAATTCAGCTTTACGAAGCGATTGATCACATCAAGCACCGTCACGGAGTTGAAAAAGTTGTGCGCGCAACCACCTTGGATGTGAACAAACGGATCCGCATGGAAATGAACATGTTTAAAGGTAACCTACGATAAACGCAAAAGAAAATGAATATGGAATCGCTTAAAATTAACTTGTCCATTGAAGAGCTTGCCTTTGTGATCTCTCCCCCTGGTCACATCAAGAGCGATGTAGCGGTGTTAAAAGATGATGTGCACTTCCTGATCGGCCGACCGTTCGAGGATATGTATACAAAGGCGCATCTCGCTCTTTTTAAATTCAACGAGCAGGCCTATTTTGAAGACATCACCCAACACGTTGCTGATGTCGCAACGCAGTTCTCGGCGTTCAATGTTTTTCTAAAAGACCTCACCGTTTTGTACACTGGTTCGACGCGAATGATTGCTATGAACGTGCTGAATAAATATCCGGTGCGCGAAATATTCGAAAAACTTGTTCGCAAGAATGATCGATACATTCCCTATATCAGCATTGCGTCGCATCTCACACCATCAGACCTTCTGAAGGCCTGGCCATACATGCGCGACTTCACGTACAGTCAGCATTTCACGTGTGATCACATCGCGGTCTTTGCGCGCACCGGGAAACAATGGACATTACATAAAGAAATTCCATTTGGTAGTGTTTGATTTTTTCATGCGGAGGTCCATGAATTGACCCGCCGTTGATCTATCGTTCGTTAATCATCGCGAAAACTTTCGCATCGTGAAAGTACGCGAACCAATATTCTAAAGAACGATAGCGCGTCTTTGGCGTTGTCGTCTAATACATTGTGTAAACAGTTGTCATATGTTAAATTCTTTAACCCGTTGTACCCATGTTACCATTACAAATTCTACAAGACAAATTTGGACACACAGCTTTCAAATTTGAACAGGAACGAATTATCAATGCCATTCTCGCTAAACGTGATGCACTGGTATTAATGCCGACGGCTGGTGGAAAGTCGCTATGCTACCAGGTTCCGGCGCTCATCTTCGACGGACTAACGGTAGTCATTTCGCCTCTCATTGCGTTGATGAAAGATCAGGTCGACAATCTGGTCTCAAATGGAATACAGGCTGCCTATCTAAACTCTTCGCAACCCAGGTTTGAACAAGAGCGAATACTTATGCGGATTCAAAGCCAATCGCTGAAATTACTCTATCTCGCTCCTGAAAGCAGTTATCTAAAGCGATTGCCCACGATGAACGTCAGTCTCATTGCCATTGATGAAGCACATTGCATTTCACAATGGGGGCACGACTTTAGGCCAGAATACAGAATGCTCGCCGACATCAAAACAATGCTGCCTGCCGTTCCAGTGATTGCACTCACGGCGACAGCGGATGAAATTACACAGCGAGACATCATTGAGCGGCTAGCGCTTCAGGAACCTGATATTTTCATTTCTAGCTTTAATCGTAGGAACATCCGCTATTTGGTTGAGCCAAAAAAGAACAGCTACGCGCGTGTGGTTGAGTTTTTGCATCGGCACCACGGTGAATCCGGGAATCATTTATTGCTTATCACGCGCAGCCACTGAGGCCCTTGCTACTCATCTCAGAAATAACGGCTTTCATGCCCTACCCTACCACGCAGGAATGGATCGGGCGATGCGTTCACGCAACCAGGAAAAATTTCTCAATGATGAGGTCCGAATCATTGTCGCGACCGTTGCTTTTGGAATGGGCATTGACAAATCAAACGTGCGTTTTGTCGTGCACATGGACCTTCCGAAAAACATTGAAAGCTACTATCAGGAAACGGGACGAGCTGGGCGCGACGGTCTTGCAAGCGAAGCACTATTACTATTCAGTTTTGCGGACGTAATCAAGTTAAGGAAGATAGTGGAAGTGGAGGGAAATGCAGTTGTGTCCGAGGTGTTTCTCAACAAACTTCAGCAAATGGCTGCGTATGGCGCACTGCATACGTGTCGCCGAAAATATATGATGAATTATTTCGGCGAAGAAGCGCACGACTATTGTGGAAACTGTGACGTATGTCTTTTACAACCTGAGCGCGAAGAAGGGACAGAACTCGCACAGAAAGTCCTGCATGCAATAGCGGGGTTACGTCAGCGTTTCGGCTCCAGCTATGTAGTTGATTTTCTTCGCGGCTCAAAAGCCGGGAAGATTAAGGCACAACACCGCATGTTAACGACGTACGGTACCGGTGCCGATATGTCACGCGATGCCTGGCACGCAGTATTGAATGACTTGATTGCTCAGGGATATATCGAACAATCCACAGGAGAATATCCGACGCTAAAGCTCACACGACGTAGCGCCTCCGTGCTGCGAGGAAATGAAAAAGTTATGATAGCCCAATGTACTTGAATACACACACTGCGTTTAGTTTTAAGTATGGAACGCTGCAGGTGAAAGACCTATTTGATGAGGCGCGGCGTTGTAATGTCCACAAATTAATTCTGACGGACATTAACAACACCGCTGCCTACATTGAGATGCTTCGCTACTGCAAGGAACAACGACCGGTAAATGGCAGGCTAAATATTTACGGCGAAGAAGGGTATGACCTTCAGATCGCCGTAGGTATAGAAGTACGCAGGGATAATGAGCTCTTGTACATTCTCATTGCCCGTAACAACACGGGTTTCGAAAAGATCAATCGGTTTTTGTCTTTCCATAATCTCAACGAACGTGCTGTACCGACGCGGGCTCCGGAGATAGATGATGCATACATTATCTATCCTTTCCGAAAGATGTCACCCGAAGAAAGCAGGAGCAATGAGTTCATTGGAGTTCAATCGCGTGATCTGGGTCAATTGATGTTTCATGAACCGTATCGCGACTGTCCTGAAAAGTATGTAGCGTGGCATCCAGTAACCTTTGCAACCAAAACGGACTATAATACACACCGGCTCCTTCGGGCAATTCACTATAACACACTTCTGAGTAAACTTAAGTCAGACGAACATGCACGTCCAGATGAAACAATGGTTCCGATTGAAGTCTTAAGAGGAAGGTTCGCTCAGTTTCCAAAGTTGATCGAGAATGCCGAGCGAATTGTAGCGGATTCCAACATTCATTTCGAATTGGGTCAAGACAAAAATCTCAAACATTTCGGCTACTCGGTCGCGCACGATTGGCAACGACTTCAGGATCTCACATGGAAAGGATTCGAAAATAGATATGGCGAGCGAACTGAATTGTTGACCGCGCGTATCGAGCATGAGCTGCGTGTGATTAGGGCAAAGAGTTTTTGTGCATACTATCTAATCGCACATGATCTTATCACTTTTGCCAATAGCAGGGGGTTTCCCTTTGTCGGCAGGGGCAGCGGTGCGAACAGCGTCGTTGCATATTGCCTCGGCATTACCAACGTTGATCCGATCGAGCTCGATCTCTATTTTGAAAGATTTCTGAATGATGAACGGTCTTCGCCACCAGACTTTGATATTGATTTTGCCTGGGACAATCGCGATGAAATCTATCTTTACATTTTTAATCGCTACCCAAAACACCATGTTTGTTTACTGGCTACGCATGTAACCTATCAGCGTCGCTCAATGATTCGGGAACTCGGGAAAGTGTTCGGTCTTCCACGGGAAGAAATTGAAGCGCTGGTCGAAAACCCTTCAACTCTTGGCGAACGTGATGAGATAACGCGTGTCATTGTCCAGTATGCGGAGCGTATTAAAGACCTTCCGGCCAACTTTTCAATACACGCGGGCGGTGTGTTGATTACTGAAAGACCAATCTATGAATACACTGTCCTCGATCTTCCGCCTAAAGGATATCCTGTTTCACAATTTGAAATGCACAATGCTGAAGACCTGGGCATTTTCAAATTTGATATTTTGAGTCAGCGGGGACTCGGACATTTAAAAGACGCAGTTACTCATATCAAACAGAATCGTGGGGTTGATGTGGATTTAAATCGATTCCTTGTTTTCAAGGAAGATGAACGTGTCAAAATGTTGTTACGCCAAAGTCGCGCAACGGGATGCTTCTATGTTGAATCCCCTGCTATGCGGATGCTGCTCGCAAAACTGAAATGCGACGACTACATAACTTTAGTCGCGGCAAGTTCGATCATAAGGCCTGGCGTGGCACGGTCGGGAATGATGCGAGCGTACATTGAACGCTTTCACTCTGTGCGGCGCGGAGAATCATATTCATGCGTGCACCCCATTATGGACTCCTTGCTTAAGGAAACCTATGGGGTGATGGTCTATCAGGAAGACGTCATCAAAGTAGCCAATCAATTCGCGGGACTATCGCTAACAGAGGCCGACGTATTGCGAAAAGGTATGTCTGGAAAATACCGATCTCGCCAGGAATTCTTGCGCGTGCGGGAACGATTTTTTGAGTCTTGTCGCGCTAAGGGTTATGACGATGAGTCATAGATCGTGTCTGGTATGAGATTGAAAGCTTTTCGGGTTATTCCTTCGCAAAGGGCCACTCGGCGAGTTATGCTGTAGAAAGCTATCAGAGCTTATATCTGAAAGCCCACTTTCCCCTTGAATTCATGGTTGGTGTCATCAATAACTTTGGTGGCTTTTATCGGACTGAGTTTTATTTTCACGAGGCGAGGATGCTCGGAGGTCGCAATCATAGCACCATGTGTAAACAATAGTGAGCGGTTAACTACGATTCAAGGTGATTCCATTTATATAGGGTTCATTCATCTAAAGGGCCTGGAGGAGCGATTGTCTAAAGACATTGTCGCTGAGCGTTCGCGAAAAGGAAATTATACAAGCATGGAAAACTTCCTCAGCCGCATTGTGATTGGGCTCGAGCAAGTTCGTTTGCTGATCCGGGTCGGATCGTTTCAATTCACGGGATCAACTAAGCAGCGATTGCTATGGGAAGCCATGCTTTATTTTGGAAAAGGCGAACGTAAGCAGCCTGGATTAACAAAACTATTTGACACGGAACCAAAGTCCTTTCCTTTGCCTCCTCTAGAGCGTCATGAATTGGAGGACGCATTTGACGAAATTGAACTACTTGGATTTCCACTTTGTGATCCCTTTCTATTGCTCAACACCACGCAGCGAGGGGATACTTGCGCCCGAGAGCTTACATCGAGAGTGGGATCACATATTCACATTATTGGGTATCTGGTCGCAACAAAGGACACAAGTACCACGAAGGGTGAAGCCATGCACTTCGGTACATTCAATGACATGCACGGTGATGTATTCGACACAGTGCATTTTCCAGATGTTGCAAAACGCCATCCATTCCGCGGACGGGGGTTCTATGGTATTTGGGCAAAAGTAACAGAGGACTTTGGAGTTCCGGCCCTGGAGGTATCCCGGATGGAAAAACTTCCCCTCGTAAACAAACGCGCTGAAGAGTTTTTGCGAGAGTCTGTCTACGAGGAGAAGTCAAAATTGTAGCTACTTCAGCAACGGTACCCGGCCGATGGTGCCATCAAACACCACTTCCTCCGAAGTCTGAAGCTTTGTTGCAGTAGCCAGCTTGTTTTCATCGGTTCGGGGTTGAATCGAAACCTTGCTGTCCACTAACAAAAGTGGCTTCCCATTAAAAGTTGCAGATAAGAGTTGATTCTCGCCTGCGTTACCTGGAAAAAAGTAGTCGCTACCAGGTGATTTTTTAACAATGCGTAACTCCAGTGCGTCACCACTTTCGAAGGTGTAATTCAGCGCATAGATGTCATCGCCCGCAGAACGGAGGTTTGCCAATTTCACAACGTAGCTGGTCTTCGTTTCAGCTTTGTACTGATCGACCGAACCACTTGCAAATCCTGACGTACTCTCGCTTGAGAAGTCGATCCCCCATTGAGGAGATCTGCTCTCCTCCTCCGTACTGCATGCTCCCAGAAAAACTGAAAGACTTAGCAAAAGCAATAGTGTTGTTTTCATACTCGTTCGCGTTTTGTATGGCTAGCAAATAGCGAAAGTTGGTGTTCAAGTGGGGTGGTTCTCTCGACCAACACGAGTTTCAATCGACGACTATACATGTAAGAAACACGTATGAAGTAACCGGAAAAGCAACAAAAAATTAAGTCGCTCTTTGCATTAAAAAGAGAGGTCAAAGCGTAGCCCAGGCCGTCGAATTGACGCAAACTAACGGTTACCTGCAATCGATGTTGCGTATGGGTTTACTCAGGTTTATCATTCTACACTTGCCTTTTCCGTCAAAGAAGAACCCCGTAGAAGCATGCATGTAACCTGACCAAAACACGTGCCTCTCGAAACGGATTACTGGACGTCATCCACTGGAAAGATTAATCGCATATAATACCGATGAATCCAGCAAGCCAGTAACTCTTTCAGAAGATGAACAAGATCAATCAAAGACAACAATGTAGTGGGGACCCTGAGGGATTATAGGTCCGAACGCGTAAGTTTCAAAAAGCTGAAATAGTTGAATAACACCATCCAGGTTGTTGCAATTCCTACTGCGAGGGGATCGACGTAATCTTGAATGGGCTGAAATGCATAGCGATAGAAAGGAATCGGCACCAGTGCACTTATCGATTCCATCGGAAAAAACGGAATCAGCCACGGCAGGTAGTCATCAACGTTTGCTTTAATGATTGCCTCCAACATATAAGACAGAAGCAGAAGTATTATCGTGAGGCCTGATCTTTGTACCAGAATCCCCAGCATGAGTGCATACGAAAGGAACGACAACAATTCAAGGAAGTATACCGGATAAAACTCGATATCTGTGAATACATACTTCCAATTGATCTCCGGCGTATAAATAAAACCCGTTACAGCCGCTATCAGAAAAATGAGCACCACGCTAGCTCCGCTGAGCACAACGTTCATCAATATTTTTGAGAACAGAAACTGCCACCGGCTTAAACCGTCAATCACATTCTGACGGATAGTTCGATAGGTATATTCATTCGTGATCGATATGACGACCATTATTCCGAGAAGTACTTTGAAAAAACCGCTCCACCAAACAAGATTTAACCATACATCGGGAAAATGATACAACGGAATGCGGTTGACGTTTAGCTCGGAACCAAACTTTCCAATGGTGTTCGCTAGCCATTTGAGAAACTCCATACCGGTGGCGGTCGAAAAGCCAATGGTCAGAAAATATAAGCCACACACGGCCCAGAAGGTCCGATAGCTATACATCTTCCTAAATTCAATTTTCAGCAGGTGCAACATGGTCTTAGTTCTTTGCAGAAAGGATTTCCAAAAACATTTGCTCAAGACTCTTCTTTCGCGTTACCAGATGATCAACTGGAATCCCCTTCTCAAAAAGATATCTATTGATATCACGGCCATGGTAGGTTTCATGCAGCGTAACTCTATAAAACCCATTTTCGCGTGCCACCGAAGCGGTGCCGGGAAATTGAGCTAATACACTCTGCAAATCACTTATATCAGCGTTCACTTCCACAGTCTCTGTTCCCTCCCCAACTGAATCAACCGGTCCCGTGTAAATCAGATTCCCCTTACGAAGCACTGCAAAATGGGTGCACACCTTCTGAACTTCATCCAGTAGATGGCTGGCCAAAATGATCGTCTTGCCGCTACTGGCAATACGTTTAATTAACTCGCGGATCTCCGCGATGCCCATCGGATCAAGGCCGTTTGTGGGTTCGTCGAGAATTAACACGGTTGGATCATTTAAGAGAGCCGAGGCGATAGCCAGACGTTGTTTCATGCCCAACGAGTATGTCTTGTAAGGATCGTCTTTGCGCGTAGTTAATTCAACAAGGTCAAGGACTCGTGGTATACTCTGCTCAGAACACTCCTTTATCGTAGCATTGAGCTCAAGATTCTTTTGACCACTGAGGTACGGATAGAAGATTGGATGCTCAAGCACTGCTCCAATTTTCTTGCGGACCTGGTGACCCGCAGATTCACCAAACCAGCTAAAATTTCCGCGTGTTGGGTTTACAACACCCATGAGCATACCGAGTGTTGTTGTCTTGCCACTTCCATTGGGGCCCAACATACCAAACACATGCCCCGCGCCAATCTCCATACTCAGATTGTTTACTGCACAAAGCTTTCCAAAGTATTTTGTAAGTCCGGAAACTGAGAGTACGTTGTTCAAGATGTTAGGATTGTTTGGCCGTAAGTCGCTAATTCGAATTCAGGATTACAAAGATCAATCCTTTTCTGCGAACTTCTTTATCTTCTCGCGGATATCAGTGCTCTCATCAATCGTCTTGAATAATGTAGTGATCTTGTCGAGCGCTACACTTCCTACAATATCAAGCACATAAAGGCTGGTTGAATCATTCACAGTGATGATCATTCCTTTTGTCTTTCCGTCATCGTCTTTCAGAAACACATCAAAATTTCTTCCCTGGTATCTACTAGTCATGATCTCATCGAACGATTCAGATTTATATCCTGAAACCAGCGCCTTATACTGTGGCGCTCCAAAGTCCGACCCCTTCTCGATCATGATAAACTTCATTTTTTCAATATCTTTAATAAGCTCATCGAATGTCTTGTCTTCAGTTTGATTTAACATCCTCAACGTGTTATTATAAAAATACAGCGACAATGATTCACTGTGTTTTTTATGAAGCGCCTCCGTTGTCTTCGATTGTCCAGCAGCTGATACTAATGCACCAGACGTGATCAACATCAAAAAGGCAATCAGAAAGTTACGACAACTCATATTCTGTTTTTTGTAGCTATGTTCTTTGTGACTGAACCTTAACAAGGTTCTTAAAGTACGCCTCATTTACATGACCCAGGATTTCGATCAGGACGATTTCATCATCTGATTCAACCAGCATCATATAACATTGGTCGTTATGGTGTGAGGGAGAATTACTAAAAACTGTAACTGCGTCACCATTCTCTCTGAAGCTCATCATTTCATCAAAGTTGTCCTGATGAAGGATGCGGCGAAATCCCTTTACGGATACATTCTGCGCTTCGAACGCATCACGAGGCACCACTGCCAATCGCACTTTGTGAATTCCGCGGACAGCTTCTTTTGCCTCGTGTTCTCCTGCCATCCCAAGAACAGAACGAACAACAAATCCACTAACGTTGAAGCAATGTACATCTTCCTCGCCGGCAAACTTGTTTTTGAACGTTTGAAAGCTCTGGCTTTGAGCGACGCTCTCCTGGTACGTCAGCGTAAACGCCAGCAGAATGAAGGGTATGATGAATCTTTTCATAGACTTTTTATGACTAGATGCAAGCGTTGCCCATGTCGTTGCGCGAGCTGCTAGTTTTGTTTCTTATTCATATTATCAAGATGCTCCAATCCGCTCACATTCATTTTCTTTCCGATTCTTGATATCTGCTTCAGGTCAATTTCCCCGAACAGGCTCATCACCATGAAGTCATCATTGCCACCCATCACCATCAACAGTTCAGAGATCTTTCCTCCACTTTCCTTAATAAGGAACTTCATGTCCTTGTCTTTGTCTCGTACGGACATCAACTCTTCGTACTCCTTAATCGGTATTAATGAAAACGCCTCCTTGTACAATCCTCTCGCATCACTCGTGTTTTCCTTTCCAAGAATGCGAAGACCCTTCAGTTTGCTGATCGCATTGAGTACTTCTTTGTCTTCCGGTGTATCCGCATCCATGTTGGTGAAGAGTCCAAACATCTTGCTGGATACTGTTACCTGACTAAATGATTCGTCTGATTGATATTTGGTAAAAAACTTAGATATCGCATCCTGGGCAAAGGCGCCGTTTACGATGATCATGAATGCTGCAGCTGCAATAAACTTTCTCATATAGATAATGCTTTAAAATGCTTTGTTACGAATGTTACTATTTGTTTCTCCGAAAAGAGACAGTACTGTTTGATATTGACTAGTTGTTAGTTGGAGTTTTCTGAATCTCCTCCTGTGCTTCGTTGAATAGATTGATCTTCTTCGCCTGTTCTTCCGCCGTACCGAAGCTCTTACTGATCATCATCAGGGCCTTCTTTGTTTCTTCAAATGCCAGTTTTGGATCGTCGTAGGTGTCGACCGCCTCCTGTGGCGTTGATTGACGTATTTCGTTTCTTATGAACCAGGTTGCGGCCATTACTACAACCACACCGGCGGCAATGCGCATGCTGTTAAAAAGCAGATTTCTTACGCGACCTTCTTGAGGCTTTCCCGATACTTTGTCAATTAGCGTGCGGTCGAAAGAGATGTCATTAAGGCTATTTTTTTTTGCCTGATTAAAATACTGGAACATGGCTGCGACGTCACGCATTTCGTCAGACACCTCCGAAGATTGGAAGTAGTCTTTTAGCAATTGCTCTTCCTCGAGCGTGGTGTCGCCGTCCCAGTATTTCTGAAGGAGATGCTGCAGTTTGCTAGAGTCCATAGGCGTTAATCTTTATCATTTTTTCACGGACCGCATTTCTAGCCCTAAACAGGCTCACCTTGACCTGATTCATGTCAAGTTCCATAATTTCGCAAATCTCATTATAGCTGTATCCTTCCACGTCGCGCAAGTGAATCACCTGTCGTTGTTTTTCCGGAAGGCTTGAAATAATCTGAGCAATTCTGGTCATACTCTCCTGAGCTTCCGCTGATTCATAGGGTGATGGTGCTGTATGCATCATCGCGAATCCCTCTTCAATTGGCTGAGTCTGTTTTCGCGTCATTGAGCGAATCCGATCCAGTGACAAATTTTTGGTGATCCGCATGCACCATGCTTCCCAGTTTTGCACGTCGTTCATCTGATCACGACCATTCCAGACCCTTATGAACACTTCCTGCACGATGTCCTGGGCTTCGTCTTCATTGCCCAGAAACCGGAGGGCAAAGCGATAAAGCTTGTGCTTGACAGGTAATACCCGGGTTTGAAACGATTCGAGGTTCATTCAGTCAAATTCAATAACAAGACGGCGAGTTAGGCTGTATGTTACAACTGCCTCAAAAATATTTCTAATTATCTATGAATCAATGGAATAATTGGAATCTGGCATCGACAACAGGGCACGGCTTGTAGCAGATCGTTGGGTCATTGTTGGCTCCCTGATCGACTTCGGTGCGTTCCAAACCTTTTGGGCGCGGTTTCTCTTCGCTGTTTTTAAGCCTAACACATTAGACCTCCTAACATTAGGCCCTCCTAAGCCACGTAAACTACTTTAGCCTCAATGCGCCCGCTTTGCTTTTGCTTCGCGGATAAGCTGTAGCTCAACATTTTCCTTTGAAATGTACTGGTAGTTGCCTTTACCCAGAAGGGCAACCTGCTCGAGGACCTTCGATGCGCCTGCCCCCTTTCCAAAGTTGAAGATGGACAGGAAAATATCTTCCGTTGAAAACTTCCTGATCAATTCACGGGTCGGATCTGTCAATGAAAATTCACCGTCAGTTGCCAGGATGATTCTGTTGTTTCCTCCTCTGATATAGTTCTCATCGGCAACTTTGTAGGCGAGCTTAAGTCCCGCATTACCATCCGTTTTACCGGACGACTTCAAAGCGTTAATTGCCTGCTGAATGCGGGCCTCCTCTTTGAAAGAAGCGGCCGTAAGCAACGCTTTTGGTTTATCTGAAAACGCAATGATCGAAACTTTATCTTCAGGCCGCATCATTGAAATCAACTCGAGTACCGAGGCCTTCAGGATCGGCAATTTCTCCGGTGCGTTCATTGAACCAGAAACATCCAGGAGCAAAATCATGTTGTTAACTGCATAACCCTCCATTGATCTTAGCTCCCCATTGCCGGTCGTCAGGTAGACAGTGTCCCGGCGCTCTATATATATAGTGTCGTGGCTTACCTTGTGTTCACTGATACTTTGCTGTCCAGGTGTGGTTGCTCTGCTATTGGATATGTCAGCTGGCTTATTGGAATCTGTAATGCCACCCGCGACGATCGTACCTGCCGTTCCCGCTGCTATTGGTGTGACGGAGGAAGCGCTCTGCGTAGAGGAGGTAACGGATGGGCTGGTTGCCGTTGTCTCTAAGGGTTTGGAGGCTGGGCGGTCATTAGCTGGAGTTACGCCCCGAAGCTGTGGCTGATAAACAGTTGGTAGAAGGAAGTCATTCTTCGACAGTTCGCAAAATTTGTTGTAGTGTTTTACTATATCGTTGTATTGATATAGCACTTCATAGTAAGGATGTTGATATCCGGTTCCGTTACCCGTCCTCAAGGGATGCAATTTCTCGCTTAATCGCTTTGACGTCTCAGGCAAATCTTCGTAGGGTGTATAGGGACACAGTCCGTTGCTGCGGCCATACTTTTCTATTCCCTTCATATTTTGATATTCCTTACTGATGACATCCCTAAGTGCTGCGTCAATGGCATCAGTTTGAATGGAAGGACTCCCCTGCTGACCACCCTGATAAAAGGCCTTTGCCTTAAACAAACCATCGTGATCAAGGTCTGTTAAATGTTGCAGTGCGGTTCCGGAAACATACCACGATGAAGCAGGCTTCAATGCTGGAAACGCCTCAAATACTTTGCGAACGTCCTGATATAATAACTCTTTCCTTTCATCCCAGGTCTTCAGCAAGACGTTACTTCGATCAAGTAGTGCATATACCCTTGCCGTTCGATTCGCATCATATTTGGAATCGGCCGCTTCAGTTTCCAGAGTCGCTGAAATTGCATCCAGCTCTTTAAGAATATTGAGCAGAACCTCTGACTGTTGGTTCAATGGTTTAGCAAATGCCGCTGGTAGTTGATTGCTTTCGGAAATCGTCTTTTGATACTGCGAAAGAGGAATATTAAAGTCTTTGTAGTCAAAGCTCAGCGATCCATGGCGCTCATAAGCATCAACTTTATCGTAACGCGCGACGCCACTGCCAAGATTGCTCAGCACTTGCGCAAGATTTTCAGTTTGCCTCCACGTTTCATTTATGAATTCAACATAGTTTGAGAGTGATTCGTACGCGGTTCTTGAAAGCGCATTCTTCTGAGCAGGAGGATTCAAGGCAGTCCTTGGATAGTCTGCAAATGGTCTAATGGTTATTGGCTGAGTAACAGCCTCGGCTCGCTTCTCAAAAAGAGGAAAGTACTTGATTGCTTTTATCCCATGATAGTTGTCGTTCGAAGCATACTGTATAAAAGCATTCTGATCTGAAATGAGCGTACCATTGAAGTAATTGATCAGTCCGAGATATGCATCGTTGCCATGACGGTCTGACTTCTTCGCTTCGTTGTTGTATTCATCCAGCGCGTTTCTTTTCGCCTCCAGAACACTGGAAAGTGACTCCTGAAAATTTGACCACATGCTGGAAGCTGGGTATTTAAGAGCTGGCTGCTGTTTCTTGAGTGATGCTAGTGCATCTGCCGTTTCGGCAATGCTCTGCTGTAATTTTTCCGTCGACCATCCTGTAGGAACTGCTTCGTTCAAATTAAACGTCCAGGAATCGAGATATGCGCGTTCACGAGCAATTTGCTTCTTCAGGGCAGCATCAGCTTTACCATACGTACTCTGCGCGGCCGTGGGATTGATTCTATTAAAAGCAGCTTCCAGTTCTGAAGCCAGAGCGTCTTGTACTGACCGATAGGCACGAACAGCAGCCTGCAATTCATCGATGATTGCTTTCGCTTTCTCAAAATTGTCTTTCTTGTAATCTTCCAGCTTATGGTAAGTATCAAGTGCTTTGCATTTTTCGTCGATGGCCTGTGCAGCTGATTCAAGTTCGTTTAGCCTCTTATTAAGTCCCCCCGAAACTGCAGACGGCAACTCCCTGGATTCAGCCAATGCAGTCTTTAGATAGAATTCCTCCGGTTGCACCGGACACGAATAACGAGGCGCTCCCCATGAGCCTTTCTGTGATATCGTCGGATAATATTGGATGACGCTCATTACTACTGCCGCGACTTCATCGGCTGATTGATTGGCAAAATCGACGTAGTTGTTAAGAGCTTTTTGCTGCGCTGCGGTCTGCGCGTGACTGTAGTAAGCGAATAAGAGCATAATGAGGGTCGCTCGCATGGACGTGGGTTAGAATGATAATATAGCGATTAATGTAAATCGCCTATAGTCCACGATGCAAACGAAAGTTTTAACACCGGGATTCGATCCGGGCAAAAATATCCATTTTCAATTCAAACAGTTTGTCCTCCGACCTGCGGGGTAGAGGTCCTCGAGCCAAAAGGTGTTATTTATTTATATTCCTGTCTTTTAGGTAGTTACATGTTATTTCTGAATTATTTGGCCTCCCTGGAACTAACAAGGCGCCTATTTGTTGTATATACAACAATCATTCAGACAATAAACATAAAATACCAAATCTTATGGCAACCTGGAAAATGGATACTGCTCACTCAGAAGTGAAGTTCAAAGTAAAGCACCTCGTGGTGTCTACAGTAAGTGGCAACTTTGATAAATTCTCAGCAACAGTTGAAAGTAACAAGCCCGATTTTAGCGATGCTACAATATCGTTTGAAGCAGACGTAAATAGCATAAGCACTAAAAGCGAGCAGCGCGACGGTCATTTGAAATCACCAGATTTCTTTGATGCTGGAAATCATCCTACCATTACATTCAAAAGCAAGTCGTTCAAACCCGTCTCTGGTGATGATTATGAACTCACTGGTGATCTCACAATTCGGGGAACTACAAAGCCCATCAAATTAAATGTAACATACAACGGGACAGTTAAAGGGTTCGGAGGAAGCTTTGACGTAGCAGCATTTGAAGTCACTGGCAAGATCAATCGTCAGGAGTATGGTTTAAAGTGGAGTGCACTTACTGAGAGCGGTGGAATTGTCGTTGGAGACGACGTTAAAATCGAAGTGTTCGCAGAATTTGTTAAGGCATAGACAATAGCATCTTAAAAGATGCAGCCAATAGTTTGCTGCCGGGCTTCAGGATCGTGCGTGGTTTGAGAGTGGTTTAGAGGGTTTGCACGCCTGAGGCTCCGGCCTTTTTGAAATACAGCAACAGTATGAGTTCATTAAATGACCTGAGGCATCTTAGAGACAATCTTCCAAAAAGTGGAACATTGATGCCGGTACTATTTCTAGGTCATGGCAGCCCGATGAACGGAATCGAAGACAACGAATTCAGTAATTCGTGGAAGGCACTAGGGCTCACGTTGCCGACTCCAAAGGCAGTAATTGTTATATCCGCTCATTGGCTTACAGCCGGCACTCGAATAACGGCAATGGACTCACCCCAAACGATACACGACTTTGGTGGATTCCCGAAAGCTCTGTTCGACGTTCAATACCCGGCACCTGGTTCGCCTGCACTGGCAAATGAGATGGTTGGTTTGATTCGAAGCGCAAGCGTAGAACCTGATCACGATTGGGGTCTTGATCACGGGGCGTGGACAATTGTGCGGCACATGTATCCAGATGCCAGCGTCCCAGTATTACAACTTAGCATTGACTATACAAGACCTGCAGTTTATCACTATGAACTGGCTAAAGAATTAGGAGAACTTCGCAGGCAAGGTGTATTGCTTTTGGCTAGTGGTAACATGGTCCACAATCTTCGCACAATCAACTGGAACCTCCCTTTCAACGGATTTGATTGGGCGCTTGAAAGCAATGAAACGTTCAAAAGGCATCTTGTTGATGGAAATCACAAAGCACTGATTGAATATGAACGCCTCGGCGCAGCCGTGCGCATGGCAGTGCCCACTCCTGAACATT
This sequence comes from Chryseolinea sp., assembly GCA_049840655.1. Taxonomy (GTDB): domain Bacteria; phylum Bacteroidota; class Bacteroidia; order Cytophagales; family Cyclobacteriaceae; genus Chryseolinea. The sequence goes on from JASGJX010000010.1 coordinate 58,239, forward strand.
ACCTGCCCTTGATATACGCGATCGGTCTTCAGGAGAAGTCAGACTCACTCGTGGTGTTCAATGATAAAACGCTGATGGGTTCAATATCTATGACTTCACTGATTCTTAGTTAGTCGATAACAGGTTGACTTCTCAAAGAAATCGTGTTGCTACCTCATTCCAGTTATTTACACGATTGAACTTGGTTATATGCAAATTATGCGGGGCAGTAAAGAGGTATTTTTCACCGTTGAAGCCGTCCAGATTGTAGTATAAATCGTCGATCATATAGTCACCATGCACGACAGTTTTACTCCCGCAAAATACGATCTGCTTCCAGGTCAGGAATGGAAAGTGTTCTTTCAACCATGACAGCTTTTCAGAAAGAGATTGAGGAAACTCCATCGCTGCAGAAACGATAAACAAATCGAATTTTCTATTCAACTCTTCGATAACGAGTTGACTACCCTCGTTCGGAGTCATTGTGAGAAAAAATTTGTCACGATAAGGAAATTGCTTTACGATATCATAGTTACCTGGAAATCCCATGCCTTCTTCCTGATGGTTTAGGCTATTTCGCTCTACACGGATTCCAAATTCTTTTTCATAGTAGTTAATGAACTGACCGGTTGCGTCTGCAATCACGTCGTCCATGTCGATGATCATTCTTTTCATTAGCTATTATATCAGCACTGGGTGTCTCAAAATCAAAGCGCGAATTTACGAAGTATGAATTCAAATCAAGCGATTAATCGAATTATCAGCCAGGTGTCGCGTTTCTCTTCACCAGTGACGTCTGCTGTGCGGAAACAGAAGCAGGCCGTCTAAATGGTCGCAGCAATCATAATAGCCACCATAATCCGTTAGCCTATAGGCGAACACTTCACACAGATAACGTCGTCGATACTGGGGCGATGGATGTGTGGTTTCTGAATACTGCGTATATTGAATTGATAACCTCGCTATTTGAATTCGCAGATTACCAACAAGCCGATTGGTTGCAAACCACCTATGCTTAGGCGCAGCTGTATTTTGTTATTACTCACCGTTATCATCATGAGCGAAGCGGACGGTCAAAAACGTTACTCGCTTCTTTCCCCGTCGACAAGGGCCAGGGTAACTATCGAATTATCAGACTCAATCTATTACAGCGTCAGCTTCGGCGATACTCAGGTACTGTCCCGCTCAACTGCCGCGCTTATCACCGATCGAGGGAGCTTCGGGGTCAAGCCACACGTATTGTCAGCAAACAACCGCGAGATACGCACAACAATTACAAATCCTGTACCCTTCAAGCGCAAAGAGATTCCCGACAAATACAACGAAACGACTATTCGATTCAGAGGTTATTCATTAGTATTTCGGGCGTATGATGATGGCGTTGCCTACAGGTTTGAAACGTCAGCGTCGGATTCTCTTATAGTACTGAATGAAGTTGCGCATTTCAATTATGTCGGCAGCGATACTGTTTACTTCGCAAAGATTCAAAAGCGTGACAATCAGGATCGATATCATACAAGTTTTGAAGAGCCTTATCAAGTAACAGCTCTCGATGCTTTATCGTCAGATGAAATCGCCTTCACACCGACGCTTATCAGCTCTCATGGTATCAAGTCGTTCATTACGGAATCAGATCTCGTTGACTATCCTGGCATGTTTCTTCAGGGTGCATCGTCAAATGGACTTCACGGTGTTCAGGCCGCTTACCCGGACCGCGAGGAGGTTCAAGGGGCTGAATATAAACAATGGGTGGTGACGACACGAAGATCCTACATAGCACGCACCATTGGCAGACGTAGTTTCCCCTGGCGTGTGATTGGGTTGACCGTGACTGATAAAGATCTCCTTTCAAACGATCTGGTGTATCGCCTCGGCAAAGCACCCGAGAAGTCTGACTGGTCGTGGATAAAACCTGGAATGTGTACTGATGAATGGATCATAGGTTCGAATCTCTACAACGTTGGATTCAAGTCAGGATTTAATACGGACACGTACAAGTATTACGTTGACTTCGCGAAACAATTTGGAATACCCTTTGTCATGCTGGACGCCGGCTGGTCGGACAACGACGATCTGCTAAAGATCACTCCCGGTCTGGATTTAGCCGAGGTCGTACGGTATGCCAGGGAAAATAATGTCAGCATTATGCTTTGGACTTTGGCCATGACGCTCGATCGGCAACTCGACGAAGCACTGCGCATGTTCTCATCGTTAGGTATTGCTGGCATCAATGTAGATTTTATGGATCGTGACGATCAAAAGACGGTTGCCTTTTATCATCGAATCGCCGAAGCAACCGCGAGAAACAAATTATTAGTCATGTTTCATGGATCATTTAAAAACGCAGGATTTGAACGTACGCACCCAAATGCGATCACGCGAGAGGCGATCCTCGGATCTGAATACAACATGTGGAGTGACAAAGCAACGCCGGATCACGATACCCTGATACCTTTCATTCGCATGCTTGCAGGCCCATTGGATTACGAGCCTGGCTTTCTCATGAATGCCAACAAAAAAACCTTCCGTCCATTGCCCGACCTCGTGATGTCGCAGGGCACACGAACACACCAACTGGCAATGTTTGTCGTTTACGAAAGTCCACTTCAGGTATTTGCAGGAAATCCATCACAGGCAATGGCTGAACCGGCATACACTAAATTCATGGCATCAATTCCAACAATCTGGGATGAGATTGTTCCGCTGGCTGGAAAAGTTGGCGACTTTGTTGCTGTAGCAAGACGGAAGGGAGTCACGTGGTACATTGGTGCCCTGAATGACTGGACTCCGCGGGAAGTTGAAGTTGACCTTAATTTCCTGAGTTCCAAACTGTATCATATGGAAATTTGTTCTGATGGTGTCAACGCAGACAAGGCAGCGGTAGACTACAGTCTTCACAGTGACGAAAAAAGAGGCGGTGAAAAGTTGAATATCCATCTGGCAGCGGGTGGAGGCTACGTTGCGAAATTTACTCCAGCGGATCAATGATCGTGAGTGAACGAAAACAATCGGATAATCAAATAGTGGTGTTCAGAACTTTCCGTGACGCCATCTCGGCGAATATTGTTAAGAGTAAACTGGATGCCTTTGGCATTCCGTGTTTTCTCACGGAGGAGAACCTTTCAAATCTTTATCCAGGTGCAAGTGCCTTGATGAATTCCCAGGTCAGGCTGCACTTATTTTTTCATGACGTAGAGATTGCAAGTCAGGTTCTTTCTGAGTCGAACCTCGTCGTGCACGATGAAACTGTCATGCGCTGTCCTGCCTGCCAATCAACAAACATAGAACGGGACTTTCCCCGAAAGCTATCCGAGAATGCTTTGTCGGCTCTTCGATACATATTCTTTGGAATCTTCTCGCCGGAGAAGAAAGTCTATCGTTGCGAAAATTGCGACTACGAGTTTTAGCGTGAACGACGCTTTGTTCGTATCCGGCGCGGGATTACATTGCGTTTTCAATACAACTATGTCCAGAATAATTGTTGGAGTAATGGGGCCGGGTGAGAATGCCACACCCGACGACAACGAGCTCGCACACGAGCTTGGAAGAGCCATCGCAAAAGCGGGATGGATTACACTTACCGGTGGAAGAAGTTTCGGCGTCATGGATGCATCTTTGAAGGGTGCTATCGAAGAAGGCGGACTTACTATTGGAATACTGCCCGGTGATTCGGATAAGAATTCCTCAGAGCATGCTCAGATTAAAATCATTACCAGCATGGGCAGCGGTCGCAACTATATTAGTGTGCTCTCCAGTCATGTATTAGTGGTTCTTGGGATGGCCGCTGGAACAGCATCTGAGGTCGCTCTTGCATTGAAGTCACGTAAAAAGATAATTCTTCTCAATCAGGATGAGATTACCATCCGCTTCTTCAAGAACCTTGGTAGTTATAATGTGATCGTTACTAAAACAGTCGATGAAACAATCCGTTCCATCAAAGATTATTTGTCCGTAAATCAGGTTGTTTAATCGGCCAATAAGAGGCTTTCTGCTTCGAGGCGAATTTGCTTCACCTCTTCATCTAAAAGCGTAAAGGACAAGGCTTTTACGTTATCGAGTACCTGAGCTTCATCGCGGGCACCAACAAGTACACAATCCATAGCCGGTTGCCGTGTAGTCCAATTGATTACCAATTGTGCCAGTGTTGCGTTGTATTTCTCGGCAAGAGGTTTCAGTTTGTCAAGCATGACGTTGATGCGCCTGACGTTTTCAGGCTGATAGTATCTGTGTCCCTGGCGTGTATCCCCCTCGTTAAACTGATGACCTGGTTTGATCTTCCCCGTAAGCAGGCCTCGCTGCAGCGGACTGTATGGAACGATACTCATGCCCTTTTCAAGTGCCTGCGGCACGACGTCTTTTTCTATTCCACGATGAACAAGACTATAGGGGACCTGGTTTGAAACAAGTTGTATTGTTTGCAATGCCTCGTCTACTTGTGCAGCAGAATAGTTACAGACGCCGGCTGCCCTGACTTTGCCCTGCTCGATGAGTGTTGCTACGGCCTCCATCGTCTCTGAAATGGGAGTTGTTGCGTCGGGCCAATGTATCTGGAGTAGGTCAATGTAGTCAGTATTCAATCTTTTCAAACTTTCCTCGCACTCTGCAAGCACAGCCTTCCGGGCGGAATATTTGTAAACCTTCGTAGATTTACCTTCATTGTTAATGGTGTCAAAATAAAATTGGCCTTCTTCTGTTTTCCAATTCAGTCCATACTTGGTAAGAATTTGATACTTTTCGCGTGATACGCCCTCCATTGCGCGACTCACCAGCTCCTCGCTTCTGCCAAAACCATATACTGGCGCGGTGTCAATAGTTGTTATCCCGGCATTAAATGAAGCTCGTATAGCAGCCAGTGCATCACGAACTTCAGCGCCGCCCCACATCCATCCACCAATTGCCCATGCGCCGAAGGCGATTGGGGTAACAGTTACATCGGAGTTTCCCAGTTTCTTGAGTTCCATTTTTCGAATAGATGTTTTTTTAGTTACTCAGTTTCGTCCAGGTTTGAGATGGCCTGATAGCGGGCACGAAACTTTTCATTGTATTCTATTAAAGCTGTCCTTCCGGTTACATTCCCATCATCACGAATGAACCCCAATAGTATGGTTCCTTATACTTCGTCATCAACTGGAGTTGTGCCTCTCTAAATGCCTTTTGTTTGTTACCTAACTTTATCCAATTGCTATAAAAGCTCGTCATTAACATTTGTGTGGCGGCATCGTCAACTTTCCACATGCTCATGACTAAAGCGTCGGCACCCGCCACCTGAAACGCACGCTGCAAGCCATACACCCCTTCGCCGGAGCGTATGTCACCAAGTCCGGTTTCGCAGGCACTCAGAACAACCAACTCAGTGCCTTCGAGATTCAGGTTCATCGCCTCATATGCAGTGAGGACACCGTTGTCGTTACTTTCGAGGTTGGGCATTCTACGTCCACTAACAGTAGCCGCCGCGTTGGCGAGCATTAATCCTGACCTTAGCAAGGGATTCTCATTTGCATTTTCGATACTCACTCCAAAAGCGGTTCCTGTCCTTTCTACGTCCTGCAGGAAATAACCGTGAGTTGCAATATGTATTAACGATGGAGCCTTCACCGCCTTTAGTTTTGCCTCGGTGGCATCCTTCTGCATGTATGCGGTTGTTTGATATCCTGAGGTCTTCAATACTTTTCCGATACTTTCAACTTCCACTTTCGTCGCTGGCAGGGGTGCTAAATCGCCTTGTCCATAATCCGGGAAGCCGACGAGCAATGCATTCTTTTTTGAAGTTCGGGCTGGGCGACTCTTCAATGCTACCAAATCCTTTGAGTTGCCAAGTATCACAAGGTCAAATCGGTTAATAACAAAATCGCCGCCTGTCTTTTTCAGAGTGTTCAGGTTCACCTGATTATAGATACCATCAGGTGAGATGTAGATGACTTTCTTACCTGCAATCTGCGGTTCAATTGTTGCCCAATACTGTGCATAAGAATAGTCATCGGCAATGCGTTGTCGAATTGCATTCCTATAGTATTTCAAGTATCGCGTTTCCAGCTGATCTCCGTTTTCAAGTATGGTCATTCGCGGAAGATTGTGCTCTTTGGTAAGGACAAGCGCCATGTACCTTACGGTGGAGCTTGCCGCGCCCTCGAAGGATTGGACCCTAACGAGTTCAACAACTGCCTCGGTAGGCGACAAGACTGATTTGACGTCTTTCGCCGACGTTTTCCTTGACGAATATCCCGAAGTAAAATCTGCTGACCGCGCCGACAGGCTTTTCTCCATCGCATTAGTGGCTTGTTCCATGGAGTCGAGATTGATGTGTTGCAGTTTCAGGTCCTCCTGTGTGTAGCCATAAAGGCGAGCCAATGTTTCCTTTTGATCAAGCCAGAGTTTGTAGTCACGCACGAGTGCCTTATCACCACTTTTGAGAATTATTTCTTTAACCTTGTTTGTAGAGTTAAGCAGCAAGGCTTTCGTGGCGATTTGATAATCAAACATCTCTTCCACTATTGCGGGTTGCACTTTGCTCGCTTCGATGGCGAAGTTGTAAAACCGCTGGAATCTCGGAGAAAGGATATCCCAATACTTGGTTTTTTCAGCCTCGCTCATGGGAGGAAAATAACTACCGATGAAGTCAAGGGACTTCTGCATCGCCGCCCTATAGTGTATAACTGCATCGTCCCAGGCATGACGCTTCCACAATAAGATTGCCATGTCCTCCTGGGATTGCACGTAATGGGGATGATTTATACCCAACGTTTGCTCTCTTATTTTCAGCGCCTTTTCAATCAACGGCGTAGCATCGGCCAATCGGTTTTTGTACCGGTAGAAATTACCCAGGTCGCTGATTGACTTCGCGTATGCCGGATTGGTCTCTCCGAAATTTGACTTGTAAATTTCACTCGCCTTCCTTAACAGATCTTCCACTCGTTCGTCTTTCTGCATTACCATATAAAGAGAAGCGAGATTGTTCAGCATGCTGGCATAGTCCGGATTGGTCTTCCCCAGGCGATTCTCCATACTCATGTAGATGGATTCAGCCTCCGGATATTTCTTCATTGCTGTGTATAGCAGTGCAAGATTCGAAAGGAACTTTAAGTGATTCCGCGACTTTGTGCTTTGCAACTTCTCAGCAACTGCGATGGCCTGCTTTAATAGCTTCTCAGATTCCTCGTAGCGGCCGATAGCTTGAAACAGCATCGCTTTGTTGTTTAGCAAAATCGCGTAAGACATCAGTGACTGCATGCCCTTCGCTTCCAATATTGCCAGGGCAGAATTGAGATCCTGTTCGGCTTCATTGAACTGCGCCAGATTATAACGTAAAACACCGTAGTTGTTTAACGAAGACGCAACGCCGACATCCTGACTTCCAAATGTCTGCTTGCGCAAGGATAAGGCGGATGACGTAAAGGCTTCAGCTTGCGTATATCGACCCATGGTAGCGTACAAAAGCCCCTGGCTCGATAGGGTTTTCATGTAGCCGATGTCCTTCTCAAGGTTCGCTTTTTCATACGCGTCCTTGGCAAGAGCAAATTTTTTCTCTGCAGCGGCATATTTCATACTACCATACAGCACTTCACCCATTTCGCGGTTGAGCCGGGCGCGATCGGCATCGGTAAGGCTTTCATTGCGATATGCTTTTGAGCCTAACTCAACCATGGAAGTGAACCGCGCTGTTCCTTCGCCTTTTTCTTTGATATCGAATAATCCGGAATTGTCACTTAAGAGAATTGCATAGTCGAAGTCAGTTGAGTCGAACTCGTTGCGCGCACGATCCATTTCCTTCACGACCGCGTTAGCAAGTTTGTCGCGATTCTCCTTCGTGTTCATGCTCTTGGCTTTGTTGAGGGCAGCCTTCTCAAGATCCTTGAGGATCTGCGCCTGGGCACTCATCAAAAACGAGCCAATACACACTAGCACATACACCAACCGTTGCTTCATAACCGCACTATGATTTATTCATCGCGTTTGTCCTAAATGACTTGCTGACGTAAGCCATTATCAATACCGACTGCCGCGACCGAGACTCCCGCACATCGAGACACTCTGCTCTCAAGCTACGTCGCTGTCACGATAAGCCTTGATTAGGGCCAATTCTCCCTCCTGACCAGGCTTTGCATTGCCATGTTCCATTCCCCACACACCCTTATAACCTTTTTCATGGACGTGTTTAAAGATGTTCTTGTAGTTGATCTCGCCACTGGTCGGCTCCTTGCGGCCAGGATTGTCACCGATTTGGAAGTATGCGATTTCATCCCAGCACTTGTCGATATTCGCTATGAGATTTCCTTCATTGCGTTGCATGTGATAGATATCGAACAGGATTTTACAAGCCGGACTGTTTACGGCTTTACAAAGTGCGTAAGTCTGATCTGAGAATCTCATGAACAGGTCGGGGTTATCACTCAGTGGTTCCAGAACCATGATGAGGTTTTGAGGCTCAAATATCTCAGCTCCACGGCGTAAGGCATCGACGACGTTGGCAGTTTGAATACCCATGGGAAGAGTTCTGTCAAAATAACCTGGCACAACTGTCATCCACTTAGCATTAACCCGCTTTGCCAATTCAACACAGTCTTTACAGGTCTTAATAAACACATCTTTAAATTCCTGCTTGCCTGTTGCCAGAGATACCTTCCAATTTTCTCCGCCATCGACAACGAAGACTCCAAGCGTCATTCCAAGTTTTGACAGCAGGGAAGCGATTTTTTCCTGCTCTTCCTTTGGTCTTTTCAGCATGCCATTGTCCTCAACAGCTCTGAATCCACGATCGTACATGAACTGTATCTGATCAAGAAAGGTCTTCGCATGATTGCTGAACATTCCATCGTGCGGAGCAAATTTCAGATTGAAAGGCTTATCAGGTGCTGACAGCGGATTTAAAGGTGATGCAGCGGAGGCAAAAGCCCCGTTAAAAGCTACGGCTGCTGACGCGGTCGTCAGTGAGTGCCGCATGAAGCTTCTTCTTTTCATGGATCGAACGTTAAGTTGTGGTCTGAATTTGAGGACAGCCAATTTAGGATAAATTTGCATTTGGAAACCATCCATTGCCATCGGCGCGAGCATTATTCCGCACCCGGCAAATAACGGGAACGGACAATTCAGGCACACCAATCATGAAGTTATATATCAATCTTGCCCGTGCAGTAACGCAATCTCTTCAGTTGATTTTTGAGGAGGGACGATATGCTGATAAAGTGATTGAAAAAGTACTGAAGCAAAATCCCAAATGGGGTGCGCGCGACAGAAAGTTTATCGCTGAAACCACTTATGATATCGTTCGATGGTATAGGCTTCTTCAAAACATAACTGAAGCCGAAGACGGAGACTTCTGGAAATTATTAGGTGGCTGGTGCATTGTTCATCGGATTCCCCTCCCACCCTGGGAAGAATTCGCCGGGCTGAACGCTACGCGGGTAACGCAACGGCTAGACAAAATGAACAATATCCGACGTTTCCGCGAGTCCATTCCTGATTGGTTGGATGAGATGGGCGAGCGTGAGCTCCCCGAACGTTGGGAGGGAGAGCTGCACGCGCTCAACGATGACGCGCCAGTGGTGCTCCGGGTTAACACGCTCAAGATTTCCAGAAATGAATTAAGGGCGCGGTTAGCCTCCGATGCAATTGAAACCTCCATAGTTGCAGATGCCGATGATGCGCTCAGGCTTCAACAACGGCAGAACGTTTTTCGCCATGAATCATTTAAGGAGGGCCTCTTTGAAGTGCAGGATACAGCATCACAGTTTGTTGCTCCATTCTGCAGCCGGCTCCCGGGTTACGTGTCATCGATGCGTGTGCGGGAGCGGGTGGTAAGACCCTTCACCTTGCATCACTCATGAAGAACCGGGGTCGGTTAGTTGCCCTGGATGTTGAAGTCAATAAACTGGAGGAACTAAAGAAGCGAGCGCGGCGCGCGGGGGTTGATAATCTTGAAGTGAGGCATATTGAATCGTCAAAAACAATCAAGAGGCTCGAGCACGCAGCAGATCGTTTACTGTTAGACGTGCCATGTTCAGGTCTTGGTGTATTGCGAAGGAATCCAGACGCCAAATGGAAATTGTCGCCAGCATTCGTACAAGACGTTCAATCCCTTCAGCAACATATATTGAACGACTACGAAGGGATGCTGAAGCCAGGTGGACTTTTGGTCTATAGCACATGCAGTATTATGCCCTCTGAGAACGAACAGCAGGTAAAGGCCTTTTTGGGTAAACAACAGGGCAGGTTCGAATTACTGCAACAACGTCATTGCTGGCCTTCCGATGGCTTTGACGGCTTTTACATGGCGTTAATGCGCAAACTGGACGCGAAATAAGCGCCTCCGCTCATACACAAACCATTGCGGTCATACAGGTATTTTGGCTACCTTGACATCCTGATCTTATGGCCATTTCTCCTAATTCCTCCATTCTAGTCCCTCTTATATTTGCTTACGTTGCTGGGTTCGCACAGGACTTTACCTCCTATGAACAGGCAATTCCTCAAACCGAGGTTCGGTTCAAGATGATCGCTATTTCCGGAGGAAGCTTTATGATGGGAAGTTCCTACTCTGAGCCTGGCCGGGACGATGATGAAGGACCTCAGCGAAAAGTGAGTGTTGACGCGTTCTGGATGGGCGAACACGAGGTGACATTCGCCGAATGGGACGCCTTCTTCAAAAACATGGACGTACCACAGACAAAAGCCATTGCGCTTGATGCTGTCTCGCGTCCAACTGCCCAATACATTGATTTAACATGGGGCATGGGTCGGGACGACAATCAACCGACCAATAGCATGAGTCAGGCCGCAGCTATTATGTACTGCAAATGGTTGTACAACCGCACCGGGATTTTCTATCGATTACCAACCGAAGCTGAATGGGAGTATGCATGCAGGGCAGGAACCACAACGGCATATCCATACGGCGACGATCCTTCTGCGTTAAAATCCTATTCATATAACAAGGACAATAGCGCCGGGAAGTTTCACAAAGTCAGTCAGCTTAAACCAAATGGCTGGGGCCTCTATGACATGCTGGGAAATTTGAGTGAATGGACTCTGGATCAATACAATCCCAAGGCATACGAGGGCATTGCTGAAAATGCAAACAACCCCATAAGTGCGCCTGGCTCGAGATATCCTCGTGTCGTAAGAGGTGGTTCTTATCAGACTGATGCCGCGTCTTGCAGATGTGCCAATCGGATTTCATCGCTGGCGGACTGGAATAAACGTGACCCGCAGATTCCGAAGAGCCGGTGGTGGTTGACAGACGGCATGTCCATTGGATTTCGCGTGGTGCGACCGAAAACGCCTCCCTCGAAAGAAGAGATTGAAAAATTCTACGCAGTGTATCTTAAGTGATAACGCTACGGCTAGTGGCCGCGCGTGCTTAGTCACCCACGATGCAAAATTGAGAAGGCAATATTAAAAGACTTATAAAGAAACTGGAACAAACAAAAATACGTGCCCTATGAAAACTGACGAATCCAAGACTAGCAGAAGAACCTTCGTGAAGCAGACCACGATGCTGGCCGGTGGCCTGATGTCCGCTCCCTTGTTATCCAATGCAGGATATTTTAACTCGGTTGACGACACCATTAAGATCGCGCTTATCGGTTGTGGCGGACGTGGTACAGGTGCTGCAGTACAAGCTCTGCTGTCGAAACAGAACGTAAAGCTTGTGGCTATGGCTGATGCCTTCAAGGATCGGCTGGACAGCTGCTATGCAACACTGACAAGTGACGAGAACGAAGAAGCAAATGTAAAAGCGAAGGTAGCGGTTCCTGAATCAAATCGCTTTGTTGGATTCGACGCCTACACGAAAGCAATGCCGCTCGCCGATGTTGTTATACTTGCAACACCTCCGGGTTTCAGACCCATTCATTTCACTGAAGCTGTTCGTCTTGGCAAACACATATTCATGGAAAAGCCTGTGGCAACAGATCCTGCAGGTGTTAAGAAAGTACTTGAGGCTGCTGAGATTGCTAAGCAAAAGAAGCTTAACGTCGTGGTTGGTCTGCAGCGGCATTATCAAAACTCCTACCGTGAGCTTTATCAGCGCGTAAAGGATGGTATGATTGGTGAAATCACATCCGGTCAGGTATGGTGGAACAACGATGGCGTTTGGGTGAATCTTCGTCAGCCTAACCAAACTGAGATGGAATACCAGATGCGCAATTGGTACTACTTCAACTGGCTATGTGGTGATCATATTAACGAGCAACACATCCACAACATCGACGTGATGAACTGGTTCAAAGGCGCATATCCAGTGAAGGCACAAGGCATGGGCGGACGTCAGGTGCGTACGGGCAAGGAATACGGTGAGATCTATGATCATCATTTTGTGGAATATCATTATGCTGATGGATCGATCCTGAACAGCCAGTGCCGCCACATAAAGGGAACGTATGCAAAGGTTGATGAGCAGCTCGTTGGTACGAAAGGGACTATGTTTGCCGGTGATGCTAACCTGGTGAGTAAGGGAAAAGTGTTGTATCAGTACGACAAGACAAAGGAAAACAATCCGTATCAAACCGAGCACGACGAGCTTTTCGAAGCTATAGCAAAAGGAAAATACAAGTTTGCTGACGCAGAGAATGGTGCGAAGTCTACTATGACGTCGATCATGGGCCGTATGGCTACGTATTCCGGCCAGGTTATCGAATGGGACAAGGCATTGAATTCGGGCCTCAACATCATGCCTACAACCTTTGCGTGGAACGCAAATCCTCCTGTGATGCCTGATGCTAACGGGTTCTATCCGATCGCTACACCAGGTGTTACGAAATTCTTGATGTGATTTTTAATCCGCGCCAGGGTCCTGCCGATGCCTGGCGCGGAATTTTCTCAGTCTAAGGTTCCAAGCTTCGTTCGGTTGTTTGTTACACAAGTTTTTGGAACTTGCGGCCTCAAAAATAATGCGCTCCTATCTTGAATATCTTAAAAGAAGTTCTGCTTAAACTCTACGCTTTCTGGGTATTCCTGGTGTTTTCTGTGTTCATGATCTTGTTATTGCCGGGAATCGTCCTGCCTTTTTTTCTCGGTCAAAAGTTCGGCTGGATTGGATACAAATTCCTTCGACTGTGGTCATGGATCTTTAGCAAGCTAACTTTCATCAGCTACTCATTTTATGGTCGCGAGAATTTTAAACCTGGAAAGTCTTATATCTATGTGAGCAATCATACTTCGTTCCTAGACATTCCCGGCTTGACGATGTTGTTCCCTGGTGAGTATCGTCCATTGGCGAAGAAAGAACTACTTCGGATCCCGGTGTTTGGATGGATTGCACGGTCGGCCGCGGTAATTGTGGACCGTTCCAGTGGTGAAAGCAGAAAGCGCAGTATGGACAAGCTTAAGAAAATGCTACTCGATGGTTTGTCGATCCTGATTTTTGTGGAAGGGACTCAGAATAGAACAAAAGAACCCTTGCAGCCTTTTAAAGATGGTGCGTTCCGGATTGCCATCGATACCCAGCAACCCGTTTTGCCAATGGTGGTTGTTGGAGCAGGACCACTGATGCCACCCGGCACAATACGAATGCGTCCAGGTCATGTAAAGCTTTTTGTAGCACCGGAGATTCCAACGGCTGGGCTAGGTAATGCTGACCTTGCCGAATTGAAGCAGCAAACTCATGACGTAATGCTCCGGATGATTCTGAATAGTCACAAATAAAAAAACGCCTTCAGATTATCCGAAGGCGTTTTTCATTTTGGGGTCCTTTTTCTATTTCACTGACTAGACCTGGTTGTTTATTCTAACAATTGAGAACTACGGGGCTCGCAACTCCATTCATCAACGAGAGCCAGGCTGGCCTAGTTGTCGGCACCATCAACTTTGGCAAAGTTGTTGACCATGATGTCAGCAACTTTGTATCCAAGATCGACGCCTGCTTCGCAGTCCTTGCGGTAGTGAATAGCACCATACATGCGAGACATCGAAGCTTCTGTTGCCATGTCTTTGAATTCCGCTTCACTGTTAGGGAACAAGTAAGAAAGTACACCTGCAGCAGCTGCTGAGAACGTAGAGTGTCCTGAGACATATGCCGGGAAGTTTGGTACGCCAGTACCAGTTTTGATTGACGGATCAAGCTGGCAAGGACGTGCATTGAAGTAGAAGTACTTCGTATCCCAGCAGGCGATCGCCGCGTTTTGCTCAGCCATGTTCAACAGCGCGAATGCGCGAGCAGCACGAACCTCACTGAAGTTGGCATCACGGACATGTTCAGCTGCAATGTCGTTCCAGTGACCTGGAGGTGAGTACGTGCCGGCACCGTCAGCCCACTTATGCACAATAGCCAGGCGCTCACGTGTTAAGTTGTCTGCGTAATATTTCACCTCTTCAACTTCGGCATCCATTTCTGCAGATCCGCGAACAGGAGGTGCGGCAGGCCTGATCGCGACGATTTGATCAGTTGTCATTTGCCATGGCGTAACTTTTCCAAATACCGGCAACATGGGAGGACGTGGAGGTGTCTCGAGGCTTACCCATGCTTCGTCACCACGTGACTCTGCGTTTTGTTTCAGTCCGTCCCAAAGCGCTTTGTTTCCACCAGCTGCGCCCATTCCATCTGTACGACCACGCGCTACAAACAAAGCTGCAACTGATTTACCTAATGCGAGTCCAGCAGCGATATCAGAGCTTGTTGCTTTTCCTGACCAGAGAGCTGCATTGCGTTGTTCAGCGGCCTTCAAAGTAATATCCTCCACGGCAGCAGGAAACAAGAATTTCAGCATCTCAGCGGATACACCAGACATTACTGCATCTTCTGAAGGATATCCAGGTAATTCTGTTTTAGGTACAAGTGCCTCAACACCAGAGTCCGCGTTGTAAGCCGATGGTCTGTTGTAGAGATATTTGAAGTGCCACGCGGCCTTAAGAGCGTCATAGAGAGATGCGCTTACATATCCGTATGCACGTGCAGCATAGGGAGGATTGGCAAAGGGAAACGCGGGGTCTCCAAACGGATTTTCTGCGTCGGGCACTGGATAAGAACCATCTGCTTTTGGAGCTGGTGGTAAATTATAGCGTGATACAAGGTCGCGGAAGAACTGATTCCAGCGAAGTACTCCGCCGCCGCTCCAGTATTCAATAGCATCACGTTGCGCCTTTGTCAACTTGCTTTGCGCGTCCTTAACTGCGGCGATTTCAGCTTTGTATGCATCGCTCCCGACGGCTGCTGGTGCTGGTACAGGTACCTGATCAGGAGCCGTCATGAATGCCATCTTCCAGGTGCCTGCATCTGCATCAATATTCGCAGGCGTCAGAGGCGTGAGTTGCTCTGTTACTTCTATTTTGTCACAGCTGGTTGTCGTGATACAGAGTATTGCTGTGCACAATGCGTATATGTAAAAGTTCTTTTTCATCGTACTCTTATTCAGTTGTTCCAAATTTGAAAGTGTAAAGGATGCCGGCCAGGTATGTTGTTGATTGACCTACGTTACGACCATTCACAGTATAGTGTACCGATCCGCGTACTGCCAGGTTTTTAAGAGGTGCAGGCAAATAATACATTGCCAGCAGGCCAACACGTTGAGCGTTCATCTTATTCGACACAAAGGGCATATCCTGTCTTCTGATGTCTGCACCTCCAAGTGTGTTTTGCTGAATGTAGTTCAACTCAACCTGAAGGCTTTCCTTTTGATAACCTGCACTGGCAAATACGTCGAATACATTCGGCATGTCCACTTCACTGCTGTTGTAAAAATTGCTACCGTCATAGTACGAAGGGCGGTCCAGTTCGGTGTTGCTTCGAAATGTGTATCCAGCCGATACGTTGGCAAACCATCCCTGATTTAAACGCACCATAGTGTTTATGCGAGGTGTGAGGTTTGTTGTGTGCGCACCAAGTGAAAGGGGAAGGAAGTCGGGCGTGTAGTCGGTCAGTGGTGTTGAGAAGTTCAGTACGCCAAACGCCCGGAACAGTATATTGTCAGTTTGGACACGCAGGAAATTGTACTTAACAGCAATTGAAAGATCCTGAATGCCTTCCATGCTGTGCAGTGTTCCCTGGCTTGCCTCCGTCTTCACGTAGGGAAGCATAGCAATAACGTTCAGCTTTCCTGTGATACCATAAACCCCGTAATATGCCAGGCTTTGAGTGGTGATGCTGCCAATATTTCCATTCTCGCGTTTTAGTTCGCCCTCCCAGTAGTCGGTCCACTTGTCGTGTGTATACATGAATCCTGTGCAAAACAAATTCTTGCCCATCATCAGCCCATCCGTTGTGGTCTGTGCAGACAACCTGGAGCTGATCAGAGTCAACAGCACCACGAGGCATACAAGACCTTTGCTCAGGGATTTCTCAATTGAAAGTAAAAATCTCATCATTCTTAGTTAGATAAATAGTTATAGGATCATCTGTCCGCGCGCGAATGATACGAGCCAATAGGCACGTTCATTCTAACCATGACAGGGAATGTGCTCTCGTCCCAAGACGGAGCTATAGAAAGGTGAGGATTAACCCCGGGGAGGCGGGCTTTTATGCGTTGCCGGCACGCTGTTATAGAAAACGGCAGCAGCTATAAATTGAATGTCGTGGTTCCAGCCAAAGGTATGGCATTGAAGATCCGTCGAGGTTGGTAAGTAATCCTTGATAAAATTGAAGGCCTTCAAGGTATGCTTTGCATCAGCAGGTTTGTCCGTATAAGTCTTCACATAATCGGAAAGAGCTTCTGCGATCAGCTTACCATCATGGTCCTTGATACACACTATATATAAGGTGTCTTTCGCGAGCTTTTGTTTTACGAGCCTGTAGTATTCACCATTGTACTCCACTTTGCCATCGACGCGTTCGTAAGAAATCTGGTCCGTCTGATAAGGGAGGGCCATAGGAAACTTCAGAGTCACTGTCTCTGACGGATCGTATTGATTTCTGTCAAGCCTGCTTTCGAGGGCGCGGCCAGAATGATATTGAATACCCACCAGAATGCCATAAAAACCCAATGAATTGAGCAGCACGAGCGACGCAAACAGTATGGCGGTGATCTTTTTCAAAGGGGACGTTCTGGGCTACGTGAGGCATAGTTACGAAAAACGCTATTAAAATTCAAGGAACGGAACCCGTTGCATCGATTTCGGGCCGGCGACTTAATTCGCATGCAATGGGAGTGCAGTGTGTGTGCACGTTAGGTGCACGTTAGGTGCTCGTTAGGTGCACGTTAGGTGCTCTTTACAAGCGTGACATTGTGGGTGCGCGAAATCGCAACTACCCAAGAGGCGAAGCCCAATATTCCCGGACATGCGCAAAAGAAATCAAAATCTGGCCTGCTGTTTACATCGGCACGTAAACCACTTTTTTGGTTTCAAAAAAAGGTTCCTGAAAGAAGTCGGGGATATTGAAAACCTGCATAGGACGTTTCAATTCTGAGAGCTCTTCTTCAAGGTCTCCTCCTTTTAAATATAGTATACCATTTTGAATGGGATGTGCAGACGTTGCCTTGACCTTACCCCTTACCCACCCATGAAATTCCTTCAATCGCGTTACTGCGCGACTCACAATGAAGTCATATTCGGATTTGAGTTCTTCAGCACGAATCTGTTGCGCATTTACATTCGTTAAGCCTAGCCCTGAAGCAACCTCCTTCACGACGGTGATTTTCTTTCCAATCGAATCGACCAAATGAAACTTCGTGTTGGGAAACAGTATGGCCAGAGGAATGCCTGGAAAACCACCGCCCGTGCCGACATCCATTATACTTGCGCCCGGCTTGAATTCAACGATGCGAGCGATGGCCAGCGAATGAAGGACGTGATTTACGTATAGATTGCCGACGTCTTTGCGGGAAATGACATTGATACGGTCATTCCATAATTCATAGAGGCTCCGAAGCTTTTCGAATTGAATCTTTTGCTCAGGCAACAGGTTCGGAAAATACTGAAAGATTAGATCGGCGCTATCCAATTTGGTGAATGGTTTTACCTACCCCGGTAATGGTTACGAGAAGGTTTATAAAGTACTGGTGTGACTCGATATAGCGAGCTGCCGTCGAAGGTCAGCTCCTAAATGTGATCGCGCTTGTTCTTTACCATTTCGAACATCAGTTCGCGTGCGCGGTGCAACTGCGCCTTAACCGTACCCAGCGGGGCGTCAAGTTCCACGGCAATTTCCTCGTAAGACAGCTCGTGAAAATAGCGGAGGCGAACGAGTTTCTGATATTTCGGCGGCAACTTGTCGACAAAGACCTGAATGAGCTCTGCCTTTTGCATCCGGATTGTTTCTTCCTGGGGGTCGAGGTTTTCGTCCTCTACATCAATTGATACGGACTGTCCGTCATCGTCCGTAAAAGTGTTCTCAATGCTAAGCGTATTCAGCTTTTTCTTGCGGATAAAGTCGATGGTGTTATTGGTGGCTATCCGGAATAACCAGGTGCTGAATGTAAAGTCTTTTTTGAATCGATGGAGGCTGCGGAAGGACTTGGCAAATGATTCGATGGTCAGATCCTCGGCGTCGTCAACATTGCGCACCATCTTGAGGATCATGTGATAAACGGGCCTTTTATAACGTTGCAACAATCGGGCATAGGCCTTGTCGTCTCCTCCTACCGCCAAATCAATGAGCTTGAAATCCTCCAGCGCCTTAGAAGAAAAGCGACTTTCTAATTCTTCCATTTTATTCTTTTTGTTGCTAGCGCCCGCAGGCCCGCGACAAGATAGTAAAAGGCATAAATAAAATCTAAAAGGGGCACGAGCCACGTTTCAAACTTACCTGACAGGCTTTGCACTGCCTTTGAGCAGGTGAACAACCATCCAACAATTCGGAGTACCATCAACCCGGCCACCCATTCCCATTGGTATTGGAGTGCGAGCAGCAGAATACCGACAATCCAACTCAGGATCCATGTGACGTTGAAGGCACCCAGCACCAGCTTATGTTTGGTTTTATAATGCTTTCCTACGGAGAGATGGCGGATCTTTTGACGATTGTATTCTCCCCAGGTAAGCTTAGGAACAGAGATCATTTGAGCACCCGCCGCGAGGCAAACCGCTGTGTCCTTTTTGGTTGCATTCTGATTGACATACAGGTCATCGTCGCCGCCAGTTATCTTCAAAATATTATTGAAGCCCTTGCCCTCCAGAAATTTTGATCTGCGATAGGCAAGATTCCGTCCGACGCCCATATACGGCATCTTTAACAGGGCAAACGACACGTATTGAATCGCCGTAACAAGCGCTTCAAAACGAATCATTTTATTTAGCAGACCCGGTAACTTCTGATATGGTGAGTATCCGAGCACGAAGTTGGTTTGTTCGTTGAATGCAGCACTCATGGAACTGATCCACGACTTGCTAGTCGGAACACAGTCAGCATCTGTTAACAGTATCCATTCGTAGCGCGCGGCCTTTATCCCAAGCGTTAGCGCATATTTTTTGTTATCAACATGTGGCGGTGTTCGATTCACGTGGACCATCCTAAGACGGTGATCACGGGAAGCTTCCGCCAGTAGCATATCAAACGTCGCGTCATTCGAACGATCATTGACGATGATCACCTCAAACAGTGAATGATCCTGTTCAAGTAAAGCTGGTATCAGCACTTTAAGATTTTGTTCTTCGTCGTGAGCGCAAACGATCACGGATATGGGAAGAAGCTGTGGCTCGGTCGTGTTATCCTTCCGAGAGAGTCCAATCAGGAATATCAATTGATAGACGACCTGAATACCGATCGTTACAAAAAATAGTACAAGCAAAAAATCTAAAAGAGTCGGCATGAAGTGAGCTCAAAAAAATACCGTGGCAACTATAAAAGTAGAATACTTTTGAAACAACGCTACAATGTTCAATCAAAAAGCCAATTCATGACGGGACGAACTAATGCGCCCCACTCTTATCGAGTCCACATTCGTCAAAGATGATCATCTTTCACGACTGGATCATTAAGGAATAGTTTGTTTGCTGTTTTTTTCGTTGAGTATAATCGATGCTATAAAAAACAAAACTAACTCAGGTAAACAACAAGCATGTACCCGAGTAAAGGTCATCGTTTGTGAATAACAAAGTTGATGTGAATTTGTCATCAGTTTGTATTCTGTCGCTTGACTCATTAACTTCATGTGCACCGTGTGTTTTTCCCAAAAAGCAGCCGGACAGTTCAAAATCATCCGCCCCGACGTAAAATTATCCGACGAATTTCTTTCAAATGTGCACGCACACACATAATTTGTGTGCGAAAACATCTCGATATGGAGGTTGGTAAGAACATCCGGATAAAGGACATCGCCAAGTTGGCCGGCGTTTCCGTTGGCACAGTCGATCGCGTACTTCACAATCGTGGAAAGGTCTCCGAGTACGCACTCAAGAAGGTGACCGACGTGATGAATCAGATCGACTACAAACCGAACCTGATAGCACGAACACTTGGCTCTAACAAGAATTATCGGATAGCTGCGTTGATCCCCGACCCGACCCTCGATCCATACTGGGCGCAATCAAACCTGGGAATTATTCAGGCTGAAACTGAATGGGCGCAGTACGGCGTGACCGTTGATACCCGTCCTTTCGATCTCTATAACAAAGACTCATTCCTCAGACTGTCACGCGAAGTCGCAGAAGACCAACCTGATGGCATCGTTATCGCACCGATATTCTATCATGAATCATTGCCTGCCTTCGAACTATTTCAACAGCGGCAGATTCCGTACGTACTGTTCAATACCAACATTCACGAAGCAAAACCTCTCGCCTTTATCGGGCAGGATCTC
This sequence comes from Chryseolinea sp., assembly GCA_049840655.1. GTDB lineage: Bacteria > Bacteroidota > Bacteroidia > Cytophagales > Cyclobacteriaceae > Chryseolinea. The sequence goes on from JASGJX010000010.1 coordinate 78,881, forward strand.
TATCAAAGCGGGCGCCTCGGCGCGCAACTGATGAACTTTGGTCAGGCTGAAAACGGGGTTTTTGCCGTTCTGCATATCGACGAGGATGTTCAGGATTCTGTTCACTTGTTGGAGAAGGAACAGGGGTTCAAGGACTACTTTGCAGAGAAGGCCGGCGACAAATTCAAGATTGTCGAATTCAGCATGAATCCTCAAAAACCATCGTTTGAGTCCGAGATCGAAGGTCTTATGGATATGGATTCGCTCAGAGGGGTATTCGTCAGCACGTCGAGAGGTACGGCTGTTGCCGCCTCCTATCTGGAGAAGCACGGTAAGAGCGACATTCGAATGATTGGCTATGACATGCTTGTGGATAATCTGAAATATCTCAAGGCAGGCATCATCGACTTTTTGATCAACCAAAATCCGAAACGACAGGCACTTCTGGGTGTGAGTCATTTGGTGAATCATCTCATGTTCAAAAAGTCAACGCCCGGAACTGAGCTCTTCCCGCTGGAGATCATTACCCATCAGAACGTAGATTCTTATGTGGGTTCGGGAATCCACTGATCAGATTGTTTGTTTAAGACTTGCCGAGCCCATCTGAATCAAAAGGAAGTACGATTACTTCCACGAATTCCTCAATTCTACCTTCATTTCTTTAAGGCTGTGGCCTATGGGGTGGAAAATTCATCCCTAAAGAAGTATTTCATCAGAACCAGAAGACAAGATCACTAGGAGACCTATAGGTAGTGGAGTTGGGCACAGGCAAGTCAGAGGCCGCCTAGAGGCCATCTACAGGCCGGCGAGAGGCCGGAACAAGGCCAGCCGGACGAAAGACTTGCAGTATGGCAAGGGTTAGTAAGTGCTCAATTTTGTATTTTTGCGCCTTTTATGACCTTCGAGCACACCCATACTGATCGCGGCTCAGGAGCAAGGGCCGGAACCCTGACGACCGCGCACGGCGTGATCCAGACACCCATCTTTATGCCGGTTGGGACAGCCGGGTCAGTGAAGGCCGTGCATCAGCGTGAACTCGAAAACGATATCAATGCCGATATCATCCTTGGCAATACATATCACTTATACTTACGACCTGGCCTTGAACTGATCGAAAAGGCTGGTGGCCTGCACAAGTTCAATGGTTGGTCAAGAGCCATTTTAACGGACAGTGGCGGCTATCAGGTTTACTCTCTGGGGGCAAATCGGAAGATTACCGAAGAGGGTGTTATGTTCAAGTCACACATCGATGGATCGAAGCACGTGTTCACACCGGAGAATGTGATGGATATCCAGCGCACCATTGGTGCGGATATAGTCATGGCTTTTGATGAGTGCACTCCCTATCCATGCGAATATGGATATGCCCAGCGATCGATGGGCATGACCCATCGCTGGCTGAGCCGATGCATCGAACGTTTTACTCAGACCGAACCTAAACACGGATACGAGCAGGTGCTCTTTCCGATTGTTCAGGGGAGCGTTTACAAGGATCTGCGCGAGCAATCAGCTGAGTATATTGCCCGGACGGAGCAGTTTGGAAACGCTATCGGAGGGCTTTCTGTTGGTGAGCCCCACGAGGATATGTACTCGATGACCAGTCTGGTTTGCAGTATCCTGCCGTCGTCGAAGGCCAGATATCTAATGGGCGTTGGTACGCCTGAAAACATTTTGGAATGCATCGCGTTGGGAATTGATATGTTTGATTGCGTGATGCCCACGCGGAATGCCCGCAACGGTATGCTGTTTACAACAGAGGGCATCATTAACATCCGTAATGAAAAGTGGAAAGATGACCTGTCGCCCATTGATACTGTGCTGGGCGGGTATGCCAGTGGCAGCCATTCAAAGGCCTATCTCAGGCACCTGATCATCAACAAGGAAATTTTGGGCGCGCAAATTGCAACGTTGCATAATCTGACCTTCTACCTCTGGCTCGTTCGTGAAGCGCGAAAGCAAATAATAGATGGGACATTTGCTGGATGGAAGAATCGTATGGTGGAAAAAGTAAGTAGAAGACTTTAGCATGTAACTCGTCAGTAGCAGCAGATATAACATCATGGCTAACCATCAGGACATCACCGGTACTATCATGAATCCATCAGCTTCCATCGTTAATCGAATGAAAGGTTAGTCAGATGAAGCTGCTTGACAAATACATTATCAAACGGTTTCTGACGACATTCTTTTTTGTCGTGCTGATACTTCTCGCCGTCATCACTGTTATCGACCTAACGGAGAAGATGGACAAGTACGCTCGATTTGGTCTAACCAAGTTGCAGATCCTTTCCTACTATCTTGACTTTATACCCTGGATCGGGAGCCTCCTGGCGCCCATAACGATTTTCATCGCTACCGTTTATGTGTGTTCACGAATGGCGTCCCACACTGAAATTATTGCCATCCTCAGCAGCGGTGTCAGCTTCCGCCGAATACTGGTGCCCTTCTTTTTAGGATCGACACTCGTGGGCGGCCTAACCTTTTTGCTCAACGGTTGGGTTATCCCGAACTCGAACAAGTCACGACTTGAGTTCGAAGTTCAGTATCTGAAGACCAAGTTTTATTACGACCAACGCAACATCCATATCCAGGTCGCGCCCGACGTGTATCTCTATATGCAGAGTTACAACAACAGCAATCGTACGGGCTATCGGTTCACTTTGGAAAAATTTGACGGCACTCGCATGATAGAGAAGCTCACAGCTGATCGCGTTGAGTGGGATTCGGTGAAGATGAAATGGACATTGCGCGGATGGGAGATCAAAAAGATTGAAGACGTGTTTGCAAGCATTGCCAATAGAACAGATAGTTTGAAAAGCGCAGGACCACTTATTCGAGCCGACAGTGTTCGTAAGGGCGAATCACTCGATACCGCCTTGGTTATCCGTCCCAAAGAGTTTGAAAGCGACTATCGAAAATACGAGAGCTTAACCATGAGCGAACTCGACAATTATATAAACACCCTGCGGGCTCGTGGTTCTACCGGAATCGAAGCCTACGAGGTGGAGAAGTATACGCGATACACTTCGCCCTTTACTATTTATATTCTTGTTTTCATGGGCGTAATCGTTGCATCACGCAAAAGCCGCGGAGGAACAGGTCCTCAGATTGCCATGGGATTTGTTCTGTCATTTATTTTTATACTCTTCTTCACATTATTCAGAACTTTCGCTGAGAATGGATCGTTACCACCCGAGCTCTCCGTTTGGATTCCGAACATTATTTTTGGAGGCATTTCGCTGATGATGTATAAATACGTTCCCCGATAAATGGCAACACGCTCAGACTATTTTAAGCTGCACTTCATTGTTTTTCTCTGGGGTTTCACTGCCATTATCGGTAAGCTGATTACAATTCCAACGGTTGAAATGGTGTTTTATCGCGCCATCCTCGCGGCACTTGGAATGGGTGTAGTGATCTTACTGACCCGAGGTACTTTCCGCGTTTCAGGCAAACAATTGATTCAGCTTATACTCATAGGTTTTATTGTTGCCCTGCATTGGGTCGCATTCTTTGGAGCGGCCCGTGTTTCTAACGTGTCGGTTAGTCTTGTCGGGTTCGCAACGAATTCACTTTGGACAGCCATCCTCGTTCCCTGGTTAAGCAGAACAGGTGTTAAAAAATTTGAGCTCATGCTTGGGTTGGTAGTCCTATTCGGATTGTACATTATATTCTCCTTTGATTTTCAATATCGGCTTGGGCTTTTCCTGGCAGTGATAGCTGGTCTGACGTCGGCAGTGTTTTCAATCTTCAACGCGCGTCTTGTGCGAGACATTCCGGCGTACACAATTACATTCTATGAAATGATCGGCATCTTCATCGGCTTGTCTGCCTTCATGCCGCTTTATAAAGTAATGTGGGCGACTGATCATGTACTACATTTGATGCCCACAACTTACGATTGGTTCTACATAGCATTTCTCGCGATCGTATGCTCCGTGTATGCGTACTCAACTGCGGTTGAACTAATGAAAAAGATCAGCGTCTTTCTTCTTCAACTATCTCTCAATCTCGAGCCGGTGTATGGCATTATTATGGCCGTGATAATCTTCGGAGACAAGGAGAAAATGGGAGCAAATTTTTATCTGGGCACAATCATTATTCTTTCGGCAGTGCTGTTATACCCGGTGTTCAGGCGACGATTTGAGACGCAACCGAAAGTGGCTGAGTAAAAAATCAGATTCTAGAGCCACCCTTCCCACTTTGTGACGGATGGATTCACGTCAGGGCTTGTTTGCTCATTAAACAAACCATAGACTGTCGAACCCGAGCCGCTCATGCTGGCATACCAGGCACCAGCCTGATACAATTGCGCCTTCAGCTCGGCGAGGATTGCGAATTTGGGAAACAAAGAATCTTCGAAATCATTGTGCATAACTGTTTTCCAGGCTGTTCGATCTTTAGTTATCACTTCATCTATGCCCATCTGTGGAGTCCTGGGTGTTATGCCAGCGAATGCCATGGCCGTTGATATATGTATCTCAGGTTTCAGCAATACTGCATAAGTGTTCTTAAGCGAGAGATTGGCGGGCGTCAGTATCTCGCCTCGTCCTTTGCCAATCATGGGACCATCACCTATGAAAAATGGACAATCGCTACCCAGTGCTGATGCGTATTCCAGAAGCCTTTGTTGACTCAACTGTAAGATCGAACAACTTATTGAGGAGTCGCAGCATATAGGCGCCGTCGGATGAACCACCGCCGAGTCCCGCTCCCATGGGCAGTACCTTATGCAAATGCATGCTCACCGGTCCAATGTTGAAATCCCGCTGAAGAAGCCGATAGGCCTTTTCACAGAGGTTTGATGATGGGTCGCCTGGAATAACGTGACCGCTATACGCAAAAGCAGTTGCCGGAGCCTTGATGACTTCCAGCATATCTGTCCATGGAATCGGGTAAAAGCATGTTTCGAGATCGTGATAACCGTCTCTTCGCTTCGCAGTGATGCGAAGACCGAGATTGATCTTGCACGGTGGAAACGCGACCATAGAGAAGGCGATCGCCTCTATTTAGTCAGGCGATCGATCAGATCTTGTGTAATACCGGTAGACGAGAATCCACCGTCGTGCATGAGGTTCTGCATGGTAACCATGCGTGTGAAGTCGGAAAACATCGCCACGATATAGTTGGCACAATCCTCAGCAGATGCATTACCCAGTGGCGACATCATCTCAGCAAAATCGAAGAATACGTCGAAGCCTGAAATGCCGGAACCTGCCGTCGTCTTTGTCGGTGATTGGGAAATTGTATTTACGCGCACTTTCTTCAGCTTGGCAAAACGTGGCACCATAGCTGCGCGCAATCGACTCAAGCATTGCTTTCGCCTGTGCCATATCCGTGTAATCAGGATAAGATCGTTGCGCAGCGATGTAGCTCAATGCAATGATAGATCCGTATTCATTCATGGCATCAAGCTTTTCAAGTGACTGCATGATCTTATGAAAAGACAGCGCCGATATGTCAAGCGTCTTAAGGTACCATTCATAGTTCATGTCGCCGTATGACTTGCCTTTACGGATATTGGGGCTCATTCCGATCGAATGAAGTACAAAGTCCAGTTTGCCGCCCAAGGATTTCCTCCGACTTTGTGATCAGATTCTTGAGATCTTCTTCGGACGTGGCATCCGCTGGAATGACTTCTGCATTACAGGCTTTAGCTAACTCATTGATCTTTCCCAGACGCATGGCAATCGGAGCATTCGTGAGCGTAAACGACCCGCCTTCCTCCTTAACTTTAACTGCCGTTTTCCAGGCAATGGAGTTTTCGTCAAGCGCGCCGAAGATGATTCCCCGCTTACCTTTTAAGATGTTATTTGCCATGCTTATCCATTTATTGACGGGGCAATAATACGCATTTTCAAGGGTTCAGCAACAGCCGTCGCCAACTTTCTCGCGCATCGGCGTATGGGCGTTGAACGTGTTCTTCCATCGTGTATATTCGCACGCTCCAGTTATGACTTCACGCGCATCTCAGCCGATTGGTGTTTTCGATAGTGGTATTGGCGGCCTGACCGTGGCTCATGCGATTCGTGAATTGTTGCCAAATGAGAACATGATCTATTTCGGTGACACGGCACATCTTCCCTATGGTGATAAATCGGAGGCTGCTATTCAAGCATACTCAATCCGTATAGCCGACATATTGCTTAAGAAAGGCTGTAAGGTGATCGTCATTGCCTGCAACTCTGCTTCATCTGCTGCCTATGAACTGCTTCGCGAGTATGTTCGCAAAGACACCCACATCATCAATGTCATTGATCCGATGGTTGAGTACGTGCTGGATCATTTCGAAGGTCAGGACATTGGTCTCATTGGAACGAGGAGTACTGTTCAGTCGGGTGTATATGCACGCAAGATTGAGGAAGGGAACAGGAATATCCGGCTTCACTCATTGGCGACCCCGTTGCTCGCGCCGATGATCGAGGAGGGATTTTTCAATAACCAGATCAGCCAGGAGATCATAGCGCAATACCTGGGTGATACTAAGCTTTCGGGTATCCGGGCTTTGATATTGGCTTGTACACACTATCCGCTCATTATAAGCGAGATTGACAGTTATTATCAGGGTGAGATGACCGTATTAGATTCTTCTGAAATTGTTGCACGTGCGCTGCGCGAGTATCTCACAAGTGAAAATCTGCTTAATGACGTTCGTCGGCCTGAACGACTGTTCCTCGTCTCAGATTACACTGAGTCGTTTGCGGCAGCAGCGCGAATGTTTTTTCACGACGAAGTGCTGCTGGAAAGACACACCCTTTGGAACAGCTAATGCATGTATGTTTCTAGTAAAGAATCGAAAAATCCACATCTTAAATATTATGACCTTAGTGGATCATTTTAACCCCAGGCCCTAACCATTGACTACGGTCATATTCATACTGCCCTTTCTCCTGATTTACACCGTTCTAGCTACTTATGCAGAGCGGAAGATCGCGGCGTTTATACAGGACCGAATGGGACCTATGGAAGTTGGTTATTATGGTTTGGCTCAGTCGATTGCTGATTTGCTGAAACTGATTCAAAAGGAAGATATCGTTACGGACAAGGCCGATCGGATACTTTTCCGCATTGCGCCGATTGTGATATTCACTACCGTTTTCGCCGGCTTTGCTGTAATTCCTCTTAGCGCTGAATGGAATGGAGCCTCGATATCCACAGGCCTATTCTTTTTGTTAGCGATTGTGTCTCTCGACGTCATTGGCATCGTCATGGCAGGATGGAGTTCTAACAACAAGTACAGTATGATGGGCACGATGCGCTCTGCGGCACAACTCGTGTCTTACGAAGTACCGCTTGGGCTATGTGTTGTTTGCGTCTGCATGCTTACCCAGACACTTGATCTTCAACAAATTTCTTTTCAGCAGAGCACACTAAGCACGCAACCAGAATATCTGTTTGGCATTCCAGGCATAGGAATTCAAACGAACAGCATGGGCGGTTTTTTCCTTTGGAACATCTTCCGCATGCCCTTGCTTGCGATCGTATGGGTCATCTTTTTCATTTCTTCATTGGCGGAGAGCAATCGCGCACCCTTCGATTTGCCTGAGGCTGAATCTGAAATCGTAGCGGGTTTTCAAACTGAATACAGTGGATTCAGGTGGGCCATTATTATGCTTGCGGAATATGGTATGATGTTACTGGTTAGCATTCTCGGTGCCATCCTGTTTTTTGGTAGCTGGGCCTCACCTCTCCCTAATATCGGAGAATTGAAACTTGGAGATTGGACTAACGGTGCTCCCGGTAGCATCGCTTCTTATATATGGGGAACATTCTGGCTTTTGGGTAAAGCGTTATTTTTTATCTGCCTTCAAATGTGGGTAAGATGGACGTTTCCCCGTCTGCGTGTTGACCAACTCATGTCTTTATCTTGGAAATATCTCACACCGATATCATTACTGTTGATTGTAGCGATCGGAACTTGGAAACTAATTTTTGGTTGATCACCGTGAAAAACATTTTTTTAGTACTGCTAGTCAGTCTCTTTACATTCACTCAAATCCTGGCACAAAGCAAGGCCGACAGTCTCAGAAGAGTGTTGAACAACAACCCTTCTGATTCAGTGAAGGTGCGTACCCTGATTGCTTTGTCGTCGCACAATCAGTACGTCGACTTCCGTCAGGCACGCGTGTATGCTGATGAAGCGCTTTCGCTCGCCACTAAACTCGAAGATCTTCCAACGAAAGTTGCGGCCTATCAGAACAAGGCAGTCCTTCTCACGATGAGCGGCGATTACAGCGCTGCCCTTCGCTACGACAACCTGACGCTGGAGAATGATATTCTTTTAAAGGACAGCACCAATATCTCGCGCGACTACAACAATATTGGAAATGACTATTACGATTTAGGTGAATATGACGACGCCTTCTTTTATTTCTCATTGTCGCATCGGATAGCCACGGCAGCTCAGGATACTTTCCGAATGCTTGTTGCTGATCACAACGTTGGACGCGTGTTCAAGGAAATGGGTCAATATGAAACGGCCGTGGAGCACCTGCTCGCATCGAAACGTCTCAGTGATCACTTGCGCGACGAAGAGGGACTTGCTTATACATTTGATGAGCTTGGCGATGTTCAATTGCGTCGTCAGCAATATGATTCTGCAGAACGGTCATTATCCTATGCGCTGAAGGTTGCTCGTAAGGGCGACTATAAAGTTGTACAACCCAGAATCTATGGGAAACTGGCAACCGTCTCGTTTAGGAAGGGAGCTCATGACAGGGCGTTGGCATTCTACGATACTGCCTATCATCTCAATGAACAGACGACCGATCGCCACGGTATGGCTGAGGTTGATCTTGGTCGCGCTGTAATCTTTACCAGCCAGAAGCGATATGATCAGGCACTGATAAACCTCGAAAACAGTCTCACTGTTGCAAAGGAATTGAATGCGCGAATTTTAGAGATCAAGTGCTACAATCAGCTCTCACAACTGTGGGAAATGAAAGCAGACTATCAGAAGTCGCTGCTGTATTACAAGCAGTATAAGCAATTGGAAGATTCGCTGTTTAGCCAGGAACTACAAGGCAAGCTACTCCGTAGCCAACTTAGGTTTGAAACGGAGGCACGCGATTCTCAGATTGCATTGCTCAGCCAGAAAGATGCTCATCAAAGCAGTGAGTTGAGGAAACAGGAATTCGTACGCAATATCCTCGCTGTGGTTATGGCACTTAGTGTGATTCTTTTGATCAGCGTTTATCGAAGTGGAAGACGCCGCCGGCAAATCAACACGTTGTTGTTGCAGCACCAGGAGGAGATGGAGAAAAGAAGCGAAGAACTTGAACGTCTTAATCAGGTTAAGGACAAATTCTTCTCTATTATATCTCACGATCTTCGATCGCCAATTAACGCACTGTCTGGTTTGCTTGACCTTCTCGACAAGGGAGCTGTATCGGCATCGGAGCTGCCCAAACACATTAAAGAACTTAAGGCACGTTTCAACCACACCCGTACGCTGTTAAATAATCTTCTCGACTGGACCCTGCTGCAGATGGACAAGTTGAGTGTCCAGGCAGCAAAGATCGATGTCTACAACATTGTTGAAGAAAACATCCAGTTACTCACATCGGTGCAGAGCAAAGACATCAGGTTGATTAACGAAGTACCCAGGAACGCAATAGGCTTTGCCGATTCAAACACTATCAATCTGGTGATCCGTAACCTGATCACAAACGCGATCAAATTCACTAACGACGGAGGCACCGTTCGTATTGCTGCACGCGAAAAAGACGCAGAATGGCTGGTGTCTGTGAAAGATAACGGCGTGGGTATGAACAATGAAGTTCTGAAGATGTTGTTTGATAAGACGTCACCCTATACAACGCGCGGAACGGCCAACGAAAAGGGTACTGGTCTTGGCTTGATCCTCTGCAAAGAATTCGTTGAGAAAAACGCTGGTCGTATCTGGGTTGAGAGCGAAGAAGGCGTTGGCAGCACGTTCTTTTTTACGCTCCCGAAGGCCTGATTTCAAAGCCGATGTGGTAATGTTGCAGGGAGGTTTGACACGGGATCAACCCGAATGTCTATCTTTGCAGTAGATGATAAGGTCCACCAACTCTTATTTCGGCAATATCACACTGGTAGTCAGGTCTTTAGCGGCCGGACTTCGGATTACGATAAAGCACTTATTTAAGGCCCGGCGTACTCAGCCGGTCGTATCCATACAAGCCCAAAACTATTTCGACGACCGAACGGGCATCGCCACAATTCAATATCCGTACGAAATGCAGCCGGTGCCTGACAATGGTCGCTACCGGCTCCACAATGAAATTGACGACTGCATAGTTTGCGACAAATGCGCGAAGATTTGCCCGGTAGATTGTATCGAGATTGAGCCTGTCCGTGCGATCGAGGAAATTGGCAAGACATCAGATGGCACTTCCAAACGCATCTATGCCGCGAAGTTCGACATCGACATGGGCAAATGCTGTTTTTGTGGCCTGTGTACGACCGTCTGCCCGACCGAATGCCTGACCATGACCAAGGTTTACGACTTTAGCGTGACGGATATACGCGAGCATAATTTTGAATTTGGTGACATGAGCGACGCAGACATCGCTGACAAGAAGCGAGTACTTGATGAATATCTCAAGGCTAAGGCCGCTCCTGCTCCGAAAGAAGCTGCAGTTAGCGGTGCACCGCCCGTTACGTCATCCGGTGAATCTGCTAAGGCAAACGATGAGATAAAGTCAGGTGATGCTGCTAAACCCGGCGATACAGCTAAACCAGTAGCAAAACCAGTATTTAAGCCGAGGATCAAACCGCCATCACCTCCTTCGACGCCGTCATGAATGCAGCCGTTATTCTTCACTATTTTTTTCTATTCACCGCTGCCGTTGCAACGATCGGAATCCTGTTTGCGCGCAACGTATTTTACGGTGCGCTGCTGTTAATGATAACACTCCTTTCTCTTGCTGGTTTATACGTTCTCTCTTTTGCTGAATTCCTTGCCATGACTCAAATACTGGTCTATGCAGGCGGAGTTCTGGTCCTGATCATCTTTGCCATTATGCTCACTTCGCATTTAAATGGCAAGCCATTACTCATAGAACACAGCAACCGACTGGCTGGTGGCATGTTGGGTCTCACGCTTTTTGCGATCATCACATATCTCATTGTTGAACAAGTAAAATTGCCAACCAACGTACAAGCCCAACCTTTCTCAATCACGGATCTTGGACGTTTATTCATGACAAACTACGCATTCCCTTTTGAATTGACTGGCATAGTCCTTTTGATAGCATTGATCGGAGCAGCGGTGATCGCGTCATCCTCTACCACCAAACGTCTTTGAAGATGACACCCGACTATGAACTTCTTATTTTAGGTGCCCTATTGTTTTCAACGGGGCTGGCTATCGTGATCATCAAACGCAATATGATCTTCGTGTTAATGGGTATTGAACTGCTTCTTAACGCTTCTGTTCTAAATCTTGTAGCATTTAACCGGCTTCACAACGATGCGCCTGGGGGCCAGGTGTTTGGCCTTTTTGTGATCGTTATCGCAGTTTGTGAAGCAGCTGTCGGTTTGGCAATAGTCATTCAGGTTTACCGGTTCTATCAATCATCTGTTCCCGACCAGATAAACGAATTGAGAGAGTGATGACCAGTGCCACTAACCTTCCAAATGATTTACTGGTCACCGGTGTGCTGCCAGCACTGTTGTTGCCACTTGTTTCGGCAGTAGCGTGTCTCATTGTACGTGAAAAATATTCCTGGCTGGTCGCGTTCCTTTCGCCGCTGTTCCTGATGGTTAGTGCTGTTTCTGCAGCATACGTATGCTTCGAAATTTGGGGAACACAGCCCGCGATCTTCAATGCATCCTGGTTCTCCATCGGAGGAAAAGAATTTCAATTGAACCTGCTATTGAATAATACGTCGGTCCTGATGATGTTCGTTGTAACGGTTGTATCTTTTCTTGTACACGTGTATTCCATTGGGTATATGGCCGATGATGCGGCACAGCGAAGATACTTCTGCATGCTGGGGTTGTTCACATTTGCCATGCTGGGCATCGTGGCAACTGGCAATCTGCTTCTTGTCTTCATGTTTTGGGAATTAGTAGGTTTCTCGTCTTACATGCTTATCGGCCATTGGTATGAAAAGCCTGAAGCTGCAGATGCGGCAAAGCGGGCATTTATATTTAATAGGGTTGGTGACGCCGGCTTTGTGGTCGGTCTGATGGCTGTGTGGACTGGTTATGGAACCTTCAACTTCATTGATATCGATCCAACTGTAGACGCTGGTGGCTGGCAGGTGCTTGCCGGCATTGGAGTGTTCTGTGGTGTCATTGGCAAGTCGGCGCAGTTTCCACTGTTTGGCTGGTTGCCGAAAGCGATGGAAGGACCGACTCCGGTTTCCGCTCTTATTCACGCTGCAACGATGGTAGCAGCCGGAGTGTACTTACTCGCCCGGGTGTATTGGATATTTGATCCTTCGGTTTTGACCATAATTGCAATTGTTGGATCTGTGACAGCACTAACGGGAGCGTTGGCTGCCATGGGTCAGTTCGACATGAAGCGCATACTGGCATATTCGACAATGTCGCAGCTTGGGTTGATGGTTATGGCTGTTGGAATGGGCGCACCATCAGCAGCAATGTTACATTTGATCACACACGCTTTTTTTAAGGCAGGCCTTTTTCTTGCGGCCGGCAGTGTTATTCACGTGCTTCATCAGGCGCAGCATCATTCGCGTGATTCGTTCGATGTTCAGGACATTCGAAATCTGGGTGGACTTCGCAAACGGCTTCCGTTCACATTCATGGCATTTGTGGTTTGTGGATCGGCACTCGCGGGGCTGCCATTGTTTACCGGGTTCCTTTCCAAGGAGGCCATTCTGGAGGCAGCACTTAGCTGGGCAGCGAATGGTAGTTCCTGGAGATGGCTTCTCGCAGGTAGCGCTATCGTTGTTTCGTTTCTCACCCCGCTCTATACATTTCGTTTGATCTGGAAGGTGTTCATGGACGAAGAGCGGTTGACTCAGAAACTGGATGTTGTTGAATCGCCGGCAGTGATGCGATTTCCACTGCTTATGCTGTCGCTGGCGAGCTTATGGCCAATCGTTTCTTTCAACCCGTTTGATTTTAATGGCTGGATATTCAACGGCCTTGAAGGAACTGCACTCCATCTTTTCCCATGGCTGAGCCTGGCCTCACTGGTGTGGATTGCATTAGCAATCACGTTGGCATTCATCCGTCGAAATTCAGGCTTTCAGGCATCAGTACTTTACGAGGCTTTCTATTTTGACAGGCTTATCTATCGCTCGGTTGAAGTTCCATCGTTCCTATTGGCCACGACTACCCGTGCCCTGGATAAGAAATGGATCGACGGCGCGTTGCATACGTCGGCCTATGCATACACGATACTGGCTCACGTTGTGGGATGGTTTGATCGTTTTGTTATCGACGGAGCGGTTGATGGTGCCGCATGGTCTGCAAAAATGGTTGGCGCCTGGATCCGTCGCTTTCAACGCGAAGGCGTTCAGCTTTATGTTTTCTGGGCCGTTTTCGCAATCATTATTTTCATAATTTGGACACTTCTTTAGATAGTACGGTCAAGGCAATAAATCATTTACGTTAAATGCAGGAGATCCAACTATCGCTTCTAATCTTTACGCCTCTCCTTGCCGCATTTATCGGATTGTTCATCCCGGCTCGAAGTGCGGGCGTTTTCCGTTATCTCAGTCTCGCTACTAATGTGCTGCAGCTATTGGTAATGATTTTAATGCTGAGTTCATTTAAGTCAGGGGGTGGCACTCAGTTCGTAGAATATAAACCCTGGATAACAATTGATTTAGGTGATTGGGGTACGTTGAAGGCCAACTACTTCCTGGGGGTTGATGGTTTGAGTCTTCCGCTTATCGCCTTATCAACAGTCGTTTTGTTGATTGCTACCATCTCTTCCTGGTATGTAAATCGACAGACAAAGGGATATTTCCTTCTCATGCTGTTACTCAATGCGGCAATATTGGGAAGTTTCACTGCGCTCGACTTCCTGCTTTTCTATTTGTTCTTTGAATTCATGTTACTGCCGATGTTCTTCCTCATTGCTTTGTGGGGCGGCCCGCGTCGCGAATATGCTTCGATCAAGTTCTTCCTCTATACGCTGGTTGGTTCAATCTTCATACTGATTGCCATGATATCGCTGTACATATCAGTGCGGGAGCCGGATCAGTCAGGTCAGATTGTGCACAGTTTTAATATGTTGAATATGCGCGACTGGTCTCATTATATGCCAGGAGCGATTCTGGAACCCGGTAATGCCAGAATGATTGGAATGTTCGATGCGCGTCAGTGGTGTTTTCTACTCCTGTTTCTTGGATTTGGAATCAAGCTGCCAATGGTTCCTGTACATACGTGGCTTCCCGACGCCCACGTCGAAGCATCCACTCCGGTTTCGGTACTTCTCGCGGCGCTGTTGCTGAAGATAGGCGGATACGGCCTGCTGCGCATAGCATTTCCGTTATTTCCCGACGCCGCGATATACTTTGGGTCTTTCGTTGGGTGGGTAGGCGTTGTGTCCATCATTTATGGTGGTTTAAATGCGATGTCCAGCAAGGATCTTAAACGGATGATTGCTTACTCTTCCGTTTCGCACATGGGCTTTGTGTTGATCGGGATGACATCCATTACATCTGAAGGTGTGTCTGGTAGTGTGTATCAGATGTTTAGTCACGGCATTCTTTCAGCCATGTTGTTCCTGCTCGCCGGCGTCATCTACGATCGCACACACGACAGGACGATTGATCACTACTCCGGACTTTATAAAAGGATGCCGGTATATTCCACGTTTGTACTGATTGCATTCTTTGCTTCGATGGGATTGCCTGGATTTGCCGGATTCATTGGTGAAATTCTCGTTTTCCTTGGAGCGTTCAAGTCACACGGTGCTGGTGGACCGCTGCATGAAAGTATGGCTATCGTTTCAACGGCCGGGCTGGTGGTCTCGGCTGTGTACTTCCTGTGGACATTACAGCGAATGTTTTTCGGTCCGTTTTTCGTTAAAGGTGAAATCCGGGCTGACGATTTGATTGATCTCCGCACCCGTGAATACATCGTACTGTTGCCACTGGCAGTTGGCGCATTGTTCTTCGGTATTATTCCTCAACCGATCCTCAACGTTATTGAGCCTTTCGCAAGGGAGTTCACAACGTTTATATTGAATACAGGTGCTTCAGTTCAATCAAATCCCTGATCGTGGAGCATCTGACGGACAACATCAGAACTATTGGCATTGGCATAGACCTCATTTCGCCAGAAATTACGCTGGTAGTTGCATTAGTAGTGGTGTTGATCGCCGGCCTGCTTAAGTCAGGCAAACTGTTATTATCGGTTTTCAGTTCAGCGTTCGTCGCTATCTCCATGTTCCTCTGCATAGCGCAGGTTACCGAACCCTCTAACCGATCGCTCTTTGATGACATGCTAATCAGCGACTCTTTTGGCGCCTATGTCAGGATCCTGGTCGACGTAGCAACACTGTTCACCATTTGGATGTCATGGGCCAACAAAAGACTCACCGTTCGCGTCTCGGAATATTACGTTGTCCTTATCGGTACGTTGCTCGGCGCTCATTTTCTTTCGATGAGTGTAAACTTCATTTCCGTGTTCATTTCACTTGAATTGATTTCTCTCGGTTCATATGTATTAACTGGATACGCGTTCGATCGCCGGGGGGCAGAAGGAAGCTTCAAGTATTTCGTATTTGGTTCTGTAGCATCGGCCATCATGCTGTACGGCTTTAGCATCTTGTATGGGATAACGGGAACCTTGTCCTTCAACGGTGCGAGTTTTTCGTCGACGTTGGCATCCTCTACAGGTACGTTGATGTATGTCGCGGCGATTATGGCACTGGCCGGATTTCTCTATAAGATTGCTGCTGCGCCTATGCATCCATGGGCACCGGACGTATATGAAGCGGCGCCGCTCCCGATAGTTGGTTATTTTTCAGTGGTCCCCAAACTGGCAGGCCTTGCTATCCTCATCCGTTTCTCGCAGGCACTTCCCGAACCTGCGACTGGCGCGTTGTTAAACTGGCAGAACGTACTGTCACTGGTTGCTATCCTCAGCATTACCGTGGGAAATTTTTCTGCGCTCTGGCAACAGAATCCGAAGCGGCTGATGGCGTATTCGTCAATTGCCCAGGCTGGATTTCTGCTCATCGGTGTTGTAGCTATCGAAAACGACGGAGTCCAATTCGCAATGTTCTATGCATCAATATATCTCGTGGCGAATTTTCTCATCTTTATTTACCTGCAGTTTTTCGAATCGAAGGGTATTGATTCACTGGAATCGTTTTCGGGGCTCGGCAAATCATCACTGGTGCAATCGTTGTTTCTTCTTATTGGATTCATAACGCTCACAGGACTGCCTCCAACCGCAGGATTTACTTCAAAACTGTTCATATTTTCATCGCTGTGGGAAGCATATAACGCATCGGAAAAGCCCATACTTCTCTGGCTGCTCATTTTCGGCCTCCTGAACACGGTTGTTTCCCTTTTCTACTACATCCGAATCCCTTATTTCGCATTTATCCGACCCGGATCGCGGAATCTTGAAACAAATTTCCTCTCAATCGAAAATCTTTTTGGCCTGGTTATAGTTGTAGTCGTACTCGGCCTTTTCTTCAACCCTGGTGTGTTGATGGGATGGATTAATAAAATTAACTTTGCGTTATAAATTCATTCCATCGCGTGCTGAGTAGGTGGGCCGGAATGATAAACACAATGAATCCATGAGCGATCAGATCCTTCATGAATGCGGTATCGCCCTGATCCGCTTACGAAAGCCACTTTCGTACTACATTGAAAAATATGGTCCCATGTACGCTGCTAATAAGATGTACATCCTCATGGAGAAGCAGCATAACCGGGGTCAGGACGGTGCAGGGATAGCAAACATCAAAATCGATGTCGATTCAGGTCATCGCTATATTAGCCGGTATCGATCTGTGAAGGCGCAGCCAGTAGCCGATCTGTTTAGAAAGATCGGTAAGAAATATCGGAAGGCCCAGAAGGAAGGCAAGGACAAGTTCAGGGATGAACACTGGCTTAAGGAAAACGTAGCATTTTCAGGGGAATTGTGGCTTGGGCACTTGCGATATGGCACTCATGGCGTTAATAGCATAGAAAATGTGCACCCGTTCCTACGTCAAAATAACTGGCGTAGCCGTAACCTGGTGATGGCGGGTAACTTCAACATGACCAACGTTGATGAGTTATTTGACCTCCTCGTTGACCTTGGCCAGCACCCAAAAGAAAAAGTCGACACAGTTACCGTGATGGAAAAGATCGGCCACTTCCTTGATGAAGAAGTGCAGGGTTTATTCCAGAAATACAAAGACAAGTTTTCGAACCGTGAAATATCAGACATCATTGAAAATGAGTTGAACATTCCGCGACTATTGCGTCGCGCATGTAAAGACTTCGATGGTGGTTATACAATGGCTGGTCTCATTGGTTCTGGTGCTTCATTTGTCGTGCGCGATCCGAATGGTATTCGACCTGCGTACTTCTATGCAAACGACGAGGTTGTTGTTGTTGCCTCCGAGAAACCCGCCATCAAGACCGCGTTCAATGTTGAGTACGATCAGATTGAAGAGATCACTCCCGGACATGCACTTGTTATCGACAAGAATGGCGAATACGGTCAGCATCCTATTCTAAAGGCAGGCGAAAAGAAATCATGCAGCTTCGAGCGGATTTATTTTTCTCGTGGAAATGATCCTCACATCTATAGAGAACGCAAGCAACTCGGTCGCCTCCTGGTGCCTCAGGTCTTGCGTGCAGTTAATTTCGATATAAAGAATACTGTCTTCTCATACATCCCGAATACTGCAGAGACAGCTTTCTATGGATTGATGGCCGGCATCGAAGATTACCTCATCAACAAACAAAAGGAAATCATTATTGATCAGAAGCCGTCCGTCGATTCCCTTGAGGATATTCTCTCTTTCAGGCCAAGAATTGAAAAGTTGGTAATGAAAGACGCCAAGTTGCGGACTTTTATCACCGATGATGAACACCGCGACGAGATGGTTGCGCATGCGTATGATACTACCTACGAAGTTATTCGAAAGGGTATTGATACGTTGGTTGTTCTCGATGATTCAATCGTGCGAGGCACTACTCTTGAAAAGAGCATATTGATCATGCTCGACCGTCTCCAGCCTAAGAAAATCGTTGTTGTTTCGTCTGCCCCTCAAATTCGTTTCCCTGATTGTTACGGCATTGATATGAGTCGTATGGGAGACTTTGTCGCATTCCGCGCAATGATTGCTTTGCTGAAGGATCATGGGAAAGACTACCTCCTTGGAGAAGCATACGAACAGGCCATCCGTGCACGTGGTCATCAATCGCAGCAAAACTTTGTGAAACAGCTTTACGATCAGTTCACAGATGAAGAGCTTTCACACAAGATTTCTGAGATTGTACGACCCGCTGGAATGCATGCCGACCTCGAAGTAGTATTTCAAACTGTCGAAAACCTTCACAAGGCCATACCAAATCATTCCGGTGACTGGTATTTCACTGGGGAATATCCCACAGCCGGCGGTATGAAAGTGGTCAACAGGTCCTATGTGAACTACATGGATGGCAAGCTCGTCAGGGCTTACTAACGGTTGAGGCAGACGCCAGGGGCTGATCGCTATCACGGCAGGTAGAAATCGAACATTATGTCGCGCATGCATTTGAAATGTCCTTTAGGGCATCTGTCGAATCCCTGTGACGAACATGGCCTGCATTCCAGATCATTGTGCTCCATGATTGTATAACGGGTGCGGTATGGGTAGTTCCCAAACAGCGAGCTTGTACTTCCCCACAATCCAAATACCTGCTTCCTGAAGGCTGATGCAACTGGCACAAAGTCATTGTCAAATGTGAATACAGCCAGCGATTGTTTGATGATGCTGGCCATCTGATTGAAGCTGTACTTTCCACAGGCATTGTAGATATGCGTGCGAGGGTCGAAAATAGACCCATCCTGCTGCATACGTCTCGGCCCGGAACCCGAGAAAAAGCTCCAGATAACTTCAGCATTCTCATGATCTTCGCTGGTGCCCAGAAGAACAATTGGTCTTCGAATCTTGTCGCATAGCTCAATCATTCGATCGAGAGGAAGTTTCCTCGTCAGGAATGAGGCGCTCATGCAAAACACCACATAACCTCGACGATACGCCTCAGGCAAAGTGTGCCGGGAAACTCTGTCGTGGTCAGGAATGAAATAGTCGAGACCAAGATTGTCGCCCCTGACGCCTACCGGCCGGGCTACATCAATCATGTGCTCAACGGCATGCTTACTGGTAATGTTATTGATCTTAAACTTTACCATCAACCATTTCTTCCATTGTCGGGTTGCCAGTCGGCGCTCAGGAACGGCAATGAAACGGCACAGCAACCGCGATCGCCATCGCTCATCAAGATTGATAATCACATCAAAGTGCTCTTCCATCAACTTCCTCCAGGTGGAAAAGAGATCCGTAAAGAGGTGAACCTTTGCGATATAAGGGTTCTCTCTCAGGAGAAAGGAGGTTTCGGGATGCACCAGTACATGCACAGAAACATCATCAACGTCAACGCGCAGGCCCCGTATTGTTGGGGTAGCGAAGATGACATCGCTAATCGATTCTCCACAAACTACCAGTGCCTTCATTTAAATATTCTGTCACAGGAAATTACAAAGAGTATTTGCTAATTTGTATAGCTTAACGATTAAGTTATGAACTATTGGTTGATGAAAACTGAGCCCGAAACATTTTCTTGGGATGATCTCATCCGCGACAAGAAAGCAGGATGGGACGGCGTTAGAAATTTTCAGGCGCGTACGCATCTGAAGAACATGAAGATCGGCGACCAGGCTTTCTTCTACCATACCGGTGATGAGAAAGCCATTGTTGGCATTGCTAAGATAACAAAGGAGCATTACCCCGATCCTACTGACAACGACTGGGTTACTGTGGAAATTGTGCCTGTCAAAAAACTTAAAAACCCTGTTACTCTGGCCCAGATAAAAGCTGACAAGCGTTTAAGTGATATGGTGCTCGTAAGAGCGTCACGACTCTCGGTTCAACCAGTCAAGGCCGACGAATTTGAAAAGATAGTAGCATTGAGCGACGCAGGTTGACACCTCATTGGACTGCTGGGAGTCCCTGGTCATATTTATTGATTCTATAGTTTGTTAATTAACATGTCTGTAAAAACGTCATATCCTACAGTCCCGATCGCTGCGTGGCTAACGTTGGTTGCCGTTGTCATCCTCACTTCAAGTCTGACAACGCCTGTTGCTGCTCAACTCAGTCAACCACGTCGTTACGAAAAGCTTCAAAAGAATGCGGATGATGGTTTCAACGTTATTCCGCTGCAGTATAATGGCATTGCGTTGTTCAGAGACCTGAACAAGTATAGAAACTCCAACAAACTGTGGCAGCTCGTCTATCTCGATACTGCCCTTGTAGAGAAAAAGGATCTCGAGTTGGAATTGAACGACCGCAATAAATTTATTGGCTACGAGATTACACCGGACAGGCTATTCCTTTTGTTCCGGACGGGTGAGACTACGAAGAACGATTTCGAACTAATAGAAATTAACTTGAGTGGTAATGAAGTTGGCCGTTATCAGTTCAAGCCAGATTTGGATTTCAAACTTACTCACTTCACCAAAGCTGGCCCCAATTTCATCTTCGGCGGTTATGTCAATAATGAGCCCGCTGTCGTCCTTTTTGAACTGTCGACGAATCATATCCGTGTACTGCCTGGCTTCTTCCAAAAGGACACTGAACTGGTGGATCTTCGTACCAACGAAAATCAAACTTTTAATACCGTGTTGATCGACCGGGGAACCAAAGAGAACCGCAAGATCCTTTTCAGAACATTTGATGAGACCGGTAAACAACTGATGGACGACCTGGTCCCCATTGAAACCAACATCTTTTTGCAGACAGGTATCTCAAGCACTTTGCAACGCGAAGATTTGGCCGTTGTCGGAACCTGGGGAGAACGAAATTCCAAGCAGTCAATCGGATTCTACTTCATGACCGTTGATCCGTTCAGCGATCAACAACTTAAGTACGTTGACTTCGGGCAGCTGGAACATTTTGTTGACTATCTAAATCCAAAACGCGCCGAACGTGTAAAAGAAAGCTCAAAGTCTGATTTAGCGGCAAAGCGCATCCCAAATTTTACGTCTTATGTAACACCACACAGGTTGAAGGAGTATAAGGACGGATATCTGTTACTGGCGGAAATATATACACCAGTATCGACTACGAGCCCTTATTATTCAAACCCGTATTACTATAATCCCTACTATGGGGGGGCAAACCCGTTTTCACCTTTTTATTTTCCCTCGGGCAGAATGTATCGTCCTTACAGCTTTAACACAACAGGCCGAACCATGAGCGAAATAAAGACTTCACAAGCAAGCGTACTCAGTTTCGATCCTCAGGGTAAGATCCGATGGGATGAAAGCGTGAAGATTGAAGATGTGCGCATGGCAGGTGTTGATCAGGTCGCTGATTTCTATGTGGAAGGAAATAGACTTGTGCTCCTTTACAAGAAGGAATCTGAATTGAAGTTAAAGACCGTGATGTTAGATACAGACAAGACTGAAGAACTTACAAGTCCTCTTAATACTGGAAAAACTGATGACGCCATCAGAAGTGAGCGCGAGTACGAAGGTGGAGTGCGTCATTGGGTGGACAATATATTCTACGTTTGGGGATATCATACGGTTCGCAATTCGAACAGCGATGACAGAGTACGCGACGTCTTTTACATCAACAAAGTGGTGGTTCGGTAGCAATCTGATTTTTGCGCTAATCGCACTCACCCTTCCAGGCAACGCTCAGCAAGTGTTGCAGACTAATCGCTTTGAACTTTTCACATCCCGCGACGAAGGAAACTTTGAAGTTTTGCCCGCTCACGAAAGTGGAATATTTCTTTATCGACGCGTTGGCACCGACAAGCAGGACCACATTCAGATTATTAAACTAGACACTGCATTCCGTGAACAATGGAAGGGCTTTTTGCCGATCGACAACCGGTTCGTTTTGGTTGGAAAGAAAGTAGAAGCTGACAAGCTTTATCTTCTTCTAAGGTATCACGACTTTACACGCAATAACTTCCAGTTATTCTCAATAGATGTGGCCACGGGTGATTTCATAATGCGTGACATTAAGAACTTCATTCCCTTCACTCCTACTGAATTTCAGGTTACGCACAAGGGCGCGGTTATGGGTGGATACTACAATCAGGTACCAGTGGTTGTCTACTACAGTTTTGAAACCGCCAGAGCCAGGGTTCTTCCAGGACTTCTTAATGAGTCTGGAGATCTCACGCAGGTGAAAGCCTACAGCGATGGCAGTTTTGATGTGTTGATCAGTGCGCGGAATTACAAAGGGCAGAACACCATATTCATCAAGAGTTATGACGAGGACGGAGACCTGCTTAGAAATTTTGCACTTGATCCAACGGATAACAGCCACTTGATCTTTGCACGCTCCATGAAGACAGCGAATAACCTGGAAATCGTGGCAGGTGTATTCGGAGGAAAGAATTCACTCTACTCGAGAGGTCTGTTTTTAGCAGGAATTGATGTTGAAGGAAATCAACAATTGCGCTACTACAACTACGGTGATCTTGACAACTTCTTCAAATACATGAAGGCGAAGCGGGAGGCACGCGTAAAAGAACGTATTGAACGGCGTAAAGTTAAAGGCAAGAAGACGAGGTTCAATTACAGGTTCCTGGTTCACGAGATTGTGCCCTACAAGAATCAATACATTTTGCTGGGTGAAGCTTTCTATCCAAAATACATTTCAACTGACCATTCTCTAAGTCCATTTCTTTACACCGCAGGCGGGATGCCTAGCAACATGATGCGTGATGGACGGATTTTCGATGGATATCACTACACGCATGCTGTAGTTATGGGATTTGATCAGGCTGGCAATCTTTTATGGGACAATAGTTTTGAAATCAATGATGTGAAGACTTATACCCTGGAGCAGTTCGTCAAACTCGAGGTTCAGGGAGATCGCATTGCCTTATTGTATCTGTTCGACAATGAGCTCAGAACGAAGATCATTCAGGATGATCAGGTGCTCGAAGGTAAAAGCATTGAGAACATCAAGACAAAATTTGACAGTGATATTGTTCGCAATGAACAAACATCGATGAACAAGCTGGAGTACTGGTACAAAGACTATTTCTATGCATATGGTGTTCAGGAAATTGCAAATGCAGAGCGAGGCAAGAGGCGGGTATTCTTTATCAATAAAATCACATGCAATTAACGCCGCACAATAAATAACCCGCACGGAACAGTTAAAAAGTTTGTAAGTTAGAAAACCCTTAACTGTTCCTTATGAAACCCTTGTACTTCCTGGCCGCGCTGTTTTTCACTCTTGTCGCAGCAATGCCCATGTATTCACAGACGACTAAAAAACCACTACGCCTTGCCGTAGTCCGTACCACCCACGGTCATTCCGGCTGGATACTAGGTCGCAAAGGAAAGGATGATGTGACGCTTGTGGGTGTCTACGAACCCGACAAGGCTTTGGCCGAACAACAGGCCAAGCGTTACAATCTTCCGGCCTCGCTGTTCTACACAGATCTGAATCGCATGCTCGACGCGGTGAAACCAGAAGCAGTTGTCGCGTTCGGTTCGATCTATGAACATGAAGCAGCCGTTGAGGCATGCGCTCCGCGAGGAATACATGTGATGGTTGAAAAACCTCTTGCCACGACCGTAGCTCAGGCTGAGAACATGAAAGCACTTGCCCTGAAGCATAAAATACATCTGCTGACCAATTACGAGACATCGTGGTACCCTACCACTCAAAAGACCTACACACTTGTAAATGACAGCTCATATGTGGGCAAGCTGAGGAAGGTTGTAGTTCACGATGGTCACGAGGGGCCGAAAGAGATAGGCGTTGGAAAAGAGTTTCTCGACTGGCTGACGGATCCAGTACAAAACGGTGGTGGCGCATTAATCGATTTTGGTTGTTATGGTGCGAACATCATGACCTACCTGGTGAAGGGTGAACAGCCGATATCCGTTACTGCGGTAACACAACATTTCAAACCGGAGATCTATCCAAAAGTTGAAGATGAGGCGACGATAATCGTCACATATCCCAGTTCCCAATGCATTATTCAGGCTTCCTGGAACTGGCCGTTTGGGCGAAAAGACATGGAAGTATACGGGGAGACCGGCTATGTTATATCCCTTAACAATACGGCTATGCGCATGCGTAACAAGCAAATCAAATCAGAAGTGATGAGACAGACTACGTTAGAAGAAACCGGAGTCTACCTTGATCCCTTTTCATATTTTGCTGATGTTATTAGCGGTAAGATAACGCTGCGCAATCACGACCTTTACGCGCTCGACAATAACGTCACCGTTGTACGTATTCTTGAGGCTGCACGCAATTCGGCTAAGTCGGGTAAAGCGGTTGCTCTTTCAAAGTAACGTCCTTTTCTATCGTTTTGACGTACGAGGCAGGATCGATTCGATGATCGTCTTTTGCAGGCGTACAGGTTCAGCTGTGGGCAAGTTATGTGCGGTTGATTCAAACACGAAGAGTTGCTTGTCAGGTGCCTGCACTTTATTATAAAAATCGGTGGTGAGTTTAGTCGATGTTTGATAGTCGCGTCCGCCTGCGAAAAAATAGATCGGGCAGTTTACACGGGGAAGCGAGGCTAGAAAATTTACTTCACTTGCTTCGTTGAAAAGCGCGAGCCATTTCACTGACCACGTTACAACCAAATCCCGAGACGGTTCTTTTGATCCTGCATAATGCAACAGCCATTTTCGTTGATAATACAACTGCTCGCCGCTGGCAAACGGAATAGAAACCATCGACAATTCACGTGTTGCTTCTTTGTTCTTTTCTTCCCCGGCCTTCTGCTTCATCCGCTTAAGTGCGATTCGTTCGCTTTCGGCCTGATAGATCATCGGGCAAATGGCGATATAGGCATTCAGCAGATCGGGACGTTGTGCGACGACCTCCATCCCCAGGAATCCACCCCATGAATGCCCCATCAGATATATCTTATCAGTCGAGAATTTCTTGCACAGAAAATTGATCACGTCGATGGCATCGCTCGTCATCAAATTGACGGTCAATGGTTCCGGACTTGCATTCAGCTCAGCGGTCTTTCCGCTTTCACGCTGATCCCAATTCACGACAACAAAATGCTGCTGTAATGTACTGGTGAATTTGTCGCTGTAGCTGATAACCGAGTTCCCAGGGCCGCCATGCAGAAATAACAGAACTGGCTTATGCCTGTCGGCAGATTTTATACTGACCCATTGCTGGATTCCGCCGATTGGAGTTGCGAAAGCCGTATCCAGAGGCTGGGCAGTGAGGTTGGCTGTGCCCATCAAAATCAGCCAGAGCGCCAAAAGCTGTGCGTTGATTTTGATTGCAGACTTGGCCATGAACAAATGTAATCGATTATATTTGCCCCGCGATATGCAGAAAAAGCTCATCCTCGATTCTGACTTGCTCGATCTTACGATCAGCCGCCTGTGTCAGCAATTGATTGAGAACCACAACGATTTCAGCAAATCGGTGATCCTGGGCATGCAGCCCCGGGGGATCTTTCTCGCAGAAATTATCCACAAGAAATTAAAGGAAGACACCGGAAAGGATATTCCCCTTGGATACCTCGACGCTACTTTCTATCGCGATGATTTCCGGCGACGTGAGACTCCCGTGAAAGCAAATGAAACACGCGTTTCCTTTATTATAGAGGGCAAAAAGGTCGTTCTGGTCGATGATGTCCTGTTTACGGGACGAACGATTCGTGCGGCCATGGACGCGATGATTGCGTTTGGACGACCGGCCACGGTAGAGCTACTGGTATTGATCGATCGCCGGACAAATCGTGAGCTACCTATCAGTGCCGACTATGTCGGAAAGGAAGTTAACACCCTGGCGTCGCAAAGGGTACTCGTAGAACTCGAAGCACAGGGTCACAAACAAAACAAGATTTGGTTGATTAATAAGGATTGAACTATGTCCAAACTCAGTCAAAAGCATCTGCTTGGCATAAAAGACATCACACGTGAGGACATTGAACTTATTTTTGAAACCGCTGACAATTTCAAGGAAGTAATCAATCGTCCGATCAAGAAGGTCCCTTCATTGCGCGACGTCACAATCGCGAATGTATTCTTTGAAAATTCCACACGCACCAGACTTTCCTTTGAGCTCGCGCAAAAGCGACTTTCAGCAGACGTTGTCAATTTCTCTGCCTCAAATAGTTCAGTAAAGAAGGGAGAAACACTGCTCGATACAGTGAACAACATTCTGGCCATGAAGGTTGACATGATCGTGATGCGTCATGCCAGTGTTGGCGCACCTCACTATTTGTCGAAGCATATTAGTGCCAACATTGTCAATGCAGGAGATGGCACTCATGAGCATCCAACGCAGGCGTTGCTTGATGCATTCTCTATTCGTGAAAAGCTGGGTGGTGTAAGTGGAAAGAAGATTGCCATTATCGGAGACATCCTTCACTCGCGTGTGGCGCTTTCGAACATTTTTGCATTGCAAAAGCTTGGCGCAAAGATCATGGTTTGCGGCCCCCCTACATTGCTACCCAAATTCATTGGACAGCTGGGTGTTGAAGTTGAGTACGATGTGCGAAAGGCTCTTCTGTGGTGTGACGTGGCTAACGTGCTCCGCATTCAACTTGAACGGCAGCAGATCAAGTACTTTCCGTCGCTGAGAGAATATTCATTGTATTACGGTATCACCAAGAAGATACTTGACAGTCTGAAGAAACAGATCGTCATCATGCATCCCGGACCTATCAATCGTGGGGTTGAGTTGAGCAGCGACGCGGCCGATTCGCAGCATTCGATCATACTCGATCAGGTCGAAAACGGTGTAGCCGTGCGGATGGCGGTATTATATCTTCTTGCGGGCAGCAAATAACCCCGTCCGGGGCTCGTTTTCCCATTTTCATATTTGTAATTTTCCCTGAAAATCTGGGAAATGATCTACAATTCAATTGTTGATACCATTGGGAATACGCCCCTGGTGAAACTGAATACAGTTAATAAGGGCATTCCGGGAACGATCCTCGCGAAGGTTGAATATTTCAATCCGGGTAACTCAACAAAAGACCGGATGGCGTTGAAGATGATCGTCGATGCGGAGAAGGCCGGGCTTTTGAAACCAGGAGGAACGATCATTGAAGGAACATCAGGCAACACGGGAATGGGTCTTGCACTGACGGCGATAGCCAGAGGTTATCGATGCATCTTCACGATGGCTGACAAGCAATCGCAGGAAAAGATCAACATCCTGAAAGCCGTTGGTGCGGAAGTGATCGTTTGCCCTACCAATGTGGAGCCGGATGATCCGCGGTCATATTACTCTGTTGCCCGAAAGCTTAACAAAGAAATTCCGAACTCGTACTATCCGAATCAGTACGACAACCTTTCAAATACTGCAGCGCACTACGAAACAACCGGCCCTGAGATATGGGAGCAAACTAACGGTAAGATCACGCACTATGTGGCAACGGTTGGTACTGGTGGCTCGATGTGTGGAACGGCAAAGTTTCTCAAGGAAAAGAATCCATCATTGGTCACAGTGGGAATAGATACCTATGGATCAGTTTTCAAAAAGTATAAGGAAACCGGGTTGTTTGATGAGAATGAAATCTATCCATACCTGACCGAAGGATTTGGTGAAGATATTCTTCCAAAGAACGTCAACTTTGATGTGATTGATACTTTCATCAAAGTAACGGATAAGGATGGCGCCATCGGAGCACGAAGGCTGTCGCGTGAAGAAGGATTATTCGTTGGATGGTCCAGCGGTTCTGCAATTCACGGCGCTTTGGAATACGCTCGCGAACATCTCAAGGAAAGTGACATCATGGTCATTCTTCTTCCGGATCATGGTACACGCTATCTGGCAAAGGTGTACAACGATCAGTGGATGAAGGATCACGGATTTCTCGAAACGAGATCATTCGGTTCTGCCCGGGAGATTCTTGCGGCACGAAACGGAAAGAACAGCCTGTTTACTGTGCCGAAGGCATCTCGCGTCGCAGAAGCGATTCGCGTGATGAACCTCGAAGGAATTGATCAGATTCCTGTTACTGATCAGGATAACTTTGTAGGCAGTGTAAGCGCGTCAAGTTTGCTTGAAAAGATTATTCAGGATCCCAACCTGAAAGACAAGGCGGTTGGCGAGATCATGGATAAGCCAATGCTCTTTGTTGCACCCGACAGCACCCTTGATGTGTTGTCATCATTGCTAAACAAAGACAACAAGGCGGTGCTTGTGCGTGATGCGCAGGAAAAAGTACACATCATTACTCAGCATGATGTACTGAAAGCGATGACAAGCTAGGAGGCTGCTGATCAACGTAAGGGACACTTACACACTATTTTGAATAGACTTTTTGTGTTGATTCTATTGCTGGCCTTTGCAAATAAGAGCCAGGCTCAACACATGCTGCCCGACAGTGTGTCACGGAAGTTTCTTAACATCCCACATGATAGTCTTTACATCCAGCAGCTTAATACGCTGGCATCATCCTATTTAAAAACAGATCCAACCACATCGCGCAACATCGCGGCTTATGTCGCCGAAGTGGCTCCCAGGATGAAGTTCCGGCGCGGTTACGCACGCGCGCTGACGCTGATGGGTAACTCCTATTGGTACGAAGGTATTTATGAGTATGCGCAGAACTATTATCTGCTTGCAGTCCGTGAATACCACACGCTCAACGATAGCATTGGCATATCGGGAGTTTATAATAACATCGGGGAAGTAAATAAGCGAATGGGTGAAAACAAAAAAGCCCTCGAATACCTATTGCGTTCATTGCAGTACAAAAAGAACGACTCCACCAAAGCATTAACTCTTTACAATGTTGCAGAATTGTATTTAAATGAAGCCCAG
This sequence comes from Chryseolinea sp., assembly GCA_049840655.1. GTDB lineage: Bacteria > Bacteroidota > Bacteroidia > Cytophagales > Cyclobacteriaceae > Chryseolinea. Next base: position 107,790 of record JASGJX010000010.1, read on the forward strand.
TACGATAGCGCACAAAGATATATTGACCGATCATTGTCGATCGCTGTTCGCGAAGGCGATGAGCGCGTGATTGCCTACGATGAATGGACAATGGCGCGCATGCTGATGCGTCAGGGTGAATACCCACAGGCAGACAAATACTTTAAAAGCACAGAAAGTCGCTGGATAAAGCTTGGTGAGGTCAGATCATTGATACAAACTTATCAGGATATGGCCGTGCTCTCCAGAAAGACCGGCAACCTCGACGCTGCTGAACATTACCTGAAGGAGACGCTGCGTATGTCCAGGCAGTTGCGCGTTCCGGATTTGCGCGTGACTACGCTGGCGGAGTTTGCCCGAATAGACTCTATCCGCGGAGATTACAAAGGGGCATTCAAATACTATACTCAATCTGTCCAGCTCAAAGACAGTGTATACAATTTATTAAAGTCAGATCAGATCGCTCGCGTACAGGCAATATTCGAAACTGAGCGTCATGAAAAGGAGAATATCCAATTGCGCACTGAAACGTCTTTGAAGGAAGAACAACTAAGGTCGCAGTACATACTTATCGCCGCGATATTGGTTGGGCTATTGATTGCCGGTATACAGGTTTATTTCCTTATACGGCAGCGAAGAAAGATCCTGGAAGTGAATCGGGATCTTCAGGAGAAGAATCTGGAAATCCAGGAACAGAAAGTTGCCATTGAAAGACAAGCGACTGACCTGAAACAACTGAACGATCGTCTTCAGGACCTTAACAAGTCACTGGAGGAACGTATTGACGAGCGGACTCAACAATTGCGCCTTCAAAATCAAAGATTAGCTGACTATACTTTTGTGAATGCTCACAAGCTGCGTGCTCCCGTGGCAAGCATCCTGGGACTGATCAGCCTGTTGGAACAGGCCGATCAGCGGGAGCAGGAAGAGATACTCAGGCATCTCAAAACTTGCAGTGTACGCCTCGATGACACTATTCATAAAATAGGTCGTGACCTTGAGGGTGCAATGGTGAGTGATCATGATAGTCCTTCGGACCGGCCGGAATGATCCAACAGGAACGTCAGACGGTGATCACAGACGGATGTCTATAAAGATTAAAACCTAATCTTCCAGAATTTCGACTTCAACACGAACGTTCTCTGCAGCACGCGCGCTCATCTTGTCGTGTATTGGCTTCTTACCACCCCACGCCTTTATTTCCATGCGCGATGCAGCGATGCCGTTCTTTATTAGGTAGTCGCGGATGATAGCGGCACGTTCCTCGGAAAGCTGCTTAGCTGAGCCAAAGCCTTCTTTTGTATCATTCAGCGCAAAGAAGCTATCACTTCCTTTTCCCATGCTGATAATCTTTCCAGTAGCATTTCCGTTAGTGTGCCCGTGAAGGCGGATCTTGTACTTTGGATTTTCGTTCAGCATATCCAGCAGGCTGTTTACTTCAAACCTGGACTCAGGTCGCATGATGGAGGCATCCTTGAAGAAGTATACATTGTACATGATAGCAATATCACCTTTCTTAAGACGTGTAAGCTCGAATGGAACTACCACTGCGCCATTCGCGTCGCGGAGAATATCTGCGTTTGCTTCGGGGTCACTGTAGTTAATTTCGCGTTGAGACTTCCGGTATCCAAAAACATCGCAGATAACTGACATATTTCCAGACTTACTTGCCGGTGAAGCTACTTTAACAACTGTGTTTCCTTTGTAAGAGCCCATTTTGCGTGAGCGGTCGAGGTCGATGATGTCGACATCGCCCTGCAATTTCTTCTGATCGGCTTGTCTGGAGATTTTGAAGAGGAACTTTGTTCCTTCAGTACCGTCGTCAACAACAGCTGTGGAAGCTTCCTCTACCGGTGGTTCAGTGGATGCAGCTTCGGTTGCAGGAGGAGTAGCCCCTGAGTCTGCAGGTTGCGTCGCTATTCCCTCTGTGGCAGGATTTGCACTAGCGGCTGCGTTGTTTTGCGCAGGTTCCTTAGGTGCATTGTATTCCAACGTAGGTGTTGAAATGACGATGTCCTGCCCGGGTGAATTGTCGTTGAATGAGCCTTTGAATACCCACGTATCGGTAAACTCAGACTCAACACGCAGTCTTTTTGCCTCTTCGATGGCGACAGGCAGGTCATCCGTTGTTAAGACATATACATAATAGAGATTGCGCCGCTTGTTCATCTCGAACTTAGCGTTCAGCTTAACATCTCTCTTTGCATGATTCGTAAAGCGCGTTGCATTGGTTTGCTTGGCAAACGCTCCGATCACGACATAATTTGGTGCAGTATCGTCAAGTTGCTGAGACTCGAACGGTGCTGCCGTGGTAGGCTGCAGAAGACAAAGCGTAAAAAATAAGCCTACCAGTGCGAAAAAATTAGGGGTCTTCATACACTGGGTTTTAGGTGAACCTCTAAATATGAAGCAAGATATACAAAGGATTAACAATAATCAACTAAGAAACTACAGGCCAACATGTTACATACCCGAAAGGGCCTCGAAAGGGACTTGTAACGACACCCCATTTTCGTCGACGAGTGTCAGGATATGGCGACCGGCCGCAGTATTGACAGGCAGGGCGTGTTTAGATTTTGTGGCGCCGACGTACAAACCGTCGATATGCCAGTAAACTGCAACCTCAGGATTTCGATGCGCAAGCTCAAAAACGACCTGACCTGAACGGCCATCGAGATCCCGGGGAATGAAAATGCGTGAATTCGCTTTTGGATAAATGAGACTCATGACGGACTGGTTGTCGGACGTGACACAGTCGGGTCGAAAAGGCGGCACCGGTTTAAACGAGATGTGGCGATTGCGATAAAAGTGTTCCTCGAGCGGCGGGAGCACAAACCAAGTCTGACTAACCACGTCATTCTCTGATGCGCATGAATTGTGAAGGCGATAACGCCGATCGCGGGAAACGTGTATAAGTTTATGATAACTACATGGTTTTGAAGAGAGTCCCGCCGGTACGATCCACGTCTTGTATGTTGAGGGACAGGTCCCGTTGTTTCGCTGACCACTCTGCGCACACACGCTCACTTGTTTCATTTCGGCCTTTGGGGCATCAAACCACGCGCGCCCGTTGAGCTGAGCAAATATGTCGAACATGACTGGCGCTGCAGCATCGGTACCTGTCAGTCCTGGCCGGCCTTCGCCATCTGCGTTTCCCACCCACACTGCAACGACATGGCTAGGCGTAACGCCGACTGCCCATCCATCGCGAAAACCAAAACTCGTACCTGTCTTCCACGCGATCTTGCGCGAGCTGCTAAAGTTTCTCCATCCTGATTCCTCACCGGGTCTGCTCAATTCTGTAAGAACCTCGAACGTCTGATAAATAGATGCAGCACTCAGGTAAGACGAGGGTACCCTGGCCTCAACGGTGGCGCTATCAATATTCACGTCTCTTAAGTACGATGGTGCATGGAAGTCGAAACGATTGTAACGATTGGCTCCAGGAACATCATCAAAATGATTCAACGTTCGCGCCATCGATGCATACATGCCTGCGATGTCCCACAGCGTTCCCTCAGCACCACCGAGAATCAAGGCCAACCCGTAGTGGTCGGCAGGCTTATCCAGGGATCTCATTCCTATATCACCTAAAAGATTATAGAACTTTTCGTATCGATAAGAACGAAGGAGATGAACTGCAGGTACATTCAATGATCTAACGAGGGCTTCACTGGCAGGAACAGCTCCATCGTATTGCCGTGTAAAGTTACGAGGCACAAAACCATTGATCATGGTAGGCACGTCAGGCAACAGCGTTTGGGGAAGAATCTGTCCTTCATCCAGCATTGCCGCGTAGAGGAATGGCTTTAAAACGCTTCCGGTACTCCGTGGAGCAGTGACTACATCTACTTCAGATTCGTGACTGCCCATACCACCCGGAACGTTACCTACGTATGCTACTGCTTCTCCAGATTCGACATCAAGTACAAGTGCTGCAATATTATGAACCTCGATTGCACGCAATCTGCCATGGTGATCGTTTACGACTGCCTCCACTTGTGACTGAAGTTCACGTTTGAGCGTCGACTTTACAACGGTACCACTATGCCCATCACGCTCACTGCGAACCATGAGGTGATGCGCCATTCTTGGCAGTGGCTGAGGAGCATCAGGAATGGCTTCTGCACTCGACAATCTCATCGTTTCGTCGTCGATTATTCCCGCCATCTTCATCTTTTCAAGCAGGCGATCGCGCTTTAACTTCAGTTGATTCCGGTTTTTGCCGGGATGGATCATAGAAGGAGCATTGGGCAATACAGCTAGCAGCGCAGCCTCTCCCCACGATAATTGACTCGACGGTCTTCCAAAATATCTCCAGCAGGCTGCATCGAGGCCAACGACGTTCCCCCCGAATGGTGCATGGCTCGCATAGAGAGAAAGGACTTTCTCCTTCGTGTATCGCCACTCGAGCCGGGTGGCAAGAATGATTTCAATGATCTTTTCCCAGGCAGTACGAGTTCTGCCTTTACGAGATAACCTTATCACTTGCATGGAAAGTGTACTTCCACCGCTTACAATTGACCTCGCAGCGATATCCTGCCTCACAGCGCGTACCATGGCAACGGGATCCACACCAGGATGATGATAGAACCTTTTGTCCTCATACGTAGTCAACGCGAGCGCAAACTTGTCAGACACGGCCTGAGTTTCAGGAAAGCGCCATTGCCCGTCTGACGCAATACTGGCGCTGAGTAACTCACCATGAACGTCCTCCAGCACTGTTGAATATGGATCGATAAAAAGCTGAGCCGGCAAACAAAAGTAATACCCGATGCCGACCAGTACGATCACAGCGACAGCCCGAATGAACTGAATTGTGCGTCGGGAAGAAGCAAAACGGGACGATGGCAGAACGTGAGGTCCTGATTCGCCAGTTAACTGCGCTGAAGCTTCTTCCTTTCTGACGTTCACAACTATTGGGTTACCCGCTTCTTCACCTGCACTACGTATCCCTTCTTTCTGGCAAAGACACTTCGATCATACATGGCCTCGCAGCTAATCGCGGGATGATAATATGAACCCGCATACGCCGCAGTGAGATACATCTTGAAAGTTTTGCGTTGACCAGCTGCAAGATCGAAGAATGTATTCATCCGGTCATCGCGAATGTCCTGGTAGTCTGGCTTGTCACCTGACAATTCTTCACTCACCTCATCAAGTCGCATGTTTCCAATCTCCCAACCACTTGGAAAGATCGTGGTAAGCGCAAGGTTCTTATAGCTACCGCGCTGACCCGGATTCATAACCGACATTGTGGCAACGAATTCCTGACCCTGTTCGAGTTGTGAAGGGTCGAGCGGATTACCATCTGCATCAGCGTAGCTCACGGTGAGATGCAAGTTACTCTCTGCCTCTTCTTCCGTGCCCCTGGCAGGCGTGCCCTGACTAACGACGTTTACGAACAGGGTTCCGCCGCTTTTACTTTTCACAACGAGCTGTCGCGCCTTAACTCCGTCGATAGCCAATGGAAGCTGGGCCATTGGTAATTCAGTCTGCGCCTGAGCCGTCTTCCCGTTGTATTGATATTCGAAATTCAGTGCACCTTTCTTTTCACCCGAGGCAAACGCAGCAGCGGATTTGAGACACCATGCAACGGTCTGGGTACTCATCCAGTTATTTGGATTGCTGAGTGCTTCTGAAATTTCCTTTAACGCCTGCAGACCTTTCGTCCTCTCATTAAGCAATAACAGCGTTTCCAGGATGATGGCTTTGTCTCTAAGATCTGAGCCGAAGCTATAGGACATCTCCTGGTAAGGCTTCGTTACGGTGCCGGCGTTCTCAATAAGTTTACGAGCGGCCTCCGGTTGCCCGGCCTGGGCATATGCAGCAGCAAGCATCCACTTAGACACCAGCGTCAGCGACTGCGCGCTTTCACGAAGTCTGTTCATGGCTCCAAGTTCTGCCTCTCCGGACAGCGCCAGTGTATAGAGGCGATACGCCTGAATAAGTTCTGAACTATTACCTTCCTCGCTGATCTTCTTCCATCGTTGGGCACGTTGTCGTTCATATTTTTTCCATGACCGCATCATATCACCCGAGATAAGATATCCACGTTTCTCTGCTTCAATCAGGAAATGACCTGCATAAGTCGAAGCCCAGCTTTGTGAATCCTCGCCGCCCGGCCAGTAGGCAAAGCCTCCATCGCGGGTACGGAATTGTGCTAAGCGAGTGATAGCCGCCTTTATGTTCGAGGCCATCGTAGCACGCTCAGCATCTGTCGTTGCTTTGATCTGGTCAACGTACAACTGAGGGAACGCTGCTGAAACGGTTTGCTCAATGCAACCATAGGGGTACTGTAAGAGATATTTCAGGCGCTGATCGAGGTTGATAGGTGGAAGACTGGATACTTCGAGTGTTGCCCGGTTAGTACCCGGCATGCCAACAGGAGCCAATTCATAATTCCAGCTCTTACCAGCTTCCAACACGATCTCCTGAACCCTGATTACCGGAGGGTTTGGATTGCGCACGTCAATTTCAATAACATCTGAAGCAGTGTGTTTTCCGGAGCTAGCCTTGACTTCCACCTTGCCAACACCCAAAAGATTTTTGACCGACAGATCGAAGTCAACGGTCATGTCGCTACCCTTCATGGTAACTTGCTGTACGGAAGAAGTTACGCCTAACGGTCCCGTTGCAGTAACCTCGACACGCACGTCGCGAATTTGTGGATCCATTGTAAACAGTGTAACTGGCAATTTCACCTGTTCATCGGGACCCAATACGCGGGGCAACGTGGCCAGAACCATCAGCGGTTTTCGAACGGGTGTTGCCTTTTCAGCTTTACCATACGCACCTTCGTGTGCTGCAACCAACATTGTTTTAACCGAGCCGACATATTGTGGCATGATGAACTTATGTTCTGCTGTTCCTTTCGTCAGGGTAAAAGGACCGAAGAACTTCACGACAGGAACAAAACGATTTGCTTTCGGATCATCTTCTTTACTTTCAGCTTCACCATCGCCACCAATGGCGAGCAGTCTTTCAAGACGAGCACCAAATGCGCCAATCACTTCGTCGTAAACGTCCCATGTCTTGACGCCCAATGCCTCTCTTGCATAGAAGCGACTCCAGGCATCGGGGGTCTTGAATCGCGTAAGGTCAAGAAGCCCTTCATCAACAACTGCCAGGGTATACGTCATTTCTCTGGATGTCTTTTCCGAAACTTTGATCGATACTTCCTTTCCAGGTTCAAGGACATCGGGCATGACAATCACAGGCTCGAGATGCGTTTTGGGATCCTCAACGGCAACCGGAATTACACCATACAAGCGCATAGGCAGGTCGTTAGACGTCTGGGCGTGTGGCTGAACCAACGTCACATGCACGAAGACGTTTGGAGTCATCCCTGATGTAACTTCAAAATTGTATGGCGTGTTTCCTTTTGAAGTTTCGACCCACGCAGTGCTTATCACACCGCTGCCATTTTCAATGCTAACCAATGCCCTGCCTTTGTCGCTGCCGGGGATCTGAATCGTGGCTCGTTCGCCAATTGCATACTTAGGTTTATCAGAACTGAATGTGAGCATGGTGGCACCCTCTCCTCCCTGTTGTGCGCGTCCTGCCCAACCGGGCCAATCTATGTAAACCACTTTACCTGTAGCATGACCCGACACGGGGTCGTATGCTTTCACAAAATAGCGTCCCCAATCGGGGTATTTGATTTTAAAACCCCAGCTTCCCTTTCCATTCTGCGTATTGATCTTGCCGGTTTGCAAAGGCTGCGCGTATGAGGCGGACATGAAGTTGGCATTGTCAGAGTCGTTGTCCCACCACCAGCGCCAGTCAAGTTTATATATGGACATCTCAACTCCATTCCTGCTCACTGGTTTGCCATCCGCATCAACGGTGACTACGTCTACCCGATGAGTTGTATCGGTTAACAGCATGCCCCTCGCTTTGTCACCGGGTGGCAGACGAATACCAGTGAATGAAGCAAATGGATAGTAGGGCAACGAAAAGCGGTCGACACTAAAATTGCCGCTCTCTTCGAAAGCCTTCCCGCGAAACACTGCCATCAGCATACCTGGCGCTACATCAGCCGGCTCTAGTGACGCACTTACGTGGGCGTGCCCGTTATCATCGGTTGTCCCTTCGAAAATTGGTTGGGCTTCACTGAAGAAAGGTCTTGATGGATCATCAAACGTGAAATCCGGATGGCTTGCAAATTTTGTTTCGGCGCGAGTGAGTATGACTTCAAACTCTGCACGCAGATTGCGACCCGGCGCTCCATGCAACCAGTTCACCTGAAGATCACCACTGATATTATTTTTCCCTGCGGTTAGTTTATCAACTCCAAAGTCGAGGTTGATCTTTAAACGATTCGGCTTCACTGTTTCAATCCTGACTGGCTGAGTGAATTGCGCGCCTCCAACTTTTACGTTTGCTTTCCAAACTCCTGTCGGTGCATCTGCAGCAGTGGCTGTTGCAAACTTATAGAAGCCATCCATCCCACCTGATCGAACGATGCGTGATGTTATTCTACTTTGAGGATCACTGAGCTCGAATACAACGGGATGGTTGGGCGGCAATAACTTAAGCTTGTCTTCAAGAAGGAAGGTTAGATAAAGCGAATCTCCCGGGCGCCACACGCCGCGTTCACCGTAAATCAGACCTTTCAATCCTTTATCAACACGTTCGCCTCCTACATCAAAGTTGCTGATCGACAGAGACTCGCCATCCGACACTTTGAGATAACCACGCTGCGCACCCTGTTTAGCAACTATCATGTACGGAACCTGGTTGCTGGTTAGAACAGCCTTGCCGTTCCCGTCCGTGTTTACTGAGCCGATCAATTGTTGTTGAAAATCGTAGACTTCAAGTGATACGCCAGTCAAGGGCGCCGTGGTCTTTAAGTCGTTGGCAAACATTGTAAGTGTGCCATCGCCTCCACGCTTTGCCAGCAGGCCCAGATCCGAAGACAGTATATTCCGGCTGATGTTTCTGTTTCCGATATAATATGAATTGTGACAAGGATTATCGCGCTGTTCCCAATCATAGTCCGAACCATAGTAGTAGTCATCATAGGAGTCCCAACTGCTGTTCTCGCCTGACTGATCGTTCCAATCCTCTTCCACAGGAGAAGATTCCGTTGCTCCTTCTGCATCGGAACATGCATAGGCCAGGTAACTGCGTTTAAAAGCAAGATGTACCTGATAGATCGCGCCTGGCTCGGGAGCAATAAGTTTGGATAAGTCCAGCGTAAATCGATTCCAGCGGCCGAGATCCGTTACACCCATGTTCTCCAGTGAAATTGTCTTTTGCAATAGCGGGCGGCCTACACGGCGTAACTCAGCTGCGCCATCATAGTTGTTCACCTGAAAGAACTGCAATACGTTCTTTTCGAATATTCTGATGATGCGCACATCAACGGCCTTCAGATTGACTGCTTCAAATGGCATAACAAGTCCATCCGTAGCGGGCAGAATTGACCCTTTACCCACGAAGCGAACGGCGGGATCCAGTTTCTCAAACTGTATAGATATCGTTGTGTCAGAAGGTAACGTGCGATCAAGGACATTGCGGATACCTCTACTTATCGTGAGCACCTTTTCTCCAGTCTGACGCACGGAAGGGTATACACTTAACTCATTGTCACGAATTTCAAGATCGACCGTACCAGCGTCCTGCAGACCAACCAGCCCCTCAAGTGACTGCCGGGCGGCCAACGGATCTGAAAACTGTATGACAACGTGCTGGCTGGAGCCCTGGTCTACCTTGATGTCCGTGATCTTAAAGTCACCCAATCGCGGAATGGCTACAGGCACTTCGCTTTTCTTATCCACGCCGATGCTTTTTCCATCAGCAGAGATCAATACCTGGCTTATTTCACTTTTACGAATGGCTTCTTCTACAGTGAATACGTGCTCGCGGTTGTCGCCGCTGTGGGACCATCCCACTTTGAGATCATTTCCTTCTTGTCGTGCAGAAATGATCTTTTCGACTTGCTGAGGATCGGCGAAGTCGGCAGTAGAGATTACACCTTCCACTTTGACCTTGGTCAATTCAGTAAGTACGTAGGGCTTGATGTTCGTTACAGCCACATCATAGTTCTGCGGTATAACCTGGAAGCTATACTCAAATGTCTCCAGCCCTTTCGGCATTTCGCGAACTTTCGACAGCTCGAATGAAGCCTCATACTGTTGGCCAGAAATAAGTCTGCTGTCGGGTCGGAATTCAACTGTACGACGATCGAGCCAAATGGCGTTGCCCCGCACGGAAGGACTGAAATCAAACAATTTTACTGAAGTAAGGCTACCAACGCTAGTGGAGTCGACCATGTCCTGCGCGAACCCGATTTTAATTGTTGATCCGGAATTGATGACTCCGGAAGTATAGCTGCTGATGTACTCGGCAAACGCCGGATTCATCCCAAGGATCGGGGGCTTTTTGCCTTTCGAATTGAAAGCATAAAAAATACCAACTACAACGACTAACAAGGCTGCGGCCACGGCGACAACCTTAGTCCAGGAACGCTTTTGCATAGGGAAAGGGGATTTCGCGGAAATATCAACAAAATAACGGTTCGTTGATGTATTCCTTGCAGTGGTGCTGGAGATAAAAAATAAAGCCTCTTTACCCAGTCAGAGGCTTTATTTATATCATGCTGCTAACGGTGTTACGTGTGATGCCATGAGGTTCTGCTCATGTTCGAATCATCCGAAGAATCCATTACATAGAACAGTAATGGCTTCCGAAATATTTAAACCTATTGGAGCCCAAGGTATTCGAAATGAAATACAGATCTGGCACCACACACTTAACGGCTAAAGATAATGCTGAATAAATATTAGAGACAAGTATTAAAATTAAAACCCCTGAAAACCGGGGGTATAAGTGTGTCATAACAAGCAGAATCATCATAACAATTACATAAAAGGACCTTAATAGTGTGTGATGTTGAACCATACTCAACTACATTTGAAACCTCTCTGTATCGTTCAATCAACAAATCATTCGATCAATAAATCAACAGTAATTTGAGCGATGTATATTTGATAAACAGCCCCGAAAGTTTCACTGAAGTGAAGAAAACAATTACCGTTCTTGTTGCAGATGATCACCTGTTCATGCGAGAAAGCCTCAGGGGAATGCTCGAGAAAACACATCTTGTTAAGACGCTCTATGAAGTTGAGAACGGGCTGCAGGCTATTGAAACGTTATCCAGTCGTTCCGTTGATGTGGCTTTACTCGATATCCGGATGCCCATTAAAGATGGTTTCGAGGTCATCGAATACATACACAAACAGAATCTTTCAACGAAGGTCATCGCACTTACGGCATTCGATGAAGAGGCGATGATTTTCAACCTGATGCGTGCAAAGGTTTCAGGTATCCTCTTCAAGAAGTCCACGCATCAGCAGGAAATTCTATCGGCGATAACAGCTGTGATGGATGATAAGAACTACTACAACGAGAAGGTTAATATTGTTATTCATGCTAACCCCGATGGGGTGAATCATCCGCCCCGGATAAAACTGTCTGCGCGGGAATTTGAAGTGATCGTATTGCTGTGTCACGGATTAAGTACAAAAGACATTGCTGAGAAGCTTTATCTGAGTGAGCATACCATTGAAGGATATCGGAAGGATATCATTCGCAAAACCAATACGCGCAATACCAACGAACTTATTCATTACGCGCTTAGTAATGGTATTGTGCAGCCCTGAAAATCGTACAGCTTGTGAAATTTGCTAGCTAGCGTTCCAATCAGGGAATGGGAGCAATAACAGTCGTATTTATCCCAAGTGGATATGACACGACGAACAATGTGCCCTTGGCGATAGGTTCGGTGGTAACATGAGCACCAATGAGCTCAGCTCTCTTTTGAATACCTGGAAGACCGCGCCCCTGCCCTTTTCTTTCGGAAGCCGAACGCTCTCTTCCTATTCCATCGTCTTTCACCTCTATTTTCAATTGCGTCTCAGTCCAATACATCTTCATATTGATGTTCCAGGCAAGTGAATGGCGCATGGCGTTGTTCACTATTTCCTGAACAATACGGAAGATTAGTAATTCGTCGCTGGCTGGGAGACGGCGAGCTTTGCCCATCTCCAGGAAGTCAATATAGAATGAGCGGAGTTCTTTTAACTGGTCGCACATTTTCCAAAGTGCATGCGACAATCCTTTGTCAGCAAGCTCGGCAGGGGAAAGATTCCAGATGATGTTTTGAATTCTATTGAGCAGATCATTTAAATCGTGATCGATGCGTAGCAGCAAACTCTTGTTCCGTCCCGACAACGTGGGTTCCAATCTAAGATTGCCTAATGCCAGGCGCGTTCCTGCGAGCAGTTGAGCGAGATCATCATGTAAATCATGACCGATGCGAACACGTTCTTCCTCCAATAGCTCTTGCTGATCCTTCATGATCTGTTTGAGCTGATCGTTTTCCTTCAACAACTCGTCTTCTCTTTGCTGACGTCGCGCCGCCTGAGACTGATACATGGCCGCCAGTATGCCCATAAAGGCCATCACTGAAACGATCATGATAATGTAGTATCCCATATGTAATTCTACCCCTGATTTCCGGGGTGCAGCTGTCAAACAGGCGGTTTAATTTAAGACTATAATGGGCACAGGCAAACGAAACTCAGATAATGGTCAGCAAGAAAGTTTGTTATGCTACACCAACGGCACAAATGAATACGCGAACAAATAAAAAAGGTCGCCCATGAGCGACCTTTTGAAAGCACTGCTAACAACAGATTATTAAACGCGAGCTTCCGCCTGATTCATCACCTTCGTCTGAATCTGGATTGATTCCTGGTGAATAAGTTTCAGCAACTCCGTTGTGAAGTCAGGATTAAGACCCATTGCCTTACCCAACGTGATGCGTGTCTGAATGATTTCTTCCCAGCGATTAACCTGGAGGATAGTAACACCATTCTCTTTTTTGTATTGACCGATTTTCTCTGAGATCTTCATGCGCTGTGCCATCTTCGACATGATCTCATCGTCAAGCTGGTCAATCTGCTCGCGCAGTATGCTCAGGGTGTCTTTGAATGTCTTGTTATCTGATGTAACGGTACGTACTACAAGACCATCTACGATCTTTGCAAGAACGGCAGGAGTTACCTGTTGTTTTGCATCGCTCCAGGCTGCATCAGGATTGATGTGGCTTTCGATCATAAGACCAGCCATATCAAGATCAAGTGCCTTCTGGCAAATGAAGGATATGAGATCGCGGTTACCTGCGATATGGCTTGGATCACAGATGATGTCAAGCTCAGGGATGCGTGTCTTCAGTTCGATGGCCATATCCCACATTGGTGCATTGCGGAAAGGACCTTTTTCGAAAGAAGAGAAACCACGGTGAATTGCGGCCATCTTAGTAATGCCTGCCTTATTCAAACGCTCCAATGCACCAATCCAGAGTTCCAGATCAGGGTTGATTGGATTCTTCACCATTACAGGAATGTCAACACCTTTAAGTGAATCAGCAACTTCCTGAACGGAGAAGGGGTTAACGGTTGTGCGTGCACCGACCCAAAGGATATCAACACCAGCTTTGAGGGCAGCATCAACGTGAGCCGCATTCGCTACTTCCGTAGTGATAGGCAAGCCTGTCTCCTTCTTAGCGGCTGCGAGCCATTTCAAGCCTTCTTCGCCAGCGCCTTCATATTGGCCCGGCCTTGTACGTGGCTTCCAAATACCGGCCCTTAGCGCGTGTATCCGTCCAGTTGCAGCAAGCTGCTTGGCTGTGGCGATGGTTTGGTCTTCGGTCTCTGCGCTGCAGGGACCACTGATGATGATCGGCTTACTGGCTGTCGGCAGCCATTTGCTGATTGATTCGAGTTGCAATGCTTTCTTCATATCTGTTGTTTGTTATTTTACTGTACTTGGTTTCGGTTGTTTAAGTTCTATTCCATTGAGGATCTCGCGAATCCGATTGGCCTCAGTCATGATCTTATGAAGTTCTTTTGCGTCGCGCTTCATCAGATGGTACTGAAATTTCTGTAAGTGCATGATGTATTCAAGCAACGCCTGGCTTAGGTACTCGGCGTTCTGTTCGAATATCGGTGCCCACATGTCCGGTGAGCTTTTGGCCAGACGTACAGTCGATGCGAAACCGCTGCCTGCGAGATCAAAGATATTCTTCTCGTCGCGCTCTATATCGAGCACAGTCTGTCCCAGCAAGAATGAGCTTACGTGCGACAAATGCGAGACATAAGCCACATGCCGATCATGTTCCTCTGGTTCCATGAATATTGTATTCATTCCGAGTGCATCAAACACTTTCTGTGCAAGCTCGAGAGCTGCTGTCGACGAGCGCTCACGTTCACATATGATATTGGTCTTATTTCGGAACAGACCGGAGAATGCAGCTGAAGGCCCGGAGTTCTCCGTACCCGCGATCGGGTGAGACGCGACAAACTGCGCACGCCTGGGGTGAGTAGCTACGGCTTTGCAGATCTGACTTTTCGTAGAACCAGCGTCAATTACAACGGCATGACCAGGTACAAGATCTAAAACGGTTGGCAACAGCTTAACCAGTGCGCTCACGGGTATTGCCATGATGACCACGTCAGACTCTTTAGCGCCTTCGATCTGAACCAGCTCATCAACGAGACCGAGACGCAGTGCCTCTTCAGCATGTGAAGCGCTGAGATCGATACCCGTCACGCGCGTAATAAGCCCCGATTTCTTCAGGTCGAGCGCGATGGAACCGCCAATTAGTCCAAGTCCGATGATCGTTGCGTTCATGATAAGTTATGCCTGTATAGACTCCTGCTTTGACGACTTGCTCTTTACAAATGCACTGATGCGATCATGTGCTTCGTTTAGCATTGTCGCCGTGCAGCAAAGTGAAATCCTGATATATCTTCTGCCTGCCTCACCGAAAATGAAACCGGGAGTAATAAACACCTTTGTGCCGTAGAGGACCTCGTCGATCCATTTCTCAACGTCTTTAATATCATCGGGAGCCTTGGCCCAAACGAATAGTCCGGATTGTCGTGCTGAATAACTGCAGCCCAACGTATCGAGTATGCGCATGGCTGCCTGCTTTCGTTCAGCATACATCCCGTTGAGTTGAGTGAACCATTCCCCGCCATTCTTTAAAGCTTCAACGGCTGCGTGCTGCAATCCCAGGAACATGCCTGAATCCATGTTGCTTTTTACCTTAAGCACTGCATCGATATATGTTTTGTTGCCGGCAACCCATCCAACGCGCCATCCGGCCATGTTGTGTGACTTGCTGAGTGAATTCAATTCCAGTGCAACCTCGTCTGCACCGGCTACGGACAGGATGCTCATCGGGCTATCGTTCAGTATAAGACTGTATGGATTGTCGTTTACAATAAGAAATTGCTTCTCGCGCGCCAGGTCGACAAGAGCTTTTAGTTCATCACGGCTCGCTGTTCTACCTGTTGGCATGTGAGGGAAGTTCACCCACATCAGCTTTACGCGGGAAAGATCACTCTTACGCAAAGCTTCGATGTCGATTCCCCAATCGAGGTCCTCGCGCAATGCATACGGACGCAACTTAGCACCCACGAGCGATGCCACAGATGAATAGGTGGGATATCCAGGGTTAGGAATCAATACTTCATCGCCCTCATTAACAAACGCCATGGCTATGTGCATGATACCCTCCTTGGATCCCATCAGAGGAAGAATCATTGACTCAGGGTCGATGTTAACACCGTAAATTCGCTGGTAGAATCCTGCGATACCTTGTCTCAGCGCAGGAATGCCCTTATAATTTTGATACCCGTGATTCGCAGGATTCTTTGACGAGGTTACCAATGCATCGATGGTACCCGACGAAGGAGCCTGGTCAGGGCTACCAATACCGAGATTGATTACTCTGAAGTCGGGCGTATCCAGACTTCTTACTTCCGCCAGCTTACGGCTGAAGTAATATTCCTCCACTTGAGCGATCCTGTTTGCTGTCTTGATCATAACCCGTCAATCATTTATGCGCGATACGCTTACTTGTATTCAATCTTTGCTTTCTTATACTCTCCAAGCACATTGAGGTTCTTCACCTGCTGCAGCACCTTGTGCATGGCCTCCTCATAATTCTTTCGTCTGCGCCACTCCACATCGATGTGAATCGAGTATTCGCTTGGTCTTCCGATAATTGGTATCGACTGGATCTTTGTGAGGTTGATGCTATTGTTTTTGAATGTCATCAACGCATCGGCAAGGCTACCCACTTCGTTTGCTACTTCGAAACACAAGGATGCCTTATTGTTTGACTCAACCTTACCATTGCTACGCTTCGTCAGGATGAGGAAGCGAGTGAAGTTCTTCTTGTGTGTCTCGATTCGCTTTTCAAGGATCTCCAATCCAAAGCGTTTTGCGGCATACTCATTGGCAATTGCCGCGGTGTTCTTAAGCTTCAGCTCTTTAACCCGTTTTGCCGAAAGAGCTGTGTCGTCGCTTTCGCGTATCTCCACGCCATTGAGGCTATGGAGAAACTCGGCGCATTGACGTATAGCCATTGGGTGAGACTCTATTGACCGTATGTCTGAGATCTTCGTTCCGGGCAATACCAACAGGTGCATATGAATGGGCAGGTAAAGCTCGCCTACGATGCTAAAGTGGTATTCCTGCAACAGGAAGTAGTTCTGGAGGATGCTTCCCGCGATAGAGTTCTCAATAGCCATTACAGCATAGTCGGCTTCACCGCTTTTGAGGCGCTCGCACAGGTTATGGAAAGAAAGGCACTCAATCGTATTGATTGGTTCAGTGAAATAAGAGAGTGCTGCCACTTCGTGGAAGCTGGTCAGCAATGCCTTGAATTGCTACATTGAGTGTTTTCTTCTTTGCCATTTACCTTAAATGCCTTTAAAACAAAAAGTCCCGGGGTTTCCGGGACTTTCTGAGTTTTGTTATCGTTTTATCTGCAACACACTCCTCTTAAAGTCCCGTTCGGGTCCTGAAAAAGAAATAATAAAAGTAAAAAGATGCGTTGCTGATCTTCATTGTCTTATCTGAGTAGCCCAAAGATAAGGTGATTTCTCTGTGCAGTTGCAAGATGGCCTTTGATGTTTGAAGAAATATTTCATAAAAGACCATATAATTCGTCAGCATCCTGGCAGTTAAGGCAAAAAACTAATGATTGTTAGTCGCTCCTAACTATTACCTTTGGCGGAAAATCAGCGTCCTATGAAAATGAGCCCCCGGTTAATTCTCTTGCTTTTCGTTATTGCCTTATACAGCTGTGGTAAGAAAACGGAGGATCATGACCATAACCATCACGAGGAGGCTGAAGCCATCTCGACTGATCCTAACAAAGCCTTAAACGATAGTGTGATGGCCGTTCACAACGAGGTGATGCCCAAGCTTGACAACATCTTTAAGCTGACGGAAACTCTCAAAGACAAAATCGCGAAGACGCCCGACATGCCCACGCCAAAAAAGAAGGAGATCGAAGCCGCCATCGATTCCCTTAATAAGGCAAGTGATGGCATGATGGTGTTGATGCGAAAGTTCAATCCTCCCTCTCCCCGACTGCCGATCCGCAGGAGGCACGGACGTACCTTAAACAAGAGATGGTAAAGGTCGAAGAAGGTGAAGTCCGACATCCTGACCTCTATAGAGAAGAGGAAAAGCCCTGCAATAACCAATAGTTATCTCAAAACGCTCTGTTTCAGTTCCATCACACTTTCAAATACTGATATGGATTCCAAGAAAATTCCTTTGAATGACGTCCACGTAAAACTCGGAGGCGAGATGGTACAGTTCGCCGGGTTCAATATGCCTGTCTGTCAGATACTTCATCTGATATTGAAGAGCACATGACATTTCGGAATCGTGTCGGCGTCCTGAATATTTCTCACATCTGGGAGAGTTTTCTCTTAAGGGGCCAAATGCGCTCGACCTCATTCAACGGGTTACGACCAACGACGCTTCGAAGCTGATCGACGGACAGGCTCAATACTCAGTCCAATGGAACTAAGGTGGCTATCATTTTAACAGATTATTGTTTACAAGATCACCGAACAAATGACTATCTTGCTTGTTGTCAACGCTGGCAATATCGACAAGGACTGGAACTGGATATCAAAGTTCAACACCAACAATGTCGATATGAAGAGTACTTTGACGATATCTG